>NZ_JAKRRY010000005.1 GCF_026191675.1 Vibrio qingdaonensis | reverse complement strand
TGAGTTAGAGGTAAGCGCAAAAACGACCAGTGATCATCAGTTTAACAATAGTTATGTCATGTGGTTTGACTTTGATGAAGGGAAAATATCAAAGTTAACTGAGCATACGGATACTTTATATTCATCAGAGGTGTTATCGCATACTTTTACATAATAATGAATGAAATGAAGTATTCATCATGATGATTAGCGTGACTTCCTTCTAATGTTTTGGGATCGCCACTTCAAGCTTCTTACACAATTAAAAGGCGATAAAATACAATGATACATCGGGATTTACCACATCTGTTGTTATGTGTATTTATATTTTTAAGTCCGTTGTCGTGGTCGAATGATGATTTTTCTTTATCAAACACGTCTACAGCAAAGTCAACATTAGAAAGCTTCTTACTGTCTTCAGAAACGCTCATTAAATATTGGCAAGAGGAAAAACTAGAAACACAGCATGCGCAGCACGTGTTAGCGCAAACAAAGCGAACGATGGATTTGACCTTGGTACCGAATAGAAACCGCACTGTTGTCGTAATGGAGAGAATTCTTTTGTTAAGAGAGATCCTCGATCGGATTGATGAAGAAGCTTTTTTTCAAGCGCCGGAGTTTATCGACAGTCATAGCAATGAAGTGACTCAATGGCGGTTTGCGAACACGGATATTGCGATTATTCGACAACTGGAGGGAGAGAAGGCAGGGCAATACCTATTCTCCGCGACTTCGATTCAGCAGCTACCGTATTGGTATCGAGCAATGGAGGTTCTACCGTATCAAAACTTGGTTCGTAGTGATTATTACCAAGACTTTCTAGTCAATCCCGGCCCGCTTTTTTCTAAGCAATTTATTCATCAGTTACCCACGGCTTTTAATACGCTTTATGGCCCGCTTCCTTTGTGGCAATGGGTGGCGCTACTTGTCGTGTTCTCCTTTAGTAAACTGCTAATCAAAATTAGCTTTTATCTTGGTGATAAGTTCAATCAACGAAGGGAGCACAAGGACGTAACTTGGCGAGTTGGCCGTTTGATGGCTCTTTTGGGAGCGGTGTTAATACTCTTTGTAACACGTAAGATCATCGACGATGGTATCTGGATTACCGGGGCTATATATCAGTTTTTATCGACAGGTTTTTTGGTTGCGCAGTTTTTCTATATTTCATGGATGATCATGGCAACATTTAATTACTTATCGGTGATATATGCATTTAAGAAACATGATGGTAAACATATCGATTCATCGCTTCTTACGGTATTAGCTCGAATTGTTGGTGGGTTAACGATCGCGATGCTCGCTATCTATGCCGTTGAGTATATGGGTTTTTCCATCTCACCTATACTCGCGGGTATTGGTGTGAGTGGTTTAGCCGTTGCGCTTGCCATACGCCCGGTTTTAGAAAATGTGATTAATGGTTTAACGCTATACGCAGATGGTGGTATTAAGATTGGAGAGTTGTGCCGTTACGGCGAAAAACTGGGCACCATAGAAAGTATTGGTTTACGGTCTACTCGGATTCGTACGCTAGAGCGCTCACTCATTACTATTCCAAACTCCGAATTTGCTAATATGGAAATTGATAACTTGGAACGACGTGATAAGCGAAGAATGGAACATAACTTAAGGGTGCGTACTGAGCTTACTCAGGACCAGCTTAAGCTATTGATAGTCAACATGCGTAGAGTACTGCTTCAGCACCCAGAATTAGAAGTTGAAGCTGTGAGAGTGCGACTTAAAGGCATCGGTGAATTTTCCATCATTTTAAATGTTCTGGCCTATATTAGATGCCGAGATAACGAAGAATTTCTGGCTGTCCAGGAAGATGTCTTATTTCAATTGATGCATCAAATGAAAGTGGTTGGAGCGCAGTTTGCTTTATCAAATCAGTATCAATTGGTGGATAAATTATCAACGGTCGATAGTGAATTAAAGGATAAAGCGACACAAACGATCCAAAAGTGGCATGAGACAAATAACTATCCGTTCCCTGATTTCAGTTATGAATATAAATCAGACATTCAAAATACTGTCATGTATCCAACTAAAACCTCTGCCGTCAGGAAAAACACATCGACCTGAATTTATTTTGGGTAGTCACTAACTGTTATGGCATTTTTTGTATGTAAATGTGGAATTATTTTAATGGAGGGTTTGTTGTTGAGTGTTTCAAATTAATACTAGGGTGGCATATTTCGTCACCCTGACAGTTACTATTTAATAAGGTGTACTATGAGTCAATATGAAATACAGGTGAATCAAAAGTGTTATGGAATTATTGATGTGGGTAATGGTGATGATGCGATTATCTATATCGGCCATTATAGTCATGTGCCCACTATAAACAGTACTTATTACGACCAAAAGATTAAGACTAATAGAAAAATTGTTATTGATACATCGATAGGATGGTCAAACAATCTTAGAGAATTAAATGCACTACAGGTGTACAACTTAATTCGAGATGTTAACGATATTCTTGATTTATTTACTATCGAAAATGCAGTGATTGTCACGAGTATGTTACCGTCAACAATCACGACGAGTTTAGTGAAAGCAACGAAAACCAGATTGGGTGAGTATACCTTTGTCAATCCAGCAGCTAAATGGTTATAGCTGTCTCACCCAATTCCTAAAAAACCCGCTTAATAGCGGGTTTTTTAGGATGAGTAGCTAATTGAACAGTGGGTTAACGTCGTTACATCGCAAGGCTAATATCTTGAACGATCTCAGTAATACCAATGGTAAAAAACTGCATGCCCATACAGATCAGTAAGAATCCCATGATACGGGTAAATGCGTTTATGCCGTTTTGACCAAGTGTTTTTAACAATGGATAGGCCATGCTGAGTATAAACGCGGCTACAAGGCTGACCACACCAAACCCCCCTATAACACCTGTGTAAACAGTGATGCGGTTCAGTTCCTCTTCGCTTGAGGCTATTTCTACGGCCAAGCTAATGATCAAAGCCATCGTTCCTGGTCCACATAATGAAGGGATGGTCAATGGAACAAGTGCTATGGAGTCTTGACCGACACTTGTGGAATTGTGCTCGGGCTTAGGAAAGAGCATATTAAAGCCGATTGCAACGATGATAATCCCCCCTCCTAATCGTAAGCTCGGAATGGAAATACTAAAAAGTTCTAGAACGGACGCACCAATGAAGAAGGTAATACACATAGCGACAAAGAGGTAGATTCCTACTGTTTTTGCTTGTGAAACAATATAGCTTTTATCTCTTCCTTTGCTGAGTCCAAGTAGTACTGTGGCTGCTGCCGGAGGGTTCATAATAGGGAGGAGGCCCAATACGGTGAGGGTTAAATAAGTGAAAAATGTTTCAAAATACATACTGAGTAGCCTATAGATAAATTATACGGTGGAGTGAACTAAAGAAGAAAGGTTTGAGTAAAATACAAGACACTAAAAAATGAAATAGCATCCGTTAAAGTGGTCAATATTGGGCTCGATAACATGGCAGGGTCTAGGTTTATTCTTTTTAGAATCAGAGGTAGCGTCCCGCCTAAAATAACAGCAAATGTTGAAGATATTGTGTATGAAAACCCGACGATAACAGGAAGTAGGCTGTTTTGAGTGCCGTGTGTGACCAACATTAATAGAGCGATGATCATGCCAAGGCAGAACCCGTTGATTAAACCTATAGGGAGTTCTTTTACTACCACGAATAGCCAGTCTTGTGCCGAAATATGGCCAACAGACAGTTCGCGTATTGAGATTGCAACCGATTGGTTACCAGCGGCGCCAGATAAATTTGCAACCAGCGGTAAGATTGCGGCAAGCACAGCGATTTGTTCAATTATAGGTTCATAGGCGGCAATAATAGAAACCGCCGCATAGCTCAAAACAACAGAAGGAAGAAGAAATGTCATTCGTCTAACGTTACGTTTGATAATGGGCATTGTTCTAAATTCATCACCACCGAAAATGCCACTTTTTTCTAGTAGGTGTTGTTCAGATTGCTCATAAAGCGCATGGTTAAGTTGATTAAATCCTACAATACCGATTTGAAAGCCTTTGTCATTCACCACTGGAATCGTGGTGTGAGAAGTGGTGTCCAAGATGCTTTTTAACGACATAAGATCCAGGTCAGGGGAGACGGTTGGAACACTCGTATCAATATGGTTGCTCAAGCTACTCCATGATTGTTGTAGGAACAATTCTCGCGTTTTTATTGCTCCGAGGTAGTTGCCGTTATTATCGTGAAGATAGATATATCGCCATTCAATATGCTCAGAGCGACTTTCAGCTTCTCTCAATAGATGTTCTAAATCAGCGACGGTAGCGGATTCTTCAAGCTTCAAAATTTCGTTTTTACATATTCTTCCTACCGAATCACCTTGGTATATCATCGCGGCTTTTTCTTCCGTTTCCCATGTTCTTGGAAGAGATGTTTCTAGCGAGTGTCTGCTGGTATTTGGAAGTAAGTTGAGTAAGGTACGTCGATCGGAAGAGCGCATGTACTGTAAGAGCTCTTTTGCGCTCTCAGTCGGTAACTGTACGAATAAAGCGGTTTGTTCAGCGTCAGTAAGATGATCAAGTAAACCCGCTCCAAGTTGGGCATCTTGGGCGCTTAATGCTATCCAAAATATTGTACGTTGGGACTCACTGAACCTTCTAAAGATAGCGGGTAAGTCCGTTGAATTTGCCTCGGCGATGCATTTTTGGATCATCATTGGATTATTGTGGTCGAAACCGATGAGTAGTCGATTAAATACGGTCTCGGCGTTAGGGGGGGCGAGGGACGTTGTCATGAATATTATGCCTATGGTTGATTATTAACATGAATCGGTAAGCGATGCGTATCGATTGCTTAAAATGTGAAATCTCTATTTTGGTGCCCATTCGAAATAATCATGATTCGATAAATGGCTATTTAGTCGAACATTAAGATTAGGTAAGCGAAAAATAGAACGAGATGGCTGGCTCTAAACCCAACTTGATAGGTTCAGCCATCAGCTCTGAAATGAGCAGTACAGCGTAGAGTCTTACTTCATAACTTCGTACATATTGGGCCTTTATCGAATGATTTCCCTCAGTTATTCGTATGTTTCGATGGACTAACTAAGGAAAAATAGAGGGTTCTACTGTAACGAGACAGGTTCGATGCTTATGGTAATTTGAGGTGGTGTTTCAGGACATGAATTAGAGAAATTCATAATCGAAGTAGGCAAAGTACTAGGCACCCAATTAAGGAGCGCGGTTTACTTACACATAAAAAAAGCTAGTGGGCAATGCCACTAGCTTCCAGAGCGTACCCTTTGTGTTTAACGTAGAGTACATTAATGATTGTTTTGTCTAACGTGTTGCTATTTCACCTCTTCAAACTCAGCTTCGACGACATCGTCATCTGCTTTGGTCTTAGATTCAGAACCCGTGTCATTTGATTTGGGTTGAGTCATTTCCATCAGCTTTTGAGCCGCCGTAATTAACGCTTGAGTTTTGGTATCGATCTCGCCTTTATTGTCGCCTTTACGAGCGGTTTCTAGCTCGGAGATGACAACCTCAATGTGACCTTTTTCGTCAGCAGGAACGGAGTCACCCGCTTCTTCTAGCTGTTTACGAGTGCTGTGGATCAATTGGTCTGCTTGGTTACGAGCCGCAACCAGTTCTTCGAACTTTTTGTCCGCTTCCTTGTTTGCTTCCGCTTCTTGTACCATTTTTTCTATGTCTTCGTTACTTAGACCACCTGATGCTTGGATGGTGATTTTCTGTTCTTTGCCAGTCGATTTGTCTTTCGCCGATACATTCAATATACCGTTCGCATCGATATCAAACGTCACTTCGATTTGTGCCGCGCCGCGCGGTGCAGCCTGAATGCCTTCTAGGTTAAATTGACCCAGTGATTTGTTGTGCAATGCTTGTTTACGTTCACCTTGAACGACATGGATGGTCACCGCACTCTGGTTGTCTTCAGCAGTAGAGAATACCTGATTCGCATTGGTTGGGATCGTGGTGTTTTTCTCAACAAGCTTGGTCATTACGCCACCCATGGTTTCGATACCAAGAGAAAGTGGTGTCACATCCAATAACAGAACATCTTTTACATCTCCAGCAAGAACGCCACCTTGAACCGCTGCGCCCATTGCCACCGCTTCATCGGGGTTAACGTCCTTGCGTGGTGCTTTACCAAAGAACTCAGTTACTTTAGCTTGCACCATCGGCATACGTGTTTGACCCCCGACTAAGATAATATCGTTGACGTCACTGACTGTTAGCTCGGCGTCTGATAGCGCGGTTTTAAGTGGTTCTATAGAGCGCACGATTAAATCTTCTACAAGCGATTCTAGTTTCGCACGCGTCACTTTCACATTCATGTGCTTAGGGCCTGTCGCATCTGCCGTGACGTAAGGCAGGTTAACATCGGTTTGAGAAGTGGAAGACAGTTCAATCTTCGCCTTTTCAGCGGCCTCTTTTACACGTTGCATCGCGAGTGGATCGTTCTTTAGATTAATACCTTGGTCTTTTTTGAATTCGTCAACAAGGTAATTGATCAGACGATTGTCGAAGTCCTCGCCACCAAGGTGGGTATCCCCGTTGGTCGCTAATACTTCAAATGTTTTTTCTCCGTCTACTTCGTCAATTTCAATAATCGAAATATCAAAAGTACCACCACCAAGGTCGTAAACCGCGATTGTGCGGTTACCGCCTTTCTGGTCCAGCCCGTAAGCGAGGGCAGCTGCAGTTGGCTCGTTTATAATTCGCTTAACGTCTAAGCCTGCTATGCGACCTGCGTCTTTTGTTGCTTGACGTTGTGCATCATTAAAATAGGCAGGAACGGTAATCACTGCGCCAGTTACGGCTTCACCTAGATAGTCTTCCGCCGTTTTTTTCATTTTCTTTAGGATCTCAGCTGACACTTGAGGTGCAGCCATTGGTTGTCCTTTTGCTTCTACCCATGCATCGCCATTGTCGGCCTTAACAATTTTATAAGGCATGATTTCGATGTCACGTTGAACCTCTTCATCCTCGAAACGACGGCCTATCAGGCGCTTAATCGCGAATAGCGTATTTTCTGGGTTAGTGACGGCTTGGCGTTTTGCTGGTTGACCGACAAGTGTTTCACCATCGGTATAAGCAATGACGGACGCTGTTGTGCGTTCGCCTTCGGCATTTTCAATGATACGTGGTTTGTTGCCGTCTAATACCGCAACGCATGAATTGGTTGTACCTAAGTCGATACCAATAATTTTACCCATAATGATATTCCTCTTAACGATAAGGATTAATTAATCTAATGTATATCGTTGAATTTTTGATGTAATAACCCCGGTGCAGTCACTGTTATAATGATGACTGCACATGGCTAAACGAAATCTATAATTGATGGTGCCTGCTCTTGGAGCTGAGGCGTTGTTACTTGCTGATTGAAATTTGGCGTGGCTGCATGGCCTCAGGGACTTCTCGTACCAAATCAATATGCAACAGACCATTCTTGAGGTTCGCGTTTTCAACCGTGACATAGTCAGCAAGTTGGAACTTTCGCTCGAAGTTTCTTTCGGCGATACCTTGATAGATATAGGTCGGTTTCGTGTCATTTGATTTGACTTCACCAGTCACAAGTAACATGTTTTCGTTTTGTGTGAGGGTAAGTTCATCTTCAGAAAAGCCCGCAACCGCCATCGTGATGCGATAGTGGTTCTCGTCTTTCTGTTCGATGTTATAAGGAGGATAACCATTTTGAGATGGTTTTTTTGCACTGTTCTCTACAAGATCAAACAAGCGATCAAAACCAATGGCATGGCGGTATAGGGGAGAAAAATCTATGTTACGCATAATACTATCCTTTATTAAAGCAATAGTTCTCTTAGCACCGAGCCAAGAGAAAGAACTCATACTCCGAAGCGTTAACTCGCTAATGTGGACGTAGGGTTCTGCTGTTAGAAATGCGCAAGAAACAGCCTGATTGAAAGAGCGCTTCTTACGATTACAACGACCAATTGTTCCCTATATGAGGCGAACTTGGTCATTAATGAACTCCATATGGCAGTTCGTGTAATCAATATATGCTTCCGAATTACCACTGTCAATACCTGCATTAGTAAAAATAATGATTTATTTGTATGGCAGGTGAGGTGTTCCCTTGCTTGTGTCGTCACTGTAGGTATGTGGTCTATTGAGGTCTGACCAAGGCCACAATGCCTGATGCAGGATTGAAGTGATTGAGATAGTTAAGGTACAGTGCCGCATAGCCTTATGTTGGTGACTTTCATGGTTTACACGGCCCGTGGCATGAAATCTTCCAAGTTATCCGTTCTAAAAAAGAGACCCCTCGATCATGAGCAAGATCTATCATCACCCCGTTCAAATTTATTACGAAGACACTGATCATTCGGGAGTGGTTTATCACCCCAACTTTTTAAAATACTTTGAGCGAGCCCGTGAACATGTGCTTGGTAGCGATAAATTAGCCCAGTTATGGAATGATCATGGGCTAGGCTTTGCCGTCTATAAAGCGAACATGACCTTTCAAGATGGTGTTGAATTTGCGGAGATTTGCGATATTCGTACCTCATTCGAATTGGATGGGAAATACAAAACGCTATGGCGTCAGGAAGTGTGGCGTGAAGGAGCGACTAAACCAGCAGTCATTGGCGACATTGAAATGGTGTGCTTGGATAAAGATAAACGCTTGCAACCGGTTCCTGAAGAGGTGCTTACGGCGATGTTAGCTGGCTAGTATGCGCCTTTGGTAGTGTACGCAACACACCATTCACATGGTGTGTTGCTATTAATCTAAGAAAGCGGGCTAGGGGAGTTTGTTACAATTCACGATGACCTCATTATAGAACGAATCATGAACACTGGTCATATTAAAGGCGCTATTCAAAGTTAGGCAAACTTAGCTGCGAAAAGGTCTGTAATTTTAATACTATTGGCTTATCGCATCCCCCAACCGTAACCGCAAAGCGATAGTCTCGATTTAGATACCCTAAAAAGCTCTGCCAACATGACAGGTGATGGTTATTCATTGTCACTGTCGTATTTTCTTCAAGGGGCGTCTTAATAAAGTGGATGCCAATATCCTTTAATATATTAACGTTTGTGGCGTACCCGCCAACGCAAGCGGGTGTTAACGGGTGCGCATTTGCCACGGAAGAAGAAAAATCGAAAGCAAAGCTTTTAAGGGAGGTTGCTAAGCCTTGCCCCGTCGCTTTTATATAGGACTCTTTCAGCGCCCAAAGGTCAAAGAAACGTCCTCTTTGTTCGCTTCTATTTAACGCCTTTAAATCATCAATTTCTTGTGAAGAAAAGTAGTGATTCATGATCGAGTGAATATCAGTATTTTCTCTGGCGTGCTCGATATCCGCGCCCAGCATCATTGATTCATCATCGGATTTAAGGAGTGCGATGAGCAAGTAATCTTTGCTATGGCTGAGGTTAAAATTAAGGCCCGTTTGTTCGCGTTGTAAGGTACTTAGGCGAGGCTTACCTTTTTTTCCATATTCGAATGCCCACTGCTGGGGTTGAATAGGTGAATAGCGAGATAAAATTGCTCGCAATATACAGCGTACATAGAGTGCAGTAAGCTGTGCATGCGGCTGACGATAACGAGAGACTTTACTTAATTCATCATCGCTTAGCCAAGACTGTAGTTTGTTAAGTCGATTTGTTTTCTGGTTAAGATCGACGAGTGGGCAAACCCATAAATCAACTTGCTGAACTGCCTTCAATGCCATACTCCTAGCCATTCAAAAATAGTGTTAGATCATACCTTTTCTACCATGCTGAATCCATTGTAAAACAAGCCTGAAACAGGCCGAATTTATGTCTTGCTCGCTGAATTGGCCATAAATGATATTTGCCAATTGCTAGTTCATTCCCCTTGATGTGTCGACGTTTGATCTGGAAAACTGCTAAAAATGATAACTAGATCGCATTTTGTCACAAAGTAGAGTAAAAGCACTAAGTAATTACTCTAAACCCTTACGAATCAAGTTGTTATTGTCTTGGTGTGTTAGTTTTTACTTGGTGTGTGGGATTTTAACTGGTCTGAAGAGATGATACTGGCCAGTATGAGCATTGTATCGAAATGCCCTGTCCGGTAGCCTGCTCATCCATTAGACAAAATAACTCGTTTTCTTGGCGAAGTTAGCTGTGTTTTTCGTCATCATTTGAACAGGATTTTAATGGACACCACCCTAAGAATTGAGCGCTTATATCGCGCATGAAACATCACTTCTATCAATGCAAGTTATTGCGCTTTGCAAATCAAATTTCTATCTGGTTGCTAGAATTCAGCAACCTAACTTTTCGGCTGTGCTTTTCCAAATCTGACTCAGATTTTTCCTTCTTATACCCAAAAGTCCAGCCCCAAAACCAGACATCACCCTCTGTGATTTCCAGTGGAGACTCATAAATGAGCCAACCAGAAACAACGACACCTGAATCCATAGACGATTCTCGTTTGAATAAACGTCTTAAAGATATGCCTATCGCGATAGTCGGTATGGCAAGCATGTTTGCTAATTCGCGTTACCTGAATAAATTTTGGGATCTGATCAGCGAGAAAATCGATGCGATTACCGAGGTGCCGGACACGCACTGGCGTCCAGAGGATTACTACGATTCAGATAGAACGACACCTGATAAGTCTTATTGTAAGCGTGGTGGTTTTATTCCAGAGGTAGATTTCAACCCAATGGAGTTTGGCCTTCCGCCAAACATTTTAGAATTGACTGACACGTCTCAGCTGTTATCGCTGATTGTTGCCAAAGAAGTACTCGAAGACGCGAAATTGCCTGAAGGCTATGACCGCGACAAGATCGGCATTACGCTTGGCGTGGGTGGTGGTCAAAAGATCGCACAAAGCCTAAACGCTCGTTTGCAATATCCAGTGTTGAAGAAAGTCTTCAAGAGCAGTGGTATTAGCGACGAAGACAGCGAAATGATGATTAAGAAATTCCAAGACCAATACATTCACTGGGAAGAGAATTCATTCCCAGGTTCGTTGGGCAATGTTATTTCTGGTCGTATCGCTAACCGTTTCGATCTTGGCGGCATTAACTGCGTTGTGGATGCGGCGTGTGCAGGTTCACTGGCAGCAATGCGCATGGCATTGAGCGAGCTGGTGGAAGGGCGCAGTGAAATGATGATTACTGGTGGTGTGTGTACTGATAACTCACCAACCATGTACATGAGCTTCTCTAAGACACCAGCATTCACCACCAATGAGACCATTCAACCTTTTGATATTGACTCGAAAGGGATGATGATTGGCGAAGGTATTGGCATGGTTGCGCTAAAGCGTCTTGAAGATGCAGAACGTGACGGTGATAGAATCTACTCTGTGATTAAAGGGGTAGGTTCATCTTCTGATGGTAAGTTTAAGAGTATTTATGCGCCTCGCCCTGAAGGTCAGGCCAAAGCCCTGAAACGTGCCTACGATGATGCTGGTTTTGCACCGCATACACTTGGGTTGCTAGAAGCGCACGGTACCGGAACTGCTGCGGGCGACGTGGCTGAATTTGGTGGTTTAAACTCAGTATTCAGTGAAGATAACGAGCAAAAGCAGCACATTGCATTGGGTTCGGTGAAGTCTCAGATCGGTCATACCAAATCAACCGCGGGTACCGCTGGATTGATTAAAGCGGCGTTAGCTCTGCATCACAAAGTACTGCCGCCAACGATTAACGTATCGGCTCCGAATCCTAAGTTGGATATCGAGAACTCGCCCTTCTACCTAAACACACAAACGCGTCCTTGGATGCAACGTGTTGATGGCACACCGCGCCGTGCGGGTATCAGCTCATTTGGTTTTGGTGGTACTAACTTCCATGTGGTATTGGAAGAGTACACACCAGAGCACGCTCGTGGTGACAAATATCGTCAGCGCCAAGTGCCGCAAACTTTATTATTCAGCGCAGAGTCTCGTCAAGCACTGGTCAATGAACTTAAACAGGTTTCAACTCAAGCGGCAGATGCTGCGTTCAAACTGGAAGTGCTTGCTGAACAATACGGACTGCGTGAAGTAAACGCTGAGCATGCTCGTATTGGTTTCGTTGTGACTGAACAAGCAGATCTTCAAGCACAACTGACTCAAGCGGTTTCTATGCTTGAGAGCCAAACCAAAACACATTGGCAGATGCCAAACGGTACTAGCTACCGTGAGTCGGCACTGATTGCTGAAAACGGTACAGGTAAAGTGGCAGCGCTATTTGCAGGTCAAGGATCGCAATACCTAAACATGGGTCGCGAGCTTGCTTGTCATTATCCTGAAATGCGTCAACAGCTTGCTCAAGCAGATCAAGTATTTGGTCAGCACAAGAAAACGGCTCTGTCGCAAATTCTGTTCCCAATTCCAACCTTCACACCAGAAGCAACCAAAGCTCAAGAGGCTGTGTTAACCAACACGGCCAATGCGCAAAGTGCAATTGGTACTGTGTCTATGGGTCAGTTCGACATCATGACGCAAGCTGGCTTTAAAGCAGACATGGTCGCAGGTCATAGCTTTGGTGAACTAAGTGCACTATGTGCATCGGGTGTCATCTCGCAAGACGATTACTACCAGCTAGCTTTCGCTCGTGGTGATGCGATGGCAGCGACACCTGAACAAGGCGACAGCGGTACTATGTTTGCGGTCATCCTCGATGCAGACAAGCTTCCAGCCGTTGAAAGCTGTATCAGCCCATTCGAAGGCGTGAGCATTGCCAACTACAACGCACCGACTCAACTGGTTATTGCAGGTCCAACTGCGACGGTTCAACAAGCAGCACAAGCGCTAACAGAACAAGGCTTCAAAGCAATTGCTCTGCCAGTATCTGGTGCTTTCCACACACCGCTTGTTGCTCACGCTCAAAAACCATTTGCTGCTGCAATTGATAAAGCTTCATTCAGCGCGCCAACGCTGCCACTTTATTCAAACGCAACGGGCAAACAGCACAGCAAAGACGCGAAAGCTATCAAGAAGGCATTCAAGCAACACATGCTGCAATCGGTTCGTTTCAGTGAGCAAATTGAAGCGATGTATGAAGCAGGCGCGCGCGTATTCGTTGAGTTCGGTCCAAAAAACATTCTTCAAAAGCTGGTTGAGAAAACATTGGCGGATAAGAACGACGAACTTTACGCAATCAGCATCAACCCAAGTCCTAAAGGCGACAGTGACCAACAGCTTCGTTTAGCTGCAGTTCAGCTGTGCGTGGCAGGTGTTTCATTAGACAACATTGACCCTTACCAAGCTGACATTGCTGAGCCTGCAAAGGCATCACCAATGAACATCAAGCTGAATGCAACTAACTACATCAGCCCTGCTACTCGTAAGAAAATGGCTCAATCATTGGCTTCGGGCAACGTCACCGAAAAGACTGAGATTGTTGAAGTGAAAGTTGAAGTCGAGAAAATCGTGGAAAAAGAAGTGATTAAAACAGAAATCGTTGAAGTACCTGTGGCTGCTCCTCAAGCTTCAAACGTACAACAGTCAGTTACAGCACCAAGTGTACAAGTAGCAACAGCAGCTCAGCAGCCTCAAGTGGCACAACCTGCATCGGCGATTATTCAGCCTGCAGCGCAAGTAACGGTTGATGAATCTTCACTGCAATCGTTCTTCAATGCTCAACAACAAGCAGCAGAAGTACACCAGCAATTCTTGGCGATTCCTCAGCAATACGGTGACACGTTCAACACCCTAATGTCTGAGCAAGCGAAAATGGCAACAGCAGGCGTAGCTATTCCGGAGAACCTACAACGTTCTATGGAAATGTTCCACCAGCACCAAGCTGAAACGCTAAAAGCGCACGCTCATTACCTAGAGATGCAAGCACACAGCAACAGCTCGGCACTTAATATGCTGACGCAAGGTTCAGTACAAACGGCACAACCAACCTTCGTTGCGCCAGCAAATACTCAGCCAACGATTCAAACTACTCCAACAGCTATCGTTCAACAGCCTGAAGCTCAAGTACAAGCGACTCCTGTACAAGCAGCGCCAGTTCAAAATACAACAGCTCAGCAAGCTCCAGTCCAGAAAACCGTTCCTGCACCACAAGTAGCGGCTCAAGCGGCAGCGCCTGTTGCAGCTCAACCCGTGCCCGTTAGAGCGCAACCGGCTCCTGTGGCTGCACCAGTAGCAGTACAATCAGCCGATGCTGAAAAAGTGATGCTAGAAGTGGTCGCTGAGAAAACGGGTTACCCAACGGAAATGCTTGATCTAGAAATGGACATGGAAGCAGACCTTGGTATCGACTCAATCAAGCGTGTAGAGATCCTTGGTACCTTACAAGACGAAATGCCGAACCTCCCTGAGCTGAACCCTGAAGATTTAGCAGAGTGTCGTACTCTTGGTGAAATCGTTACTTACATGAACAGCAAGATGCCAGCATCAGCGCCTGTGGCAGCACAGCCAAGCGCAACTGCTCCTGTTCAAGCATCTAATGGTCTTGATGCGAAGGTCGTTCAACAAACCATGTTAGAAGTGGTGGCTGAGAAGACAGGTTACCCAACGGAAATGCTTGATCTAGAAATGGACATGGAAGCAGACCTTGGTATTGATTCAATCAAGCGTGTTGAGATTCTTGGTACGGTTCAAGATGAACTGCCTACTCTTCCAGAGCTAAACCCTGAAGACTTAGCTGAGTGTCGTACTCTTGGCGAAATCGTTGCTTATATGAACAGCAAGCTTCCGGCTTCTGCACCAGTTGCAGCACAAACCGAAGTAGTTGCTCCAGCAGCAGCTAACAACGGACTAGATGCCGCTGTCGTTCAGAAAACCATGCTAGAAGTCGTCGCAGAGAAGACGGGCTACCCAACAGAGATGCTAGACCTAGCAATGGATATGGAAGCTGACCTTGGTATCGACTCAATCAAGCGTGTTGAAATCCTAGGTACGGTTCAAGACGAACTACCGACTCTTCCAGACCTAAACCCAGAAGACCTCGCTGAGTGTCGTACTCTTGGTGAGATAGTTGACTACATGAACAGCAAGCTTCCAGCTTCTGCTCCAGTAGCGGCTCAAGTATCTGCACCAGCGCAAGCAGTCTCAAACGGTTTAAACGCCGAGCAAGTTCAAAGCACAATGCTGAGCGTAGTAGCTGATAAAACGGGCTACCCAACAGAAATGCTTGATCTAGCAATGGACATGGAAGCAGACCTTGGCATCGACTCAATCAAACGTGTTGAGATCCTTGGTACGGTTCAAGACCAGCTACCAACACTGCCAGAGCTAAATCCTGAAGATCTAGCTGAGTGTCGTACACTGGGCGAAATCGTTGATTACATGAACAGTAAGTTAGCTCCTAACGCTGCGCCTGCTCCAGAAGCAGCTACAGCCGCAGTAGAAAGCACGAGCAACGACCTAAACCCTGCTCATGTTCAATCCACCATGATGGAAGTGGTTGCCGATAAAACAGGCTACCCAGCAGAAATGCTAGACCTAGCGATGGACATGGAAGCAGACCTTGGTATCGACTCAATCAAACGCGTTGAGATCCTAGGTACGGTTCAAGACCAGCTACCAACGCTGCCAGAGCTAAACCCTGAAGACTTGGCTGAGTGTCGTACGCTTGGTGAAATCGTTACTTACATGCAAAGTAAGCTATCAGCAGCAGCGCCTGTGGCGACTCCAAAATCTGAATCAGTAACGCCTATCGCAGAAACAGCGACAGCGGAACTTCCTCCACACAATGAGGTAGCGCTAAAAAAGCTACCAGCGGCAGATAAACTCGTCGATTGTTTCTCAAAAGACGCTTGTGTCGTAATCACAGATGATGGTCACAACGCCGGTGTTCTAGCAGAAAAGTTGACCGCTAACGGCATTCAAGTTGCTGTAGTGCGCAGTGCTCTTTCTGCCGCGTCACCTTTAAACAGTGAAATAGCAAGCTACACACTCAACAGCGTCGATGATGCTGGTGTGACTGCGGTTATTAACGACATCGAAGCAGACCTTAAAACGTCGAACAAAGTGATTGCTGGCTTCGTTCACCTACAAGCTATCGTTGATGCAAAACAAAGCAGCGAGCAAGCGGTTAACTTGAATGCAGACTCAAGAGCTTCATTGACGACAGCGTTCTTATTCGCCAAGCACCTAAATGGCCAATTGAATGCAGTTTCTGGTCGCAGTGTGTTCTTTACACTAAGCCGTATCGATGGTGGCTTTGGTTACCTAGATACTAAGCAATTGATGAATGCAGAACTTAACCAAGCGGCGTTGTCTGGTCTCACTAAAACACTAAGCCATGAATGGTCAAACGTGTTCTGCCGCGCATTGGATGCTGACGCTTCTATTGATGCTCGTCACCTTGCTGAAGCAATCACAGGCGAACTGTTCGATATCGATACCAATACGGTTGAAATCGGCCTTAGCCATGCGGAAAACGGTGAATCTGGTCGTGCAACATTAATTGCGGCAACACCAGGTGCTGCACAAACCAAAAACGCAGGCGCTCAACTCACCAAGAGCGACAAAGTTCTCGTAACAGGTGGTGCTAAAGGCGTGACGTTTGAATGTGCACTGACGCTTGCTAAGCAATGTAAGTCTCATTTCATTCTTGCGGGTCGTAGTAAACACATTACGTCACAAGAGCTGCCTCAATGGGCTCAAGGCAAACAAGAAAAAGATCTAAAACCAGCGGCTATCGCGCACCTACAAGCAACAGGTGACAAACCAACGCCGAAGAAAGTAGATACCTTGCTAAAACCGGTATTGAGCAGCCTTGAAATCAACGCCGCACTTACCGCTTTCAACGAGATTGGCGCGAGCGCTGAATACCTAAGTCTAGATGTATCGAACCATGAGTCAGTAGCAAAAACGCTGGCGAATTTCGACGGCATCACAGGTCTAATCCACGGTGCAGGCGTACTGGCTGATAAGCACATTCAAGACAAAACACTTGATGAACTGAACATGGTTTACGGCACGAAAGTGGGCGGACTAGAGGCGGTTCTTGGTGGTCTTGATAGCAGCAAGCTAAAACTGATTGCGATGTTCTCTTCGGCGGCGGGTTTCTACGGAAATACAGGCCAAAGTGATTACTCGATGTCTAACGAGATCCTAAACAAAGCGGCTCTGCAACTGTCTGCTCGTAACCCTCAAGCGAAAGTGATGAGCTTCAACTGGGGACCGTGGGACGGTGGTATGGTCAACGCAGCACTGAAGCGTATGTTCACAGAGCGCGGCGTGTACGTGATTCCTCTTCAGGCGGGTGCAGAGCTGTTTAGTTCTCAACTACTGAACGAAACTGGCATTCAATTGCTGGTTGGTACGAGCATGCAAGGTTCTGACAACAAGGAAGCCGCTGTAAAAAAGCGTAATGCGGAGTCTGTGCATCTTGCAAAGAGTCCGCTAACTACAACGATCACTGTGACACGTGTTCTTGAACCAAAGGCTCTGCCTTTTATTCAAGACCACTGCATTGCCGGTAACCCTGTGTTACCGACAGTGTGTGCCATTCAATGGATGCGTGAAACGGCGCAGCAACAGTTAGGTGTGAGCGTTAGCGTTCACAACTACAAGCTGCTGAAAGGGGTCATATTTGATACTGATGAAGCACAAGAGCTAACAGTGACATTGTCACCTTTGGCGAAGTCTGCCGGTCGAATTAAAGCAATGATTCATTGCCAAGGTCGTCCTCAGTATCAAGCGGAGATACAAGTTGCCGACGTGCAATGTTCATCGGATGTGCCGAGCACGTTAACGAAGCAATTTAAGGCAAACGAAGCAGGAAGCGTTGCGACGCAAGCGTCACTGTACAGCGATGGAACCTTGTTCCATGGCCCGAGATTGCAAGGCATCACGACAATAGAACGTTTTGATGACTCAAGTTTACTTGCGCAGTGCCAATTGCCAATCATTGCCGACCGTGATTGTGGTGCGTTTGTCGCGAAAAATGGTTTTGCGGATAGCCAACCCTTTACGGAAGACTACTTACTGCAAGCGATGTTGGTTTGGGCTCGCATGAAATATGGCGCGGCAAGTTTACCATCGGCAATCGGTGATTTTATTTGCTATCAGCCTTTGCAGGCCGGAGAGAAAGGATGGATAGCGCTGGATGTGATTAAGAGCACGGCTCGTTCACTACAAGCGAATATCTCACTTTATCATCAAGATGGTCGCGTGAGCGCGGTGATGAAAGGGGCAAAAGTGACGATCAGTAAGAGCCTTAATGATGCGTTTCTCGCCAACTCACCGGTTGTAATATTGGCAACAGAAACATTGTCTACAGACAAATTGGCAACAGAAAAACTGACAACAGAAAAATTGAAAGCAGAAAAGGAGCTATTGTCATAATGACGGTTCCTTCTAATCAAGCGATGCCTTTGCGCATCGCTCTTTTGGCTCAGCCAGCGTTTGCTGCTGAGCTATCTGCCGACTTATCGCCTTTGTTAGCCAGCGTTGAGAAAATCACGATTGGCGATGATTTTGATTCTGCCTTAAATCTCGCCATTGATGCGGTTAATCAAGGGCTCTTGGTAGAATTTATCGCCGATCCCGCTGAGAGGTTACCCGCTGGTCATCTTGTTAGTGGCGCACCCGCACGTATCTGGATGTTGAGTGCACTCACCGCAGCAAAAAATAAGGTCCATCCGCATGCTTATTTAGCAGGAATGGCCGTTGTGGAGGCCTCGGATAACGTTAATACGGCGTGCGAAACGCACAGTATCGACCGTGCACTTGCGCATGCCAAGCGTTCGAACGGCGATGTTAGCCAGCAAATTTCAACGTCCGTCGTGACGTCTGAAGAGAAGTTCTCGGCGTTGTTGTCTTTGATTCAATCCATTTCAGGCCGCACATTAGCGAACGGCTATTGGTTTACTGAGCCTCATAAAGCACGCGTAGCAACGTTAACCTTTATGGATGAGGCTAGTATTAATAACGCTAGCTCGGTATCGACCAGCCTAGTCCTTACTCAAGCGACCGGTTTACAACCATCCAAGTCGTTGCTATCTGCGACGCGATTGATGTTTGTCGTGTCGGGCACGACGCAAGCCGAGTTAATCGCACGCTTAACGCAGTTGAATGATGAGCTTGTCAGTGCCCGTAATTCCGACCATGAAGCACTCACACTCACCACGTTGATGCACCGCAACCTCACGCAGTTTCAATCTCAATCACAGCCTGTTCATTCACAGGCCAATATCGTGATTCAAGCGGCATCGCTTGAGGCGGCCTTACAAGAAATTAACGCGCTACAACAAGCGTTGCCGAAAGTGATAGCAGATAACAGTCATTATAAAACCCCAGCGGGTAGTGGCTTTTCTCCAGCACCGACCAGCCAAGGTGGGGTAACGTTTGTTTACCCTGGTGTCGGTACGGTCTATCCGGGCATGTTGCGTGAGTTTCATCAGTATTTTCCATCGCTTTATGCACGGCTAGAGCGTGAAGGCAACTTGGCCGATATGCTGCGAGCGGAAAAAACGTATTCAGATGACGCGCAAGAGATGTCTCTCAGTGAGCTGGCGATTGCAGGCGTGGGTAGCAGTTATCTACTGACGCAACTGCTTTGCGATGAGTTCGCGGTGAAGCCAGACTTTGCGCTGGGCTATTCCAAGGGTGAAGCCTCGATGTGGGCCAGCCTTAATGTTTGGAAGAACCCTCATGCGTTGATTGAAATGACGCAAACCAGCCCTATTTTTACCACCGCTATTTCAGGCAAGCTCACGGCGGTTCGGGAAGATTGGAACCTGACTGAGACGGATGACATTCGTTGGAACAGTTTTGTAGTTCGCAGTGACGCGGCGTCGATTGAGTCGCTGTTAGCCGAATTCCCAAGAGCTTACTTAGCGATTGTACAGGGTGACACGTGCGTCTTAGCCGGTTGTGAAGAAAGCTGTCGCGCTTTACTTAAAAAACTGGGGAAACGCGGTATCGCAGCCAATCGAGTGACGGCGATGCACACCACACCCGCGCTGAGTCAACATCAGCAAGTTCGTGAGTTTTACACGCAGCCGTTGTTCGACGTATTGCCGCAGCATATCCGCTTTATCAGTGCTGCAGGTAATAAACCCGTTAATATCAACAGTGACAGTATTGCACTTTCTATTGCCGATACGTTCTGCTCGACACTCGATTTTACCGCGTTGATACGCAGTGCTCGCGAGCAAGGTGCACGCCTGTTTGTCGAAGTTGGCGCTGATAGGCAAACCAGTACATTAATCGACAAGATTAATCGAAGTGATGATGTCGCCAATCAACATTGTGTTGTTGCCACCAACGCCAAAGGCGGCGAAGACGTAGTGACCTTACTTAAGTGTCTTGGTCAACTTATCACGCATCAAATCCCGCTCTCTGTTGCGCCTCTTATTCAAGGCCTAGAACAGCAGCTCAATGCGCTGAAGCATTCCTATGATCTGGCTGCAACAGATACCCCAGCAAATAATCATCAAGGAGAGCCAGTGTGAGTTCTCAGCAAAATAACAAAATCGCCATTGTCGGTATTGCCAATCAATACCCTGATGCGGATACGCCACAAGATTTTTGGCAAAACCTGATAGATAAAAAAGACTCTCGCACGACGTTAAGCGCAGAGAAACTGGGGGCAAACCCGCAAGACTATCAAGGAACCCAAGGCCAATCGGATCGCTTTTATTGTGATAAAGGCGGCTACATCGAAAACTTTGCGTTTAATGGTCAAGGTTACCGCGTCACGGAAGAATCTTTTAAGGGCGTTGACCAAAGTTTTCTTTGGGCACTGGACACGAGTCGTAAAGCACTCGATGATGCCGGTATTGCCTTAAATGCCGATGTACTTGAGCGTACTGGCGTCATCATGGGGGCGTTGTCGTTTCCTACCACTCGCTCCAATGATCTGTTTCTTCCAATGTATCACTCAGTGGTTGAGAAGGCGCTTCAAACTAAGCTCAATAGTGACCAGTTTTCACTATTGCCAACCAATGAGCTAGCGCATGACTTGAATACGGTCAATGGCGCAGCGGCGCACAATGCCTCTAAATTAGTGGCGGACGCACTGGGTCTTGGCAATGTACAACTTAGCCTTGATGCGGCGTGTGCCAGCTCAGTGTATTCATTAAAGCTCGCCTGTGATTATTTGAATACAGGTAAGGCTGACATGATGCTTGCGGGCGCGGTCTCCGGTGCAGACCCGTTCTTTATCAACATGGGCTTCTCGATCTTCCACGCTTATCCCGATCACGGTGTGTCTGTTCCTTTTGATAGCAACAGCAAAGGATTATTTGCGGGCGAAGGCGCGGGCGTATTAGTGCTCAAGCGCTTAGCCGATGCGGAGCGCGACGGTGACAATATTTATGCGGTTGTCAGCGGGATTGGCCTGTCTAACGATGGTCGTGGTCAATTTGTGTTGAGTCCGAACAGCAAAGGCCAAGTACAGGCATTTGAACGTGCCTATGAAGCCTCTGAACTGACACCCGACAGTATCGAGGTGATTGAATGTCATGCAACGGGAACACCGTTGGGTGATAAAGTTGAGTTGACCTCGATGGAGCGATTCTTTGCCGATAAACTGAATGGCTCAAATGCGCCATTGATTGGCTCGGCAAAGTCGAACCTTGGTCACTTGCTTACCGCAGCTGGCATGCCGGGAATCATGAAAATGATTTTCGCGATGAAAGAGGGCGTATTACCACCAAGTATTAACCTCGATACGCCGTTGTCGTCGCCTGATGGCCTATTTGGATCGCAGACATTACCAAGAAACGTGCAAACTTGGCCGGGTAAATCGGGCAATTCAGAGCGTTGCGCGGGGGTATCCGTGTTTGGTTTTGGTGGCTGTAACGCGCACTTGTTGCTTGAGGCCTATTCGAGCACTGGTGCTGCGTCACCATTTAACGAGCCGCTTCACAGTAAGCAGGACAGCAACGAACAGTACCCAAGCGCCGCTTCACCGATGGCATCAGAACTTAGCATCGCTGGCTTGGCTTCTCACTTTGGTTCATTGCCAAGTATCAATGCGCTAAGTCGTGCCATTGACACTGACGGTAATGCCTTTATTGAATTGCCGAAAAAGCGTTGGAAAGGGCTCGATCAGCATCCAGAGCTACTCAGCCAGTTTGGGCTGAATGCGGTACCAGCGGGCGCGTATATTGATCAATTTGAGCTGGATTTTCTGCGTTTTAAAATCCCACCGAATGAAGATGATCGTTTGATCTCTCAGCAGCTGTTGTTGATGAAAGTCGCGGACGAAGCGATTCGTGATGCCAAGTTAGTGGCTGGACAAAAAGTCGCTGTCTTGGTTGCGATGGAAACCGAGCTTGAAATGCACCAATTCCGTGGTCGTGTCAACCTGCACAGCCAATTGGCAGATAGCTTTGCCAATATGGGTGTCGAGTTGTCGCAAGACGAATACCAAGCGCTAGAAGCAATCGCAATGGACAGTGTCATGGATGCGGCGAAGCTTAACCAATACACCAGTTTCATTGGTAACATCATGGCGTCGCGCATCTCGTCTTTGTGGGACTTTAATGGCCCGGCCTTCACCATCTCTGCTGCAGAGCAGTCAGTCACGCGTTGTATAGACGTCGCGCAAAATCTGATGTCGCAAGAGTCGCTAGATGCGGTTGTGATTGCTGCGGTTGATCTTAGTGGCAGCGCCGAGCACGTTATCCTCAAGAACAGTGTGACGCCAGTGGCAATGCAGCCACAGGATACCGGTTGGAATGTTGGTGAGGGGGCGGGTGCCATTGTTTTGGTTGACGAGCAGCACGCTGCAACGCGCCAAATTACTGAAGATGGTAAAGTCATAAGCTATGGTCGAATCGATGCACTCGCGTTTGGTAACCGTACTCGTAGTCAAGCCGTGACCGACGCGTTATTGACGCAATCTGCTACGCACTCAAGCCAAATTGCTGTGGTTGAGCTTAACCACGCGCCAGAGAAAGGCGTGCCTTTGGGGCACACTGACATACTCGTTAACCACGTTGCTAAGCAAACTCAAGCCAGCAAGCGGTTAGGGCATTGTTCAGCGGCTTCTGGTATGGCGAGTTTGCTTCATGGTCTACTAAACCTCAATGGTATTGCTGACCCTGTTGCAGGTCATCCATCCAAACAAGCGATCATTGCTAACGTTAGTGAAGGGCAGTGTTCACAATTGCTTGTCTCGCAATCCAAGATTGAATCCCAAGCATTGACACTTCGTTTACAGCGCGAGATAGCCAGTGATGCGAAGCGTCAACTGATTAAATCCGTGTCCCTTGGTGGTCGCGATATTTATCAGCATATTACGCAAACGCCATTATCAACGTTGCCACATATTCAACAAAAAATGGTTGGAAAAACAGGTCGCCGCACGGTGTCAGTACCAACGTTGTCGCCAGCGACCGTTGCTATGCCGGTTGAGACTAAACCCGTCGAGGCGAAATCGGTCGAGACTAAATCGGTCGAGACTATGTCAGTTAAGACTATGCCAGTTAAGACTAGGCCAGTTGAGACTAAGTTAGTTAAGACAAATCCAGCCATTGAAATTCAATCATCCAACTCTACAACTTTGACGGGCGTGGCATTGCATGCAACCGGTCAGAGTCCGTTTATAGGTAATCACAGCACTATGACTGATGTTTTATCCGCTAAAAATAGCGCGCCGACGTCTCAATTATCCGCGACTCAAGATTCTGCGTTTCAACAAAACCAGCAATTGACGCAACAAGTCCATCAAGCCTTTTTGCACAATCGCGCACAAGGTTTACAAATCGCTGATGCGCTCCTTAAAGCGCAATTGAACGAAATCACTCAGGGCTTAGAAAGTGGTGTAACCAATAACGCACCTATTACTCAACCAGAGGATAATCTCGCTCAAACGATCACTGAAACTCAACCAAGCGTTGAGCCTGTGAACGTGTATGCGGCGCCAGCGAGACCCGTTCGTAAACCTTGTATCTGGGATTACGATGATCTGGTTGAATACGCAGAAGGCGATATTGCCAAAGTCTTTGGCCCAGATTACGCGATTATCGACAGCTATAAGCGTCGTGTAAGACTGCCAACTACTGATTATCTTTTGGTTTCTCGCGTGACCAAGCTTGACGCCACGATGCTGGAATACAAGCCAAGTACGATGACGACCGAGTACGACATTCCTGTGGGCGCACCTTACTTAGTGGATGGCCAAATCCCATGGGCGGTTGCGGTTGAATCCGGCCAGTGCGATCTGATGTTGATCAGCTACTTAGGTATTGATTTTGAAAACAAAGGCGAACGTGTTTATCGTCTTCTAGATTGTACGTTGACCTTCCTTGGCGACTTGCCTCGTGGTGGTGATACGCTGCGCTACGATATCTCCATTAACAACTACGCTCGTAATGGCGATACCTTGTTGTTCTTCTTCTCGTACGAGTGTTTTATCGGCGACAAGATGATCCTGAAAATGGATAACGGTTGTGCTGGTTTCTTCACCGATGAAGAGTTAGCGGATGGTAAAGGTGTCATTCATACCGAAAGCGAAATCAAGGCGCGTCAATTAGCGACGAAGCAACGCTTTGAACCAATATTACATTGCCCGAAATCGCAATTTGATCACAGTGCATTACGTCACCTGTTGACGGCGAACATCGCGGAATGTTTTGGTCCGACGCATCAATCTAGCCAGCATCAACCGTCACTGTGCTTTAGTTCTGAGAAGTTCATGATGATTGAACAAGTGAGCCGAGTAGAGCCACAAGGCGGCACATGGGGCTTAGGTCTGATTGAAGGACACAAACAGCTAGAGAAAGAGCACTGGTATTTCCCATGTCACTTTAAAGATGACAACGTGATGGCCGGTTCATTGATGGCGGAAGGTTGTGGTCAATTACTGCAGTTCTACATGATGCACCTTGGCATGCACACGCTAGTTGAAAATGGTCGTTTCCAGCCATTAGAAAATGCGCCACAACAAGTGCGTTGTCGTGGGCAAGTATTGCCACAATCAGCTCAGCTGACATACCGCATGGAAGTGACGGAAATTGGTGTTAGCCCACGCCCTTATGCGAAAGCAAACATCGATATCTTGCTGAACGGCAAAGTGATTGTTGATTTCCAAAACCTTGGGGTGATGATCAAGGAAGAAGCTGAATGTACTCGTTATCCTCAACTTATTGCTAGCAGCGAATCGGTAAATGTTGAGGCATTAACGGCTGCAACTGTTGCACCGACAGAAACCAAAGCGAGCAATCAAGCATCCGTCAATGCGCCGTTGATGGCTCAGATCCCCGATTTAGAGACCGCAACAAATAAAGGCGTGATTCCTTTACAGCACGTTGAAGCGCCAATCACACCTGATTATCTGAACCGCACGCCGGATACGGTTCCGTTTACGCCGTACCATATGTTTGAGTTTGCAACGGGTGACATTGAAAAATGTTTCGGCCCTGACTTCTCTATTTATCGTGGAATGATCCCACCACGCACTCCGTGTGGCGATCTGCAGCTTACGACACGCGTAGTAGAAATCAACGGTAAACGTGGTGACTTCAAAAAGCCATCGTCTTGTATTGCTGAGTATGAAGTCCCAGAAAATGCCTGGTATTTCGACGAAAACAGCCATGAAACCTTGATGCCGTATTCAGTGTTGATGGAGATCTCTCTGCAGCCAAATGGCTTTATCTCAGGCTACATGGGTACGACCCTAGGATTCCCTGGTGAAGAACTGTTTTTCCGCAACCTAGACGGCAGTGGCAAAATGCTGCGCAATGTTGATTTACGCGGTAAAACCATCACCAATGACTCTCGTCTACTGTCGACGGTCATGATGGGCACCAACATCGTACAGAGCTTTAGCTTTGAGTTGAGCACCGATGGTGTGCCTTTCTATGAAGGCAAAGCGGTATTTGGTTACTTCAAAGGCGCTGCGCTGAAAGATCAACTTGGCTTGGACAACGGTAAAGTGACGCAGCCATGGCATGTCGACAACAATCGTACGCCAGATGTCAGCATTAACCTGCTTGATAAATCAAGTCGTTACTTTAATGCACCTGTATTGGCAAATGGGGCAACACAGCCGCATTATCAGTTGGCTGGTGGCCGTTTGAACTTCATCGATAATGTGCAAATCACCAGTGATGGTGGTAAATCAGGACTGGGCTACTTATACGCTGAGCGCACGATTGACCCAAGTGATTGGTTCTTCCAATTCCACTTCCACCAAGATCCTGTGATGCCGGGTTCACTTGGCGTAGAAGCCATCATCGAATTGATGCAGACCTATGCGCTAAACAAAGACCTTGGTGCGGGCTTCCGTTCACCGAAGTTTGGTCAGATCCAATCTGAAGTAAAATGGAAATATCGTGGTCAAATCAACCCGTTGAACAAACAGATGTCGCTCGATGTGCACATTACAGCGATTAAAGATGAAGACGGCAAGAAAATCATTGTTGGTGACGCCAACTTGAGCAAAGACGGTCTTCGTATCTATGAAGTGAAAGACATTGCTATCTGCATCGAAGAAGCTTAAGTGAGAAAGGACAAATTATAATGACAACACAACTAACCATGAACAACGAAAAGCTTTCTCCATGGCCGTGGCAAATTGAAGACAGCACGACGCATTTTGACCCAGCGACAATGGCAACCATTCTTAAAGACTTAAGCCTTGGCTGCTATGTGGTGAACCATCCTGAGAAAGGATTGGGGCTTAGCCAACACGCAGAAGTGACGTCAGGTGACGCGGCAAGCGCAGCAAACAGCCAACCTGTCAGCGCTTATGCGCCAGCGCTTGGTACACAAAGCCTTGGCGATGAAGAGTTTCGTCGCTGCCACGGGGTAAAATACGCTTACTATGCGGGCGCGATGGCAAACGGCATCTCTTCGGAAGAGCTGGTTATTGCCCTTGGTCAAGCGGGTATTCTCTGTTCATTTGGCGCAGCGGGTCTTATTCCGTCTCGCGTTGAACAAGCGATTAACCGCATTCAAGCGGCGCTACCAAACGGCCCGTACGCGTTTAACTTGATCCATAGCCCAAGTGAACCAGCGCTTGAGCGTGGCAGCGTGGAGCTATTTTTGAAGCACAAAGTGAAGACGGTAGAAGCGTCGGCATTTTTAGGCTTAACACCGCAAATCGTCCACTACCGAGCGGCAGGTCTGAGCCGTGACGCTAAAGGCGAGATTCAGATTGGCAACAAGGTCATCGCTAAGGTGAGCCGTACGGAAGTGGCCAGCAAGTTCATGGCGCCTGCGCCGGTGAAAATGCTGCAAGCGTTGGTGGATGAAGGGCGCATTAGCGCTGAGCAAATGGAACTGGCGCAGCTGGTGCCAATGGCTGATGATATAACTGCAGAGGCTGACTCTGGTGGTCACACGGACAACCGTCCACTGGTGACGTTACTGCCAACAATTTTGGCATTGAAAGACAAAATCCAAGCCCAGTATCAGTTTAAAACCCCGATTCGTGTTGGGTGTGGCGGTGGTGTTGGTACACCAGACGCCGCACTAGCGACCTTTAATATGGGCGCGGCATACATTGTGACGGGCTCAATCAACCAAGCGTGTGTAGAAGCGGGCGCGAGCGAGCATACCCGTAAGTTGCTTTCTACCACTGAAATGGCTGATGTGACGATGGCGCCTGCGGCTGATATGTTTGAAATGGGCGTGAAGCTGCAAGTGGTGAAGCGCGGTACCTTGTTCCCAATGCGTGCCAACAAATTGTACGAGATATACACCCGTTACGACTCGATTGAAGCCATTCCTGCCGACGAGCGCCACAAGCTTGAGACTCAGGTATTCCGTTCAACCTTGGATGATATCTGGGCTGGTACGGTAGCGCACTTTAATGAACGTGACCCGAAACAGATTGAACGTGCAGAAGGTAACCCAAAGCGTAAAATGGCGCTTATCTTCCGCTGGTATCTGGGTCTTTCTAGCCGCTGGTCAAACACGGGTGAAAAGGGCCGTGAGATGGATTATCAAGTATGGGCTGGTCCTGCACTAGGCGCGTTTAATGCGTGGGCAAAAGACAGCTATCTTGATGATTACCAGCAGCGTAATGCGGTTGATCTTGCAAAACACTTGATGCATGGTGCCGCGTATCTAGCGCGTATTAATTTACTCACTTCACAAGGCATTAAATTAACGCCAGAGCTTGCACGCTGGACGCCGAACCAACGAATGGCTTAAGTGGTTTCTCACTTGATGGTTAATAGGTCACTTGATGGTTAATATGTCACTTGATGGTTAATGTGTGACGAAATCGTTAACGTATGACCTGATGGCTAATATACACGCTAAGCGATCTCTTTAAGAGGTCGCTTTTTTTTCTTCCGTCGAGGATAGGCTGCTGTCCGTGGATAGCCTCACGTTTGTTCATGGTTATGGTCTATTAATGACAACGTCTTGTTTACGTAAAATCGGCGAGGTGGCCATTCTCTCCGTGTATCTTGTGCGAGATCACTCACAAGGACGTAAGTATTGGCCGTTATCAGCGTGAAGACTTTGAAGGTTGTGATTTTAAGCTATTGTTTTTTAATGAATTACTCTAAGTGGGTTTGATAGGTTCTGGGTTTTTACATCTTAGTAACACATCAATTCCCCTTAATTGCATTATTATATCTCTTGTCGACAGGATAGCGACACGGAACAGGAAGCGCTTAAGGAATGGGCATCGTCAGGAAGACGATTCGATGGTTTAGGAAGCGCCGTCGGCACGGAGAGCAAACAGGACATTGAAAGGATGCAACCGTTACTAGGATAGGTAACGAACTAAGGAAGGCAGTGGACACTTTTGGACGAAGTAGGGAACAAGCATCAGGATGGATGTTAAGGACACCGGTTAGGAACGAGTGATGAGTGCTAGCGAGGATGGTTAGCGGGTAAGGAATACCGTTTGGACACCGCTAGGATGGCGATGAATGGAATAAGCTGACGGACTTCAGCATTACTGTCATGGATTGATGCATGGAGCACCTTTAGTCGCTGGATTGCGGCGAGTAAGAGATATAACCCCGAAGCCGAAAGGTCTCGGGGTTTTCTTTTTTTGGGATTACCTCACGCGACACCATAGTTATTTTTTTGATGAGGTTGACTTACTTTTCCCCGCTCCCTTGCTAGGGATACCAATTCGCCGGTTTCAACTTACTGAGTAATTTTCAGTCCATTCGGGTAATAAAGGTTTGCTCGTCATCCACAAAAGCCACAAACCCTCCGTGGTAGATAAACACTCGGCCACGCCCCTCAACTAGGCAGGCAAGCTGTGGGTGTAAATCTTCTTCGTTATCCTTGCTTTGATAGGTGCCGGTATCGGTGATTACGCCGCTAAATGTGGGCAAATATCCGTAAGTGCGCCTGGCTTGATCAATCAGGCTCAATTCGCTGTCGATAGAGAAGCAGGATGGAATCGCACCGGCTTCTTCGATAAACATCGTTTTTAGTTCTTCAAAAGCTGTAATCACCAGCCAGTCGATGCCGTTAACATGATGGATAAACATAGAGTTTCTCGATAATTCTGATTTGGAGATTTTATCACTATCAGGGGAGGACGTAGTAGAGATTTAGGTACTAAAGGTGGTAATTCTGTACCATTTGCTGACATTCACTAGTCTAACTTTGCACACGTTTTTCTCCAGAAAAGAGTTTCACTGTGCGGGTTTTTCTTATTATTCGTTTCGAAAATATAAATGGCGTGTCATTGTTGGAGATCGTCTAACTAAGTCGTGCCATTAACGACACAGACTTGAAAGAAGGTGGCCTGCGTATCATAGCATGAGTTATCATGGGGTTAGATTTCGCTAACCAGTTGGATTTATGAAGTTAATTAACATCGATAAAATGATATATAAGCAGCGTCTAAACGTTATTACGATTGCAATTGTTGTAGCATTAGCGGTACTTTCTGTTGGTTTTGGTAGCGTATTGATTGCTTTCTTTGGGTCGCAAAGTCCTACCGCGGAGTCAACAGGCAATTTTCACTTAAACGTAATGGGTGTTATCGCCGCCGCGCTCGTTTGTGTTGCTGTATTGTCTAAATTGAAAAATACACCCTACTTTGAAGAGGTGTACTACGTTTGGCGTTTGAAAGCGTTGCAAAATCGTATTTATCGCAGAATTAAACCCATCAAGCAGCGAGTCAGTGACAATGATCGCGACGCGATCGTTGTACTTAATTTCTATTACCATAGCTTAAAGCAGGTCTACTCTCTCGATAACAATACGCTTACGCTCAGTGAACTAGAAAAAAATATACAGATGTTGCAAGCGCAGATAGATTCTCTATCAATGGATATTGATGTCGAAGACTTTGATCCACGCTTGATTCAATAATTAACAAGGTAAGATTATGAATGGAACCACGCGCGCGAATATTCAGCCCGGGATTGAAGTGAAAATAGTGCTAAAGCAAGACCAACGTAGTGGTCACTTAACGTCAGGAATAGTAAAAGACTTACTTACTAATTCACCGAGTCATCCTCACGGCATCAAGGTTCGCTTAGAGAGCGGAGAGGTAGGGCGAGTGAAAGTTATTGTTTAAGATAGAGCGTTCACGTTCGGTGTAATGGCTAGCGTCGTCATAGCGTTTGAACGTCCGCCATATTTATCACCAGCACGGAGTGATACCGTGCTGTTGATGAATATGGCGATAACGATTTCGGTGGAGGCTTAGACGTATGCCCAAAAGCTACGCAATATAAGTAAACTTAGTCCTTTTTCTCAATCGTCACTTCAATGGTTTTGCTGGTTCCGGCAAACCACTTTTGAACATAAAGCGACCCCACAATGGGCGCCGTGCCTTCATCTGGAACTTCCTTGTAACGAACGCTGTTTTTGGTTTCTTTTTCGTATTCGAATCGAACCGTTTTGTTAGACATGATTTCTCCGGCATATTTTATATAGTGGTGCGGATTTATTGTAACGGAATATAGCAAGATTTGAATCGTATCGGAAAGCTTTCTACACCGACATGGAAGGTATAGTGGTAGCCGATGAATGCCTTTAAAAATGCAACCTCAATAACCATGTGTGATGGCTGTTGAGGTTGCTGTGAGACACGTATGAATCGCGTCTATTTCCTTTGTCGCAGCAAACTATTTCTTTTGTCGCAGCAAACTTACTGCTTGTATTCGGTCCACGACGTTTCATCAAAGCTATAAAATTGTTTCCCCTGAACTTCGAGCATAGTCGTTCCTTGGTTCTGAGAAACAACAGGGGTTTGCGGTAAGTTTGCAACCAGCGAACTAAGTGACCCGTCTGCTCCGTTATAGATACCACTGGACGCAATATTGGCGATTAAGTCACTTATCGCCAAAAAGCTTACCGGGGCATTGACGCTCACTTGTTGATGATTGGTCAGTGAAACGTCGCCAAAAAATTTCACACCGACGGGAACGGAGGTGATCGCTTTAGTTGGTATTTCACGCATACCAGATATCTGCATACGGTCACCACGTACCGCTGCACCGTGTTCTGGTAAAACAACCACGACAACATTGCGTCCACTTGTTTTTAAATTTTGGAAAAATTCGTAAAGGTCATCTAGGAGTTGAGTTTGTTGTCGCTTATAGGTGACAAGCCGTGATCCAGATTGACCGATAACGCGATTACCATCGTGAATACTAATGGTGTTGTATAAGCTCACTGTTGGGTTGGCGTGGTTGATCTCACTCCATTTCGACAGGATGTCTCGGTCACTATAAATTTTTGTCCCGTCAAAGGCGTATTGGGAGGGTTGCATTGTGTCTACATCTATAGCGGCAGTAAAAGAACCGATGTTGCTGGCAATATGCTTGTTGAACCCGTCGAACTTACCGTCATGATTCATTAATACCTCTTTTTCAAACCCAAGGCGATGGAGCTGGTCGAATAAAGAGCATTGCTTGGTTAACTTGCTATTAAAGAGGTCGGCGTGGCTTTGTTGACCACAGTTAGCACGAAGGATGCGCAGTACCGCGGGGCCGCTATAGGAAGTAGCGGAGTTGAAATGATTAAAAACGATATCCAGCTCTTTAAAGAGTGGGTGATCGATGTTGCCACTAAATTCTAAGTCATCCCAGCCTAACGAGCAGATATTAACAAATAGAATGTCATAGTTAGGCGTAATGTTTTCCACCGATGATAGCGTTGAGGTGAGGGTTGACTGAACAGAAAAAAAGTCGCTGAGGTAACGATTCAACCCCGCTGATGAGGTGTCGATTTCTGTGATACTGCCATTTTCTGGATTGATATTCGCTTGATTTGTTATTCCACTGGACGAAGAGAGGCTTCCCGTACTGGCTTGTACTAGGTTGGTCGTGGCGGAAGGTTGCCATACAGATGCTGGGATGGAGCAGGTAACCATTCCGATGACTACAAAGGTGGAGAGTCGGAACATTTGATTTAAATAGAGGTAACCAATGCTCGCAAGTAATACTAAAAGGACAAAGTCGAGCGAAACAAAGTCAACGGCAAGAGAAAGTAAGTAACTTGAGTCAAATTGGCTGATGAGCTCCCATTGGCTCGTTAATCGGTCTAGCGGTGGGAGAAATGAATCATGATGTAAAAGCAGTAGCGCAGCACCCGCAGCAATACAATGGCGGAGTCTGTTGAACCAACCCTTAGGAAGCGGAAGGGCAATAAAAGCGAGCAACGCAAAGTTATATAGTGGGTCAAACTTAAGGGTATCACTCCAAAACAGAATAACTTTTAATGCGAAGTAGACTGTCCACCAGCCTAGGTACCAAGAGTAAGTGCGAGAAGTTGTCGTATTCATAGTTTAGAACTTAGTTTTCTTCAGATGTTTAGGGTGCTTAAAAGCAAACAAATAGAGTGCTTTCATTAAGCGAAATCCTATTGGTGCTAACAAACAAATAGCAATGCCAAGCCCAGTAAAGAAAAAGGCGACGATTAGGAACTCATTGATGTTCATACCATCTCCCAGTCGACTTTTATCGCTTTACTACTCGATAACACGGTTTTTTTCACAGTAGTGTTCTGCAAAGCTTCAGCAGTACCTAAATGATGTTGATTCAGGGTGTGCAATTTTGCCACAATGTCATCGTGCTTGGTTAATGTGTTGGTTTGAGAAAAAATTTCATTTGTCGCGACCGTAAATACATTAGAGAGCGCTTGAGAAACTTCATACAGTCTCAGCGAGCTGAAAAAGAGTACTAGGCGGCCGTTTACGCAGGTGGCAATGTCACCTTTACGTTTTAATTTGCAATAGCTCGTGGCTTCGCTCATCGGCACCGATGAAAATGGGATAAGCTCAACAAGCGCAAACTCCAGTTGAGAGTGCTGTATCTTACTGATGACATCATTGGTTATATTGAAAAAGTCGTCAAAGGGTTGAATGCCGCTATGCATTAATGGGCTTTGAAAGTAGCCCTGTAGCGTAGGTAAGTCTATGTTATGACTATCCATCTTAGTCAGTGATGCGAGGCGTATTTGGTCAAATAGTACGGAATCTGAGCGGTGGTGTTCAATAATACTTTGCACCCCAGCATTGATCAGCATATGAAAATCATTATAGCGAATGCAGGGCTTACTTTCTTTCACTAGAACCCGAAGAGATGCGCCAAATTTTTGTTTTAAAGTAAAAGCTTGCTGAGTGACATGTTCGATATCATGAAAGCCTTGGCAGTTAAACACGATAACCGCGTCTTGCATACGAGAAACACTGGTTTCAATCTCACTGCTACAGCTAAATACATGGTAGCCATGTGCAGTGATAAAATGGTGTGATGCGGCACCATTATGGATAAACACAGGTAATGACTCCGTCAGTACGTGGCTGGTCGGCGAGTTATCCAGTTTGAATATTTTGTTGCTAATATACCGATCGCCAGAAACGTACGTTATAACATTAGAATAGAGGTTTCCTTGAATCGTGGTTATTTCACCAAGGTAGTAGCCGCCAACTGGTGTTATTTTTTTTTGTGACCGCTGGAATGTAAGAATATTCTGAATTAACCACAAATATTGTAAGGAGTTCGAATATCTCAACACATCGTTGAATGATGACTTCAACGTCAAAGTGTTTCAAATTGTGTCGGTCTAAAATGATAACGTAATGCGCCCCTTCGACATGGTTAATTTTTGTTAAATCATCCAAAAAGTCCGCAGCTGGCAATGTATTATCGGGCAGATAAATCGCTGAGAACATAATATTTAGGGCACTCTTTAGGTTATATGACACTGATATATCGGCAATTTGATCTTGTAATATACCCGCTTTATTCATATTTGAAAGCAATACGGTAAAGCTGTTATTTATTAATGGGATGTTAAAGTTGTTAATTGCGAGCGAGTGCATGTTTTCCCAAGAATCGATGCCTATAACTTGTTGAATCATTGAAGAAAGGTACCTTAGGGGCTGCCGTTTTGTTAAAAGTAGTGTACTATGCCGCCTGGTTATTAACAATTACATTCAGAGTGCAAATGTCAAAGGGTACGTCGGATATTTCGCAAATTTACCAGTCGTATGGTTTGGATTGTGAATCTTATAAAAATTTAGAAAGAGAACAAGAATTAAAGTCGACTTATGCTAAATGGCAATTTTTAGGTAAGACGGTAGAAAGTGATGGAAGTATAAGCAACCTAGCGCAGTGCGTAGAAGGTAAAGCAAGTAATAAGCTTGTTAGTGCGAGAGAGTAATAAATGTCTGTAATTTCGGTTCAAGGAATAAATAGTGGTGCTGGTGCAAGCACTATTGTGGCAAATATGGCAGCGGCCTATTCTGAACGTGGCCACAAAGTCCTTGTTATTGAACTCGATACTCGCAATCTAATAGGTTGTTGGTTTGGTCAGAACGCATTAGACAATGACGGCTGGACACGCGCGTACATTAGCGGAGGGGCGTGGAATCAAGGTTTATTTAAAAGCCCCGCTGGAACGTACTTTCTTCCCTATGGGGATGCTGCGCTTGATATTGAAATTGCCTCTAACGTTTTAAAAGAAATGCTCCAAGCCGCATTACTTAAATTCGAGCACATCATCGTTCTGCTTCCTAATGATCTTAACATCGAGGACTATGGGGTAGTGTGTGATTTAGCGATCAAGGTGGTTAACCCCACTCCCGTGTCTGTCATGATGTTGTCTAGGTGGCTACAAAATAACGACTCGATGAGCAATGTTCGCTTTGTGATGAACTTGTGTCGACATGATGTTCGATTGTGCCTCGATTTAACGCTAGTACTGGAAGAAATGCTTGGCGATAGATTGTTTTCTTCCTACGTTTATTTTGATATTGCGATTCAGGAGGCGTTTGCAGAGTTATCAAACGTCATGGTCTCGGCGCTTTATGCGCAGAGTCATACAGAATTCAAACAACTTGCAACAGTCACACTGTCATATCTGGAACAGGTTCAACGTCAGGAAAAATGAGATGATTGTAGCTAAGACGTTTGTTTCCCCTGAAGTTTATCGAGCGTTTTCTGAATCGTTACAGATCCCCGAATACTCGCTGAGTACCCGACACTTATTTCTTTTTATGTTGTATTTGTGCTCAGTAGCATTTTTACGACGACCTTTAACTCGGACAACCTGGGCTAAGACATTCCCTCAGGTGAACTTCGATCGCTTTAAAGTTTCAGATAACTTCCGTGTATGCATTCAATTACTGTGGTTGTTATGTGTTAAACAAAATTTTGTCTTTGGGCAATGGCATTTTGTTACTCATCTACGAGTCATTGGAGCAGGGATGCATCAGTGTGTTTCGGGATTGCGATATCTCACTCAGGCAATTATTTCATTGCTTGATAGTAAACTAGAGTCTATGGGTTCAGAAAAGAGAGCGAACCGAGTACTGCCAAATCCTCTGTTATATGGCATCCTTTTTCTACTCACGCTATTGTGCTTAACCGTCCCATTTTCTATCCCTGCTCAAGTTGTGTTTGTGGGTACGTTAGCGGTTATTGCTTTTTCTATTCGCGGATTGAAGGGGCGCCTTCCCAATTTACTTCTTATTATTCTTTCGCTGATCGCCTCTTGCCGTTATATATGGTGGCGATATACATCGACGATTAATTGGGATAAAGACTTAGATATGATCCTCGGTTTGGTATTGCTTATAGCGGAAACGTATTCATGGATGGTATTGCTACTTAGTTATTTTCAGTCAATTTGGCCACTGAATCGCAAACCTGTTTTACTGCCGTCCTCCACGCAAACATGGCCTACGATTGATCTGTTCATCCCTACTTATAATGAGGAACTTGAAGTCGTAAGAGCAACCGTATTGGCGGCGAAAACGATAGATTGGCCGAAAAGCAAGCTAAACATCGTGATTCTTGACGACGGCAAGCGCGATGATTTCCAAGCGTTTTCTGAGCAAGTTGGTGTGGGGTATATTCGCCGTCCAACGAATGAGCATGCCAAGGCGGGTAACCTTAACTACGCGTTAGCGCAGACATCGGGAGAGTTTGTGGCAATCTTTGATTGTGACCACATTCCTACCCGCGCGTTTTTTCAAGTGACGATGGGCGCCTTTCTTAAAGATGAGCAGCTTGCATTGGTGCAAACGCCTCATCATTTTTTCTCTCCTGATCCGTTTGAGCGTAATCTATCAAATTTTCGAAAACTGCCTAACGAAGGCAACTTGTTTTATGGCTTGATTCAAGACGGCAATGACATGTGGGATGCAACCTTCTTTTGTGGTTCATGTGCCATATTGAGACGGAAACCATTAGAAGAGGTCGGAGGCGTTGCGGTTGAAACGGTGACAGAAGATGCTCATACCGCGTTAAAAATGCATCGTCTGGGATACCGAAGTGCTTACTTGAAAGAGCCGATTTCGGCAGGGTTAGCCACGGATAGTTTATCAGCCCATATTGGGCAAAGAATCCGCTGGGCTAGAGGTATGGCGCAAATTTTCCGGGTTGATAACCCGTTGCTTGGCCGCGGATTAAAGTGGCAGCAAAGGCTATGTTACTTAAACGGTATGATGCACTTTTTAAGTGGTATTCCGCGTCTGGTATTTATGGTCGCACCGCTGGCGTTTTTGCTTCTTGATGCTTATATCATCTATGCACCAGCCATCGCGATTGTTCTGTTTGTGCTGCCGCATATTTTTCACGCTAATGTGGCAAACTCGCGCATTCAGGGTAAATATCGTCATTCGTTTTGGGGTGAAGTATACGAAACGGTACTTGCTTGGTATATCGCTATCCCTACTACAGTGGCACTCATTGCGCCAAACAAAGGCTCATTTAACGTAACGGCGAAAGGCGGACTAATCCAATCGAGTTTCTTTGATTGGAACATTAGTAAGCCGATCATCGCACTTTTACTGTTGAATTTATTGGGTATGAGTGTGGGGGTTTATCGTCTATTTGATCATGAATTTACTGAAACGACCACGGTGTTAGTCAATTTGTTTTGGACAACTTATAACTTGTTTGTTTTAGGTGTCGCGTTGGCGGTAGCAGCAGAAGAGAAGCAAGTTCGTCAAACGCATCGGATTGACGTGGATTATCCTATCTCTTTTACCACGACAGGTGGCCACCATTATCCTGCTCAGCTAAAAGATTTTTCTTTTGGCGGGTTAGGCTTTGAAACACACCCTGAGATTAAACTTATGGTCGGCGACAAAGTTCATGTGGCATTGCAGCGTTACGGTATTACGGAATCGTTTCTATGTGAGATTAAATTTTGTCGGAACGGCACGGTAGGTACCCAACTTATGCCGATGACATTGGAAAAAGAGAAACATTTTATTCAATGCACGTTTGCTCGTTCAGACACGTGGTCACAATGGCAGAAATCATACGATGAAGATAAGCCATTGGAAAGTTTGAAAGGTATGGCTTTTGTGAGTGTGATTGGATTTAGAAAAATAGTGGACTATAGCCCAAAGGTGGTTCAACGGGCGTATTTCGCAATGGAAAAGTGTATTTTTATTTTGGTGTCGTTTAGACCGAAATGGACGTCTTAGGAAAGTAATAATGAAAATAATGCGAGCTCTCTCTATTTTATCATTGAGCATGATTTCATCGGTACTGTCGGCTGCAGCGACAAGCGCCGATCTAACGAGCCAGTCTAATGGTACGGTGGAATATACTTTTGCGGACATTTCTGGGGACTCATCTATTGCGATGAGGGGCAACCAAAGTACCGCTTTTCTTGGTTTTGGCTCTCGACTCGATCAAGTCATCACTGGCGGAACGCTACATTTAGAGTTTTTACCTTCACCCGCTCTCAAGGCCTCCGTATCCCATGTGCGAGTCTTCCTAAATAATGAACTGATGGACGTGGTTCAAATCAGCAATAGCGATACGGTTCAAAAGCAGAGCCAAACCATTGCACTCGACGGACGTTTCTTTAAGAATTACAACCAACTAAAGTTTGAACTGAGCGGTCAAATTGACGCAATGTGCAGTGACGGAAGCGATCCTGCGTTTTGGTGGGAGCTGAGTTCAGCAAGCTCCATTGAGCTTAATGTACGTAGTTTGGCGATAGCGAATGAATTAAGTCTATTGCCAGCGCCGTTTTTTGACGCGCGTGATTTTCATGACGTTACTATTCCATTTGTCGTGCCAGAAGGTTTAACGTTGACGGACGTTCATTCTGTGTCGACGGTGGCCAGCTATTTTGCCAGTCACGTAAAATGGCGAGACATTGAGTTTCCGGTTTATAGCGATCGATTACCAACTCGACATGCCGTCGTGTTTGCCACTAATAATGCTAGACCTGCATTTCTAAAAGATTTACCTGACATTACACAGCCGACGATCCAGATGGTGAGTCATCCAGAAAACCCGAATATTAAATTGTTATTGCTTCTAGGAGCGGATGAGCAACAACTGTCATTGGCCGTGAAAGGGCTGGCCTCAAGTAATCAGTTAATGTCTGGGGAAGTTGCCTATGTGAAAAAGGTGGAAAATTTACAGCAACGCAAACCTTACGATGCACCCAACTGGCTGCCAACTGATAGGGCGGTGAGATTTTCTGAGTTGATTGAGGGCGACTACCAACTTGAAACACAAGGCGTTAATTTAGCGCCAATCAATGTGAGCTTCACCTTACCTCCAGATCTATTTACCTGGAACGCCAATTCTATACCGATGAAGTTGAACTTCCGTCATTCACCGCCTCAAGAGGGGACAGCCAGCTCAAAAATGAGTGTTACTGTCAACGATCGTTTTGTCCGAGCTTTCTCACTTGATGACACTGATCCGCAACAAGTTTCGGTTTGGCGTCTTCCTGTTCTAGGCAGTGAGTCCTTCAGCGAATCTAAAAAGGTAAATGTCCCAGGCTTTAAAGTCGCGACAAGCAATACTGTTGGTTTTAATTTTGAGTTAGCGAAAAGCGTCGCAGGGGAGTGTCAGGGAAGTTCTTCTTCAATACAGTATGCGGCCATAGATGGTAACTCAACGCTCGATTTTTCAGGATTTCCTCACTATATACGTATGCCAAACAGTCAAGTGTTTGCGAGCTCGGGTTTTCCATATTCTAGAATGGCTGATCTATCTGAGACCGCGATTGTGATTACGCCTCAACCAAGTAACAAGGAAATAGAATTGCTGTTAGAAACCGTTGGCTTTATTTCAAAGAAGACGGGTTTACCGGCATACCGCTATACGCTTTTAGATACATGGGATGAGGCTAAGCTAGCGGATAAGGATATTCTGGTATTGGGTATCCAGTCAGCCTCTCAATTTGGACTCGCCTCTGAGTCACTGGCCTACGTCAATTCATCGGAAGATGGTCAATTTATGACGGCAACAGTGAAAGCGGAAGTCACCAAACCGCGCGGGTTTGCGAAATTAAGCGGGCAATCTCCAACGGTTGCAACGCACTTATCGACGCGCGGAGAGTTTGCGTCAATGGCCAGCTTTGAGTCGCCATTGACGGCCAACCGAACGGTGACGGTATTATCAGCTCGTAATGAACATTCCATCCCGTTATTGCAAAAGGCGCTGGCGGAGAACAGCGCCAAATTGTCAGGTTCAGCTGTCGCCATTACCAAATATGATATTAACGGTTATCAGATAGGGGATAACTATTTTGTGGGTTCGCTCCCTTTATATGACCTAGTGTGGTATCACTTCTCCGATAGACCCATGTTGATGGTCATTGTCGCGTTACTGCTGGTCATGGGTTTCACCTTAGTGATATGGCGAGTACTCAGAGCGTATGCGTCACGTCGTTTAAATGAATCTACGGGGCAGCATAATGAATAAGCTACTGGTTACTTTTCTTCTTTTGCTGTCTTTTTCTAACGTTTGGGCGAAAGACCAATCAGCGTGGCAGGAATTTAAACAGGTTTACATCATCGATAATGGGCGGGTGATTGATGGCTCGGACCCAAGACGGATCACCACCTCTGAAGGACAATCTTATGCATTGTTCTTTGCATTAGTGGAAAACGATCGACAAACCTTTGATCGCTTATATGAGTGGACTCGCATTCACCTTGCCGAAGGTGACTTGACCGCTCGCTTACCTGCTTGGTTATGGGGAAGTGAAAACAATCGCCAGGGCGTGTTGGACGATAATTCAGCATCAGATTCTGATCTATGGATCGCCTATACATTAATTGAGGCAGGGCGGCTGTGGCAAAGTGATTACTATCAAAACGTGGGCTATTTATTAGCGTTGCGCATTTTGGCTGAAGAAACCGTGAGCTTAACGGCAGGGAGTCGTCAGTTACTTCCGGGCAAAAAGGGCTTCATGAGCGAATCTGTCGCTAAGCTCAATCCTAGCTATGTGCCCTTGCCGCTACTGGCGAAGTTTGCTTATTCATCTGACGATAAACGCTGGCAGGAACTATGGGCAGGGTCTGTCGAGCTACTACTGCAAACTCAGTCACACGGTGTCAGCCCTGATTGGGTGCTTTATGATGGGAAACGTTATTTCTACGATAAGAATACGACAGCCGCAGGAAGTTATAACGCCATACGTACGTATTTATGGGCAGGTATGATGCCTTCAGACATGGAAGGGCAGGTGGAACAGCTTCATTCCTTACAACCTTTCGCGAAGGCGATTAGCAATAATAAGCAAGTTCCATTGACGACGTACGCAGATAGTGGCTTGACTCAAGGCACGTCTCCTGTTGGTTTTACCGCAGCAATGCTGCCCTTTTTGGTCGCGAGTGGTGAGACCGAGCTTGCTGCTGCCTTCGATTTAGAGGTGAAAACACAACTTATTACTGATAGAGACAACGAATACTACAACAATGTGTTGGCGATATTCGGAACGGCTTGGTATACCGACAAATTTCGATTTAATGCCAAGGGGGAATTGATTGTACCTTGGGCCAGTAACGCACAATCTACGGGTCAGGCTGAATAATGGTCAAAGTGCCTCATCTTGCGGTTGGCTTGTGTACCCTCGCTTTATCGAGTGTCATCCCTGTAGGTGCCATGCCCGTTGCGCCAGTGATTTATTATCAATCTGCGCCAACTTGGCTAGAAAATCAGATTGTTATCGGTGAGCTTAAACAAGACGAAGAGTTAGTGTTCTCTGCGGTAGAGCGCTGGCTTGCCATTGACCCGGAAAATCCCGAGGCCTTGTTTGCAAAAGGTCGTTGGTTGGTGAGAAATGATCAGCTTGATTTAGCGTCATCACTGCTGCTGAAAGTGAAAAAACAAGGCAACAGAGACGTGATTCGTGCATTCGAGTCTTACCTGTTAGTCAATGTCGAGCGAAAAAGTGATTTTAACCAAATTATCCTGTTGCAAAAAGGTGGACAGAATGAAGCCGCGCTAGCACGTTTTAATGATTTGTTTGGTGATCAACGCCCCGATATTACCTATGAGCTTGAGTATCTAGATTTATTATCCACCTTTCCCGAGCGTGCCGATGAAGCCCTGCAAGGCTATCAAGCACTTGATAGCGCTTTTCCACATGTGGGGGAGATCCGAATTCGGCTGGCACGTCATTTAGCTCGTTATTACGATGAAAAACAAGCGATCGCCATTTATCAAGACTTAGCGAATGACGCTCAGCTTGGCGTTTTTGCCAGCAGTTTATGGCTAAATGAACTCGATTCACAGCCACTTTCTCAACAATGGTTTGACACCTATTCACGGGTTGCCAGTTATCACCCTACTAATTTAGCGATCCAGCAAAAATATGAAACAGCGGTCAATCGTTGGTCGCAGGAAAAGACGTTGCGAAAAGATCCCCGTTATCGTGCAAAGCTACGTGCGTTAAAAGAGGTGGATAACAGTCAATACTCACAGTCCGGATTGAGCGCATTGCTTGCCGCTAATAAAAAGTGGCCGAATTCACCGGATATTTTGATTGCCCTAAGCCGACATGAATTTCAACGTGGTAATTATAAGGCATCATTAGCCTACCTGCATCAAGCCGAGACCAATGATGACAATCCAGATTTAGCGGATTTTTATTTGTCTCAGAAGCGCTCAATTGAGTACTGGCAAGCGATTGACTTAGCGCGCCAATCGATTATCGCTCAGAATTTTACTCAGGCGGAAGCCTATATTAATAGAGCGCTAAAAACGGATGAAAGCATTGCACTGGGTTATGTGCTGAAAGGGCAAGTATTACGTAGCAAAGGCGAAGTAGAACAGGCCAACCAGTGGGCGAAAAAGGCCATAGAGATAGAGCCGCTAAGTACTAGCGCACTTGAGCTTTGGGTTGAAACGTATCGCCCGAATCTTGGTGTGGAAGGTCAAATGCTCGCTCTTAATACGTTATCGTCGCAGCAGCGTAAAGCACTACGCGCTTTTTCTGCGCGTGTTGAGCACAGCGTTATATTGAACCGGTTGAAAGTCGTGGACGCTTTATCCCCTACGTTAGCGCAATCAAAATTGTTTCAAGATGTCGTGGCAAGTACAGCCGATCTACCGTGGCTGAAAAAAGAGATTGCTGAGCAGTTACTTCGTTTAGGTCAACCTGAATTAGCCAACCGCACGATGCGTAACGCTTACATTGAGCATCAGGATGCTCAACACAGCCACGCTTACTCATTGTTTTTGGTTTCACAAAATCGCTGGGAAGAGGCGTACGGTGTTGTTAATGAGAATAAGTATGTAAATTTAACGCCGTCTGAGCAAGCCACCTTCACTCGAATTACGCTTGAATATCACCGTCAGGTGGCACGAAACAAACAAGCTAATGACCAAGTTATTGAACCCTATATTCGCCGCCTTTCTAAGCAAAACTTGCCGATTGCAATCGTGCTGTGGAACGAATTTGGGTATCAAGATCAGGCGAATACAGCGCTAGCCTCGGTGGATGTTAGCCAACTGCAAGATTACGAGCTTGTTCTTTATTCTCAAGTGAGCTTTGACCTCAATCAAGCCGCGCTCCATCACGCCGTTTATAGCCAAGTGCACAACCGAGAAATAAACGTATCGGTTATCAATGAGCGAGAACAGGCGTTTAACGCAGACCGCTACCTTGCCAATAACCAAGCAGGGAAAGCGACAGCGCTTTACGTTGAATTGATCAATGATGGTTTTGATTTAGGTTCGGAGCGATACCTTTTACTCGTAGAGCAGTCCCCCGAGCATGCAGAAGCGTTAATTAAGGCTTCTGCGGATAATGTATTTCAGCTGACAAAAGAGCAGTTCTTGACCGCTGAAATTGCAGCAATAAGAACGAATAACCAAGCGTATATCAACTTTTTCAACAATCATTCGACGCAAAAAACGCTGACGGCATTTGATTATTGGCGACTAGAGGAAGAAGCCAATGAGATAGACAATCATGCCCTTGTACAACGTTATGCGGAAAAGAGTTTGCTTCTTGATGATAAAGAGCGCCATGAACTCGCCAACGTCCGTACCATGAGAGCGGCCTATCGAAATGCCGATGATCAGTGGATGACGAATGATCTTATTTCAACGTTAGATGTGCTTCGAGAGCGAAATCAAAGCTATGTGATGTTTGGCGCTGAGTATAATTCCGTACCCAATGGTGCCACATTTCTAACCGCGCCCATCGAGTTAAGTATTGCCATGCCTGATTGGGATGGTCACTTAAAACTCCGAACTGAAAGTGTGTACCTAAATAGCGGTGAGTTAACTTATTATAACGAAGGTGTTAGCTTTGAACGCAGCCGCGTTGGGCAAGCATTTTCAGTCGGCTGGGAAGCGCCGCAATGGCGCGCAGATATCGGTACCACGCCACTGGGCTTTAGGATCAATGACTGGGTTGGTGGGATAGAGGGAACAAGTACATTTGGCGATGTTTCTATGCGCGCGAGCATAAGTAAACGACCAGTGACGTCTAGCCTAATTTCTTATTCGGGTCTTGAAGTGGCTGATCGCCGTGGCAATGTGACGGAATTTGGTGGTATTACCCGTACAGGAGGTACCGTCAGTGCATCATGGAATGATGGGCGGCCCTATGGCTTTTGGGGCTACGGTGAGTACCATAAACTAAGTGGAAAAAATGTGGCAGACAACGACCGACTATCCGGTATGTTTGGTGGCTACTACAACCTAATAAGCAGTAATGATCAAGCCTTGTCCGTAGGCAGCTCGCTCTTCTATATGGGATACGACAAAAACGTAAACGAGGTCGTGATTGGTCACGGTAATTACTACAGCCCACAATCTTATGTGTCGGTTTCATTGCCGGTCTCTTACTATCGACGAGTTAATTATGATTGGACATACGGTGCTCGTGGGACGGTATCTGTCTCTAATGCGAGTTTTGACGCTCCGTATCAGTTAGGTGGCAGCGCGTCAACTAGCTCTGGGGTAAGTAGTGCCGTGCAGTTATATACGGAGTACAAAATGACAGACCATTGGACTTTGGTTGGTTATCTTTCTCAGCAATTTTCCAGTGATTATCAACCGAGTTTGTTCAATCTCTATTTCAAATATCACTTTGACCCTGCATGGGAGAGTGCGGAGCTGCAACCCGATCCATTAAGGCTCTACTCCAATTACTATTAGAGTAACGTTCTTAAGCAGCCCTGAAGAGTCAGCGCTGCTTAATGGTTTGTCTAACGTCATTGTTTATCTAACGTGAGTTTTTATAGAGCTATTTAAGCCGTATTGTTTGCAAGTGCTGTGTTTGCGATGGGCTAGGCGCCGCTTTCATAAACTTAGCACGTTGCTTAATCCACTTGTGCGCCCAATCTTCAGGCGCATTTTCATAGAATCTTTCCACCGTTTGGTTGAGCTCGCGTACCGTCGGTGTGAATGTCAACACACTTTTGGCGGCGCCCATACTCGCGACTTCAACATCGGTTAGCGGTCTTGGTGTGTACAACAGCGCATTTAAATAAACCGGCTCTGCTTCGTACTTTTGATATTCAGTATCAGTAAATAAGCGCATGGTGTTTTTATTCATTGCCCATTTAAACCCTTCGCCGGCGCTGTAGCGCATCGTTGAGATGAACTTGCCATCTGCATAGAGCTTGTAAACCACATCACCCGCCTCTGAGGCATAAAAGACCAAGGCAATACGGTACCAAGTATTGGCGTTGAACGTACCTGCGTATTGTGAATATAGCCCTAACTGGTTGCTTTCATTTAAGTATATTTCGACCTTGTTGTTGAGGTCATTGGCATCTAGGATCGCTCGATATTCATTACTACTGTTGTCGGGCCAAAGTACATCAAAGACTAAGGTGTAATTAGAGATGAGATCTTGTGATGCAAAGTCGCCATTTGCGGCATGCGTTGTTTTCAAAGCAAACTCGCCATTTTCATCTGCAATGAGCGCTTCAAGCTTAATAACGTTACCTATAGCGCCATCAGGAAGAGCGGGTATACCCAATGAATCCGTAGTCCCACACGTCATAATATCGCCATCACAGTTTGCCGCTTCGCCCGTATTGCTCTGTAGCGATAGGGATGAAAGTTGACTTTGCTCGCCAGTGAATATGGTCGCAGGATCATTGAAGTTCCATATGGTTGTCGCGTTGATTACGTCATTGTCACAGCTATAAAGTACGTCGTCTGAATCAATAAATTGGCAGTTGGCGGTGCGATTTCGTGCATAAACGTCGTACAGTTGCCAAGCTTCGGCAATGAGTACCGCGTCGTCTTTTTCATAATAGGCCGCATTAAAAAACAGTTCAGGGTTCCACGCCGCTGATTTGAATAAGGCGACGTTATAGCGCTTTTGGTCATCAATCTGATCCATGGTAGGGCCGTTGTACTGCAGTTCGTTTCTAGCATTAGCCATGAGTTTGAGTTCAGAGCCTAGCACTTGAACTTGATATAAAGCGCTAAAGCCTGGGGTGTTGGCAGGTTGCCTTTCTATCGGGTAGGAACGATGGAAATGCTCTTGTGTTAATGACCCTGGTGCCCATATTTCGCTGTCTTCAATTTCATTTTCATCAAGAATACTGGCATCAATAGCGAAGTATTGGTCCGTTTCTGGGTTGGTGAATGATCGCATAGCGTTGTACAAAATATCACGCATCTGCGTACGAGTTGGTTGCCCTTTCGATACGGAAATTTCGGTGTGTGCATCGGGGGCGTAGCGACCAAGAATAGCGTCTATTTTGTGTTGTGTTGTACTATCAACGGGCGACATGAGTTCTATATCGGTACTGACAATAGGCTGGGATATCACGGCTGATTTGTCAGCAAGGTTAAAGGTGATGTCAACTTCGGTATAACCCTTGGCGTTAAAATCAGGCAGTACCACCATGGTCTTATTAATTAATTCGGTCGCCGGTGTGGTATGTGAATGTCCACCAAGAATTAAATCGATGCCGTCAACGTAAGTCGCGAGTGCTTTATCCGTCCCAAAGCCCAAATGGCTGAGCATGATCATATAGTCTACATCTTGTGCATAGTCACGGATGAGTTGTCGTGCTCTGTCGTTCCAGTCCCAACGCATACTGAAGTCAGGAATAAAATCGGTTTCAGGGGTAACTTCTTGATCTAGTTCATTCCAGGGGCCAGATGTCATGCCAAAAAAGCCAATTTTGATACAGCCTACTTGTGCAATAGCAAAGTTCACACCATCAAAGCCTTGTGGATCGCTTCCGTAATATTCAGTATTAGAAGCCAGAACAGTGGCGACATCGTCTTTTGAATATTTGAGTAGTTGTTCAGGCCCCCAAGCAAAGTCATGGTTACCAATAACTCGATAGTCAAAAGCTAGGGCTTGAGTCGCTTCTAACGTCGCATCTCCACGTGATAGCTGCTCGGCGACAGAGCCTTTTTCATAATCATCCCCACCATTAGTAAATAATGTATAGGGTTGCTCTGACAGTGCCTGATTATGTACGGCCTTAATTTTGCTGTAGTACTTTTCTTGGAATCCAAAATGACCATGAAGATCGGCAACATGAATAAATCTTACGGTTTGAGTCGTTGCCAAAGCGTCACATTCTGGTCCAAAGCTTTTAACGGGGGCGGTTGGAATACGATCGCCGAGTGATACGGTATCATCACTATTACATGCAGTGAGAAACATCGGGACAGCGCAGGCTATGAGGATAGAAAGAGAATGTCGACTAACGTTCATGATTTCTTTTAAATTTTAATAAGATAGGTGGATTCTATCAGAGTCATCAATTATTCAGAACGGAATGAGGAATAATTTACTGTGAAACTGCGAAGTAAACGATGCTGTGGTGATATAGTGGCGTATAGTTCTGTAATTATCGAAAATTCAGTGACCTAGCAGTGAGGGAATTGACTGACAATAGCCATGTAAGTAAATAGCTGTGTAAGTAAATAGTCGCGTAAGTATCAACTAGCCATGATGTTAATAGGAAGAATGGTATGCAAAAAACAATGAGATTATGGCTGGAGGGTAGGCGACACAAGCCAATAAATAGCCTGTTTAAGAAAGTACGGTTCTTTACGTTGTCATGTTTCACTACCTTGTCATGTTTCACTACCTTGTCATGGTTCACGGCGTTGCTATGTTCCACTGCGGTTGGTCAAGTTCAAGCCAATTGGGTCAATGACTTCATCGCAGGCCATACTGAGATTATTGACTTAGAGGATGTTGGGGTACTCGCGGATGTCTATGATTGTGGAGAAACCGAGCATCAATATTATTGTGGGTTTGATTTGGATTACCGCGGCGTTCCAATGAATGCGGAAATACACCTTGTGAAAGGGCAAGTCACCCACATTAAATTCACCGCCGATATGACGCCATACCATTACACACGTCTTCCTTATAACCTTCGTATTGATAGTTATCAGCTGGAAGAAGTGACGATTGGCCAAGAAAAACTTAACGTACCCGAATCGCTGAAAAATCATTCTTCAGATGACGTGGATAAGAAACTGGTTGAATTTTTGAACTTACATCCCATTTCTGACTCTAAACTATTTACCTGGATTCATAAAAATGAGATTCAGAATAGGTTCATTGCAGAAAAACTCTGTATGAAAAGTGACAAAGAGCAGATTTCGCTCGAATGGATTTCGAATCCAGCTTTCTAACGTTGTCACACAATAGTCTTACGGTTGTCATTTCACTGTTACATAACGTAAGTAACTTGGAATGCGTAGAGTAGAGAAGGAGTTAACCCATGAAAAAAATGAGACGTGCTCGACTTCATCGTTGTCGTATCCAGTATTGGAAAGAAACCAATCAAAAAACAACGGATAGAGAAAAAGCATAAATTAATCAATGCTATAAAATGTGTAAAAACCACCCATGAACCGGCAATCTTTATTGCTGGTTTTGCATTTCTAGGCCTCGCGAAAATCTTTCAAAAAAACCATAGACAACCCATAAATTCAGGCATACAATCCGCTCGTTTTGGGGAGTAGTCACCTAAATTATTTGTCGTCATCTCGTTAAGCCAATGCTTATCCGGCAAATAAGAGCACCTTGTGTGCTTTGACGAGACCAACGCAATCAAAGTCCGAGTGAGTATGTTTACTCGGGTGTATATTGGTTTGCGGAAGGTCGGCACTCACTCATCGTCCTTCTGCCTGGAGGACTTATGCCCTTATCTGTTTACCTTTCTTTTCTAGTACTAACGTTAGGTTTAGTTGCGTTAGATATTTACCAAACCCGTGGTGGGCTTATTACCATTCGCAAAGCCGCACTTTGGAGTGGTTTTTGGTTCCTGCTGGCGTTTGTTTTTGCGGCATCGATTTATTTCTATTGGGATGTTTACGCACCAAGTAGTGATTACAGTGCTGAAAAGGCAACCGTTGCGTTCTTAACTGGGTACTTGCTTGAAAAATCGCTAAGCATCGATAACTTGTTTGTATTCGCGATTATTTTCCACCAATACACCGTACCTGTGCATTTGCGACCAAGAGCGTTGTTATGGGGCGTAATAGGGGCACTGGTTTTACGAGCTATCATGATTGGCGTTGGAGCACAACTTCTTGCTCAGTTCCACTGGGTCATGTACTTATTTGCGGCGTTCTTAATTTGGACGGGTATACAGCTAGCACGAGATCACGGTGAAGATGAAATTAATCCTTTACCGGAGCGAATTATCAGACGGCTTTTTACCGTATCGGATGATTATCGTGAGAATAAGTTGTCGGTTATAGAGAATGGTAAACGCGTATTTACACCAATGTTTATTGTTATCGGTGTGATCGCGTTTATGGATGTGTTGTTTGCACTTGACTCAATCCCTGCAATTTTTGCTGTCACCAGAGAGCCGTTTTTGGTACTAGCAGCGAACGTCTTTGCTTTGTTAGGTCTGCGCTCATTGTATTTTGTTCTTGAAGGTATGATGAACCGTTTTGTGTACTTAAAGCCGGCATTGTCATTCGTTATGATTTTTATAGGTATCAAAATGCTATTAGTAGGCAGCGCTTGGGCGATACCAACATGGGTCTCACTGAGCGTTATACTGGTGACTATGCTACTGGCCACATTAGCGTCGCTGTATCATGAGCGTAATTTGCCTAAAGCATTAGATTAGAATAGTTCACGAGAGGCTGTTGAATTCTAAAAGAAAAAAGGGATATTTTTAAGTAACGAATGCTTAACAATTGAACGTAGCGGTTTGGGTAAGTGAGCAATTATTTATCCAAATCGCTTTCTTATGGGTAATTATGCAGCAGTTTTGAATGGTTAAAAAAGGCACTTGTTAACGCATTGTTCCATTAGAATAACTAATCTGAATTGCAAAAAATTGTCATTTCTTTACACGCGTTTTGTTGCCTATTATTGCTCCAACAACGACAAAAAATGAATTTGTAAAGAGAGGCAATCATGGCACAAGCAATGAATATCGACACCATCGCTCTAGCACCCTCTATGGATAAGAAAGCCTACGCGGTTAACTTCAAAGGATTGATTGCACACCTACTAGATATCATGTTCGGTAAAGGTGAAGTAGAAAATACTTACTACTCAAATGAACTGTCTAGTCATATGCAGCGAGATATCGGCCTTAACCGATAACAAGCATAAGCAAAGCGAATACCTAAAGTGGGCATCAACAAGCGTTGGTGCCCATTTTTTTTATTGGTACCCATTGTACATCGGAAGAACACAGCAAATTTTTAGGAAAGGGCCAAAGCAGTTCGTCGTACCGTAACTGAGGTCAGTCTGTCAGGCCGCCTTCTCTTAGTCGCTGCGCGATGAGCTCGCGTCTTTTTTGTTCGGTCTCAAACTCCTCATCTGTTGTGCAGGGATCTTGCCCTATATATGTAGGAGAAAATACGTAATAGATATCGTTCATTGTTCTGTCACTCTCTATCAAAATTAAGCGCGTACCCTAGTCGTTTACATAGATATGGTCGCTTACATAGATATGATCGCTTACATAGATATGGTTTTGCGTTGATAAGTATGCGTTTGGGTAAGGTATTCTGTTGATTTTAGTCAGTTTAGTCTTAAGCAACATCAACCCAAATCCAGTTATTTAAGGCGTAGGTAAAGGGGAGGATATTAAATGAACTCATTTTTACTGAAGCAATATAATCTGATTTATCTCAACGTCTCGATGCGTCTAATCCGTATTATGGTTCGCGATTACATATAATAACTAGGTGAAACACATGGCAAGTCTTACGGATCGGTTTCTTCAATATGTCACATTTGACACGCAATCAGACTCATCTAAAGGTTGTTGCCCAAGTACTCAAGGGCAAGCGCATTTCGCAGAACATTTAAAAAAGGAACTGATTGATTTAGGTCTATCGAATGTAAGCCTAGATGATAATGGGTACCTCATGGCGACATTGCCATCTAACGTAGAAGGGGATGTCCCAGCGATCGGTTTTGTTGCCCATATGGATACGGCGCCTGACGCCTCAGGTCGTAATGTGAAACCTCAAATGGTTGAAAACTATATCGGTGGTGATATTGCGCTGGGAAAAGGAGATGAGGTGTTATCGCCGATTCAATATCCCGATCTTCATGATTTACATGGGCACGACATTATTACCACGGATGGCACAACGTTGCTCGGGGCTGACAATAAAGCCGGTATAGCGGAAATTATTACTGCGGTAGAATATTTGCTGGCTCACCCTGATATTCCACATGGCGACATTCAGATTGGATTTACTCCAGATGAAGAAATAGGTCGTGGTGCGAATCTTTTTAACGTTGAAAAGTTTTCTGCTCAGTGGGCGTACACGGTTGATGGCGGACCTGTCGGTGAATTAGAGTTTGAGAACTTTAACGCCGCTGCGGCGACAGTTGAGTTTACTGGTGTTAGCGTTCATCCGGGAACCGCGAAAGGGAAGTTGGTCAATGCCATGACGCTAGCATCACGCTTTCATGCTGAGATGCCAAGCGATGAGACGCCTGAAACCACTCAAGGGTACGAAGGTTTCTATCATCTAGGTTCGGCAGACATGTCCGTAGCGAAATCGACGTTGCACTATATTCTTCGTGATTTTGACAGTGATGGACTGGCAAGGCGAAAAGCGTACCTTGAAGACAAAGTAGCGTCGTTTGAGTTAGGCAGTAAGCGCGCGAAAGTGCGCTTGCAGTTGGTGGATAACTACTCAAATATGCGTGAAATGGTCACGCCTCATCCACACATTATTGAGCTTGCTGAAAAAGCGATGATCGCTTGTGATGTACAGCCTGATATCAAACCTATACGCGGTGGGACGGATGGTGCTCGCTTATCTTTCATGGGGTTACCTTGTCCGAATATTTTTACTGGCGGTTACAATTTTCATGGTATTCATGAGTTTATTACCGTGCAAGGCATGGAATTAGCAGTAAAAGTGATTGTGCAAATTGCGAAAGAGACCGCAATTCGGTATCGTTGAGCCAAACCATAATTGATGTAGGCTCACATGGAAGATACAGAAAAAGTCATCGCGTATTTATACGAAAATAAACTCCTGCTGAGTGCTTTAATTCTCTTCTTTATACTCATCGTTCGTCGGATTACGCTAGGCGCAATCCGCGGCGATGTGGCGTTTATTTCTGAAGATCAACGCAAGTGGATGTCTCGTACCAAAAACTGGTCATTTGCGCTGATTGTGTTGATACTCTTTCTTGTATGGAAGTCAGAGATCAGTGAATTCGCACTGTCAGTGACGGCGATTGCTGTTGCAATCGTGGTCGCGTCCAAAGAGATTATTTTATGTTTTACGGGTTCGATTCAACGAGCCAGCTCTCGCTCGTTCCGAATTGGTGATTGGATCGAAGTGGGTAAGACCAGCGGGGAAGTGATCGAGCATAACCTCATGGCAACGGTAGTTCAGGAAATCGACCTGTATCATGGTCATTATCACTTTACCGGTAAAACGATTACGCTTCCTAATAGCATGTTCTTCACTTACGCGGTGAAAAACCTGAACTTCATGAAACGCTATGTTTATCATCACTTTTCTATTGTTGTACCGGGTTTTGATAATCTGTTTCCGCTCGTGCCTGACTTGATCGCTCAAATAGAGAATCACAGCGAAGGCTTTATTGACGTTGCTCGTCGATACAATGGTGTGATTGAAAAACACGCAGGCGTAGATTTGCCAGGATCTGAACCTCACGTTTATCTTTCTAGTGGTGCCACCGGTGAGCAAATCGTGAATGTGATGATATTTTGCCCGACTGAATTGGCAACGCATTTAGAGCAAGAAATTCGTGCTGACTTCATGTTGATATATTCGAATGCATTCCCTAAGGAAAAATAGGAAACGCATTTAAAAACATACTGTTATATTTTGAAACACTTTCATTGAACATGCTGATGATTCTCGGACATTGGCATGACTTTTCGTTGGATACTGGCAGGGCCTGTTCCAACTTAAATATAATTGGTGTTTCAATGCCTAAAAAAATACTTGTTCTAAGCCTAATCACAACTGCGTTACTAACCGGTTGTGGTGATAATAATGCTAATAAATCTGCCGCGCCGTTGCCCCTTGTACAAACGCAAGAGGTGAATGTCGTGCAGCACCAGCAAAGCAAATCTTATATCGGTCGTATGGATGCGGTTGAAGATACTGCTATTACTGCGCAGGTTTCTGGCTATCTAAAAGAAAGACATTTCTATGAAGGACAAATTGTAGAAAAAGGCCAATTGCTGTATTCCATTGAGCCTTCATCATTCGAAGCTCAAGTCGCCAGTGCGAACGCGCAGGTTTCAGAAGCAGAAGCTACTCTCAAAAAAGCACAGCTCGACTTCGCTCGAGGCCAAAACCTAGTTAAATCCAATAATATTTCTCAAGCTGAATTTGATGCACTGACTGCCGCGTTGATGAGTGCTCGCGCGCAACTTGCTGCGGGTAAGGCTCAATTGAAAGTGGCAGAGGTAAATTTATCTTATACAGAAGTACGCGCGCCTTTTACTGGCCGCATTGCGGATAGCAAAGTCAGTACCGGTGACTTATTGTCGCCTTCTTCTGGTGTACTAACGACACTGGTCAGTATGGACCCGATTTATGCATCATTTAGTATCAGTGAGCGTGAGCGTTTGGTGTTGGGTATGGATGAAATAGAAGGGGATGGTAGTGATGAATCAAACGGTGTTGCGGTCAATATCATTTTAGAAGATGGACAGTTGTTTGATCATCAAGGAAGACTGGATTTTCTTGGGAACCGAATCAATCTTAACACTGGCACATTGGCCATGCGTGCTGTTGTTGAAAATCCTAAGCAGCGTTTACTGCCGGGCCAGCATGTTCGCGTTGAGTTAATGGAGAAGCAAGCAGTCGATGTCGTAACAGTACCAAGGCGTGCGGTTCAAACCGATCTTGAAGGCGACTTTGTTATGGTCATTACGGAAGGCGATGTTGCTGAACGCCGAAATGTCGCATTAGGTCCTCAAACAGACAGTGGCATCATCATCAAAGTGGGCTTAAGCGCTAACGATGTTGTGATCACGCAAGGTCTACAACGTGTAAGGAATGGAGTTCCTGTACGAGTTGAACAACCGGAATCAACCGAACAAGGTGCCTAGATGTTAAGTCGTTTCTTTATCCAACGACCAAAGTTCGCTTTGGTCATTTCCATTATATTAACGCTAGCAGGTGCCATTTCCTTAATGGTTCTTCCTGTCGCGGAATACCCCAAAATTAGCCCTCCTTCGGTCAGTGTCACCGCGTACTACACGGGTGCAAGCGCTGAGGTAGTTGAAGAAGCCATCGCCGATCCCATTGAGACCTCGGTGAACGGCGTTGAAGACATGATTTATATGTCTTCAAAAAGTGCGAATGATGGCTCTTACTCGTTAAACGTAACGTTTGATATCGGCACTGATCCTGACATGGCACAAGTCAATGTGCAGAACCGTGTCTCTCAAATTGAATCTAAATTGCCACAAGAAGTGCGTATGGTTGGTGTGACGGTGAAGAAGCGTTCACCTGACTTGCTAATGGTACTGAACTTCTATTCTCCTGATGGCACCTATGATGATAAATTCCTAATTAACTACGTTAACCTGAATATTAAAGATCAGCTTGCGCGAGTTAAGGGCATTAGTGAAGTGGGTGTGATTGGCGGCGGTGAGTACTCAATGCGAGTCTGGTTAGACCCAGACAAGCTCGCCAATTTAAAGATGACGACATCGGACGTGTATTCGGCTCTTGCTGAACAAAACGTGCAGGTCGCTGCTGGCCGAGTGGGTGCTGCGCCTTACGCAGATCCGCAGGAAGTGCAATTTAACCTAGTGACGAAAGGGCGTTTAGAAAGTGTTAGTGAGTTCGAAAATGTCGTACTGCGCGCCAATATTGATGGCTCTACGGTCTATCTAAAAGACGTAGCTCGTGTCGAGCTAGGTAAAAAATTCTACGATGGTTCGGGTGAATTTAGAGGTCAAGATGCCTCCATCGTGACATTGTCACTTCAGTCTGATGCCAACGCGCTTGAAAGTGGCAAGGCCGTTATGGCAATGCTGGACAAGTTAAGTGTTAACTTTCCGGATGGTATGGCGTACGAAACCAGCTATGACACGACTCTTTTTGTTGCTGAGTCGATTAAAGGGGTAGTGAAAACGCTCATTGAAGCGATTTTACTGGTTATTGCCGTGACTTATTTATTCTTAGGCAGTGCTCGTGCGACGTTAATTCCTGTTGTGGCGATACCCGTATCATTGATTGGTACCTTTGCCATCATGAGCATGACAGGGTTTACCATCAATACGGTAACCTTGTTTGGTTTGATACTGGCTATTGGTATTGTGGTAGATGATGCGATTCTCGTGATTGAAAACGTGGATACCATCATGAAGCGTGATCCGACTTTGTCGCCACGTAAAGCAACCTTAATGGCGATGAAAGAGGTAACCGGCCCAATCATCACCTCGACGTTGGTACTTCTGGCGGTGTTTATTCCGGTAACGTTATTACCCGGCATCACCGGAATTATGTACCGACAGTTCGCGTTGACCATTTGTATCTCAGTAATTATTTCCTCAATTAATGCATTAACCTTGTCGCCAGCATTGTGTTCTTTGGTGTTGAAGCAAGGCGGGGGCAATACAGCACGATGGTTCCAAACCTTTAATAAAGGGTTGGAGCGTGTCACGAGAAAGTATGGTCAAATTGCCGGCTTCCTCGTTAAGAAAACGCTATTGCTAATCGCATTTTTTGTCGTGGCATTAACGGCGGTAACCTTCTTTGCGAAATCGACATCAACGGCGTTTGTCCCGCAAGAAGATAAAGGTATTTTGCTGGTTAACGTACAGTTACCCGACTCCGCATCTTTGTCTCGAACGACGGAAACAACAAGCAACTTAATGGCACTCGTTGAGCAAGAGCCAGGCATTGATGGTGTGACTGTCGCGAACGGTTATGCGTTCATGACTGGCGCTGCTGCCTCTAATGGTGCCTCGATGTTCATCAAGTTAAAAGACTGGAGTGAACGTAATAGTTTTGAAGGCGATCATTCTGCCAACGCCATTGCCGCGCGTATCAACGGTATGGCGGCTCAGGAAATTCCAGGCGCCGTCGTCTTTGCTATGGGACCACCCGCGGTTCCGGGTATGGGTGCCGCATCTGGGTTTGAATTTGTTCTCGAAGATACGTTAGGGCGAAGTCGAACCGACTTGGCGAATGTGATGCAAGAGGTGATTCAAGAAGCGAACAAGCAACCTGAAATTGCCTATACGTTTAGTACATTCCGAGCCAACGTTCCACATTACTACGTGGATATTGACCGGGAAAAAGCGCAGCAACTTGGCATACCGCTATCATCTATATTCCAAACTTTGCAGGGCAACTTAGGGTCACTCTACGTCAATGACTTTACGATGTTTGGTAAGAACTTCCGTGTGACGATGCAGGCGGATGCGGAATATCGTAGTGGCATGGATGATTTGCAACTGTTCCATGTTCGATCCGCCAATGGTGATATGATCCCTTTAAGTACATTAGTGACTTACGATCAGGTGTTTGAGCCTGATGTAGCGTGGCGTTATAACATGTATCGAAGTGCGGTAATACAAGGGCAGCCAGCACCAGGTTACTCGAGTGGCGATGCCCTTGCTGCCATGGAGCGTGTCGCGGCAAACGTATTGCCTATGGGTTACCAGTACGAATGGACGGGTATGGCTTATCAAGAGATTTTAGCGGGGAATCAGGCTATTTATGCCTTTGCCTTAGCGCTGATCTTTATTTACCTCTTTATGGTGGCGCAGTACGAGAGTTGGTCCATCCCCTTGGCAATCATCTTAGTGGTGCCGGTTGCTACACTCGGGTCGTTTTTGGCGTTAAACCTTACCGGTACGCCACTGAACTTATACGCTCAGATAGGGTTAGTCTTGTTGATAGCGCTCGCCGCCAAAAACGCCATTCTTATTGTTGAGTTTGCGAAGAATGAGCGTGAAGATAAAGACGTACCGATTGGTGACGCTGCCGTGCGCGGCGGTATGCTACGTTTCCGAGCGGTCAACATGACGTCATGGTCATTTATCTTAGGCATTGTACCCTTAGTGTTTGCATCTGGAGCTGGGCATGTCAGCCAGAACTCACTAGGTATTTCCCTTGTGGGTGGCCTATTGTGTGTATTACTTGCAGGTACATTACTCATACCTGGTTTCTATGCATTGATTCAGCGTCGTCGTGAAAAAGTGAAAGGGGGCAGTACTAAGTTAATACCGCTTGATGACGACTAACGGATTCTAAATATCAATTAGTATCATGATTTACAAAGCACCTCATAGGGTTCCTATGAGGTGCTTTTTTGTATGGGTTTGTCATGATTTTGGTGGCGATGGATTACATTAAATGGAGGGAGACAACGTATTCATATGGCGATTTATGAGAAAGTGGCGAAAAATCGATTGAAGCGGTATTAAACTTTCTATGAGTATGGTAGTAAATGCTGAGGATGCCCTAGTAAATTCACAAATATGTCTTATTTTGATGCTGATGTCATACAATGTAGGTGTGATTGAGTAAATATGTAAAACTCTGTATGGTAGCGGCAGATTGTATAGATGTGATGGATGGGTGATGGAAAGTCAAAAGCTGCTAATCGTTGAAGATGATGTCAAATTAAATCAGATGCTCGCGGAATACTTTGAAACTCAAGGTTTTCGAGTTCAAACGGTGTTAGACGGCGCAAAAGCCGAAAAAGCTATTCATGAGTTTGAACCCGATCTTATCGTATTAGATTTAATGCTTCCCGGGCAAGATGGCCTGTCGATTTGTCGCTCTGTACGAGATAATTATTTCGGAAAAATCCTCATGCTAACCGCGAGCGATGACGATTTTGACCATGTGGCCGCGCTAGAAACGGGTGCAAACGACTTTGTCACTAAACCCGTTAAACCTCGCGTCTTGCTTGCGAGAATCCGCAACCTGTTACGTAAATCAGCCGATGAACAGGTCGTTAAGACGGGACATTCACTGAAGTACGGACAGTTGGTCATCAGTCAATTAAGCCGTAACTGCAAATATCAAAACATTGATGTATCTCTTACTGATAGTGAATTTGACCTATTGTGGTTATTGGCATCGTCGCCTGGCGAAACCTTGTCGCGTGACTTCCTAACTAAAAAGCTACGTGGAATCGATTATGACGGTATCGACCGTACAATAGACAACCGCATTGTGACGTTACGAAAAAAACTGTTTGATGACGCGACCAATCCGAAGGGGATCATCACAGTACGAGGAAAAGGTTACTTGTTTGTTTCTGACGGCTGGCTAGGTTAGGGTCAATCAGAGTATGTGGCGAATATTTGTAGAATCTCTCATTGGGCTCATTTTACTATTTGGGGCGAGTATTGTCGGTTATGAGTATTTAATATACGGAAAATCCGACCCTGACCTCGTAGATGCAAACCTGAGAGTTGAAGCGTTTAGAGACATAATGAATCATGTCGCGGTGAATGAAAGTGATGAACGCGCGACAGATTTATTGCAAATGTTCGCAACCAAAACCCACCGATTACTCGATACCATGCCGGAGTCTGAACTTCCCGATGAGATCGCGCAATACTTCATTGAGCAGCCTAATACCCCTTTTTTACTCGATGACGATGACCAGCTCTGGCTCAAGTTTGATACCAATAGCGATTACATTAAAATGTATGACGACCCTGAGTCGGAATTGCTGCAGGCGATAGAATTCGGTAATCAAGTGGTTTGGCTGTTTTTCCTTGCCAGTTTTGTCGCCTTTAGTTCCGGTTTTATTTGGTTTCTTAGCCGACGTTTGCGAGTGCTGGAAAAAACCGCCGTTGAGTTTGCAAGTGGTAATTTTGATGCTCGAGCATCAGAAAGGCACTGGATCAAGTTGGGGAAACTCAACCGAAAATTCAATAAAATGGCCGATGAAATCGCTAATCTAATGGTCAACAACAAGGCGCTGACCAATGCAGTAGCACATGAATTAAGAACGCCTATTTTTCGCATTCAATGGCAAAGTGAAGTGTTACTTGATCAAGTTGCCTCACCGGAACATAAAAAACAGTTGCAGAGTATTATTGAAGATACAGAGGACATGGAAACGCTTGTCGATGAATTACTTTACTATGCTCGGGTAGAAAGGCCTGACGCCGTCGTTCATTTGGAGAATATCGATGTAGCAGCGTGGTTGCAAGAGTATGAAGACAAATGGAAAAAAGATGTAGGCGTCGATTTTTCAATCTATGTTGATCCTTCTCTCAATATCGATAGTGCCCTGAGTTGCAGTGGTGCTACCACCTCAGCTAAAGACTCAAGTGATAACAATTCACTCTTGAATCGCTTGGATAATCCTGTTGGTCATCCTGATAATTATGTTCCTCATATGTCGAATGTCGATCCGTTTCTTCTGTGCAGAATGGTCGTTAACTTATTGAGTAATGCGAAACGTTATGCCAATGAGAAGATTGTTATTAAGGTACAAAGTAACGAAGAACACTTAGTGATTCAGGTTCATGATGATGGGTGCGGGGTTCCAAAAGAACACTGGGCATCCTTGTTTGAACCGTTCTATCGGGTCGATAAAGCCCGTGATCGTACATCGGGTGGCTATGGATTGGGGTTAGCAATCGTGAAACACATAATGCTTCGACACAATGGAAAAGTGAGCGTGTGTGATAGCGAGTTAGGTGGTGCCTGTTTTTGTCTCATCTTCCCACACAAACCTGCGGAATAAAGCCGATATCTCACCATTTGTTTTCCTTTTTATACGTGGATGTCGGTATCGGTTACTAAGTCCACGTTTCTCTCTCCATCAGCAAATTCTTTCATCCGAAATCTATCGCTGCCAAGTGTTCATTAACGTTATATACTAGCCAAGCTAACGTATTAACAAGGTAACGAATTGAACCGTATGAAATTTATCCATACCTCAGACTGGCATTTAGGCAGGCAGTTTCACAACGTCTCATTATTAGACGATCAGCGCGCCGTACTGCAGCAAATCGAGCACTATTTAACAGATCATAACGTCGATGCGCTCGTTATTGCTGGCGATATCTATGATCGTTCAGTCCCTCCGACTAGTGCGATTGAGGTGTTAGATGATTTCTTAACCAAGGTCATTCAAGACATTGGGGTTCCCGTCATTATGATTTCAGGAAATCATGACGGTGCGAAGCGACTGGGATTTGGTGCCCGCCAGCTAGACCGTTCAGGACTTCATATCATCAGCGGCCTTGAACAGATGACCACGCCAATCGTAATCTCGTCAACGGATAAACCAGACGTCTACTTTTACGGTATGCCTTATAGCGACCCCGAGCATGTCCGTCATTTTTATAATGTGACGGTCAGTAATCATGATGATGCTCATCGCATCATGGCGCAGCAGCTCAGCGAAGTCATGGACTCATCAAAGCAGAATGTTCTCATTAGCCATTGTTTTATTGATGGCGCAGAACCCTCAGAATCAGAAAGAACCCTGTCGATAGGCGGTGCTGACCGTGTAAGTTTTAGTCATTTTAGCCATTTTAACTATGTTGCATTGGGGCATTTGCATCAGGCGCAAAAGCGCGGTGCTGAGCATATTCGCTACTCAGGTTCTATCATGAAGTACTCCTTTTCAGAGCAGTACCACAATAAGAGCATGACATTGGTTGAGCTTGATGGTGATGGCAAGGTTACGACGAGCATGATCCCACTGACCGCGCCTCATAATATGCGTATTTTGGAAGGAACCTTGTCTGAGTTACTCGAGGCTGGGCAACATGATGAGCATAACGAGGATTACTTGTTAGTACGTTTAATGGATAAGCACGCCATCTTAGACCCGATGGCGAAATTGAGGGAGGTATACCCGAATGTGTTGCACCTTGAAAAGCCGGGGATGTTGGTGGGGGTGGATAGAGAAATGACACAGGCGAGACTGGCACATTCTGAACTCGACATGTTCAAAGACTTTTTTCATGACGTTCAAGGGGAAGTCTTAACGGTTGAGCAAGAATCAATGGTCGCTGATATCGTTGGCGCGTTGTCCAAAGGTAATAAGGAGTAGTCACGTTGAAACCTATTAAATTAACCCTCTCCGCATTTGGACCCTTTGCTAAGACTGAAGTGATCGATTTCTCACTGCTGGGCACATCACCGTTGTTTTTGATTAATGGGCCAACAGGTGCGGGGAAAAGCTCGATCTTAGATGCAATATGCTACGCACTCTATGGCGAAACCACAGGCAGTGAGCGAACTGGCGATCAAATGCGCTGTGATTACGCGGAAGCGACATTATTGACGTCTGTGGTGTTCGAGTTTGAGCTATCAGGACACGTTTATTGTATTGAGCGTAGCCCTGATCAAGAAGTGCCTAAACAGCGAGGCGAGGGAACGACAAAACGCACACATTCAGCGGTGCTAACCAAGCTCACCGATCAAAGCCTGATTGCTAACAAGCCTAAGCAGGTGGCGACGGCGATTCACGAGTTAGTTGGCTTGGATGTTAAACAGTTTCGTCAAGTGATGGTGCTGCCACAAGGTAAGTTTAGAGAGTTGCTGACGGCAAGTTCGAAAGAGCGGGAACTGATTTTTGGTCAACTATTTCAGACGCATATATACAGTAATATCGAGCGAACACTTTTCGATAAAGCGGCAAGTATTCGTAAAGCTAAGGACGAGTTCGACAATCAAATTAAAGGCGCGCTAGAAGTCGCAGGGTTGGAGTCTGAGCAGCAGTTACTTGATCAAGAGCAGGCGCAACTTCCACAGCTTAACGAGCTTAAAGTGCAATTGACCGGCGTCGAAGCACAATTGGCTGACAAGCGAAAGCAGTGTGATTTGGCCACAACGCAAGAACGTAAGTTCAAAGAGCGCGACGACGTTCAACTTGCTATTCATGAGCATGAACAGAATAAAACGGCTGATGTGCTCAACCGAAAACAGGTCGCGGCGTATCATTCCGCAACAAAATTGCGCGCGGTGTTTGAACAAAGAAGTAAGCTTGCCAAAGACAGCAACGAACTGGAGCAGCGTTTAGACGTTGGAGCCAAGAAAATTGCACAGGCTAATGAGTTGAGTGTCCTAGCTAAGAAGGCGCTGGAAGAGAGCCAGCAAAAGCACCTGCTGAGTAAGGTTCTAGATGAAGAGTTGTATCAGCTCAAAGGTTATATGGTTAATGTTCAACAACTTGAACAGCAGCGTATCGAGCAAGATAGAACAACAAAAGCGCTGGCGATATTAACCGATGACGTTAACGTAGGTAAATTGCAGTCGCAAACCTTACTTAATGGCTATGAGCAAGCTAAAGAGCATCAGATACTATCTGAAAAATCGTTAGCGACATTAAACGAAAAGCGTTTATCCCTAGACGCGTTACAAAGTAAGCAGCAATCAATCGGGCAGCTTAATCAGTTAGTTCAACAAGTATCTCAGATGACTCCCAAACATCACGCGATACAAGCTCAGATCACAGAAGTAACTGCCGAACACAAAAAGGCGGAACAGCAACGTATTCGGGCAGAAATAGATTGGCATTCAGGTCAAGCCTATCTACTGTCAAAGACGCTGGAAAGCGGCAAGCCGTGTCCGGTATGTGGTAGTGAAACACACCCAAACCAAGCGGAGCCTAACGGTAATGAAGTGACCGCTGATATGGTTGACGGCTATCGTCAGAAAGAGCAAGCGCGTAAGAACCAGCTGGATGCATTGGTCATTGAATGTAATCGTATTGAGAGTGAGCTGTCTCAACTGCAGCAGCGTCAACAGGATATGATCGTGCGGTTTGCTATTGATTTGTCGACGGTAGATGCGGTGAGTCAGCAATTGGCACACGACATCAGCACGTTAGAATCTGACATCGTACAATTAAGTCAGATAAACCTCGATGCTATCAGTGATCAGGTCGCGACAGCACATAAACGCTATACAGAGACACAAGCACAAGTTGAGCAAAAACTTCAGCAATTAGAACAGCTAACAACCACACTCGGTGGGCTAAAAGCGGTGACGGAAAAATTGGAGTCACAAAATGCCTCTCCCTATAAAACCTTAGCTGAACTTACGGGTAGGCAGCAGACAGTGGAGACTGAACGACGCCAATTGGATGCCATGCTGGAGGCCGCTCGCGCTAAAGCCACGGAAACGACAGATTTACTGACACGTTATACGGCGCATTTTGATACGCTAACAACACAAAGTACCCAGCTGCAACAAGAGTGCAAGGTGAGTGAAGCACAATGGCAAGCGAGTTTACAAGGCAGCGAATTTGAGCATGAGCAGGCATTTTTGGACGCTTTAGTGACAGAGCCTGTTTTGGATCAGTTAGAGAGCGACATTCGCGCCTACGAGCGGCGAACGACTCAACTAACCGAGCGGTTAACATTGCTTTCAGATGAGCTTCAAGGTAACCAACGACTTGATATTATGGTCTTTAGCGACGCAGTAAAACAGGCGGAGGCAGGCTATCAACTGACACTGCAGCAAGTCCAAAGCGCTCAGTCTCAGCTCGATAATATATTGAAAGTAAAACGTATTTTAACAACCTTGCACGCACAGAACGATGCACTTGAGCAAGAGTATAAAGTGGTTGGGACACTTAGTGACGTCGCCAACGGTCGCACTGGCAGTAAAGTGAGTTTACACCGCTTTGTGCTAGGGGTATTGCTGGATGATGTTCTTATACAAGCCTCACAACGTCTAAGGCTAATGAGTAAAGGTCGTTACGACTTGAAGCGCAAAGAAGTACGCAGTAAAGGTAATGCAGGCTCGGGGCTAGATTTGATCGTTGAAGATGCGTATACAGGTAAGTGGCGTGACGTCGCAACGCTATCGGGTGGTGAGTCCTTCATGGCAGCGTTATCACTGGCATTAGGATTATCAGATGTTGTGCAATCATACAGTGGTGGCATACGCTTAGATACGTTATTTATTGATGAAGGCTTTGGTAGCTTAGATCCTGAATCCTTAGACTTAGCGATTCAAACATTGATCGAGCTACAGCAGTCTGGGCGTACCATTGGTATTATTTCGCATGTTTCCGAGTTAAAGGAACAAATGCCGCTTCGCCTAGATGTCCACGCATCAAGGGTGGGTAGCACGGTGAGTTTAGTTAATTAGAACGACGAATTTCGTCGATTAAGATCCGTAACCGGATCCATTGAGTAGGTAAAGCTATGTTAACAGCAATGACATTTTTTGAGCGCTTTGAAACGGATATCTTAGCGGGTACCAAAACCATCACAATTAGAGATGCGTCTGAAAAAGACTATCAGATTGGCGCAGTTGTTCCTGTCTCGACTTTTGAGGATGGACGTGAATTTTGCCGCCTCAAAGTACTTTCCGTTGATGCGATTGACTTTAATGACATTAATGATCTTCACGCGGAGCAAGAAAATATGACACTACCGCAACTAAAAAACGTGATTGCCGAGATTTACCCCGGAGAAACACAGTTATTTGTCATCCAATTTGAGCTAGCTTAGTTTGCTCTAAGTCCTGCCTAGAACTAAAAATGCCAGTCTGATACGAGACTGGCATTTTATTAAGTGACGCTAACTCGACGAATGCAATTAGCGTAGGGAAAGTAGTTGCGCTTCATTCACTCGACATGACTTTTCAGTTTTTATTCGCTACGCATCTCTTCGACGGTATATTCAAACTCCGGAACGGTAATTTCTACCCGTCTGTTTTGAGCACGACCTTCTTTAGTGGCGTTGTCAGCAATTGGATTGGCTTCGCCCATCCCACTTACTGTCATTCGAGAGCGTTCAATCCCTTGAGATTCTAAGTAAGCGGCAATGGACTCTGCACGCTCTTCAGAAATTCTTTGGTTTAGCGCTTCTGGGCCTGAAGAGTCGGTGTAGCCGACGATTTCGACAGTCGATTCTGGGTGCTCTGTCATGAGAGCAACCAAGGGATCAAAGTCGGATTGTCGAGACTCATCGAGGGAAGTACTGTTTAGTGCAAAGTTTTCTTGGCCTGAAGCCTGTTCGAATGTTTTTGTCATGACAACAGCAACCGCCGCGGTTTCTGTTGGCGCCGGTTCAACTTGCGTTGTTGCCGCTGCAGCAGCCGTTGCCGCTGCGGCCGCCGCAGCGTTACCAAATGAATACGAGATACCTAGCCAAAGAGTGTCTACATCGGTGTTAAACCAGTCATCTTTAGCATCGTTGATGCGTTGATATTCAAATCGACCAGACCACGCCGTTGCAAAATCATATTCTACTCCGACGCCACCCATTAGAGCCGTTGCTTTCCGATCACCATAGATGGTGTAAGCGGCACCAATTTTACCAAAGACTGACCAGTCATCGGTAAATGGGTAAGAAAATTTAGGGGCTAGGGTAATCGCGCTCAAGCTCGCGTCTTGCGTATAGCTCAGGCTGTTTGCGTTAAACGAAGTTTTGTAACTGCCCAGCCAGTCATAGGCAAACTCTAAGGCAATATAGTCATTCCAATCGTATCCGGCGAAGTAACCAGCGCTAAATCCGCTATCGGTACACTCAGCTCCAGAGACATTACAAGCATCGGAAAGCTGCGAGCCCCCCAAACGTCCACCTAAGTAAAATCCTTCGTCAGCCGTAACCTGCGGAACGGTCATGGCGCTCATAATTGCTGCCGCTACCACTGTCTTTCTCATAACAACGTCCTTAATTGTTTAATCTATTTTATTGATTACAAATACCAAATTAAAAATAGTGTAGGACTGGTCTTTGCGCAAAGTTATTTAACTTAGTTTCATATGGTAGTTTCGGTAGCGTGGTTGTATTCAATTATTGGCAATTTAGACAATTAGAATCCGGTAATGATTTCAACGCAAAGGCTAACAATAGATGAGGAGTGAATCTAACGGAGTAGGCGGCGTAGCAGTGATGACGTTATATACTCAAAGGCCTTTAATTACGGAGATTTACACTGTGAATCTAGAGGTATCTAAGCGGGATTCTTTGAGGTAAAAGTGAGAGTGAAATGGTGTCGTTTTGCAAGGTATGATGCGTACGGTTGTACCGTTCTATCTGAATAAGTACTAAGAGAATGATGACCAACGCAATAACGGGTTTTACTGACTGATTATGGTTTTTTTCATCTATTATTAACTATGAGACACGAAAGTGGAGCCTCGAAAAGTGCAGTACAGGGTAGTCAACGTGTAGGTAGGAAAGTTGCTGATGAAGAGAAAGGACATAAAACGAAGCATTGCAATAGGATGGCTGTTGTTGGCAATGGTTGGATGTGGCACCAAGTTTATCTATAGCAACTTAGATTGGATAGTCATTGAGTACATCGATGACTACGTATCGTTAAGCCGTGGCCAAGAGGAAATTTTAAGCGATAGGATTGAATGGCTAAGTCGCTGGCACAGAAAAGAAGAGTTGCCGATATACCTTCGTCAACTCGATACGATTCGTGAACAAGACCCCAGCAAAGCTGATGCGAGCTTTGTCGCCGAGCAAATGACTGAACTTCGCGCCCATGGAAAGCGATTAGTTGAACAGATGACGCCAGATTTATATGCCTTAACGCAACAACTGAGTGATGAGCAAGTGGATGAGCTACTCACTAATTTGGCAGAGAAAGATGAGGCATTACTGGAAAAATACCAAGGTTTAGATGAACAAGCGATTAGGGCTATTTATCAAGAACGAATAGAAAGAAGTTTTGAACGTTGGTATGGGGAATTAACTGACGATCATCGAAATTTAGCGTACCGCTGGTCCCAAGAGATGATGATTACTGTCATAGACTGGCAAATGCACCGTGAAAACATGCAGAGGTACGTCAATCAGCTTCTCCGTCGCCGTAACGACATTGCTTATTATCAACCCGAGTTTCAACGCTTTATGAATGATCCGGAGAGTTACTACACTGATACGTTAATGGATAAGATAATGAAGAACAGAGTTATCGCCGCGGATTATATTGCTCAGTCTTTGAATACGCTATCTAACAAGCAGCAGCAACATCTGGCTAAAGAAATTGATGACTGGCGAGACATTGCTACCGATCTTATGGCGGGAGTGGCGTTAGACTATAGTCCTACAGCTTTGATGGTTGGTTCCGCTTACAATCGAGGTTGAAATAAGTACGAGGAGCAGGACAAATGGAAACCAGTCTATTTTTAGCGGAAAAAGGATTACTCATCGTCGGTATATTGTTCATCTTAGCTGGGATGGTGCAATACGGGCGCAGAAGTCACGACTGGAAAGGCGTCGTGACCATGTTTTACAAACGTGTACCAATGAATGTGTCTGAATATAAGCGCTATCGCCTCGGAGTTGCGCTTGTGATTGCTGCCATTGTAATACGGTTTGTATTTCACATTTTTTGGCCACAATTCTAATTTAGCGGTGAGTCATTAGCTTAGAGCGCGTGGAAACGTTACCAGGTGTCGAGAGGATAGAGTGCAATGCCCAAATCCACTGCAAAGCCAAAGTATATCAGGGCACTTCCCAATAAGGTGTACAGTGCTGAATCTGTGAAGTTTGGTGAAAAGCAGGCTGCTTCGCATGCAGGAATAGAGCTGTATACTTTGATGCAAAGAGCTGGTGGAGCTGCTTTCGAATTACTTAAAGACCGTTACCCAAGGCTGACTCACATTTTAGTATGTTGCGGGAAAGGTAATAATGGCGGGGATGGATATATTGTCGCCGCTAACGCGCTGCAAGAAAATATTTCAGTCACGTTATGGCATGTTGGTGATCCTAACTCATTAACAGGTGATGCTCAGCGAGCTAAACTCATGTTTCTTCAGTTGGGCGGAGATATTCATGCGCCGGGAAACCAAATCCCCGATGATGTGGATGTTATTATTGACGCGCTACTAGGGACTGGGTTAACGGGGCCACCTCGTCCTTACTATTCCCACCTTATCGACCGTATTAATCAATCGTCAGCGCCAGTGATTGCTATAGATATTCCTTCAGGCGTGAATGCCAATACTGGCTATGTTGATCACAATGCGATTGAAGCCACACATACCATTACCTTTATCGGCATTAAATCGGGATTGGTGACGGGTAGCGCACGGCAGTATGTCGGTGAATTATTTTTTTCCGGACTACAGGTCAATCACTACTTTGACAACGTGACTCAAGCGGCTGGGCAGTTGACCAGTCGTCAGTGGTTATCGTATTTAAGATCGAGACGCAAAGATGCTCATAAGGGCAGCAATGGTAAAGTCGTAGTGATTGGTGGTGATAACGGGATGAGTGGCGCGGCATTTTTAGCGTCTGCGTCCGCATTAAGAACCGGGGCTGGCCTTGTTGCAACGGTGTCTCACGCAGATAGTGTAAACGCAATAAGGTCGTTACTACCAGAGGCGATGGTTATCGAAGCAACGGTTATAGAAGCAATGGCTACAGAAGCAACGCTTATAGAATCAATTGCTACAAAAGCAACACTAAGTGACGCGGTCACCGAACGTTTGTCATGGGCGAGTGTGGCTTGTATTGGCGTAGGCCTAGGAAGAAACGACTGGAGTAAGACACTTTTTGAACAGGCCGAGTCCTTTTTTAGTGACAGACATATTCCAAGAGTTTTAGATGCTGACGCTCTGTACTGGCTCTCTAGCCAAAACCATCATGGCAAGTTCGATGGTGTGGGTTCATCACGAATACTGACTCCTCACCCAGGAGAGGCTGCAACGTTATTGGGCGTCTCAACCGACACGATAGAAAAAGACCGTTATAAAGCAAGTCGTCAACTTGTTGAACGATACGGTGGTGTTGTTGTGTTAAAAGGAGCGGGTACGCTAATCACTAATGGTGAAATTACGGTTATCTGCCACGCAGGTAATCCAGGAATGGCGACTGGAGGGATGGGAGATGTTCTGTCGGGCACTATAGCGGGTTTACTTGCTCAAGGCTATGCCACATTCGATGCGGCCGTTTTGGGCACATTGATCCACAGCTTAGCGGGTGATGACAGTGCGAACGAATGTGGAAGTATTGGCATGATGGCCAGTGATCTACTGCCGTATTTGCGTAAAACGGTGAATACCGCCCATTCTTTAACGAGTTAATGTTGTAAATAAATATGTTGTTTTGTGTTTTTTCACGAAAACGGTCATCAAAAATTGGTGTGCTGTGCACTTATTAAACAGCAAATAAGCCAATTGGTGCGGCTAGGAAGTGAGCTAATCGTTTGCTTGCTGATTTTTTGAACAGGGCGAGGTCGTTTGTAGCGACAGTGCCAAATGGGCGATATTTGGATTATTGTGTTTTAAATTAGTAAGTTACTGGTTGTTCGGGGCGAGGTTTATTCGGGGCGTAATGAGCAGATTTGCAGATGTTCGAAATGGTATCACAAAAAAAAATAAAAATGCAGTCTTGTAAGAAAAATATCCCGACCTATAATGCTGAAAACCGGAGCGTCTGCCAACGCTCCGGTTTTTTTGTGTCCGAAGAAAGGTAAATCGTCTGCCAACGAGTTATCAACGCACTATGCTTAGATGTCATTTGTGACAGTTAGACAAGATAGATGCCCACTGGAACATGTACTACTAAATTAAGGAATTTACACAATGCGTATCGAACAAGAACTTAAGTTAGGCTTTAAAGATGTACTGTTTCGCCCTAAGCGTTCAACTCTTAAAAGTCGTTCTCAAGTAAATTTAACCCGCGAGTTTACATTCAAGCACAGCGGTCGTCAATGGTCTGGTACACCAGTAATTGCAGCGAACATGGATTCTGTTGGTAGCTTCGAAATGGCAACTGAGCTCGCGAAGCATGGCGTAATGACGGCAATGCACAAGCACTACACAGTAGAGCAGTGGGCTGAATTCGTAAAAGGTGCGGATAAAGAGACGTTGAACAAAGTGTTCGTTTCTACAGGTACTTCTGACAGAGAGTTCGAAAAAACGAAAGAAATCTTGGCATTGAGCGAAGACCTAGAATTCATCTGTATCGATATTGCTAACGGCTACTCTGAGCACCTCGTTGACTACGTTCAACGTGTACGCGCTGAGTTCCCAACGAAAACAATTTCTGCGGGTAACGTAGTAACAGGCGACATGTGTGAAGAGCTTATTCTAGCAGGCGCAGACATTGTTAAAGTGGGCATTGGCCCTGGTTCTGTTTGTACGACTCGTGTTAAAACTGGTGTAGGTTACCCTCAGCTTTCTGCAATCATCGAGTGTGCAGACGCAGCACACGGCCTTGGCGGCATGATCATCGGTGATGGCGGTTGTGCTTGTGCCGGTGATGTTGCAAAAGCATTTGGCGGCGGCGCAGATTTCGTGATGCTTGGCGGAATGCTAGCGGGTCACGAACAGTCTGGTGGTGAGCTTATCGAGAAAGACGGTAAGACGTTCATGAAGTTCTACGGTATGTCTTCAGAAAGCGCAATGGCGAAGCACTCAGGTGGCGTTGCTAAATACCGCGCAGCAGAAGGCAAAACAGTGCTTCTTCCTTACCGTGGCGACGTGAACGATACGATTTCAGACATCCTTGGTGGTGTACGTTCAACTTGTACCTACGTAGGCGCAGCAAAGCTTAAAGAGCTAACGAAGCGTACCACGTTCATCCGTGTACAAGAGCAAGAGAACAACGTTTACGGCAAAGACGCATAAGCGAAAGCTGAGCAAAATTTGTTGAATGAGGGCCGCTAAAAAGCGGCTCTTTTTTTGCCTGAAAAACGGAAAATCCGGTTTTATGAATGAGAAGTAGCGGTGCACGGTTAGCGTTATAAAGCAGTGCGCGTGCAATAAGAAACTACACGTTGCTATCAAACAAAGTATCTAAGTATTCAGAGATTGGTTGCGGTAGCAAATCTTGAGGGTGGTCGCCGCCAAATGTACCGAGGCCGCTTTTACCTTCAATGATAACAGAATTCACTTCTTGGTCAGCGCTCACATCCCAGGTACTAATCTTAACCTCGACTTTATCTGGTTTCCCTGACCATTCCGTTGCTCTGTCTTCCCAGTGCATAATGGTTGGATACAGCAAATAGTCATAGTGTTTTTCTGATGCGGTTGCCAGAGCTGCCCTTAATGATTCAGGGGTAGTGGCTACCGATACATCGTGTATTTGCGCAATAACCCGAGCTCTAATGATGTTACTCAGCATTTTTCCTGACCCGTTATAATATTTTTCTCCGTAGCTCCCATCATGTGAAAGTGCGATATAAACGGACGAAGAAGGCGCAATTTTATTCGTACTACTTTGTTCAGATACGTTCAATTTATGAGTGTCGGCACATCCGCTAAGTGCTATAGCTGAAACCAGAAAGATGAGTTTTTTCATGTAGATATTTTTCTCCCCTAACTCTATGTGTGGAGGTGAATTTATTCGAGAGTTAATGGGCTGAGGTTATCAGGACTTAATGAAACAGTCTGTGAGTCATGTGTGAAGTTGTGTATGAATTTTGCCTATTCAACAGACGGGTTAAGCATAGGATATGCAGAATTCACCCGATTCAGTAGCGTGGGGATACACAAGCTACAAAATATACTGTATATTTAGACAGTGTTTGGGTTGGGGTGTCTGTCTAATGTGTTTTGTAGAGTAAAAGAAAAATTGGACCCAGGCACGGTAGAGGAAATAAGGCGGTTTGTAGGGATGGCAGGTATGGTTTGTTCGGAGGATAGGGCTTATGAATGGTGACAGTTCAAATTACGAGTTAATCGATAAAACAAATGCACTTTTTCGTTTGGATTTTGATTTCAAAAATTATGATTTAGTACTTAGTCGAGATGATTTATTGAATCTGGAGAAGCTAGGATCCAAAGAGAAAAAAGTGTTTATATCGAAGAAGGGAATAGAATTTGAAGAGTTGGAAGACTCGGTTTCATTCAGTTATTCCGTTCCTAATGGCAAGCGATTGGACGTGTACCCAAGCTTGCCTAAGTTCAATGCACTCATATCAGGTGCGCTGAGTAAGATGGGTTATTAAAGCATTAGATTTAGAGGACACTCCCTCCTTGGGCAATCAGTCTAGCGTAATCATTTTGTATTTAGCCTGTTATTGCTCTATCAAGCTTGTCAATAACAGCGTAGGATCACGCCACTTTAGACCAACTACTAGGTTTGCACTTAGGTGCATAGATGCATTAGATAATGAAACTAACAGCAAAAGCAGCACGCAATAACGCGTTACTTATTTCCATTACCACGCCGGAATTTAAAGGTGATGAAGCGAAAGAGTCTCTCGCGGAACTTGCTCGTTTAGTAACAACCTTAGGGTTTAAAGTGGTTGGCTCCCAGTCGCAAAAGCAAAGCTCGACACAAAAAGCCAGCGTACTTGGTGTGGGTAAGTTGGCTGAAATTGCTCAGTTGACGGGGTATCAAGGTTCCATAGAAGAAGCGGAATATGACGATCTTTTTGATGAAACGGATTTTTCTGATCTTGATGCTGAAACCTTGCCTTCTCAAACTGCAGACGTAGTGGTATTTGATTGTGATTTAAGTCCATCTCAACTACGTAACGTAGAAAGCCAGCTGGGCGTGGAAGTATTTGATCGTACTGGCATAATTATTGAGATATTTAGCCGTCACGCTCGTACCCGTACCGCACGTTTACAAGTTGAAATTGCGCGCCTTAATTACCTAGTTCCAAGGCTTCGCGAAACTGAAAATGGTGATAAAGAACGTCAGATGGGTCAGGGTGCTGGTGAAACATCATTAGAGCTCGACCGCCGAAAAGTGCGAGACCAACTAGCAGACTTAAAACGTGAGCTTGTAAGCGTACAGAATGAATTGAAGAACCGACGTTCACAACGTTCTGAGCTATTTTGTGTTGCTTTAGTTGGCTATACCAATGCCGGAAAATCTTCAATGATGCGCGCTCTGACGGCGACGGATGTCGTGGGTGAGGATAAACTGTTTGCGACACTTGATACGACAGTTCGTGCGCTGCAACCCATTACTCAACCTAGGATCTTGGTATCAGATACGGTTGGCTTTATCAAAAAGCTTCCTCACGATTTAGTCGCTTCATTTCACTCAACACTAGCGGAAGCCCATGATGCGTCATTGTTGCTGTATGTTGTCGATGCCTCTGATGCTTCGTTCCGTGCGCAACTTGATGTGGTCCACGAAGTGTTGGGTCAAGTTGGCGTAGAAGACAGCGAAAAGCTGTTGGTATTGAATAAGTCCGACCGTTTGAGTGCAGAGCAACAGCAAGCGTTATTGGAAGAGTTCCCTGATGCGATGTTCACGTCCACTCGTGATCCCCTTGATATTAAAAAACTGCATAAATACATTGTTGGTGTGGCAGAGCAGGGGATGATCGAAGAAGAAATTATCGTGCCTTATACCGCTAATGGCGTGGTAGGAGAGATCCGCTCTAGTATGAGCGTGACGAAAGAAGAGTACGATTATGAGCATATTAAATTGACCGTACGCACCAGCGAAATTGAACTGGCAAGGCTGAAAAAGCGCATGCGGAATTTATAAGCGCGATTGGCAGTGGTGAAATAGAGTCACGGGTAGGTAGAGGTCACTTTTTCTACCCGTAGTTGTTTGTATTTATGGTGCTACGTTTTATAGGTCGACGTGTTTTTGGACGAAGGATTATCGCAAGAGGGAATTATCGGACGATATAGAGAAATACGTTTGAATCTTATTGCGTAACCACATATTCGCAGGGCTGTGCCGTTCTCTATTGTGGGCAACTAACTGATAGTGAACAGGAATACCAGTAAACGGGGTATCAAGCACTTGGGCATCAAATTTATCGGCAAACATGTGAGCGATACTTCTAGCGATGGTGGCGACACAGTCACTGGCCGATACCATCGACATTTGCGATACCAGTGAGGTACATTCTGCGGCTACCATACGTTCGTGTAACTCTTCTTCGGTGAAATAATCCGCTAAATACGCATCCTCCCTGCGTAACTTTAATGTAATGTGCTTTTCTTGGTAATACTGTTCTTTGCTAATGGTGCCTTTAATTCGTGGGTGTGCATTGCGCGCAATGACGCAAACATCATCGGTAAATAATGCTTCGGTAAAATAAGACGCAGAAGAGTAGTTGGTAAAATCAATCGCGAGATCGGCTTGATGTTGATTTAAACCTTGAAATAGGTGTTCTTCGTTAGCATGCGCCGGTTGCAGCTCAATTGACACATTACCTAACTGCGTATCGGCTTCAATTTTTGGTAGCAGCATCAGCATAATCGGTTCGGAAGTATAAACAACAAATTTTCTAGGATGCTGAACAGAAAAGCCTTCTAAGCTTTCTAGCGCGTTATTAATTTGAATGAGTGCAGGCTCTACTTGCTTAATGAGTTCCTGAGCGTGTTGTGTGGGGGCAATGCCTCGCCCCGAGCGAACAAACAAAGGGCTACCGACTTGTTTTTGTAATCGCTTTAGTAAACCACTGACACCTGGCTGTGTGAGTCCCATATCATCGGCGGCGCGAGTTATTGATTGATGACGATAAACAGCGACAAACACTTTTAGCAGATTGAGATCAAAGTCATGAAACATTACGGCCTCATACATAACGATTTGTGATGTGATAAATACAGTGTCATGCATGTATTGTTATGTGTCAAACCTTTAAATTAGCCTCATATCCAATATCGAATGATAAAGAGGTTCCCTATGAAAACTTGTTTTGCTCCTTCAGTCCTATCATTAGCGGTTCTTGTGTCGTTTGGCGCTGCGGCCAATGATTACGCTTCTATCGACACATATGAAGGCAAACCAGCATCCGAGCATACTACGAAAGCTAATGCGGCAGTTGCGAAGATTCTACCGTGGGAAGATACATCCGCATTTGAGCGTACCAAACGTGGACTCATTGCTGAATTTGGCACTCACGAAGCCGGGGAACTTAAACAGCGCTTTAATTATATGACGGATATGTCAGTTGATGACTTACCCCCTTCGGTTAACCCGTCTATCTGGCGTCAAGGCATGCTCAATTATGCGGCTGGTGGTCTCTATGAAGTCACGGACGGTGTATACCAAATCCGTGGTGCAGATTTATCAAATATGACCATCTATCGTACTGACAACGGTTATGTCATTCACGATCCACTACTTTCACGCCAAGCAGCAGCGGCTTCTTGGGATTTTGCCAAGCAGCATCTTCCAGCGATTAATGGTGAACACAAAATCACTGGCATGATTTACTCTCATATGCACGCGGATCACTTTGGTGGTTCACGTGGCATCGTAGAGTCTGGAGACTTTGCTGACGGTGCGAAAATATACGCACCTAAAGACTTCATTAAAGAGCTGGCCGATGAAAATGTGATCGCAGGGACTGCGATGGGGCGCCGCGCAAACTATCAATATGGCACGACGCTAGATAACAATACCAAAGGCATAGTGGATAACGCATTAGGGTTAGGGACTTCTCGCGGTGAAGTGACGTTAGTAGCGCCAACGACTGAGATTCAAGAGCGCGAAAAAACCGTGACTATTGATGGGCTAGAGTTCCATGCGATTAATATGCCTGGTGCAGAAGCGCCGGCAGAGATTGTTTTGTATGTTCCGCAGTATCGTTCGTTGAATACCGCAGAGCTTACCTATGATGGTATGCACAATATCTACACTTTCCGTGGCGCTAAAGTGCGTGATTCATTGGTATGGACGAAATACCTAACAGAATTGAAGCTGCGCTTTGTTGATAGCGGTTTAGTCGACAATATCCATGCGGCTCACTCCGCGCCAGTGTGGAATAACGCCGATACTGACGTGAACGAAATCTCACAATATATGACGCTACAACGTGATAACTATGGCTTTATTCATAACCAAGCGATGCGTTTAGCCAATCATGGCGTGACGATCCACGACGTAGGCCGCGAAATTGAGGGTATAGTACCTCAATCTCAAATTGATACTTGGCATACTAACGGCTACCACGGCTCATACAGTCATAATGCTCGTGCCGTTGTTAACCTTTATTTGGGTTACCACGACATGAACCCGGTAAATACCAATCCGCTGCAGACTCAAGACCAGTCTTGTGTCTACGTGAATGCCGCAGGTGCAGATACGCTCTACAAAGCAGGTATGACGCATTTTAAAGCGGGTGAGTATCAAGAAGCGTCTCAATTGTTTAATGACTTAGTGCAGTGCGACCCAAATAATATCGATTACCGTTTTGCATTGGCCGACAGCTTTGAACAACAAGGCTACCAATCAGAAACTATGGCATGGCGTAACAGTTATTTGCAAGGTGCGGTAGAGCTGCGTACTGGTGATATTCAGCCATCAATTAAACTGGCGTCATCGGATGTGATTGCTAACACGCCAACTGGCATGTTCTTAGATTTCATTGCGGTAAGCATGAACGCACCAAAAGCTGAGGCGGCGGGACTGGACTTTAACTTCGGTGTTTACCACCCAGATCTTGAAGAGCGTTACTACGGTGAAGTATCGAATGCCAATATGTCGAACATTGAAGTAGACGCTATTCCTGCGGTTGATTTTGAACTGATTATCAACAAAACAGACTTCACCAAAGTCGTATTAGGTGAGACGACATTGGACGAGTTATTTAAATCCGGTCAAGCAGGCGTTAAGGGTGATGCTTCACTACTTAAGCAGCTAGCAGGTACGCTTGATAAGTTCGATGGCATGTTTGAAATTTTACCCATGCCGACAAAGTAATTTATTATCTTTAACAAAGGTGCCCCGGTTTTTACACCGGGGCTTTTTTTGGCCAAACGACTTATTTCCTAACCAAAAACTTTTAAAATGAGTTCATCATGCCGTCGCACGTTCTGGTTCGACGATATTCAAACGCTTACCGTAAGTAGGGCGAATCGCCTGCATGACTTCTAAACGAGAGATACAGCCGACAAGTCTTCCGTCTTCAAGCACGGGCAGCACTTGTGGCTTGTTCACTTTCATTGCTTTTGCACGCTCTTCTACAGAAGCGGTAGTTAAGTTTGTGGCATAGCCCATAGATGATGTTGGGTACAGCTGCTCTTTATCGATACACAGTGCTTCGATAACGTTAACTAACGTCTCTTTCGCGTTAATCGCGACAACATCACGATTCATAATGTCGACGACTTTTTGATCCTGTTGCGGAAGGTAATTCTCGCACCATAGATCCACCATTGCATCGTGCACAGAAAAGAAACCGATTAAACGTCCATGAGCATCCACGACAGAAGCACTGGTTTGATTGTTGTCTAATAGGGCATCCAGTGCGACGGACGTGAGTGTTTCGGCACTAAGCGCAATAGGTTGGTTGTTCATAATGTCTTTTACAATGATGTTGTTCATATCTGGTTCCCTTACTCTTTTTATAGGTCGCGATTTACATACATCGCATTGGGTTATTCGCTTGCCGATAAGACTAAATATAAACGTGATAATGTCGGCAGTTGCTGTGTTCGAAACTAGATTAAGGCAAAAATGGTCATGGCGTAAAATGGGTAATATTGACTAGGGTATTCAAAACTATTGATGTCGCAGTGGAGTTAGCTATGACGGGGCTCTACGCCATATGATGGCCTGGAGTTTATTAATATTTTGATGTTCGCGCCGTCGCCTTTTGGGGCGGTTTTTTAATCAATAACAAAGATGAATATACGCAGTAAGAATCTTTGATGTTGACGATTATTTAATCGTTACTGGCAATGTCATCTCTCGCTATTCCAATTTCTGGCGCGTGTCGATTAGGTTTTAGTGAGCGTGTTCGTTTCTAAGTCTTTTGTTGGCTATAGGTGTGAGTCGTTGTGCGACGGTCTATATGTCCTTAAAGGGATGTGATGGTTATTGTCGTCTTTAATATGGTGCGCCTTTGTACCTTTGTACCTTTGTACCTTTGTACCTTGGGGCGAATGGTAATTAGCTGGTTAACAAAGCCGTTGAGCGGTATGAAAACGTGGCTAGCGGTAAGCGACTGCGAGTGGTTTGTTATTGGCTATATGTGTAGTGAGGGACGTTGGTTAATTTACCTGTTATACGGAAGGGCTATAGGACAGTTAAGTGGCGCCTAATGAACGTAGCGATGTATTCGTGGTCGAATATCCGATGTCGAATCCAGCAGAAATACAGCCAGCGCGAGTAGTAGGGTTATGAGGGTGGTTGGAACGAGGTAAAGGTTTTTTGAAGGACTAGAAATAGGGTAGCCCCAGCTTTTACACTGGGGCTTTTTTGGCCAAACGACTTATTTTCCAACCAAAAACTTTTTAACTTTTACTGCGATGTGAGTATTAAGCGGTTTCTAAACTGCGCTCGACTACATTGAGTCGCTCACCGTATACTGGACGAATCGCTTTCATGACGTCTCCACGAGATAGCACGCCAACTAATCTTCCATCGTCTAGTACTGGCAGAACATGCGGCTTATTCACTTTCATCGATTTAGCACGCTCTTCTAAAGACAATGTCGTGTAGTTAGTCGCGATACCCATTGAAGTGACAGGGAACAGTTGCTCTTTATCAATACAAAGGAATTCAGCTACGTCGACCAGCTTTTCATTGCAGTGAATAGCGACAACATCACGGTTCATTAGGTCTACCACTTTTTGACCTGTTTTCGGGTTGTAGTTCTCACACCACAAATCAACCATTACGTCATGAACCGAGAAGAAACCTACCAATCGTCCTTCAACATCTACAACAGGCGCGCTGGTTAGGTTGTGGTCAAGAAGTGTGTCTAGCGCAACAGCTGTCAGTGTTTCAGCACTTAGCGTTACGGGTTGGTGAGTCATGATTTCTTTTACGACGATGGTATTATTCATAGTGCTTTCCTTAACTGACATTAGAGTGGTGGTTTGCGTGATTGCAGTGACATTCGCCGCTTTTAATTGCGGTCTACGGTAGATGCTCCAGTTAGCAAGCCCGACTAATACGGCGCCTCCGACGATATTACCGAGTGTCACTGGAACTAAATTATTAGCAACAAAGTGGAAGGGTGTTAAATCGGCATACGCGCTAGCGCTGACGCCAACCGATGCCCAGAATTCCGCTGGCGCAAAATTTTGGATAACAATGCCAAGGGGAACCATAAACATATTGGCCACACAGTGCTCAAAGCCACTGCTAACGAACATAGCCACGGGTAAGATAGTCATTGCCGCCTTTGTCATCGCATTAGCGGAGCTAAAGGTAAGCCAAATAGCTAGGCACACTAAGAGGTTACAAAGTACGCCCAGTGCAAATGCCTGTACCCATGAATGATGCAACTTATGTTGTGCGATATTGAGGGCATTAAGACCCCACTGACCGTTGTCCATTTGGTACAAACCAGCGGCAGAGACAATAAGTAATAAGAACATCGCGCCAATAAAGTTACCGACGTAGACTTTCCCCCAAACCGACAGCATTTTGCCGAAGGTGATTTGTTTGTTTGCCCAGGAAATACTAGAAAGCACTGAGCTGGTAAATAGCTCACCTCCACAGATCACAATAAGAATTAGGCCCATACTGAAAGCCAAACCGCCAGCGAAGCGGCTCATGCCCCATCCTGCGTCGGCGCTACCCGTCGTCACAGTGATATAGAATAAAAATGCGAGACCGATAAAGGCACCAGCCATAATGGCTAGGCTCATTGTCATGCCGCTGGTTTTCTTAGCCTTACTTAATGCAAACTTCTCTGCTTCAGCCATCATTTCGACAGGAGAAAATAAGAGGTGATTATCGGAGTTGGAAGTTGCCATGGGTTACTCCTTTTCAATTAGTGTGTGTAGTCGTTCGCTCATTTCATAACTCCTTAATCTATTTGCGAAAACAAGGCTGATTGCCGTGTTCGAAACTAGATTAAGGGAGTTTATGACTAGAGGTAAAATTGATAATTTTTAAAAACCACATCAAATTTATTGATAAGTGCTGTGCACTAGGTAGAATAAGGGTTTCAAGGGGTAACGCATTGTTTTCTTGTTATTTTGCATGGTGGCTCTATAACGTGAGTTGGCGGTTAATTGACCACTAGAAGACACTGGCAATAATGAATAAGAAAACTTGATGTCCCCGAATGACATAAACGCACAGTGAAGAGCGTTTATTTGTATCAATTTCATTATTTTGACCTGTAGTAAGGAACAACTATGCGGTACTCATTAAAACAACTCGCCGTATTCGATGCCGTGGCTGATAGCGGCAGTGTCAGTCAAGCTGCAGATAAATTGTCTTTAACTCAATCTGCAACCAGCATGTCTCTGGCTCAGCTAGAAAAAATGCTTGGTCGCCCACTTTTTGAAAGACAAGGTAAGCAAATGGCCCTCACACACTGGGGAGTTTGGCTTAGGCCTAAAGCAAAACGCTTATTGCAAGATGCGCAGCAAATTGAGATGGGTTTTTACGAGCAACACTTATTGAGTGGAGAACTCAAACTGGGTGCGAGCCAAACGCCCGCGGAACACTTGGTTCCGGATCTCATTAGTGCCATCGATAATGATTTTCCAGAAATGCGCATCACGTTAGGTGTGCAAAGTACCGACTCTGTTATTGAAGGGGTGTTGGAGTATCAATACGACTTGGGCATTATTGAAGGGCGTTGCGATGACAACCGAATTCACCAAGAGACGTGGTGTCGAGATCACTTGACCGTGGTTGCTGCTGCGCATCATCCGTTTGCAAGACGCGACCGAGTTAGCCTTTCTCAACTTGAACAAGCTCGCTGGGTGTTAAGAGAGCATGGTTCAGGTACACGTAAAATATTTGATAGCTCCATCCACCATCTTATTGGCGATCTCGATGTTTGGCGTGAGTATGAGCATGTTCCGGTACTGCGAAGCATGGTTGCCAATAGCCAGTATTTAACGTGTTTACCGTATTTAGATGTAGAGCGTTTCATTGAGGCAGGACAGCTGGTGGCTCTAAATGTCCCTGAATTAGAAATGGAGCGAACATTGTCGTTTATTTGGCGTGCAGATATGGCAGAAAACCCACTTGCGGAATGTGCTAAGCGTGAAGGCATGCGAATGATGAAAGGTCGCCCATCAATATTGTAGTGTGATTTATATCTCATTAATGTTGCAACTTACTTATTCGTACATTGATCGGTGGGATTTTGATCACTTAATGTTGGCGATCTTTTGGCTATTGTAGTGCCTGTGTTTACAAATACTGGTGCAAAGTAATGAGTCAATTGATCGCAATTTCGCTAACGACAGGTATTCTTTCGGGAATTTGGGGATGGATTGCCATTTCGTTTGGTTTGCTTTCATGGGCTGGATTTTTGGGTTGCACTAGTTATTTTGCCTCTCCTACGGATGGTGCTAAAGGATTGGCTAAAAGCTTGCTAACCAATTTATCTGGCGTGGTGTGGGCATTGGTTATTATCCATGGCTCCTCACTGATTAACATGGAAATCGCAGGTTACATCATGACGGCATTGGTCTCATTTTGCATGTGTATACAAGCTAAGCGTGCGTGGCTTGGTTACATTCCCGGTACCTTTATTGGAGCGTGTGCAACGTTTGCTGCGGATGGAAATTGGCAATTAGTCGTTCCTTCATTGGTATTAGGTGGCTTGTTTGGCTACGCAATGAAATCCAGCGGACTATGGCTACATGCCAATCTTGGGCAACGAGATGCTCAGCTATTAAAGCAATAGAATCTGAAATACTCGAACGGACAATACTCGAACGGACAATACTCGCCGAAAAGGAAAGTAAATTCATACTGTAAGGGTTCATCAAGATTAGTGATGAGCCCTTTTTAGTTCGGTTATATTCTCATGAACAGCAGCGATACGAGAAATACTAGCGATTGCGCCTGTCCTTGGGGTTTTGTGATGTTTGTTATTTAATGCATTGAAAAACTTATGTATTTCCATTTGCCATGGTAATGACTCGTTTGAGAATCCAACGGATGAGAAGAGGAATACTATCGACGCCTCGTTGCTCACATTCCCCAACAATCGCCAATGCGAGGTCGGGTTTGGCGAACTTTTTCAGCACTCGCACAACCACTTTATGAGGCGGAATCGGGTGGTCATTAGGAATCTTGATTAACCCCTTAAAAAAGTCTTCAAACCCGTTGATATACAAGTAATGTTCAATATCACGCTCGGGTAATTCGGTTAAGTGATGGCGAGGGTGCTCTCCGTCGAGCTGATTCATCACTGCCGCTGCGTATTTTTTCCCTGCCGCATCGCCATCGGTGACGACATGCCAATCGATACCAAAGGTTTTGGCCACTTTGATCAGAGATTTTAATCCGGACTGTGCAAACTCTATGATTTGCACGCCTTCTGCCGCTAAATTATAACCGCTCAAATTGGCCAGTTCATTGAACAGCCAAACCTCAGTTTCACCTTCGACCAGTAGCCAGCAGCGAGCAAATAGTGCTCGAGAACGATGAAAGCGAATATGAAAGCCGACTCGTCGCAGTTCGTCTTTCGACAAGTGTTTGGTGCTTAGACTGGTCGCAACCGTGCGGTCTGACTGCCGAACCAAGCGACGTATGGACTGTATGGGCACCGTGCCTAATAAATCACTACTGTTGGTCGTTAGGATTTTCTGCATGGGGAGCATTTGTAATAAGCTCCATGCGCGAGACAAGTGGGTAGGGTGTAAGCGACCTTCTGGATCTTCTAATATCAGTATAGGTCTAGCACAGCGGCGAAGGTCATTGGGCCCTTTGGCTTGCAAATACGCATTAAGTAATCCGAGCAGAAGTAAACGAGTTTGATGGTTTTTGGTTTCGTCGATAATGTTGACGAGATTTTGTTCAGAGTGAGGGCGGCTAAAAAATACGCCGTCACGGTTTTTGGTGACAGACTCACGAGAATGACTTTTAAATGAAAAGTAATGCTCAACCAAATCGCGCATGGTATTCAAGCTGCTTTTTATTTCACCTTTATTAACGTGCCCCGGCACGGCGAGAAGGCGGCGGCATGTGTTGTTAATGCGTTTCTCTGCTCGTGAATTGTGCAAGCGCTCTAATTCCATAGGATGACGGAAGCGACGTGAATCCCTAAGTCTAATCACAGGGTGTAATGTCATTAATTCTTGGGCAATTTTTTCTGAATGGTGAAGGCGTAAAGTCTGTCCTTGTCTATCTAGAAAGGCGTAATGTTGTGTCACGTTGTATGCTTCGAGTGTGGCACTAATGCGGTAATAAAACCGATATGTTCCGTTTTCGTCGACTTGCCATACGGGTTTTAATTTTCGGTATCGACCAGTAAGAGTTTCATTTTTTTCAGTAGAGACAAAAGAGAGAACAATTTGTAGGTGGCGAGTTTGTGGATGTGAGACAGAGTGGTCGACATGGAAATCGGTCATTTCAAACTGATAGAGTTCTCCATCTGAAGGTAATACCACGCAAATTGCATCCAGTAGCGACGACTTGCCCCAGGTATTTTCACCGATTAGCGTGGTTAAGTCATCAAGTGCAAGAGAGAGGCGTTTAATGCCTCGGAAACCAGAGATATCGATTCTGTCTAATTTCATCCAACTCTCCCGAGTGCTTCGCAAAAGTTATTTAAGTAAAATCGTAAAGTGATGAGCAGTATCTATCTAAATTATAAGAAACTATTTGTGACTTTGTTGGATGTTAGCTCATAAAGTTATCTAATAACCTTAGATATTTAGTGTGATGTATATCTTACTAAGACCTGTATAATGCTTGTGTGATTTCAAAAAATTCATTTGAATGTCACATAATGCTGGCTACCATCAGAGGGGAGAATTAAGAGATAATACTATGATAAAAACAACAACACCTCTCAAATTGACCATCGCGCATATTAACGATACGCACTCCTACTTTGAACCCACTTCCTTACAACTCAAGGTTCAGGTCGCTAATCATGAATTTCATCCCTTTGTTAGTGCGGGTGGATTTGCACGCATCAAAACCCGCGTAGAACAAATTAAAGCGGCGCATAATAGTGATGACTTCCTATTTCTTCATGCTGGCGATTGCTTTCAAGGCACCTTGTATTTTTCACTCTTCAAAGGTGAAGCGAACGCTGAATTGCTTAATGCCCTAGAGTTGGATGCCATGGCACTTGGTAACCATGAGCTGGATATGGGCAACGACCCGGTTGGGCAGTTTGTACGTAGCATTCAGTTTCCATTTCTAGCCGGTAACTGGAACTTATCACAAGAAGGTAGCAAGGCCTTTTCACTTAAGGGGCAACCCAATGTTTATGATTATCAACCCGCCACAAAAACAGCAAAATGGGTAGAAAAAACGATTAAGGGAGATAAGTTAGCGATTTTCGGGCTCTCAATTGACAAGATGGCAGATATCGCTAACCCAGATAGTGATACGGTTTTTGAAAACGCGATATTAACGGCAAAAAATACCATTCAAGCCATTCATGACTCGGGCATCAATAAGATCATTCTGCTTAGTCACCTTGGTTATGATGCTGATCTTGATCTGGCGAGTAAAGTCGACGGCTTAGGTTTGATCATTGGCGGGCATAGTCACGTGCTGCAAGGTGATTTTTCTTGCTTGGGGTTAGTAAGTAAAGACCCATATGGCGTAAAAGTTGGCAATACTCATGTTGTTCAGGCTGGGCACCACTCTATGACAATGGGGCACTGTGAGATCGAATTTGATACGAATGGCGTGGTTACGCAGTTTAGTGGAAAAAATGAGCTCTTAGTCGGGCGCCGTATATTTATGGACGTCGATAATGCCTTAACCGATGATGACTATGATGCGGTAAAAGCAACGGTACAAGGCCACTCTAATGTTGTTCAGTGTCGTAAAGATGAGCGAATCAAGGCGATTCTAAGAGACAAATACCAACCTCGAGTTAGGGCATTGCAGCAAAGCACCATTGCGTCGCTACGTCGTCCACTTCGTCATGTACGGCTACCCGATACCCAAGGAGGCAGTCAGATCGCGCCTTCTGTCGCGGAATCATTTCATTATGCGATGAGCCAATTAGGTCATACACCTGAATTTGCCATACACAACGCGGGGGGCGTGAGAAATTCTCTAAATGCAGGGGATATTTCGGTCGCCGATATTGCCGGAAAGCTGCTGCCGTTTGCCGTTCCTATCGGGGTCTATGGCATACAAGGTTGTTATATCCCTCTTATCATTGAGGGGGCGATTAATAACGCCACTGATAACGGTGTGGTTGGAACCGGATCGGGCAGTTATCCTTACACTTATCAACTTGAGTTTCATTATGACAAAGATGCGCCTATGGGTGAGAGGGTAAGCGATGTCTTTATTGCAGGAAGGCCACTTGATGCTACCCGACTATATACTGGCACCTCAAGCGCATATACCATGAAAGGCAAAGAAGGCTATGACGCCATCTTGAATATGCAAGGTGAGGGGATCGTAACGAATTGGTCTATGTCTGACTGTTTTATTAAGCTATTGAAAGATAAACCGGAAAGGTTAATTTCCGCGTGTCAATATCAAAAGCTTTAGTCTGAAAAAGGTTATCAAACGCTAAATTGGTATCTTTATTGCAGTGTTTTAGGTGAATACTGTTGTCGCTTACCTGACATTGATGTTGTTTAGTCAGCGATGCTTACCGCGCTCTTTGGAGGCGATATGTGGAATAAAGATTGGTTTGATGTAGCCGTTGTGGCGAGCTGGATTGGGGTATGGCTAGTGATGCTGTACTTTATGCCAAGTGGCGGCATAATCTAAAATTAATGATAAAAAGCTGATGGAGACATCGGCTTTTTTCATATGTAGAGACCGTTAGGTTCACATTGTTCAATGTTTTGAGAGAAAGAGAAAGAGAAAGAGAAAGGCTCGATACAAGAAAGAAAGTGGCCGAGTACAACTTCCTCTCGGCCATTCCAGACGCGCAAGCAAAGGCGTTCGCTACCAAGTTAAGAAATACCGCTCGTTCAGTCAAGCCAATAAGCACCACATTTGCTTTGAATATTGATATGTCATACGGTTACCTAAAGATGTGCGGTGCACTTAACACTTTTGGTGCTTGGTCCTGCGCTAGCTAACGGTTTGCTTTGAGCGCTCCCTGCTTATCACAAACAGAAATTTGCCGGTAATCTTGCAAGATATTGGTGACGTCGGATCTACCACCACGTTGAATACGTTCATAGTGACGCAGAGTGTTGTCGAGATAATTGGTGGCTGTTTCAGTTTGCTCCGAGCTGGTGGTTTGCCAGAATTCCTTGCCAACGGAACTAATGATATCGCCTTGTTCGGGATTGGTTGTCACCAGCATGACTTCGTAAAAGCGACGGTTGTCCTCAACCAATGACTCACGAAGAAGACGCAAATTATTTTTTATCAAGGTTTGGCGAAGCGCATACTGATGGTGAACAGGACACAATAGAAAATCGATGTCTAACTGTGGATAGCGTTGGCAAAGGCCGCTGACAAATTTCATCATTAAATCTCCCCCTACGCCAGCAATGACAACTAAATGCTTGCCTTTGTACTCGGATAACGGCAGCGTGGCGACGTCGATACAATGGACGTAATACGTAGCCGGACACGTTGCATAAAACTGTTCGAGCTTATCTTCAAGTGCCGTCATTAGTTTAGGTACAATATCAACAAAATGGATATGCTTCGCGGCATTACGATCTAGTAGTGCGGCACCTAGGAATCCGTGATCACAGCAGCAATCCCAAATATGGGTGTAGTTTGAAGCGATCATGTGATCGATTTGCGAGAGTCTGTTGCTTAACTTCAAGGAAAGTACCTATACGTTTAGACCGTTAACTATTTTAGGAAATTGCGCGCATTGTAATGGTTTTCTTAGCGTTAGCGAAGTAGTCTGGTTATATCGTTTTTAGCTAGGGCAATTTCGCGTTACTAGAACTTACGACGAGAACAAGGAATGATATGAACGTAGATAAAGCAAAAAAGCGCATTGCTAAACAAGTGAAAAAGGGATTTAAAGGCTACCCACAAATCACATTGGAATATCGTGGTGAAACAGCAGAGAGGGCATCTGAGGTCGTGGTTCAGTTTGTATTGGCTGAAGGCGCTCAAACCCAAGAGGAGTTGTTTGCGAGTACGACCGATGCACGAAATGATGAAGTGATTCAGTCAGCGTTAGTTAAGATTATTGAGCGTGCCAATGCCAGTTCAGTCATTGAAGTGGAAGGCGTGTCGTTAATTTAATCGCCGATTACCGAGTTTGGCGGAGTCTTCACGTTACTTCACCCATTAGGCTGGGCACTAGATATGCTACACCTAATAGGGAAATAACGATTCGCATATGCGGAAATCATCGCAGCCTGATATTGAGAAAAGGCGGTTATGTTTTTTCGCGCAACACCTTGTATTGCTTGGTGTTAACATCCTGCTTTGCACAAATATTTAGCAGGTCATCGATGAAGTGTTTCAGCGCGCGCTGCTCTATGGCTTTTACTTTGTTTTGTTGCTGGCTTGATAGCATGTGATACATGGTGGCGGCACCAAAATCACCAAATATAATATTACCCGCTTCATCAACAAGCGTGTTGTGTGCATACAGATCGCCATGACACACTTGATTTGAGTGTAAATGCTCAAATACGTCTTCCATCTGTGTAACAATTTTTTCAATCTTTTCAATGGGCAAGGTAAAGTCTGGCTCAAAAGTATCTCGTGTGCAGCTGTCTAAACAAGGGGGCAAGCCTAAGTTTTTATAGTGAGCTGGGATTAAGTTCATGATCAAAGCTAAGTAGTTTTCCTCATGCACTTGCGCTAAAGATTGAACGAGGTTGGGGTGATTACCGACTTTTAAGCAAGCTTGCAATTCATCTTCTGGGTAACCATCGCTCGTCACTTGGCCTTTAAACACCTTGACCGCGATTTCTTGCGGTAGCGTTGCTTGCGCTTGGTTCCATATCGCTTTAGAAATCACACCCGATGCACCTTGCCCCAATGTTTCCTGCAAAGTAAAACTTGTGGCTTTGATTTTAGGAACAGATTGGATGTTAATGTCGGATTGACAAAATGGATTGCCAGCAAAGGCAAGCCATGCCAGCTTAGGTAATGATAGTAATGAGTCTGGACATTCCGTTAATTGGTTAGCGGAAATCCGCACCAGCTCAAGGTTATGCAGGTTCTCGATCGTGCTTGGTAGTGCCGTTAAGCGATTTCCAGCTAGGGCTAACTTTTGCAATCGAGGTCGTTCGCCTAACGAATCGGGCAACAATGAAATCTGGTTATCCGTTAAGATAAGCCAACGTAAACGTTTTGGTAATGACTCTGCTGGGACATGCTTGATGTTATTGGCTTTAAAGCCGACCATTTCTAAGTTAGGGCAGCGACCTAACACGGAAGGTAAGGTATCAAATAGATTGTTTGAGGCAAACACGATTTTGAGTTTGCTGAATGTTTCTAATTCATCAGGTAGTGATGTGAGTAAGTTATTCGACAAATCGAGAACTTCTAAGCTATCGGCAAGCGATAAAATCTCTAATGGGAAAGTGGTCAGTGATTCGGATAATTTGAGATGAGTTGTGCCAAAAAGTTCGCCGGATTGGAGCTGTGAAAGCGTCTGCAAAATGATTTGTCCATACTAGGTAGTGATTTTAAACGTGGCTAGTTTACGCGAAATACTCGTAGGTTGTGTAGAGCTAGGCGCAATTAAAGTCGCAATACGTTTTCAAAGTTGTCGATTTTTCCGGTATCAGTGGACTTGCTAAGCAATGCTTAGCATTGCTAAATATTGCTGAGTGCGCATAATGGCGGCGAAGACTATTAGGAGAATCATGAAATGCGCTTAGATCGATTTGTCTGTAAAAGCACCGAACTAACACGAGCGCAAGCCTGCTCCGTGATTGAACGCGGCGAGGTGTGCGTTAATGGACAAACGATGACAAGTGAACGTACTCAGGTACATGAAAATAACCAAGTGACATTGAACGGAGTGAAGCTATCGTGTCGTCCGTTTCGTTATCTTCTACTGAATAAGAAGGCAGGGACGATTTGCTCAAATATCGATGAAGTATACCCCTCATTATTTAACAGTATTGATATCCAGCATCGTGATGAACTCCATATCGCGGGGCGCTTAGATGCTGACACGACGGGATTGGTACTCATTACCGATGATGGGCGTTGGTCTTTCAATATCATTACGCCTTCGAAACAATGTAGCAAAGTCTATCGAGTCAGTTTATCAAAACCTATTGATACCAGTGCCGTTGGTAAGTTTAAAGATGGGGTTCAGTTGCAAGGAGAAGGCCAACTGACTAAGCCAGCCATTTTAACCATTATTACCCCTAAGGATGTACGCTTAACCATCACTGAAGGCAAGTTTCATCAAGTGAAACGTATGTTTGCAAGCATTGGCAATAAAGTCGTGAAACTCCATCGTGAACGGATTGGTGATATACAGCTGGACGTTGAGCCTGGGGAATGGCGCTATTTAACGCAGTTAGAAGTAGAAAGCTTCTTTGATAGAGACCGCCAAGAGGGTGAATAATACCTTATTAATTATTTACAGTTTGGGTTTGGGAACCTAAGGCCTGCCAATTACAGTGGGACGAGAACTGGTATTTCCTGCGAACAACGCCTACGGTTTAGCGTAAATACGGAGTGGGAGGTTGACGATGAACAGTCAAGTTGAGCAAAATAAAAAGCATGCTGTCGAGTTCTACAAAATGGCGTACTTAGGCTGCCCGGAAAAAGCAGTAGAGCTGTATGTTGGTGATGAATACATACAGCACAACCCCGTTGTCATGGATGGCAAGCTAGGGTTTATAGATTACTTTCAACAAATGGCGACGGAATATCCTCAAAAGAATATCGAGTTTTTGCGTGTGATTGGTGAAGGAAATTTAGTTGCATTGCATACTCACCAACAGTGGCCCGATGGCGACGAGTACGTCACCATGGATTTTTTTCGGTTCGATAATGATGGAAAAATCGTCGAGCACTGGGATGTGATTCAGCAGGTGCCAGATCGTTCATTAAATGATCATTCAATGTTCTAATGACATTTATGTAGAAGCGTAGGTACGGATACTAAAGTGGTAAAATTAAGGTGTTTAAATGAAAGTGGTTAAATAAAGGGCACTGCTGTCGAGCGCCCTTTATATAGGTATTAGTTTTCTTCTTTTTTATTTCTATTTTCGTAATAGTCCCAAACGGTGTATTTTTCTTCGTCTGAAATAACACAGTAAGGTACACGCTTACCATTTTCTGTTACACGTGCCAATTTATTGCCTTGCTCAACACAATAAACATAAGCTGGGTCGCTAATGGTTGTGATTTCATCGACATCATATTCGTCAGGTTCACTTGCACAACCTGCCATAATACCTACTGCAATCGCACCAATCATCCATTTTGCTGTTTTCATTCTTTCTCCTAGTTGGAAATCTGGCTTTTGGTTAAGTGTAGGAGATCTCAGAGAAAAAGTGTTTTGATTCGGTCAAAATATTTACATTTAATCGACAAATAGTTGAGATATTGTGTTTGTGTCTACAATTCCTACAAATTTGTATGTTGACGTCCATCTTTAAGTCGAACGACGCACTATCGTCCTTGGTATTGTGGCCTTCACCACGATACCAAGGCATCGTGGTTGATTAGATGTATTTATTGCCTTCACCAAAGCGGTAAATCAAGCGTGAGCCCATTATATGATCTCGCGCACCGGAATTGCGGTGGTAGGCGTATTTCCAGTCGGCTTGCAGTGACCAATTGGCATTGATTGAGTAATGCACGCCCGTACCAATATTCCACTGTAATTTCTTAGTATCCCGATCTTTATCAAGCATTGCTTCACCAACCCCCGCATTGAGGTATGGCTTAACAGGGCTACCAGGGAGTAAATAGTATTGAAAATCTAAACTGTAGTTTTCATAAACATGCTTTTGGTTGCTCACGGTTGACTCGTAGTTGCCTTGCATATAGCCAAGACGCGTCGAGAACTGCTCTGTGAAATAAAGTCCCAGTGTAAATGCTGGGGCAAAGTCGTTTTTGAGGTTACGTTCTTTGTCTAACTGAGGGTAAGCAAACCCAGCGCTGAGACCGACGATACCATATGTGACTGGATCATCCGTGTATTGATGGTAGTTTTTCTTCTGACGACGTTTCAAGCTGTCATCGGTCTCACCGGCGCCAAAGGCATATTGTACTTGAACTTGATATTTGGTTTCCACTTCGCCATTTCTAAGGACATTGGAATGCGCACCGACAAAGCCAGTACCGGCTTTTACTATTTCTCTGCCCGCAACGTTGTTGACGCCGCGACCAAGGCTGTCGACAGGGTCTAAGAAGAACAGTGCTGTCGAGCCGAGTGCGTCGGATCCCCAAACTGTTCCGCCGCCGAGGCGAATCTCTTTTTCTTTGTTAAATGCCCATTCACCGTATACCCAACCAAGAGTAGGGGTGACGACAAGATCTTGAATGGAGGGGACTTCTGCAAAGGCTTCTATGCCGTATTCCCAGTAAAATGTCGACATTAACGTGGAATACATAAAGGCATCCCATTGGCGATAGCCTGATTTTCGCGCCGCTTGGTAATAGACGCCACCAAAATAAGGATGTCCAATATAGTTGATGACGTGGTCATCTCGATCCCATACCGGACCAGATTGTACGTTGTCCCACCACTTGTTCATGAGTTGAACGTCGTCTTTTTCCCAGTTTGTAATGGATTCAGGCATAAGTGCCAACACACCCGCAACACCCACACCATAAGCAAAGATAGACTTAGTTTGCGACCAAAGGCGCTCGCTATCTTCACCATTTTGAGGGTTAAATAGAGAGACTTGATAAGGTGAGTCATAAAAACTGACTTGCTCAACAGTGGTTTCGTTTTGACGCAACTCTTCAAAACTACTATTGGTGGAAATAGAGCGATAGCCGAGTTCATTCCAAGTTCGATATTGTTGTGCGGTCAGTGCTTGGTGGCTCAAGGGCTCTTCAGCCGCCACAGCTTGTTTTAGCAAGTCTTCTTGAGTGAGCGCAGACGTGTCAGTATTGACGTCGATTTGCTCAGTTGCATTTGCCAAAGGGGCAAATACGCCCATGAGTGTTAGAGCGATGACTGATAGTCTCACTCCGGACTTGGGTGTTGTCGCTCTAGGGGAAGTGGAGATTGGCAATGGATAAACATTCATAATATAAAGGGACTTAGCTCACAGTGTAGTGTTTAGTTGCTTAACATCCCTTTAAGCGAGGGAGTAATAATACAGCGTTCATTTATGATAGTCCCTTCTGAAATAACAATAAAACTGTGTCAAAGTGTAAATGTTCATTTATGTGATAGACTTCTCGCAGTATTACCACGTTGTCGAGCAAAACATGAGAAAGATTACTACCGCGATTCATCCAGATATTGATCATTTGGACGACAAAAAAATTTACCACCGAAAGGCGACCCGAGCGATAGCGATAGATGGCGAACAGATTCTATTACTGTATACCGAGCGTTATCATGACTACTCTCTACCGGGTGGTGGGTTAGATGAGGGGGAAGATGTCATTGCAGGTATGGTCAGAGAGCTAGAAGAAGAAACGGGTGCTAAGAATATTCATGGTATTAAGCCGTTTGGTATTTATGAAGAATTTCGCCCTTGGCATAAACAGGATGCGGATGTCGTTCATATGGTGTCTTACTGTTATTCTTGTAAGGTTGACCGACAGCTGGGTAAAACCGCTTACGAGGATTATGAAATCAAAAATGGTATGAAGCCAGTTTGGATCAATATACATGAAGCGATAGCCTTCAATGAGAAGACCATTGCTGAAAGTGATAAAAAAGGTATGAGTATCGAAAGAGAAACATACCTGCTGCATTTAATCGCCAAAGAAATGCTGTAATTGAGGAGAGACGGTTTTGAAACTAGTGACGAAAGACGATAACTTTTTCTTTTTGCTGGGCTCGCTATTGGTTCTATTTTTCCTGAGTGCCGTTGTCCATCAATTTAAAGACGATGCGCAGTCGTATGTATTGGCGCTACTTGTACTTTGCATGTCGACGTCGATTGTTGGTGTGCATCGTAAGCAGACGTTCTATCGCTCTTGGTATGCCGTTATGCTGGTGGTCATTGTGACCTCGGGAACGATTACTTTATTTGAAAACAAAGATCTGTCTTTAGTGACGATGTCAGCAATGCTGTGTTTTGTACTCGCACAAACGTATTCAGCGCTAAAGCAGGTGGTGATGGCGAAAAAAGTCACGTTGAATCAAATAGTGGGCTCGATTTGTGTTTACTTGCTATTTGGATTAAGTTTTACGTTTATCTACCTGATTCAACTTGAGTTATTTGTTGACCCTTTCAATGGGATAAGTCATAAACCATGGTTGGATAATTTGTTTGAAGTGATTTACTTTAGCTTTATTACGCTCACAACAGTCGGTTATGGTGACATTTCTCCAACGCTCGCGATTCCTAAATTTTTCGTCTTTTTGGAGTCAATCACAGGCAGCTTTTATCTTGCGATCATGGTTGCGAGCCTAGTGAGCAGCCACCTGGCACAGAAAAATGAGTAATCTGTTATTGATTTAACCTAGTGTTCGTTAACTTTTATACAGAGTAAGCCTCCAATTTATGATGACAATTGGAGGCTTTTTTGATGGTATGACGATATGCCAGTACTGAAGGCATCCACGAGCAAGAGAGATCTGTTATGATGTGAAAAAATCCGCTTAGGTCGAAGTTATGGAAACCATCGCAGTCCTTGTTGACGTTCAAAATATTTACTACACCACCCGCCAAGCTTTTAAAAGTCGCTTTGACTACAATGCGTTATGGCGCCAGCTTTCAGAACAGTATCAAATTACATCGGCGAATGCGTACGCCATTTCCTCAACCGATCCTAAGCAAAGACAATTCCATCATATTTTGCGAGGCATTGGCTTCAAGGTCCATCTTAAGCCTTTTATTCAGCGCTCAGATGGCAGCGCAAAAGGGGATTGGGATGTTGGTATCGCGTTAGATGCGATTGAGTTGGCCGCCGATGTGGACCGGATTGTCTTATTGTCCGGAGATGGAGACTTTCAAATTCTTGTGGAGCGTATCCAACAACGCTTTGGTAAGAAAGTGACCGTTATCAGTGCACGTGCATTAACCGCTAATAATTTGATTGACGTTGCTGACGACTATCAACCCATTGATGATACATTGTTGATTTACTAATGACGATGAAACTTGAATTAAGCTTGTTATCTGGGGAGTTGGCAACAGAGTTCAAAACGGTACAAGCGATGGTCGCGATATATTGTCGTGATCATCATCAAGACGATCATCAAGGTAAAAGCCTGTGCAAGTCTTGCCGTGAGCTAATTGACTACGCCGAAATGCGCTTAGATCGATGCCCGTATGGACAGAAGAAGCCCACCTGTAATAAATGTCCCATTCATTGCTATAAACCGCAACCTAAAGAACAGATGCAAGCCGTGATGCGTTATGCTGGCCCAAGGATGTTATTTCCTCATCCTATTTTATCTATTCGCCACCTCTTACACGAGAGAAGGGCAGTCCCTGCCAAACCAGGAGCGGGTCTATCTAATCGCTCGCAGCGAAAAAATCGTGGTGAGTAATCTTTTCTATCAAGGCCCACCGCTTAAAATACGGTGAGCTTTAATAATATAAAGAACGCGATACTGACGATAGTGGTTAACAAGACATTGTTGGTAATTTTAGCGCAGATGATGGCAAAAATAGCGCCTAAACAGTAAGGCAAGTTGTCACTCCAGTTTAGCTCGCCATGTGGAAGAAACACGATGGGCCCCCAAATAGCCGTAAGTACGGCTGGACTGGCGTAACTTAGAAAGCGTTTTGCGCTGGCACTGATTCTAAGCGGCAGTTTAGGCTCCAGAAATAGATAGCGGCTCGCGAAAACAATGGAAGTGAGAATTAAAATTACCGCAAAAGTCATGACTTGATTCTCCCTTCCGCTATATAGCCAACACTCATCCCAACGATGCTGGCAATGACCAACCCCATTTCGACGTTCATAGTCGCCAATATTACGGAGGTCACGAGGGCGGAACAGATAGCGAGTAACGTTGCTAACGATTTTATTGTTGGAATGACGATGGCAATGAACGTTGCAGCGACAGCAAATTCCAATCCATATTGCTGTAAGTCTGGAATTTGGCTACCAACTATAAGACCGATCAATGTGGCGATATTCCAAATCAAATAAAAGGACAGGCCTGCGCCGAGCGCATACCAACGGTTAAATTGCTGCGGCGATTGACGCCCGCAGAGCGCAAACAACTCGTCGGTTAAGAGAAAACCGAGTCCAAGGCGCCACCTCAGCGGCAGTGGGGAGATCGACTCCCTCATAGATAGGCCGTAAAGAAAATGTCGAGAAGTAATAAAGAAAATAGTGACCATCATCGTCAGCAGAGTCGCGCCAGACTTGATCATCCCCATGGCAACCAATTGCGCGGCACCGGCAAATAAAATGGCACTCATGGCTTGACCTTCAAAGAAGGTTAATCCGGACTCAATGGCAAAGGAGCCCGCTAAGAATCCCCAAGGAACGACAGCGAGACTTAAAGGCATCATAGAAAGAGACCCTTTGAGAAATAAAGGCAACCTAGTCGCGGGGGCGTCATTTAGACATTTTTTCTTAATGGTATGGTTTGGCATGCATTCCTTGCTTAGTTGTGTTTGGCCAGTTACTACTGGCGAGTGCTTCACTGCTGATAAGGAGTATATTGCATCGGCGTTGTGTATCTTCAAGTGTGTACGCATACTAAATGTGAATTATTTTTGTTTTCATAACCTTGCTAGAATCACCAACCCAATTTTAGTTAGGCTTTTTCGCTTGAATATACGACGTGACTTTTCATTACTTAATCGTTTATTGAATCCAGTAATATTGAACTCGGTAATTAACATACGGGTTTATTTGGTATTAGTATTTACGTTGACCACATCAATGTGTTGGGCAAAAGATATACTGCCAACAAAAGACGAGGATTATGGTCGAACCTTACCATTCTTTGGTGATCGAGTGCGTGATATGGGAATTACGCTGCCTAAACCGATCGGCATCTCACTGTTTACTCACCAGCAAGAAGACCTGATGAATTTAGGTGACTTTAAAGTTGATGGAGAGCCTGTCGACGACCTTTTACCAAGCGGTGGAAGCTCAACCACTAATACCACCAGCATTGTAGCGGTTCGAGGTGACGTATGGGTACTGCCATTTTGGGGCTTTAATGCCATGGTAGGCAAAGCAGTGACGTCTTCGAATATTTCAATTGGGGTCAATGATTTTGCCAATGGCAATTTGGCTCGCTTGGAGGTGAATGGCATGGCGACAACGTCTACCGTCACTGCTGTCGGAACTACCCTTGCGTATGGGCATAAGAACTTTTTTGGAACCATCGACGCACAGTACGTATCAACGTCAGTTTCTGGTGTGGGTGTCAGTTTGGACGCACTGGTCATTACCCCTTTAGTTGGTCTTAATATTGGAGATAGTGGTTGGCGAATTGTGATTGGAGGTCAGTATCAGGATTATCAACGCCAGTTAAAAGGCAAGCTTGGCGATATTAAGTTTAGTGCGACACAATCTTCGAGTCGTTGGTCTACAATGGTGGGGCTGCAAAAGGCTTTTGCTGAAAATTGGGAAGCGTCTTTAATGGCGCAAAGTGGCAAAACGCGTGAAGGCGTAACTTTTATGCTTGGTAAGCGTTTTTAAATTCCGTTAAGGGGAAGCACTAGACGACTTGCTTGAGTCTTGGTTCAAGTGCCATGGGGACGGCTAAGTGGAAGCCTTGATAGAAATCAAAGCCTAACGATCTCATTATTGCCAGTTGTTCGTCGGTTTCTATTCCTTCTATCACGGTTTTTGCACCATTTGCTTTAGCCAGTGCGATGCCATCAACAAGTGGGGATTTCTTTCCAGCGATGTAATCCAACAATAGTTGGCGATCAAATTTCAGAATATTGGGGCGAATGGATGCCACTCTTTCTGGGTTTGACTCCTTACAGCCGAAGTCATCAATCGCTATAAGAAAATCCGCATCACTTAAGTGTTTTGCTGCCGAAGCCAATGTTCTTGGGCTAAACGCGGTTAGCTCAACCAATTCTACTACGACACGTTTGCAGTCTATCTGAAGTGCTTTTAAGCGTGACATCAATAAGGATGATTGAAGTCCTTCTGCGGCTAACCGTTCACTGGAAATCGGTAGGAAGTTCAGAAATAGTAGCCTTTCTCGATACTCAGACATACTGAAATTTCGAATGTGAATTACGCGACTTAATCGGTCAACGTTCAGTTGGTCAGAGAGAGGAATACTTTCATTTTGGAAAAAAAGATTAGGTGGAATAGGTTTGTTATCTTGGTCATAAAGTCGAACTAGCGCTTCCATACCAATAATCGTACCAGCACGACAGAAGATCGGCTGAAAAACACTTTTTAATATAAGGTCTTTATATTTTGCGACATAGCTTCCAGTATGGTCGATCTTAATTCGTTGTGTAAATTGGTGCTTGTCTGTGAGTAGCATGAAGATAACATTTATTCGAGATATTCATATAATAATGTCACGGGTGAAAAATAAGTCAAATTCACCATGATTATGAAAGGTGCCTAATTGGGTTAATTGTCCAATGTTATCGTTGAGAAGATAGTGTACTCAGCTGATGAACCTTGAAATTTTAGTGATATAATTCATTGTTTTCAAAATAACCAAATTCATAAATAGCGATATTTATTCAAAAGTTGACGAAGCTCAATAACATGCAAAGCTATTGGTTGATTTTTAATCAGAAAGAAAATTAGTTGATATTTAGTTAAAATATCGACACACCTCTCATTTATCTCTCATCGAAATAATCTTTATTGCGAATATATTTACTCATTAAGTGATATGAAAAAGGTCGGATGAGCCAAGAAACAACGGAACGACTGAATCGCACGACTGAAGGGGTATTCTCGAAAATACGACCATTATAGAGCCATAACATTTTGCCAACATGCCAATAAGCAAACGGTAGCGGTGGGAGGAAAGTGACGATGTCCAAGTCACAACAGATTCGATAGGTCTTATGAGCCAGATTAAAGTGCTTTTTAAAGCGCCACCCACCGATAGCGGGCTGCCCGAAGGTGACGATTCGCTTAATGGATTTAGGGTGCTTCTGTTCTAATGCATCGGCTATCACACAGCCAATTGCTCCCCCTGATGAGTGCCCAGTAATCGTAATTCTTTTGCCATTCTCAATGAGTCCACTGGCGATCACCATGGTACGTTCAAACAGTGATAAACCGAGAGTATCTAACTTGTGACTCGGCTGGCTTTCTTGATTGAGTATAAAATGAAACCCAGCATGGATGGAGTAATCGAGACCGAATGCTTGGCATGAGCGTTGCCATAGCGCAAAATTAAGTAGCCAATCGCTGACGCTATGAGATCCCTTGATAACGATGATGGCTTCTTCTTGATGTTTGTTCCATAAAACTCTAACGACGGTTTTACCCGAACGGTTAGCGATTGTTCTCTGACCGTTCGGGTCAAACCCATAGCGTGTTTGTTTAAATATGCGAGGATAAGCAAGGTTACAGAGCACAGCGTAACGTTCATATTGATATCGTTTAAGACTTTTCATGAATAGGCGAGGCCAGAACTCATACAGCTAACGTAAACATATCCCTTACTATGCAAAATTCGCGTGAACCTTTAATGACAGAAACCGACACGAAGCATTTAACGCTTCATTGATTACCATTCATGTATTAGCTTTGAACAATAGCGTAAAGTTGGACGTACTTTTTAAGTGAATCCCCGTATTTGGCTCGCTTAATGGGGTGGGAATATAAAATATAACGTGGTGTTAATTGGTTGCGAGCCAGCAAACGTTGGCGTAAATAGCTGGGGCTTTCGGCTAGTTTGACACCTTGTTGAGCGTATAAGTCACGGTCTTCTGGCAATTGATGCGTCCACCAGTGGATAATCTCTCTGCTAAAGATATTACGATTCATCCAGTGGTCGGCGATGAGCACCAATAAATCATGGGGTTGGATGGCAAATCGATATTCTGATTGCCATTCTTGAATCTTTTCAAGCAAACGCTCTCGGCTCGAAGGACTTGCGTTAACAAAGTGATGCGTGATCACCCAAACGGTACCTTGAGAGGAAGACACACGATAATGTTGGGGGGCTTCTGAACGTTTATTTAATTCAATCGGCGCATATTCGCAGTGCTGACTTGCGCCAGTTTGATTTGCTACTAATCGTTTGACAAATGCGAGAGCCAAGTGGTGCTCAGTCATTCCCTTATTGTGAACAGCAGGGTAGTGATGAGCACATAGCGTTAAACAGTCACCTTCAAATTGATTTAAGCTGTGAACAACAACATCAAGAAGCACGGTCTATTCCTTAACCTAGCTGCATTTGGTAAATGCAGCATTTTTTAATTAGCCACGCTTGGACCATGTGCCCCAGCGCACCACACCAATAACATCAATCTCGTCATCCATTACTTGATGAATGGCATTTTTCGATGTGTCATCACCATACCAAACATGAATGACTGCACCGATTTTGACTAATGTGAAAAATTCTGGGTAATCATTACCTGGTAAGCGAGCTAGGACAATATCATCATTTACCCATTCTTGGCCTTGTTCAACAAGCGCTACGCAGTCCCATTTGTATGATAGCGCCCCTGACACAGGGTATAACACGCCGAAGCAGTTGTTATGTTTGCTAGGAACAGGAATGGAGCTCACAGAGTCAGCTTGCTCACCGCTTAGCAGGCGTGGGACTTCGGTTCTTGTATAAACACTGACAGTAGATGCACCGACGTTTACCGCGTTTGTTAATGTTTGCGCGTGGGTATGCTTATCACCAATACCGAAGCATAACCAATGAGGTTGAACTTTAAAATACTGAGCAATGAGGGCAAGATCTTCTATTGAAGGGTAGGTTCTTGTCGCGCCTTTTGTCAGATAGCGACCAATGGTTGCCTTACCTTTTCCAATTGCTTCGGCCAGTTCGTGGTTAGTCACTCCGTGTTCTTTCAATAATTGAGTGATGCGTTCTTGATACCCTGTGTTCATGGTTCCTCCGTATATTTGCACTCAGCATAGTGGTTTAGTTTCAAAAATGAAACAGAGATTCATAAATAATCGAAATAATGAGAGGTGGTTGGAATAACGCGTATGGATGGTGTGTTAAAACTTGAATGATTTAAAACCCTATGCGCCATAGAAGATAAAATGTAACATTATGTGATACACGTTGAGTATGAAGGAAGGGCGCGATGTTTGATTCAAAGCAACGAAATGACATTATTATTCAATTGCAACAGTACTTTTCTGAAGAATTGGAGCAAGATTTAGGGCAATTTGATGCCGAGTTTTTATTGGACTTTCTCATCAAAAAATTGGGTCCAGCCTTTTACAACAAGGGATTAGAGGATGCCAAAGCGGTACTCGAACGCAGAGTGCTTGATATTGGGGATGAACTGTATGAAATAGAGATGCCGTTGGACTAGCGTAGGGTCGCAAATTGTTGTGGTTGAGTTAGTTCGAAAAAATTGAATGACTTTATCAAGCCTTCCCTATCGTCGTAATGTCAATTTAAGTAAATACTGTATCTCAAGCGTTAAATAGTCGTTAATATGACGAATGATAATTGGTATCAATAAATGGAAAGGAAAATGGCAACAACCACGGTTCAAAATTACAACGCTGTCTCAAGAGCACTGCATTGGTTATCCGCTTTGGTGATCATTGGTATGTTTGCAGTCGGACTTTGGATGGTTGATCTTACGTATTATAGCGAGTGGTATAAAACAGCGCCGCATTGGCATAAATCAGTGGGCATACTCTTGGCTGTGATTACTATAGTTAGATTAATTTGGAAGCATGTAACGCCTAGTCCTGATATAGAAGGTTCTGCCTTTGAAAAAATGGGGGCTAAAGTAGGACATCTGATGATGTACATTGCGTTACTGGTCATTTTCACCAGTGGTTACTTGATATCAACGTCAGATGGTCGAGGTATAGACGTTTTTGAATGGTTTACAGTTCCAGCATTAGGTGAACTCTTTGCAAATCAGTCTGATATTGCAGGGGAGGTTCATTTCTATGCCGCTTGGTTTGTTATTTTAGCCGCTGCAGGGCATGCGTTAGCCGCCTTAAAGCATCACTTTATCAATAAAGATAATACTCTTCGAAAAATGTTAGGAGTTTCGAAATGAAAAAGACACTAATCGCTACAGGAATGGCAGTGGCAATGATGTTGCCACTAGGTGCAAATGCCGCTGATTACGCTATTGATACTAAAGGCGCCCACGCCTCAGTGAACTTTAAGGTGAGCCATTTAGGTTACAGCTTTATTCAAGGTCGTTTTAACGACTTCTCTGGTCAGTTTAGCTATGATCCTGCAAACGTTGCTGCCTCTTCGGTGGAAGTCACCGTCGACACAACAAGTCTGGACTCGAATCATGCCGAACGTGATAAGCACATTCGTAGTTCTGATTTTATCGATGCAGGTAAGTACGGTGAGGCAGTGTTTAAAAGTACAGGTGTGAAAGACAATGGTGATGGCAAGTTAGACATTACAGGGGATCTTACCCTTCATGGTGTGACCCAGCCGATTACCATCAACGCTGAGTTTATTGGCGCTGGCCAAGACCCGTGGGGCGGTGAGCGCGCTGGTTTTTATGGAACTACTCGTTTGGAGTTAGTGGACTTTAAGATTCCTGTCATGGGCGCATCAAGCTACGTAGATATGGAACTGCACATTGAAGGTGTGCAAAAATAAGCGTGAATCTGTAGTTAGCAACTTCTTAGAGGTAAACCCTGATTTAGATGATCAGGGTTTTTTTATGGCTCAGGATTAACATTTTGGTTAATCCTGTCTGGGAGTCATCGAAAATAAAAAACTCGTCATTTATAAAAGCAACGACGGTGCAGTTAGTACCGGCATTTTGGTGGGGCTTTGTGCAGATAGTTGGGAATTTAACCATATGATTCATAAAGTAAGAATTTACGGTTGACCAAAATTCTATTTGGGGTAAAGTACGTCTCGTCCTCACGGTGAAGCGAGAGGATGATGGTGTTTGCATGTGCCCTGGTGGTGGAATTGGTAGACACAAGGGATTTAAAATCCCTCGACGTTCGCGTTGTGCCGGTTCAAGTCCGGCCCGGGGCACCATCTCAATGATCAGTTACGTAACTAAGCGTAGTTGCCAGTGAATTTACAGATACCAGTACCAGATAAAGGCGCCTTGGCAGAGTGGCTATGCAGCGGATTGCAAATCCGTGGACCTCGGTTCGACTCCGGGAGGCGCCTCCAATATTCATCATCAAATTGCATGATAGCTTGATGATGAGAGATAAAGTCACCAGCTCAGGCTGGTTTTTTTATGCCTGAAATTTGAAGCCCTCGCCAGTACATGCTGGCGAGGGCTTTCCTATTCTAAGAACATGCAGCGCTTTTATAGCAGTATGCTATTGCTGTCTTCACGTACGAATACCCATCTCCAATCTCGACTCAGGTTCAACTTGTCAGTGAGCGCGTATTCAACATACTCACTCCGCGTTTAAATAGAGACTTCAGTATCACGTTGTCCCAATCACACTTGGCAATGTCCACTATTTTGTTGGCTTAGTTTCTTTTGTTGTACTGCTCGCAAACTTCTGCCATGCAACTGGAAGAGTATGCATATGCAATAGAAACTTAGCGCAATTCAGTCTATGTGTACAAATCGGTGAGGCATGACATTTTTAGTTCAGCGGCTTCGCATAATAAGGAGCTTTAGTGAAGAAAATTTGTCTTTTTTTACCCACCAACCGAGAATGCGCCAACGCGATTGGCTTGATGATCAAAGAAGCTAAATATGCGGTTGATAATTTTGATGTGCTTGTTCATGTTTTAATTTTGGATACTTCAAGCGGGGATGAATATAAATCAAACCTTGAAGCTGTTAAGCAGTATGACCAAGTAAATAAAGTATCAGTTTCATATTTTGATGATAAGAGACAGAAAAGTTTTATCCGCAATGTTATATATGATGCAAAACAGCATGACGTGATGGCGAGGTTGTTAGCGATAATGCTGCCTGAAGGCTGTTCTTATGGGGCGTGCACGAATAGAGGTTTTTTAATCAGTACCGCTTTTGGTTGTGACAGTATTCACCGAAGAGATTCTGATAGTCGATTACAGAGAGTCAACGGTGAATATATTTTTCCTATCTACCAGGAGCTTCGCTCTCTATCTCAAAATGCTCATGATGTATCTGGAAAGGTTGATTATGTGACCTTGTTACCTGAGCAAGAGCAGATGCCTGTTTCGTTGGTCGGAGGCGCCTTTATTGGCGCTATGTCTGTAGATGTTCAAGAGATGCAAAGCATAAACTCAGACGTTTATGAGACAATTGTTAGCCTTGATGTTCCAGACTGCTACTCTGAGGCCCAGAGGAAAGAATTTGTAGAGAAGTCATTTAAAGGTAATGGAATAGAACGATTTAACGGTGATAAGTCGATCCTATGCTCTGTTGATCCCTATGCGGTCGATATGTGCAATGTCAGTTTCTATAAAGTGCACCAAAAAATACCGCTTCCTCCGGCGAAGTCTACCATCGCTTCTGACTACTTTCTTATACATATGATTAATAGCTCAAAACTTCCAGGTGTAGAGCACAATAGACATATAGATAACTACCATACCCCAGAAAGAAAAACAGATGATGGTTTCTTCGATTATCAAATTAGGTTGGTTAAGTATTATGTATCTCTTAATTATTTCGGTTTTATTTTTTCCAGATTAGATGAACTTGGATTAGAGCTACTAGACCATGATTACCAAGTTAATTCGGAAGTTGTTTTGGGGGTGATAGAAGAAAGTCTAAAACTCGATCAGGAAACAGCTAAAAAGACGCTGAATATAATTATTAAAGAATATGCTAAACTCGGCGGTCGTTATGAAAAACTCTCACGTATAATTAGTGATCGATTCAGTGAGTTATTGTCCGAAGCCAAATCTGATATGGAGGACTTTATATTTTTAACGGGGGTTTGGTCTTCACTAATAAATTCAAGTAAGAAGCAAGTTAGCATTTAATTATCAGCGGAAGATAAATTACGATGAAGTATCAAGAAGATAATGATGATAATTTCGATGCCATTACGTTCGATTTGGCAGGAATAGAGCGTCAATATGATAGGTTATCGCATGCACTACCTGGTGTAGATATACGATTCGCTATCAAAGCATGCCCGGTTGATGGCGTATTGAGGTCGCTTGTTGAAAAAGGCTCTGGTTTTGATGCTGCAGGAGTGAATGAAATTTTACAAGCAATTAAATCTGGATGCGATGTTAGTAAAATCCACTATGGCAATACCATTAAGTCGGACAAAGATATTAGTCATGCCTATTATTTAAATATTCGTGATTTTGTGACCGATAACATAGGCGATGTTCAAGCGATAGCACGTCTCGCGAGTGGCAGCCGAATTTGCTGTCGTATTGCTAATGAAGGCAAAGGCGCATTGTGGGAGTTAAGTCGAAAATTTGGTTGCTCAGGAAAGGAAGCGGTTCAAGTTTTAATAGAAGCAAAGAGAAGCGGTTTGAAGCCCGCGGGGCTTTCTGCACATGTTGGTTCGCAACAAATGGAAGTTGCAGCATGGGAACAGTTATTTACTCTCTGGAGAGAGGTTTTGCTTAACCTAAAATCTAAAGGAATACAGTTAGAGTATATTAATTTAGGGGGCGGATTCCCTTGCAGTGGCTATTTAGATAAGCAGGGAAATAAATTATCTCCACCAGAAGAAAAAATATTTAGCACAATTCGTGAAAATATGTCGCGGCTGCAAAAAGATATAGGGTACTCCTTACGTTTTATCGCTGAGCCGGGCCGCTATATTGTTGCTGATAGTGGTATGATTCGTGCGCATGTGGTGCGTTTATCTGAGCGGATTCAACCATGTGGTACTAGAGAGAGGTGGTTATATCTGTCTTGTGGAGTATTTAATGGTTTATTTGAAACTGACAAAATCAGATATAAAATGCGCTTCCCCAAGCGTAAGGACAGTAAGCTAGTACCGGCAATTGTTGCTGGGCCAACGTGTGACTCGTATGATGTGATTAATGATGAGACTAGTCAAATTCTCGTTCCTGAAGATCTACAATCTGGGGACCCTGTATTAATACTCTCATGTGGCGCATATTCTGCGAGTTTTGCTACTGTCGGTTTTAATGGTTTTTCTCCGTTAAAGCACAGTTTGCAAAACGGGAGTGAGCATGGTTCGATGCAAGCAAACTTAATTGAACAACCTGCTTTGAGTTGAAAATAGAGGGTAAATAAATGAATGAAAGTGTGGTGTCTTTTATTATTCCATTTAGGAACGCAAGTAGTGAAAGAGAAAAAAACTGTTTTTCTACGTTGAAATGGGTAATTACCAATTATCCAAATTGTGAAATAATACTGGCTGAACATGGCTCTAAGACCGAGTTTTCACTCAAACCAGGAACCATTAACCAAATTTATGTAGGAAATGAACTTGAGCCATTTAATAAAAGTAAAATCATGAATCAAGCCGCTATTCTAGCATGCCATGATGTGCTTATATTTCTTGACTCTGATATTATTATTGACCCAGAAGATTTAAACCGATGTATCATCAGTTGCCAACAGGAATTTGAGGCAGTGAATCCCTTTAATGTCGTTATTGATCTTCCTGCAGATTTAAGTGAGATGATTCATAACTCACCCGACATGAAGTTAAATTATCCCATTGCTGAAAAAGATAAATCTGAGTGTAGAGATTTTCTTAATTTTAGTGGCGGTATGGTACTGATTCGAAAATCAAACTTTGTTCAAATTGGCGGCTGGCCTGAAGAGTTCTGGGGGTGGGGAGGAGAAGATGACGTTTTTGCTTACAAAATTGAACGCTTCTTGAAGTTTAAAACGTTCAAAAATCCCGTTTATCACCTTTACCATAAGCGTACAACTTACGAGACGGTTGCAGAGAACCCTGAGTATTTAGCTAATTGTGAAGCTATGGACCGGATAATTCGCTATACCGATACTCAATTAATAGACTATTGTATGAAAAGCAAGGAGGCACTCGTTAAGTTCCCTGTGAACGAACTATTATCAAATCCTATTCGTCATGATCTTTCTAAAGAGTTAATTATCCGACATGAAAGAGTCAATTTAGATGACTTAATTGAAGATGGGAAGGTTGTCTATTATCCAACAATACAGTTAAGTTAGCCAAACTAAGGGTATAACAGTGAGTATTGTTAGAAAAGCTTCCCTGCTTTTTAGAGAGCGCCAGTGCCATTTCACGTAGAAGTGGCACTTATCGACAGTAACTCTCACTTATTGTTAGTATCTGACGCCGATATCAACCTTACGTTTACGTTGAAGCTAGCTCATTAATTAAGCCGGTTCATTAACTAAGCTGGTTCATTAACTAAGCTGGTTCATTAACTAAGTTGGTTAGCCAACGTTTAGCAAAGATTCGGTGTACAACTAAGCATCCTTTGACGACTTCTTCTAGTAGGATCGCGACCATTACCCAATTTAGCGGCCACCCAAGAACAAAAATCGTGAATACTGCAACTGGAATACCGATACCCCAAAGGCCAAATAACTCGATAAAGAGTGCGTACTTCATGTCCCCGCCACTACGCAATGCCCCCGACAGTCCAAGCATGTTAAGAGCCCGCAATGGAACAGCGAAGGCCATAATTAGTAATATCTGAATCGCGACATCCAGTTGTGGCGTATTCATGTAATTCAAGACTTGCTGAATATCATCCCTTAACAGGTAAGTCAGCGGGCCAATAAAGAAAGCTAAGATAACCGCAACGATAATCAGTCGCCAAGCGACATACCATGCGCGTTGATACCGTTCCGCTCCCAGCTCCTGGCCAATGAGAGTCGATGCTGCGACACTTATTCCGTAGAAGAGGGAGAGTATCACGGCTTCCACGGGGCTTAGCATACTCACTACAGCCAGCGCGCCCACGCTAATGTGCCCCATGAGTATACTATAAGTTAAAATACCCGCCGCCCAGCCGCCGTTTTGTAGCAATGCCGGAAACGCAATTTTGAGATAGAGTTGGCGAGCTTTTAGAGTAAGACCGCTCTTTACATCGTGTTTATTCGGACAATATTGGCGCCGGCGACTATATAAGTACCAACCTAAGATCAGCATTTGCACTACTCGTGATATTGCAGTACCTATTGCAGCCCCAACAACCCCCATTTCAGGAAACCCGTATAGTCCGAAGATTAATAGTGCATTCAACCCAACATTTAATAGACTGGCAAATATGCTGATGTACGTGGGCACAGTAGCTTCGCCAACCGCCCTAAACATGGACTCTAAAGGAACAACAATTGCCGTGAGCAAGATAGTCCAACCAGTAAATAGCAAATAGTCCGTCGCCATTTGATTAAATTCAACATCGTTACTCGCTAGACCAATGACCCAGCTAGGTGCGACTGTATATAGCAAAGCAAAAGGTAATGAAACGATAGCGGACATAATTATCGATTGTCCTAAAGAACGTTTCACACCTAAAATATCATTGGCGCCAAAGTATTGTGCTGCTAATACAGTCACGCCTGCACACGACCCATAAATGGCAAGTAAGTTGAAAAACACAATTCGACCGCCTAGCCCTACAGAAGCGACGGCACTATCACCTAAAGGAGCCACCATAAGCGCATCCACTAAGGATAGTAAGGAGTATAGGATGGACTGAGTAGCAACAGGAATAGCGATACTGCATACTTTACGCCAAAAATTACTATCTGCGGTTCGCCACATGGCTATCATCTTAATGTCCCTTTAAGTTTTGTGTGCATGAATCCATCATTCCCAGCAGCATAATAAGTTTGCCTAGCGTGACTGGTATTCAAACGACTAAGATACAATCTCGAATCATTTACTCACCTGTAACCGCACCCTAAAATAACGCTAGTTCATTCTAAACGTCGCTTACTCAATATGATTATTTGCCTAGCAAACTTGAACTTTTGTACTGTTCGAGGGAGATTTTTTAAGGGGGCTGAGACGAGTATATCGATAAGTTTTCCATATTATTACGCAAGCTCAGCTTGCTAAGTACGATACTGAGTAAAAAATGCGAGTCGGAGGGAATTATTTGTAGTGGCATAGTAATTAGGTAATCAACTAAAGGTGATAGCAGTAACTCACCTTGATGCTCGTGTGGTTCGAGTTCAGTCTGACTGGCCTAAAGTTTGGCTGGTGGCCAATGATTCCCCTCTATTCCACGATGTTAAGCTTGAGAGGTTCTCTATATGCTTTGTTGGCATTGTCTCTAAGTAGGCGCTCAAACTCTTTAGCAGGTACTGGCTTACTATAATGAAACCCTTGACCATACTCACAATCAATGGAATTGAGATAATCAACATGCCATTGATTTTCAATACCTTCTGCGATTACTTTTAAGTTTAGCGCTTTTGCCATGGCGATCACCGCGTTGACAAGCTCGCGGTCAGATTTATTTTTACGGATATTTTTCAAAAATGAACGATCAATTTTTAGTTGATCAAACGGAAATTTTTGAAGATAGCTTAACGCTGAATAACCGGTGCCAAAGTCATCGATGGTTAATTTCACGCCCATGGATTGTAATTTATTCAGCAGGCTGATGACTTCTTCGTTGTGGTTGAAAAGTAGGCTTTCGGTGATTTCTATATCGAGTCGATCTGCGGGCAACCCCGATTTCATCAATCCATAGCGAACTTGCGTAAACAACTTATCGCAAAATCGAAATTGGACACTGGAAAAGTTAATAGACATGTGTATTGGAGCGATGGCTTGCCAAAGCGCTGCTTGTTGACAAGCCGTCATGATAGCGAACTCACCAATTTGATGGATTAGGCCATTTTTCTCTGATAAAGGTATAAATTCGTCGGGCGGCACCATACCAAATTTCTTGTCATTCCAACGCATAAGCGCTTCTGCGCCAATGATTTCATTAGTGCGTAAATTTAGGATCGGTTGATAATAAATTTCCAGTTCGTTGTTGGCTATCGCATAGCGCAGTCGTCCGTCTAAGCTTAAACTCCGTTGCACATTACTGCTCATATCTGAACTATAAAAGCTAAAAGCATTTCTACCATCTTGTTTAACGCTATACATGGCCATATCAGCATTAGCGAGGAGTTGTTCTGTATTTTGACCATCTTGCGGGTAAACAGACATTCCAATACTGATGGAAACGAAAAAATCTTGGTTATTCCAGTTGAATGGCTGATTGAAAAGGGCCAATACTTGGGTTGCATAGTCTTTGGCCAATACTTGGTTATTGAGGTTAGGGACAATGAGTAAAAATTCGTCACCACCTAAACGAGACAATAGCTCTGAGCTGCCAACAGAATCCATTAAGCGGGAAGTGCTTTGCTTGAGCACTTCATCACCGGCTAAGTGACCCAAGGTATCATTTATCTGTTTGAAGTTGTCGAGATCGATAAACATTACCAGTAAGCTTGAGTTGTTTACGCCAGCCTTTTCTATCTCACTTTCTAGTTGTTGGTTACCATAACTGCGGTTGGGCAAACCGGTTAGGGCATCGTGAGTGGCTTGATAGGAGAGCTTTTCTTCTGATATTTTCCGTTTTTCTATCTCGTCTAAGAGTTGATGATTTTTTACCGATAATATAGCGTGCTGTTTTTTTGATTCAGTCACTTTTGTTCTTAAAATGATATTAGCGTTATTAATTATAAAAATATAAAATAAACCAAACATAACAGGTAGCGCTAGGAAGGATAGGCTAATAATAAACCAGCTAGAGGTTAATATGCTTTTTCCGTTGACAGATTCAAACCAATTATTTAAAACGAAAGGCGTATTTTTGATAGGAATAGAAAAGTTAATCGTCGCATTGCTATTAGGCTCAGATGTTGGATTTTTTCCTGATAATGAGTCCCATACAAAAGAGTGGCCATTTTCGGAAACCAGTTCAATCCTACTTTGACTGTCCTTACTTTCTTGAGCCGTCAACTGTTCAAAAATAACGTCTTTGTTGAGAATTGCGACTAAGTAGGCTGTTGGAAGCCCAGATTGAGTCACCATTTTAACAAGCTGAACTTCATTGTTACCCAGTCGATTGACTGTTCGAATTATCACATCACTTGACTTGTTGTTCTTAAGGCGAGCAATATTAAATAGCAGTTTTGATTTTGGGTAGGTATCGGCAATGATAGAACCATCAAGCCCAACAAGAGCAAAACGGTCATATATGTTCTTTTGATTGATGGTTTTGTTTTTTTGCGTTGCAACAAGTTTGTTCTTTAGCCTTAGGATACTCGACCCTAAGCCATACTGCATGGACATCCCTGATGCTAAGTTTGCGAAGAAGGCATGCATTACTCTGTCTTCGACCAGCGTATCCATATCTTCATTGGTGACGTAAAAGAAATACTCTAAAGTACTGGCGTAATTTCCCACTTTTAACTCAAGTTCGCGGTGTTGAGATTGTTCTAAACGAGTCTGACCTAAGTTAGTAACGCCAAGAATTAACATTAAGTAAGCTGCCAGCAATAGAGAGGCTAATAATATCAATCGATTGGCTTTTACATTTATAGTCATAGTTTTGATTTACTACCTTCTGTAAAATAACCTTCATAAAAATAGAACACGGATGGATAGTATTTTTCGACAAGTTTATTGTAGCTTCCATCTTTTTTAATTTTAGATAAGTATTTATTAAATTCAATTCTGAGATTCGGAGAGTCTTTGCGAAAAACGGCAGCCATCCGTTGTTCTTCTGACACTGGTCCAATAACCTTAATTTCACCAGGCCATTTTTCTAGTGCAATTAGCGTATCTGGTACATCGAGTAATGTACTTTCTGCGTTACTGTTTAGTACAGCAGGGACCATTTCACTGAGCTTTCTTTGTTGTTCCGGAAGAATGATATTGGCACCTGTATCATAAAGTTGATACAAATTGGGGTCGAGACAAGAATGTTCCATTGCAAGTACATCTTTACCCCGCATCAGTTGTTTAACTTGTACGATGTCTTTGGCGCTCGAACCTGATGGTTGAATGGGTTTCAAGTCGGATTCTGTTTTTGCTATCAACCATACTGCTGATGGAAAGTAATCTGTGGAAAAGTCAGCAATCTGTGTTCGCCATTCTAAGATTGTCACGCCGTTGGCAATTAAGTCGCCTTCAATTGGAACTTGTTTTCCTAGCGTTAGTGCATTGTTGGTAAATTGAGCATCTTGCCCTATTAGTTTGCCGAACACATTATTCCATTGTGCTGGTACATATTGATACTCCACTCCGATTGACTCCGCGAACCCTTGTACAATTTCGACATCTAATCCGGTTAAATATTGAAAGTCATTTTGGTCAATGTAGGAAACAAAGTTGGCGTATGAGACCCCAAGGTGTCGTAAAACACCACGTTTTTGTATTTCTTCCAAATCATCAGCTAAGAGTGCTGAACTAAAAAAGGTCAGAGCAACCGTGGCAAAAGCCGCCGATATTTGACTATACGATAGAGTAACTTTCATAGTAAACCTCTTAAAGCTCAGGTGATAATCGCCCAATATAATATTGGGCGTATGGTAACTAGGCCATATCGTAACTAGGCCATATCGTAGCTATGCCATGTCGTAATACAGCTCTTGAATAGCATTGATCAGACCAATTACATCGTTTTCATCATGGAATAGGTGAGTAGAGATCCTTAATGAATAAGTATCGGGCCCCCCGATTTCCAATTTAAAACTTGTTGTACGGATTATGTACCCATATTGTTTTCGTAAACGATCCCTGAACTCTGTCAGTACGCTTTCGGGCACACTAAGTTCAAACGGGTTAAATGTAGTGAGGCCGCTGGTCAGGCCGGTTACGTTGGGAGAAAAAATATAGACATTTGGCAGAGTCTTTTGTAAAAGCTCTTTGCACAGTGAGCCAAGTCCCAGCACTCTTTTTTCAATACGAGCGCGGCCGATATCGTCCCACATTTTACAACTGTCAGCCAAAGCTTGTTTTGCTGGGTAATTATCATTGCCAACATATTGGAGTTGATAGTGAATACCCAAATAATCTAAATGGCCCAATGACGAGTTTATTGCCCAGTAAGGCTTTTCTCCATTAGCCCATTCTTTGATTCGGTTCATGTTGTCACGGACGTAAAGAATACCAGTGGCCCCGGGGCCACATTGCCATTTATGCCCAGAACCTGCGTAGAAATCACAATCAAGATCATGGAAATCGAGGTCGAGCATGCCTATTGTATGCGCGCCATCAACAAGGGTAGGTATCTGACTTTGTGTCGCCAACTGACAAATTTCTTTCGCTGGTAGGCGCGTGCCCGTTTTATAGGTGATGTGCGAGAAAGTAATAAGCTTAATATTAGAGTATTGTTCAATCGCTTCGCGGAACGCTTCTACATAATCTTGTTCTGTGACAGGCTCGTTGCCCGTATAAATTGGCAACTGAATCTCGATGATTTCAACGCCATACCTTTGTTTTACCATATTCAGTGGTGACATTGCAGCGATGTGTTCGTGATGTGTAGTAAGAATCACATCACCAGATTGCAGGTTAAGACCGTTGATTATCGAGCACATTCCATCGGTCGTGTTTCGGCTTAAGATGATCTCACTTGGGTCTGCACCAAACCCTGCAGCAATATCCGACACCATGTCTGAGACATAGGGCCATGAACCAAATTTTCCGTCCATATCCCAAGGGTATTTTGCAACGGTTTTGTTGTTGTTGTTATAGTGTTTTAACACTTGTTTAGGCATAGACCCTGTAGTGCCGATGTTCATGTACGTTGTTGAATTGTCGAGAATAAATTGGGATTTAATATTGGTCCAAAATGCTTTGCCTGTTGAGTGGCGATGAGAGTTCCACTGGGAGTCGAGCTCGTCGGCGTTCGACACTGAACTAAACAGGGTGCTACTAACTCCAGCAATGGCTACGCCCGCACTACCTTTCATGAAATTACGTCGATTAAGTGATTCTACTTCCTTGTTCACTTTGCTCATTTGCACAGTCCTTTATGATTGAGTGAGGTTGATAATGCTTATTTACAGTTATGTTAATTAAAGTTCACTGTTTCAAAAGCTTAGTATCTACAGGGCCAAAAATAAATTAGCCAAAGGTGATCTTGACTCCAAAACAAGTTAAAAGCTTTCTAAAAATCAACATGATAGCGTTCTATTTCGCGAACTAGCGCAGAGGTACACGTTGAACGCGATTGTCACTATCCTCAATTTTGTCATTATCTTAGTTGATGGCCTCCACAGAGTAATAGATTAGGATTTTGAAAACCTTAATCTACATTGGTTGCACGGTAAGCGATCTTAGGGAGTGAAAGTCGGTGCTGGTGATTGCCCTGAATTAGAATTATAAAGAGGGTTGTTTGTTGGTATTGCGGTTGGATTAATATCTGACTTTAAAGGCATTGATTTATCTCTTTCTTTTTGAATATGAAGAGGATTCATCCAGCTTGCTGGAGTTTTCGTCAGGTAATCCATAAAGTTAACATTTTTGCTTGACGATAATTCTCATTCGAATATAGTGCTCAACGTTGCCGCATTTCAATGCGGGAGCGATGGTGTTTCCAAGCATTATATGTATGCCCTGGTGGTGGAATTGGTAGACACAAGGGATTTAAAATCCCTCGACGTTCGCGTTGTGCCGGTTCAAGTCCGGCCCGGGGCACCATCTCATTATTGTGTGATTAACAACCGTTAGCTCTCACTACATAATGAACTTAGAAATACGACATAAAAAGGCGCCTTGGCAGAGTGGCTATGCAGCGGATTGCAAATCCGTGGACCTCGGTTCGACTCCGGGAGGCGCCTCCATTTCTTAATGCTTCCCTATTCAAGCTAAGCTTCCGCGACATTCGTAACCCTGATAACCTTCTTCAGACGCTACACAGGCACGTTCATTTCTACCTATAGTCTTACATTAAGTGCTTAGTTTTACGTTAAGTGTGCATAGTTTTAGACGCAATTATTTCATTTATAACAATCACTCTTGTTATTGCGCCACCTGTTTAGGTGGGTCACATTGACGCTAGGATCTTAATTTTAGATAATAATAAAGTGCCTCACCAAAGGTGAGCTAACTCTCTCATTGAAGGCTGAAATCTACGCCTAAGAGACTCATCCTTGCTGACTACGCCCCAAGGTTTACGGCCAAAACTCTGTGTCAGAGATCTCATTAAACTATCTATTTAGGCTTTTAGAGTGTGAGAGTTGTCCAAGACGGCGGTAATTTTCTCAGATACAAAAAGTTAACAAACCTTCCTCTCATTTTGTTGTTGCCACTGTTATTTAACATAGAGGCTGTACTGCACATCAATTTAAATAATCAATAACAAATAGGTTTGCCAAGTGGACAATAAAAAATTCAAATTATCGATGATTGCCAAAAGTTTAGTTCCAATACTTTCCGTCGCCGTAATCGCAGGGTGTAATGACAGCGGTGATAACGCAGGTGGTAACTCAGGCGGAAATAATGGCAGCAATATTAGTGGCCTTTATCAAGCGGGTGATAACGAAGTCGTGGTTTATTATAAACAAGATATTGCTGCAGCTTCCGGGTCACCTTATGACGGCTGGGGCTTACATTTATGGAACGGTGAGGGTTGTACCAGTACCGATCTACAAGCAATGGGGATCGCCGATGGAGGGACTGCTTGGGGGGCACCTAAGCTAGCCGATGGTGTCAGTGATACTTACGGTGCGTACTATGTATTGAATGTTAATCCGGATGCATCTGATCCTCACAACTGTATGAACTTCATTTTGCACAAAGGTGATGAAAAAGCCTTTGGTAGTGCAAACTCAAAAGTGCTGCTTAATAATCTTGATGAAAGCAAGGGTCTATTTGGCTTCCATGGTAGCAGTGAGTTGTACTACAAACCTATTGCCGATCGTCCCGTTGTTATCGATGGGCAAAAAGCGCACTGGCTAGATGCGGACACGCTTGCGTGGGAAGCGGCGGCCAGTGCTCAGAAAGTGAAATTGTTTTACAGTGAAACAGCCGCCATCACGATGGATAAAGACAGGAACATAGTAGGTGGCACTGCCGTTGACATGACGGTGCAAGGCGATTTGTCGGAAGCGTTAAAAAAACGATTTAGACACCTAGGAAGTGTAAAGTCAGTCGCATTAAATACGACTGACGAGCTACTGCGAACCATTTTAAAATCGCAAATTGTCGTAGTGGCTTACAACAGTAATGATGAAGTGATGGCGGCGACAGAGGTACAAAAGCCAGGCGTGCTCGACGCCGTGTTTGTAGATGAAAATACCGGCAATGCTATCAATGAAACTCTGGGTGCAATCGTGACAGGTAACGATGCGAACTTTAAGCTTTGGGCACCAACGGCTCAGCGTGTTCAATTGGAAATCTACGACGTTGACAAACAGTTAGAGCAAACCGTTGCGATGACTGAAAATAGCGATACCGGTGTTTGGTCTACGGATGTGGTTAGTGGCGCGGTGGGTAAGTTCTATCGCTACAATGTCAAAGTGTATCATCCTACGACGAAAGTCATTGAAGAGCGTTTAGTTACCGACCCATACTCTGTTAGCCTTTCAGTTAACTCTCGCTATTCTCATGTCGTTAACTTAGACGATCCTGCATTGATGCCAGAGGGTTGGGGTAGTGCCGAACATGTAAGACCGACTGTAAAGAACGATGAAGATCATGTTCTGTATGAATCCCATATTAGGGACTTCAGTTTTAGTGACACATTAGGCACAGCGGCGCTGAACGGAAAATACATGGCATTAACTGAGCCAACTCGTGAATCGGTTACCCATTTGCAAGCGCTTAAAGATGCAGGCTTAACTACACTTCATATTCTTCCTGCTTTTGATATTGCGACAATTGATGAAGAAAAAACCGTGGATATTACCGACACCATCGGCGATTTGTGCGCGGCTTCACCTTCGGCTTCGGTGTGTGCGAGTGGGGATTCCTCCCAGGTTATAGAAGATTTGTTAGAAAGCTATGATCCGGCGACAGACAGTGCGCAAGCATTGATGAATGATCTACGTATGCTCGACAGCTTTAACTGGGGTTACGACCCTTATCATTACACGGTACCGGAAGGAAGCTATGCCACGGATGCGAAAGGCGCGGCTCGTATCAAAGAGTTCCGTGAAATGGTGAAAGCCTCACACGACATGGGACTAAAGCTGGTCATGGATGTGGTGTACAACCATACCAACGCTTCAGGAGTGAATGAAAAGTCTGTTCTGGATAAAATTGTCCCGGGGTATTACCACCGACTCAATGTGAATACTGGTGGTGTTGAAACGTCAACCTGTTGTGATAACACGGCAACAGAAAACCTAATGATGGGTAAGTTGATGGTGGATTCGCTAAAGGTTTGGGCAGATGACTACAAAGTAGATGGTTTCCGTTTTGACTTGATGGGACATCAACCTGCTTCGGTAATGATCCAAGCGCTGAAAGACGTACGTGAAATTGACCCTAATACACTGTTCTATGGTGAAGGTTGGGATTTTGGTGAAGTATCCAATAATGCACGTTTTGATCAAGCGAATCAGTTAAACATGGCGGGTACTCAGATCGGTACTTTCTCAGATAGACTGCGCGACGCAGTTCGAGGCGGGAGTCCGTTTGACGGCGGACAAAACACTGAGGGCAAGCATCCTCTTCGTTTCAACCAAGGATTTGGTAATGCGGCGTATATCAACGAAGAAGTGACAAGCTCGCCAGAAACTACCAAGGCTATGCTTCATAACCAAGATATTGTGCGTTTAGGTATGGCTGGAAACCTAGCTGATTACGTTCTTATTGATTACACAGGGAGCACTAAAAAAGGCAAAGATGTGGACTATAACGGCGCACCAGCTGGTTATACTAAGTTCCCATCAGAAAACATTTCTTATGTGTCAAAACACGATAACCAAACACTGTGGGACAATAACGCGTATAAGATTGCGACAGGCACATCGTCTGCCGACAGAGCGCGCATGCAAAGTGTTTCTCTGTCTACGGTTATGTTAGGGCAAGGGATTCCATTCATCCATATGGGTTCGGAATTACTGCGTTCTAAGTCTATGCAGCGAGATTCTTATGACTCAGGTGATTGGTATAACCGAGTTCGTTTTGACGGCTCTGACAACAACTGGAATGTGGGTTTACCAAGAGAAGATAAAGACGGGGCAAACTGGGGGTTAATTAAAACCATCATAGCTGACACGACCGCAGAGCCTGATCAAAGCGATATCGCCTTGACGAAAGCGCAGTTTTTGGAATTATTAACCATCCGCAGCGAGAGTCCATTGTTTAGGTTAAACAGCGCGGAAGAGGTGATGAACCGTGTCGATTTCCGAAATGTGGGCAAGGACCAAACCCAAGGTTTGATTGTGATGACCATTGATGATGGAACAACGGCAGGGGTAGATCTCGATAACAATTATGACGCGATTGTGGTTGTGATTAACTCGACATCCACTCAGCAAGATGCGGTCATATCGGGCGTCACAGGTTTTGAACTACATAGCGTACAGAAAACATCGGCGGACGCGACGGTGCAATCGGCTTCGTTTAGTGATGGAACCTTCTCGGTACCCGCATTAACAACGGCGGTGTTTGTTCAACCACAATCGGGCGCTCAAGGTGCAGGCCTGCCCGTAGATATGTCAGATAAAGACGTGGATTCGATTCCTCCATTTGGCGATACCATTGTGTACGTTAAAGGGAGTATGAATAGCTGGGCTGATAATAGTGACTGGGCGATGAGATTTGTCGGCAATGGCTTGTATCAGCTATCAGCAACGTTAGAAACGGGGACACATGAATTTAAATTTGCGGATTCGAGTTGGAGTGCACCGAATGTCGGTTGTGGTACCGCGACGCTAGGTGAAGGTTCTCTAAGTCTGGGTGACGGTGAGAATTGTAAGCTTACGGTCGCAGAAGCGGGTAAGTATAACTTTGTGTTTGATGCGCGTTATCTGCAAGATGACAAGATTGCAAAACCGACAGTGAGCGTGACGAAGCAGTAGTACTGACAGAGTTCGAATAGCTCATAGCTCATAGCTCATAGCTCATAACTCATAGTTTATCGCTTATTTAGGCAGCAAAATTACGATTTTGCTGCCTATTTTCTAAAGTGACGGGGGATGAGTAACTGGCGGTAATTAGTTGATAACTGGTCTATGGCTAGTCTATAACGACGGCGGTGCCGCTTGCGGAGACCATCAACATACCATTACCAGAACCCAGCACTTCATAATCTAAATCCACGCCAACAACCGCATTCGCACCGAGATCATGAGCTTTCTCTTGCAGTTCTTTCAAAGCGATTTCACGAGCGCGCTGTAATTCTCTTTCGTAAGTTCCCGAACGACCCCCAACAATATCGCGTAAGCCGGCAAACATATCTTTAAAAACATTTGCGCCTAAAATTGCTTCACCTGCAATTACGCCTTTATAGGCGACAATTCTTTTGCCTTCAATGCTTTGAGTCGTTGTAGTAATCATAAACACTCTCCTGAGTTGAGTAATAGCAAACCAAATTACAACATAGCAGGTCAGGTAGAGATGTGAAATGACTAACTTTGCCTATTTTAGAAGCAATAAAAAAGGAGAGCGTTGCTCTCCTTTTATCGTGAATACACAAGTGACTGAGATTACTTTTTGATAGGGGTGTAGCCGTATTCCGCAATTAATGCCTGCCCGTTATCTGAAAGTACATATTTAATGAACTTATCCGCATCGTCATCAATGTCATCTTTTTTATGTAGTAACAAGAATGGACGCGCTAATTTGTACTTTCCTTGGGCGATATTTTCAGTTGACGCTTCGACACCCTCAAATTGAATCGCTTTGATGGAACGGTCGACAGATCCTTCAGAAACAAAGCCAATAGCATGCGGATTATGATTCACGATGGTTTTTACCATGCTGTTACTGTTCACAACTAAATTCGTTGGATTGATATCAGAGACCAATCTATCGTTCACAATTCGAGTTAAGCCCAACAGGCTTTCAAAACTGTAACGAGTCCCTGAAGAGGCTTCGCGAGTGACGACAGCAATCGCTTTGTCTTCACCACCAACTTGTTTCCAATTGGTGATTTTGCCTTTATAGATATCAAAAACTTGCTCACGAGAAAGGTTAGGTACCGGGTTGGTGATATTAACCACAATGGCTAAACCATCATAAGCAATAGGGAAGACGTCTAATGCTTCACTGCTTTCTCGCTCGGTTAAGTAGCGACTGCTCATACCAATGTCGGCGACGCCTTTTTCAACGAGCGTGATGCCTGCTGTTGAGCCAATACCTTGAACGGCAATAAACGTGTTTTTATGAGAGGTATTGTATTGTTCAGCCAGCACATCCATTACTCGGGCGACAGAGGTAGAACCGGAAATATTCACTTCTTCAGCATAAGAAAAGGAAGTGGCTGAAATTGAAATAAGGGCGGCCATAGCGACGCGTAGCATAGAATAACTCCATATAAAGTAACGATTCGACACATCATATGTCGTTTGTATGACACTTTTGTGATTGAGGTAAAGAACTCAGCATTCGGTCATTATATTTAGCGACATCGAGATTGGGCTTGTAACAAAATCTCGGAAAAACAGTTATATTAACTAACAGTGAGATAGAAGGGTGAGCGTGTATGACACTAATTCAAATGTCCCAATGTCGGCTGGAACGCTGTGCTGAAATGGTATGCATGAACCGAAATAAAAGTATCCCGGTTGAGCTGGGCAAGTCGTTATTTGAAACGATTCCTGACGGTGTGTTGTTTTCTAATGCCCATTATTTGCTCGATTCAACGTTTTCTGATTATACCAATCCAGTTGCGAAAGTTGAATTTGATAGTCTGGATAAGACGTGGCATCTATCGATTCCTTCCGAAGACGACGAATCACAATGGGTTCCGTATCCATTTTTATCTCAAAGCCATGACCTTACGGCGATTATGCGAGAAATTGAAAAAGATCCCAAAGCTTACTTTTGGTGATTTTTTAGTAGCATGTTAAAAAATGCCAGAAACAGAAACAGAACTAAAAATAGAACTAAAAATAGAAAAGGAGAGCAGGTGCTCTCCTTTTTGATCCAGCGTCGCCAAAAAAACGACTAAGTACGGTATCTGATAAGAACTTCGCTGAGTGAGCGTGTGGCTTCCGAAAGCGTCGCAATAGAGGCTTCACTTCGCTGTGCAATTTCTCTAATTGTCCCTGACTGTGAGCGGATGTCACTGAGTTCACTTGCAATACTTGATGCGACGGAGCTTTGCTCCGTCGCTGAGGTGGAAATTTGGGTGCTCATATCCATTACCGCTTGGGCTGAATCAGAAATTGAATTGATATCATGACCAATATCAGAAATTAGCGCGCTGCTTGATTGAGCTTGTTCAACGGTTTGTTGAGTAATCGAGGCGATATTGTGGCTCTCAGATTGTAGTTTTTCAATCATGGCTTGTATTTCAACGGTCGCGGCTTGAGTTCGACTGGCGAGAGTACGCACTTCATCGGCGACAACCGCAAACCCACGACCTTGCTCTCCAGCTCGGGCAGCTTCGATAGCGGCGTTGAGTGCCAATAAATTGGTTTGTTCGGAGATGGCATTAATTGTGGTAATCACTTCATTAATCTGCGTGGTATTTTCTGTGAGAGCAGAAACCGAGTGAGAAGCTTCTTGGATGAAATTAGACAGTTGATTGATATCACCAATTGCTTGTTGAACCCTTTGGTCGCTTAGTTCTACTTGCTTTGCGTCATCTTCCGCTTGTCGGTTAGACTGCTGAGAGATAGTAGAGACTTCTTGTGAAGATGCTGTCATTTCTTCCATCGCGGTCGCAACAGAATCAAGCGAGGAATACTGGCTGCTTATTTGGCTGTTGCTACGAGCGATCTCGGAATGAAATTGCGTTGAAGTTTGTTCTAGGCTGGTGGCAGAAGACTTTACGGTGACAACAAGTTCGGTTAGCGTGTCCATGGCGTCATCAAGTGCGACACCAATTGTGCCAAACTCGTCTCGACCCGCAACAAAGTTCAACCTTGAAGTGAGATCGCCATCAGCAATTTTCTTGGTGGTGGCGTAAAGTGTCCACAGTGCACCACCTAAGAAGGTGCTTAGCCAATACGCAAAAATACCAAATGGTAGTACCCAAAGAGAAGTCAGAGCAAGAGAGGTTAGCGCATTAGATTTGGCTGTTTCGATGCTGATAGATGCAGAGTGATGTAAGCCGTACTGTTTGCCATTATTTGCTTGTGCAACGGCCTGTACGGTTCCGTTATTGATGGAGCTCGCTTGGGCTGATGCCGACGTTACACCTAGAGCGCGAAGCTCCTCAGGACTTGACGTTGTTTCAAGGTAACCTTGTAAGCGTGACTCCGCTGCCGTGATCGCTAGCTGCTCCGCGTGAATGATGGCATCTTGGTAGCGATTTATCGCAGTAAAGGATAGGGCAAGTAAAAAGAGGGCAAAAAGTACCCAAACCTTATCGCTTATCGACATTTTAATAAATATTGAGTCGATTTTTCTAAATTGAACTTCTCTCATAGAGACTCCGCTGCTTTCTTATAATTTGTTTGAATAGACAAATGAACAGGAGGCCTTCGAATGAAGGCCTCCTGTTCTACATGCTATCTTTGATATCGGCGAAGATGTAATTTCTTGAGAGCTTTTACATTGTTAATGTGACTAGTGTCGATATTTACAAGCTAGGCAGGACATTCATCGAAATTAATACCTGTGATACGACGATGATTAGCCCAGCCGCAAAAGATAGGTTTAGCGCCACTTGCCCACCAGCAACAACATAAGCTTGGTCGTTGTCTACCGACGTTTTGCGTACTTTCTTTATCATTGCTACTGGTAAAAAGATCGCTAGGGTAGCGAGTGCGATAGCCGCGTAGCCAAGTGCCATGATAAAGCCCTGTGGATAGAAAAGGGCAAAGCAAAGCGGCGGAATAAAAGTAACCAGCGCGGCGATAATACGTTGCTTGGTAGTAAGTGTCCCTACGTCCTGGTCCTCACCATTATTACTATTTATCGTGTTTTTCGTGGTGTTTACTGATGTATTGTAGCGGCTACCGAGGTCACGAAGATATTCAAACAACCCTAAACTCACCCCTAAGAAAGACGTCATCAAGGCAAGATCGGCAAACACACCAATGACGGTTGCTAGCTTATCAATATGTACAGTTTGGGCTAAGGATGCGATAAGGTTGCTAAGACCTGTGTTGTCCAATAAGTTGCTTTGACTGACGACACCAAGCGTGACAACTTGCCAAAAGATATAAATGACGAGTGGAAGGCTTGAGCCAATCATGACCGCTTTGCGCAGTGAGCGAGTATCACCTTTAAGGTAGTTGACTATCGCCGGGATACTGCCGTGGAAGCCAAATGAGGTGAAGATAACAGGGATTGCAGCAAGGATTAACCCTTGCTGTACTGGCATGCTCAGCAGGTATGAGTGAGTGACACTCGGTGCCAGAAGAAAAAGCACGCCACCCATTGCGAGAAGCTTGATGGTGAACAGAACTCGATTGAGTTTGTCGACAGCGTGTGTTCCCAGCGCAACAGTTAACGCAACGAGGAAAGTAAAGATAAGCGTCGCGACGGTGCTCGACAGCTCAACCCCTAAGACCATTTCCACACGTTCACGAAACTGACCACCGCCACCGGCAATGTAAGCAGCACATAAGGCGTAAAATAACACCAGCATAGCGATGCTCGCAATGTATTGACCTTTTTTACCTAAAATTTGTTTTGCGAGCGTATGCAACGTTGCGGAATGATCGGCATGCTGGTGAAGCTCAACCATTAGCAGCGCGGTATACGCCATCAGTGCCCAAAGGCCCATCATAATGATTAATGAGGTGCCGAATCCAATACCAGCAGACGCGATAGGCAAGGCTAGCATACCTGCACCGATAGTCGTTCCCGCAATAATGAGTGTGCTTCCAATAACTTTTGATTTCATGTAAATATTTCTTTACGTTATGGCTTTCTAAAGTGATACCGACTAGTTGTCTGCTAGGTTTAGAGCGCTTTTATCTGGATGAGTAGTGATTATGTAGACAATTAAATGTCAAAACAAGCGAAATGTAAGATTATTTATCACTACATGTATACATATATTTACAGGCTGGCTTTATTGGTCAATAAGTAGGCGAAGCAATCGTTTAACAATGAGATGTGTCAAATATTGTGTATTAAGGCTTGGGTTTAATTGGAACGTCATATAAGTTAGTTACAACTCAATGATGAGTGCCCACACGGTGACCGCCGTTAATGTCGGGCAAAAAAGGAAGATATTATGGAAACAGCAACGCACGAAGATGCATTAGAGTGGATGGATGCAATGGAAGTAGGGATCATCCTATCGGACTACCAAGAAAATGACCAACCAGAAGAAAGTCTATCTTGAAATAGAGGCACTGTTGCGGTGCCTTAAGCGTCTCATTATTTAAACAAATCCTCTATCCTTCGCTATTATTGCCCTGTCTAGCCGAACCTCGTTAACACTCTTGCTTATCCACACCTAGACTGAAATTATCTGATACGATAATGGAGGATGAGGGATTATGTGGATCGTTTATGTAGCGATACCGACCATAATTGGTATTTGTGCCTACTATTTGCCGAATAGTTGGATGTTAGAGAACGCCGCATCCTTTATCGTAATACTGCCAGTGTTTTATCTCTGTATTGCATTGATGTTGTTTGTAAGAAAGAGGCGTACCCTTGCCAGCACGAGCCTGCTATTGGCGGTGAGTTGGTTGCTTCCTCTTAGTCCTATTGTCTTTAATGGGGGGCAAACTTGCGAGGGAAATAAGGTGTCGGTGGTGCAATACAATGTGTATTATGGCAATCCTCAACTGGATTCCTTTATTCAGTACGTTCGTACAAATAGACCCGAAATTCTTATTCTTCAAGAAGTGTCTCCCAGCCATGGTGAGCAGTTGAAAGGCCTCACCGAACTGTACCCTTATCAATTTGGTGGACAGCGTCGTGTTGGGTATCCGAGTGGTCAAATGATATTGAGTCAACAACCACTATATGGAATGAACTCAATAGCATCACGCTCTGGACATAAAATCCTGAAAGTAATTTGGCGCGCAACTACAGATAAAGATGTGTACTTAATTACAGCCCATCCGCCGTCCCCAAGAACGGAACAACTATGGGTAGAACGAAATGAGGTACTACAAGATGTGATGCGTGAAGCGGAACGTTCGCCTTTGGATACCACACTTGTGGTGGGGGACTTCAATTTAGCGAGCACAACGGCTCGATTTACTGCATTAATGCCAGAATTTCAGACTGAACCAGTGGTCAGTTGGCCTTCTTTTCTTGAGCGTTGGCTTGTTCCATTTCAACCTATTATTGCCATTGATCATCTCTGGGTGAGGGCTGAGGATCAAGAGCTGTTAATTTGTCAGCGAGAGGCGCTTACACACGTAGCTGGATCTGATCATCTCGCAATTCGTACTTACTTGAATTTATAATGCGATGGATATTACGGGAGTTGGGTTAGAAACGAAAAAGCGCCCTAAGGCGCTTTTGACAGTGTTAATCTGCGAACTACTTTTACACACTACTTCTTACGGCAATATTCACAACGTAGCCACATAGATTGACCTTCAACTTTGCCTGAGAACAGTTCTGGATCGTCTTGTGCAAGGCCGATGTTTCGTACCATGGTGCCAATTTTAACCACCATTGAAGACCCCTTAACTGGAAGATCTTTGATAATTGTGACCGTGTCACCTTTTTGTAATGGTGCACCGTGGCAGTCAACGTGTTTTAGACCATCGTTTTCTAGGCCCGTTTCAGCCCATGTTTTTGTTTCTTCTTCCATGTACATCATGTCGAGAAGATCTTGCGCCCAGCCTTCAGCTGAAAGGCGATGCAGTTGACGAAATGCCACAACTTGAACAGGAGCAACTTGGCTCCACATGCTGTCATTTAGGCAGCGCCAGTGGTTAACGTCCATTGACTCTGGATTTTCAATTTGGCTTGAACATGTTTCACAAAGCATGATTGCGTGATCAACGGTCACGTGCGAATGAGGTGCGACAACAAACGGAGAGAGTGACGTTTCCGCCGCACAAAGTTCACATTTGTTTCCACAGCGCTCTAGCATCGTTGCTTCAGTAGACATACTTAACCCTTATTTTGGTGAGATCGGGCGAAAGCCTCGTCCGATGGTTATTCTGTGGTACTTAATTTTAGTATCACCGGATTGATAGCCGCGCATTATACATGGTTTTAGCGAAAAGTGTGACATAGAAACGGAAAAGCACGGCAGGGTGCCGTGCTTTGCTTTCAGCGCTACATCAACGTTATTCTAAAACAGAGGCAGAATTAGAAATGAGCGCTGTGCCCGTTGCAATGAAAGAGCTCACTTCGCTTTGCATCTCCTGATGATGAGCTAAATCGGAATAGGCTCTGGTATCTTGAACCGAAATATAACTACTGTGTTGCCCAAGGGCGCTAAAGCGCACAAACGGCGTCGTTTCGGCAGACCCGCCTTGACTACTACTGACCACCGTTAAACCCAATTTAGCGGCTAATGGTTCGGTGCCGGCGAAAATGGACTGTTGGACATATTTACTGACGCCTTGGCCTTGATCAATATACCCTGGTACGTTGTTAGGCACGGTTCCGTCGCCTTTAACCTGAGCCATATATACTGGCGTTGCAATCGCCTTTAACGTAGAAGCATGTGTGTATGGATCAGCTGTATCCAACACGGTTTGAACCGCGTAACTGAACTCGGTATTCGTGGTTAATATTTTTGCGGTATTTTCTATAGGTGAAATAAGCTTAAATGCGCTTAGACATGAGTCAAAATAGGTATCAGGATCGGCGGCAAATTGATCGCATGCGCGTGAATTGACGAACGTGTCGTAGCCGATGCCAGCAGACAAGGCGATATTATGAGTGACCAGTGGGCCGAAAGAATCGGAGCCTAGCAAAAGATTGGCGATCTGCCCACCTGAGTTAACAAACGCAGCACGATTAAACCTGAACAGTGGATCAACAGACGCATTTAGTGGCGCGTTGGCTTGAGTGATAGCAGGTACGCCCAATACTCCCCCTAATGAGTGTCCAATGAAGGTTGGAGGGGTTGTGATTGTTGAAGGTAGCGCGGCGAGTGGGGTATCGATAAAACGCAACATGGCTTGATTGGTCGATAATGCCATTCTAAGCGTCATGATATCCAACATGGATTGACGAATATTATCACGCGCCACGGGTAGTACCGTTAAATTCATGTAATCAGTGACATCGCGTTGCGCGGATGCGCCGTTGGGTAAACGCCTATCTCCGTGAAGAGGCGCATCAATGGCGATGACGGCTTGACCGGCTTTTACTAGATTGGTCGCAAATAAATAAGAGTTCTCTTTCGCTGATGTGATTCCGTGTTGATACACCACAATGCCAGATATCGTTGCGCTGGTGGGGGTGTAAAGCAAAAAATTGACGTCTTGTAGTGATTTGACGGCGGGTACTGGTGAGTATCGTGTCACGATACGTTCTGAATCAAATACACTGCCATCGAGTTTAGTGAAAGATAGCCCCATTAAGTCGGCTAACAGTGATTCTGGGTCAGTTAAAAATGTGCTTGGGTTAATATTGTTCGCTTGAAGTTGCGCGGCAAAATTCGCTTGTTCAGCACTATCACTAATTATACTTTTAGTGATCGCGAGGCTATCCGTGCCAGATTCAAATGGTTGGGTATTCCAGCTGTCACCCGTTTCCAAATAATAGGGCAGTGTAATCGTCCCTTTTGTCACCGATACTGTACCTGCAGCGACGCTATTGTAATTGGCGATCACAGCATTTCGTGTATCGTTAGAAAGCCCTAAGTAGGTGGTGAAGTTGTCGTCGCTCGCGAGAGCGGTAGCAAGGTCAACGGGTGTAGAAAAGGTCATCTCACCAATCCGGTTAACGTCGGCATTATTTGGGTTTGCTGATCCTTTCCAAATATCGCTGTAGGATTTGGTCGGGTCTTGTGCCGCCGCAAGCATCCCTTTGGTTGCATAAAGCGTGGCACCAATAGATTGGGTAGAAAACCAAGTGGAATAAACAATGCTGTTGGGGTCGATAGCGCCAGCGCTACCGGCGTGGATCAGTGCCTCAACCCCTTGCACAACTTGTTGAACCGTTGCGAGCGATCCTTCACTGTAAATTTTGGTTTGGGATTTTAACGCCGCGTAGCTCTGAGAGGTACCGACCGAATCCCCGTTGGCGTCCAGCAGGGTATTGTTAACAGCAATGATATATTCACTTGAGCCAGTAAGGTCTATAAGAGGAATGACGATGAGAGTTGTACCCTGTGTTTTCAGTACATAATCAACACCATAAGTCAGTAACTTTTCTGGTAACGGTGAGTCTGAAGTTAAGCCTTTTGTCAGCTTAACCATAGTGACTGATGTGGCAGCGGGCGTGCTTGTTAGTGGTTTGTCGAATTTTATTGCAATAGGAGAGGTGGTGGACCACCCATCAGTTTGTCCCATTGCTGCGATGGGGTTGCTCAGTGCGTCATTTCCACCTGTCGGAATTTCTAATGTACCATCGACGGTGTTCATTAGCGCAAAGGTTGGAAAAGGAACATCGGCGTTTGCGCCCTGAAGGGTATACACCACTTTGGTTGGTTTACTGAGCAGGGCTTGAATGTGTTGTTCATAAGCCGCGGTGGTTGGGGTTCCAGACAGTTCACTTTCACCACCACAGGCAGACAAAAGCAGTGCGCCAGAAATGATCGACGCTAAATATAATGGTTTCATAGTCGTATCCTTACTGACTTAGTTGAATTGGTAGTTAACTTGAAGTGCGCCAATATACGCAGTGGAATCACCACTAAATTGCAACTCTTGACCTAACTTGTCGACTTCGGTAAATGATCCGGACTTTCCTTGAAGAAACGTCAAACCCGCATCCACTGAAAGCGCCGAGCTCATTTGATAAGTGATGCCCGCTGAATACCAATAACGGTCTGAATCTGGGATGCTTAATGTAGCTTCACCTGCTTGTTTATCTAATGCAAAGCCAGCACGCAGTGTCCAATCATGAGTTAGATAGTGGCTAAATCCTGCCGAGTAACGGTTACTGTCTTTATAGTTTTCTTTTTTATAGAAGCATTCTCCGGGCACACTACCGCCAGTACAGGTCGGGGATGTCGCTTTAAGTTCTTTAAAACTACTCCACTCTGTACGCTGTAGTCCGTAATGAATCGCCCATTTTTCTGCCACTTTGTGATAGCCAGAAAACTCCCAAATAGCAGGCAGGGTCACGTCTAAATCAGCCTTAGTGTTTGGGGGCGTTGAAATGCCACTGTCATAGCTGGAAAAATCGCCATCTTCGAATGCAAGATCGATCGCAGAGCGGTATGAGAAACCAAAGCGGTGGTTGTCATTGACTTCATAAAGTGCGCCGAGGTTCCAGCCAAAAGCATAAGTATCACCTTTCATCGAAATGAGCATATCACTTGCAGAGCCGCCTAAAAATGGGGCTAATGCACCTTTGTGACGATTTAACTCTGCTTCTGCATAAACCAGATTTACGCCGCCCCCAACTGAGAAATGTTCATTAATGCGGTAAGCGACATTTGGATTTAAGTTGACGGAAATAAGAGCAGTGTCACCGGCTAAATCACCAGCATAGGCTTTATCTGGGTAATCTGTCGCAACACCGTAAGTACTAAAAAGTCCGATCCCCCACGCCCATTGCTCATTGATAGGGCTAATGTAGTAGGCTCCTGGCACGAGTTGCATTGGCGCCACGTCTTTCATTTGCTGGTTATTGGTGTCATCGGTAATATTGACGTTGGGATCGACGAGAGTGATTGCACCTGAAAACTGTGCATTATCAAATAGCGTCATAGCTGCCGGATTTCGAGCGAGTACACTGGCGTTATCGGCGACAGCACCCTCGCCTGAAAACGCTCGACCTAAACCAGACGCCGAATGTTCGTTTGCTTGAAAGCCAGCGGCAAGCGAGGTAGGTGTGATAACCCCCAATATAATGGGCGTAAGGAGCGCTCTTTTTTTCATTATAAATTCCCTTTTTAAGCAATATTCTTAAATGAGCTAGTAACAGACTGTTATCGTGTCGCTGAATATCTTCCTACCTTTCATCGTAGTGTTTGGAGATGAAGTAGGACTTATACTGATCAGACCAGTTGTTAATGTCATGTAAATTATTGGTAAAATCAAGGTTAAATTGCGTTAAGTGTGACAAAACAAATAATAGTGACTGCGCTGATGGGTATGGAGACGAGAGGAGGTGAGGATTATCGAAAAAGGCGGTGCAGGGAACACCGCATAAACTTTTGAGTGATGGAACCGGATAAATGTCGTCGAATAGACGAGAACGAAGCCATTAGTAATGAGTGTTAAACACTAGGCTTTTTACAATTTGGGGCCTTAGTGGCGTACGCGGGTAATGTTGCAGCCTTGGATTTAAGATCGTTGATTCGGGTATCGTGGGAAGGGTGCGTTGAAAGTAATTCTGGTGGTTGATTTCCCCCGGACGCTTTCGCCATGTTTTTCCACAAATCAACACTTTGTCGTGGGTCAAAGCCACTTTTTGCCATCAGTTCTAGGCCGACAATATCGGCTTCAGATTCTTGAGTCCGCCCGTAGGGGAGGATTACGCCATACTGAACACCGACACCAAGTGCTGCCATGGTTACATTTTGGTACTGTGATCCGCCGAGGGCGACGTTAGTGATTTGCATACCGGTATTGGCAAGTTGTGACTGTGACAACCTTTCATTGCTGTGGTCGGCGAGAACGTGAGCGACTTCGTGGCCGATAACCGTAGCAAGTTGATCCGGTGTGACAGCGACGTTAAGTAAACCAGTATAAACGCCAATTTTACCGCCTGGTAAAGCGAAGGCATTAACCTGTTCACTGTCGAATACCACCACTTCCCACTCAGAAAACTCCGCTTGAGGTGGAACATGATCGGTAATGGCTTTCGCGACACATTGCACGTAGGCGTTGGTTGCTTGGTTATTACTGATTTTTTGCTCTTTCTTCATTTGCTCAAAAGATTGGGCACCCAACTGGCTCATTTCGCTGTCTGAAAATAGAATTAATTGATTACGCCCAGTCGGTGATGATGAACACGCTATGATGGAAGATGTAATGATTGCGGCAGCGCTTACTTTTGCCCAAGTGTTCATGATGTTGTTACTCCTATGCATCCGTGCTAGCACTTTCTGTTTGTCAAAGTATAAGATTACGTAAAGAACAGCGTAGCGGTGAACAGTTGTTATTTTATGATATTTGCCAAACGAAAGAACTCAAGGCATCATACTTTTTATTAATGGCTCTAAGTATAGGATTTAACAGTGAGTATTTGGAAGAAGAAACTCTCATTAGCTGCGCTAAATCGCACTTCCGAGAATACACTGATTGAACATTTGCAGATTGAATACACGGATTTTTCCGACAATTCATTGTCTGCCACCATGCCGGTATGCAGCTTTACTCATCAGCCTTTAGGGATGTTACATGGCGGTGCATCGGTAGTGTTAGCCGAAACGTTGGGGTCACTTGCTGCGAATTATTGTGTCGATGAAAATCATTACTGTGTGGGATTAGATATCAACGCCAACCATGTACGAGCGATGCGTTCTGGGCATGTTATTGGTTGTGCAACACCGGTACATTTAGGGGTGTCTACTCAGGTGTGGCAAATTGACATTACCGACTCCCAGCAACGATTGGTTTGTACGAGTCGTTTGACCATCGCGGTCAAGAAACACAAAAGAGTGACATCATGACGGTCGAATTTAGTGGTGGAAAAGTGTTGATGACCCCTCATGAAATTGTGGTTCGATTAGCGAGTAACCAAGCGACTTTACAAGCTCAAGTAGACGCCGTTCAGTTAATTTTGCCAGCGTGCGTTATTTCCGCTATCGGTGCCGAATGCAAATGGTCTATCCGCTTAGATAATCAAGAACAGATTCAACAGATTGCGAATGAGACAGGTATCGAGGTTCTGTCTTTGTAACTTGCTAATTGCACTCGTAAAGAGGAAACTAACACCAAAGTCATTTCTTGAGCCTTTCCTCTTTATGAGTAGTCCTCGTCTTCGTAAACAGTTTGAAACCTTATTCGAACACTTCTCTGGTCAAAATGCTGAAACGCAGCTTGATGATGTCACCGAAATACTGTTTTGTACGCGCCGCAACGCCCGCATCGTACTTAACAAGCTAGAAGAGGCAGGTTGGATCGAATGGCACCCTGCGGCAGGTCGTGGGAAACTCTCTACTTTAAATTTTAAGCAAAACCGCAACGACGTCAGTGAAACGCTCGCTCGCCGTTATCTTGAAGAAGGACGAATCGGACACGCGCTGAATGTCTTAGATAAAGATGCCAATCGTCTTAGTAAAGTGATTCAAAGCTATCTAGGGGTAACGCAGACTGATGGCAAGCAAGTCATCCGCCTACCGTATTATCGCGCACTTTCTATGCTTAATCCGGCTAAGCCGTTGCGCCGTTCCGAGTTGCACATTGCTAGGCAGGTATTCAGCGGGCTAACCAAACTTGATGAGCATGATGAGATCAAGCCCGATCTCGCCCATCACTGGCAGCAGTTGAGTGACTGTCATTGGCGTTTTTACATCCGACCTGGTGTGCGCTTTCATAATGGTGAACTACTGACGATTGAACATATTATTTCAAGTATTGAGTCATTAAAAACATCGAGATTGTTTTCTCATATCGATCATGTGGTTAGCCCGTCTCCTTGGGTGCTCGACATTCACTTTTCGCAACCTGATTTTCAAGCGGCTTTTTTGTTTGCGGAAATCAGCGCTAAGGTGTTACCCCCGCTCAACATGAGAAACGATGATTTTGATCGGTTTCCTATTGGTACAGGTCCTTATAGCGTCACCACGAATAATGAAAAGCGCCTGATTCTGTCTGCTTTTGATGGGTATTTTGGGTATCGACCATTGCTTGATACGGTCGAAGTGTGGATCATCGATGAACCTCATTCTACTCTCGTGTTTCCGACTCTAGCGGACCCTATTGCAGGGGCTCGCTCTGAAAAACATGATGATATTGAGCTCGACCCAGGATGCACCTATCTATTGCTTAACCGTGTCAGTGGTCTTGCTAAAGACGATACTTGGGCACGTTATTTAACGAAAAAATTGACGTCTTTAGCGGTATTCAAAAAGTTACCAGAAAGCACAGTCACCGATTTGGGCATTATCCCTGCTCATGGATTAAAACCAGGTTGGTATCACCAGCCAATACACGCTGATTCTATTCAATATGAGAACATGCAAGGACTTGAGCTCACTAGAGATATTAAAATCGCTTATTATTCAGAGCATCCTACATTCCCAGACATTTCGCGAGCAATAGAAGAGTTATTGAAACAAGACGGAATACGTACTCAGTTTATTCGTTATGGTCATGACTCTCCTGATGCTGAAAATGTGGATATCTGGATAAGACCAATGGGTATAGCGACAAAAAGGGAAGAAGCAATTGCTGGTTGGTTGTTGGATTATAGTGGCATTGAGTTGATGTCCAAGCCAGAGGACTTTTTGGCATGGTCGACGGTGGTAGAAGAATGGCGAAGCCAAGAAGATTATAAGTTTCCAGCCCAAGAAATTGCTAAGCAGTTGGTGCAAAGTTACCAAGTCATACCTATGTTTCATTGCTGGTTAGGTATCAGCAAAGATCATTGCGGTAGCCTACAAAACGCCAAATGTAACGCCCTTGGGTGGTTTGACTTTAGCCAAGTTTGGGTCAAACCCGACGAATTGGTCTATCAAAACTACCCGCTCACAAGTGACAGTAATAAGAGAGACGGGTAATGGCGAAACCCAATAGTAAAGCGCCAGCAAAATCGGTGGATGTGTTTTGTAGTAAATGTGGCGCCAAGCTCTATCGCTATAAAAAAGGCGGAAAGGGCGCGTTGGTAAAGTGTTTCAAAGAAAGAATTACCGAAGATTACACGAATGATTTAGGCGTTTGCCCAGACTGTGACAGTGTATTTGGGCGCGATACCTTAGTTCGCGGTACCCCTGCTATTAAGATGGTAGGTGGTAAGGTCCGTATGAAATAAATTGGAGAAGTTCAGTGAAGTCTAATGCGATAACGGTACTCACCACGGTGCCCAATGAACAGCAAGCAAATGTTATTATTACGGGATTGTTGGAGAAACAGTTAGCGGCTTGTATTCAAACGCAAGTGATCGGCAGTCACTATATGTGGGAGGGTAAAGTGTGCCATGAACAAGAGATGTTGTTGATCATTAAATCCACGAACGAAGCTTATTCGAAACTCGAGCGCCTGATTATTGAACTCCATGATTATGAGGTGCCGCAAATTGTGGCGCTGCCCATAGAAGCGGGGTATAGACCTTACCTAAACTGGTTAAAGAGCCATGTAAAACCATAATGTGGAACGGCCAAGAGTCACACCGATGAGTGACCTGGCCGTTGTTTGGGATGAGGTAATACCGTTGACGACTTCTGTGGGTCTTTATTTACTATCATGCAGTGGTTAATTAGTTGCATGACTGTTTTTTAAGCAAACGCTATCAACGAGATACGCTATGGCGGCGTGTGAGAGTAAGAAACAGCAATAGGGATGTAACCGCCCCTAACGTGTCACAGAGCATATCCTTTTGCGCATCCCATATATCGCCTTGCGATCCCAAAAACGCGATGCCTTCATCGCCGCCAGCCAAAACGGCATACCACCACTCAATAATTTCGTAGGCGGCGGCTAAACTCATGATGGCAAACAAAGCGAAGAGTGTGGCGGGTATTTTTGCCATGAGTTTGGTTTGGTGTACGTATTCTGCTATTGAAAACGCGTACAAGCCGATGGAAAAATGCGCGACACGGTCAAAATTATTTCGTTCAGAGCCGATCAATTCGTTAAACCAGTCAAACGGGACCTCTGCAAAGGTGTACTTTGCCCCAACCGTGTGCAGCGCTAGCCAAATGAACATCAGCATGTAGGCGATGTTAGAGAAGGTGAAACGCCGAGATACAATCCAAATCAGCACTAAAATTCCAATAGCAGGGATGATCTCAGCAATCCAAACCGCACGAGAGTGGGGATCGATAGATGAAAACCCTAAGATGACTGTATAGAGCAGGGTCAAAACCACCAAAGTGGGGCGCGGCGCAAGTGAAGCGGTCATTTAGTATCCTTACCAGTCACGATTGAATCACTATAGTACATTTTATTTTCTGTGGGTGTTGGCATGTCGATGTCATTACATGCTAGGCCAACGGATTGAATACTGAGTTTGTGTGATGTAGTTCACATTGCAAGTGGTTGTTGCTGAAATTGAGTCAGCAATACTTTGAAAGTACGCTAACTTTTTCTTAACATCGCCCCACAACAAAAAAGATACGAAAGTGAAGTCATGAAATTAGAAACTGTCGATTATTTAGATCCCAATGCTCCGGAATTATTTGTCAATTCACTAAGAGAAACGGGGTTTGGTGTATTAAAAAATCATCCGATCCCTAAGTCATTAGTTGAATCCATCTATAAGAACTGGCAAGTGTTTTTTAATTCTTCTGAGAAAGAAGGTTATCGATTCAACGTAGACACCCAAGATGGATACTTCCCGCCTAGCGTGTCCGAGGTTGCGAAAGGGCATGCGGTAAAAGACATTAAAGAGTACTTTCATATCTACCCATGGGGACAAATTCCAGTAGAGCTAAAGAGTGAAATTCTAGACTATTATTCGCGTGCGAATGCCTTTGCTGAAGAGCTATTGGGCTGGGTTGAATCGCATGCACCAAAAGATGTACAAGAAAAGTTTTCTATCGCCTTGTCGGAAATGATTAACAATAGTGACAAGACCCTATTGCGGGTATTGCACTATCCGCCAATGACGGGTGATGAAGAACCCGGGGCGATCCGAGCAGCAGCGCATGAAGATATTAACTTATTGACCGTGTTGCCTGCGGCAAACGAGCCTGGATTGCAGGTGAAAACGCAAGATGGGGGGTGGTTAGATGTGCCTTGTGACTTTGGCAACTTGATCATTAACATTGGTGACATGTTGCAAGAAGCCAGTGGAGGATACTTCCCATCTACCACGCATCGCGTGATTAACCCAACGGGTGAGAAGCAAACCCAATCAAGAATATCGTTGCCGTTATTTCTGCATCCCAAACCTGAAGTGGTATTATCTGAGCGCTATACTGCCGACAGTTATCTAATGGAACGTTTACGAGAGCTCGGTGTAATCTAGCTCAGCAAGTCGTTGGATCGTACGAGTCTAAAGCCAGTGAATGAAGACACTGGCTTTTTTGTGTTTAAAGCAGCCTAGAGTCAAATGTTCAACAATGTAGCGCTAACTCGAATGGACTCTTGGTTAGGTAACGAGCGTTTTAGCGACGCATTCAATTTGGAGAAGTGCTAACATAAAAAGAGTGCATTAGGGAGCAATGTGTTGACAGAGCAAAGAGATAGCGAAGTTCATGCCTTTAGAACCGAGGATAATCCATTAATCTGGTCGGTGCTAAATCGTTTAGAAGCAAGCACGAGCAGTTGGAAGATTCATGTGTTAGCTTCGGAGCTAATGAATGATAATTTAATCCCTGTGCTTGATGAGCGACCAGAAAAAGATCTGTTCAAGCGTAACTTTCTATTGATGAATGCTTTATACCAACTACAAGGAATGTTGGTACCTGAAAAGTGGCTAAATGTAGAAGCGATGAGCATCGAACTGCTGCCTTTTGATGCAGACAATCACGGTATTTCTCCTTCCGATCCACTGCGTCAATATTACTTAGATTGGTCTCATTATGAAGCGGACACGTTGGAAGTAAAACGGTTACTGAATGACTTTTGGGATCGATATCAGGCGCATGTTGGTGCGAAGGACGTGACAATGTCACAGCGTAAGGCGTTCGATTTTTTTAATCTGGACGAAACCGCCACATCAAAAGATATCCGCCAAGCCTGGCGTCGCTGCGCATTGAAGTGGCATCCCGACCGTGAAGGAGGGGATGCGGAACAATTTAAATTAGCCTGCGAAGCGTGGTCGTTACTGAAATAATTCCGACAAAAACACATGTTTATCATTGCTACGCTTCATCGATTGCGTGCTTAGCTTGTTTATCTTGGTTGACGCATTTTAGCGCTGCGCAGCCTATTTAATGCTGAAAGAGCATCAATAACACGAGGTTTTGCCAAATCCCCTGAATTAGGCATTCTTGAGCTCCAATCCCCCTCTAGCAATGTCTGCATCGCTTTTGGTGGGTGCTCTGACCAACCTGGTTGCTGTGCGAGTTGGAATATTAACCAACCAATTGCATTTAGCTCAGCATTGGACTCTAATTGCTCCAACGCTTTTAGATCGATAGTTTCTTTACCAAAGCGTAATGAGTTGCCGCCTTTCCCTGATACACGGAATTTTCCTTCCGCTAAAATCGACATTAAGTGTTCTGAATCAACATGGCGTGGCGGAATCATCTCCAGTGGCTTTTCGCTCTCATTTTGTCGCTCACTAGGGTGTAGTTTAACGACTTCTTGTGCTTTTTCGGTCACATCAATAGCTTGATAGTCATGCATTTGAATGACGGTATTAGCAACATCAAGATAATCGCCAGAGCCGCCCATGACAATTATGGTGGAGATATCAAGCTCATCGCGCAATTGACCAACCCGATCGACAAATGGAGTAATAGGTTCGGCCCCTTTAGCGACAAGCGCTTGCATACGCTCATCACGAATCATAAAGTTGGTCGCTGAGGTATCTTCATCAATTAAGATGCCCGTCGCTCCCGCTTCAATAGATTCTTGTAGCCACGCAGCCTGAGACGTCGAACCTGAGGCATCTTGAGTGCTGAAGTCACTGGTCTCTTTACCAAAGGGCAGGTGGTTGATGTAATTGCTTAAGTTCAAGTTGTGAATTGAACGACCATCTTCTGCTTTGATTTTAGTTGCGTCAGTTGAGGTAACAATGCACTCGCGACCATCGCCAGGAATGTGGTTGTAGATTGAACGCTCGATAGCGTTAAGTAACGTAGACTTACCATGGAAACCACCCCCAACGATTAAGGTCACGCCTTTTGGTACACCCATTCCCTTCACTTCGCCGTGATTCGGACGTTGCAGTGTCACTTCTAGTGAGAGTGGTGACACAAATGCAATGGCGTCTTTCATCGGGAAATCACAGTTACCGGCAATACGTGGTAGCACACTGCCATTGGCAACAAAAGCAATGAGATTGTGTTCGTCTAGCTGACGACGCAGTGCGTCTTGGTCTTCGATCACTTCACAGTGACGCTTCAGCGCTTCGACATCGATTTCACGTTCTAGCGTACATTTACGAATATACTTTGGGAGGTGGAATGTCAGGATGTTCGAGGCTTTCTTGCCTAAGATATTTCGACCTTCTGCTGGTAGGTTAACTCGAAAACGTAACTCAATACCTTCATCACTAAAAACCACCGAGGTGGAATCCATAACGGTTTGGCCCGTTAATGTGACAGAGACACTGTTTTCTTGCTTGGCAAAGTCGGCAAAGGTACGTGCAATAAAGTCACGCGCCGCAATCTGATAGCTTGGTGAACATGCTTTAAGCCATTCCAAACCGGTTAACGACCATTTTCTAAAGGCGCGAACTCGAGATGCGGTGGCGTACGGGTCGGATTGGACGTGATCAATATAAAAATCGAAATCAGTAAAGTCGTATTGGCCTTTAATTTGTTGGTAGGCTCGGTAGTTCTGTTTTTCAATTTTCTTTAGTTTGGCTATCAATTGATCCATGACGCAAATTCCGCATTTCTAGAGTTTGGGGCGCGATTATAGGAGCCGCGCTAGTGATGGTAAAGACATAAACGTCATTCTACCGACGAAGAGTACGTTATTCCTTGTTTTTACGCATATTCGATGTCTTCAAAGCACGCCATTACGCATAGTCTAACGGATGATGAAATTACGCGGGACTGGGTATTGTTTAATGAGCTGTCGTTCAAACACGTCACGAGGCATAGGTTTAGCGTAGAAATATCCTTGGCCAATATCGCAGCGCTCTAGTCGAATAAACTCGTGTTGTGCTTCACTTTCAACGCCTTCAACCACGACTTGCTTGTTCAGTTTTTTAGCAATGGTAATAATTGAACGTAAAATGGCTTTATCCTGCTTGCTATACAAAACATTACTAAGAAATTCTTTGTCGATCTTAAGTGCATCAAAGGGCAATTGTTTTAGGTAATTAAAGGAGGCATAGCCCGTGCCAAAGTCATCAAGTGCAAACATGACACCTTGTGCTTTGAGCTTTTCAATATTGCTTCTTGCTACCTCGAAGTTATCGACAAGACAACTCTCCGTTAATTCTAATTCTAGATTACCTGGAGGGAGTTCATGCTGAGTGAGCAGATCGGTGACTTTGTCTGCAAAGTGTAAAGCGCAAATCTGTTTGGCTGACACGTTGACAGATAAATGAAATTCAGGGGCAATTTGAATCCATTCCGAGGCCCGATCTATGGCGCTCCGTAACACGAAATAACCGACCTCGATAATGAGACCATTTTTTTCCGCCATGTGAATCAATGCTTCATTTGATACATCACCCAAAACAGGGTGCCGCCATCGCAGTAAGACTTCAGCGCCAGTCCACTGTCCCGTGTCGAGGCTTACTTTTGGTTGGAAGTGCAAAATAAGGTCGTCATTTCGAACCGCTTGCAATAGGTAGTTCTCGAGCTGGTTGAACTCTTTTTGTTCAACTTGGTCAGCATAAGAAAAGACGTTGACAAGATTACCTGACTCCTTACATGCGACGGACGCTTGATAGGCATTATTTATAAGGTCAGTGGCGTTACTTGTATGGTAAGAGTTGGCTACGCCCATATACGTGTGTAGATGAATTTCTTGTTGATCAATGTTGAAGCCTTCACGAGCGACGCTGGAGAGACTTTGGCATAAGTTGGGTAAAAACATATCATCTAACGAGGGAACAATAGCGGCAAGGGCGATTTCTGTAGTGGAAATACGGGCAACATGGCTAACATGGGGCGTGTTTAAGTGGATCATATTTTCAAATTCGCTCAATAACAGATCAAAGGATTGATAGCCAATGCGCGCTTGTGCACGCTCACCGTTAGTGAAATGAAGAAAAATGACCGATAGGTAAACTTTGCCAGATTTTACCGTGGTGCTGCGTAAGATACGTTGAAGAGCTAATTCGAAGCCAGCCCTATTTAGCATTCTTGTCGCGGGGTCATGGGTGACTTGAAACTGCATTTGTGTGCCGAGTTCGCTGTGCTGACTCTTTAATGCTTCGACCATCGCATCTAGCTGGGCTATTTTTTTATCTTTACTTTGCAGCTGCTGTTGAAACTCTTTTTTTGCCTTAAAAAGTTCTGTAGATAAACGGCGCTGTGTTAAGTACGTATCGATTTGAGTGAGAGATAGTCTGATAAGTTGGCTTGTATTTTCTGCTGGTGGGCAAGCTGCAAATATTCCGAGTTGATAACCATGATGTGAAGTTGGTAAATATTGGTAATGTATATGTGTATCGATAGTAAGGTAGCCAAGACGCACTAATGTTGTTTGTAGAGCTTGCTGTATTCCCGCGGTTTTTGGCGTTGACTTAATGAAAGTGACAGGGGGCAATGTGGTTTGCGGTTGAGTGTTGTTCGTGTGGTCAATCCATTGGATTGAAAGCTGCTTATTTTCAACAATACACCACCCAAAGCACCTCACTGAGAGCACCACCAGATGGTTGCGGATTATGTCTGAAACCTTGTTACAGTCAGACGGAGTTAGGGATTTGATTTCGATAGTGCTTCCTGTTCGTTCCATTTTGGGTTACCACGTCCTGTGGGTAATTATCAACGTCAATCCGGCGATTTATGTTGTTCTGAACGGTTTAAGTATACGTGCTGAATTGGAAGGCAGAAAAAAGGCTTTCCGTCACGAGAGGGAAAGCCTAATAAATCAACGATGTGTCTCAAATGTGAGATGGTGTTACGCAGTATGGCTAAACTAAGGTGTAAGAGTCTTAAGTTTATCTACGTCAGTTCTTTTAGCGTAGTCCACACCTTCTAAGCCAAAACCATTAAGGTTTAAGAATTCTTGCTGGAAGCCGTCAAAATCCCCAATTTCTTTAAAGTTACTCTCGTCCATTTGACTTAAACGTTCCGCAACCTGTCTTTGGATTTCTGGATCCAATTCTAAGTCGTCGACCCTTAGTAACCTTTCGCCATCAACGGGTACCTTGTCTTGACCATAAAGTTTAGTGCTAAATAGCCGCTGCATTTGTTCAATACAGCCTTCATGAGTGCCTTGTTCTTTCATGGTTTTGTATAGTGCCAATAAGTAAGGCGTTAAACCTGGGATGAAAACACTCGCTTTAGTGACAAGTGCCTTACAAACGGCGGCGTAGGCGTTACCATTGAAATGCGCAAGTTCGAGATTGAGTGCATGGCTGGTTTGATGCAAATCAACCTTGGCTCTGCCTAAGGTACCATCAAGATAGATAGGGTGGGTGATTTCTGGACCGATATACGAAAAGGCAATGGTTTTACAGCCATTGGCAATGGAATCAGTATTGATGAGGGTGTCAATCCAGTTCTCCCAGTCCTGTCCACCCATGACTTTAAGGGTACCCTCAATCTCGTCATCGGTTGCAGGGGCAAGGGTGGTATTTTCCCACTTCTGTGTTTCGAGATTAATAATGGCGCCAGAAACACTTTCACCAATTGGTTTAATGGCTGAGTGCCAATAGTTACCGTCTTCTTTGGTGCGGCGACCAGACGCTAAGCTATAGATAATGAGGTCCACTTCACCTTCAAAATAGGTCTCTATGGCTTCAATGACTTGTTCACGGGTTTCCGATGAGTATGCGTCACCAATAATGTTAATCGCTTGGCGACCAGCTTGCTGGGCACGATGTTTGAAATGGATGTTGTTGTACCAACCTGCAGAACCAACGCCCTTTTCGGAAGGACCGTGTTCAAACGACACACCAATGGTGTCCGCTTCTGCGCCACCAAATGTCAATGCGATGCGTGCCGCTAAGCCAAATCCGGACGAGGCACCCAAAATAAGCACACGTTTCGGACCATCTTTGATTGGAGTGGCGGATTTCACGTATTCAATTTGATTATCGACCGCCTTTTTGCATCCTTCTGGATGAGATGAGCGAGCAATAACACCGCGAATAACTGGTTCAATTATCATTAATTACAACCTATCTAAGACGATGATAAAGAAATAGGGTAACGTAATAATGTTTAATCTACATTGAGCTAGACCATTAAAAACGGTGTTTTTGAAGGGCTAATGTTAGTAAATAGCCCTTTATAGGTGAGCCAGTGAGTGTGGTAACGTATTAACTTGTAATACGCATTCCGTTATAAATAGGGGCGTAGTGCGTTTGCAACGCTCTCTGCTATAAATGGTTGCGCTTCAGCTTTCGGGTGTAAGCCATCGTCCATCATCCATTCAGATTTGGTGATGACGTCTTCTAGGAAGAAGGGAATCAAAGGCGTGGTAGTTTCTTCCGCAACTTCAGGGTAGATAGCTTCAAACATTTTTGCATACCTTTTGCCATAATTAGGTGGAATACGAATCTGCATTAGCATAACCTTTGCACCTGAATCTTCGCTCATACGTATGAGTTGCAGCAGGTTATTTTTTACGATATTAGGCTGGAACCCTCGTAGCCCATCATTAGCACCAAGCTCAATAAGAACATAATCAGGATGATGGCTGTCGAGCAGTGAAGGTAATTTGGCCAAGCCATTACCGGTGGTGTCGCCAGACACGCTGCCATTTACTACTGTAATGGGGCGATCAACCGTTGATAGTAGGCTTGGTAGTATGGTTGGCCAACTCTCTTCGGCTTTCATATTGTAGCCTGCACTGAGGCTGTCGCCGAGAATGAGTAAAGAGGCGGCTTTAGCATGGAATGATGCTAGGGATAAAATAAATAAAACTATAAAGGAACGTTGCCAAATCATGAGTTCTTCCATCATCAAAGCCGAATCGGTATCAAAAGTAGTGTCTACGAAAACCGAGCAATTAACAATCCTAGAAAACGTAAATCTTTCGATAGAGCAAGGTGAGTCCATTGCTATTGTGGGTACATCAGGGGCGGGCAAGTCAACCTTAATGACATTACTTGCGGGTCTAGATGTGCCAAGTATTGGCGAGATTGAGTTATTGGGCGAAAAAATATCAATACTCGATGATGAAGCGCGCGCGGCGCTGAGAAGCCAACACTTGGGGTTTGTCTTCCAAAGTTTTTTGTTGATCCCAAGTTTAACGGCTCTGGGGAATGTGACGTTGCCCTGTCTATTGAGAGGGGAAAGTGAAGACGTTGAAAAAGCAACGCGTTTGTTGGAGTCGGTTGGCCTTGGCCACCGATTGGACCACCTTCCTTCTCAATTATCAGGTGGTGAGCAGCAACGCGTCGCCATTGCTCGGGCATTTATGACCAACCCCAAAATACTCTTTGCTGATGAACCCACCGGTAATCTTGATCAAAATACAGCGCATAAAATAGTGGAGCTATTGTTTAACTTGAACCAAGAACACGGTACGACTCTTGTTTTGGTCACACATGATCTGTCTCTAGCCAAACGATGTGACCGAGTGTTCCTGATGAACGCAGGTCAACTAACTGAGGATCATTAATATGTCTTCCTCTGTGAATAAACGTTTACTTCTGTGGAGCGTTGATGAGATCAAGCAAGGTCAACTTTGGCCAATCGCACTGTCATTGACCATGATTATTGCCTGCATTTTTGGTTTGGCTGCGCTAGCGGAACGTATGGAGCAGGTGATCGTCAAGCAGGGAAAAGACGCCTTGTCTGCGGACACCATATATATTTCTGACAACCCAATAACAGAAGATAACCTCGAGCTATTAACTAGCAGCAATCTGCAGGCGTCTTTCTATACTCGTTTTGCCACGATGTCTTTTAGTGACTCTGGCATGCAGCTGATCACGGTGAAGGCTGTAGATGACGCATTTCCATTACGCGGTACGCTTACTTTGGCATCTAATGAGCACAAACAGCATCATGTTGGTCCAGATGAATTGTGGTTAGATGAAAGAATTGCCGACCAACTTGCTGTCAAGCAGGGCGATATAGTCGCCGTTGGAGACGCAGAGCTAACCGTGAGTGGTTTGATCGTTGAAGAGCCGGGTATTAGCTTTAATCCGTTTCAACAAATGCCTACCGCTTATATTCATCAACATTCTGTCGAAGAAACAGGTGCGATTCAGCTCGGGAGCCGTGTGCAGTTTAGAGCATACTTAACTGGGAGCGACGACGTTCTTGCCAATTTGAAAGAAAATATCACGTTGTCTCCGAGTGACCGCTGGCGTGATAAAGACTCAGCAAGTCGCAGTAATGATATTTTTGAGAGAACCACACAATATTTGTCCCTAACCGTTGCCATTATCATAATTATGGCCGCGACAACGCTGGTGCTTACCTGTCAGAACTATGTCCAAAGCCGTAGAAAAACGGTTGCAATGTTGAAAAGCCTTGGGGCGAGCAAGCGCTGGGTAGTGCGTTGGCTGGCAATACAGGCAGGCTTATTGGTGACCATGGCGATTGTAGTCGGCTTGTTACTTGGGGTTGGTTTAGAGTACTTGCTGCGGATTCCCTTGACAGAATTATTGCCGAGCCCTTTACCAAGCTACGGCGTACTGCCGGCTGTGATTGCGGTTGCGTCAAGCTTGCTGATTGGTATTCCAGCGTTGGGTATTCCTTTATATAAACTGGTATCCGTTTCCTCTGTTGAAGTACTGCAAAGTGCCGATGAAAAACGCTTCGGATGGATCTATCTATTACTTGCGGTGCCTGTAATTCCGTTGGTGATTGTTTATCAAAATAACACACTCATATGGATTTTACTGGCCGGGATTGCGGGCTTATTTGGCGTGCTGGGTGCGGTAAGCGTTTTGTGTACTTGGTTACTGGGCAGAGTCTCGCTCCCCGTTTCCCTAAAATTAGCAATTAGCCGAATTAATCGCAGTAAACGACACACCGCGCTTCAGTATGGCGCATTGGGTCTGTCATTAATGTTACTTACTACCATCTGGTTGGTTCGTACTGATTTGTTGAGCGATTGGCAACGGACATTACCCGCCGATGCGCCTAATGCGTTTGCACTTAATATTGCTGAACATGAAATAGAGTCTTATCTGCAGATTCTTGATGAAAATTCAGTTCAGCGCTCTCAGGCGTTTCCAATTTCACGTGGTCGCTTGGCTCTAATTAATGGTGAGGATGCGCAACAGGCTCAAACTCAAGGGGAGGAAAACACTGACGCGCTTAGTCGAGAGTTAAACTTCACTTATGCAACGGCTATTCCAAACTATAACGAGGTCATTGAGGGGGCTTGGACGACGACAAATGGCGTTTCGGTGGAACAACAAGTTGCTGAAAGTCTCAATATTAAAATTGGTGATGAACTTGGGTTTACAATAAACGGTCAGAAAGTATCAGCCAAAGTGAATTCAATTCGCTTTGTTGAATGGCGAGACATGAAGCCTAACTTCTATTTTATTTTCACTCCCGACGTCATGGAAGCAATACCGAGTGCTTGGCTGGTTAGCTTTAGGATTGAGCCTAAAGACAATGCATTGATCTCATCACTGTCTAGACAGTATTCGACGGTTAGCCTTATGGATATTCGTATCATGGGTGAAAAGATACAGTCATTATTGTCACAAATCGTATGGTCAATTACGGTGCTTGCCGCCCTCGGTGTGCTCGCTGGGGTGTTACTTATCTTTACTCTGCTTCGCTTAAGTTTGGCGCAGCGTCAAGATGAGTTACGTTTATATCGAACACTAGGAGCGAGTCGTCAGCGTATTATTCGAACCATTTGGTCAGAGTATGGGATCATGGCACTAATCGCTGGACTTGTGGCGACATTAGGCGCTGAAATTGTTGTTGGCTTAATAATGAAGCTGGGCTTTGAATTGCCATGGAGTTGGCACTTGTCCACTTGGGTTGTTGTTCCAGTTCTTGCGTTTGTCACACTAGCAGCGGTGTTGTTTTCTTTGATTCGACAGATGCTTAGTACCAATAATAATGGAATATCATAGGGTTTAATGGCAATCTTTTTGAGTTATCCACAAAAACGGTGGATAACATTTGGGATAACTCAAAAGTAAAAATTGTGTCATAAAAGCATAACCATTGATGTGTCGGTGATGACGCGAAATTTTGAAAGAGGAATGTGTTTTCAACAGTTATTCAGTGAAATTATGTCAAGAAAAACATTATGAAAAATGTGATTTTTTTTAATAGCCTATCACGATAAAATAGTGCTTCTATATAACGATAAAAACTAAACGAATTTACGATAAAAACGAATCAATGAACTCAGTTAATGCTCAGGTAACCAGCGGTAAAAGTGTTGCCATTATAGGAGGCGGAGTGGCTGGAGCCACTGTCGCGCTCTTTTTAGCAAAACAAGGTATTGAGGTAACATTATTTGAGAAAAATGTTGGTTTAGTGAGTGGGCCGCCGATCTGTCACCTTCATGCTGGGGGCAACCTTTATCGAGAGCTTTCTCACCAAGATTGCATCGACTTACTTAAGCAATCTATCGCGTTTGTGCGCTTTTTTCCTCATACCGTCAATCGTCGACCGACTGTGATCGCCATACCCAAGAATGATAAGGGCGAGCCTGATGCTTTACTTCCAAGACTAGAGCTACTGAGAAATACTTACCGACAGTTAGTGGCAGTGGATCCATATAACCAGGTACTCGGCCATCCAGATCAGTACTTCCAGCGCATTGAACGAGCAGAATTGGCAGCGCTAATCGGCAAACGAGGGGTGTCTTCACCAAAGACCCTTGATGATTGGTTGACGCCATTTGCCAATCATACCGATCTTGATAGCCTAAAATACCCTATTTACGTAGTACAAGAGTATGGTCTTAGTCTGTTCAGAGTCGCTGCTACAATTGAATTAGGGGCTGAGCGGCTTCCTAACTTAACGATACGTACTGGTGTTAAGGTTGATCATGTTGCACCGTGCGAAACTGGAATGACGATAACCAGTGAAGGTGATTTATCTGAACATTATGCACACGTTGTCAATGCTTGTGGTTTTCGTACTGGCATTATTGATGACCAAATGCACTATCACCGTCAACGTATGGTCGAATTTAAAGCCGCTTATGTCACCCATTGGAAAACACCAAACAATGAAAAGTGGCCAGAGGTAATTTTTCATGGCGAGCGTGGTACGCCCCGAGGCATGGCTCAACTGACGCCTTATCCAGATGGCTATTTTCAACTTCACGGTATGACTGGGGATATCACATTGTTTAAAGATGGTCTGGCGCACTCGAGCCCAACCAGTGCGCAGCCATGCTTACCTCACTATCTTATTAGTAAAGTAGAGAAAGGCTGGTCATTTGAAGTTCAAAACCAGCGTTCACTTAGTGCTATAGCCCACCTAAGCCAATACGTCCCCAGTTTTGCAACCGCACTTCCTGCGGGAAAACCGCTTTATGGTGCTCAGCAAATTCCAGGTACGAACCCAAGTTTGAGAACCGCTGATGTCAGCTTTGAAGGGGAAAATTACGCTAGACTAGAAATAGTGAAAGCGTCATCCGCGCTGGAAGCGGCGAAAAAGATCAGTGAAAAGTGGTTTGATGTCAAAAGCTATGAGTCTTCTTCTTTAAGTAACGATTTTTCCTTAGGTTTGGTTGAGGAAAGAGGAAAGGCTTTAGCTAAGTCACGGGGATACCCGGAATCGTTAGCGAAAGCCTATTAGAGCCCGCTGAGCTAGGAAGGTGCATTAAGAAATTATGTGTATTAGGCAATGCCTAGCGGTTTACTATTTTAGTGTATCGGTTAGGGGCGATAACACGATGTGTTTGTCTCTACGTATGCGGCGGCTCGATTCAATGGTTTTGTAAATACGTATAAATTGCGATGCATGGCTAGGGTGCGCTATACTTTCCGGCATAAAAAACAAGGAGTTGGCTAATGAATATTCTAGTAACAGGCGGAGCAGGCTACATTGGCAGTCATACGTGTGTTCAACTTATCAATGCAGGTATGACACCTGTCATTTTTGATAACTTATATAACAGTAAATTGGCGGTTCTTGATCGCATAGAAAACGTTTCTGGTAAACGTCCAACATTTGTTGAAGCGGATGTGAGAGACAAGGCTGCGTTAGTCAGTGCACTCAAGCAATATAATATTGATGCCGTGATTCATTTTGCAGGTTTAAAAGCAGTGGGTGAGTCGGTAGATAAACCTTTAGAGTATTATGACAACAACGTGAATGGTACTTTGGTTTTGGTTGATGCGATGCGAGACGCTGGTGTTAAGCATATTGTCTTTAGCTCTTCAGCTACGGTATACGGTGATCCGGCATCTGTGCCAATCACAGAAACGTTTCCTTTAAGTGCAACCAATCCTTATGGGCGAAGTAAATTAATGGTGGAAGAGTGTTTAACTGACTTCCAAAAGGCCAATCCAGATTGGACCATTACGTTACTGCGCTATTTTAATCCAGTTGGTTCGCATCCAAGTGGCGAAATGGGGGAAGATCCCCAGGGTATTCCTAATAACTTAATGCCATTTGTGTCGCAAGTTGCTGTGGGACGCCGTGAATTCCTATCGGTATTCGGTAACGATTATCCAACCAAGGATGGTACGGGCGTCCGCGATTACATCCATGTAATGGACTTAGCGGATGGGCATATCGCAGCCCTGCAGACGTTAAAGCAAAGTGAAGGGCTACATATCTACAATTTAGGAACTGGAAACGGCTACAGTGTCCTTGATATGGTTGAGGCCTTTAGCCAAGCTTCAGGTAAAAAGGTACCGTATAAGGTGGTCGATCGCCGTCCTGGAGATATCGCTGAATGCTGGGCTGATCCAAGTAAAGCCAATCGTGACCTTGGTTGGAAAGCGGTTCGCACATTAAAAGATATGTCTGCTGATGGTTGGAAGTGGCAATCAATGAACCCAAATGGTTACCCTAATGAGTAGAACGGCTGAATAACAATTTGTTGAAATGTGATTTGGAAAGGCGTGTTATGCGCCTTTTTTTGATCCATATCGTGTTGTTTAGTGATTAAAAAGTGTCACATTGTTATTTTTTTGGTAAGATAGGTTTGCAACTTAATAATAAGTGCGAAATTTCTTTTGAATTGTAGGGGAACTCCATGGAGTTAGCGCTCATCATTGCTTTTGTCGTTACCTCAGCGGTAATGGTTAAAAAAGAAATGGCTAAAAAATAACATCATTCACACCTTTTTGTTACATACTTTTTAAGTGAATGAATTATTAAACTAAAACCGGCTTAGGCCGGTTTTTTTGTGCCTAAAATTTCACTTTTCCAACAAAAAATATTTGTCGTTAAGGATAAAAATTATCGTTTTATTTTTTTCGACTAAACTCTTAAGGTGCACGCTCTTTCCGGTCATTCGTATACCGGCGTTTCACAATCCAAACAACAAACTATATCTAAGAGGATACTGCCATGCGCATTGCGATTCTATCTCGCAACGAAAACTTGTACTCAACTCGTCGCCTTAAAGAAGCAGGTGAAGCGAGGGGACATCAAGTGGATATCATTGATACCCTGCATTGCTATATGGATATTACGAGTAGTAGCTCGAAAGTTCGTTATATGGGTGAGGAATTGCCACAGTACGACGCTGTTATTCCGCGTATTGGGTCTTCCATTACTTTTTACGGAACAGCAGTGGTTCGTCAATTCGAAATGATGGGAACATTTTGTGTTAATGAATCGGTAGCAATTAGTCGTTCACGCGATAAGTTACGCTCGCTTCAGTTGCTTTCTCGTAAAGGCATTGGCTTACCAAGAACTGGGTTTGCTAGCAAGCCAGACAACATTCAAGATCTTATTAAGAATGTTGGCGGCGCGCCGCTAGTGATCAAGCTTTTGGAAGGTACTCAAGGTATTGGTGTGGTATTGGCGGAAACAACCAAGGCTGCAGAAAGTGTCATTGAGGCATTTATGGGTCTGAAAGCCAACATATTGGTCCAAGAGTTTATTGAAGAAGCGAATGGTGCAGATATTCGTTGTTTTGTTGTGGGTGGTAAAGTTATTGCTGCAATGAAACGCCAAGCCGCAGAAGGTGAGTTCCGCTCAAACCTTCACCGTGGTGGCAGTGCTCAACTTGTTAAACTTTCAAAAGAAGAGCGTGCGACAGCAGTAAATGCAGCTAAAGCGATGGGTCTTAACCTTTGTGGTGTTGATATTCTTCAGTCTAAAAATGGACCGGTAGTGATGGAAGTGAATTCTTCTCCAGGCTTAGAAGGCATTGAAAAAGCGACAGGCAAAGATGTGGGTGACTTGATCTTCGATTTCATTGAAAAAAACGCAAAGCCAAACAAAAATAAAACCATAGGACGTGGCTAAATGGCAAGAGAGCTTGTTATTGCGGGCGTAGAAATACGCCCTGGTGAAAGAAAAGAAATCAATATTCCCGTAGCAAAACTGTATACCGATGCTGAGGTTTCTATACCCGTTCAGGTTATACGCTCTAAGAAGGAAGGGCCGACAGTTTTTGTCAGTGCGGCTGTACATGGTGATGAATTAAATGGCATTGAAATTATTAGCCGACTCATTGCCGAAAATTTGAAATTACAAAACGGTACGCTTATTTTCGTTCCAATGGTGAACGTTTATGGTGTACTTAACCAAAGTCGTTATATGCCGGATAGACGCGATCTCAATCGTTGCTTCCCGGGATCAAAAAAAGGATCGCTGGCAGGAAGATTAGCGTATACGTTTCTAAATAGTATCGTTGCTCACTGTGACTACGGTATTGATCTGCATACAGGGGCGATTCATCGCTCTAATTTACCGCAGATCCGAGCTAACTTAGACGACCCAGAAACAAAACGACTTGCGGAAGCATTCGCAGTACCTGTTTTATTGAATGCAAACATACGCGATGGTTCACTACGAGAAGCTGCAGTAAATAATGGCGCTCGTGTACTGCTTTATGAAGCAGGGGAAGCATTGCGCTTTGATGAACTGTCGATTCAAACTGGCGTGAAAGGCGTAATTCGCGTCCTTAAAGCGTTGGGTATGATCCGCAAACGTATTAAAGCGGCGAATACTGAACCGTTTATTGCAAACCGAAGTGATTGGACTCGTGCTGATGCGAGTGGGTTTGTTAAAGAGTATGTGGCCTTAGGCTCTAAGGTAGAGAAAGGCGACATACTTGCTGATATTAATGGACCACTAGGTAACAATATCAGCCAAGTTACGTCAAACAGAGCTGGCATCATTATTGGCAAGCAAAACATTCCGCTTGTGCAAGAAGGTGAAGCTATGTATCACATCGCGTATTTTGGAGATTGCGCTGAAGAGGTATTTGAACACATCGAAATCATGCAAGATTCGATTGTTCCTGTAGAACCGAGCATTTAAATTATGCCAAACACATATAACGATAGAATGATCATTGGTAACTTAGAGCTGTGTAGTCTTCCTGAATTTGGGATCACTGATCTAGAAGTTCGCATAGATACTGGCGCTAAAACGTCGTCTCTGCACGTTGATAACCTCACTCGTGTTAAACGTGAGGGGCGTTTGTATGTACAGTATGATTTGCACCCAGATATTTATCATCTAGAGCAAATTGTACATTGCGAATCTTTGGTTATCGACTCACGACGCATTAAGTCGTCTAATGGTGACACAGAGCAGCGTTGCGTTATTCAAACCCTATTTCGCTTGGGCGATAGAGAGTGGCCGATTGAGGTGACGTTAACCAATCGTCAAGATATGTCTTATATGATGTTGTTAGGGCGTGAAGCGATGATAGACAAAGTGTATGTCGATCCAGGCAAAGCGTTTTTGATTGACTAACGTTTTCTGCGTTGACGTATACATTGTTGGTTTTTAGCTTGAAACCGTAATGTCCTCGCTTCTTTCCTCTTTTAGTATGCTTAACATATTTTATGTTGAACTATGCTAAAAGGGGAGCATCAAGACCGCCAGTAGGCGGTTTTTTCGTAATTGAGCGCCATAGAAGTATAGAAGTATAGAAATATAGAGGCATAAAACATGTTGCCATCGTCGGTAATAAAACACGCGACATAAAAAAAGTAGAGCATTTAAACGCTCTACTTTGACTAGGAGGAAGGGGATGAAACGCGTTAAGCTGGCTCTAATTCGTTATCGCTTTCCATATCGTAGTCGTAATCTTTTGATGCTTCACGATATTTTGATTTACTATTGAGTGTATGGAACGCTTTTCGACCACGAGCGAGTCTTACATACTTAAGCCAAGTGTGCTCAAGTTTACTTTTAGCTTTACTTGGATTATCGATGACTTTTAGGAAGTGCTTTTCATCAACGTTTTCAGGCGAAATGGCACCTAGCTCTAGCGCTAACATGGTTTCACCAAAAGTTACCAAGATGTCTTCTTCTAGAAGCGTAAAATCACCGGACTTAGCAAATCCACGAGGGAATTTGGCGGCATCATAAAAACGTTTTTTACCGTGGCGAAATTGAGTATCAGTCATAGCGTTCTCAATGAAAAATAGAGTGTATAGCAATGTGGTTAATCGGATCTGTTGTTGAACCTAAAGGTTGAGTAGCAACAAATTCGGTGTTATTTCAACGCTGAAAATAGAGCGAAACCGATAAGAAAGGAAGTGAATTGTTTTTGTCGAAATCATAAAAACTATTTATGATTTGGTGGGCGTTAATCGGTAGAATGATGGACGAATTATTAAAGAAGCTCAGTGAGTTAGACACTGTTTGAGAGTGGGTTATGGATGTAAAAGTATTTCAAACTTTCCTTGAAGTCGCAAAGGAAAAGCACTTTGGACGCGCGTCTGAGAACTTGTATATTACCCAAGCCGCGGTGAGTGCTAGGATCAAGCAATTAGAAGAGCATTTTGATACGCGCTTGTTTACGCGGCATAGAAATAACATCCAACTGACCTCCGCCGGAGAGCGTTTAGTAGGGTATGCTGAAATTATGGTGTCGACCCTAAAACAAGCGACATTTGACTTGTCGTTAGAGAGTAATAAAGCGCTTCAGTTGACGATTGGTGGCACACCCAACATATGGGATGCCTATCTACAAAATTGTTTGAGTGTCGTGACGGATTCATTAAGTGGCTATGGCTTTGTTGCTGAGTCGTTGGGGCGAGAGCAATTAAATCGTAAGCTGTTAGAGCGAACTTTAGATCTAGCGTTCTCGTTTGACCCTTTTAAACTTGAAGAATTTAAGAGTCATCAGATTGCGGAACTGCCCTTAGTGCTGGTTTCAACACAGCCTCATCTTCTAGAGGAAGTGTTTAATGATAAGTACGTCTATGTGGACTGGGGAACGCAATTTAGTTTTGAGCACGCAGAGCGCCATCCTAACATTCCAGCACCTTATTTAAGGACTTCGACTGGACGCATTGCATTGGATTTTATCTTAGAGAAAGGTGGCTGTGCTTATTTGCCGTTAATGCTAGTAGAGCCATTTATCGAGTCTGAACAGTTGTATGTTGTGTCGGATTCGGAAGCATGGTCGCGCCCTCTATTTGTCAGTTATCGTAAAAACAGCACGGCGATTGAGGCCATTTTACAAGTGGAAAGCCTAATCAATACCATTGAGCCGTCGCCGTCGTTTTTAATGCAACAAGCAAGTGACTCACCAGAGTAGATTGGTCATATAAATGGGCTGTCATTGGTGAATAAAAATACCCGCTCGTTTAAGCGGGTATTTTTTTGTTAGTCTAAAAGCAATTTATTCTATGAAGATAGTAATCGTTATGGCAATTAATGGGCGCGCTTATGCCGCTGCCAGCGTTAGGTTGTTCATCCAGTGACGTTTAAGGTAGCGATGGAAGCATAAACCTAACTTCACCACTTCCTCCATAAGCATACACGCATAAACGACTGGAAACTCAAAGCCAAAGATAAAGGCGCCAATGGCAGTGAGCGGCAATCCTACCGTCCACATAGAGATAAAATCCATACGTAAGCAGAACTGGTTATCTCCGCCGGCTCTTAAGATGCCATTAATGATGATCAAATTAAGCATACGGAGCCAGATGGCGCAGCACATGATTACCATTACAGGGGAAGCGAGCGGATAGAGTGCTTCATCTGTCAGGTTTAACCATCCTAGAATAGTATCCCGGCTAGTCAGTAATAAGCCTCCCACCACAATGCCGAAAACAAACACGGCTTTAATGAAGAATTTTGACATACTAAACGCATGTTCAAACTCGTCTCTGCCTAAAGATTGGCCAAGCAAAATTGAGCAAGCCACAGAAATACCAAAAAACAGTGAATAGCAAAGGGATTCGAACGGCCCAATCATACTAAAGACGGCAAGTTCAGTCGTACCCATATGACCAAAAATGACTTGATACATGAGTGTGCCCATTGCCCATAGCACGGCATTAATTGTTGTCGGAACCGCCAGTTTCTTATACGACGCCCATAAACGAGTATGGGAGTCGAGTTGTTTCACCTGTAGTAACCAATGTTGGCGATAGTGAAGGCAACCCCAGATTAATGCCACTTGTAATAAGCGCGAAATTGACGTCGCGAGTGCTGCGCCAGCGACACCCATAGCAGGCACACCAAATCCGCCTTTAATAAGCCAGAAATTCAAAGCAATGTTGACGATAATCGTCACGCCACCAAGCATTAAAGGCGTGACAGCGTCACCAGATGAGCGCATGGCAGATTCGGCAACAATCACCACGTGAGTAAGGATTAATACCGGAAAGGCATACCATAAGTAGGTCGAACCTAATTCAATCACTGCCGTATCGCTGGTTTGCAGCATCATAATAAAGCTTGAAAAGACGGTAATCACCAGCGTGACAGGGATGAGAAGTTTGGCACCCACAATCATCGAAAGCTGTGTTATTGTCTTTGCAGAGCGTTTGTCGTTACGTCCCCAATATTGAGCAACAAGGACACCGTTCGCAGAGGCCATTCCAGCCATAATCATAATTGCAACGAAGTGCCATTTAGAGGCAATACCAACGGCAGCTGTCGCTTCATGACCAAAATCGCTGACCATCAGCACGTCAGCCATTGCTAAAATCGCAACCAGTGCGCTTTGAATAGCCACAGGAAAACCAAGCTTCACGACAGTGGCAAGCATTTGGTTTTGAGTAGCATTCTTAGATGACATAGAGTGAGTGCGAGTGGTCATAGCTGCTCCTTAAACAGTGTGATTAGCATCGAGAATTTTGTGTGTAATATAAGGAAAACAATCGAGTATCGCCATGTTCAAAAATAAACAAAACCTGTGCAAATCAATCATTGAGCAATTTTGCGTCAAATCAACTTGGGAAGATGAAGTTTATTTATCGAACGAGTGTGAAGAACGTTTTTTGTCAGAAAGTGATATTCCCGAGTTTAAGTCGGAAGATATTTTTATGGCCGGCATGGCGAATCTAGTTGACGGCTACCATGTCGAACGTCGGGGAGTCGATGTGCATACGTTACTGTTTACCATCGAGGGTGGCGGTGTATTAACGACACAAACATCGGTAGAAGGCATCGAGCCATACTCTATTGTCGTGTTACCTGCACATCAGCCGTATCGTTTTGAACTTAATCCACAATACAAGCATTGGCGTATGATTTGGTTTTTGCCTAAAGAGACGGAACGTTGGCTACCTGTAGCGAATTTGGGGCAAAAAGTACTGCCGTTTCACGATTGTGAGCGTATGTGGGCGCTAATGACATTGCTTTACCACGACATTGGTCACCGTGCGAGTTATCGTAAACTCTTGGTTAGTGAAGTATGTCGTTTGATCACGGGTTTTGAAACGCAGACTTCAGATTCAACCGTTCGTGTACAAGCATTATTTAACTTAATTGAAAGCCAACTGCATTTACCGTGGACTGTACAAGCGATGGCAGAGCGTACATTCTTGAGTGAAGTGCAGCTGGGACGAATCTGCAAACAACTCTATGGAGTGTCGCCGAGAAGTCGGTTGATTAATTTAAGGATGGACAAAGCGTGCGACTTGCTCCGCAATAATGACTGGACCATTGGCATGATTGCGGAGCGGTTAGGGTATAAGGACCCCTTTAATTTCACCCATCGTTTCTCTAAACATGTGGGGTGTTCGCCCACGGATTTTAGAAAAAGAGTCATCAATAATGCTTAACGTAATATCGATGGCAATAGGGTGTGATACTAAATAAATTGCTTCAGCCACTGATCAAACTGGGACTTAGGTAATGCGCCGCTTAACTGCTCTACTTTTTGACCATTCTTAAAGACCATGATGGTTGGAATGCTGCGAATTTGATAGCGAGCAGCGAGTTGCTGTTGCGCTTCTGTATCTATTTTAACGAATCTGACATTGCCGCTGTGTTCCGACGCGGTTTGTTCAAACACCGGAGCGAATCCAACACACGGGTTACACCATGGGGCCCAGAAGTCAACGATGATCGGTTGGTTGCTGTTGAGCAGGGTGTCAAAGTTATCGGCCGTCCCTTCAATTGGGGCGCCATCGAGCAGTGGACTTTTGCATCGGCCACAGTTAGGGGATTCGACAATACGTTCTGAGGGGATGCGGTTAACGCCCTTACAAGAAGGACAACGTGTATTAACGGTAGACATGAGCTTTCCTAATGATGTTTTTTATGTGCCATGGCGGTTTAACACTAACGAATCACAATAGAACAATACGATTTAGTGAGAAATAACCACCGTGTCCTTTTGATAATAAGAATATCGAAGACAAAACGACTTCACAACTAGTCTTCACAACGAGCTTTCAGAATTAACGTCAGCATGAAAAACTATCAAGACAAGAGTGATGCTAAGTAGGGTTCTGATAGACTTTCTGTTACACTCGCGTCCCTTTATTTTTCTTGTTGGCGAATTTATGTCAGACACTACCCAATCTTCGACCCAAACCGTAGAGTCGAGCTTTGCTCAGTTTTCACTTAGTGAAATAATTAACAATAACTTAGACAGCTTAGGATACCGTTCGCCAACGCCAATTCAAGCACAAGCCATTCCCCATGTTTTAGCCGGTAAAGATGTGTTAGCGGGGGCGCAAACCGGAACCGGAAAAACGGCAGCATTTGGTGTCCCAGTGATTCAACAATTAATGGATAAGTCAGCGACGCCAAGATGCGCGCACAACGCGATACGCTCGCTTATTCTGACACCAACTCGTGAGCTAGCGCAGCAAGTCTTTGACAACCTAGTCCCATTAGCACAAGAAACCGGTATCAAAATTGTTGTCGCGTATGGCGGGACCAGCATGGGGGTGCAAACAAAGAACTTAAAAGGTGGTGCCGATATACTCGTCGCGACACCGGGCCGTTTGCTTGATCATCAACATGTTCGCAATATCACGTTAGCCGAGTGCGAATACCTGGTCCTAGACGAAGCCGATAGAATGCTTGATATGGGTTTTATGCCTGATCTAAATCGCATTCTTAGACGCTTACCAAAGGCGCGTCAGACCTTGATGTTTTCCGCCACATTTGAACAACGAATCAAAGCGTTGGCGCATCGAATCATGTCTACTCCGGTTGAAGTGCAAGTCACACCAGAAAATACGACCGCTGATACCGTGACACAAATGGTGTACCCGGTAGATAAAAGCCGCAAACATGAACTGTTAGCGTATTTAATTGGTTCAAAAAACTGGCAGCAAGTATTGGTGTTTACCAAAACCAAACAAGGTAGTGATGCGTTAGCAAAAGAGCTAAAATTGGATGGAATTAAAGCGGCGTCAATTAATGGTGATAAGAGCCAAGGCGCACGCCAGAAAGCGTTAGATGACTTTAAGTCTGGGCAAGTGAGAGCGCTTATTGCAACCGATGTCGCAGCGCGTGGACTTGATATTCAACAGTTAGCGCAAGTGGTTAACTTTGATTTACCATACAAAGCGGAAGACTATATACACCGTATTGGTCGAACGGGCCGTGCTGGGCAAACCGGCTTGGCTGTGTCACTGATGAGCCATGATGAGCAATACTTGCTAGAAGCCATCGAAAGGCTACTGGATACTCGCCTACCACAAGAATGGTTAGCAGGGTTTGAACCAAAGCCACTGAGTGAAATTGAAAGCGACAAACCAATCAAAGGGCGCAGCCGCTCTTCAGATAAGCGTCGCATGAAGGCGAAAATGAAAATCCACGCCAATCGCGGTAAAAAGCGTTAGTTATACTTTATCGTTAATTGTACTTTATCGTTTATTCTAGTTTGCACGAGTAGCATAGAAGGCGGCCACATCTCTTAGGTCGTCTTCGTTTAGGTTTTGTAATTGCACCTTCATCATGTCAGACAAGGCTCCGCTTCTCTCACCCAATTTATACGCCTTCATCGCATTAAATAAATACAATGGATCTTGCCCATTTAGGTTGGGGTAGTGAGCTTGTGTCGGCGTGCCATTTGGATTATGGCAAAACACACAGCTCGGGGATTTTTGCTCACCTAAATTGGCATCACCAAACCCACTCGCCGTGACAGTAAAACTCACTAAATACGTCGAAAAAACAATAGCAAAAAGACGAAGCATAAGTATCCGATAGAACGATGAACAAGACGTGTAGTGTAAACCTTTCCCTTAGGGGAGGATCAAGGGGTTTTTGATGGTTTGTTAGACTCAATCAATAAACACGAAGTGATTCAGAAAGGCACGCTAGGTTGGTGATAAAACGGTAACCTTGATAGGGATACCGTTTTGTTACTCCGCAACAAAAGATTTGTCGTAAAGCGAAATATTACTGGGTGAGTTACAACGTCTTCTTCAGTGCTTGGATAAATACATCAATCTCTTCAGACGAAACATCTTTATGTGTGACAAAGCGAATAGGGTTGCCGGGGGTGATGGTTATGCCATCTTTTGCTAGTTGTTGAGCGATGGCATCAATATCAACCGACTCATCAAGCTTGGCAAAGACAATATTCGTTTCTACGAAGTCTGCGTTGACACTAAAACCATCAAGTGCATTCAATTCATTCGCCAATTTTTTTGCGTTAGCGTGATCAATTTTTAATTGGCCAACTTGTTCTGTAAGCGCAAGCTTTCCTGCCGCTGCAAGTATACCGGCTTGGCGCATGCCACCACCTACCATTTTGCGCAGTCGTCTGGCTCTCTCAATGAAAGCACGATCACCGAGTAACAGTGAACCAATTGGGGCTGCGAGTCCTTTGGAAAGACAAATGGTCATTGAATCAAAGTGTTTGGCAATCTCTTTGACATCGATATCAAGCGCCGCTGCTGCGTTGTAAACGCGAGCGCCGTCAAGGTGCAGTTTTAAGCCGTGTTCATCAACGAATTGCCTTGCTTGCGCCAAGTAAGACATGGGTAGAACTTTACCGTTAATGGTGTTTTCTAAGCTTAATAGGGTGGTTCGCGCAAAGTGACTATCGTCCGGTTTTATCGCGGCTTTTAGTTTTTGGAAATCCAACGTCCCATCAGGATTGTTTTCAATCGGCTGTGGCTGAATTGATCCAAGCACAGCTGCACCGCCAGCTTCGTATTTGTAGTTATGAGCTTGCTGACCACACAGGTATTCGTCACCACGTTGGCAGTGTGCCATTAATCCAAGTAAGTTCGCTTGTGTGCCAGAGGTGGTAAACAAAGCCGCTTCAAACCCATGACGCTCTGCAGCCCACAATTCTAGGGCATTGACTGTCGGATCATCTCCGTAGACGTCATCACCTACAGGGGCATTTGCCATCGCGTCACGCATCGCTTGCGTGGGTTGTGTAACGGTATCTGAACGAAAATCCATTGAAACTCTCCTAAATATATCCACATAGCGTGGCTTTACTTAAACACGCTATCGTTTTGGCGTCAGTGATGCAACCATCAATTATCTTCTGTTGCAGTTGTTTAAGTGACATTGTCACCACTTCGATAATCTCATCATCATCGCAAGTATGAGAATGATTTGGGGTAAGCCGTTTGGCGATGAACAGGTGTTGTATTTCATCGCAAAATCCGGCGAGTGGCGTGACTTGCCCAAGAGTGTGCATCTCACTTGCTTGTAATCCGGTTTCTTCAATGAGTTCGCGATGTGCACAGGTTATTGCATCTTCGCCTGTTTCAATCGTCCCTGCGGGGATTTCGAGTAACCATTTTTTTAAAGAAGGTCGATATTGGTTGATCAGCACTATGTCACCGTTTTCGGTGAGGGGGAGAATAATCGCAGCACCCGGATGCTTAATCGTGGTGTGGGTCACGGTCTTCGAGTTAGGCAGCGTGATGTCTTCTTCGACCAAGGAAATAGACTTCCATTGGTGAATAATGCGGTTTGCCATAAGTTCATCCATTGAAGCTCTGTGTTTTACAACGTTATCGGTTATCTGCTTTGTTAGTGCGAGTGAGCAGACTTGTCATGTTGTATTTAGAGCAGTAGTAAGCGTAAATGTAATATGAGCACAACACGGCAAGAAAGTCGATGGGTGGAAAGGTCAACGTTGTGTCATTATCAGATCGAAAATGGAAACTAGGGTTACCTGTCTGTCTCGTTGTTAAAAAACTCTGTATATCAGGAAGTCTGTGATTTTATGACGTTTTAATAGGTGTTGCATGCTTGGAGCAGATAGTCTCAATTTAGCGATGATGGTCGCTGAATCCGGAATCATTGATTCTGCGGTACAGGATATTGTTCAACAAACCGACCTGCTCGCAATGGGGAGTGATGAAGGGGTTAAACAGAGCTTCACTGCTTCAATGGCCAAGTGGACAAAGAGCGTCAAGCGTAAACTCATTAAAGACAATGGAACGGATGAATTACAAGCTGAGCTGACGCTCTATCAACATGTCGTGTATTTGTCCGAACGAGAGTTTCATGAAGAACTAACCCACGTGGTTTCACAAATTCCTCAGCAGTCGCCATTTTATGAAAACGCGCAGCGACTATCATCAAATCCCCATTCATTACCTGAGTCTCTATTTGCTCGTCAGTTTTGTAAATACTGGTACGAAAGCCTGGTTTCGGCGGTTGAGCATAAACAGCGTGAAACACTTGACGAGCAAAAATCGAAGTATCTTAAACAGCTGTATCAGAAAATAGAAACAATAAAGGATATGGAGAATCTCCATAAAGAAGGCAGTGGCCACACATTGGGTCGTTTATGGGATTTAGCGGGCTCAGAATTAACGAAACAGGATTGGAAACACATTGAGCGAGCCGCCGAGTACCTTGAAAAAAATGCCGAGTTGAAAAAAATTGCTGATCAGCTTGGGCGGATGGCACAAGACGTTGATGCGCCTGAGCTCAATAAAGCCGAATACGTTGATAATATTGTTGTTGAGGAGAAATGTGATTTCGCAACCGATGACATTGTCGGTATACATGAAAGTAATGACATTAACAAAATGCTACCTAATGAAGCCATGTATTTGGCGGACCCTGCATTGGAAACGGTATTCTATCAACATCTTGTCGAAAAACGTCTTCTGACATATAAAGCGCAAGGCAAGCAGCGAACCATAAGACAATGGCAAACACCCACGCAGGTTAATGGCCATGCCGATAAAGAGCAAGGGCCTATGGTTATCGCGGTTGACGCTTCCGGCTCGATGCATGGCGCTCCTGAAAAGTCAGCCAAAGCGATGGCATACTCATTAATGAAAATGGCCTCTGAACAAAAGCGCGAATGCCATGTAATTCTATTTTCATCGACCTTTATTACCTATGACTTAACCGCAGTAAATGGCTTGAAAGAGGCATCTGATTTTCTTTCTTATCGTTTTAAAGGTGGGACTGATTTAAGTAAAGTATTGCGCTATGCCGTTGACGTGATGCAGGGGGATCAATACAAAAATGCAGATCTTCTCGTTATTTCGGATTTTATTACCCCAAAACAAGACAGTGAAACAATAACAAAGGTCTTGTCTCTTAAAGGTAAATACAATCGCTTTCACTCTTTATGCCTATCGAAATATGGCAACCCCGATGTACTGGATTTATTTGATAATCAGTGGCGCTATCACCCAAGCTTAGTGGGGCAGTTTATTAAGAACACTTCATTGAAGCTTCATCGAGAAACGCCAAGGTTCGCAAGTACCACAGGGTGACCTCTCATACTTTAGGCTAAGAGTTGAACCGCTATAGCCGTGCAGTAGCCCCTAAAGTATCGTTAAATCAATCGGATAGGTTTACGCCTAATGTGATGTGTAACATTAGACGTGAATGAAAAATCTTGTAACATAATGTCAACAAATGTATAAATTTACTTATGCATTCTAATTTGTGCTCAGAGGTATAGGCATGATCAAACCCACTATCGTTTCCCATGCTGACAGAGCGTTAAGGTCAGAGAGAATTACCAAGCTAGCTGCAGCGTTGTCTGACGGCGTTTACGAGCGAGAAGAAACCATTAAATTGTGTCTGCTTGCCGCTTTAGCTGGGGAGAGTGTTTTCTTACTTGGGCCTCCAGGTATCGCAAAAAGTCTGATTGCTAAACGTCTTATTCAAGCATTCGATAACAGCAGTTATTTTGAATATCTAATGACGCGCTTTTCGACGCCAGAAGAAGTATTTGGTCCATTAAGTATTCAAGAGCTTAAGGATAACGGTCGCTATTTGCGTCTGACTAAAGGCTATTTACCAACGGCCCAAGTCGTATTTTTAGATGAAATTTGGAAAGCGGGGCCTGCGATTCTTAATACACTGCTTACGGTCGTTAATGAAAAAACATTCAAAAATGGCAGTGATATTGAACGCGTACCTATGCGCCTGTTGGTTTCGGCATCGAATGAATTGCCAGATGAAGACAGCGGTTTGGATGCCTTATATGACCGCATGTTGGTACGCATCTTTGTCAACCGCATACAAAACAAGCAAAACTTCAAATCAATGTTAACTGTGGGAACGCCGCAAGAGGCTAAGATTCCGGATGGGCTGGCCATTACGGATGAAGAATACCACCAGTGGCAGCAAGATCTTGAAACGGTAGAACTCAGTGATGATGTTTTTGAGAAGCTATATCAGCTAAAGCAGTTGCTAGAAACGGCATCAGATGAAAATAAATCGCGCTTATCTGAGTCGGATCTGTATGTGTCGGATAGACGATGGAAGAAGGCCGTTAAACTGTTAAAAGCGAGCGCGTTTTTTAATGGTCGAGACAGCGTTAACCCGCTAGATCTATTGCTGCTACAAGACTGTTTGTGGAATAGCCCTGAGTCACGAGAAATTGTAAACAATGTGGTGCAAGACTTTGCCTTAAATTACGCGTTTGATCAGCAAGAAGTGTTTCAACAAATTGAAGACGGTAAAGAGAAGCTAGCCGAACTGCAAGAAGAGATTGAAGCTGAATATGCGATGCCACTTTCAATGGAGAGCACAACAGGTTTACTAAGAAAAGATGTGTACCAATATGACACTAGCATAGCCAAATCCTACAAAGTGGGGCCGGCAACAGATTTGGTCAAATTGGTATTGCTTCGCAGTAACTTGTCGGTATCTGAAAGTGAAAAAGGCGACAGTCGCTGGGTGTACATCCCTCGTGATGAACTAAACCGGACGATTAAGGAAGGTGGCGGGGATGTGTATGGTTATGTGAACCAGAATACTCATTTATGTCGCTTAAAAATCGATTTGGATGCCGCTAATAATTTGGTGATAAAGGATATTGCCAATCGCTCTGTGTTAACAACGTTGGTGACGAAGTCGGGTATTGATGAGGACTTACATCTAGAGTGGGAAACGCAAGCTCAGCAAGTTTTAGCGCAACTTCATCATGCGGAGCATCATTTGCGCTCAGTCCGTTCTAAGTTCCATGGTGCGTTGCCGCATAATTTCATTGATCCTATGATCCCAACGGAAATGGAAGTAAGTCTTCAAACGGTGACAAAAACGCTAGAGAGTACCAGTTCAGAAAGTGAAAAAGTCATACAGAGAGTGAAAGGGTTACGATCATTTTTTGAGTAAATCGGTCACCACATACTAGAACAGGGAGTGGGCATGTTAGGAGCAGATGGATTAAATTTAGCGTTAATGATTGCTGACTCTGGCATCGTTGACAGCGCCGTTAATGATTTAATGGCTCGCTCCCAAGTTGCCGCGTTGACAGAAAATCGCGGTGTAAGACGTTCTGTAAAAGGGCACTTGTTGAAATGGCGAGGCTCCGTAAAAAAGCGAATGACCAGAGTTTGTGAAACGGAGCGCTTTCAACATGAACTCGCTTTGTACCAAGAAGTGATTCATTGGGACGAGGCTACGTTTTTCACCCAAATTAATGACGTTGTCAAAAAACTCGAGTGGCACTCAGCGTTTTATCTTCAAGCGCGACGTTTACTTGATAAAAATAATCAACACCATAATCCGATGTTTCCGCGCTATTTTTGTGACCTTTGGTACAAGAGCCTCGCAGATGCCATTAAACAAGCAGAATTGTCTGAGCTAGAAGCGAGTAAAGAGAAGTTTTTGACTGATCTCTATCAGCGTATGGAAACCATGAAGAATATGGATACCGTTGCGGAGCAGGGGGACGAGACCGCTGTTGGTCGCTTGTGGGATATGGCCGCGGCCAAGCTAACTAAAACTGACCTTAAGGTCATGTACAACCATGCTGAGTTTTTGAAAAAGAATAAGGGCTTGCAAGACATTGCTGAACAGCTTGGTCGGATGGCAAATGACCAAGATGACCCTGACCTAAATAAGTCGCCAACGGAAGCGCCAGAAATGGTTGAAGAGTTAAGTGATGAAGCGACGGACGACATTGTGGGCATTCATGAGTCCGATGACCTGAATAAATTACTGCCCAATGAAACTATGTTTCTTGCCTACCCAGAACTTGAAGTGGTCTTTTATAAACATTTGGCTGACAAACGGTTGATGAATTATAAGACTCAGGGTAAAACAAGGACGTTAAAAAAGGTTCGCACTACGCAACCAGACAACAGCCAAATTGAGGTAGATAAAGGCCCGTTTATTGTTTGTGTAGACGCATCAGGCTCAATGAGCGGCTTCCCAGAGCAGTGTGCAAAGGCAATGGCTTATGCATTGATGCAAATCGCTTTAGCCGAGTCCAGAGAGTGTTACGTTATTTTGTTTTCAACCCAACACATCACGTACGAGCTAACTAAACAAGATGGGCTGCGTGAAGCTGCAGATTTCTTAAGTTATTCCTTTCATGGCGGAACGGACTTAGAGCCAGTGTTAACGCAGTCAATCGATCTGATGTTATCGGATACCTACAAAAATGCAGACTTGGTCGTCATCTCTGATTTTATCGCGCCAGAGCAGTCACAAGAGCTAGTGGGTAAAATTAACGAGCTTAAAAACAACAAAAATCGTTTCCATGCGATTAATTTATCCAAGTACGGCAATCCGTCTCTGATGAATATGTTTGATCACTGTTGGTCTTATCACCCTAATCTTGTGGGTCGTCTCATGAAAAAGTGGTGACGGAATTTCTATCTAAATAGAACGGCTCATCGAGTGAGTTTAGGTGAGTTTCTTCGAGTGAATATTATCCATATTGGCGCTTAGCTAAGCGCATTGAACATTTACCAAGCATACAGATGTTTTTTTCCTGTTTTTGTTTGACTAATCCCCCTCAATCCGTAAAGTATGCGTCTCACACGGAGACAGTGTCTCGATAACGTGTTGAAAGTAAAGGCGCCTTGGCAGAGTGGCTATGCAGCGGATTGCAAATCCGTGGACCTCGGTTCGACTCCGGGAGGCGCCTCCATTCTCTTTCTTTGGAAAGAAGAATACATTGCGATACTAGCTCAGTTGGTAGAGCGCAACCTTGCCAAGGTTGAGGTCATCGGTTCGAACCCGATGTATCGCTCCAAATTAAAATCTTATGGCGTAAGCGATAAGACACAGATGGTGTTTAACCACTCTTATTGAAGAGTTCCTGGTTGGCGCATCGCAAAGTATTGCGTGCCCTGGTGGTGGAATTGGTAGACACAAGGGATTTAAAATCCCTCGACGTTCGCGTTGTGCCGGTTCAAGTCCGGCCCGGGGCACCATCAATTAACAAGCTATCTTAAATCGTATTGCCATCATAAGTGATACCTGAGGGATAGTAGCAAAACGGCGCCTTGGCAGAGTGGCTATGCAGCGGATTGCAAATCCGTGGACCTCGGTTCGACTCCGGGAGGCGCCTCCATTCTCTTTCTTTGGAAAGAAGAATACATTGCGATACTAGCTCAGTTGGTAGAGCGCAACCTTGCCAAGGTTGAGGTCATCGGTTCGAACCCGATGTATCGCTCCAAATTAAAATCTTATGGCGTAAGCGATAAGACACAGATGGTGTTTAACCACTCTTATGAAGAGTTCCTGGTTGGCGCATCGCAAAGTATTGCGTGCCCTGGTGGTGGAATTGGTAGACACAAGGGATTTAAAATCCCTCGACGTTCGCGTTGTGCCGGTTCAAGTCCGGCCCGGGGCACCATCTATAATAGGTAGTATTTCTCCAAGTACTATTTACTAAGTATTGCTACCATAGGCAGTACTCAGTTCAGCAATACAATATGGCGCCTTGGCAGAGTGGCTATGCAGCGGATTGCAAATCCGTGGACCTCGGTTCGACTCCGGGAGGCGCCTCCATTTTATCTCTCTCTAAATACCCAATCAAAACTTTTCAGATGCTAGCCGTAAGCAGCATGATATTGCGTATAACCCCTTTACTCATTTGAAACAGGTGTTCTGCAGTAAGCAAACGTTTTGTCTCGTGCCGTGCCGTTGGTTAAAAGACTTGCGCGTTAAAATGGCCACAGTTAGACTGCCTAAAACATTATTGGAGCAACCATGTTTATTGTTTATAAATTGATTAAACTCGCCCTGATTACAGCGGTTTTCTTATCTATCTTTGACTTAATTTCTTACGGTGAAGTGAATTGGTATAGCCGATTACTTGGACTTTGAGCGGTGTAGGGAAATATGGAAGTGGCGTCTATAAACCGAGTAGGTCCATAGACGACGTGACAATAATTGTAAATTAAGCCACAGACTTAACCGATTTTTTTTCTTGCATCATCTTCGCTAAAAAATAGACATTTACGCAGGCGATAAAGCCATTGGTGATGACAACTGGCATTGAGTCGATTGCTAAGCCGTATGCGGTAAACAATGCACAACCAATGAAATTCAGCACTCTTAGTTTAACAATGTCCTTCATTGTTAATGAGATCGCCACCATAATTGATGCTGCGTAGCCGAGAATTTCCACCATATTTGCGTCCATATTTTGCTCCTCTAAATCTTGCCAGATTAACTGGTACCAATTCTTCTCATCTTGAGATTAACGAGGAAGCTCCGTGCCTCGAATGGTGTATGTTGTGTATGGGACAAATACTAACAAGGCTAGAACTGTGATTAAACCCATACTTTCGCTATTGGAGAGGGTTAGCGATTACGCAAACGTTTATTCGAGGTGTTGTTGCTGAGATAACTCAATATGTTGAATTGGAGATGATAGGGGGAATTGAGGCTGCATATGAAACCGCCCACTATGATAGTGGGCGGTTATTGTTGTTAGGTCAGAAATAAGTTAATTATTTCTTGCCTTGAACAAGCTGCTTGTCTTCTTCTGTCAATTCACGGATACGGCGGCTGATGTCGCGACGTGCTTTAGAGATTTCTGCGCTTTTGATGATGTGGTCATCAACACGATCTTCGTAATCCGCTTTCATATTTTTGATGATGGCTAGAATTTCATCTTGTGACATATCTGGTTTAACGTAGTCCAGAAGATTTTCAAGAAGGTCGACACGCTTACGGTTATCACGAACTTTTTTCTCGTTATCTAGCAGTTCACGTTTTAGTTTGTTCTTACGACGTGCTTGAGACACGATTTCGAATACACTACTCATAAAATCCTTTCCTAAATTATTCGTCAAAATCTATCCTGATTAAAACACAACAATCGATTGTAGAACAGTCCTTAGATCAATGCTGAACCATTGTTGATTACAATCTAAGCACTTAGCGAATAACCAATTGAGTTAAAGGGGCAGTTAGCGCTATGATTTCGGTCATTGAGCGATTACAGTGTGATAAGTCATGTTGCCGAGTCCTAAGCAATACCCTAAAGACAGTAGTGAGATTGAAGTGAGTGACGAGTATTCCTCATCGCCAACTGTATGCGAAGATGGCGTTGCACCTAAACTCAAACAAGCCTATATAGACGAACGCGTAAAACTCGAGCTTTCCGAACTAGAACTAAATCGTTCACGTGTTGTGATAATGGATCAGCATGGGCATGTCATTAAGGTGCCATTTTTAGTGGAGCACTGAGCAAAGCACATCAGGCAGAAAGATAAAAGGATTAATATGAGTATTGAACTTTCCCCGTTAGAAGCAAGAGTCATCGGTTGTCTCATTGAAAAAGAGGTGACGACGCCCGATCATTACCCGCTGACGTTAAACAGCCTGACTTCGGCATGTAATCAAAAAAGCAACCGGGAGCCTGTTTTAGCGCTTGGTGAAGCTGAAGTTCAAGATACCTTAGAGGGGTTGATTAATCGCAGGTTAGTGAGCGATGAGAGTGCATTTAATAGTCGCGTATCAAAATACCAACACCGTTTTTGTAACACCGAGTTTGGTGATTTGCAGCTAACACCTCAGGAAAAGGGGATAGTTTGCTGCATGTTACTAAGAGGGGCACAAACGCCGGGTGAACTAAGAACTCGTACGAACCGCTTATGCAATTTTAGTGACGTTAAAGAAGTGGAAGCGACACTTGATGCGATGGCGTCTCGCGAGCACGGTGCGCTTGTGGTTAAGCTTCCACGTGAAGCAGGAAAACGTGAATCACGATATGCTCATTTGCTTAGTGGTGAAGTTGATGTTAATGCTTTAGCTGAGGCATCTGTGGGTGTAGTAATATCGAACACTAACCAGGATAGTCGATTTGAAGCGCTCGAGCTTAAGGTGGAATCGCTAGAGCTAGAGGTAGCGGAACTAAAAGCATTGGTCGAAGGTTTGACTACGTAGTCTAGAAGAGGCGGTTAATAATAGCCGCCATTTCAGTTTTTTCATTAGTGTGTATAAACAACATGCTGATAAGCCAAACTTACAATGCACGCAATACTTAACGTGTTTTATTGACGGCATTTAGTTCCTACGGCTTAGTCTTTTCTCACTCTGAACATTCATATAACGGCGTACTTAATTAGGTTGAGATGACTTTGTCTCTAGTGTGTTTATCAAAAGGGTAACGCGAAATGACAAACAACGATGAATCATGGACCGTCTACTTATTACGGACCAATGAACAAAAGCTCTATTGTGGCATCACTAATAACATTACGCGTCGGTTAAAGCAGCACGAATCCGGAAAGGGTGCAAAAGCACTAAGAGGACGAGGACCTTTGTCTTTGGTTTGGACTCAGTTGGTGAGGGGGAAAAGTGATGCTCTGAAAACCGAGCACGCGATCAAAAAGTTATCCAAAGCCCAAAAAGAGCAGCTGGTGGTTAATTCAGAGCAATTTATCTTAGCGAACTGAGTGCACTTACTGGCTGAAGGTCGGAGTTTTGTATACAATTGTAATAAAACGCCAACATGATAATTACTAATGAAAAAGACGTTTTCTCTACTCGCTTCAACATTGTTCACTGCTTGCTCTGCACCTGTGTGGTCGAGCGAATCGCTTCCTGGTTATTGGGAGTACCATGAATTCCTTAATGCCTTTCCTACGCAAGGTCAATTAACCGAGTCACTGTCTCAAACTGTCAGAGCTCCCGCCATTCCACTTACGATCAAACAAAAAGATCCGGTAACGATATCTGTCGTGTATCCAGGACAACAGATCTCGGATTATTGGGTTCGTAATATTAAAGCTTTTGAGTCAAGAATGGACGAGCTGGGTATCGATTATGAAATCAACCAAGTCTTTACTCGTCCAAATATTGATACTCGCCAACAAAGCGTATCTTTGATGGAAGCGGTAAAGAATAAATCAGGCTATTTGATTTTTACTCTCGACACGACACGTCACCGAAAATTTATTGAACACGTATTGCATTCGACTGATACGAAGCTTATTTTGCAAAATATCACCACACCAGTGAGAAATTGGGCGAGTGCTCAACCCTTTATGTATGTCGGATTTGACCATGTAAAAGGAAGTCATGTATTAGCGGAATACTTTAAGAAAACGATATCCGAAAAGAGTGCGTATTCAGTTTTGTATTTCTCGGAAGGCTATGTGAGTGATGCACGAGGGGGAACGTTTATTCAGGATATGTCCGCTGAAAATCGTTATCGATTAGCCTCTTCATATTACACCAAAGCAAATATAGAAAGCGGTTATCAAGCCGCGATCGATACCTTGAGAGAGCATCCTGAAATCAAGTTTATCTACGCTTGTGCCACCGATGTTGCGTTAGGTGCAGCTAAAGCCATCAAAGAGCTAAAACGTGATGATGTCGTGCTTAACGGCTGGGGAGGAGGTTCTGCTGAACTCGATGCTATAAAGCAAGGGGATCTCGACGTTACAGTCATGCGGATGAATGACGATACAGGTGTCGCTATGGCGGAAGCCATTAAATGGGATTTGGAAGGTAAGCCGGTTCCAACGGTGTATTCCGGAGATTTTGAGCTGGTTACCAGCGAGGATTCAACGGAAAAAATGGATCGACTGAAAGCGCAAGCCTTTCGCTATTCAGATAATTAACGATGCCACTAACGGATTTTAATAGCAGGAAGACACTCGCAACGCTGATTACCCGAATTGTTGTTTGGGTGATTGGTGTGTTTACGATTGGGATGCTATTACAAAGCTGGCACCTAAGTCGTGACCTAGTCCGAGAAGAAGTACAGCGTACGTCACGTCAGACGAGCAGCTTAGTGAGAAATTACTTTGATTATCGTTTGGCGTCGTTAAAAGTACTGCAAGATAGTAATGCTAAAAGTGACACTGTCGAACAGTTTTTTGACAATTATGATAGCCGCTCACTTGATTACTTTTTTCTCAGAGAAGATAACTTAGAGCCGGTGCATTCTCCGGACTTTCGTTTTATAACTCACCTGTCTGATATCATTTGGGATGATGGCAATGCACTTTTTTATGGCTTAGAAGACCACAGTCTGCAAGACATACTCCGCCAAGTTGGTGCGTACAGTAATTGGAATGCAGTTCGTGTTGACTCTCAGTTAGGTGAGTTATTTATTCTGGTTCGTCGTACGCCAGTTATTAATAGCGAGTCAGGAGAAGTGCTCGGTTTTGTTTTTGTTGGCATCGTTTTAAATGATAACGCAGGTCTATTGTCTAGCATAATGAGTGGCAGTAACAGTGATGACGTCCTGCTGAAGTTTGATGATCGCTTTGTTGCGTCAACCATTTCAGAAGAAGACAGCTATACGCATGTGTCGATCCTTGAGATGATCCAAAATGGTAAAAAGGACTTTGGAAAACTCTTAATTTCTGAGACTAACCTTTCGGTTGGTCTTAATAAGCATGTGCTCAAGGTGTATTCAATTCAACGTAACCCTAGTATTTTGGTGTTACGCAACAGCTACTTGGTTTGGATAGCTCTTTCGCTTGCAGTGATTGCTTCTGTGTCATTTTTTACACGTAAGTGGTTGAATAAAAAGGTGAGCATTGAGCTAGCTAAGCTCATGTCATATACCAAAGTGGCGGGAAATGAGGGCGATTTTAAGAAGTTCGCGGGTTCTTCTATATACGAGTTTAACCACATAGGACTCACATTAAGCGACACGTTTGATCGACTGTCTGAGCAGAAAAAACTCTTTCAGGACCTATTCAACTTTTCATTGTCACCGATAATTGTATGGTCTGACACTTCTACTATCATGCGCATTAACCCGGCGGGTAAAAAAGCACTTGGTTTGTCGATGGATTCGGATAGTGATGGTAGTGAAAGCTATTTAGCATTTGTTCAATTGATGCAAACACACGTGCAGAAAGCAAACTTAGGTGCCACGCTTACCGGAATAAACGTACCTATTGGTGACAAAGTGTATCGTTGGAATTTATCCGCGATACAACCGAATGGTATTAAAACGTTGGTGCTTGCGCAAGGGCAGGACATTACCGTTCTAATTGAAGCTGAGCGGCAAAGTAAGAAAGCCCGTAAAGAAGCAGAATCTGCAGCAAAGGCTCGAACCGATTTCTTGGCCAAAATGAGCCATGAAATACGAACGCCGCTCAATGGAATATTAGGTATTTCACAGTTGCTAAAGCAGGGTAGTGTTGACAGTCGCTATCAAGAGCAAATTGGGGTTCTCTGCCAAAGCGGTGAACATTTACTCGCGGTTCTTAATGATGTTCTCGATTTTTCAAAAATAGAAAATGGCAGTTTTCACGTTGAAAAACACACCTTTAAGTTTGGTGAGATTACAACGGCCCTAAATGGCATTTATAGCCCTTTATGTACTGAAAAAGACGTGGACTTTGTTATCAACAATCAACTTCCTAATGACGTGATGTTGAATACTGACCAAGTCAGGTTAAATCAAATACTCTTTAACTTAGTCAGTAATGCCATTAAATTCACTCACGATGGTGCCGTTAAGGTGTCTTTCTTTAGAGATACAGCGTTGCAACACTCAAGCGACGTTTTACGTATTATTGTAGAAGATACCGGGATAGGTATTTCTGAAGATCAGATGTCTCAAATTTTTGATCCTTTCGTCCAATCTGAAGCGACATCCATTCGCGAGTATGGAGGCAGTGGCTTAGGGCTAGCGATTGTGAAACATTTGGTACACTTATTTGATGGTGACGTTTTACTAGAAAGTCATCTTGGCAAAGGGACGCGTTTCACTATTGAGCTACCTGTTGAATTTATCGTGGAAAAGACAGCTGAGCAGAGAGCGATAGAGCCAGAATTAGATTTTAACTTGTTCAATAGAGCGCTCGCTGTACTTTTAGTTGAAGATAACCACACTAACGCTTTTATCGCTAAAGCATTTTGTGAAAAATATGGCATGAATGTTTATTGGGCTAGGGACGGGCATGAGGCGTTTGAACTTTTGAATAGTATGCCATTTGATTTGATTTTAATGGATAACCAATTACCGTCAATTTCTGGTATACAGATAACGCAAGAGGTTAAGCTTAATGATGAGATTAGCACAACAATCTATGCCTGTACTGCGGATAATTTGGAAGCGACAAGGCAAGCATTCATGGACGCCGGTGCGGACTACGTCATAGTGAAACCGATCAAAGAAAAGTCTCTCAATCAAGCTTTAACGCATTTTAAGCGTCACCACTACGTTGAACATAAGGCGTAACCGCTAGCATATGGAAGTGCGTTGTCTTCTTTGACTTATCGATAGCCATTTGTCACTGACGGGAACTTGTAAAGCGTATTTTGCCTAACAGGGCTACAACTATTACTAGGCGAAGCCCTGGCAGGCACAATTATTAAGTGCGCACTTTTAACGAGCTAGCTTATGGTGTGCCTGAGAGAAATGTCCCGCACAGAATGCACCGACAATAGACAGCTCACCAGCAAGGCATAAGACTGCTGTGACTTCTGCCAATGCTTGAGATTTTCCAGTGCCGTGTAACCCAAGTAGATCTAAACACGCTTTTTGGCTCGGCAAATTCGTTCCGCCACCAACTGTACCAACCATAATGTTTGGCAAAGTAACACTGGCGTAAAGGTCACCATCTTTGGTTAACTCCATTCGAGTCATGCCAATTGCCGACTCTGCGACGCAAGCCGCGTCTTGACCACAAGCAATATAAAGGGCAGCCAAGGCGTTCGCATAGTGTGCGTTAATTCCGATGGTGCCACTTAGTGCGCCACCTACGGTCGTCATTTGCCCAAACTCGGTCATTCTTTTTGGAGTAGTGTGGAGGTATTTCCCTATGAGCTCTGAAGGTATTGTAATTTCTGCGGTGACTTTTTTACCACGTACACTTCTTAGCGATTGCGAGTTGGCTTTTTTGTCACCAGAGAGGTTTGCGTCAAGAAAGGCGAATTCAGGTTCTATGGGGGAATGTTCAAGGATAAAGTTAAAGACACAGTTTGTGGCAATAGTGACCATATTCTGGCCTGATGCATCACCGGTTAGGTATTCGAATACAAGATATACATGGTTACCCTCAATGTTGACGTTAATATCAATGAGTTTTCCATGTGAGGTCGTGGATTCTGCGAGGAGTTTAAAATCGTCAAACTGTGTGACGACCCACGCGACGAATTGACCAGCCTCAATCAGCGTACGAAATGCGAAGCCAGGCGTACGAGTGACGCCTTCATTAAGTAACATCGCACTTGCTCCACCGCTAGCAGTGATTAGGTTTGCGCCACGGTTGTAAGATGCGACTAATGCAGCTTCTGTAGTGGCAAGTGGAACTTGATAGTCCCCTTGCGCAAACAAACCGTTAACCCGCATTGGGCCCGCGGTGCCTATTGGCATTTTTAAGGTGCCGATAAAAAATTCGATATTTTTACTGTAATCACTCATCTGAACTTGAGTGTGAGAATCCAAAAGCTGCGCTTTAGCCAACTCGTTATCAAGTTGCTTCCAGCGGTAATCAACGTGTCGCTGAGTCAGGTTGGGGCTGCGATTGATACGTCGACTTGAAGCATGCATTTTAGGTGCAAGTTTGTTTTGTAGTTCAGTCAGAGCATCTTCTTGACTAATGTTGTCAAGATAGTCTCGTTTGTGTAGGTTAATTTTGGGCATTTCGGTCGTGGTAGAACAGTTTGGGAGAATTCTACTTAGGTCAGCGTCAGATACAAGTCAAATCCGGTCGTTAAGGTTCGATAGTATTGCCTTGTGCTTGATTTCCGGCCTTTTTCTCAAGTGATTAGAAATACTTGTAAACAATTTAACGGAAACAGAGCTGGGATTAGTCGATATTTAGCGAAACAACTGTGCAAGTGCGTTCATTTCATCTTCGTTAAGGAGTGAATTCGTGCTGGGTTCCAATTGGCTGGAGATTTCGCTTTTAAGTGACTTAAGTTGCTGAGGAGAGAGTAACTTAAGCTGTTCTTTAAGTCGTTCAAATTGTTGATGAGTCATAGGTTCACCTGTTACTAGTGTGTTGAGCAAAGCGGGATGAGATCCGTTCATCGGCAATTCTTACTAAATATTTAAGCATTAATCTATAGAATTTACGGTCAATATTTGTCCGAGAAATGTAAGCGTAGTTTTAGCACTAGGTGAAAATTGAAGCCTACAAACCCTTATGGGAAAAGGGGTTGTAGGCTCGTGCTGGTATAATGTATAGACATATCAGCGAATTAGGGGGCTATTGATTGAGGTCATTCGTTTTTCTACTCGAATCTTCAAGCTTAGAAAAAGTGTTTGCCAAGATATGCAGCTCTGGCAACATACGATAGATCAAATGGAGTTGTTGCAGTACCATTCGAGCGGAGCGATCATCTTCATCTCGCCACTCGGTTAGACGCCGATGGATATCAAATTGATCAACGGTCGAAAAGACACAGTCCTCCGAGTAAGTGGCCAGTTGATGCTCTAACTGCTCTAGATGATGGTTAATGGTTCGGTGAGCTTCTAGTACTAATTGGTGAATAGACTCATCTTCCAAGCGTTGGCGGTGTGCGCCTAGCGCGGAAACATAACTAAGTAATGCATGATTTAATGTTAGGAACCTAAAGCTTTCATCTGTTGCAAGTTGATAGCGGCCTGGTTCTGCAAGCATATTGGATATGGCGTTAGTTAAGTGTGCGTCGGCATTGTGAGCCTGTCGACGGGCGATCCTATAGTTTAGATCGTTTTTTTTGCCCACTCGATACTGACCGATGATTTGCATCAAATATTGCCGGTTACAGTGAATCGCATCTGACATTACTTTGTGCAGTTTACGCGATTCCCAATCGGGTAAAATAAAGTATACCGCGGCAACCGCAAGGCCGCAGCCAATTAGTGTATCCATCAGTCTAGGCAGAACGACGGCGTAACCCTCGCCAAGTTGGTGGAAACACAGCAGAACCAACACGGTAATAAAACCGGTCGCGTAGCCATAATTGTTGATGCGAAAAGCAAAAAACATAACACCGGACAGGACAATAAGTAGCAGCTGACTCTCTTGAGAGGGGAAGAGTGTTAAAAGGGGGACGCCAATAAACAAGCCTACTAGTGTACCAGCGACTCGCGCAGAGAGTTTTTTGCGTGTCGCGCTGTAGTTCGGCTGACAAACAAATAGTGTCGTGAGCAAAATCCAATAACCACGCTCGATCTCGAAAAATTGGATGATGCCATACCCTAAGGTTAGCGCGATAGAAAGTCGAACCGCATGTCGAAACAGAATCGATTCGGTGTTGAGGTTAGTCTTAATTTTGGCCCACATGGCAGATAAAGTATGTGGGTTCGTATCGTCCAGAATCGTTTCATCTGCGACGCCACTATCTGGGTTACTGACGTTACTTAACAGTTTTTCAACGGTTGCTAAATTATTAAGTAGATAATTTAACTGAGGTAACGACGAGAACTGGGCATTGTCCGGATGTTCGTTTAAATAGTCGATAGAATCTTGTAACTCAACCAACGCTTTAATTGAACGATCATTATGGTCGTATTGTTTGCCTAGTTTGATGGCTAGGGCAATATCCCGACAGGCTTGAGCCTGGGTTTCAAGAACATGCTTGAAACGAAACAGAACGTCGGTTCGTCCAAACTGCGCAGAGAGTTCTTGATATCTTGAATGACTAGAGCTGACACGCTCATGGATATCTTGCGCAATGAGGTAGACTTTCAGAAAACGATCGCTCGGGCCGTCCACATGCCCCTTTCGAGACCGATTAAGTAATGTGGCTTTACAGGCATTGAGAGCGTTGACTGTTTTTGCGTTGAACTTTGCTTCATCAAGGCGATACGGTTGCGGTACCAAATCAAAAGTTGGATGGAACAGACCTCGTTTAGCATCGAGGTATAGTGAAAGATCCTTGAAGACATTTGCGAGACTCTGTTGAACGGGTTGAAGGGGCCAAAAAACATTCCATATCATCGAGATAAAGTAATACCATGCCGCCCCCGTTAACAAGAGCAGTGGTTGAAACCATAAGTTAGTGCTCTCGTGCGCGCCAAGCATCGCGTAAACAGCGATAAGAAGTGAACCGAAGGCGATACTCGCATATCTAGCACCCAGCGCACCAAGCATGATAAATAGAAAGGTCGAACAAAATAAGCCGATTGCAAATGCCCACGGTGTACTAAACAAAAATTCAATCGAAAACGCGGCAATGGCGAAGCAAATAAAGGTTAAAGTGATGGCTTTTAATCGACCGACAAAACTATCATCACTTTCAGCCAGAGCGGCGGCAATGACACCAAGAATTAAAGGCGTAACCCAAGAGTTCTTGTCAAAGTACCAAGATGGTATGACAACCCCTAGAAGGGTGATCAGCATTAATATGCTGTAGTTAAACGTTTTATTAGCCCATTGAAGACGAAGTTGACGGAATATACTCAAGAGAATGGCTACATTAAATCAAAATGACATTCTATCAGAAAGTGAGTTCTCTGTTACAGTCTTCGTCGATGAGTTGATGAGCTATTGATCTTACTCATCTCATCACCGTGGTATCGAGGTATTTTCACTTGTATTTGCACAACGATCTCCTAAAAAACGAAAGGGTTCATCGGTGCGCCGATCCTGAATATTCATAGTTAGGGGGTAGAGTCATAAAGAGAACCACCTATTTTAGAGGCCTAATCCATTCGCTCTCGGCGCTCGAATTTAAATTGGTTTTCACAGTTTTGACAGAAACTTAGATGGTATTCACAGATTGATGGAGTAGACTAATGGTTGTTTTATCTGTTTACGAATTATGAGTCACATGCATTTAACCGCGTCGCCAACAGCCGAAATTTTTACTCAACATGAATTTCGCTCTATTGAACTTGATGAACATAGCCTTACATTACATTCTGCGCGAGCCGAAGTGAGGATTCCATTCTGTGAATGGTCAGGGAAGCTGAGCGTAAAGCGTGGCGTATTCTGGTCATCAGTAACCGTTTATTCGCATGAAACTGACGCTCGTCAATTGTGTTGGGTGGTACAGGGGCTTCCTTGGCTCAAAGCTCAAGAATTTGCCAAATATGCGGTTTCTTGCTATCAACTTTGGCATGAAAATCAGTGTCGACTCCTTAATGAACAGCTCCCTAAATGGGAAGATGAACTAAGACGCCTAAGTGCTCTGCCACGGTTTTTGCCTCATTCAAGCGTAGAACAATGGAAACGCACGGTGAACACTCAGTTTCTTGATATGAACATGTCAGTGAGTGAAGCCATTAGGCGAATGCCGAAACGAGTGAATGCATTGTTACCGTGGCTTGATAATACCAGTGATACATTACAGGCCAGAAATCACACTTGGCTTGAGAATGAGTGTGAAAATTGGCAAGTGTTGTTTGCTCAGTCGGAATCCTCGCCTTTAAACCATTCGCAACAATTAGCGGTATTACACAATAACGATCATAACTTAGTGTTAGCTGGGGCAGGGTCAGGTAAAACAAGTGTACTGATGGCTCGTGTCAGTTACTTACTACAAAGTCATCTTGCACAACCAGAACAGATTCTGCTGGTCGCCTTTGGGCGTGATGCAGCGAACGAAATGAAACAGCGACTCGTTGCCAAATTGGGGCAAACGGCAGACAGTATCTCGGTGCTAACGTTCCATCAGCTAGGTCTAAAACTCCTCAATCAATCTGGAAAGATGTCTACATCACTCACGCCATTAGCCACTGAAAAAGCTCAGAAGAATGCGTGGTGCGTTGATTGGTTAAAAAAACACTGGATGACTCCGACCAATTACAAGCGGTGGCAAAAGCATCTTTCTCGTTGGCCGATTGCTTACCTTAAAGGGGATGATGAATTAGGTAGCCAATCGGAAAACCCTAAGCTTATTGCTTGGTTGGAGCAGCAACTCGACCAACTTATATCATCGAGTTTAACTAAGAAATCCATCCAAGAACACATCGTCGACAACGAGGATTATGCTCGCCTTAATAGTGAACTGATGCTTTGTTGGCCATGCTACCAAGCGTGGCAAAAAATGTTAAAAGAAAATAGTCAGATAGATTTTACCTCGATGATTACGCAGGCCACGAAAGTGATCGAGAGCAAACAATTCTCATCGGCGTGGAAATATATCATGGTGGACGAATATCAGGATATATCCCCTGATCGTTTAGCATTAATCCAAGGACTGTGCGAGCAATCCTCGGATGAAAATGAGAATACGACATTATTTGCCGTAGGAGATGACTGGCAGTCTATCTATCAGTTTACTGGTGCTGATGTTGATTTGACCACGGGATTTTCTCAACGTTTCCCTAATGCTTCCGTTCATCAACTCGATACCACGTATCGTTTTAACAATATGCTCGGCGACGTTGCAAACCGTTTTATTCAAGAGAACCCAAATCAATTAGAAAAAGCGCTGAGTAGCCACAGAGTCGTTAAACAAAAATCGATCATCATAGAAAATGCGAGCCGTATAGAAAAAATATTAGACGACTTAAATAGCAAAGCGAAATCTAACACCTCAGTGTTATTGCTAGGACGAAATCACTACCATCGCCCCGAGCTGTTCACGGATTGGCAAAAACAATTTACCACGTTGTCTCTAGAGTTTATGACGTGTCACAGTAGTAAGGGTAAAGAAGCCGATTACGTTATATTGGTTAATGTGGATGAAGGGCAGTTCCCAGCTAAGCGTAAATATGTTCACCTCAATAACGCTTTGACAGATACAACCGACACTTTCCCCCATGCAGAAGAGCGAAGGTTGTTTTATGTTGCTTTGACACGGGCGAAGAAAAAAGTATGGGTGACCTACCAGTCATCTCCGTCATCGTTTGTTAAAGAAATTGCCGAATACGAACAAGTCATTGTGAAGAAACAATAACAAACCGAGCCGAATTGAAATTTGACTCGATATGAATCGTTAATAGTAATGAACTAAGATGGAAGGATACTAAGTGCTAAATTTAGAACATTATCAGGCAATCATCTTTGATATGGATGGCACTCTTCTCGATACGATGCCCAGTCATTTAGACGCATGGCGGCTAACCGCTGAACATTATGGCTTACCTTTTGATAAGCGATGGATTCATTCGATGGGTGGGATGCCCAGCGTGAAAATAGCGGCAGTCGTACTAAAACACGCTGGGAGTGATGTCAGTCCGCAGACAGTAGCTAATTTTAAGTTAAAAACATTCAAAGCAATGCCTATAAACGCTAAACCGATCCCTCATACCTTAAGTGTGATGGAGGCTTATTTAGGGCGTAAGCCGATGGCGATAGGGACGGGGAGCATACGAGAGTCAGCGAAACGATTGCTCGAGCATGCAGGATTGTTGGAACACTTCGATTGCTTAGTGACATCCGATGATGTGGCACAACATAAACCGAATCCAGATACGTTTTTAATTGCCGCTCAATTGATGCAAGCGAAACCGAAGCATTGCATCGTGTTTGAAGACACAATGCTAGGTTTGCAAGCTGCTCATGCTGGTGGAATGGATTGTTACTTGGTTACATCGGGTGGTTTTGAATTTCATCCAGCGGCCAAGAATTAGTTAGCACTTAATAATTAGTTTATATTTTTAGTATCGTGTTTATACGCTAACTTTACATAATTAAACTGGAGTTTGCTTACACATCGTTACTTAAGCTAAATGCCGAATATGATAAAATACCAGTGTAGTTACATATATTTGTGACTGTTTTCATTACGCCAAGGAAAGGATATGTATGAAATCCACCGGTATCTATTCTAATAAAAAAGACATAATACAAGAATTAATAAGTGAATCAGATGACGGTGTTGTTTATGCTGATTATAATGGATTGCACTTTACGAGTGTATTTCAACCAATCTATGATCGTCATCAACAACTGTATGCTTTTGAAAGTTTAGTTCGGATACATGACGAGAATGCGAACAGTGTTGATCCTTCGCTGTTTTTTTCTCAAATAGAAAGAGATGCTACCGAAAATATTGTTCACACACTGTTGTGTGGAAAAATTCACCTCGCCAATTTTCTACAATCAAAATTCAACCATGTGAAGCTATTTATCAATGCGTCGCCTTCAGTCTTTAAGTCGTTAGCAAACACGCCAGAGGCAGTAGAGCGCTTTGTGCAAAGGAGTTATGAACTAGGCAGTACACCTTGCCAAGTTGTGTTTGAGATCACAGAGTTTTTAGAATCGGATTTGAATGCCATAGTGAAGGGAAAAGAGTGCCTTACTGAGTATGGAATTGAAACAGCGTTAGATGATTTTGGAACATTGTACTCCACTCCTAAACGTGCGATGGCTATCAAGGCGCCATACCTAAAACTCGATAAGAGTATTGTTACCGATAAAAATAAAGTAACTGAAGCGGTTAGGTTGGCCAAAAAAATTCACGCTATCACTATTGCTGAAGGCATAGAGGACCGGTCTACCGCGAATATGTGTGTTGATTTAGGTGTTGATTTATTTCAGGGTTACTATTTCTGCAAGCCGTTATCAGTTTCAGCTTTAAAATCTGGTTTACATTGCTAAGCTGACTCCGTAATCGCTTGAACAAGGACTAATTTACACTAGATTGTCGGGTTGATTACCCCTTACGTGCGCTATGGTGCGAGAGCGGCCTTTATTGACTCTAAACTTTAAAATGAGTGACTTGGTCATGCGTTTAAACTGCTGCTGTATATTGGTGTTAGCCTTTTTCGTCGCGTGAGTACGCTCTTCATGAAGGGATCCTATACTATTGGTACGATGTGGTACTCGCTTTACGTTGCTTAATGTGTCTAGGTTGTTTAAGTATCCTAGGCTCCAAAAGTTAACGTTGTCTTCATTTTTATACGCAGGTGACGCCTCACCGATGTAATTAGACGTGTTACTGAAACCTAGAGTCATAAGTACTAAAATAGTAGGGAAAGCCGATCTCTTACTTAGCATATAAACCTTTATTCATAATTAATAAAATAATATAAGCGTCTTCTTGCAGAATGTGTGGAATGTACGATCTAAAAATAGATCGTTAGATAGATAGTAAAAAACTGAAACCAAATGTCTAGATGTACAGGAATGAATACAGTGCTATTTGGCGTGGCATGTAAGCAAATTAAGCAGTATTGATTATTCACAAACTATAATTTTTTGTAATATTTATTCGTATTTAATCGGTTTAGAACAATTTAGAGCGCCTGGTGTGTTAATTAAGCTTATTATACGGAATATCATTCCAATTAACTTTCGTTTGTAAGCATAAGTAAGCGCCAGGGTGTAATAAACTTCTTACTCATTATTACTAATAAATTTGGCTGCATTGTTGAGTGTGATGAATAAATCCATATACTCCTTCGCGATGAGTATTACGGGGAAAGGAAATGAGTTGCAAGATTTTACTGGTTGAGGATGACAAAGAGATAGCGCAGCTAACACAAATGTACTTAGAGGCTGAAGGGTATCAAGTGACGGCGATCGGCGACGGTTCGGAAGCGCTACCAATGATCCAAAATATGAAACCCGACTTGGTTATTCTAGATTTAATGTTACCAGGAAAATCTGGCATCGATATTTGTCGCGACGCACGAGAGTTCTATTCGGGAATGATTATAATTTTGACGGCTGCTGAGGACGAGATGAGCGAAGTCTCATTACTTAAACTTGGCGCGGATGATTATTTGATGAAGCCTGTGAGAGGGCACATCTTAGTGGCAAGAATCGAAGCTCTTCAACGTCGTTATCAGCATCAATCAGCGATAGATAAACACGGCTCGCTTTATGACGCATTTGGAATTGTAATAAACAGCGACCGCCAAACTGCCTATTACCAACAAAAACCGCTTAATCTGACCAACTCGGAGTTTGAGATTCTTCAGGTATTAGTCGAGCATTCAGGTACAACCGTATCCAGAGAGCACTGCTGCCGTCTCGCTCGTGGTATTGAATATTGTTCAACAAATCGCTCGATTGACATGAGGGTGTCAGGGCTGAGGAAAAAATTGATTCAAGCCGAGGTACATTCACTCACAATAAAGACAATTAGAAATCAAGGCTATCGGTTGGTAGGTAATCAATCGTGACGGTTTTTACTCGGCCTAAATCTATGTTTTTTTGCTTGTATCTAGAGAGCTTAGTGGGCCTTGTGGTCACCTTCTTAGTTTTTCTCCATTTAACCGCAGACTATGTAAGAGCGTCCGATGCTGAAACGTTCGTTGATAGTGGAATCAGACACGTAAAAAATTATGTCAACAGCCAGTTCGAACGAGATGGATTATATGGTCGTTTAAATAGAGTTGGCGCGTTGACATTGTATGATTATAAGTTACGAATAGTGGATAAATACAATGTCGGTCAAGACCGCTGTGAAGCTTGCCAACTTTTTACAACCACCCACGGTATAAAGGTTTTTGTCGATGGTGATAATTTGTTCTACGCCGCATTTCCTATCCCAAAATCAGCGCGCTACTTGTTGTATCGAGAATTAGAAGACCCATTTGCGTCGACTACGGCCTGGTATAAAAATCGAGATAATCACGTTGTTGCGTTGATGTTTTTGACCATGGCGTTTGCGCTTGCTGGTTTACTTTACTTACCTATTCGAAGAGTCAACAAACGCATTAACAAGTTACTACGAGCTCAGGCCTCATTTGGTCAAGGGAACTTGTCCACACGCTCTGAAGCTTTTCATATCTCGCCTGTGAAAGAGTTTGCAGAGAGTTTTAATGAAATGGCGTCGGATATTGAATTGCGAGTCAAAGAGTCTATGGTGTTTGCTCAGGCTATTCCTCATGAGATTCGAACACCTATAAGTCGAATACAAATGGCAAGCGACTTACTAAGGCGAGAAGATACGAAAGATAGAGAAAGACTGTTCAATGATATTGATGACTATATACAAGATATCTCTTCATTAACTACCGATATTTTACAATTATCCCGACTCGGGAATGGTCGTTGCAGTGCATCAAATGCTAATCCAGAACGTTTTAGCTTGAGCGAATTTTGTAAAGATAGAATTAAGATGGTTGTGGGAGAAGACGAAGTTAGGTTAGTTATAGACAGCGAGGGATCTAGTGAAGAATATATTGCGGTTCAGTGTTTCGCTAAGTTGGTATTAGATAATTTGCTTAAAAATGCTGTTCGTTATGGTTGCGGGGAAGTTGAACTCGCTATTCGGAGTTTTGATGCGTGCTGGACGATCGACATAGAAGATAATGGGCCGGGTATTCCATTGGACAAGCGAGACGAAATCTTCTTAGCGTTTTCACGTATCGATACACATAGAAACGTCAGTCAAGGAGGGTTTGGATTAGGGCTTGCTATCGCTAATCAGGCAGCAAAAAATTTAGGTTGGTCAGTTTCGGTTGATGATAGCTACCTGGGGGGAGCAAGGTTTACGATAGTGATACCTAGAACCAAATGAGCAATGGGTTGGAATATAGAAGTAACAAAGGAAACGCAACTACAGACGAACCATCGCACCACAGACAATTGCACGCTAAATGCAAAAAAGCCGCTAATAATTAGCGGCTTTTTTTGAATGTGGCGGAGAGATAGGGATTTGAACCCTAGAAGGGCTATTAACCCTTGCCGGTTTTCAAGACCGGTGCTTTCGACCACTCAGCCATCTCTCCGTTGTTGGCGCTAATATTATTCGTTACGCCCAACGCTGTAAAGACTAAATTTACCTTCAGTGAACTGTTTGCACAAATCCTGCACGTTTTGCTTTTAGAATGACCAAAAGTCAGATTGTTCTGAGTGTAGTTGAAAATAGATCTCGATATCCACTCAAATTGATAACGTTTACAAATTAATAAAATATTGTTTTTTATGCTTAACTGGTTGATTATTTTAAATAAAACGCCGTTCAGAATACGGGTGTTAGCTCAAAAACATTTGCACGAAGTTGTGAACTGATTCAAAATATTACGGTTAGTTGAAACGACTGTAAGCTGAGGTCAATATGAAAGTGGTAAAATTGTTTAAACAAAGCGCTGATTCGATTAAGCATCAGTCTGAGCTTATGCAATGGATGTCGCCTGCAATTCGCGAGTATTGGTCTGAGTTTGTTGATAAAACCCACAACCGTAATTTTCTTGCATGGGTTAGAGACTACCACAAGCCTGCAGTAAATGAACCCCATGTTTCGGATTTGACGCCAGAGATTGTGTTAAAGCCAGAAGCACAGCGTTTATACCTAGAGCTGCAGAGCAAAGTCGGTACGGTCATTCACGAGGGGGACTGGCTAACGGTTGGTCAAGAACGTATTGATCAGTTTGGCGCTGTTACTGAAGATAATCAGTGGATTCATACGGACCCTGAGCGTGCGACAACAGAATCACCGTTTAAGACAACCATTGCTCATGGTTTTCTTACCTTGTCTTTGCTACCAGCGTTGACAGATAGCGTTGATCCAGATAAACCAATGTTTCCAACCGCTAAGATGATGGTTAATATTGGTCTTAATCAAGTTCGATTCCCATATCCAGTGAAAGCAGGAAGTAATCTGCGTGCAAAAAGCACCTTAGTAAAGGTCACACCAATCAAAAAGGGATTGGAGATAGAGCGAGAGATTCGAGTGGAAATTGAAGGGATTCGTCGTCCTGCATGTGTTGCGACATCGGTGATTCATTTGCACTTCTAGACATTCTAATTAAATACAGCAAAGCCCAGTGAAC
>NZ_JAKRRY010000049.1 GCF_026191675.1 Vibrio qingdaonensis | reverse complement strand
AGCTTATGTTGACCCCATTAGTATTTAAAGTTGTTTTAGTACTGCTGCTACTTTTCATTATTTTTAACTTGGCCCTTGCTCTAATTCGAATGGTAAAAGACGACACAACTTCTGAGAAACCGATGAGCTACTACCTTGGACGACGCGTACTATTCTCCGCTATAGTGGTTATATTGCTGATTATTGCCCTTAAGAGCGGTATTTTGGTGCCCAATATGAGGCCCTATTAGAACCTCAAGCCGAGCCCTTTCGACCTTGTAACGTGTTGTTCTACAACACATACACAAATACAAACAAACACAACCACACCACATCGACAAAATGCCAATACCAACTGCCCGCTTGAAACGCGAAATGGTTCTTGGGAGTAAAGTGATCCTTTGCAATTCGAAACAGTAATACGATTAAAAAGATAGTCCCCAAGCATACGTGTAAACCGTGAAACCCAGTGAGCATGAAGAAGGTATTACCGTACACGCCTGATTGCAGCGTCAATCCCATATCTTGATAGGCATGCGCGTATTCTACGGTTTGAAAATAGAGAAAGAACACCGCCAACACGATGGTAATTTCTAACCAAACAATCAGTGCGGTACGTTTGTTTTTTTCTAAGCTGACATGAGCCATATGTAAGGTAATAGAAGACAGCAACAGAAGAATGGTGTTTTTAAGCGGTAAACCCTGCCACGGCATCGCTTCGGTTTCTGTCCCTCCGGGCGTCAGAGTCAACGGCCACATCGCTTCAAATGCTGGCCATAACACTTCATGGGTCATGACATTATTGTCTGCCCCACCGAGCCATGGCACAGAAATCATTCGCGCGTAAAACAGTGCACCGAAAAAAGCCCCGAAGAACATGACTTCTGAAAAAATAAACCAGCTCATCCCTTGCTTGAATGAGCGAGTAATTTGTTCAGAGTACAGTCCTGATAAAGACTCGGTCACGACGTTGCTAAACCAACCAGACAACATATACAACAAAATAATAAAGCCTAACGCTAAAATCACATTGCCAATAACGCTACCCGCCCCACCTGCTTCTAAATGTTGCACCGTTAAGCCCGCACCAACGGCCACTAAGAACAACGCAATAGCGCCAACAATTGGCCAGCTACTTTGCGCTGGAACGTAATAAGATTGAGGTTTACTCATTGCTTAACTCCCTGTTAAATGCGCTTTTACTACCTGTACTGCTTTGACTAACATCAACGACATCCTGCTGGTTAACGCTGTTAGAGTCACTATTACTGGCGCCATTAGTAATGTTAAAAAGCGTGTATGACAAAGTCAGCGTATGAATAGACTCAGGCACATCAGGCTCAATGTAGAAAATAAGCGGCATTTCTGCTTGGGCGCTTGCTTCTAATGGCTGTTGATTAAAGCAAAAACACTCTATTTTATTAAAGTACGCCGCACCCAAACCTGGAGAGACTGAAGGAACCGCTTGTCCTACCAATGGCTGCGTTGCGTTATTCGTCGCCATATAAGCGGTTTGGATCACCTGACCCGGGTGGACATTCATAAACACCTTCTGTGGCGTAAACGCCCAAGGCATATCTGGATTAATGTGCGCCATAAACTCCACACGAATGGTTCTTGATGTATCAACCTGCATACCCACAGGCTGAACTGCCGATACCGTATTAGTCTTGCCGTTAATGCCCAAAACGTCGCACATCACATCGTATAAAGGGACAAGCGCAAACCCAAATCCAAACATACCAATGACCGCAGCGCATAGTATGGCTACCAGTTTTTTATTTGATGCTTGGGGTTTACTTTCCATCAGAAGATCCGCCCTTTAATCAATGCGTGGTGGCGTAGAAAATGTGTGGTGCGGTGCCGGACTAGGTACCGTCCACTCAAGACCCTCTGCACGCTCCCATGGCTTAGCCTGTGCTTTTTCACCACCGCGAATGCACTTAATCACCAACCACAGAAAGATAAGTTGCGATAAACCAAAGGCAAAGCCGCCAATTGAAACTATTTGGTTCACATCAGCAAACTGAATCGCATAATCAGGGATCCTTCTTGGCATCCCTGCTAACCCTAAGAAATGCATAGGGAAAAACAATACGTTGACGGAAATAACTGAACACCAAAAGTGCCACAAACTTAACTTATGGTCATACATATGACCCGTCCACTTCGGCAACCAGTAATAAGCCGCCGCCATAATCGAGAAGACCGCGCCAGTTACCAACACATAATGGAAGTGCGCCACCACAAAATAGGTATCGTGATACTGAAAGTCCGCAGGCACGATCGCCAACATGAGTCCCGAAAAGCCCCCAATGGTAAATAAAATAATAAAGGCGATGGCAAATAGCATGGGCGTTTCAAAGGTCAACGCCCCGCGCCACATCGTTGCGACCCAGTTAAAGACTTTGACACCCGTGGGGACAGCAATCAGCATGGTGCAATACATAAAGAACAGCTCAGCAAACACAGGCATTCCCGTGGTAAACATATGATGCGCCCAAACCAAAAATGACAGTAAAGCAATACTGCATGTGGCATAAACCATCGAGTGGTAGCCGAATAACTTCTTGCCACTGAACGCAGGAACAATGGCGGAAATAATGCCGAATGATGGCAAAATCATAATGTAAACTTCTGGGTGTCCAAAGAACCAGAATATGTGCTGAAACATGACAGGGTCACCACCACCAGCCGCGTCAAAGAAACTGGTACCAAAGTACTTATCTGTCAATATCATGGTTACCGCGCCCGCAAGTACGGGCATCACGGCAATCAACAAAAACGCAGTGATAAGCCATGTCCACACAAAAAGCGGCATCTTCATTAACTTCATACCCGGCGCTCGCATATTGAAAATGGTCACGATGACGTTAATGGCACCCATAATCGAGCTAATACCCATGATGTGTACAGAAAAGACAAACAACGCGGTACTGTCTGGTCCATATGTAGTGGACAATGGGGCGTAGAACGTCCATCCAAAGTCGGGGCCACCTCCGGGCATAAATAATGAAGAGAGAAGGATAAGGAACGCAAACGGCAGAATCCAAAAGCTTAGGTTATTCATACGAGGCAGCGCCATATCGGGCGCCCCTATCATCATAGGAATCATCCAGTTCGCCAACCCAGTAAAGGCTGGCATCACCGCACCAAACACCATCACTAAACCATGAACAGTGGTCATCTGATTGAAAAAATGTGGATCAATCAACTGCAAACCGGGCTGGAATAATTCTGCGCGAATGACCATTGCCATCGCGCCTCCCGTCAAAAACATGATGAAGCTAAACCAAAGGTAGAGAGTCCCTATATCTTTATGATTCGTGGAATACACCCAGCGCGCCCAACCCGTTGGGGTCGCATGATGCTCATCATGTTCATTCTCGTCATGTAATAGCCCCTCTGAGGCGGCGCCACTTTCTGCACGGCTCAAGTCAGCATCTGTCGCAGCTGACGATTTTGTTGTTTCCATGGGATCCATCTTCATCACTGCTCCTCGGAGCTAACTGGCTCCATTCCTTGATTTTTGTACGCATTTACGTCCGATGCCTGCACGATATCACCCGTGTCATTTCCCCAGGCATTTCGCTGATAAGTGACGACAGCCGCGATTTCTTTATCACTTAGCTGATTAGCAAACGACTGCATCGCTGTACCATTGACACCATCAACAATCTTTGCGAGGTGCATTGATACCTCTCCAGTGGTTGCTACCGAACTCCCCGCTATCGCAGGAAATGCGCCCGTAATCCCCTGCCCGTTTGCTTGATGACACACAGCACAACGAGCGGTGTAAATCTCTTCTCCTAGTGCCATCAACGTTTCCATAGACAAGGTTGCATCCAACGATTTTTCGGCTTCTTCTTTCGCCAAAGCCATTTCTTGTTTTTTCTCACTTAACCACGCGTCGTAGTCGTCTTGCGTCATCGCATGAACAACAATAGGCATGAATCCGTGTGCCTTACCGCATAACTCAGCACATTGACCACGATAGACACCAGGCTGTTCGATTTTGGTCCATGCTTCATTAATGAAACCAGGTATCGTATCTTTTTTAACCGCAAAGTCTGGCACCCACCATGAGTGAATCACATCATCCGACGTCATGAGAAAACGAATCTTTTTATTGATTGGAAGCACCAACGCATTATCAACCTCGAGTAAATAGTGGGCACCTTTCTCTTCAACACCATCTATCTGCTTTTGGCTAGTTGCGAGTAACGAATAGAACCCAACATCTTCACCAAAATACTCGTAATGCCATTTCCATTGAGAACCCGTGATTTTTATCGTTATATCTGACTGAGACGTGTCTTCCATCGCTATTAACGTCTTGGTAGCAGGAATGGCCATGGCAATAAGAATAATGACCGGGATCACCGTCCATAGAATTTCGACCTTGGTGCTTTCATGGAAATTAGCGGCAACAGCGCCTTGAGATTTTCGGTGTTTGAGGATGGAATAGAACATCACACCAAAGACCAAGAAGGCAATGGCACAACAGATGTAGAAGATAAGCATATGAAGGTCATAAACCTTATTGCTAATATCCGTCACCCCGCGGGTGAGGTTGTAGTTGTTCGATTCAGCGCTCACTGATTGGCTGGCGGGCAGTGCCACCAAAGCAATCCATGAGCAAACGGGCAGCAATCTTTTCAAAAGATTTCTCCTTTGCCTAGCCACATCTGTCCTGATGCGGTTCCCCTGAAACATCAACCAAGCACGTCCAAGCAGTGATCAAACTGATTAGGATGGTGATGTCATAATCAAACTCATCTCGCCGTACTCTTGCCACAACATTTTTCTCACAAGACCAAACGACTGAGTTTTAGCACGCTCCACTACAAATTAGCGAAACAAGGTGAGCCGAAAAGACTCAAACAAACCCAACAGGTAAATGCTCAAAGCAAACAACGAACCACTTACTTATTAAGTTTAGTGTCAATAAATATAACGTAAGCACTTGTTATATTTTTGTTAATTAAATGCTAGTTAGAGAAATCGAGTTCTGCAAGAAGAAAAATAAAAGGCTTGATTTTGTGATGACGCCTAACTTGATTTTGGAAAAATTTTGACAAATAGCAAAACTGAAACTTCGATCAGCACCAATCGGTTGATGCCCCTCTATCATTCCATTCAATTAGTAACGCTAGACATAAAAAAGCGCTAGACGAAAAGTCTAACGCTTTATAATTATGCATGGCACTAAGCTAGGTATGACTCATTTGTCGTGTATTACCAATAGCGTGAACCAGAATTGTTGGCTAGTAGTGATTAAGCTTGAGCTGGTCGAAGCATGAACCAATATGGGAAGTTCTCACTTTTCGACAGTACGTTAAAGCCACGGCGCTCAAACGTCTTCACTACTGTCTCGCTTGACGCTACGACATAAGTTGGCTTACCCGTTTCATCGGCTTGATCAGTCACAGTTTTTATCAAAGCACCCGCTAAACCTTTACCGCCAGCTTTAGGAGAAACACCTAATCCCCATAACCAGTAACAGTCTTGAAGAGGCGGTACTGCCAACATTTGCTCGCAAACCTCTTTTGCCAACTCAATTTTTGTCGAGCCCATCATGCGTGTCACAATCGCAAGTAATTCCATCTTCTGCATAATATCGGCTTCATGTTTACCCGGAGAGCGCATGATCACACAACCTTCATTGTCTGGTGTGGTGTACACTTCGCCGCCCCCTAAACCCCATTCGCCAAGAGCCCAACGCCAATATGAATCATGAGCAAAATCGGATGCTTCATCTTGTCGTAACGCCGCCTGCATAGCTTCATTGTTTGCATATGCATCAATAAACATCTCACTCAATGCTGGCACGGCAGAGTAGTCCGCCTTTATAATTTTCAATTCAGACATGTTATTTCCTCAAACGAATCAAAATGACTAGGTCATAAACAGACGCCAGTTATGCTTGGCACCCTTGCTACCCAAATGGGTACTTACCAAAATGTTTTTTATACCCAAACCTCAATAAAACAGGACTTGAGCAACTTGTCAATAGCAACCAGTTGCACACGTTCGCATACCTAAGCTATTGAAGTTCCTCTTCAAAAGCTGTTTTTTCCGCATAATTCAGCTTCCGTATTAGATAAAAATAAACTGTCGATATAAGCTATCTAATTGCTGTCGAATGTCGTCAATAGCCCCCCTGTCTCGCTCGGCAGATACAAGTAGCAATTGTCCTTCCAATGCCGTTATACGCTGACATAATTCCGTTAAATTGCGGCAAAAGCTTGTCTCGTAAGCTGGCTGTAACGGCGTAACTTCTGAAGATATTTTCCGTTTGGATGATGCTGGAGTTATGCTATGTATCTGATTGTAGGCAATTTGCCGCTCTCGTCTGCCATTTGACTCCGCGATGGCTTGCTGCATCGCTGGTGTGACTTTATCTGCATACAGAACAGCCAGCCCATTAACATTACGAGCTGCCCGCCCAATAATTTGAATAAGCGCTTGTTTAGAGCGTAAAAAGCCAGCGTGGTCTGCATCAAAAATAGCAATCAGAGAGGCCTCTGGAATATCTAGTCCCTCTCTTAACAGGTTAATTCCAATTAGCACATCAATGTCACCACGCCGTAATGAGTCAATAATTTCTACTCGGTCTGAGGTTTTCACATCAGAGTGAATATAGCCAACCTTAATACCTAACGTCTTAAGGTGTTGCTCAAGAGATTCGGCACTTCGTTTGGTTAACGTCGTCACCAATACCCTTTCATCAACCTGAATTCTATTCTGTATTTCGCCAATAAGATCATCAACTTGAGTAGCAAGCGGCCTAATATCAATCACTGGGTCTAAGAGCCCTGTTGGCCGGATAATCTGTTCAACCACATGATTACCTGAACGCTTTAACTCATACGCTCCCGGTGTCGCTGATACAAAAATGGTCTGAGGTTTTAGCTTTTCAAATTCGCTAAACATGATGGGGCGATTGTGCTGTGCTGATGGCAACCGAAAGCCATAATCAATGAGTGTCTCTTTTCGGCTTTGATCGCTTTTATACATTGCGGATATTTGAGGAATCATGACATGAGATTCATCGATAAACAGCAAGCCATCTTTCGGTAAATAATCCAACAGTGTCGTTGGGGGCAATTCAACATCACGCTTATTTAAATAACTCGCGTAGTTTTCCATTCCAGAGCAATAACCAAAATCCCGCATCATGTCTAAATCATGCATGGTCCGCTCGAACAAGCGACTTGCCTCGGTTAAACGAGACTCGGCAGTAAGCGCTTGTATCCTTTTTTCAAGCTCAAGCTGAATGGATTCTCGAGCAGCCAGTAACTGACTTCGTGAAGCCGCATAGAGCGTTTTCGGTGATACTCGGTAGTGCTGTATGTCCTCTAAGGCTTTCCCTAAAATCGGATCCATCCACTGCAAACGTTCGACAGTTTGATTGCCCAAAATCACCCGAATCGCTTTATACTCAGAATCAGCAGGGAAAATATCAACCACATTACCATCAACACGAAACGTAGCTCGTTCAATCGTTTTTTGGCATTGCGTATATTGCAACGCATACAGTCTCGATACTAACTCTTCTTTATCAACCATTGCGCCTACCGTTAACGGTATTTGAATGGCCCGATAATCCGCAGGATCGCCCAACCCATAAATGGCAGACACCGACGCAACCACTATCGTATCTCTGCGCTCTACGAGCGATTTCGTTGTCGATAAACGTAGGCGTTCCAATTGTTCGTTGATAGCGGAGTCTTTGCGAATGAAGCGATCGCTTCCAGGAATGTAGACCTCTGGCTGGTAATAGTCGTAATAGGAGACAAAATACTCAACGGCATTATTGGGGAAAAAAGCCTTCATTTCACTGTAGAGTTGCGACGCCAGGGTTTTGTTATGAGCCAATATCAGAGTCGGTTTTTTTAATCGGTGAATAATATTCGCCATGGTAAATGTTTTACCAGACCCGGTCACACCTTGTAATGTCTGATGCGTTGCCGCATTTTGAACGCCTTGAATGAGCCTAGCTATCGCTTCTGGTTGATCGCCCGATGGGGGATATTTTGAGTGTAATATAAAAGAGTCGTAGGCCATCACGTCATCCTCAGCATCAATATGTCACTTGAGTATATACCCCACAAGATAATTTACATGACGATAGCGTTTCTCATTCGTTTACTTAGTGTGCCCTCTTTTGAACTATCTTTTACATGAACTATATTTGACAGACACTCAGCAGATCGAGGTCGATTTTGAAAAAGCAATTCATAAATAATTTTCGCTACGTAAGCTGGATTGCCATTATCAGCTCCCTGTGCGGGTCTGCTTTGTTAAGTTTAATCGGTGCGACCAAAGCTTACGCCGCGTTCTACGTCTACTTTATTGGGACAGAAAAAACCGCTGATATGTCGCATTTAGATACCGCTGATCTGGCGATAAATTATATGGTGAAATCCTTAGACACCTTTTTGGTTGCACTGGTGCTTTTTATCTTTGCGCACGGCGTGTTCACTTTATTTATTTGGGACAGTGAAAACGATAAGCTCAAGTCATTTAATGTCTTACATTGGATAAAAACCCCCAATATCGGCCATCTAAAAAACATTCTTGCAGAAGTCATCATTGTCATTCTTTTTGTCAAATTCTTAGAGCTGGTTTTGGTTGATTTTGACAATCTGAGCTGGGAAACACTTGTCTTACCTATCGCTATACTGATGTTGAGTTTAGGGCTAAAATTTCTCGGCTTAGCACACGATGAAAAACAACCGACCAACGATGACACAGAGTGACCATTGCAATGATCAATAGAGCTTTAAAAACCGTCACCGCGGCTGACATGCCGCAATTTAGCGCCTGTATGACGGCAGCGTTTTTAAGCGATCCTGCTGCCCGCTACATTTGGCCAAGCGCAGAGCTATTCATGCGAGTATTCCCAGACTACGCCAAGCTATATCAAGGGCCGTCGATTATTGATGGGACAGCATGGGCGACAAAGGATTTTTCCGGCGTTATTACCTGGCTCGCTCCTGACCGTCACCCCGATGAAGATAAGATAAAACAGCTCGCATTTACCACCTGCCCCACCGGAATCTTAAGTGAAGTACAACGTTTTTTTCATGAGCTTGAACAGTTTTATCCATCAGAGCCCTGCTGGTACTTACCTTTAATCGGTGTAGACCCTGCCTACATGGGACAAGGGATTGGTCATGATTTAATGGCAGCCACACTGCCGACGATTGACGCCAGTGGGAAACCCGCCTATTTAGAGTGCTCTAGCCCTAGAAATGTGGCCTTCTATCAGCGGTTTGGCTTTCAGCCTATTGGCGAAGTCTCACTCGGAGGAAGGCCGATATCCACTCCAATGATTCGCTTAGCAAAATAGCGTAAAGTAACATCCTGTTTAATATCGATTTTAGTTCTACTTCTCTTTATTCCAGTATATGATGCGCCACCTTTAAATGTGACGCATCACCACTACCATATGCCGTTAAGCAACGCGACCAATCAAGCGCTATTTCTTCTTATTTTTGCCAACCTATTAGCCTCTTTTTCAGATGTCTCTCTTAAAGTGCTCAATGGTGAAGTTCCGACTTTCCAGTATGTTTTCATTCGGCAATTATTCAGTGTCATTCTGCTGCTTCCCTTGTGGCTAAAGCTCCCTAAAGCAGTCCGAATGCAAGGTGGATGTCGCATTAATTTTTTACGTGCACAGTTCATTCTCATGGGCAGTGGCTGCGCGATGATTGCGGTCACCCACTTAACTCTCGCAACTGCAAATGCGATGTTTTATGTCGGACCAATATTGATGCTGCCATTGTCAGTGATATTGCTCAAAGAAAAGCTAAACTCTACCAAAGTGATTGCGACATTAATTGGCTTTATAGGTGTAGTCATTGTCCTACGCCCTGAACAATTTCATTGGGCTGCCATCGCAGGGCTTGGCAGTGCGCTCTCTATGGGGGTTGGAAATGTGCTGATTAAGCGACTGCCCAATGATCAGCATATTGTTGCCACGCTATTTTGGACGGGAGTAATGACTCTGCCACTCGCGCTTGCGCTCGCAATACCGCAGTGGAGTACTATTGAATGGCACCATATTGGCTGGATTATGGTCATTAATCTATTGGTTCTGGGCTATCATGCGCTGGTTGTGGTTGCCTATAGAAAGGCGCCTGCTAATCAAATCGCGCTGGCTGAATATTCTGGACTTATCTTTGTTACGGCGTTTGGGGTGATGTGGTTTGATGAAATACCCGATATCCTCACCCTTATTGGTATTGCGCTAATCGTTATACCTATTATGCCCATTCGATGGACAAAGTGGCTACCCCGCTCACAGCAAAAACAAGTTGAGACGATCTAGCCAAATCGATACGGCTCAACGATACATGCCACTTGATGGTTACCTATTTCAACGGATCATCATCAGGTAATGCGCTATGGATCCATAGCGCTAATCGCTTTCTAATATTTTTTCCATCGCATTTATCGGCGGGAAGCGGGGTTATCTGATTCACTTCTACTAAAAACAAGTAGATAGCTTTTGCCTTCATGGACGGAGTCGTCCCTTGGTTGGTGAGTGTGTAACCTTGCATTGCAGCAATTTTAGTACCGACTTCTAACGCCTTCTTGAACAACTTGTCTTCATTTTCTAACTTCGCTGTTTTCGACATTTATTCACCATCAATCTCAATAAATCTTGATGCAATTATATGAGAAAATACCAATTAGTGTTTTTAAGCCAGTAGCAAATCCGACATTTTATCAATGAAATACGCTAGCGACACATGCGCTTCGAAAGCACCACTTTCGCCCACTATATCGCGACCCACTCTACCTCTATCAATGTCACGTCAGCCTGCTTGATTCGCCCTAAGAAACGATCACCCGCCATGATTTCACCCACACCTTTTGGGGTTCCCGTCATGACAACATCGCCATCTTCTAAATCCGTGTATGACAATAACTCGGCCAAAATCACATCCGGCTTATAGATCATTTGCTGAGTACCACCAAGCTGCATTCGCATACTATTGATAAAAAGTTCAACTTCCAATTCATTGATATCAATACCATTAAGTGGCACAAAGCGGCTAAATTTAGCAGAGTGGTGAAATGCTTTTGCTCGCTCCCAAGGTAAGCCTTTCGACTTTAGTTGCGACTGTAATGCACGCTTGGTTAAGTCCAATCCAAAGCCAACCCCATAAAAGCGCTGGTTTTTAACCAAAAAACAGATCTCGGCTTCATAGTGGAGTGGTTCATCGATATAAGAAAAGAGTTCTGCCGCAATGCTTGAGTTGGGCTTGTTAAACACCACCATATTCTCTGGAACTTCGTTTCCAAGCTCTTCAATATGTTCAACATAATTGCGCCCAACGCACAGTATTTTAGATGGGGTGTACTGCTCATTGTCGACTAAAACTGTTTTCATCATCCTTCCTTAGACATACAGGCAATTCATATCAAGAACTCATCGCGGTCTTAGCGGCTGCCACGTAATGACACACACTCACCGACGACGGTAGCCGAACATGATAACGGAAGATGAATGACAACTTGATGATTTTGTCACTATTTTTGTAAAGTTGAGGTGAAGATCGAGGTTTGTTGCTAACGATAAATCAACGTCAGTGTTGGGGTATCGTCTTACTATCCAACATGAATTCTCATTGAACCTTGCAATTTACGTCGTTTTACATAACCATTTGTATATTCAATTAAGTTAGCTAAGTAGCCAATGTATGTCATCTGAACCCCTTTACATCCAAATCAAACGTTTCATCGAAAATAATATCGAAAATGGTCATTGGGCTGTGGGTCATCAGATCACAACAGAAATGGAGTTGACCAAGCAATTTTCTGTCAGTCGAATGACCGTGAATAAAGCCATTCGAGATCTGGTTGGCGAAGGCAAACTTGAGCGAAAACCACGATTAGGTACCTTTGTAAAAGCACCTTCGACAAAAGCAGAGTCCCCTTTGCTGGATACCAGAAATATTGCAGAAGAAGTGCAGCAGCGCGGCAAAATGTATTCCAGCCAAGTTATCCAACATGCGTCGATCAATGCTGATCAAGAGATCGCTATTAAGCTGGGCATCATGCTAGACAGTCCGGTCTTTTACAGTGAAATACTGCATAAAGAAGATGAGCAACCCATCCAACTCGAATGCCGCTGGGTGAACGCCAAATATGCTCCGAATTACCACCAGCAGGACTTCACAACCGTTACGCCTAATGAATACTTAAGCAAGAACTGTCCAATGAGTGCGGTTGAGCATACCGTCGAAGCGATTACCTGTGACGCTAACCTTGCTTCTCTGCTCGGCATGGGTGCGCACGAGCCCTGCCTACTTCTCCATCGTAGAACATGGAGTGGTGATAAGTTAATCAGCAGTGCTCTACTCTATCATCCAGGCAGTCGCTACCAACTGAGTTCAAAAATCACGCTCTAATGATCCGTTAAATAGAACCGTTAAATAGATCGAACCATCGCTAGCGGAAACGGCATGGATTTCCGCCCGGCAACCCGCCTACTCTTTAAATTTACTGCTCAATAATTCCTCAACGATCACGTTTTATTATCGATCCCCTTGATCAATTGTATAGATTAAACTAAATATTTGTATATACAATAATGAGCGAACCAATATGAACCTGATTCTAACCAATGCCAAACTGGTTTCCATGGTAGATGGTACAAGCGGATATGACCCATCCAATCCTTGTTCTATCGTCATTGAGAACGGCGTGATTACGCACCTATTGCCTGAGTGCGCGACTACCTTAGATACCTATGTAAGCTTTCCTCACTTAGATTGCAAAGGCGCTATCGTCACGCCTGGTTTTATCGATCCGCATACTCATCTGGTGTTCGCAGGAAACCGCGCTGAAGAGTTTGAAGCAAGGCTGCAAGGCGAGTCCTACGAGTCTATCGCACAACGTGGTGGCGGTATAAACAGCACCGTACAAGCAACGCGTACGGCCAGTGTCGAATCACTCATTACCCTAGCGTTACCTCGCCTAGACAGCCTCATAAAAAGCGGTTGTACCAGCGTGGAAATTAAGTCTGGTTATGGTCTAACACTGGAAGATGAAGCCAAAATGCTTGTTGCCGCGAAGTCATTGGAACAACATCGACGCATACGAATCACCACCACACTGCTTGCCGCTCATGCCGTGCCGGTAGAATTTCGTAATGATGCCGATGGCTACATTGAATACGTTGTCAGTACTATCATCCCTTATGTAGCCGAGCACAAACTCGCCGATGCCGTGGACGTTTTTTGTGAATCAATCGGCTTCAACTTACAGCAAACAGAGCGTGTATTTAAAGCGGCTGTAGACCATGGCTTGGCGATTAAAGGACATACCGAACAACTAAGTAATTTGGGGGGAACACAACTTGCCGCGCAATATCAGGCGCTTTCCGCTGATCATATCGAGTATCTAGATGAAGCTGGCGTGTTAGCTATCGCGCAAAGCGGTACGGTCGCCACATTATTGCCCGGCGCGTTCTACTTTCTACGTGAAACACAATTACCACCCATTCAAGCTCTCAGATTGCATAAAGTGCCAATGGCACTGGGTTCTGATCTCAACCCCGGCACCTCACCTTTTGCCGATCTTCGCTTAACAATGAATATGGCCTGCACCCTATTTCGTCTTACCCCTGAAGAAGCACTGCGTGGCGTAACGTGTCATGCCGCACAAGCGATCGGTCAGCAAGACACGCTAGGAAAAGTCGCCGTTGGCTATACGGCCGATCTAGCGATTTGGGACATCGCGCACCCAAGCGAATTGAGCTATCAACTTGGCATGGGTGAACTCAAGCATCGAGTCGTTAATGGGGTAATTGAAGATGTCCACTAAATCAACACAAACTGAACATAACTTCCGTTGGCAAGGACGAGATGACCAAGAAGACGGAGAAAATCGCTATCGCCTCCATCATCTTATCAAGCCCGTGGCAACCTTAGCCAATCAACAGTCGGGCAAACAACAGTTGGGCAAACAACCTCGTGTGGCATTGCTCGGCTTTGAAACGGATGAGGGCGTTCAACGAAACAAAGGTCGCATCGGTGCCAGTCAGGGCCCTGATAGTATTCGCCAAGCGCTCTGCAATCTGGCTTGGCATGAAACATCAACACTCTATGACTTAGGAAATGTCTCCACAGTGCCAATGGCGCTAGAAGCAAACCAAGCCCTCACTGCTGAGATAATTTCACGGGAGTTACAACACGCGCCTCTCGTGGTACTGGGTGGTGGGCATGAAATTGCCTGGTCTTCTTTTCTAGGTCTTGCTCAGCACTTAGAAAAACAGAGCCCAGCACCACGTATAGGCATCATCAACTTCGATGCGCATTTTGATTTGCGTGAATATCGAACTCACCAAAGTGATGGTAGTACTGCCAAGGCTTCAAGCGCAAAAGACCAAACGTTACAACCTAGCTCGGGGACACCCTTTTCTCAAATTGCTGATTATTGTCACTCCCATCACCAGCCATTTAATTACATGTGTATTGGCGTCAGCAAAGCCAGCAATACCAAGGCGCTATTTGAACGAGCCGAGCTACTCAATGTACAGACCTTGCTTGATGAAGAGATGCTGTATGACGTCACGCCATCTCACCTTCAAGCGCTAGAGCGCTTCATAGATAACGTCGATCACCTCTATTTAACCATTGATCTTGACGTATTCAGTGCCGCTCATGCACCGGGGGTCAGTGCACCTGCCGCATTAGGTCTGTCTCCAGAGATTTTTTACCCTTATTTCAAAACCATATTAAAGCATAAAGACAAACTTCGTCTCGCGGATATTGCCGAGTACAACCCAGACTTAGATATCGATGGTCGCACCGCCAAGCTGGCGGCTCGCCTCGTTTGGCAAATTATGACCGCGCTATCCCAGACGAAATAGTGCTCTATAAAAGATAAGACGAAAACAAACGTATTAATAACGATAAAAACCGTTAACCCAATAACTCTAAACGCAGCCCAATAAAAAGACCGACGTCGTGACTTCCATGAAGGGACGGCGATAAAGGCCTTCTGGCTAGCCATCAAAAGGAAAGGAACCATGACACACCGTTGTAATCCTCGCTTAGACACAGAGCGCACAATTCAAGCGCCACGCGGCACGACCCTAAATACCAAATCTTGGTTAACCGAAGCACCATTGCGTATGTTGATGAATAATCTCGATGCTGAGGTGGCAGAGCACCCACACGCCCTTGTTGTTTATGGTGGTATTGGACGTGCAGCAAGAGACTGGGCCTGTTATGACAAAATCGTTGAAGTGCTGAAGCGCCTTGAAGAAGACCAAACTCTTCTCGTGCAATCCGGTAAGCCTGTCGGCGTGTTCCCAACTCATAAAGACGCCCCTCGCGTACTCATTGCCAATTCAAACCTTGTGCCCCATTGGGCAACGTGGGAGCACTTTAATGAGCTCGATAAAGAAGGGTTAATGATGTATGGCCAGATGACTGCTGGCTCATGGATCTATATTGGATCTCAAGGCATTGTACAAGGAACCTACGAAACCTTTGTTGCTATGGCGAAACAGCACTTTTCTGGTGACCCAAGTAATAAGTGGATACTAACCGGCGGCTTGGGCGGCATGGGCGGAGCACAACCTCTTGCAGCCACCATGGCCGGCTTCTCTATGATCGCTGTAGAGTGTGATGAATCACGCATTGATTACCGACTAAATACCGGCTACGTCGATACCAAAGCGCATTCCCTTAGCGAAGCCCTATCGATTATCGAGCAAAGTGATACACCCATCTCTGTTGGGTTACTGGGCAATGCGGCGGATGTTTACGCTGAAATGGTGGCGAAAAATATCACCCCTGATGTGGTCACTGACCAAACGTCTGCTCACGACCCATTAAACGGTTACTTGCCCCAAGGCTGGAGCATGGAGCACGCAAAACTCCAAAGAGAACAGCACCCAGAGGAAGTTGTGAAAGCGGCAAAAGCCTCAATGGCTGTGCAAGTTCGTGCCATTTTAGAGATGCAAAATAGAGGTGCTGTCGCCACCGATTATGGCAACAACATCCGCCAAATGGCGCTGGAAGAAGGCGTGAAGAATGCCTTTGATTTCCCAGGCTTCGTCCCAGCCTATATTCGACCGCTATTTTGTGAAGGCATCGGCCCCTTCCGTTGGGCTGCCCTGTCTGGCGACCCAGAAGACATCTATAAAACAGACCAAAAAGTGAAAGAGCTTATCCCCGACAACCCTCACCTTCACAATTGGCTAGACATGGCGAGAGAACGTATTCAGTTCCAAGGTTTGCCTGCCAGAATTTGCTGGGTTGGTTTGAAGGATCGTGAGCGTCTCGGGCAAGCCTTCAACGAAATGGTGAAAACGGGTGAATTATCTGCACCAGTCGTCATTGGTAGAGATCACCTCGATTCAGGCTCTGTTGCCAGCCCTAACCGAGAAACGGAAGGCATGATAGATGGCTCTGATGCGGTTTCTGACTGGCCGTTGCTGAACGCCCTACTCAACACCGCCGGCGGCGCTACCTGGGTATCGCTTCATCACGGCGGCGGCGTCGGAATGGGATTCTCACAGCACAGTGGCATGGTAATTTGCTGCGATGGCAGTGAGGATGCTTCTCGCAGAATCGGTCGCGTTCTTCATAATGACCCCGCCACTGGCGTAATGCGTCATGCCGATGCCGGTTATGACATTGCCAAAGCATGCGCAACAGAGCAAGGGCTGGATTTGCCAATGCTCGACACTCGCTCTCAGCACAACAATGGTTAAGGAGCCTATCATGTTAAAACTCGTTCTAGAACCAGGTCAGTTATCGCTGAAACAATTGCGTCAAATCAGCCGTTCACCGGTTAACTTATCCCTTCATCCCGATGCGTTTGAAGGTATCGAAGCCAGTACTCGCGTTGTCGAGCAAGTTATTGCTGAAGACCGCACCGTTTATGGCATCAATACCGGCTTTGGCTTGCTTGCCAACACACGTATCGAACCGGAAGATCTCGAAGTCCTACAAAAAAGCATCGTACTGTCTCACGCAGCAGGCATTGGTAAGCTCATGAGCGACGAAACCGTACGCTTAATGATGGTACTAAAAATCAATAGCTTAGCCCGTGGCTACTCCGGTATTCGATTACACGTTATTCAAGCATTAATCGAGCTCGTGAATTCTCAGGTTTACCCTTGTGTACTACAAAAAGGTTCAGTGGGCGCATCTGGAGATCTCGCACCACTGGCTCATATGAGTACCATTTTATTGGGTGAAGGCGAAGCAAGGCATAACGGGAAAATCATCAGTGGTCTTGAAGCGCTACAAATTGCCGGGCTGACACCAATCACCCTTGCACCGAAAGAAGGGCTCGCGTTACTTAATGGTACACAAGCTTCTACCGCCTTTGCGCTAGAAGGATTGTTTGTTGCTGAAGATCTCTTTGCTTCTGCAACGTTATGTGGCGCCATGTCCGTTGAAGCCGCACTAGGTAGCCGACGACCATTTGATCCTCGCATTCACCGTGTACGAGGACACCGAGCGCAAATGGACGCCGCCCTTGCCTATCGCCACCTGTTAGATACCACAAGTGAAATTGGCGAATCACACCAGTGTTGTGAAAAAGTACAAGACCCTTATTCACTGCGTTGCCAGCCACAGGTCATGGGCGCGTGCTTGCAGCAAATACGCAATTCCGCCGACACTCTGCAAGTAGAAGCGAATGCAGTTTCTGACAATCCGCTGGTTTTTGCTGAGGACGGCGACATTATTTCTGGCGGTAACTTTCATGCTGAACCCGTTGCTATGGCGGCGGATAATCTGGCGCTAGCCATCGCGGAAATTGGCAGTTTATCAGAGCGAAGAATGGCGCTACTCATCGATAATGCATTGAGTAAACTGCCGCCATTTTTAGTCGATAACGGAGGGGTAAACTCTGGATTCATGATCGCGCAAGTCACCTCAGCGGCGCTGGCAAGTGAGAACAAAACCCTCGCCCACCCAGCATCAATAGACAGCTTACCAACCTCGGCAAACCAAGAGGATCATGTGTCGATGGCTACCTTTGCTGCTCGACGGTTACGCTATATGGCAGAAAACACCCGTGGCATCCTTGCGGTTGAATACTTGGCTTCCGCTCAAGGGTTGGACTTCAGAGCGCCATTAACGTCATCACCGCGAATTGAACAAGGCAAGCAACAACTCAGAGAGTCCGTCGCGTTCTACGATAAAGATCGCTACTTTGCTCCGGATATTGCCAAGGCAAACGACATTATTAAGCTGGCGCTGCACCATCAGTTGATGCCAGAGAATATATTACCAAGCGTTTAGGCTATTTTTCTAACAAAGCGATCTCTACAAAAACCGCGCATGAATACTCGTTTTTCTGGGCGGTTTATCTTTTGTCGGAATACACTAGAGTTTGATCGCTTTCAGCTGCATTTCGAGTGAGAATGTCAGGAGCAGTACAATAAAAATTGATTAGTTTTAGAAACGTTTGTAGACAGAAGTTAATTGCAGTAGTTGTTAAATTAGAAAATTACGAATAATCACAGGTATTGCAAAGTTGTTGTGAAGAGCTAGTGCGATGAGTGAAATCGCACTAGCAGTAAGGTTAGTATATACGACCAACAGTATAGGTGCGCACTAAACCAATTATGTTAATCAACCAGTTCTAGAGCTTCTCGCACAAGGAAAGGTCGGTAACATAATCACGCATCAAATTTTTCTTGTAGCCGATTTTAAGAGGGCATTCGAGCAACCCATTCGGTTTAATGATAAAACAATATCTAGCATAATTAATACTCGTTCCTATCGCCATACCTATAATCACCGAGATATATAGAACTCTTGTTAACCCTTTAACTTCTTTCTTATCCAAAAAAGCACTAATAAAAATTGACGATGCAAATAAACCTAATACAAACACAGACCATGCAGCTATATCAGGTAAAGGAACCCAATTAAATAAAACCTTTTCTAATTTATTAGTAAAAAACGGCGTCACTGTTTGATATGAAATCCACCCAGAAAAGAACGTGATAAAAACAGAAAGTACAAGTCTAATCTTCATCAAATGCACCTATAACAGATTCGACAAGCTTACCCTCAAATTGAGTTTTTTGATCTGCTCCCCAAACAAGAAGGCTACTCAACACTAAGATTACACTGGTTGCTAATATAGTTGTTGGAGCAACGATCGTTCCTATAACTAACGCTGTACCAGCTACAGCTAGAATATTAACAAGTAACTTCGCCTCATCGACCCCTAGCTGTTTTAAAGTGTATTCGTCATTTAAAACATACTGTAAAACGTTAATGGCAGAACCAACTAATATTTCCATAGGAGCGGTGACTTTGACATAACGAGCCATACCTTTAGCTGAATCCAAAGCACCTAAACCAAGCTTGACTACCTGAGGGTTTGAGGCTTTAAAACGATGACCCGCTAACAATGTTTTCATATGCTGTTTGTAACCTTTCAAGATCAGGAAATCGACTCCGTTATGTGTTTTCACGTAAGCAGTAACCCCCAACCCTCCTAATTTTTTAGCGGTATCAAATGCATCGTAAGTACCTTTCATTGCACCGCCGATATTTTGCGTTTTATCGAGCGCATCAAAAAATTCTTTCCACTCTTCCGGAGCAAGAACGGTAGTTTCTACAACGTCTTGTGTATATCGAATATGGATCTCTTTCTCTCCCTCTTTCGCTAGGAAGTTGTAAGGAGGCCAATACATATTATTAGGGTTAATTTCTGGCGAACTGGGTTGAACGGAAGCTATATCTACACTTCTACCTGACGGCTCCTGAGCGAGTTCACTAGCAAACTGTTCAAATATGTCATTTGATACTTCACCCATCGGTTTTAACGGACGCTCAAGTGGATTAGCTAAACCATCTTCCGTAGGATTTAAACGACCACGGATAGCATCATTCATGTTTTTAAATGCCTTGATGCCTCTTGCTTCAAGCGCGAGCTGTTCCTGCTCTTTCTTTTGGTAAAAGGCACTCTGATCCTGTGTGTATGCCCTTTGAGCATCAAAAATTGTCGAATACTTCACTCTTTTGTAAACCAATGAATTAACAATTGGACCATTCCCTAAATGTTGCTGCAGCGCGGTTTGATCATAAAACATATCAACGGCTTGATCATATGTGACATGACACTTTTCCCAAAAGGGACTACCACGCTGTGCGAACGGATAATTTCGACCTTTCGGTGGAAGGGGTCTGCTCATGATGTACTCACATTGTTGAATTAAGAGTGTGTAATCATAACGATTTTTCTTGGTGCGTAATATTGGAAAATTGTTAGATAGGTAAATTCACTATCAAAAACAACACTTAGAAGTCAATCGAGCACTCCTAGCGAAGATTTTGAACACTTGAATAAAACAACATGCTTTCATGCGACCTTGTAAGTGTGTGATGCTTCCAGATCGATTTTAAGGGCAAAATCAGCGTCTTCGTTTGTAGAAAGAACCGCACCATGAGCCTCATTTTTCATACTTTGTGAACTTGTGATATCAGATTAGCTACATTTGGGAAAAATTTGGTTCTCTACGAACTCGTACTTATGCGTGAAAATGATAAAGGGGCATTTTCGATTTAGAAAGTGCCAACTGTAACGTTTCTGAATAAAACCTATAACACCGAATACGGAAAGTCATTGTTGAATTCTCCTTCATTATTGATTTAACTCACGATATACCTTAATCACGACTGGGTGTTACCCGAGAGGAACGCTCACCAAAATCTTGTCATGCTCACAAATTATGATATTTATTTGAGTGGCTATGGATACACACTTTTATTAAAACAACGAAACCACAAGCTAACCCGATCATACCACCATTAAAAACATCGCCAATCTAGTCACAACGCACGGGTTCTACCATTAAATTAAGGGTTGGGACAGTCACTAAATTTAGGTTGGATTTGTCTATATATCTGATAGTCTGACGTTATTTTATTGATATGAGTCGTGACAATGACCACAATTCACGAGACAGTTCTCACTCCATTTACTCGACGCCTGTTTCAAATCGCCGTCTTGGTGATTGGCGCGGGCTTACTCCTTGGTGCAGTTTTTTATGACACGCAGGCGCTAACCCTCATATTATCAGCGTTAGCAACGCTGTATGTGATTGTAGGTTTTGTTTTCAAACCTAAGCTACGCCAACACATCTACCGACACGAGGATGCTATAGAGGTGACCAAGTCGGCACTCATGTCTCAAATAGACAAATGGGCATCAGGAAGCTTCATTGTGATGGCCGTAGCGAGCAATATCCATATATTGGTGGATGCCACTATGCCAATGCTTGCTAATCTGGTCTATCAAATATGCCTATCTGCATTCGTATACAAGCAAATGACTCACGACGTTTTGCTTATCTTGCCATTGACTGAGAAATATATCTTTCTAGAAAACAAGCAGTCAGACTGTTTGTTGATGCAAAGGTTTGACATCTATTCACTCACGCCCCCCACTGAAACATTGCCAGAGTCAGAGGAAAAAGAACCAATTGAAGCCAAAGAACAGGCGCTTCAGTTTATTGGCACACTGTCTCTGGTGGAAGAACCGTTTGAGGGTGAAGACGCTAGGACCGTCCTTACTACGCTAAATCAGCATCTCTCCCTCACTCTAGGGAACACAGAAACCCAAAAGTCATGGCCAGAGCGCGGCAAAGCCTTTGTATTGAGCCTCGCTGGTCTATACGTGTACGTAGTTTGGCTGCCTGAGCTGTTTAAACTTATGTTTCCTGTTGGTCGATATCGAAATAAGCATCAGATGCTGGTGACACGAACTGAAGACATGTCAGATTTTGGGGTGTATTTTATGATGTTTATCATGTTCATCACTCTCGCCGTACCTTGTTTAATTGCAGTCTTTACCTTTTATCAACAGGTGAGGCGAGGCATGTTTAAGGCAACGTGCATCACCAACGAGGATCTCTGGCTATTAACGCCTAGCATAAAGGGTCATTATTCGAGAACAATATCACGCACTGAAATGGCCTACATCAGCTACGCTTATGGCCGATCCAATACTGAGTCTTCGGGTCCAATCGGTGTGTGTATCGACCACGACATAAAGCTGATTGGTGTTGATAATAACCTAATCTCATTGAACGGTTGGGCATGGAGCGGCCATTTTACATTCAATCATTTAGTCAAATTCGGTCTGCCAGTGCGCCTAGCTCAACAAAAAAGACCGCTACCAACTGAGTAACTACTAACACTGGCCGATAGTTGGGTTTGTAAAGTGTCTGAGAAATAAAACAAAGATATTTATAATTGCTCCAAGGTATTTTGCCGATTCACAACAAATTATCCTAAACGTGACGACGCTATAGGGTAGTAATTTTAATTAATTGTATGATACGTCGACATAAATTTCATGTAACGAAGAGACTTTATACGAGTATGGCATCTGAAATACAGCTTATTATTTTTGATTGTGACGGTACGTTAGTGGATAGTGAGCGTCTTTGTAATCTTGCCTTAGAGCGTCAACTGGCTGAAGTTGGGGTTCGCTATAGCGCAGAGCAGCTCATCGCCAACTACCGTGGCGTTAAATTCACTGAAATCCTATCCAGTATTCAATCTGAATGCCAACTGACGCTTCCCGACTCGTTTGAGACAGAATATCGCCTTAAGGTTCGTGATCTCTTCGATCAGCAATTAACCGCTAATGAAGGCGTTGCCGAGGTATTAAAGTCTCTCACAATCCCAGTTTGCATCGGCTCATCGGCACCTCGTGCCAAGATAGAGCATGCTCTAAACGTCACCGGACTCGAAAAATACTTCGACAACGCAATATTTAGCGCTCATGAAGTGGGTTCTTGGAAACCAGAACCCGGATTATTTTTGCACGCGGCAAACACCATGGGGGTTGCCCCCGAGCATTGTTGTGTTGTAGAAGATAGTTTGGTGGGCTTACAAGCAACACATCGTGCAGGCATGACCAGTGTTTACTACGCCCCGCACTTAGAAGAGATTGACGTGTTTGGTTCTACTCATATCCAGCATATGTCCCAGTTGCTTAATGTTATTCGGTAATCTATTCCATCAAACGAGTAAGCAGTGAACCTATGCAAGCCCATCGATGGTAAGTTTTATTCCTGAGAGTAACAAAAATAGATAGCACAATCGGTATATCCATTGCTGGCTAACACGATGTAATAACCACACCCCTAACTTTACGCCAACCGGCGCAAGGGGCATCAAAATAAGCGCCGTGATTACGTTAACCCTGTCAAACTCACCAAGGACGGAATAAGGAACCAGTTTGACTAGGTTAACTAACCCAAATAACACCGCCATCGTCGCGACCAAGACCACTTTATCCAGTTTCAGTGGCAACATATAAATACTGGCAGGTCCGCCGCCCGCATGAATTGCGGTACTAGAAAAGCCACTCAATAAACTCCAGAACCACGCGCTCACTTTTCCCGCTGGTTTTTGCTTATTCTCGTCCACCAGCCAATATTGCCCACAAAATAGCAATGATAGGATGCCGATCAGCAACTTAAGGCCAGATTCCGGAGTGACACTCAAAAACAATCCAGCCAACATGACACCAAGAATCGCCCCTGGAAGCATCCGCTGAATTACTGAATAATCGGCATTTCGGTAATGATGTTTCACCGCAAACACATCCATCACACATAAAATCGGTAACAGAATCGCGGCAGCTTGTGTCGGTGCAATAGTCATCGCCATCAAGGGAACCGCGATAATACCCAATGCACCGCCTAACCCGCCTTTACCAATGCCATAAATTATCACGGCGGGAATCGCCGTAATATAAAACCATGGGTCAGTAACGAATAACACGAACCACTCCCTTACCAGCGATTACCTTTGCCTTTTTGATAAAGAGAAACGTCACTAGCCAAATCCTTTTTCAAGCAGATAATCACGGCTTTGTTTAATATCGTTTAACGTCCCTGCTGAGTGTTTAGGATCTCGTTCTTGCTCAATAGTGATCCAGTCTGAATAACCGATCTGACTAAGCGCCGAATACACAGCAGCATAGTCGATTACCCCTTCGCCAATGGGACACATCACCCCTTGTGCGCAAGCTTGCCAAAAACCAACTTTATTTTGTATCACTTGAGTAAACACTGCCTGATTAATGTCTTTAAAATGAACGTACTCCAAGCGTGAAGCGTATTCAATTAAGCTTTGAGCCGGATCCATACCAGCGTAATGCAAATGCCCCGTATCCAAGCAAAGTCCCACCTCATGATGAGTAAGATCAGCCAGCATCCGATCAATTTCATCTCGGTATTCAATGTAGCCACCAGCATGAGGGTGAACGACAGGGCGAACACCATAATGCGCGGCAATGGTCGCGACCTCTCGAATCGTTTGCATCATTGTGCCCCAACGCTGCTCATCAAGTCTTGGCGCTTCATCGCTCAACCCCGCGCACGCACTGCGACGATCATTCACGCAATCAATCACCACAACTTTTTTGCTGCCAATACGTTTCAGCATCGAGCATAAGTCATGGGCTCTAGTCAATATGCTTTCTTTATGCTCAATAGATGAAAGTGGCTCAAAGATAGTCCCCGCGCAAATTCTTAAACCACTCTCTACCATCGCGGCACTCACACGATCACCCTCAAGAGGCATGTAGCCGTAGGGGCCTAATTCCAGCCCTTGATACCCCGCCGATTTACCTTCCGTTATGACCGTAGTCCAAAGCGGGTTGTGCACATTAGTGGCCGATTCGACTCCCCAACAGCAGGGCGCACACGCGATAAAGTTATTCATGACTATCCTCCTTGTGATTGGTTGATACTGCTATTTAATCAGCGCGTTATTATCGCGCTTACACCCAATCAATATACTCCAAACCCCTCTTCCTTCGTTTTGCATTTATGCAAACCGCGTTTCTGCCAATGGCTATAACACCCCTCTCACTGCATCTTTTAGAATGGATTCATCACTCGAATTTAGTCGCTACTTTCAGCGCATACTGATACAGGATAAAACCATGGAACCTATCTATATTGTTGCAGCAAAACGAACGCCTATCGGCAGTTTCAACGGTGCCCTATCTCCGGTTCCCGCCCCTACATTAGGCGCTGCGGCTATTAAAGGTGCGCTAAGCCAATGTCATATCAACCCAACCCTGATTGACGAAGTCATCGTTGGTAATGTCCTTAGCGCTGGCATTGGCATGGGGCCCGGTCGTCAAGCGGCCATGCAAGCAGGTATTCCCGTAACGGTTCCGGCCTATACCCTCAATATGATTTGTGGCAGTGGAATGAAAACTGTCATGGATGCGGCCAGTCATATTAAAGCGGGGGATGCTGAAATTGTTGTGGCGTGTGGTATGGAAAGTATGTCACAAGCGCCATTTATACAGACTCATCAAGTCCGAGGCGGCGTTCGTATGGGCAGTATTTCTCTAGAAGATAGCATTATTACTGACGGCTTAACCGATGCCTTTAATCAATATCATATGGGCATGACTGCAGAAAACATCGCAGAGTCGCTATCTATCTCGCGTGAAGAGCAAGATGCGTTCGCATTAAGTAGCCAGCTGAAAGCCGCAAACGCATTGGAAACTCATGGTTTCAGAACCGAAATCGAACCAATAGAGGTCTCGGTACGTCGTCAGCAATATACCGTTGAAATGGATGAGTATCCAAAGGCGAACACCACATCAGACAGCCTAGCTCGCTTGCGTCCTGCGTTTAAAAAAGAGGGAACCGTGACTGCAGGCAACGCGTCTGGCATTAACGACGGCGCCGCTGCCATCATTCTGGCTTCAAAATCAGCCGTGGAACGATATCAGTTACAGCCAATAGCGGAAGTGGTTAGTTACGCTCAGGCAGGGTTGTCTCCCGACATGATGGGATTAGGACCGGTTCCGGCTATTGCTAATGCACTGGAAAAAACCACGTTATCACTGCAAGACATTGAAGTTTTTGAGCTCAATGAAGCCTTCGCCGCTCAAGCACTTGGTGTGGCTAAGCAATTAGCTGAACAGCACAATGTTGACCAAAACTGGCTCTTAGAACGCACCAACCATAATGGCGGAGCAATTGCTTTAGGTCACCCACTCGGTGCCTCCGGTATTCGGATTATTGTCAGCCTCGTTTATGAACTAGAACGTCAAAACAAAGATTATGGACTCGCATCCCTGTGTATTGGCGGAGGAATGGGGACAGCTGTCATCCTTAAGCGATGTGCGGCTTAGCCAAACGAAAACGTAAAGTAAAACTTAAAAAACAGAATCTAGAGTAGCCAAAAATAGTACTAACAACGTCTAGCACTAAGCCTCTTTATAAAGGCAAATGATGTATAAGGGTAAAGGATGAGAAAGAAAATCACAGGCAGCGATATTGCAGAAAAGCTACATGACGGCATGACTATCATGATTGGTGGTTTTATGGCGAATGGCGCACCAGAGGGTCTTATCGACTTGCTACTTGAGCACAATATTAAAGACATCACTCTTATCTCCACCGATACGGGTACGCAAACATCAGGGTCGGGTCGCTTAATTGCTGCCAAGCGTATTAAAAAACTCTTTGCCTCTCATATAGGGACAAACCCGGAAACAGGCAACCAAATGAACGCGGGCACATTAGACGTTGAACTCGTTCCTCAAGGGACGTTAGCGGAGCGTATTCGAGCTGGAGGCGCAGGATTAGGCGGAATCCTCACTCCTACTGGTTTGGGCACTATGGTTGCAGAAGGAAAGCAAGTCCTCAACATAGACGGCCAAGATTACTTGTTAGAAAAACCACTGCGTGCAGATCTCGCCTTTATTCGTGGTTCGCGTGTGGATGTAAAAGGCAACGTTTTCTACAACAAGACGACGCAAAATTTCAACCCGTTAATGGCAACCGCCGCTGATCTCGTTATTGTCGAAGCCGAATCTTTGGTGCCTCTTGGCGATATAGCACCGGAAAGTGTCCACACTCCAGGGCTTTATGTCGATTATGTTTATCACACGGAGGCAAAATAATGACAAATTTCCTCAAGACTCTGTCACTTTATCGTGATACTCCTATCGGCGAAAAAATTACCGATAAAGCCGCCATTCGCCGAAACATAGCCTGGCGTGTTGCACAAGAGTTGCACGATGGCGATGTGGTTAACCTAGGGATTGGTTTACCCTCGCTTGTCGCCAACGAAATTAGTAGCGATATTGAACTACTTCTTCAATCTGAGAATGGCTTATTGGGCATTGATGCTATTGCTAATGAACATAATCGCGACGCCGATTTAGTCAATGCCGGAGGTCAACCCATCACCGCGAGTATCGGTGCCAGTTATTTCGATAGTGCAGACTCTTTTACCATTATTCGTGGCGGGCATGTGGACGTCACCGTTTTGGGTGCGTTGCAGGTCGATGAGCAAGGGAACCTCGCTAACTGGATCATACCGGGAAAAATGGTCCCCGGTATGGGCGGCGCTATGGATTTAGTCGTCGGTGCAAAGAAAGTGATTGTGGCAATGGAGCACACCGCCAAAGGGAAGCATAAGCTACTACAAACCTGCTCCTTACCATTAACCGCACTCAACCAAGTCGATATGGTCGTCACGGAAATGGGCGTTATTGTTATCCACGATTCACAAATGATATTAACCGAAATAGCCCCCGGCTACACCCCAGAGGAAGTTCAGCAAGCTACAGAAGCCACATTAGTGATCCCCAAACCACTAACCATTATGCCACAACCCATGCTGTAAATTATTACGCGACAAACTGTTATGACGCTCCACGTCAGTATTGCCCATACATCCTGTGTGACACAGCGAGATGTGTGGGCTTTTTTGTTTGAGTCTACTTAACTGGCACGCCTCTGCTATTTCCCTATTTTAAATCAGGGAAATACTTTGCGACATCGACCACATCAATCTGCTCCGGTTTCAAGTATTTCTGTGCATAGACGAGATAAGCATTACTGCTTAATAGCAGCTTGAATGTTTCTATATCGATATGCTCGTCCAGTGCCATTTTATACATGATATCAATCGCCACACTGATCGGCTTGGCGGTCTTATACGGGCGATCACTTGCTGTTAGGGCCTCGAATATATCGGAAACCACGAGTATTCGCTCTGGTATCGACAACTCTTCACCTTTTAGTTTTCTGGGATACCCTGTCCCCTTCATCGTTTCATGGTGGGTTGAGGCATAACGTGGGACGCGGCTAAGCTCTTGAGGGAAAGGGATACTCTCCAATATTTTAATGGTGCCTATCATATGCTCATTAATCTTGAATCGGTCTTCAGCGGTTAAGGTGCCACGTGTTATGGTTAAATTATACACTTCACCAAGGTTGTATAGATGCTCGGGGACTGTCATGTCTATCTGATGTTTAGGGTCAAACGAGATAGGCTGCTCACGTTTAATAATATGTTCTGGCTTATCAGACAGAAGTCTCTCTTCAAATGGAAGTGATGTACTCTCTCCCCTGTTGCTCGCCTCTGCCGGCGACAAACCCATCGTGTCATCAAAATGGCGAACCCAAACCGCTGACGCAATGTCCTTAATTCGCGCCACTTTTTCCTCGCTCATGAACTCGCCGCCGACGTTGGCATTAGCAACAAACTCGAAATCTTGCTTAAGTTTCTCGTGTGCTTGATACAACTCAGACTCAATTTGCTTTGTACTGTGTTCACCGTTTAGTCGCTGTTGTAACGATGCAATTTCAGCATCACGCCAGAGTACTTCGAAACGGGTACGAATCTCATGAATACGATTGTAGTTAGCTTCAAGCTTGCTGCCTTTATCGACAATATGTTCGGGAGTGGTTATTTTTCCGCAGTCATGCAGCCATGCCGCAATTCTAAACTCGCGCTTTTCATCATCGTTGTTAAAGCTGAACTGAGCAAATTGTTCAAGTTGAGATTTCTCTGCCGCGTCCGCCAACATCATGCCTAATTCAGGTACGCGGTGGCAATGTCCTCCGGTGTATGGTGACTTATCATCAATAGCTTGCGCGATTAGCTTAATGAACGATTCGACAAACTCTTCTTGCGTCTTTTCATGTTGCTTTAGCTCTTTGGCCATCTCTTTAATGGCAACCGATAAGTCCCACACTTCTTTTATCGGTGTTCTAACCACTGCCACCTCTTCATAACGCCTATCCTGTATCTTCTCAGCTTCAACAATCAACTGCTTGATAGGTCGTACAATGGGAGCCCCAAACACCCATGCGAGCGGTAGCGTTAAACACATTAACAACAAGGTAATAAATATTGAGGTAATCACTCGAGATCGAACGGTCTCAAAGATCTCTCGCTCAGGAATGACGACCGCAAAGTATTCAGAATAGTGCTTGCCCGTTTCGATCTCTTTTAGATAAACATGCTTCTCTTCTCCATTTAACGTCATCGCGATAATGTCATCGCTCAGCGTTGCAGACTGAACCATGTCATAAAGCTCGGTATACGGCACTGTATTGTCGCTTTTGTCACCCTGACTGTGGAACCATTTACCCGCAAGCGCTGAACGCTGCGCTGGAGTGATATTATTTATCGCTAGGTTGACTATAGGAACAAGATCGGCAAGTTCACGGCTTAATACGATGTGAAAATCCATCGAGTACATTTCACCTAAGTCGATCAGATTTGAGTTAACTTTTAGGTCTGAATAAAACAGTCTATCCAAACCAAATGAAAGTACCGACTTTGAATCCAGCACTGCGAAACACGCACCGGTTTCGACCGAATCAAACGCTGCATTCAGAGTTTCAAATTCTACTAGCTCAACACCGGGAAAGTCTTTTCTTAACGTGGGAATTATCGACCAACCGGCGATAATAGCGACCTTCTTTCCTTCTAATTGCGCATAATTAGAAATAATGTCGGTATCCATTTTGGTCACAACGGAAAAAGGCAATTCGTAGATTGGCTGTGTGTATATGCCTTTTGCGTAATCAACAACACTTCCCTGCTGCTTCTGTACTGATTGCAACGCATCTAAGTCACCTTGCACAAATTTCTGAGTTAGCTCTTCCCAAGAAAATCCATTCACAAAATCAAATTCAATACCTGTGGACTGGGAGATAAGAGTAATAATGTCAATAGCATAACCATTGGGCTTACCTGCTACTGAATAATCCATTGGGCCCCAATCATTTTGATTGGAAATGAGAACAGGATTCGTACTTGCAATGATCGCTTTTTGCCTTTCAGTAAGGTTAAGTGTTGGACTTTCGGGAAACGAATCTTGCTCTGAAGGTTGTTTATTCGAGGCAATAATATTCCCGGATTTGGAGTAAACAAACGCTTCAACTTCACTATCCTCCTTCAGGCCAAGTGAGGTAGCAGAAATCTGTTCTGCTAACGATGATAAAATAATATCAATCCCTATGACCTGCTGGCTGATATTCTCTTTTTGCGAGTGAAATGCCAAGGAGTAAGTTTGTCCGGTAACCTGCAGATGATGGAATAAATATGGATCCGTTTTACTCACCGAATCGTATTTGGCCTTGATGTACCATGGCCGAGTGGTGGGGTAATAGTTACTGCTCACGAGCGTTTCCGCTCTCAAATTGAACGCATCATCAAAATAAGCCGTCTTTCTTGTTCGTTTGCTGTCTATACCTCGCACTGTAATGACAACCCAACGATCACTTGCTTTTGCACCAAGCCTTTTCCTAACATCAGGCGAGGACTCTAGATTGATTATTTGGTAAAAGTCCTCATTTTCTGAACCAACATAAATGCTGTAAAACAAGTCGTTATCTTTTACCGCCTCAGACAAAATCGCCCTCACCTCTTGTTCAGATAAATGATGACTGATTGAGCGACTAATTTTTGAGAGAAGTTGTATGGTATTGGTTGCGTCAGCGTCCACTTTGCCTATGACTTCATTCAACTGTTGAGAAACCATAGTAAGGCTAGACAGAGTCTGTTCCGTCGCCATTTTTTTACTAAAATAATATTGCAGAGAAACCGCTACTATCGCGGTCAGGATTGTCGCAACGACAAACATTCCTACCACCGTGACCCGGAATGAAACCTTGGTATTATTCATTATTACTCTATCCTTGAGCCGCCATCATTGATGGCACGGCCTGACAATCAGTTTTTTGGAAAAATCCATATTTCTCAAATTCCTTTTGAAGATTAGCAGGTTAGCGATAAATTGCTTTTGCAACGCAAACTAAACTTAAGTTTAACGACCTGTAAGCTACTTATTTATATGAAGTTGTGCGGTCCATCTCAAAACAGCGGTGTTAGTGTTCACAGAGATTTCTTAATGAGGGCGCGATTAAAGGCCAGTGAGC
>NZ_JAKRRY010000048.1 GCF_026191675.1 Vibrio qingdaonensis | reverse complement strand
CCAGAATAAATTATCAATGATGAATTTAGCTGCTAACTTTTTGCATTCACCGAATCGACAAGTGCGAATCCTGTCTTTTCCTATCCCTTACCTATATTAAAGCCAAAGAATAGTTTTATCGAAAGACGAGGTTTCTTGCGTCTGCAGTAGTTTACAGTGTTGGTACAGTCGATACTAAGGAATGGAGTCGGGTTAGCATCATCCAATCTATCGACATGGGGAGACTGCGTTTGACAGTCTTTTGCTAGCGCTGTTAATACAGGCTTAGCGATCTATTCTAAATACCACTAGAAGTGACGCATGTAACGTTTTAAATCTGTGAGATTTTGTCACTGGAGATATACTTATTATAACGACTAATTTCCAATACTAGTGTCGTAATCAGACTTCCTTCGTATATTATTACGGTATTGATTAAATTTATTGGTTAGCGAGTTATGGGACAATTTGCAATTTTGGGTTATATCGCATTAGGAGGGGCCTTTGGGGCTTGCTCCAGATATCTTATTTCCGAACTTTGTGTCGTACTTTTAGGGAGAGGGTTCCCATATGGGACACTGACGGTCAATGTCGTGGGATCCTTTATTATGGGATTACTGATTGCTGCATTTGAAGCAGAGCTAGTGGTCACAGAACCCTGGCGTCAAATTATTGGATTGGGATTCTTAGGTGCATTAACCACATTTTCTACATTCTCCATGGATAATGTCTTGCTTATGCAGCAAGGCGCCTTTTTCAAAATGGGTCTGAATGTACTGTTGAATGTGTTTTTGAGCATCACGGCAGCATGGATCGGTTTCCAGTTATTGATGAAAACTTGAGCAAGCTAACATTTGCTTCATAGCGTTATCATTGAATTTCGTTTATGATTATCGCAATACTTGTCGGAGTGCCCCTTTGGGCTGAGACCGTTTATTCGGGATCCGTTGAACCTGATCAGGCTAATACCTGCGAAGGGAACAGGAGAAAAGAATGGAATTTCCCTCTTTATCATATAGTGCATGCTGACTTTCTGCTCGCACTATTGCTGTTGATACCTCTTGTGTTCACATATCCGTCAAGCATTTATCTTTCTTATACGATAATAAAGGAAATGCTATGTCGACTCGTAAACAAACCAGGCTGGAAGCTAAACAATTTATCGACACCCTGTCGGTAACACCTTATCCGAACTCTGAAAAAACGTATATCCAGGGCTCCCGTGTAGATATACAAGTTCCAATGCGAACTATTCACCTCGCCGATAGTCTTGTTGGTGGCTCAAAATCCAACCCTGTCTTTGAAAAAAACGAATCTATTAACGTCTATGACACCTCAGGCGTATATACGGACCCCAACCACAGTATTGATCTTTACTCTGGTCTACCAAAGCTCAGAGAGCACTGGATAGATGAAAGAAGTGATACTGAAGTCCTTTCTGGTGTTACATCTAACTTTGCTCAGGAACGCTTGAATGACGAAACACTCGATGATCTTCGCTATGGACAATTACCTCGTATACGCCGAGCAAAGGATGGAGAGTGCGTCACTCAATTGCATTATGCCCGCAGAGGCATTGTAACTCCTGAAATGGAGTACATTGCTATTAGAGAAAATATGGGGCGACAAAAGATGGCTGATGAGATGTTAACTCAACAACATCCAGGGCAAAGTTTTGGCGCAAATCTACCAAAAGAAATTACCCCAGAATTTGTCCGAAAAGAGGTTGCTGAAGGTCGAGCAATTATTCCATCAAATATAAACCATCCAGAATCTGAACCAATGATCATTGGCCGCAATTTTTTGGTTAAAGTGAATGCCAACATTGGCAATTCATCGGTGTCATCGTCGATAGAAGAAGAGGTTGAAAAGCTCGTTTGGAGTACCCGCTGGGGTGGCGATACCGTTATGGATTTGTCGACCGGGCGTAATATTCATGAGACCCGTGAGTGGATTCTGCGCAATAGCCCAGTTCCAATTGGTACCGTTCCTATGTATCAAGCGTTAGAAAAGGTGAATGGTATTGCTGAGGACCTAACATGGGAAGTGATGAGAGACACGTTAATAGAGCAGGCTGAACAAGGTGTTGATTACTTTACGATTCATGCCGGGTTACTCCTTCGTTATGTTCCTATGACAGCAAAGCGTGTCACGGGTATCGTCTCGCGAGGTGGGTCTATTATTGCCAAGTGGTGTTTAGCACACCATACAGAAAGTTTCCTTTATACCAACTTTAAGGAGATCTGTGAGATTTGTGCTAAGTATGATGTTGCGCTGTCATTGGGGGACGGGTTAAGACCAGGTTCTATCGCTGACGCTAACGACGAGGCTCAGTTTTCTGAATTACGAACATTGGGAGAGTTGACTAAAGTTGCTTGGGATTATGACGTTCAGGTCATTATTGAAGGTCCCGGTCATGTACCTATGCACATGATAAAAGAGAATATGGAAGAGCAACTAGAGCACTGTCACGAAGCTCCATTCTATACATTAGGCCCTTTAACTACCGACATAGCACCTGGATATGACCATATTACTTCTGGTATTGGTGCTGCGATGATCGGTTGGTATGGCTGTGCCATGCTGTGTTATGTCACACCTAAAGAGCACTTAGGTCTACCCAATAAGGAAGATGTTAAGACAGGGCTTATTACCTATAAGCTTGCGGCTCATGCCGCGGATCTTGCTAAAGGTCATCCTGGCGCACAAATTCGAGATAATGCCTTGTCGAAAGCTCGTTTTGAATTTCGTTGGGAAGATCAGTTTAACCTCGCACTTGACCCTGATACTGCACGTCAATACCACGATGAAACCTTGCCTCAAGAATCAGGTAAAGTTGCTCATTTCTGTTCGATGTGTGGACCGAAGTTTTGTTCAATGAAGATTTCACAGGAAGTGAGGGAGTACGCCAAGGGTTTAGAAACTCAAGGCGATATAAACATCAAATTAATTGAAGATCCTCTAGAAGGGATGCGACAGAAATCAGAAGAGTTTCTCGCTTCTGGCGCTGAACTCTACCACCCGGCTGTGACCGAATAAAATACTATAGGAGTATTCTTTGAAAATACTATTGCCGGCCAATAGCCTCGATATTGGCATCCATTTAACGTCGATTTTGTCCGTTGCGAAACAAGCTGGTTTTGATACCTCAGCGATTTCGATGGGCACAAGTACAACGTTGCAAGTAGAGCTTGTAGGGGGACAGCGTACAACGGTTTTAGCGACTGATTTACTTACGTCTGAGTTTTCCAATGACGTTGATTATGCGCTGCTCTATCAACATCAGAAGACTAAAGCTGAACTAGCCTGCGAGAATGATTTCGCTACCAATACTCAAATCTATTTAAATGTAATAGATGAACAACAATCGATGGATGTATGGTCGTGCAATAGTGAGTCTAGCCGAGCGTTAAAGAGTGCTTCGGAAATTGAAGAGACAAGTTACCATTTATCATGGTTCATTGTTTCATTAGTGCTTGATTTCCCCATTGAGGATGCATTGGTCTTGGCTCGTGCTGGGTGTGTTTCACGTGAAACATGGCCTTGTCTGAGCCAGCACTTTCCGACACCTGTGATAGAAGACGAGTTACTTAACATACAAGTGGGTTGGGCTGTGAAGGCGAGTACAACGGCTTTTTCTGTAATGACAAAGGCTAGTCTTGGTCTCTATCCAGTTGTGGACAGCGTTGAATGGATCAAAACGTTACTTCAGTTAGGTATTAAAACGATACAGTTAAGAATCAAAAATCCTGATGATGAGCACTTAGAATCTAAGGTCAAACAGGCCATTGAGCTAGGCAATCAATATAACGCGCAGGTGTTTATTAATGATTACTGGCAACTAGCGCTTAAGTACCAGGCCTACGGTGTGCATCTTGGTCAAGAGGACATAGAAACCGCAGACCTTAGAAAGATTGCCAACGCAGGTATTCGACTTGGACTCTCTACCCACGGTTACTATGAGCTATTAAGAATTATCCAAATTAATCCTAGCTATATCGCACTAGGCCATATTTTCCCAACAACGACTAAAGATATGCCATCGCGTCCACAAGGACTGGTTCGTTTAGCGTTGTATCAGAAGCTCATTGACACCATTAAATATGGCGATTCAGTGGGGTATCCAACCGTGGCCATCGGTGGTATCGATCTAGAGACTGCTCAACCAGTATGGAGTTGTGGAGTGTCGAGTTTAGCCGTGGTAAGGGCAATAACTCAAGCTGGCGACATACCAACCGTGATAAATCAATTTTCCGGCGTAATGAGGGATCGTCAGTGGTGCTAGATAACCAGTTTCAACGTTATGTTCGACAGATCAGCGTGCCAGAGATCGCTGAGCGAGGACAAGAACGATTATTATCTAGCCACGTATTGGTGATTGGGTGCGGTGGGTTGGGGACCGCTGCCTCACTATATCTGGCTGGTGCTGGCATTGGGCGACTTGTGATTGCGGATCAAGATATTGTCGAACTCTCTAACTTGCCTCGCCAAATTGCATACCGACAGGACGATGTTGGTGCCTCAAAGGTTACCGCATTAAGACAGCAGCTATTGGCACGAAATGATGATGTTTCAATAAGAACGGTAAAGACTTTCCTTAGCGGAGCTCAATTAAAGCTTGAGGTGTCTTTGGCTGATATTGTCATCGACTGCAGTGATAACTTGCCAACTCGCCATGCTATCAACCAAGCATGTTATGAGACAAAAACGAATCTTGTCTCTGGTGCAGCAATTGGTTGGAATGGCCAGCTAACCGTATTCGGCTTTGCTAGCCAACCTTCAGCACCGTGCTATCGGTGTCTTTATCCTTTTGATGATTTATCCGCACCAATAGACTGTTCTAGTAGCGGCGTGGTAGGTCCGGTAGTCGGAATGATTGGTGTCTACTCGGCTCTTGAAGCAATCAAAATAGCCAGCGGGCGAGTTCAAAGTATTACGCCAACGATAAAAATGTTTGACGGATTTAATGGTCATTGGCAATCACTAAAATTACAACACGACCCTGAATGCAGGGTGTGTGCATCTGGTCAAAAGGAGCACGTATCATGATAACGATTCAAGTAAATGGATCATCAATGGAAGTTGCAGCCACGGCGACATTGCAGCATGTTCTCGATACATTAGCTATCGATACTCATGGTTGTGCCGTAGCGATTGATGACAACATTGTTCCACGAACCACATGGGCGTCTTTCACGCTTACATCACATATGAACATCAACGTATTTCAAGCCATTGCCGGGGGCTAACATGTTAACGATCGCAGGAAAGAACTTCTCATCTCGCTTATTTACAGGGACGGGGAAATTTGCTGATAAGTCTCTGATGGTTGACGCCATCATTGAAAGTGGTTCTGAGCTCGCAACCATGGCGCTTAAGCGTGTCGACTTAGACACACAAGAAGACGATATTCTTCGCCCCCTGATCGAGCGAGGGGTAAATTTGTTGCCTAATACATCGGGCGCAAAAAATGCGAAGGACGCTATATTTGCGGCGCATCTAGCAAGGGAAGCCCTAGGTACCAATTGGCTAAAGTTGGAAATTCATCCCGACCCTAAGTATTTACTACCGGATCCAATTGAAACGCTCCTTGCTGCTGAGCAATTGGTAAAAGATGGCTTTATTGTGTTGCCGTATTGCTCCGCGGATCCAACGCTTTGTAAGCGATTGGAGGAGGTAGGTTGCGCCGCCGTCATGCCATTAGGTGCACCAATTGGTAGTAACAAGGGGTTAGTGACACAAGACTTCTTGGAAATTATTATCGAGCAAGCGAATGTTCCTGTAGTTGTTGATGCTGGTATTGGTGCTCCTTCCCATGCGGCGCTGGCAATGGAACTCGGCGCTGATGCTGTATTGGTGAATACCGCCATAGCATCGGCTGCAAATCCTGCGCTAATGGCGAAGGCGTTTAAACTTGCTGTTGAGTCTGGTCGACTGGCTTATGAGAGTGGTTTAGCAGGTAGGGTTGATCATGCCATAGCGTCTAGTCCATTAACGTCGTTTCTGAGCAGTAATTAGGGGGCGACGATGAGCTTCGTTACTGAACATGAAAAATATGACTGGGACGATATTCGTTTATCGATTTATAGCAAGACAGCAGCAGATGTGGAGCGAGCCCTGACAAAAACCAGGCTTAACCTTGACGATTTTTCTGCGTTAATATCGCCAGCGGCAGAGCCTTATATAGAGCAAATGGCACAACGGTCTTATGCTTTGACGCGTCAGCGATTTGGCCACACGATGGGAATGTATATTCCACTCTATTTATCGAACTTGTGCGCTAACGCTTGTACGTATTGTGGCTTTTCTATGGAAAACCGAATTAAGCGAAAAACACTATCGATTGATGAAATACAAGCTGAGTCTATAGTAATAAAATCGATGGGGTTTGATAGCGTACTCTTAGTCACCGGCGAGCATGAAACCAAAGTTGGAATGCGATATTTCCGCCAGGTGTTACCCTCAATTAAACAGCACTTCAGTTATCTAGCAATGGAAGTCCAACCGTTGGATACTGATGAGTACAAGGAACTCAAGTCGCTAGGGCTTGATGCGGTTATGGTGTATCAGGAAACCTACAATCGTCGCACTTACGCTGAGCACCACCTTAGAGGGAATAAAATGGACTTTGACTACCGATTAGAAACACCCGATCGGTTAGCTCAAGCTGGCGTTGATAAAGTAGGAATTGGCTCGTTGATAGGGCTAGAAGAATGGCGCACGGACTGCTTTTATGTCGCTGCGCATCTTCAGTATTTGGAAAAGCGCTATTGGAAAACACGTTACTCAATATCTTTTCCTAGGCTAAGACCTTGTGAAGGGGCGGTACAACCAAAATCCGTAATGTCAGATAAGCAGTTGGTGCAACTTATTTGTGCCTATCGTTTATTTAACAATGAAGTTGAATTATCGCTATCGACTCGTGAGTCTCCTGAGTTTCGAGACAATGTCTATCCGCTTGGGATCACCAGCATTAGTGCAGCGTCAAAAACGCAGCCAGGGGGATATGCTAATGATGCACAAGAGCTAGAGCAGTTCGAAATAAGCGATGAACGTAGTGCACAAGAAGTCGCTGTGTCAGTTAAGCAACGTGCGATGGAGCCGGTATGGAAAGACTGGCATCAGTCCTATTCTGGGTAAATGAGAATCAGATAAAGACGAGAAAACTTTGTTTCACGTGAAACAAAAAGAGCTGCAATTGCAGCTCTTTTTGTTGATGAGCCAAGTTAGCGGTTAATTGGTAGGCAAGCTTCGCGTAACCATTCAAGAGTTTCGCCAGTCACTAACGGAGAAATATCATCAAAAACGGTTTGATGATATTGGTTGAGCCAGTTAACTTCAGCCTCGCTTAATTGGTCTAACACAATATTGCGCTTGTCGATTGGGCAGCGTGTTAGCGATTCAAACCCAAGCATGGTTAGGTCACCTTGTGTTGCTTTTTCAACGACCAATTCTAAGTTCTCGATTCGAATTCCAAACGCATCTGCTCGGTAATAACCCGGCTCATTAGATAATACCATTCCTGGTACGAGAGCGGTGTTGTTGACGACTTTTGCAATACGCTGTGGTCCTTCATGGACACTAAGGAAGTGACCCACACCATGTCCAGTACCGTGGTCGTAATCAAATCCATTTGCCCATAGGTGTTGTCGAGCCAAAATATCCAGTTGGTGTCCACACGTCCCATCCGGGAACAATGCTGACGCTAGTCCAATATGGCCCTTGAGCACGAGGGTGAATTGCTGCTTCATTTCATCGCTCGGTTGACCGATAGCAATTGTACGTGTGATGTCCGTTGTGCCATCAGGGTATTGACCGCCGGAGTCAACCAAATATAGGCTGTCATTTATTAGCGCCCCTGGTTGCTCTTGATTCATGTGATTATAGTGACACATCGCTGCGTTACCACCGGATGCAGAAATCGTATCAAAGCTTAGGTCGACAAGTGAAGTGTCTTCACGACGGAATGATTCTAACTGGTTAGACAAAGAGCCTTCATCGTGTGTCACCTTATTTTCGACTTGGTTATCCAGCCAAGAAAGAAACTTGACCATCGCCACGCCATCACGAACATGGCTGGCTTTCATGCCAGCGATCTCCACACTGTTCTTAGCAGCTTTAGGCATTAAGCATGGATCTGCGAGTGGAAGAACGATAGCACCGACACGTTCGAGTTCAAGTTGGAACCAGGCATTACTTGTACCTGAGTCTAATGACACGACTTTTCCTGCTAGTGCTGCAAGCTCTTCAGATAAAGAATCAGGGGCATGGACGGTGACACGCTCACCAACGTGTTGGTCAAACCGTTGGCGATCGGTGATCCGTGCTGAGTCAATAAAGAACTTCACGCTACCATCATCAAAGAGAATGGCATGTGATAGCAGAACAGGGAGGCGAGAAACGTCGAGACCTCGAACATTCAAAAGCCAACAAATAGAGTCTAGCTCGGTGATCACGGCAGCTGCCGCGCCGGATTGGCGTAAATTCTGACTGAGCTCACGTCGTTTATCTAAACTGGATTGTCCTACATAATCGAGAGGCATTAGCATCACATCACTAAGTTGAGGTGCAGGCCGGTCAACCCAGTGAAGATCAACAGGATTCGTGTCGCAAGGGACAAGCTGGAGTTGACCTGCTAGTTGGCTCTGTGCGCTGTGATACCAATTGCCTCGGTGCATACGTGGATCAATCCCCACTCTAGAACCTGCTGGAAGGTGCTCTAGTAGCCACGCGACTGGTGGTGTTTCAATTAAGTGGCAATATTCAAACGTCTCAGCGGGGACTTGTTTGGTCACTTGGACGGTGTAACGACCATCAACAAAAATGACAGCGCGATCTTGAGTAACCACTGCTGCACCTGCTGAACCGGTAAAGCCAGTAAGCCAGTGCAGGCGTTCATTGTGCTCAGGTACATACTCACCCAAGTACTCATCTTCATGAGCGATGACAAAGGCGTCGAGTTGATTGGATTCCAACCACGCTTGAAGTGCGGAGACTCGTTGGGATGTGAAAGGTTGCATCGTTAATTCCTTCTATTGGGCGAGTGAGCTCGGCCTACTGTTATTTGCAGTATAAGCTAGCGCTTTTGATGAACAGTTACAATCCATTATGCAGTAGACATTGTTTACGATTTTCTGAACGCCGCTTTAACGACGTAATAGGTTGTCGGTAAACGAAGTTGACAACTAACGAAGATGGAGTGTTTTCTGCTTTATGATATCAATAAGCCAATTCAGAGCGGGGTCGTTGTCTCGTTCTTTGTGCCAAAATAATGTGTATGCCATAGGAGGGAACGCTAATGGTAAGGGTAATACCACCAACCCCAATTGGTCTGCAACAAGATGAACAAAGTGCCGAGGGGCAGTAAAAATAAAATCGGTGTATGAACATAACGCCGCTGCATTATTGAAGTCAGGTACTGTAATCGCGATATCTCTCTCTTTCCCCATATCGGAGAGGCGATAATCTAGTAACCAACGGTCGCTGCCATCGCAACGTACTTGTACGTGTCGCAATGACAAATAAGCGTCTAGACTCCAAGTCTTAGACAGAATGGGGTGGTTAGCCCTAACTAAGCACATTTGATTATCTCTATACACTTCTAGTTCGCGAATATCTTCAGGCGGATACATGGTTCGAATAGCATCGCGAATATCAATATCTTTACCGGTAATGCCTAAGTCCAATTCTCCTTTCTGCATTTGTTCAAAGGTACGTTCATTCCAAGCATGTGTACTAATACTCAGGTTGGGGCCTTGGCTAAAAATAGCCGGTAAAAAATGAGGCATGATTAGTGGATAGACACTCTCTACTGCCGCAATGTGGAAGCGATATTCGCTGCTTGTTGGAGAAAACTCGGGTGGGTGAGTAATCGATTGTAAGTGACTGACTAGGGTATCAAGTTTTGGTTTTAGGTACATGGCCTTAGGTGTTGGGGCTAATCCGTGAGCTTGGCGAGTAAATAGCGGATCATTAAATAGCAGTCGTAGTTTAGCCAGTGACTTACTGACTGCTGATTGACTAACACATAGCCGGTTCGCCGCGCGAGTGACGTTGCGCTCTTCTAGCAATACGCTTAAGCATAACAGTAGGTTAAGATCGACTTTGTTTAGCGCTTCCAAATTCATGAAATGAAATTCCATTTGGGAATAATACTAATGAGTATAAACCATTTCTGTTCATATCATATTGTCGTTATTATGCGGCAATTAACATTGAGAAGAGAAGTTTCACGTGGAACAGCGTACATCAAAGATACAGATAGCGGCCTTAGTCATGTTGGTTTTCTTTAGTCCTTTAGCTATCGATATTTATCTGCCCGCATTGCCGCAAATATCGACCGCGTTCCAAGTCGACCATACTCTTGCTCAAGACACAATCACATGGTTTTTGTTTGCAATGGGTGTCGGGCAGTTATTTGCAGGCCCACTTGCTGATAAGCTCGGACGTCGAACGGTTGCATTATGTGGTATCAGCATTTATGGCTTGAGTGCTTGCTTGGCGTGGGCTGCTCAATCAATAGACTGGATGTTGGCTGCTAGGTTGCTACAAGGCTTAGGCGCGTGCGCCACATCGGTAGCGGCCTTTGCAACCGTTCGCGACCTTTATGGGCCAGAAAAAAGTGGCAAGATGATTAGCTACCTAAACGGAGCCATTTGCTTTATACCGGCCCTCGCTCCAATTCTAGGTAGTTACCTGACTCATCACTTTGGCTGGCGTGCAAATTTTAGCTTTATGGCTGGCTTTGCATTAGTGGTTGGTCTTATGGTTATCGTCAACATGAAAGAGACGAATCCAAAGCAGCAAAACGATCGCTATTTTGCACTGTCTCGCTATATTGATGTGTTGCGCACACCGACGTTTATTTTTCATGCAACGTTATGTCTACTCGCGATGGGCGTTATTTTAGCGTATGTGACGTCGGCTCCGGTACTCTTGATGGAGAATATGGGACTGAGCATGGCTGAGTTTACTTTTTGGTTTGGGCTTAACGCGGTCTTTAATATTGCTGCTTGTATGCTGGCGCCAAAATTTATGGATAAAATCGGCACCCACCAAACCTTGCAATGTGGCATCCTTGTACTGTTAGTTGCTGGTGCGCTGATGGCTCTGGGCTCGTCATTCAATACGCCATTATCGTTTATGTTGCCTGTTATTCTTGGTTCGATTGGCTTTGCATTTATTTTGGGTGCTGCAGCAGGTAAAGCGCTTGCTCCATTTGGCGATAAAGCAGGCACCGCAGCGGCGCTATTAGGCTTATTTCAAATGAGTGGTTCAGGTTTACTTGTTGGCACGATGCAGCGTACCGGGTTAGAGCCTCAGTCTATGATTGCGTTGTTAATGTGGTTGGTTCTTCCCGCTTTATTTGTCTTGCGTAGCCGCTCAGGAAAAGCGTGGCATCAGATAATAAATATTAGTGATTAGTAAAAAACGGTCAATTTGAAAACGATTTGGTTTTCCTATCGTGTAAACAGGTGTATATTTGAAGGTATATTCCTTTCTATTATTAACTGGATCGATAAAGCATGTCTTTGACTACTTACGAAATGGCTCGCATTCTTGAGCAAATGGAAGAGTCTCCAGAAAAAATCATGTTCGGTAAATTATTAACCGAACTTGGCAATCAAAGTGAAGAGCGAATCCGTAGCGCTGCAAAACAAGTACCAATTCACATGCTTAGAGATATCGTTTATCAATTTCAAAGAGTGATTGAGTCACGCAAAGGTGAACAAGTTCAATCTTTGGCAAAAGAGTTAGCAGACCAAGGTATTTCTGCAGAAGAGCTGCAGGCTTTTTTAGCAAGTAAATAACCTTGCCTCAAAATAAAAAGCCCCGTCGAGTAATCGACGGGGCTTTTTTGTGAGTGGCGATAATTCGCGTATTGTTTATCGAGTATTAAAGTCTGTATTACTCGATAACATTACGTATTATTTTATCGGCAGAGAGTGGACCAGGCCCCCAAACGACAACAATTAGAATCATTAGCCCCCAGAGCTGATGATCATAAAAACCTTGTTCCCAAAGTACGGGGTAAGAAACGACAGCGGTAATATTAAAAACAAACAGAATCGCAGCCATTGGTCGGCACAGTAATCCCAATGCCAAAAATACTGGCAGTACTAACTCCGCAGCAGTACCCATGTAAGCCGCTAGCTGCCATGGTAGGAGAGGGACGTGATACTCATATTCAAAAAGATACAAAGTACTATCCCAAGAAGCGATTTTGGTTAACCCGGAATTAAAAAACACCCACGCGACCCAAATCCGACAGAAAAGTAGTAGCAGCGGAATGAAGCCTTTTTGAAAAGTTTCGAGTGTAGAGTCATACGTTTTGAGTAAACTTGCTAGTCCATTTGTCATCGTGTTACTCCTTTAGGTTGGTTCGCCATCGCTGACGCTAAATGACGTGACTATGTTCATAGACAACAATGTAGGAACTAAAGCTAGCTGTTCTGGCGGCAGAAATCGAAGGGGCGACGCTAGCATGAGTTGCGTGATGAGCTTGCTAAGGGGTACATCAATTTCACTTAAAGTTAGCGGTTGAGTTGTACTTCCTTGTAATAAGATCATTTGAGGGCGCTCAAAATTAAGCTGGTCATAGTGGTGGTTTTCCACGGCTTGCTTAAGATCAATGAGCGCATACTGTGATGATATGACTTGGGTGCTGGGGTTCAGGAGAAGTTGAATGTCACCGTGCAGCTCTTCAGGGACATTTGCTAGCCTAATAATCGGCTGCGATTTCCCGGAGGTTATTGGCAACTCAAATCGACTAGCTTGATCAATTTTCCATTCGAAGTTAATCACGTCAAGCAGGTAGGGCACAGCACTAGTGATATGCTCAAGTGCAGCTATTGACCGTTCGAATCCAGCGCCATAATCGAGAGTATTCGCTGACTCGGGTGGATGCTGAATAATGTGATACTTCGCGATGGCACGGAAACACTCTTCTCCAACGAGAGCGAATGTGATGGGATAGGTTGCTTGTAATACTTCGCTCAGACTGATAATGAAGTTATTACGATAGATCTGAATTCGCTCTTGTGCTGAGAAGTGATCACCAATGACGCCGCACATTTGAGTTGAGGTAGCATTAAGTAACGCATGAGAAAACTGTTGTTGTATGTCGGCTAACATCTTCATGGCTATGCGCTCCTTTTTGGTATAAGCGCACTATCCTGCAATATATCGATCGCTTTATCCGCCTCTTCAAGTAATACCTTGGGTTCTGGAATATCAAGATCCCACTCAATGAGTGTTGGAGTGGGTCCGTGACGAGCTACCCAACTGCGATAGAGCTGCCAGACTTCATCACTGACGTGATCACTATGGGTATCTATCCAGATTTCACCTTGATCAAGTTGCTTCTTGGTAAATCCAGCGAGGTGGATTTCATCGACGGTACTAGCTTTTATTGCTGATAAATATTGTTGTGAGTCGTACTGATGGTTAAAGCATGAGACGTGAACGTTATTAAGATCGAGCAATAAGCGGCAATCTGTGCGGGTTTGCACCTGAGTGAGGAATTCCCATTCAGGAATAGTGGAATGTTCAAATCGCAGATAACTTGAAGGGTTTTCGATAAGTAGTGGGCGTTGCAACGCATCTTGGACTTGCAGGACGTTGCGACAAAATACGTCAAGTGCTTCTTCGGTATAAGGCAATGGTAATAGGTCATTAAAGTGGTGACCGCCATATTCACTCCAGCTTAAATGATCAGAGACCATGGTGGGTTGGATCTCATTAACCAGATTCACCAATGACGTTAAGTGCTGTTTATTCACGGTAGTGACTGAACCTAATGATAAGCCAATACCGTGACAGCTGATATCGGTATTCTGTCGGATCGCCCTTAACTGTTGCCGTGTGGATGATGTCTCGATGAAATAGTTTTCACTGTGAATCTCAAGCCAACTCGCTGCATTGCTGTGTTGTTGGAAATAGTCTAGGTGTGGGTGTCGTAGTCCCACGCCGACCCACTTGAATGCCGAGTCTCGATCCATGTCGATCTCCCTGATCAATACTTAATTGTGCATAAACTGTAGAAAACTAAAAGGGCGCTTATTGACGCCCTTTTAGGATAAAAGCTTAAGAGTAGTGTCCCGACCAAGCGGTGATACTCTGGCAGCGTGCTAAATACGCTGCTGGGCTAGCTAAGGCGCGATTAAGCCGATTCTGTGCTTCCACCAGCCAACTTACCGCATACACCCTTAGGTAACACAACAAAGGCATCGGTCTGATTGTCTTCTTTTGCTGTCCCTGCACATGAGCTCGTTTTTGTGGCGCAGTCATTTTTCCCAGCTTTCGACACGCCATAACATTTTTCTTTTTCAGCAGCGACAGCTGGCGCTGCAGTGAGCATAGTGCCACCAAGAGCGATAAGACCTGTAACAGCAGCGGTGATAGCGAGATTAGATGATTTCATAGTAAGTTCCTCGAGACTTGATCCTTGTAATTATGTCCACAAGTGGTTATTTGCCGACTTGCTTAATCAATAGGATAGGAGAGCGAGCAAAAATCTTTCAAAGAAATGCTAAATATTTTAATAAAATGTTAATTGTTATTTCATGCTTCTGATTTTAATGGGTATTTTCTGGTGTGGTAAAATTGGTTTTTTTTCTCAAACACGGAGTTGTTTGAGTTATAATCAAACAATATGTATAAATAACCAGTAGCGATGCCCATGGACCCTTCTCTTCTTCTCGACGGCCTAAATGATAAACAGCGTGAAGCTGTTGCCGCCCCTCTTGAGCACCTTTTAATACTCGCTGGTGCAGGTAGTGGTAAAACACGTGTTCTGGTGCATCGTATTGCTTGGTTGATGTCAGTTGAAGCTGCGTCTCCGTTCTCTATTATGTCGGTAACGTTTACCAATAAAGCTGCCGCTGAAATGCGTGGTCGAATAGAAGAATTAATGATGGGTAGCGCATCCGGTATGTGGAATGGCACTTTCCATGGAATTTGCCACAGAATCCTGCGCGCACATTACCTAGATGCAAAGTTGCAAGAAGACTTCCAAATTATTGACTCAGATGATCAACAGCGCTTGCTTCGCCGCTTGATTAAAGCGCAGAATCTGGATGAAAAGCAATGGCCAGCAAGGCAAGCCGCCTGGTGGATCAATGGCAAGAAAGATGAAGGGTTAAGACCATCCCATATTGATAGCTATCAAGATCCAATAACCAAAACCTACCTGCAAATCTATACCGCTTATCAGGAAGCTTGTGATCGAGCAGGGCTGGTGGACTTTGCTGAAATATTGCTTCGTGCTCACGAATTATTACGAGATAACAAATTTATTAGAGAGCATTACCAAGCTCGCTTTAAGCATATTTTGGTCGATGAATTTCAAGATACCAACAACATCCAATATGCTTGGCTACGCATGATGGCAGGGCCGGATTGTAAAGTGATGATTGTAGGGGATGATGACCAATCCATTTATGGTTGGCGTGGCGCAAAAATTGAGAATATTCAAAAGTTTCTTGATGAATATCCGGGATCTAAGACGGTTCGGCTGGAGCAAAATTATCGTTCCACAAAAACTATCCTAGAGGCGGCAAATGAGCTCATTGCTAATAACACCGAACGTATGGGCAAAGAGCTTTGGACAGACGGTAATGAAGGCGAAAAGATTTCGGTCTATTCTGCCTACAATGAGCTCGATGAAGCTCGCTTCACCGTAAGTAAAATAAAAGAGTGGCAAGAAAATGGCGGCAGTTTAAGTGACTGCGCCATGTTGTATCGTAATAACGCACAATCTCGAGTATTAGAAGAAGCATTGATTCAAGCACAGCTGCCATATCGAATTTATGGCGGAATGCGATTCTTCGAGCGTCAAGAAATCAAAGATGCGCTGAGCTACCTAAGGTTGATGGGTAACCGTAATGACGATGCTGCCTTTGAGCGTATTGTAAATACACCAACCCGTGGGCTCGGCGACAAAACCTTAGAAACCATTCGTTACGCAGCAAGGGATCGTGGCGCGACCATGTGGGATACTTGTGTGGCGTTGTTGGATGAAAAAGTCTTAGCGGGTAGGGCTGCTGGAGCCTTATCTCGTTTCGTCGAGCTGATTAATGCATTAGAAGACGACACGATGGAGTTTCCTTTGCATGAACAAACCGACCATGTCATTAAAACCTCGGGTCTGTTTGCGATGTATGAACAGGAGAAAGGCGAAAAATCCAAAGCTCGTATTGAAAACTTGGAAGAATTGGTAACTGCGACCAGGCAGTATGAGAAACCAGAAGAGGCCGACGACATGACACTGTTGACGTCGTTTCTAACTCATGCGGCACTTGAAGCTGGTGAAGGTCAGGCGGATGAGTTTGACGACGCCGTGCAACTGATGACGTTGCACAGTGCAAAAGGCTTAGAGTTCCCAATGGTCTTTATGGTCGGTGTTGAAGAAGGGATGTTCCCAAGCCAAATGTCTGCAGAGGAAGCTGGGCGTTTAGAAGAAGAGCGTCGCCTTTGCTATGTGGGTATGACCCGAGCGATGGTGAAGCTGCATATAACGTATGCAGAAATGCGTCGTTTGTATGGGCAGGATAAATATCATAAACCCTCGAGATTTATCCGTGAGCTGCCACCAACGTGCTTAGAAGAGGTTCGGATGAAGGCTCAAGTGAGTCGACCAACTAGTACTGGGCGATTTAGCCAAGCAGAAGTGAAGCAAAACTTTAATGAGACTGGGTTTAATCTGGGAGCGCGTGTTAAACATCCTAAGTTTGGTGAGGGTACCATTATTAACTTTGAAGGCAGCGGTCCACAAAGTCGCGTGCAAGTGGCATTTAATGGTGAAGGGATAAAGTGGTTGGTGACACAATACGCCAAACTAGAGCAGCTTTAGGCTTGGTCTGTAGTACCTCGATCATCATAAAAAAGCAGCCGTCGCTGCTTTTTTTATGTCGTTGATTTGCCGCAGCGCTGATGAGGGCTCTCATTCAAACCAAGATTTATCTGGGGAGCGTTTATTCTGGGCAAAGAAAAACCCCGAGGGCTTGCGCCCTACGGGGTTATGGTCTTACTCGCAGCAATCCGGCTACTATAGGTGCTCCATGCATCTAATCCATGATAGTGTGCTGTATTCCTTCAGCGTATTCCTTTCATCGCCATCCTAGCGGTGTCCTTGGCCTTATCCTGACCTGCCAACAATCCTCGTTAGCGCGCTTCACTTGTTCCTTGAGCGGTGTCCCTGACATCATCCTGATGTTAAGTCCTTTCCTCATCCAGAGGTGTCCATTGTCTTTCCTTAGTAGTAACCATCCTAGTTACTATTGCGTCCATTCAATGTCCAATTCGCTTTCCTTGCCGACTATTCATCCTGAATAACCGTATCTTCTTCCTGAAGATGCCCAAATCCCTGAGCGTTTCCTGTTCCGTGTCAGCATCCTTCCGACACAGATAATAATAAACTAGTTGGCCTATAGAACAATCACCCGTTTAAGCAAATAAGGCCAGATAGAGTAATGTAACCGTTATGTAAGTGTATACTTATCAATGGTTTATGTGCCTTTTGGGTTAAATGCTTGACGACTAAAGCGATAATGACCTACTGCTTTGTGAGAGATCTCGCACAAAGCGGATGTCGAAAAGCGTAAATGTGAGATTACAGTGAGACAGTCACTTGATACAAGATGATGAGCCCAATGCCAGAAAATAGGAATCCACACAGTGAATCTATATAAATTGAGACTGACAATAAGCGTTGTTGCAGCTTCTTAGTGGATAATGCCCAAGCTAAAAATGAGAACCAAACTAATGATAGAGCCCACAAAATAAGTAGGGCGCTGATTTTTCCTGGTATCGACATAGTCGCGGGAACTAAGCTCGACATTAGGCTAATAAAGAAGACCAGCGCTTTCGGATTGAGGATATTAGTCGTGAAGCCACGAGAAAAAGCTTGGCGACGATTGGCGAGTAATAGGCGGTCGTCGTTATTTATTACAGTTGGATCATTTTTTGCAGCCCAGCGTGAGATAACCGAGCGTAACGCGCCAACGCCTAAATATAAAAGGTATAATCCACCAGCACATTGCACTAAGGCAAATAACGTTGGATGTTGATGAATAATATAGCTCACGCCAGTTAGGCTAAAAATGGAATGGACTAAGATGCCAAATGATAGTCCAAGCGCAATATAGAAACCGGTTTGTCGCCCATATTTGGTGGCGTTTTGTACCACAAGCGCAAAGTCTGGTCCTGGGCTCATTAACGCGACAAAGTGTACCGTCGCTAGAGTCATTAAGAGGGTAATTTCATTCATAGTTTAACAATCCAACGCTATTTTGCTTTTTTTGTGCCGTTTTTAAGCCCATCAATACTGAATACCAGCAGTGCACCCCAAATAAAGGCGAATGTGAGCGCTTTATCTGTGGAAAAATTCTCTCCATAAATGAGAACCGCGAGCATAAACATCAGGCTTGGGCCGATATATTGAAAGAAACCGAGTGTAGAGAGCTTTAAGCGAGTCGCAGCGCCAGTAAAGCACAGTAAAGGTAAGGTTGTGATAACACCGGCTGAAATCAGTAGGATGTTTAAATTTACGCTGTTATTGAACAGGTTTGAAGTGGCACTATCAGCAAATATTGCTAGGTAGATCGCAGCAACAGGAAGCAGTACTAAGGTCTCAATGAACAGCCCAGTTTGAGCGTCTAAATTGACTTTTTTTCGCAATAAACCGTAGAAACCAAAGCTTGTGGCTAATGCTAATGCCACAATCGGTACTGATCCGAAGACAAACAGCTGAATTAGTACACCGATGGTCGCAAGGCCAACAGCAAACCACTGTAGCTTTCGTAGTCGTTCTCCAAGAAATAGCATACCAAGAATGACGTTAAACAAAGGGTTAATATAATAACCAAGGCTTGCATCAAGCATATGATTAGAATTTACCGCCCATATGAAAATTAACCAGTTGGTACCCACCAGTAGCGAAGTGGTTAACAAGAAGCCCATTTTCTGCTTGGATTTGAGTACATCGCGCACACCACGCCAGCGACGACCATAGTGCAGTAATCCCGCAAGTAAAAAAAACGACCAAAGAACGCGATGGCTCAATATCTCTAGCGGTGACACTTCCCCTAAAGCTTTAAAGTAGATAGGGGCAATACCCCACATGGTATAGGCGCCGACGGCAAGTAAAATGCCCTCTTTAGCGCGTTGTTGTTCTATGGACATGCAGTGATTCTCAGAAGCGTAGCCAATTTGGCCGAAAAGGGGAAGTTGGCTAGTATAGCGCTTCGGCGGCTGAGGCACTAATTATTGTATGAATGATAGACGGTGGTTAATTAATGGACTGAGTGATTTCCAGTTTCATTCCCCTCTGAACCCCTCTACAATGTAGCGTCTTTTTGCCCTTCATTTATTGTCAGGATATTGCATGACTGCTGTGTTACTTGCTGAACAGTCCGAATCATTACCAAGTTCACAGTCTGTCCTTGAGTCGGTTTTTGGCTATCAAGATTTTCGACCAGGCCAACAAGAAGTCATTGATAACGCGATTGCGGGCGCGGATGGTTTGGTCATCATGCCAACAGGGGCGGGTAAATCCCTGTGTTATCAAATTCCAGCTTTAGTTCGCTCCGGTGTCACTATCGTGATTTCACCGTTAATTTCTTTGATGAAAGATCAGGTCGACCAACTAAAGGCTAATGGTGTTGCCGCGGAGTGTATTAACTCTACGATGAGCCGTGAGGCTCTCGTTGAAACCTATCGCCGAATGAATACCGGTCAGGCAAAGCTCGTCTATGTTTCTCCTGAACGTGTGCTTATGCGAGATTTTATCGAGCGCTTGGAACATATCGAACTGTCGATGATTGCGGTTGACGAGGCACACTGTATATCGCAGTGGGGGCATGACTTTCGACCAGAATACGCATCACTAGGACGCTTGAAAGAGTTATTTCCTTTTGTTCCTGTCATCGCTTTAACCGCCACAGCGGATGATGCGACTCGTAAAGATATTATTCAACGCTTGAGCCTTCGAGATCACCATGAGTATCTCGGCAGTTTTGACCGACCGAATATTCGTTATACGCTGGTGGAAAAACACAAGCCAGTGTCTCAGGTTGTTCAATTTTTAGCAGAGAACAAAGGGGGCTGCGGCATTATTTACTGCGGCAGTCGTAAAAAAGTCGAAATGTTGACGGAAAAGCTGTGCAATAACCATGTCCGTGCTGCCAGTTATCATGCGGGGATTGATGCTGATGAGCGCGCCTATGTCCAAGAGGCGTTTCAGCGTGACGATATTCAAATAGTGGTGGCCACTGTTGCATTTGGTATGGGCATTAATAAACCGAACGTGCGATTTGTCGTTCATTTTGATATTCCGCGCAACATCGAGTCTTACTATCAAGAGACCGGGCGAGCTGGTCGTGATGGACTGCCAGCGGAAGCTATGATGTTGTATGACCCTGCGGACATGGGTTGGCTTCGCCGTATGTTGGATGAAAAAGATGAAGGCCCTCAAAAGCAAGTCGAGAGTCATAAGCTGAATGCGATGAGTGCATTTGCGGAGGCGCAAACCTGCCGACGCCAAGTACTGCTCAATTATTTTGGTGAGTATCGGGAGGAACCTTGCGGTAACTGCGATATTTGTCTTGATCCACCGAAGCGTTTTGATGCAACCGAGCAAGCACAAAAAGCGTTATCCTGCGTTTACCGAGTGAACCAAAGTTTTGGTATTGGCTATGTCGTTGAAGTGTTACGAGGCATGGCGAACATTCGAGTTCGAGAGCATGGCCATGACAAATTAACCACTTATGGTATTGGCCGCGATCATAGCCATGACTATTGGGTCAGTATTTTTAGGCAACTGATTCATAAAGGCCTACTGAATCAAAATATCACGCGAAATTCGACATTGCAGCTGACTGAAGAGGCGCGTCCGGTGCTGCGCGGTGAGATGTCATTAGAACTGGCGGTCCCTCGCTTGGATACCGCGGCAAGAAGTGCTAAATCTGAAAAGTTGGTGTCGAAGCATTATGATAAAAAGCTGTTCGCTAAGCTAAGAAAACTAAGAAAATCCATTGCTGATGAAGACGGCTTGCCGCCTTATGTGGTCTTTAGTGATGCGACCTTAATTGATATGGCTGAAATTCTACCTACGTCTTACGGCGAAATGTTGGCAGTGAACGGGGTGGGTGAGCGTAAATTAGATAAATATGCTGACCCATTTTTAGACTTAATTCAGGAGCATTTGACTAACCATGGCTGAGTTCGGTTTACGTGAATACATACGAGAGCAAGGTAAGCTACTCATTGTTACGCCTTCATTTGATTTCGATAGTTTTGATGAGCTAGCAGAAACACTCGTGCGTTCATTATCTGCACAAGTGATAGAAAAACAATGGGATGCTGATCTTCACACCTGGCTCATTGATTTTGAAGGCTGTCGATTATTGCTAAAAGGAGAGCATTACAGCGAATCTATGTGGTTTGAAGCGTTAGATAAAACGAGTTCGATAGAAGAGTTGGATTTTCTTGCCACACTATTTAAACAGGGCTTTTAGCGAATTCAGAGTTTCAATTAGGCTATTTTACGAGTAAACGTTTGCCTTTATCGCGTCTGTTGCACCCTTAATTGATTAATGTATAATCGCCCGCCGCGAATCGGTGGAAACATCGATATTTTATTTCTGTCATTAGAGACGCTGTCTCACTTGGGTTCCCTCCACCCCAAGCAAAACGAAAAAGGTACAATATGAATCATTTTTCCCCTGCGCAACAGCGCAAAGCATTAACGCTTCTTGTTTTATTTCACCTTGTCATTATTGCGTCCAGTAACTATTTGGTCCAACTGCCATTTACTGTTTTTGGCTTTCATACGACCTGGGGTGCTTTTACCTTCCCGTTTATTTTTCTAGCGACCGATCTCACTGTTCGAATATTTGGCGCAGGAATGGCACGAAAAATCATTTTTCTGGTGATGTTACCAGCCTTAGCAGTGTCATACGGATTGTCTGTACTCTTTTTTGAGGGGCAATTTCAAGGTTTAGGTCAGTTGAGTGAATTTAACTTGTTTGTCGCGCGAATCGCTGCCGCGAGTTTTATGGCGTATTTACTGGGACAAATCTTGGATGTCCATGTCTTTAATCGACTACGTCAGATGAAACAGTGGTGGGTTGCGCCGACATGTTCAACTTTATTTGGTAATGCGCTTGATACGTTGGCGTTCTTCGCGATTGCCTTTTACCAAAGCCCGGATCCGTTTATGGCAGAGCATTGGACTGAAATTGCTTTGGTTGACTATGGCTTTAAGTTAATCATCAGTTTGGGACTATTTGTGCCGATGTATGGCGTGTTACTTAATTTCTTAGTGAAGAAGCTGACGGCCAATGACGCTGAATTTAAGATGTCTGGAGTGAAAGCATAGATATAAAAAAACCGAACGAAAGTTCGGTTTTTTATGGATCGTTGTTTACTGACAGGGGCGCTAAACGGCCTTGATGAACAATGGCCAGCCTAAGTCAGATTGTCTATTTGACTCTATTTCGAGCTCTGCCGCGGTGAGTGGATTACGTTCAAGCCACCGTTTATCTAGCGTAAGTGTGAGGTGATCTCGATTACTCACTAGCGTGACATTAGGTTGCAAATCACGTTGTCGCCTATGGGTAATAATGACCGCAAGGCGCAGTAAGCGTAGAGCTCGTGTCGCACTCTCTGCTGATATAGCATGCTGTGGTGGTAGTGGACTTAATTGGTCTTTATAACGCCGGATCACTTCAGCTAAAAAGTGCTTTTGTGCTCGTGTATAGCCGGGGAGATCGATGTTTTTGAGTAGGTAAGCGCCATGTTCACCTGCTTTTTTAAAATCGAGAGTAAGACCAATTTCATGCAGTTTTGCTGCGGTTGTTAGCAGTGCTTCTCCGTGCGGCTCACGGATACAATTGTCACCACCACAAGCATTGAGAAGCTGCAGGGCTGTTGTTGCTACCTGCTCACCATAAGCCACATCGAGTTGGCAGCGAGATTGCACACTGTTAATGGTACGCGCTCGAATATCATCTTGTTGAAGCTCAGACACCATGTCGTAAACCATGCCTTCACGCAATGCACCGCCAGCCAATGTCATATACCCCAGCTCGAGTAGCTCAAAGATAGCGATGAGAATGGATAGCCCACTTGGGAACACTAAAGCGCGTTCTAGCGTCAGCCCTTCAATGTCTAGTTCTTCTAGGTGATCAGCTTGCATGGCTTGCTTTTGTAAGCGCTTGAGCTTGGCATGCGTGATGACTTCATCCATCCCCTGTGCCAGCATAATTTCTTGTAGCGCTTGTACGGTACCACTTGCACCAACACAGGTATCCCAACCAATTTGTTGGTATTGGGCGAGTATAGGTGCAAGCGTGTCTTTCGCTGCACTGATCGCACAGTCGAAATTTTTCTTGTTTAATTGGCGGTCTTTAAAGTGACGTTCAAGCCAAGTAACACAGCCCATTTTTAAGCTGGTTAAGGCTTTAGGTTGGAAGCCCTCACCGATGATCAGCTCAGTACTGGCACCGCCAATATCAACAACCAGCCGACGACCTGTTCCACCAGAAGTATGAGCCACACCTTTGTATATCGTTGCAGCTTCTTCTTCACCTGAAATCACCTGAATCGGATAGCCAAGAATATCATTGGCTTTATCGAGAAAAATATCGACATTGGTCGCGGTTCTAAGTGTAGCAGTACCAACAATACGGATATTTTCTTTAGGGATATCTTGTAGCCTCTCAGCGAAGAGGCTAAGGCAATCCCATCCACGTTGCATGGCTTCTGGGCTTAACGCCATGGTGTCATTCAACCCAGCAGCAAGGCGAACCTTGCGTTTTATTTTTGCCATGGTTTGAATGCTGCCGTCGATGTGTCGAACCACTAACATGTGGAAGCTGTTCGACCCTAAATCAATCGCGGCATAAAGAGGCGAAGAATTAACTGCGTGACTCATAAAATGTGGCTATGTCCTTATTAAGAGCGTGGCGCTCTTGGTCTTCTTTGAGGCTTACGGTTTGACTGTCTAGAACCACCAGTATTGGTACGACGTTGGCCAGAGTTACGAGGTCTCATCGTTGTCAAAGGTGCCGGTAGATCGGTCAATAGTGCGGTTGAGTCATAATCTGATACTGGGATTGAGTGTTCAATATATTCTTCAATCGCAGGCAGATTAATAGCATAGTCTTCACACGCAAAGCTAATGGAGTGTCCACTCGCGCCAGCACGACCAGTACGACCAATGCGGTGAACGTAATCTTCGCAGTCGTCAGGTAGGTCAAAGTTGAAAACGTGTGTGACTTGTGGAATGTGCAACCCACGCGCAGCAACATCCGTTGCAACCAGAATATCAACGTCACCTTGGGTAAATTGTTCTAAGATTTTTTCACGTTTCTTTTGTGGTACATCGCCAGTTAGCAGTCCTACACGGTGCCCGTCTGCAGCAAGATGGCCCCAAACTTTGTCACACTTGTGTTTGGTGTTGGCAAACACAATGGCGCGATCTGGCCAGTCATTTTCAATCAAGGTCTGTAGCAGAGTCATCTTTTCAGTGTTTGATGGGTAGAAAAGTTCTTCTTGAATGCGATGACCTGTTTTTTGTTCAGGTTCAACGACCACATGCTCAGGGTTGTGCATATGCTCAAAGGCTAACTCTTGAACGCGATAAGACAAGGTTGCTGAAAATAGCATGTTCAGACGATCTTTTGGTTCCGGCATACGACGGAACAAAAAGCGAATGTCCTTAATAAAGCCTAAATCAAACATACGGTCAGCTTCGTCGAGAACGACGGCTTGAATGTTATTTAGGTTAAATACACGCTGTTTGTAAAAATCGATAATACGACCACAAGTACCGATAAGGATATCGACACCTTGTTCAAACTGAGCAAGTTGCTTATCGTAGCTATCGCCACCGTAAGCTAACGCTGTTTTTAGCCCAGTACTCTCGATAAGTGGTTTAGCATCATTGTGGATCTGAATGGCTAATTCACGAGTCGGAGCCATAATAATCGCACGAGGCTGGTTAGCCGTACGACCGTCATGTTCGGGAGTGATCAGTAAGTGGTTAAAGGTAGCAGCGAGAAACGCGAGCGTTTTTCCAGTCCCTGTTTGGGCTTGGCCTGCAATATCTTGGCCGGTGAGCAGTACCGGCAACGCCAAGGCTTGGATAGGGGTACAGAATTCGAACCCTTTTTTTCCTAGTCCTTCAATGATTTGCGGTTGTAAATCCAAATCGGCGAATTTTTGCTCTGTGATATGCGTCTTTTTCATCGGCACAGAATATCAGCTTAAGCTTGCAATACGAAGTTAAATACTTTCCAATAGGAGAACTAATTGTTGGTGATTATCTCATCAACACGAAAAATATCGGAGTGAAAGATGAGTGAAAAGATTTTGCAGCTGACTGATGACGGTTTTGAAACTGACGTGATTAATGCTGCAGGCCCGGTTCTTGTTGACTTCTGGGCAGAGTGGTGTGGTCCTTGTAAAATGATTGCGCCTATTCTGGATGAAATTTCAACAGAGTACGAAGGCAAGCTCACTATCGGCAAACTTAACATTGACCAAAATGCAGGTACGCCACCAAAATTCGGTATTCGCGGTATCCCAACACTACTTTTATTTAAAGATGGTGCGGTTGCTGCGACGAAAGTCGGCGCATTATCAAAAACTCAATTGAAAGAGTTTTTGGACGCAAACCTATAATGATAAGTAACGAAAACCGTGTATCTTAACAAATACGCGGTTTTGTTTTTCCCAAAGCTAGACTAGAATGACTTTTAGTGCTAATTTATCGCACGTTAATTAAACAAACGTTCACTTCTTGGTCGTTCCTGAGACCAAATCCATCTTAAATAAGAAAATAGATCCTATTTTGACTAAACAAACATCCACCACAATGAATTTAACAGAATTAAAGAACAGACCTGTTTCTGAGCTCGTCAAGCTTGGCGAATCATTAGGCCTAGAAAACTTGGCTCGTTTGCGTAAGCAAGACATTATTTTCGCCATCTTAAAAGCGCATGCGAAAAGTGGTGAAGATATCTTTGGCGACGGGGTTCTAGAAATTCTTCAAGACGGGTTTGGCTTCCTGCGTAGCGCAGACAGCTCGTATCTAGCTGGTCCCGATGACATTTATGTCTCTCCAAGTCAGATTCGCCGTTTCAATTTGCGTACGGGTGATTCTATTGCCGGTAAGATTCGTCCACCAAAAGACGGTGAACGCTACTTCGCATTATTGAAGGTTAATACGGTTAACCATGACAAGCCTGATAATGCGCGTAATAAAATTCTGTTTGAAAACCTAACCCCTCTGCACGCTAATGAGCGTATGGTTATGGAGCGCGGTAATGGTGCAACTGAAGATATTACGGCTCGTATTCTGGATCTAGCTTCTCCAATCGGTAAAGGTCAGCGTGGTCTGATTGTTGCACCGCCTAAAGCGGGTAAAACAATGCTACTGCAAAATATTGCACAGAGCATTGCGCACAACCATCCAGACTGTGAGTTGATGGTTTTACTTATCGATGAGCGTCCAGAAGAAGTGACCGAAATGCAACGCCTTGTAAAGGGTGAGGTTATCGCGTCAACATTCGATGAGCCTGCTTCTCGTCACGTTCAGGTCGCTGAAATGGTGATTGAAAAGGCGAAGCGTCTTGTCGAACACAAGAAAGACGTAGTTATCTTACTTGACTCTATTACACGTCTCGCTCGAGCATACAACACCGTGGTTCCTTCATCTGGCAAGGTACTGACAGGTGGTGTTGATGCCAATGCTCTACATCGTCCTAAGCGCTTCTTTGGTGCGGCTCGTAATGTAGAAGAAGGCGGCAGCTTAACGATCATCGCAACAGCGCTAGTTGATACTGGTTCTAAAATGGATGAAGTTATTTACGAAGAGTTTAAAGGTACAGGTAACATGGAACTGCACCTAAACCGTAAGATTGCTGAAAAGCGTGTCTTCCCTGCGATTGACTTTAATCGTTCAGGTACTCGTCGTGAGGAGCTTCTGACCAAGACTGATGAGCTACAGAAAATGTGGATTCTTCGTAAGATTGTTCATCCAATGGGTGAGATCGATGCAATGGAATTCCTTATCGACAAGCTTGCGATGACCAAGACGAATAATGAGTTCTTTGATGCAATGCGTCGTCAATAACTGACAGCATTTCTCAATTTTAAAACGCCACCCTTTTAGGGTGGCGTTTTTGTTTGCACTTCTTTTCTTTCCGGCGCACAATCAAAAGGAGTGTTAACGGGAGGTTAAAATGCTACAAGGATGGTTAGCATCGTTTCTCCTCGGCTTTGCGGTTGTGATTATGTCACCTGCAGTAGCATCTAAGGAGATGGCGAAAGAAGAGGTCGATTACTGGCTCAACAGTGAACAAGTAAAACTCAAGGTTTCTGAGTTTATTCGGTTGGTCGAAAAAGATGACATAGACAGTCTTAAGTTTTCTATTAATCGGTTGGCGTTGCCGCAACAAGAGGTTGCGCGTTTCTTATTGCTGAAAAATATTGAGCAGCACGACATTATACTGACATCTAAAATGGCCATCTTTGTTCGAGGTCAGCAATCATTGCCCCCTACCTATACTGTTCTTGAGCGAGGGGAAGGGTATGAATTTTCGGTGCCAGCCTTCAATTATCCTGCCATTTCCTCACGACTGATAAAACAATGGCAAAACGATCAAAAAACCTTGGATTTCATTCTGCTCACAGAAAGTGGGCAGCTGAATCTGCGAGAGTGGCTTTCTGAAGGAAGTGACTACGATAACCAAAATCGTGAAAGCGTGTTAGTGAATGAATTTGATAGCTTATCTCCTAAAGGAAGTGACTTTTTAATTGGTCAGTTAACCAATACCAAAGTCACCGAGTGGTTGCCCTCAACGAGGGTGCTAGTGAGAATGGCTCAAGTGAGTGAAGATGAGCAGCTCTATCAACTATTATGGAAGATGCGGGCTGACCACAATAGCCAATCAGAACTTGAGCGTTTAGCAGCGCTTGAAACTCCGTTTTCGCAACAGCAAATCATGCTTGCTGCAATGAATCCTAGCCTAAAAAATCAAGCCCTATCTGAGTTAGCTCAAATCAATCCGCTTCCTGATGAGGTTAAGCAGTTTTTGGTTTCTAGGATGACGACTTCAGATGATGCCTCATTTGTTGCTCAACAGTTGGCTCAATATGGGCACAGTGGTTGGGTGAGAGATGTTGTTTCAACAAACAGTGATGTTAAAGAAAACTTGATACTTCGAGCTTTGTCTAATTGAAGTAGGTTTGTCGAGGGTAATCATCATTTTTGCTGCAAACTTCGCCAACTGGCGAAGTTTGCGTATATAATGCCTGCATCTTTCAAGGCGATGTATACCCTATGAATTTTAAGGATTTACGAGATTTTATCGATCATCTAGAGAGTAAACAGCTATTGAAGCGTATTACTCACCCTGTTGACCCGCATTACGAAATGACAGAGATCAGTGATCGTACGTTGCGCGCTGGTGGGCCAGCGTTGTTATTTGAAAACCCGATCGGGTACGACATGCCTGTATTGACGAACCTATTTGGTACGTCTGAGCGAGTAGCCATCGGTATGGGCAGGCAAGAGGTCAAAGAACTACGCGAAGTCGGTAAGTTGTTGGCGTATTTAAAAGAGCCGGAGCCTCCTAAAGGGTTTAAAGACGCTTTGGATAAACTGCCAGTCTTTCGACAAGTACTCAATATGCCAGTTAAACGCTTAAAGAGAGCGGCGTGCCAGCAGGTCGTCTGGCAGGGCGATCAAGTCGATCTAGACAAGATACCGGTAATGAGTTGCTGGCAAGATGACGTCGCTCCATTATTAACTTGGGGACTGACCGTCACCAAAGGTCCGAACAAAAACCGTCAAAACCTTGGTATCTACCGCCAGCAAAAGTTAACTAAGAATAAAGTCATTATGCGTTGGTTAGCACACCGAGGCGGCGCGCTCGATCTTCGTGATTGGATGGAAACCCATCCGGGCAAACCTTTTCCTGTCTCAGTCGCTTTTGGGGCCGACCCTGCAACGATTTTGGGGGCCGTGACCCCTGTTCCGGATACGTTATCGGAATATGCATTCGCAGGGTTGTTGCGGGGAGAGAAAACAGAAGTTGTAAAATCCGTTAGCAACGGACTTGAAGTTCCAGCTAGTGCTGAGATTGTCTTAGAGGGGTATATTGATCCGAACGAATTTGCGGATGAAGGTCCATATGGTGATCATACTGGTTACTATAATGAGGTCGAAAAACACCATGTCTTTACTATCACGCACATAACGATGAGAAAAGACCCTATCTACCACAGTACTTATACGGGGCGTCCACCTGATGAACCGGCTGTGCTTGGTGTCGCACTGAATGAAGTGTTTGTCCCTATCTTGCAAAAACAGTTCCCTGAAATTGTAGATTTCTATTTGCCACCTGAAGGTTGTTCTTATCGAATGGCAGTGGTGACGATGAAGAAGCAATATCCTGGTCATGCTAAGAGGGTCATGATGGGAGTATGGTCTTTCTTACGTCAATTCATGTACACCAAGTTTGTCGTGGTCTGCGATGAAAGTGTCAACGCTCGAGATTGGGATGATGTGGTTCAAGCCATGAATACACATATGGACCCGGTGGGCGATACGCTACTTATCGACACGACTCCTATTGATTCCTTAGATTTTGCATCACCAGTGGTCGGTCTGGGTTCTAAAATGGGCCTTGATGCGACGACAAAGTGGGATGCGGAACTCGCGTTAAGAATAGCGAAGCAAGAAAAACCTGGCGCGTACCAGCAGGTAGGTTGCTCTGACGATCAAAATTATAGCCAACAAGTGAAATCTCAGCTTCCAGAGGTTCTGGACTTTTACCTCGTGCCTGGAGCGGGGATTAATCGAATGGGAATTATCATCGTTGATAAACAAAAGCCAGAGCAGGCCGTAGCGGTTATGAAGCAGATTTGGGCGTTATTGCAGCCTAGTATTAATGTTCAGTTTCTCATTGCGTGCGATGGTGACGTGAATGCACGTGATTGGAACGATGTCATTTGGGCTATTACCACCAGAATGGATCCTGCACGTGATACGTTAATGATTGACGATAATGGTTCGAGAGTTGGGTTTGATGCTACCAATAAAATAGGTCATGAAACGTTGCGCGAATGGGGAGTTCCAATTAAGAAAAACCCAGAAGTTGTCGAAAAAATTGACCAAATATGGGATGAATTAGATATCCTATGAGTCATAAAGTAACATTGTGGCCACAAAATATAGAGTTTATCGTAGCAAATGGGCAAACGGTATTAGATGCAGCGCTCAACCAAGATGTTGCATTTCCACATCGTTGCAAGGTTGGAGCTTGTGCCTCCTGCTTATGTCGAATAACTAGAGGGCAAGTCAGTTACGACCTTGAACCCATGTTAACTGAAAATGAAAAACAGCAAGGTTGGATGTTCTCCTGCCTTGCTCATACTGAAAGTGATTTAGTCATTACTTTTGGCGAAGAATAAAAGAGATAAAACATGACAATAAAATGTAAAGTAAAGTCGATAGAGCCTTTAGCCTCAAATACCTACCAGATTCTGTTGCACCCAGAGACGCCGGTAAACTTTAAAGCGGGTCAGTATTTAATGGTTGAGATGGGGGAGTCAGATAAGCGTCCTTTCTCTATTGCAAGTAGTCCTTGTCGGCATGAAGGCGAAGTCGAACTTCACATTGGTGCCGCTGAGCATAATGCGTACGCTATCGAAGTTGTTGATGCAATGAAGAGAGCCTTGGAAACCAATGGCGACATCAATATTGATGCACCACATGGTGATGCTTGGATTCGCGAAGACAGTCAACGCCCTATGTTATTGATCGCTGGGGGTACAGGTTTCAGCTACGTGCGTTCAATTCTCGATCACTGCATCAGTCAAAGTATCATCCAGCCAATCTATCTCTACTGGGGAGGCCGTGATGAGAAGCAGCTTTATGCTAAAGAAGAGCTAGTAGCCATTGCCAGTCAGCACGCGCACATTCAGTTCATTCCTGTTATTGAGCAGGCAGATGGTAATTGGAGTGGCAAGCAAGGAAATGTGCTACAAGCGGTCAGTGATGACTTTGAGTCATTAGAAAATTTTGATATCTATATTGCGGGTCGCTTTGAAATGGCGGGAGCAGCACGTGATCAGTTCACTCAAAACAAGCAAGTGACACCAGAACATATGTACTCTGATGCATTCGCTTTTATCTAAATCTTAATAAAATGACGCGAAAAGGAGAGTTTTTATACTCTCCTTTTGTTTTTCTGCTGTTCTTTTCATCAAAAGAACGTTTTTTTTAAAAAAAATCAAATTAGGGGTTGCGTACGAGTTCAATGTGCCTATAATGCGCCACTCCAGACGGGAAGGCAGCAAAGCAAGAGCCTGATTGGTCTGGAAGGGAATGAGCCAAAACAAAATAGTTTGAAAAAGTGTTTGACACGACAAGTTATTTAGATAAAATGGCCGCCCACTTCGACAGAGAGCTGAAAGGCTTAAAAACGAAAGTTTAGTCAGTCGAAGTTATGTTCTTTAACAATTTAGACCTATATCAATCTGTGTGGACACTTGTTGATGATAATCATTAAGTTTGCTTCTGCTGCAAAGTA
>NZ_JAKRRY010000047.1 GCF_026191675.1 Vibrio qingdaonensis | reverse complement strand
TCTTATGAGGCTCTTTTTTTTGCGAGTAACTTCACATTGAATTTATATAAATAATCATATAAATAATTGTGTGATCAACCCGTTATTTATTTACTGAAGGAGGTTTAATGAAAAATCACTGCGAGGCATATCACGTTATTGTCGATCTGGTTTTTTTAACCTATTGATTTAAAACGATTGAAAGTGTTTTTGTTTTTTTATGTAGAAAATAAGATCTTCATCAATAAGTGAGGGTAAAGTTTGCGGTGCCTCCTATTTTTTTTATGGAAAGTGAACGGTTAATTGATATTTTTTGTCACGAAGTTAGTCTTGAATACATGGATACACACAGTGTAGACAGGAAATTAATCAGTACTACTGGTTATCAAAATTAAAAAGGAAATATTTCCCTTCGGCGGCCAACTTAAGGCGAAATATTAAAAAACAGCTATATCCATTTTTAGGAGTTTATTCCATGGAAAAAATGTTTAAACGCACTCTCATCGGTGCAGCAGTGGCGTCACTAACTCTAGCAGGTTCCGTTCAAGCAAGACCTGCAACAGAAACCATTGATTTATACGGTCAAATCGCAATCTCTGTTGCACAGAATGCACAAACAGGTGAGCAAGCACAAGCTAAGCCAATTGATGCAACTAAGAAAAAAGACAAAGTTGTCGTGATGGACAATGAGTCTCGTGTCGGCGTGCGTGGTAGTGCTCAATTTGAACGCGGTCCAAAACTGATTTGGCAATTAGAGGGCGGTAATGTTGGTGATGACGGCAAAGAGAGTGGCTTCGGTGTACGTGATACATACGGCGGTTTTGAGTTTGAAGATGCAGGTCGTGTGCGTTTCGGTCGTATGTTAACACCTATGTTTGAAGTACTTGATGGCTATACCGGTCAAAGTTCAGGCGCAGGTTTCAACGTAGGTAACACGGGTCGTATTAACTACGATCGTCAGTCTAACTTTGGTCGTTATGATTCTGCGGTATATGGTGGCTTCAGCTTTGCGGTTGGTGGTGGTCGTGGTAATGAAGATAAAGCAGGCTCTAACGTATACTCTGGTAGCGCACAATTCCAGAAGGGAGTGTTTACGGGTAAAGTCGGTTACGAAAGAGTTTATGATGTAGATAATGCTGATTTGATTGGTGGAAATGGCGATGGTGAAGCACTTATCGCTGGTTTGAATTTAGATTTTGATTCATTCGGCGGTCACTTAGCTTACATTACTGGTAAAGCAACAAGTAATGACGCCTCTGGTTCTGCAGGTACGAAAGAACTAAAACAAAGCGCTTATAAAGTAGGTGCTTACTATACTGGCATCGAGCATTGGACGTTTAACCTTAACTATGCGATGTCGACAGATTTAGAAAGAAATGGTGTATCTGAGAAAAATAGTGATCAAGCAATCACTGGTCAGGCGATGTACGCTCTAGATCCTCTAGCGGTTGTTTATGTCCGTGTAGTTCACCAGACTGACTCTACAGAGCAGTACGGTGATTACACTGATACTGGCTGGCGTGTCGGTATGGAATACTACTTCTAAGCTAAATCTCAAACTGCTTTTTTTGGCCAGCATGATCGCTGGCCTTTTTTGGTTTTGGTGACTTCTATGTTTAGAGTGCAATATATAAGGCATAAAAAAACACGACGGTAAGTCGTGTTTTCTGGTTTAATTTCTGCTGTATTCGTTAGTTAAGGTTTTTAATCGCCCAAGATAGAAACTCTTCTTTATCGGTTTTTGATAGAGTTTCGAATTGCGCTTTAACGTTGTTTAAGTTCACGGCCGTTTTGCTAGTACTTACTTCTGACTCGGATGGTAGTGATTCAGATGGTATTGCAGCGACAGTACCAAAGTTTCTTAAGCTTGCAGGTTCGTTCGATTTGTTAAATCGCTCCACTTCTGCAACCGTATCAGAGTAGAATTTTAACCCTGCATTGATTTTCCCTTTCTTTAAGCTATTAACTTCTTTACCGTCTTGCAATACCGAGAAGGTCGGTTTGTCATTGAAGGTTGATCCCTGTGCCAGCGTTCTAAGTTTCGGTACATCAATATTAAGCTCTACATCTGCCGCATCAAACGTGGCAACGAGTGGCACAGAGGTGTACTTAGTGCCTTTATTACCGCCATCAGAAACGACTTTAGTAATTCGAAATACCAGTTGGTTCACGCCATTGTTGAGCGTAACGGAATCTTTATGATCAAAGCCGAGACTAGAAAAGCCAACATCTTTTTCATTTACAGTGAGCAGTTGTACATCAATGGGAATATCAACGGTTACTGACGCGTATGCCATTGTTGGCGCAAGTATAAGGCCAGCAAGTAGTGTTTTTACTCGTTTCATCATCACTCCTTGAGATACTTTGCCGACGTGGCAAAATAATAAACATGTAACGGTTATAGTAGTTATTTTGCATCTCGAAGAATAGTGTTTACCTGCAAGCTAGTTTGCTCGTACATCTTTTTGCGAGTAAGGTAACATTTGTTCTCAAGGTGTCATCATTGAGGAATATTAGTGAGGTGTCGATGAATATTAGTGATGTCGCAGGCGCGACCGGATTAACGGCAAAATCCATTCGTCTTTATGAAGAACGAAAATTGATCTCAGAACCGAGCCGAGCCGAGAACGGCTATCGTCAATATAACCAACGTCACATTGACGAACTTACCGTGATTGCGAGGGCAAGAACGGTTGGTTTTTCACTGGATGAATGTCGGGAGTTGGTAGAGCTTGCATTTAGTTGTCAACGGATGAGTGAAAGCGTAAAAAACACCACGATAAAAAAGCGTGAAGAAATTCAGCAAAAAATTAAAGCGCTTCAACAAATGGAGCAGCAATTGACTCAGTGGATAGATAAATGTCCAGGTGATACTCAGTCTAAGTGCCCGATTATTGATGGTCTAAAAGGCGAAGAGTAGAGCGATACTTAGGTTCTACTCTTCTTGATTGGCGTTAATAAATCTTTTTACCACCTAACTTATCACAAGCGCGAATCGGAATGACTTTTGTCGTACCGTCTTCAAGTTTACAGTCGACATACTGACCAGAAGCGGTTTGATTGGAAGCTCCTCCATAAGGTGCATTGGAACCTCCGGTAGTCGCGAAAACAGCCGTTGAAAGTGAAACAGAAGTAATAGCGATAAAAGTAAGTAGCTTATTCATAATAGTCCCTTAATTAAAGTTGTGATACATCTCACACTATTGAGATAGGTTGATTATGAGCAAGCTTTCAGATAATTCAAAAAATATTATGGCATTTAAAAAATTTTTAATTCTAAACAAGTTGAACTTCATGAACGACTTCATCTCGTAAAGGACTGAAATTTAGAATATTTACGAATTGGAAAAGAGGGGCTTACTTAAATGTTGAATCAGAAAACAGAGCGTTATGACTTACTTTGTTTCTAACACAATCTTAGCTTCGTTCCATTAAAGCTGAATAATTACAGCGACATAAGAAAAGCAATTTATCGTATCGTAAAGATAAATCGCCTTTTTGCTGAAACTGGTCGGTAATTAAGTGGATTAACAATAAAGGAGCCTCAAGTGTGTCTCATAATTGAGACGTGCTCATGGCACTTTTATCTGACAACTGACGTGTTTAGACTGGGTTAGCTGCTCGATGACATAACCAAATTGCGACAATAGTTGGATAAGACTCTGTTTGCCGACCAGGTGCAAAGCGCCAACTGCCACAGTAAAAGTACCTTTTGCAAGAGCTGGGTCGGTTGTTAATGTCTTAACCCAGTTTTGGTTTCGATTGACAATAAAATCTTGTTCAAAGCTTTGATCGGTCGAGGCAGAATCAAGCAGCATATTCAGGTTACCACTATCACCAGCCTTCCAAGACTCGATCAAACAGTGCACATTGTTCTCTCCATCTTTCCACTCTGCCAATGTTTGCTTCAACATCGCTACGCCATTATCGTCTTGTTTAGCGAGTAAATTGATTTGAAACTGCAGTGTTTCTAAGCCTATGACTGGAATGCCATTCGTCTTGGCTAGCTTGATTACGGCATTATCAACACCAAATTGAGAATGAAAACCAAAGGATTGAAATTGATAGTTTTGCAAAGTTAGGGCGACTTGCCATGGAGCGAGCGTTTTTATTGTCGCCCAGTCTAATGTTGTCGTATCGACGATACGCTTAAGTTGGAGGTTCTCTTTCGCATTGAGTAAGAATTCTACGTTGTTGCGCTTAGCCTGAGTTGGCATGGTCACCGATTCGGACAAATCAGCCTCTATGATAAGACCATTGCTGTGCCGCAAATTTTGGGTGAGAACATCAGGCAAAGGGTACATTGATGAATCCCCCAAGTGCACGGTACCCACTAAGTAGAGGGTTTGCATATCATATGAGGCTTTCCATACCAATGGCTCTGCTTTAAGAGGCGTGACTGCACTTAGTAAAAGAAGCAACCACCATGTATTCACACCAAGATTCAGCATCATAATTTCCTTTGGTTATGATCGACGGCTCGTCAATGATGGTTATATTGTCTTTGATACCACGCATGACGGCAAGCACTTGACCACCCAACCGCCTTATTTTCCTTAAAGGCTGACCATCAATGTCGTTAATAAGAAGACGAATACTTGATTAACGGCGATTATTAAGCGTTCATTTTTTTATGTGATAAATCTAAAATCATCGATCTTTATCACATTTATTAGCATGGTTACTACGAGTAAAGCGGCGTATAGGCGTGCGTTTAGGTAAATCTGGCGGTATTGCTATGAGTTTTTTGTGAGAATAGTCATGCCGCTACTGTTTTTGCTGTTATATGATAATTTATATTTACGCTGTAAGGTTTTGTTTTATTTGTATTTATGTTTTTTTACCACTCTATGGTGTGCGTGTGATCACTAAAATAAGCTATTTATTTGTTTGCGCGAATTAAATGTCGTTAAATCGTTGCCAAGCCAAACAGGCAATGAATCAAGACCGCAACATAAGTGGTCACCCAAACAACTAAATAGGTATTGATAATGAAAAAAGTTCTCGCTCTAACCGCACTAGCAGTAGCTTCTACAAGCGCATTCGCAGGTTCTTCTTATGTAACTGGTAACGTTCAGTTTCATGATACGTACCTACAAGGCTCTAAAACAACATCTACGCTAGAAGCGGGCCACACGTTTGATTCAAACACTACGCTTTTGGTTGAGTTTGATGCGATCCCTCTAGGTAAAACACAAACACCAGCAGATGGCACCAAAGGGCCATTGCCAGCAACTACGCTAGGTGTAGAGCAAATGTTTAGTGTTACAGACAACCTATGGTTAGCTGCGGGATACCATCACCTAATTCAAGACGGTGAGACTATTCAATATCGTCCATTGGTTAAAATCGGTTACAACTTCGACAACGGTCTTTCTCTAAGTAACCGTACTCGTGCTCACTTTAATAACCAATTAGATGGTCAAGCACGTAAATCTGATACAGATGTACGTTTGGACAACAAAATTGCATACCAATTTGCAGATACTCCTGTAGCGCTGTCTTACAATAACGTATACGTGATTGCTGGTGACAAAGACGCGAAAGGTGATGACAAAGTTAACACTATGGACCACGAGCTTCGTGCAACATGGACACGTACAGGCGTTCAACCTTACGTAGAATTCCGTAGCCAAGCACACGGTCTTGAAGATGCAAACGGCAGCAGCAAAGTGAACAACGCGTTCGTACTTGGTGCTTCTTACGGCTTCTAAGCCCGCGTAAAATATTGTTCATATTTCCATAATACAAAGGTCCCGGCGGGGACCTTTTTTTGTGCCTGGTGCTTTATTATCATGGAGGATTATCTTTGTTGTGAAGGTTTTGGAACATTTTATTGGAACTTTACCTAAAGAGATTTGGGGGAAATAGTAGGCATTAATGTGAGAGGTAGGTAGATTCTCAGCGTAGGGCTAAACTTCTTCTGACTTGCCGATTAGCAAACTGTTACAACACTATGATTTTATGAACATAATGATTTTTTATATTGCTTGGCATTTGTCATTATTTTGACAGTGTTGCCATTTGCCCATTCATCATCAACCGCGCATTATCCTAGCCAAATTTCAGCACCTAAGGATTAATGTTGTGCGCACCTTAATTATCTATCTAACGCTTATTCTCTCTTTTCCTACTCTGGCTTCTTCCTCTTACATCGAGGGAAATGTCCAATTTAATAGCACCTATTTGTACGATTCAAAAGTGACGGCCAAAATGGAGGCGGGTCATACGTTTGATAGTGATACAACCTTGCGTTTTAAGGTTGAAGACATCCCACTAGGGGCAACCCCACATAGCGACCATCATCATAATCATCATGATGTGTATTATGGGCATTCTGCGAGAGCACCGTTGACAACACTTGGAATAGAACAGAAGTTTGCGTTGTCACGTCAGTTTTGGCTCGGTGCGGGTTATGAACACTTAATGCAGCTTGGTGAAACCATGCAGTTTCGACCTCTGTTTAAGATTGGCTATGATTTTGATGAGGGGGTATCACTGAGTCACCGAACCCGAGTGGAAGTCTACGCAAAGCATGACAAGTGGGGTCATAAGCCTGATATGGATTATCGCTTTGATAATAAAATTGCTTATCAATTCAAAACGCATCCTGTCAAAGTTCATTACAACAATGTGTATCATATGGGCGGCGCATATCACCCTTGGTACCCCTACACGGATAACACCATGGATCATGAGTTTCGTTTAACGCTAACCAAATACGCCTTTCAGCCCTATTTTGAATACAAAAGCCAAGGCAGCTTTCGTCACCCTTACTATCGCTCTGGTGTCGCGAACAGCGCTTTCTTGATTGGTGGGAAGTATTTGTTTTAAGGTGTTCGTACAATGCAGTGAATAGCACCAGATGTTACTTTGAATTCCCTCGCAGTATGGTTTTATTTTCCTCGTGACTCATCGACATTTGAATGAGTCACGTAACAATGATTATAAGGTACGGAATGGAGAGTCATGGTGCTATATATTATATTACGCTCAGTTGCTATTTTGGGCTTTGTCACGCTGTTTGTTGGCTGCAGTCAAACCGTTTATCCTCCATCGAATAATGCAGAGGCATGGATTAGTTTTGGATACGAGCAAGCTAAGAAAGGGAACTTGAAGCAAGCGAAGTCTGATCTGAAAGAATATGGGGAGTCTCAATATCTTCATTATTCCGAAGGCTACGAACAAGGCCGTAGTGAATATTGTCAGCAAGATGCATTTAGACTTGGTCGTTCCCGTCAGCCCTATAAGGGTATTTGTGATGAGCTTGATTGGCGATTTCGACGTGACTTCAATGACGGACGCGCCAACCGAAGCTTTGGGCAACTTTAGCGACAGCGACGCAGTTAAAGGCGGATGTCGAGCTGTTATGTTCAACATCCCGCTACTTTGAAATTTTTATCGATACAATGACGGGTTATTCATACGAACGGTAGCTAAACACTTGGCCCTTTTCATTGTACGCTAGCACTTGATACGCATCTTTTTTATCACCATATTCCATACCTGGAGAGCCTAAAGGCATGCCTGGAACGGCAAGCCCTTTAGCATTTTTTGGTGGATTTTCTAAGAATGAGCGAATATCTTCCGCTGGAATATGACCTTCGAAAACGTACTCGCCAATAACAGCGGTATGACAAGAGGCAAGCTCTGGTGTTATACCAAGCTTCTGTTTAATAGGGTTCATGTCTTTATGGTTTTCAACGGCGACGTCAAATCCAGCCTCTTCCATATGAGTGACCCATTCTGTGCAGCACCCACAGTATGGGGATTTATAGGTGAGGACGTTGGTTGCCAACGCAGAACCTGTCACCAACGCCATGGAAAGTGTCAGTGTTTTTATTACGCGTGATGAGTTCGACATTGCTAATTCCTTATTTATTATCATGATGGTTGGTATTTTTATGTTACTTGCAACTTGCATAAGACGATTAGTGTTTACTGGTAAAGTTTCTCAATCTGTTGGCGTTAGTTACTACTGTTATGGACGACAGTGCCATTGCTGCCCCTGCAAAAATGGGGCTGAGTAAAAAGCCAAATAGTGGGTAGAGCACACCTGCCGCAATAGGAATACCCAGTGTGTTATAAATGAAGGCGCCAAATAAATTTTGCTTGATATTCTTAACTGTCGCGCGTGATAGCTCAATGGCGTAGTTAATTGAATTGGGGTTGCTATTCAGCAGCGTCATTGCGGCACTTTCAATGGCTACATCACTGCCTGATCCCATCGCAATGCCGACATCAGCCAGTGCTAAGGCTGGCGCATCGTTAATGCCATCTCCCACCATTGCTACCTTGCCATATTGGCGTTGAAGTGTTTTTATGTGCTCTGCCTTTTGTTCAGGCAATACTTCAGAAATGGTCTGATCAACCCCAATATGTTTTGCGACCGTATTGGCAACGTGGTGGTTGTCGCCTGTTAGCATGACCGTATGAATACCATTGGCTTGTAACGCTGCAATCGCGAACTTCGCTTCGGCTTTGACCTCATCAGCAATGGCGATCACAGCTTGAATATTACCATCGATAACAACAATCACGGGGGTTGAGGCAAGGTGCTGGCTTTGTTGTAATGCCTGTTGAATCATCTCCGTCTCTAAGCCAACACTTTGGATGTGATTGAGTGATGCGATCAATACAGAGCGTCCTTGAATTACACCAGAAACGCCTTTTCCCTGTAAATTTTCAAATTGTTCGACATCAAGATCAGCGTGAGCACTGTGGTCATTCTCCCAGTATTGCACGACGGACTTCGCTAATGGGTGCTCAGAACGTTGTTCTAGTGGCAACACCAGTTGCGCGAGTTCTGGTTCAGAAATATCGAATAAAAACACCTCTTGTACGGTAGGCTGGCCAACGGTGAGTGTGCCTGTTTTATCAAATACTACCGCGTTAACATGGCTTAGTTTTTGTAAGGCGTCGGCGTCTTTAATGAGAATGCCAGCTTGCGCGGCTTTACCAATGCCAACCGTTATTGACAGGGGAGTGGCAAGTCCAAGAGCACATGGACAGGCTATAATTAGCACGGTTGTCGTGACAACAAGCATATAACTGATTTTAGGTTCAGGGCCTACCATGAACCATATGAAGGCAGAGGCGATCGCGATCGCGACAACAATTGGCACAAACACGGCAGAAATGGAGTCTGCGAGTTTTGCGATGGCCGGCTTGCTGCTTTGTGCCTCCCTCACCATGGTGATGATTCTAGACAGTTTTGTGTCCTTTCCTACACCGGAGGCGGTAACAAGCAAACTGCCGTCTCGGTTAAGGGTTCCCGCTGCAACCATATCCCCTTGCTGTTTTGATATGGCGACGGGTTCTCCCGTGAGCATGGATTCATCGACATAACTGTGCCCTTGAGTGACGTGCGCATCGACCGGAATTTTTTCACCGGGCTTGATGCGTAATGTCATGCCAAGCTGTATGTCTGAAATAGGCAGCGAGGTTTCTTTACCATCCATTAGCACTGTGGCGAACTTTGGTTGTAGTGTCATAAGGGCTTGTAGTGATTGATTGGTTCTGGACTTTGCTTTGGCCTCAATGAAATGACCAAGTGAAATCAAACCAATGATCATTACACTGGCTTCAAAATAGACATGGCGTGATTGCAGTGGAAACCAGTCGGGTTTAATCACCACTAACATCGAATATAACCACGCAGAACCGGTACCAAGTGCAACCAAAGTGTCCATTGTCGCGCGTTTGTGCTTTAGCGCACTCAAGGCGTTAGCAAAAAAGTCACGCCCAGCACTGGCAAGTAACCATAAGCACACTAACCCGATGGCTCCCCAAACCGCTTGGTCGAGAGGGTTTCTGATCATCATATTGCCACCGAGCACACCCCAAAGCATTAATGGCGCACCAAGTGATAGGGCGACAATAGTGTTTTTCTTTTGCTGGTGTTGATGATCAAGTAGGCGCTGTTGCTGTAGCGCTTGACTGGCTGAGAGATCGTGAACGATCTCTGCTTGGTAGCCTGCATTGGTCACGGCCGTGATCAGTTGCGCTTCTACATTGTCCGTACTCGTGCTTAGTGAAACGATGGCGCTTTGTTCTGCAAGATTGACTCGAGCCTGCGTCACTGCGCTAACTTGTAAAATAGATTGCTCAACAGACGCGACGCAACTTGCACAGGTCATGCCTTGAATGAGTAATTGAATGTTGCTATCTGTTTTTTTAGTAGCAGTAGCAGTAGCAGAAGCAGGTGTAGTGATAGGGGTTAGGTGTTCAGGCTTAATAAACGCTGATGCGCGGTTGCCATTGTCAGGGTTTACCACGTTAGCTTGATAGCCAAGCTCAGCTATCCAACGTTGTAGTGTATCTTGGTAGTAAATAGAGCGAACGGTTACGCTTTGTTTATCAAGGTGTAGGATAGAAACACCGACATAAGCGCTTAGATGCTGCTGCAGCTTATTCACACATTTTTGGCAGTTTAACCCTTGAAGTACGAATTGATACTCATCCCCAGCATCATAGCCGAGACTTGCGATGACAGGGTAGATAGTGTCTAGCGATGCGGAGCAAGAAAATGTTATGTGTGTCGTACTAATAGCGTGAATGTTAAGATCGCTAAAGGCGTGTTCTAGCGCGGTTTTGAGTTTATTCACACAGCGTGAACAAGACAGACCGGATAAATTTAACTCATAGTCATTCATCATAAACCTCAAAAAACCGTAGTGTGAGGTTACAACATAAACCTTGACGTTAGGGTAAGGTCAAGCTATTCATTGTAGATTTAGCACAAGGTGATAAAATGGCGTCCAAAATTTGCAACGTACGATGACGAGCATCGTGCGCAGTTGACAACAAGGTACTTTCAATGACGGTTAAAACACGTTTTGCTCCAAGCCCAACAGGCTATCTTCACGTCGGTGGTGCACGTACTGCACTGTATTCTTGGTTATTTGCGAAAAGCCAAGGCGGTGAGTTCGTTTTACGTATTGAAGATACGGATTTAGAGCGTAACTCTCAGGAAGCCGTTGATGCGATTCTTGAAGGCATGACATGGATGGGTCTGGAGTGGGATGAGGGTCCTTACTTCCAATCTAAGCGTTTTGATCGTTACAACGAGATGGTTGATCGTTTACTTGCTGAAGACAAAGCTTACAAGTGCTACGCACCAAAAGAGCTCTTAGAAGAGATTCGTGCAGAGCAAGAAGCAAACAAAGAAATGCCTCGTTATGATGCTAACCACCCAAAAATTGTTGCAGCAAATGCTGCGGCAGCAGAAGGTGATGCGTGCGTGATTCGCTTCCGCAACCCGAAAGAAGGTAGCGTGGTATTTGATGACCAAATCCGTGGTCGTATCGAAATCTCGAACAGCCAAATGGATGACTTGATCATTCGTCGTACTGACGGTGCGCCAACGTACAACTTTGTTGTGGTTGTTGATGACTGGGATATGGGTATCACACACGTGGTACGTGGTGAAGATCATATCAATAACACGCCACGTCAAATTAATATCTATGAAGCACTTGGTGCACCAGTACCTACTTTTGCTCACTGTGCAATGATTCTTGGTGATGATGGCGCTAAGCTGTCTAAGCGTCATGGTGCAGTTTCGGTAATGCAATACCGTGATGAAGGTTACTTGCCAAATGCACTAAACAACTACCTTGTTCGTTTAGGTTGGTCTCATGGTGACCAAGAAATTTTCTCGACAGAAGAAATGATTAACTTGTTCTCGTTAGATGCGATTTCAAAGTCTGCTTCAGCGTTCAACACTGATAAATTGTTGTGGCTGAACAACCACTACATTAAGACTTCAGCTCCTGAGTACGTGGCAAAGTACCTACAATGGCATCTCGATGAGCAAAAGCTAAACATCGAAAATGGCCCGGCGATTACCGATGTGATTACCCTTGTGGGTGAGCGTTGTAACACGCTAGTTGAGCTTGCGCAGCAAGTTCGCTACTTCTACGAAGATTTCTCTGAATTTGAAGCTGGTGCGGCGAAGAAACATCTACGCGGCGTAGCAAAAGGCCCGCTAGAAGCGGCGCTTGCGAAAGTGGAAGCGTTGCAAGAGTGGACAACAGAAAATATCAAAGACCAAGTGATTGCAGCAGTGTGTGAAGAGCTTGAAATTGGTATGGGTAAAATCGGTATGCCACTTCGTGTTGCCGTAACAGGTGGCGGTCAATCGCCATCGGTTGATGCGGTAATGGAGCTCGTGGGTAAAGAGCGTGTTATTGCGCGTATTACCATGGCGCTCGCTTTCATTGCAGAGCGTGAAGCAAACGCATAAGGCATGATGAATGTTAAAAACCGCTGTTAGAACGGCGGTTTTTTGTACGTTACATGATGTAAAAAATGAAAAAGGCGACCATTGGTCGCCTTTTGTTTATCTAATTTATAACGGTTTAAGCCTATCTACTATTTGGCGAGATAATCACGAATAGATTGCTCTATTCCCGTTGCATCCAAGCCAAGTTCCGCGTGCAGTTCTTCTTGCGAACCTTGCGCGATGAACTGATCTGGCAGACCTAAGTTTAGTACTGGTTTAAGTATTTTTTCACTCATCATAAACTCGATAACGCCCGCACCTGCGCCGCCAGCAATCGCGTTTTCTTCAAGCGTCACGATGACATCGTGCGATGCACAAAGCTCTTTGATCAACGCTTCATCAAGAGGTTTGACAAAACGCATGTCGGCAACGGTAGCATCAAGCGCTTCAGCGGCTTGTAGCGCGTCTTCTAGGAAGGTACCAAAAGAAAGAATCGCTGCATTCTTCCCTTCTCGCACAATACGCCCTTTACCGATCTCTAGCGCAGTAAACGCTTGTTCTGGCGTAGTACCATTACCGCTGCCACGAGGGTAGCGAACAGCACTTGGACCGTTATGAGTATGACCGGTGTAGAGCATTTGACGACATTCATTTTCATCGCTTGGTGCCATAATAACCATGTTAGGAATGCATCGCATGAAGCTAAGATCAAATGCCCCTTGGTGTGTTTGACCATCAGCCCCCACTAACCCTGCTCGGTCAATGGCAAACATCACGGGAAGATTCATAATCGCCACATCATGGATAAGCTGATCATAGCCACGTTGTAAGAACGTCGAGTAGATCGCCACAATAGGGTGGTTTCCGGCGATAGCCATCCCTGTAGCCAGTGTCACGGCATGCTGCTCAGCAATGGCAACATCGAAATACTGCTCTGGGTACTCTTTAGAAAAGCGTACCATACCAGAACCTTCTCTCATCGCGGGTGTAATTGCCATGAGCTTAGGATCTTGCACGGCCATATCACAAAGGAAGTCACCAAATATTTTAGAATACGTGGGCTTGCTAGAGCTACTTTTTGGCAGGCTTGAATGAGATGGATCGAATTTAGGTACACCGTGATAACCAATCGGATCTTTCTCGGCAGGTTCATAACCTTTGCCTTTCTTGGTCATGATATGCAGAAATTGAGGGCCTTTAAGCTCACGCATATTTTTGAGCGTTTTAATCAACTCATTGACATCGTGACCATCAACAGGACCGATGTAATTGAAACCGAACTCCTCAAACAAAGTGCCCGGAACAATCATGCCTTTCAAGTGTTCTTCAGTACGACGAACCAGCTCCTTAATTGGAGGCAAGCCAGAAAGTGCCTTCTTGCCACCTTCGCGAATTGAAGTATAAAGACTGCCTGATAACACTTGCGCTAAATGGTTGTTAAGTGCCCCGACGTTCTCTGAGATCGACATTTCGTTATCGTTAAGGATAACCAACATATCTGGGTGGACATCACCGGCATGGTTGAGCGCTTCGAAAGCCATACCCGCCGTGATCGCGCCATCGCCAATGACACTGACGACTTTACGGTTTTGCTGCTCTTTTTGCGCACTAATCGCAATACCAAGCGCGGCACTGATTGATGTAGATGAGTGACCGACAGACAGGACGTCGTATTCACTTTCTTCACGCCATGGGAATGGGTGCAGTCCATCTTTTTGACGAATCGTCGACATTTTTTCGCGACGACCCGTTAATATTTTGTGTGGGTAAGCCTGATGGCCTACATCCCAAATGAGTTGATCAAATGGTGTGTTGTAGACGTAATGTAGGGCGACAGTAAGCTCAACCGTTCCCAGGCCGGAGGCAAGGTGCCCGCTGGACTGGCTAACTGAATTTAACAAATACGTCCGCAGCTCTTCGCACAGCTTAGGCAGCGATTCCTTTGGCATCAAACGCAGATCTTCTGGCGTATTTGCTAATGTCAGTGTCGGATATTTGGAAATATCAAGTGTCATAGTAATTCAGCGCTTAGTATTGTTAATTGTTGCGCTCGATGACATATCGGGCGAAATCTTCTAGTAATTGCGTATTGTAGGGGATTGCATCTAAAGCACAAAGCGCTTCTTCGAAAAGAGCCTTGGCTTTTTGCTGTGCTCCTTCTAACCCAAGTAGTGCAGGGTAGGTGCTTTTGTTTAACTCTTGATCGGAACCTTGCGGTTTACCTAGCGTTTCAGTATCACCAATAACATCAAGAATATCGTCATGTACTTGGAACGCGAGACCAATAGATTCGGCATATTTCTCAAGCTGAGGGAGGACGGCGACGCCCTTATCACCCGCGGCCAGCGCGCCTAACTGAACCGCACATTTTATTAGTGCTCCAGTTTTATGGCGATGAATTTGTTCGAGTTCATTGATATCAACGAAGCGGTTCTCGGCCTCTAAATCCAATGATTGACCAACGCACATTCCCGCCGCACCTGATGCAAATGCCAATAGCTTTATCATCTCTATACGTTGTGTTTCAGCGGTAGGGGCAATCGGACCTTCTGATAGGATCGTAAATGATAGCGTTTGCAGTGCATCACCGGCCAAAATCGCCGTGGCTTCATCAAACTCAATATGGCAAGTTGCTTGCCCACGGCGTAATTCGTCGTCGTCCATAGCGGGTAAGTCATCATGGATGAGCGAATAGGCATGAACGCACTCAATCGCTGCCGCTGGTGTATCGAGCTCTTCGAGCGTGCAGTCGAGCATTTGCCCAGTGGCATAAACTAAAAAGGGTCTGGCACGCTTACCGCCGAGTAGCAGCGCGTAGCGCATTGCTTCGGTTAAACGTTGTTTTTGAAACGGATTGGTGTCCAACCAAGCATTCAATTGCTGGTTGTTTCTTGTCTGATAAGACTGCAAAGTCTCGATCATGTCGGTACTCACTTTTGACATTACTCTGGCTGTTGGGAGAAATCTTGCAGCTCAGCGTTATCGTCTTTGCTAAGAAGAATACTGACTTTTTGTTCTGCATCGGTAAGCTTATGTTGACCTGCTCGTGCGAGGGCAATACCACGCTCAAATTTCTTGAGGGCATCGTCTAATGCAAGGTCACCATTTTCAAGTTGTTCGACAAGCTGATCGAGCTCGTCGACTGTCGCTTCAAATGACATATTTTCTGGTTTTTTCGTAGCCATAACGTACTTGTTTTATCCGAAATGATCGAACGTTACATGAGCCTCGTCAGATGGTCAAATTAATGGTGCGAAAAATGTAGGCAAGGTAGGGTACTGGCGGGGCTTACGGCAAAAAAATACTCGATTTATCGCGAACTAAAGGTCTCTAGAATCCCTTTGCCTTGGTTGTTTTACAGTACTTATGTTCAAAACTGTGATTTTATGGTCATAAATAACTTAAAGATATCGAGGCGTGGTCGATAACCTCATTATAAAGCGATAGACTCAAGCGCATTATTGATTCAATTAAAATCATGTGCGACGTCAAAAGAAAACGGAGTATTGAGTGGATTTAGCGACGCTTGTTGGCCTCATCGGTGGGGTGGCATCCATTATTGTAGCCATGGTGCTTGGCGGAAGCATCATGATTTATTACGACACAACGTCTGTATTTATTGTGATTGGTGGCTCAACGTTTGTTGTGTTGATGAAGTTCACATTAAGTCAGTTTTTTAGTGCGGCCAAAATTGCTGGCAAAGCGTTCATGTTCAAGACGGATGAACCTGAAGACCTTATCGCTAAAATCGTTGAAATGGCGGATGCCGCGCGTAAAGGTGGTTTCCTAGCATTAGAAGAGATGGACATTCAAAATAGCTTTATGCAAAAGGGTATCGACTTATTAGTGGATGGTCATGACGCAGAAGTGGTAAGAAATGCCATGCAAAAAGATATTGCGCTTACCGATGAGCGACATGTTAAGGGGGCCAGTGTGTTCAAAGCATTTGGTGATGTTGCGCCGGCGATGGGTATGATTGGTACCTTAATTGGCTTGGTGGCGATGCTTTCTAACATGGATGATCCTAAATCTATTGGCCCGGCGATGGCGGTGGCGTTGTTGACGACGCTTTATGGTGCCATATTGTCCAATATGCTGTTTTTCCCGATTGCCGATAAATTGACGCTGCGTAGAGAGCAAGAAAAACTCAACCGTCGTCTCATTATGGACGGCGTGTTGGCCATTCAAGATGGACAGAACCCACGAGTCATCGATGGTTACTTGAAAAACTATCTTAATGAAAGTAAACGCGCTTTTGATTTGGATGGTGAGTAGTATGCCAGTCCTAGTCATTGAGCAAGGTGGGGAGGCATTCTAATGGAAGACGATAAAAAGTGCGACTGTCCGCCACCTGGCCTTCCTCAGTGGATGGGTACCTTTGCTGACTTGATGTCGCTGTTAATGTGCTTTTTTGTTTTATTACTTTCATTCTCAGAAATGGATGTGTTGAAGTTTAAGCAAATTGCGGGTTCGATGAAGTTTGCGTTTGGTGTGCAAAATAGATTGGAAGTGAAGGATATCCCTAAAGGAACCAGCATTATTGCTCAAGAGTTCCGACCGGGTCGACCGGAGCCTACGCCCATCGACGTCATTATGCAGCAGACGATAGACATTACTCAACAGACATTGGAATTTCAAGAAGGCGACTCTGATCGCGCAGGTGGCAACCAACGTGATGATGGAAAAATCACTGGTGGTCAAACCGCCGATCGTACCCAAAAAAATCAAATTGGTACCGCATCATCCGAAAGTGAAGATGCGTCGAAAGAGTTAGAAAAACTGGAAGAAGCGATAAAAATGGCGCTTCAACAAGAAATTAAACAAGGTGCGGTTGAAGTAGAAAACCTTGGTCAGCAACTGGTTATCAGAATTGAAGAAAAAGGCGCCTTTCCTGAAGGCTCGGCTTTTTTACAGCCTAAGTTTAGGCCGTTGGTGCGTCAGGTTGCGGATTTAGCGAAAGACATTCCCGGTTTAATACGGGTTTCTGGTCATACTGATAACACACCGCTAGATTCTGAACTGTATCGTTCAAACTGGGATTTATCTTCTCAAAGAGCCGTCTCCGTTGCGCAAGAAATGGAGAAAGTTAAAGGGTTTTCTCATCAGAGGCTTAGAGTGATAGGTGTGGCGGATACGGAACCAAGAGAGCCTAACGATACAGAAAGACAGCGCGCGCGAAATCGTCGTGTCGAAATCAGTATCATGCAAGGTGAACCGCTCTTTACCGAAGAAGTATCAGCGGACGGCGAGTAGCATTGCTGATGGACACCACCTGTTGAGTCATCATGACGCCAGTGCTTACGCGCTGGCGTTTTTTATTCCGATATTGCCTGAAGCATAGACAGAAACTGGAATCCAAGAGTCAGTTAGGTATATACTTGCGCCCCTGAGAAATTCTGACGTGAAAACGATGACGATTTAGCGTGGAAATGTCCCTCAGACTTATACTACAGTTGTTATATTGCCCTTACTGTCGGATTAGACAGCATTCCAACGAGATGTGATTAGACTATGAGATTTATCGTAAAGCCCCATCCAGAGATTTTTGTTAAAAGTGACTCAGTGCGTAAGCGCTTTACCAAAATCCTTGAGTCCAATTTGCGTATTATTATTCAACGTCGTACTGAATCTGTAGCGGTGATGAACCGTCGCGATCACATTGAAGTGAGTGCAAACTCGGCGCAATACTACAATGAAGTGTTAGAGATATTGACGCATACCTCGGGTATTCATCATGTATTGGAAGTACAGCAATCAGAATTCACTGACTTGCACGACATCTACGAGCAAGTGCTTGAGCTCAATGGCGGACTTATTGCTGATAAAACATTCTGCGTACGCGCCAAGCGACGTGGTAAGCATGAGTTTACCTCAATTGAACTTGAGCGTTATGTTGGTGGTGGCCTAAACCAAGCGGTAGAAAGTGCACGAGTTAAACTGAGCAAGCCAGATGTGACGGTTAATGTTGAGGTTGCTAATGATAAACTCAACCAAGTTATTGCTCGTCATAAGGGGCTTGGCGGTTTCCCGTTAGGTACTCAAGAAGATTTATTGAGCTTGATCTCTGGTGGTTTTGACTCCGGTGTGTCGAGTTACTTGCATATTAAGCGCGGTTCTAAAACACATTACTGTTTCTTTAATCTTGGTGGGCCAGCTCACGAGATTGGCGTGAAGCAAGTGGCACACTTTTTGTGGAATAAGTATGGTTCTTCAGCAAAAGTAAAATTCATTTCTGTGGATTTTGAGCCTGTTGTGGCTGAAATTCTAGAGAAAGTCGATGATGGCCAAATGGGTGTCGTACTTAAGCGTATGTTTATGCGTGCTGGTGGTATGGTCGCCGAGAAATTTGGTATCCAAGCTCTGGTTACTGGTGAGGCATTAGGTCAAGTATCAAGCCAAACTCTGACCAACTTACGTCACATCGATAATGTGACGGATACGTTAATTCTTCGTCCTCTTATCAACTGGGATAAAGAAGATATTATTGACGTTGCTCGTGAAATTGGTACGGAAGACTTCGCTAAAACGATGCCTGAATACTGTGGCGTGATCTCTAAGAAGCCAACGGTTAAAGCCGTAAAGGCAAAGCTAGAAATTGAAGAAGAAAAATTCGATTTTTCAATTCTTGATCAAGTGGTGTCTGATGCGAGAGTGATGGATATCCGCGATATAGAGAAAGAAAGCCAACAGCAAGCACCAGAAGTTGAACAGGTTCAAGCGGTAGAAGAACACGCGATAGTGTTAGATATTCGTAGCGCAGAAGAAGAGGAAGAGAGCCCACTTGAGATTACTGGTGTAGAAGTGAAGCACTTGCCATTCTTTAAGCTAGGGACTCAGTTCGGCGATCTTGATCAAACGAAAACCTACTTACTGTACTGTGACCGTGGTGTGATGAGCCGCCTACAAGCGTTGTACTTGCAAGAGCAAGGCTTTGCTAATGTTAAGGTTTATCGTCCATAGAAGTCGGCGATAGATCGATTGACTGCAGACAAATTGGCTTGCAGAAAAATAGAAATAAAAAGGCGCATAATGCGCCTTTTTTTGATCGTGCGTTTAATGGTTCGATTCGATCTGTTACATCGAGCTCTCCGGCCAGTCATTGGGCACGATAAACCAAAACTGGCCAGATTCAGATTGGCAATGAACAAAATGTTCCGGCCAAGATGTTAAGGCTTTCGGCTTAGTACCCGAAAATCCAGTTGCCCATAAATGCTTCGGAAGGGTATACATCGGCTCAGTTAATTTAGTGATGTCCTTTTGGTAGCACCAGAAACCAGCAATATTATTTTCGTCCAGATCAAATCCAAGGCATTGCTTAGGTACTGGCTCGAAATGGAATGGGTTGACGTAGAGCCTTCCTTGCATCAGTAGATGTTTGCTATTGGGGGCTAAATCAGGGAATTGATCTTTAAAGGCATCGGTATCACTCATCATCAATTGATGCTCTAACATTCTAGATAACTTCATATCTAAGCGATCTTTTGCATTGGGGCCATACCAACGGTTGTCTTTTAGCAGATAGAACTTGATGGCGACTTCCCAGTGTTCCAAAGTAGACTGTCGTTTATTGCCAATTAAGAAGTCGATAGCGCCTAATGTCTTTTTATCCTGCTGTAATTGTATCTCTTCTGCAATGACGTCGTAATCTGGGTGCTGTTCAAAGTGACGACGACAGAGCTCTTGATAAAGAAAGCCCAAACGTGGATTACCATGATAGGGGGCGGTGTCCATGGGTGTGAGGTCTGCCTTTGGAGGCAACTGTGTTTCCAAGCGAGGATCACCATTAGTTAAGCTCGATGCTTGGCTTATCCATGTTGCAAATTCGGCTAAATAGTCTTTCATCATGAGTTTTATACTTTCCTTTCGACAGCATTAGATTAAATTGCTATAACCATCTGGATCAAGCCACAAAGCAGGAATTTGCATGAATCATCTACAACTTGAAGCAATATTGAATGACAAGCTGTCACCGCAACTCATTAAAGACTACTGCCCTAACGGGTTGCAGGTTGAAGGCGCGGTAGAGATAAAAAAAATAGTCACTGGTGTGACGGCCTCTCAAGCGTTAATCGATCATGCTATTTTGGTGAATGCGGATGCCATTCTTGTTCATCATGGTTATTTTTGGAAAGGTGAGCCAGAAGCGATTCGTGGCATGAAGGGCAAGCGAATTCGTAGCTTGATTAAACACGATATTAACCTTTTTGGTTATCATCTACCGTTAGATATCCATCCAGAGCTCGGTAACAACGCCCAGTTGGCTCAATTGCTTGATATTGAGGTTGAGGCAGGGTTGGAAGGGCATGCGCAGTCAGTTGCCATGTGTGGTCGTTTTAAGCGACCGATGTCTGGGAAGGAATTGGCGCAGCGTCTCCACTCGGTGTTGAATCGAGAACCCCTTCATATTGCACCGGAAAGTGAAGATAAGCTCATAACAACGGTAGGTTGGTGCACGGGCGGTGGGCAAGATTATATTGAAATGGCCGTCGCGCAGGGGCTGGATGCGTTTATTTCGGGTGAAGTATCAGAGCGGACCACGTATACGGCACGTGAGATGGGCATACACTACTTTGCAGCAGGGCATCATGCCACTGAAAGATACGGGGTTAAAGCGTTAGGGGAGTGGTTAGCGGCTGAACATAGTTTGGATGTTGAATTTGTCGATATCGATAATCCAGTATAAGTGTTCTCCCTAAAGCATTAGTACTTTGCGTGCTCACACCTAAGAAATGGATGAGCATAAATTGGTTAGGTATAAAAAAGAGCAGCCCTGGCGCTGCTCTTTTTTGTTTACCTTTTCACAGATAGTGCCTAATTAAGCGCTATGTGTACTCAGTTACTCACGTTCATGTAGAGGTCGGAAATCACGCATTTCTTCACCCGTGTAAAGTTGACGTGGACGACCAATTCGGTTTGCAGGATCACTGTGCATTTCGTTCCAGTGCGCAATCCAACCAACAGTACGAGACATCGCAAAGATAACGGTAAACATAGAAACAGGAATACCGATTGCTTTAAGAATGATACCTGAATAGAAGTCTACGTTCGGGTAAAGTTTCTTCGAGACGAAGTATTCATCAGACAGTGCAATACGCTCTAGTTCCATCGCCACGTCAAGCAGTGGATCTTGAATGTTGAGCTCTTTAAGCACTTCATGACAGGCTTCACGCATAACTGTTGCACGTGGGTCGTAATTCTTATAAACACGGTGACCAAAGCCCATGAGGCGGAATGGGTCGTCTTTATCTTTTGCTCTATCAACATACTCTGGAATGTTGTCGACGGAGCCGATCTCTTCCAACATACGTAAACATGCTTCGTTAGCACCACCGTGAGCTGGGCCCCAAAGTGACGCAATACCTGCTGCAATACAAGCGAACGGGTTAGCGCCAGATGAACCTGCAAGACGCACTGTTGATGTTGATGCGTTTTGTTCGTGGTCTGCGTGTAAAGTGAAAATCTTATCCATGGCACGAGCAACGATAGGGTTGACTTCATACTCTTCACATGGGTTAGCAAACATCATATGTAGGAAGTTTTCCGCGTATGTTAGGTCGTTACGTGGATAGATGAATGGCTGACCGATTGAGTATTTGTAACACATCGCCGCCAGTGTCGGCATCTTCGAAATGAGTCGGTATGCCGCAATTTCACGGTGGTTGTCATTATTGACATCTAACGAGTCATGATAGAAGGCAGCAAGTGCACCAACTACACCACACATTACGGCCATCGGGTGAGCGTCACGACGGAAACCGTGGAAGAAGCTCGCGATTTGTTCGTGAACCATAGTGTGACGGGTAACCGTCTGTTTGAAGCTCTCATACGCTTCTCGGGTAGGGGCTTCGCCCATGAGAAGGATATAACATACTTCTAGGTAATCTGCATTGTTAGCCAATTGATCGATTGGGAATCCACGGTGCAAAAGCACACCTTTGTCACCATCGATATAAGTGATTTGAGATTCACAGGATGCAGTGGCAAGAAAACCTGGGTCAAAAGTAAAATAACCATTTGCTCCAAGCTTACGAACATCGACTACTTGTGGTCCTATAGAACCATCCATAATCGGCAGCTCGATCGGCGCTGTACCTTCAATGTGAAGGGTCGCTTTCTTATCCGCCATAACAATCTCCTTTGTTTATTATTTAATCCGTCCAGGATGTTTATGTGCCAATTTTTTACTTTGCTTCGACTTCAAAGTCAATTTATATACGGTTTTGTGTGCACTTGTTATGATTTTTTAAGGAAAAATGGTTAAAAATCTGTGCTGTGTAGCATATTTTGTTACAGCAATTGTATTAGAATGTTGCCAGCCGTATAGTTGCGGTGAAAATTTTGGCTGAGTCCTTATAAAATCGAGGGTGCAAACCGAAGTGAGGTCGGTGCTAACCCTAGGTGTTTAACATTTTCATTACAATTATCTCGGTTGTAACACGGAATAATTGTTAAGTTTGTGTTAATTTTTGAGGCTTCCAAGCCAAAATTTATCTATAACAATAAATGCTCAATGGAGCTGAGTGAGCAAGCCCATGAAAGAAAGAAAGCCCAGACCTGTTAATTTAGATTTACAAACAATAAAAATGCCAATCACGGCAATTGCGTCCATCCTGCACCGAGTGTCGGGTGTGATTACTTTTGTGTCGATTGGAATCCTCCTATGGTTACTATCCAAGTCACTTTCCTCCCCTATTGGATTCGCTGAAGCGGCAGACATCGTCGACGGTTTCTTCGTGACGTTTATTCTTTGGGGAATATTGACGGCATTGGCTTACCACATTGTTGGTGGTATTCGTCATTTGCTTATGGATCTTGGTCATTTTGAAGAGCTCGATACGGGCGCAAAAAGTGCCAAGGTTTCCTTCATCTTGACAGGTATCCTGTCTCTATTGGCGGGAGTATTAGTATGGTAGGTAGTGTTTCTTCAGTTGGTCGTAATGGCGTTCACGATTTCTTATTGATTCGTGCAACGGCGATCATTATGACGCTTTATACGATTTATATCGTAAGCTTTTGTGCCTTTTCTGGCGATATCTCTTATGTGTCATGGACGCAATTTTTTGGTGGGACCTTTACTAAAGTCTTCACGATGCTCGCCCTGACATCAGTACTGATTCATGCCTGGATCGGTTTATGGCAAGTTCTTACAGACTATATCAAATGCACCAAGTTACGTGGTGGACTGCAGTTGGCCATTATTGCAGTGCTTCTTGGTTATTTCTTCTCTGGTTTCTTTATTCTGTGGGGTGCGTAAGTGACTATTCCAGTTAGAGAGTTTGACGCTGTTGTAATCGGCGCTGGTGGTGCGGGTATGCGTGCTGCTCTACAAATTTCAGAGCAAGGCTTAAGCTGTGCTCTTTTATCAAAAGTTTTCCCAACTCGTTCACATACGGTATCCGCTCAAGGTGGTATTACCGTTGCGCTAGGTAATGCGCATGAGGATCACTGGGAACAGCATATGTACGACACGGTAAAAGGTTCCGATTATATCGGCGACCAAGATGCCATTGAGTATATGTGTAAGAACGGACCTGAATCTGTTATTGAACTTGAAAAAATGGGATTGCCATTTTCTCGTTTTGATAATGGCTCTATCTACCAACGTCCATTTGGTGGCCAATCTAAAAACTTTGGTGGTGAGCAAGCTGCGCGTACCGCCGCTGCCGCTGACCGTACTGGTCACGCATTGCTTCACACGCTTTACCAGCAAAATATCAAGCACAAGACCACGATTTTCTCAGAATGGTATGCGCTTGATCTTGTGAAGAATGAAGACGGCGCCATTATGGGTTGTACGGCACTTTGCATGGAAACGGGTGAAGTGTGTTATTTCAAATCCAAGGCGACGATTTTAGCAACCGGTGGCGCTGGTCGTATTTATGCCTCGACAACGAATGCGCATATCAATACCGGTGATGGTGTGGGTATGGCAATTCGCGCTGGTGTTCCAATGCAAGATATCGAAATGTGGCAATTCCACCCAACGGGTATTGCGGGCGCAGGGGTACTTGTGACGGAAGGGTGTCGTGGTGAAGGTGGTTACCTTCTAAATAAAGATGGCGAACGTTTCATGGAGCGCTATGCACCAAATGCGAAGGATTTGGCTGGTCGTGATGTGGTTGCGCGCTCGATGATGATTGAGATTCGTGAAGGCCGTGGTTGTGATGGCCCTTGGGGACCGCACATCAAGCTGAAACTTGATCATTTGGGTAAAGATACACTTGAGTCGCGTCTTCCTGGGGTTTGTGAGTTGTCTCGTACGTTTGCTCACGTTGATCCAGTCAAAGAGCCAATCCCAGTTATACCAACTTGTCACTACATGATGGGTGGCGTGCCGACTCAAGTTTCGGGTCAAGCTATTAAGCAAGATGCCAATGGATCGGATGTAGAGATTCAAGGTTTATTTGCTTGTGGTGAAATTGCCTCGGTATCCGTGCATGGTGCGAACCGCTTAGGTGGCAACTCGCTACTTGATTTGGTGGTATTTGGTCGTGCTACAGGTCTACACCTTGGCGAAACACTGAATAAACAAGCGGACGCAAAACCGGCGACTGACGCTGATATTGAGCGCTCGCTAGAACGTTACAACCGATGGGAAAATAGCACTGGCGGTGAAGACCCAGCTCAAATTCGTAAGGATTTGCAGCAATGTATGCAAAACAACTTCTCGGTGTTCCGTGAAGGTGATGCGATGGCAAAAGGACTTGAAGAACTAAAAGTCATTCGTGAACGTTTGAATAATGCCTACCTGTCTGATAAATCGACAGAATTCAACACGCAGCGTATTGAATGTTTAGAGCTTGAAAACCTAATGGAAACGGCATTTGCAACGGCTGTGGCGGCGAACTACCGTACAGAAAGCCGTGGTGCTCATGCTCGATTCGACTTCCCAGATCGTGATGATGAGCAATGGCTATGCCACTCCATCTACAATCCTGAAACAGAAGCGATGTCGAAGCGTGGCGTAAACATGGAACCAGTACATCGTGAAGCTTTTCCACCAAAAGCACGTACGTACTAAGAGGAGGACAAAATTATGCAACTGAATTTCTCTTTGTATCGTTACAACCCTGATGTCGATCAGAAGCCTTACATGAAAGATTACACCCTTGAGGTGGATGAAGGCTCCGATATGATGTTACTCGATGCTTTAATTCTATTAAAAGAACAAGATCCTAGCATTTCGTTTCGACGTTCTTGCCGTGAGGGTGTGTGTGGCTCTGATGGTTTAAACATGAACGGCAAAAATGGTCTCGCGTGTATCACACCGTTGTCTGCTTTGCAGGGTGACAAGATAGTTATTCGTCCTTTGCCAGGGTTACCTGTGGTACGAGACTTGATTGTCGACATGACTCAGTTTTATGATAACTACTCGAAAGTTAAGCCGTTTCTTGTTTCTGATGGCAATTTGCCTCCTTCAAGAGAGAACTTACAATCTCCTGAAGAACGAGCACATCTTGATGGGCTTTATGAGTGTATCATGTGTGCATGTTGTACAACGTCGTGTCCTTCTTTCTGGTGGAACCCAGACAAGTTTATTGGACCTGCGGGTCTATTGGCGGCTTATCGTTGGCTAATTGATAGCCGTGATACGGCGACAGAGGAACGATTATCTGAATTGGATGACGCATTTAGCGTATTTCGTTGTCACGGTATCATGAACTGTGTCAGTGTATGCCCTAAGGGATTAAATCCAACAAAAGCGATTGGACACATTAAATCGATGTTAGTGAACCGTTCGATTTAAACAAATCCGGCGTTGTTTTAGTCTATAAATATTGTCGATTCGAGTAGAGGGCTCTCTCTATGAGAATCGACTTTCGATAGCTCGGCTTAGACCGCAGCAACTATGAAAACTACTGGTAAGGGAAAATATGCACAACGGCGTGATGAAGGCATGGCTCGAGTCTTCACACTTGGCTGGCGCCAATGCAACCTACGTAGAGGACCTCTACGAACTGTATCTAAGTGATCCCGAACAGGTAAGTGAGGAGTGGAGACGTGTTTTTGATGGGTTGCCTATGCAGCCTGACGATGTGGTTGAACAACCGCATTCACGTGTCCGTGATTACTTCCGACGACTCGCGAAAGAAACAAAGCATTCAAGTGCCCAAGTAAGTGATCCAGAAGTCGATGCTAAGCAAGTAAAAGTACTACAGCTTATCAACGCATACCGCTTTCGCGGTCATCAAGCAGCAGATCTTGACCCATTAGGGTTGTGGAAGCGTCCCCCCGTTGCAGAACTTGAACCTGCATTCCACTCTTTAACGGATGATGATTTAGACGAAACCTTTAACGTGGGTTCTTTTGCCATTGGCCAAGAGAGCATGACGTTGAGAGACCTGCATAAAGCCCTACAAAAAACCTATTGTGGTTCTGTTGGCGCTGAATACATGCACATGACGAACACCGAACAAAAGCGTTGGATTCAGCAACGACTTGAGTCTGTAGTTGGTCAACCTTCCTTTGACGAAGACCAAAAAAATACCTTTTTAGAAGAACTAACTGCAGCGGAAGGTCTTGAGCGCTATTTAGGTGCTAAATTCCCAGGTGCAAAACGTTTTTCTTTAGAAGGTGGTGATGCGCTAGTGCCAATGACGAAAGAGCTCATTCGTCATGCGGGTGCATCTGGTTTACGCGAAGTGGTTATTGGGATGGCTCACCGTGGTCGACTCAATATGCTGGTCAACGTCTTAGGTAAAAAACCACAAGACTTGTTTGATGAATTTGCGGGTAAGAAGCACGACGATACTTGGGGTACCGGTGACGTTAAATATCACCAAGGTTTCTCAGCCGATTTTGCGACACCAGGTGGGGATGTGCATTTAGCATTAGCATTCAACCCTTCTCACCTAGAGATCGTTAATCCAGTGGTTATTGGCTCTGTACGAGCGCGTCAAGATCGCCTTGGTGATAAAGACGGTAGCATGGTACTTCCTATTACCATTCACGGTGATTCTGCGATTGCAGGGCAAGGTGTGGTGGCAGAAACGTTCAATATGTCGCAAGCTCGTGGATTCCGAGTTGGTGGCACGGTTCGAATCGTGGTGAACAACCAAGTGGGCTTCACTACATCAAACCCACATGACATGCGTTCTACCATGTACTGTACTGACATCGCCAAGATGGTTCAGGCTCCAATCTTCCATGTTAACTCCGATGATCCAGAAGCGGTCGCTTTCGTCACTCGAATTGCACTTGATTTTAGAAACACGTTCCACAAAGACGTGATTATTGACCTCGTTTGTTACCGTCGCCATGGTCACAACGAAGCCGACGAGCCGAATGCAACTCAACCGTTGATGTATCAGAAGATCAAAAAACACCCAACACCACGTAAGCTGTACGCAGATGTATTGATCGAGCGTAATGAGAGCGATATCGAAACCGCAACTCAAATGGTGAACGAATACCGTGATGCATTAGATCGCGGTGAAGTGGTGGTGAAAGAGTGGCGCCCAATGGCACTTCACTCTGTTGACTGGTCTCCTTACCTCGGGCATGAGTGGGATATGGAATGGGACAGCGCCGTTGGAAAAGAACGCGTTATTGAACTAGGCGAGCGCCTAGGACAGTTCCCAGAAAGTCATAAATTACAAAGTCGAGTTAATAAACTCTACAACGATCGCGCCGCCATGATGAGTGGCGAAAAGATGGTTGATTGGGGTATGGCTGAAACACTGGCTTACGCGACGATTCTTGATGATGGTAAGCGCATTCGTATCTCAGGCCAGGATGCAGGACGAGGTACTTTCTTCCACAGACACTCTGTTCTTCATAACCAAGATGACGCGAGCACTTACATTCCGTTAGCAAATATTCATGATAAACAGGGGCCATTCCAAGTATTTGACTCCGTGTTATCAGAAGAAGCGGTACTGGCGTTTGAGTACGGTTACGCAACCGCAGAGCCGAGTGGTTTAACCATTTGGGAAGCCCAGTTTGGCGATTTTGCTAATGGTGCTCAAGTGGTTATTGACCAATTCATCTCGTCTGGAGAGCAAAAGTGGGGACGTTTATGTGGCTTGACCATGTTGCTTCCGCATGGCTATGAAGGCCAAGGACCTGAACATTCATCGGCAAGACTAGAGCGTTACTTGCAGCTTTGTGCTGAGCAAAACATGCAAGTCATTATCCCGTCAACACCGGCTCAGGTTTATCACATGATACGTCGTCAGGTCGTACGACCAATGCGTCGACCGTTGATTGTGATGTCACCAAAATCGCTACTTCGCCATCCTTTATGTACATCAAGTCTTGATGACTTGGCATCGGGGACATTTGAACCTGCGATTGGTGAAGTGGATGACCTTAATCCAGAGAACGTAAAACGTGTCATTTTCTGTTCTGGCAAAGTGTACTTTGATCTTCTAGAGCAGCGTCGTAACAATGAGCAAGAAGATGTTGCGATAGTACGTATTGAACAGCTTTACCCATTCCCACTGGATGATGTTAGAGCGAAAATTTCGAAGTATACCAATGTACAAGACGTGGTGTGGTGTCAAGAAGAGCCACAAAACCAAGGCGCTTGGTATTCAAGCCAACACAATTTCCGTGCAGCGATTCCTGTAGGTGTTGATTTGAAATATGCAGGGCGTCCAGCCTCTGCTTCACCTGCCGTTGGTTATATGTCAGTACACTTGAAACAACAGAAAGCGTTGATCGAAGACGCGTTGACCTTGATTAAGAACTAGAAGTAAAAGGAAGAAACAGATATGACAATTGAAATTCTGGTTCCAGACTTACCTGAATCTGTCGCTGACGCAACCGTCGCGACTTGGCATAAGAAACCAGGCGAAGCAGTGGCTCGAGATGAAGTCATTGTAGACATTGAAACGGATAAAGTAGTCCTTGAAGTCCCTGCGCCAGAAGCAGGTGTACTGGAAGAAATTATTCAAGAAGAAGGGGCGACGGTTCTATCTAAAGAGCTGATTGCACGTCTGAAGCCGGGTGCGGTGGCGGGCGAGCCGACAACAGATACGACGGATTCAACCCAAGCTTCTCCTGACAAGCGCCACAAAGCGGCACTGACAGAAGAGTCAAACGACGCGTTAAGCCCAGCCGTTCGCCGTTTACTGGGTGAACACAGCTTAAAAGCAGAAGATGTGAAGGGTTCTGGCGTTGGCGGCAGAATCACTCGCGAAGACATTGAAGCACACCTAGCTGCTGCGAAGAACGCACCAAAAGCGGAAGAGACGGCAGCCGTTGCTCCTATTTCGGCGCGCAGCCAAAAACGAGTCCCAATGACTCGTCTTCGTAAGCGTGTTGCCGAGCGTCTGCTTGAAGCGAAAAATAGCACGGCAATGTTAACAACATTTAATGAAGTTAACATGAAGCCAATTATGGACTTGCGTAAGCAATATAAAGACCAGTTTGAAGAGCGTCATGGCACGCGCCTCGGCTTTATGTCTTTTTATGTGAAAGCCGTGACCGAAGCGTTGAAGCGTTTCCCTGAAGTGAATGCATCCATTGATGGTGAAGAAATTGTTTATCACAATTACTTCGACATTAGCATGGCGGTATCGACGCCACGTGGTTTGGTGACACCAGTCCTTAAAGATTGCGACACCTTGGGTTTTGCTGATATTGAAAAAGGCATCAAAGAGCTCGCAATCAAAGGCCGCGACGGTAAGTTAACGGTCGAAGAGCTGACGGGTGGTAATTTTACTATCACGAACGGTGGCGTTTTCGGTTCATTGATGTCAACGCCAATCATCAACCCACCGCAAGCGGCTATCTTGGGGATGCATAAAATCCAAGACCGACCAATGGCGGTTGATGGCAAAGTCGAAATTCTACCAATGATGTACCTAGCGCTATCTTATGATCACCGTCTAATCGATGGTCGTGAGTCGGTGGGTTTCTTGGTGACAATTAAAGAACTATTAGAAGATCCAGCACGTTTATTGCTCGATGTATAACGTATTGGTCAATGTGGAAATTGCTCGATAGGTAATGTGTTGAACAATATATAACAACGTGTTGTTTGTTTATTGGGGTGTGTAGTCATCCCAAGTAACAGGAGCTAGGCAGGCTCAGCGTCTAGCTCTTATTTAGCCCTTTACTGGGTGATTCGTAGAAGTACCTCCTACAGACGTATGGCCCACTTATCGGCTTTATGGAAATAATAAATCCCTTTAGGGATAAACAAATGGAATAACGAAATGAATTTGCATGAATACCAAGCCAAACAGCTGTTTGCAGAATTCGGTTTGCCTGTACCAGAAGGCTTTGCATGTGATACAGCCCAAGAAGCGTTCGAAGCGGCTGGCCGCATTAGCACAGAGAAAAAAGTCGTTAAATGTCAGGTTCACGCAGGTGGCCGCGGTAAAGCGGGTGGCGTTGAACTTCATGATACGAAAGAAGGCGTTAAAGAGTTTGCGCAGAAATGGCTAGGAAAAAACCTGGTGACTTTCCAAACTGATGCAAATGGTCAGCCTGTCACTAAGATTTTGGTTGAAGAAGCATCAAACATCGCCAATGAATTGTATTTAGGTGCAGTGGTTGATCGTGCAACGCGTCGTATCGTGTTCATGGCATCAACAGAAGGTGGTGTGGACATTGAAAAGATTGCTGAAGAAACGCCAGAATTAATCCACCAAGCCGCGATTGATCCGCTTGTCGGTCCTCAAGCCTACCAAGGCCGTGAGCTTGCATTTAAACTGGGTCTTGTTGGCGACCAGATTAAACAGTTCGTTAAGATTTTCTTAGGTCTTGGTAACATGTTTGCTCAGTACGACTTAGCTCTACTTGAAATCAACCCACTTGTGGTCACGGCGGAAGGTAACCTTCTTTGTCTTGATGGCAAGATCAACATTGATTCAAACGCGATGTACCGTCAGCCTAAGCTTCGCGAGATGCACGATCCATCTCAAGAAGATGAGCGTGAAGCACATGCAGCTCAGTGGGAACTTAACTATGTCGCGCTTGATGGTAGCATTGGTTGCATGGTAAACGGTGCCGGTCTAGCAATGGGTACGATGGATATCGTAAACCTACACGGCGGTCAACCTGCAAACTTCCTCGATGTAGGGGGCGGTGCGACAAAAGAGCGTGTAACAGAAGCGTTCAAGATCATCCTGTCAGACACGAATGTAAAAGCGGTTCTTGTTAATATCTTCGGTGGTATTGTTCGCTGTGACCTGATTGCTGACGGCATCATTGGCGCAGTGGAAGAAGTGGGCGTTAAAGTCCCTGTTGTCGTTCGTCTTGAAGGTAACAATGCACCTCTAGGTTCGCAAAAATTAGCGGAAAGTGGTCTAAATATCATAGCTGCGACTTCTCTAACTGAAGCTGCGGAAAAAGTTGTTGCTGCAGCGGAGGGCAAATAATGTCTGTACTAATTAATAAAGATACTAAAGTTATTTGTCAGGGCTTTACTGGTGGTCAAGGTACGTTCCACTCAGAGCAAGCGATTGATTACGGAACAAAAATGGTTGGCGGTGTATCGCCAGGTAAAGGAGGTCAAACTCACCTTGGTCTACCGGTATTTAACACGGTTCGTGAAGCAGTAGAAACGACAGGTGCAACAGCATCCGTTATCTATGTACCAGCACCATTTTGTAAAGACGCAATTCTAGAAGCGATTGATGCGGGCATCAAGCTTATCGTAACTATCACTGAAGGTATTCCAACGCTTGATCTTTTAGACGTTAAAGTCCGTCTAGATGAAGCGGGTGTGGTAATGATTGGTCCTAACTGTCCAGGTGTGATTACGCCGGATGAGTGTAAGATTGGTATCATGCCTGGCCATATTCATAAGAAAGGCAAAGTGGGCATCGTATCTCGCTCGGGAACGCTAACTTATGAAGCGGTTAAGCAAACAACGGATGAAGGCTTTGGTCAGTCTACGTGTGTTGGTATCGGTGGTGACCCTATTCCTGGTTCAAACTTCATCGATATCTTGAAGTTGTTCCAAGAAGATCCAGAAACCGAAGCAATCGTTATGATCGGTGAAATCGGTGGCACAGCGGAAGAAGAAGCGGCAGCCTTTATCAAGGCAAATGTGACGAAACCAGTCGTTTCTTACATTGCAGGTGTGACTGCGCCTCCAGGTAAGCGTATGGGTCATGCTGGTGCGATTATTTCTGGTGGTAAAGGTACAGCAGAAGATAAATTTGCAGCGCTTGAAGAAGCGGGCGTAAAAACCGTGAAAAGCTTAGCTGACATTGGCTCAGCACTTCGCGAAGTGACCGGTTGGTAATAATCAAGTTGGTTTAAGGCGACAAGCCTTTAAATGTACGTTTGAAAAAGGGCTCCGGTAGGA
>NZ_JAKRRY010000046.1 GCF_026191675.1 Vibrio qingdaonensis | reverse complement strand
TCTCAGTGAGGCACTTTTTGTTTTAATTTTCAGCGTATATACTTTATTTAATCCATTTGAATGATAACGCCTATCCTTAATATCTATAGGGATTTAGAATCAAGAAGGAAAATCCAAATGAGCTTGAACCACGTACCTGCTGGTAAGTCACTGCCTGATGATATTTATGTCGTCATTGAAATCCCGGCGAACGCCGACCCGATAAAATATGAAGTGGATAAAGACTCTGGTGCTGTCTTTGTCGACCGATTTATGTCCGCACCTATGTTTTATCCCTGCAACTATGGTTATGTTAACGACACACTTTCACTCGATGGCGACCCTGTGGATGTTCTCGTACCAACACCGTATCCACTCATCCCAGGTTCTGTCATTCGCTGTCGCCCAGTGGGCGTTCTGAAAATGACGGATGAATCGGGCGAAGATGCTAAAATTTTTGCTGTTCCGCACAGCAAAATATCAAAAGAGTACGAACACATCCAAGATGTAAATGATATTCCTGAGCTACTTAAAGCCCAAATTACCCAGTTTTTTGAGCGTTATAAAGAACTAGAGCCAGGTAAATGGGTAAAAGTAGAAGGGTGGGCTGATATTCACGCCGCTCGAGAGGAAATCATCAGCTCCTATGACCGAGCACAACAAAAATAGTCACCATCAAAAAGCGCTCTTTATGAGCGCTTTTTGATTATACTCACTTAACGCTGGAACATCATTCTATCAGCGCTTAGCTCTAGATTGCTTCCCTCGCCAATATTCTTCCAAATAGGTACGGCTAACATCTTGGCAAATCCCGTAGTAAATCTTACCACTCAACCCCAAAACAAATGGGTCCTGCTGGCAATACGTCTCCTTTCCTAACGCATACCCCATTTGATATTGCTTATATTGAGCAAGACTCAAAGAGGGCGTATCCTGTTCCAACTCACTACGATCTTTGATAACGTAGCCTTTCATGGCCCAAGCTTGGCCAAACTCTTGCCATGCTTGGTTATCATCACCTGTTGGTGGCTGTAATTGAACACACCCTACCATCAGTAGCCCTAAAATCAGCACGCTATAATTTTTCATGGCTAACCTCACGCAAACTTTCAGCTTAGTTAATCGGTCTTATAACTTATTAACTGTAGCAGCATCTCTCGAGTTAAACGGCCATCAATCAACTTCAAATTGATATAAGAAGACCACAGAGCTATAGAGCCCCGACACCGCCTCAACATAAAAATCTTCAATAATGCGATAACGGATAGTGAACTCACCCAGTGAGTTAAAGATGCCGACGCCATACTTTACCTGCAAGCCCGGTAATACATAGCCACTAACGGTAACTTGAGAGTCATCCCCCGTACCAGCGGTATCTAATTGTAGGTCTTGAACCCCAAACGCTTGACCAATTTCACCGACCACCTTGCCGCTTTTTGCCAAACTTAAACCAATTAGCGTCGTTGTCAGCGCATTGCCTCCGGTCTCACCATCGATGTCTTGACCACGAAGTAGATAAGATAAAGCATTCGCCTGTGGCATCGTTGGGTCTGAGAATATCTCGATTTTCGGCTGCGTTGCCAACCCCGTTACTTTCACACCAGCTGTCACATCATCAGCGGTAGTGTCTGGGTTTCGGATGGCTTTAATATTGACGTAAGGTTGGTCCACAGGTCCGGTCATCAGGATCTTACCTTCATCGATGAGTAAGTCCTGTCCAAAAGAGTTATAAGAACCATTCACAATGTTCACTTCCCCTTGGATAAATGGCCCTTTATCTTTTTGAGAGACATGAAGCTTGCCGCGCAAACCACCTTTAAGACCAAAAGCAGAGACGGTGAAATCATTACCAATAGAGATTGAAACGTCAGTTTCAATATTGAAAGGTACTGGTATTGAATCGTCTTGCGGTGTTAAGTCAGCATTGAGTATCACCTGATCACTCGACACCGCTACCGCACTTGGTGGCAGCTCTTCGACTACAATGCGTCCCCATGGTAAACCAATGCTACCAGTGACTTTAGCCAGCTTTGGTGTGGCCTCAATGGTCATATCAGGTACCACTTTCACTTTGACCATTGGTGGCACATCGACCTTTAATTCTTCAGCAAAGACTCGCAGTTTTGTTCGCCAATCTTGTAGATCTTGCCAATTCCCGTCGCCGTTGATCAACAGTTCGCCATCGGTGGTCTGAATTTTTGCATCAAGCTTACCATCATAACCATTGAGATTAAGCACAAGTCCACCAGACTCCACCTGTATCGGAGAAATATCACCTTTCAGTGATAAGTCTTCTACTTTAAGATCGCCGTACAATTGAGGGTGCAGAGCATCGCCTTTTATCTGAATAGAGGATGATAAGTTAGCTTGCAGCTTGTTAAATTCACCAATGATGGGCTGTAAGAAGTCAAGATTAAACGTGGAGAGATTTAGCTCGCCTTCAATTTGCTTGTCCTCTTCCAGTACATTAGGCAACGTCACTTTGCCTGATAGGTCGCCATTATCGGTAACATCAAGTAACCAAGATGCATCCAATTGGTCATTGGCCAAGTTGGCTTTGAGTTCTATCGACTCCCACCCAACCACAAGCGGGATTTCTAACTCCTGAGTTACCTGCCCTTTTGGTAATCTAACGTCTACTTTCACTTCAGGCGAGACCTCTGGTGCCCATTTCGCCCATATAGTGGCGCTGGCCGAACCTTCTAGGCGGGTTTGCTCAGGAACATACGCTTTAATCTGTTCAAAATTGAAGTTCTTCAACGTGACCAACGCTTCACCCGAAGTGCCGGCTTGAATATCCTTTTCTAAACAAACACGCGACTCTGACTGCTTCCAGCAGTGGGCGCTGACGTCAGCACTTTGTTTGTCTACATCAACTTTCACTTGAATCGGGTTTTGCAGGTGTAACGGCCCTTGCTCCGTTTCAAAGTGAGCGCTTGCCAACTCACCAGACCATATCAAACTAGGTTTATCAATGAGCTCACCGACAACACTTAACTGAGCGGAGAGCAACGTTGAAACCAGATCTAAGTCCAGTTCATGCTTTGCCTGCGTGCCTTGTAAACTGACATCGAGTGAATCAACATTATGTTCTTGATATTGAATGCCCGAGGCCTGCAAACGAATATCGGCTTTAGCCTGATCTATAGGCAATGGTTTCGCTTCACCGGAAAGCGATAACGTGTCGATACTCGCCTCTTGCTGCCATTTAGCCTTCTTGACCTGCAGATCTAAACGTACATCAGGCTCTTGCATCTTACCTTTTAGGGCAATGGTGCCGACCAACAAACCTTGTAAGTCAGGGACAGTCTTGGCTAGATCGGGAAAGTCGATGGAGACATTCATATCCCAATTTTTACGCAAGCTGCCTTTCGCGCTCATATTGTTTGGGCCATGCGCTAACGACAAGCCATCCGTATTGACACTCAGCTCTCCTGATCCTGACTTGTCCGCAGCCTCTACTTGCCCTTTTACCAATAATGGGTAATCTCGCAAAATACCGACGATGTCGAGTTTAGGTACTTGTACTTGCCAGCCACCAGCGTCGGTCAACGCACCTGAAGTCACGATTTGGCCACTAATGTCTCCTTCGGCTTCTGGCCATTGCAGTCCAGGCTGAATGTGCGACAACATCATGTCCGCCTTCCAGTTGACAGGCGCTTCCCAATTCGCCATGACCGAACCTTGAATGGAGCCACCCAGAGAGTTGATCGTCAACGTTTCAAGATTAATCTGTTTAAGATCGCCTTTACCTTGTAATTCAACAGCAACATCTGGAATTGGCTTACCCGATGCCTGGGTTTTTAACGCCACTTCATAGCTGTCCAACGACCCTTTGGCTTTAAGCTGGTCAACAATAACCTGATACTCACTCTCACCTTTCAAAGGCCACGCAGCCTTGCCATCCGACAAAACAACATCAAACGGTAACCTAGGCGCTAATGGCTGAATATTCCCAGATAAGGCGGCGTCAATAACCCCTGAAAAATGACTATCCAAGTGCAAATCACCAACACTGCCCTTAGCGGTAAGCGCCAGTTTTTGTCCAGCAAGATCCGTTTCTTTTAACTGGGCATCCAACGTGATATCAAGGGGGTAGTCTTTTATTAGTGCAACGTTGCCCGACAAAGAAGCATCAACCTGCGGCATAGCTAATTCAAGACTTTCAACATGAACATCATGCTTACCCGCGAAGCCTTTCAGCCCAAGGTGATGGACAACAATCGGCTCTTCTTGCTGTAAGGTAAAGTCTCGAATATCAAGGCGAGTAATATTGACGAATAAAGGAATGAGGACTTCTGGCAACTCAATTGCGCGCGCAGGCTCTGCCGTTACAGAGTTCTTAACTGCTGTCGAGGTCTCAGCAGCTACAGCCGTATTCGCCATCGAGGTGTTTTTCTTAGCTGCGACCTCTGATACCTCTTCTGCCGGAGGTAACGCTACGCTCGGGGTCGCAAGCAGGGTTTTACCTATAGTTAGTTTCGAGCCGGTCATAGAAAGCGATGTCGTAAAGCTGTCCCAACTCACTTTTGTGCCCAAAATATCCAGTTTAATATCAGCCAGATTCACCTTACCGATCGCGATGGGAATGGGTGTCGATATACTAGTAAGCGGCTCTGAAGGTTCAGGAGAAGGCTCACTCGGCGCGATTTCAGGCATGGAAAAGTCGAGTCCCTGAACCGACAGTTCATTAATACACACTCTAGGATCACTGAGACAATTGAGATCGACGGCTAGTGTCAGAGAGTCTGCCGCTAAATCGATAAATAGAGAATCATCTTTAAACGTTACATTATTTAAAGTAAAACGAGGAAATAACGCCCCTTTGGTTGACTCTACTTTAAGTTCAGGTAACGCTTGGTTTGCTCCCCATAAAATGGCCGTTAATCCAGTATTGGTAAACAATGCAAAGGCAAGGGTTGCCAATAAGAGCGTCACCATCAGTATGAAGGTCACAGACAACCACTTTGTCACCCGCCAAACTTTTAACATCATAACTCTGGCCCTAGACTAAAGTGAACTCGCCATTCTGCCTCAGGCTTTTGATCGAGTCCCTTAGCAAAATCAAATTTAATAGGCCCTACTGGTGATACCCAACGTATCCCAACACCCGCACCACGCTTCCAAACTGGCGTATCATCAAAGGCATCACCCACATCAAAGAACGTTGCCGCCCACCAGTTATTGTAGATACGGTATTGATACTCTAGCGTGCTGGTTGCCAAATATTGGCCACCAGTCTTAGTCCCACCCGTATCAACAGGAGAAATACTTTCATAGTCATAACCCCTAATACTGTTATCACCACCCGCGTAGAAACGCAAAGATGGCGAGAGTTTCGAAGGGTCATCGGCAATGTTGGCACCAACATCAACCTTAAATATGCCGCGATGGTTTTCGCCAATACTGCTGATCCATGTTGAGGTCCCTCGCATTCTAAACACCGAGGTTTCTGATAACGCCCGCTTATCACCGACCTCGAACATAATGGTTTGTTTATTACCACTCATTGGTAATACACCACCACGAGATACTACACGTGAGTAAGAAAGCCCCGGTAAAACAAACTGACCAACATCGCCTTCTAAATTACGCTCATAGTCTTCAACCAAATATCGGATGTAAGCGGTACGGTGCCAACCACTATCGAGCACCCAGTGCCGTTCAAAACCCAAGTTAGATTCGAGCGTCTTTTTATCCGAACGATTGACGTTTTTCAGGCCATACTGAATCACGTAATAATCTCTCAACACATCATCTAATGGAATTTTATAGGCGGCAGTGACCTGTTGTTCAGGAATGGATAAATCAAGACTGGTATTAAAGCTGTGACCACGAGAGTTAATCCATGGCTTTTTCCATTTAAACTTAACTTTCGCCCCGACATCGGTCGAATAACCTAAACCCGTTTCAAATTGATTTTTTACCTGCGGCGCGAGTGACACCTTCATCGGCAACTCTCGACCCTTGCCAACCTGCTCCAAGTCGGGCTCAACAAACACCGACGAAAACCACTCGGTGTTCGACAAACCTTGGTTATATTCCCCCACCTTTCCAACCTGATAGTAATCACCACTTTTGTATGGCTGTAGTGATTGCACGCGGTCAATATCTATCTGGCTACCTGTTATCGTGGAAGACCCAAATTTATAACGAATGCCGCTATCAAAATGTAACCGAATGAATGCTTGATTGAGCTCTGGCACAACTTCGAGGCGACTCAGTGTGTACGCGCCGTCAAAGTAGCCTTTTTGCAAGGCTAAATTGCGAAGACTCGACTTTAACGTGTCATATTCACCCTGATTGAGTATCCGTCCTTCTTTGACTGGCGTCACCCGAATCAAGCGCAAAAAGTCGGCGTCTTCTTTTGCCTCTCCGGTGAGTTCAACATCCACCAGTTTAATTCGCATCGGTTGCCCTGGCGTTACTGCCACCGTTAATTCATCTTGCTGCTCATTGGTCGAGAACTGAATCTCAGCATGATAGTAACCTAACGCATTCAACGCTGAGTGAATTTCTTTAGTAATACGAGATTGAAAACGCAGCGACGTAGAGTATTCGCTCGGGGAGATCGCAGATACATACGCATCCACATTTTCTTTTAACGGGCCGCTCAATCCATTGATGTTCAACTCGATATCTTCAGCTGCCATGAGTGACATTGAAGCGACCATGAACATTAGCGGTGGAAAAACTCTCTTTATCATGCTTTATTGTCGAGACTGAAATTCGCTATTTTTGTTATTACGTTAAATGATAACTCTGTTCAATTTGTAAGTCTGTATTTAACAACTCATACCCATAGAAAAGTATCATTTTTCATACAATATTTCGTTACCCACACGGCCGATAGTCGACTAAGAAGGAATCCCTATGCGAAAAACGGACATGATTTCAGAAGCAGAAGCGCTTCCTGGCAGAGCAAATGCCATCGCCATAATGGAACCACACTTTATATACCACAATGATATCACCGCTCCTTTAGCAGAGCATGAAGAAAGTATTATAGTTGGCTTAGGCTGTTTTTGGGGAGCAGAACGTGTTTTTTGGCAACTCCCTGGCGTCACGAGCACCTCTGTCGGTTACGCGGGTGGCTATACACCCAACCCAACCTACGAAGAAGTGTGCTCAGGCATGACTGGACATACTGAGGTTGTGCGTATTGTCTATAACACCAAACTCACGACGCTCACGGCTATTCTCAAAGTATTTTGGGAAAAACACGACCCGACTCAAGGAATGCGTCAAGGTAATGATGTGGGCACGCAGTACCGCTCTGCTATCTATTGCGACGATGACAAACAGCTAACACTAGCACAAGCCACTAAACAGCAATTTCAGCAGGCGCTGGGCAATAAAGGCGACATTCAAACCGAGATTCGACTTTCTGACCATTACTATTTTGCTGAAGTCTACCACCAGCAATATTTAGCAAAAAATCCCAATGGCTATTGCGGTATAAGCGGAACGGGCGTTTGCTTCCCTCCTCAATAAAAATAGGCAGCATGCTAGATTAGCGTAAAAAAAATGCCCCAGACAAGTCTGAGGCATTTTTTATTGTTTGGTCTAGACTGCTTACATCGCTAACGCAGCAATCTCACCATTAATCTCTTTAAAGGCATCCAGTTTACGTCTGTCTTCCATCCCCGGAAGTAACACCTTGCCATTGTCGAACATAAACAATCCAAGACCAGCAATAAAAAATTGCCCTTTGAATAACGTTTTTACAAACTTTGCGATCTGTTTAGGACGATAAACCGTAAATTTTCTTAGCATAACCTAACCTCAATATCCATTTGAGTAAATGTCGTCTTGCAGCGCTTTTTTGCGGTGCCTCGCAATATCTTTTGCGTCTATTGACAAGTATACCTGAACTTTCGCATTAGACAAAATGAAATTAACATCTTTGCAACAAGTTATAAATCACTGTTATGCTTGTGATGATTTTATCAAGTTCAGTACATGTCTTGGTCAAATTAACAGTGACAAGTTGTAGTTAACCTAAGGTTCACCTATGGTTATCGCGATTATCAAATAATAATATGGAAATATCACAATGAAACTAAAGTCTCTCCTCTCTTTAACGTTACTCTGTCTGCCAACACTCGCATTTGCGACCAATGTACAAGTTGGCTCAGCAGCACGTTCCGTCTCCGTCGATGCTCACGGTGAGCTTTTACTCGAAGGCGACACCATCAATTATAGCGCATGGAAGAGTGCACAAATGCTCGGAAAAGTACGCGTGATTCAGGCTATTGCAGGACGTAGCAGCTCGAAAAAAATGAACGCTCCACTCATGGCAGCCATTACTGATGAAAAATTCCCAGAAGACAGCTATCAAACGACAACAGTGATCAACCAAGACGATGCAATGTGGGGAACGGGATCATTCGTAAAATCCTCGGCAGAAGACAGCAAGAAAGAGTTTCCTTGGTCATCCATGGTACTTGATGAACATGGCCTGGTGGCAAGTGCATGGCAGTTAGAAGCAGAAAGCTCCGCTATTATTGTGCAAGATAAATCCGGGAAAGTACTATTCGTGAAAGAAGGGGTGTTAAGTGACGAAGAAGTTAACACCGTTTTAGGGCTAATCAAACAAAACCTATAAGTGAGACCACCGCAAGGGAGTCCCTTTCTCCCTTGCTTATTCCCTCGTAAATAAACCTCACCATTCATCTGGGAAAAAAAATTCAATTGTTATACTATAACAATTGAATTTAAATCGAGAGTTCATGTCGTGTTACGAACCCATACCGTTACATCAGATACACCCTTGTATCATGCTCTCGCATTGGCTTTACTTCTACTCGCTATTAATTTTATTTCCATCGAACATCACTATGATCAACATAGCGATCATCAGCATCACCAGTGTGCGCTTTATGGCAAAGGCTCACATTCTATCCCGACCTCTAGCTTAGCCATTCAACTTCCAACCTTGACTCCAGATACCACTTTACCGTCTTTCAATGAAGTGGAAAATCAACCTCCTTTGTCTGTTTCAGCACGCTCTCCACCGATGATAAGTTAACGTATACATCCCTATTTTTACTCAATATTTTACCTATTAGGAATCACCATGAAATTACGTATGACCTTACTCGCCGCTATCATCGCTTCCCCTATTGCTGTCGCAAATGACGAGTTTCGTCAACATGACGCTCATGTCCATGGACAAGTAGCAATGAACATCGCTCAAGACGGCCAAGACTTATTATTCGAAATTACAGCACCGGGCGCCGATGTTGTCGGATTTGAGCATAATGCGAAAAGTGAAGCCGAGAAGAAGACACTTGCTAACGCTGAAGCCTTATTGGCCCAAGCGGACAAGATCTTTACCCTACCAAGCTCGCTAGGCTGTACACTCGTTGATACTCATGTTGAACACGGGCTAGGCGAGCATGACAACCATGAAGAACATGGACATGAGAAACACGCTGAGCATGATAGCCATGAGCATCACGACCATGAGGAACATGCCGAGCATGACAGCCATGAGCATCATGACCATGAGAAACACGCCGAACATGACAGCCATGAGCACCACGACCATGAGAAACACGCCGAGCATGACAGCCATGAGCATCATGACCATGAGAAACACGCCGACCACGACCACGACCACGACCACGACCACGACCACGACCACGACCAGCATGATGGACACGGCGAATTTACCGTGCAATACCAATTTAGCTGTTCAAACCTATCTGACCTCTCAACAATTGAAACCCAATGGTTTACTCACTTCCCATCAACCGAGAAAGTATCCGTCAACCTATTAACCGATAATGCTCAATCTGCTAGTGAGCTCAACTCCACGTCAACTACGATTCAATTTTAACGGATTCGACTCAGTTAACTGCTGCCCTGAGCTTTCGCTCGGGGCATATCTTGTGAGGTTTTTATGACGAGTGTAATTGAGCTCAGCAATGTTTCTTTTTGCTGGCAAAAAAACCAGCCGCCCACCATCGATATCCCAGAGCTCATCATCGAGCAAGGTGAGCACTTATTTTTAAAAGGGCCAAGTGGCAGCGGAAAGTCGACACTATTAAGCCTACTAACCGGTATTAATACTGCCGACTCTGGTGAGGTAAAAGCACTAGGGCAATCCTTGACCCAGTTGCCATCACGGCACCGAGATCGTTTTCGAGCCGATCATATTGGTTATATTTTTCAACAATTTAACCTAATCCCTTATCTGTCGGTTGTTGATAATGTCACGCTCCCTTGTGAGTTTTCTCAGCACCGACGAAATAAAGTGTCAGGTACACTGCAAAACGAGGCTAAGCACTTACTACAACAGTTGCACCTTGACCCACTGCTATGGATGAAGCCTGTTGTTGAGCTAAGTATCGGTCAACAGCAAAGGGTGGCGGCTGCGCGCGCTTTAATCGGACAACCAGAAATTCTCATTGCAGATGAGCCCACATCCGCACTTGATCATGACAATCGCGAAGCCTTCATTACACTGCTAATGGAGCAAGCAAACCAAGCAAACTCAACCATGGTATTCGTTAGCCACGATCCAAGTTTAGAGCCACTGTTTAGTCGCAGTGCCAATTTGACTGTTTTAAATCAGGCGAGGTCATCATGAGTATCACCCTAAAACTGGCTTGGAAAAGCGTGCTTAATCGCAAAACCACCGCCATACTCACCGTACTCACCGTGGCGATTTCCGTTATCTTATTAATGGGCGTTGAACGCATTCGTACTCAAGCGAAAAGTAGTTTTGCTAATACTATTTCTGGCACCGATTTAATCGTCGGAGGACGGTCAGGCCAAATCAACTTATTGCTCTACTCGGTATTTCGCATTGGTAATGCCACGAACAATATTGATTGGCGAAGCTTTGAGGAATTTAGTCAGCACAAAGCCGTCAAATGGGCGATTCCTATCTCTCTTGGAGATTCGCATAAAGGCTTTAGAGTCATGGGCACCAATCACAGTTATTTTGAGCACTATCAGTACGGCAAAAAGCAGGCTTTGACCTTTAGCCAAGGTCGTGCTTTTGATAGTGTATTTGAAACGGTTCTCGGCTCAGACGTGGCAAAATCATTAGGCTATAAGATTGGCAGTGAAATCATTATTGCTCATGGTATTAGCGATGTGAGTTTCAGCCGCCATGATAACCTCCCTTTTAAAGTCGTCGGTGTTTTGGCTCCAACTGGGACACCCGTAGACAAAACTGTACATGTCTCACTCGGTGCTATCGAAGCCATACACGTAGGGTGGGAAACAGGGGCTAACTTGGGTAATGCCCCGAGTAAAAAACAATTAGAAAATCTGGACTTCCAACCCAAACAAATTACTGCAATGCTAGTTGGGCTAAACAGTAAAATTCAAACATTTGCACTACAAAGACAAATCAACACCTACAAACAAGAGCCATTAAGCGCCATCATGCCAGGTATCGCCTTACATGAACTCTGGGGGTTAATGAGCGTGGCAGAGCAAGCTCTGTTAATGGTCTCTATTTTTGTTGTGGTTGCTGGTTTGATGGGAATGTTATCTAGCTTATTAACCAGCCTGCAAGAGCGTCGACGTGAAATGGCGATTCTGCGGGCAATGGGGGCAAGACCGAGACATGTTTTTGCCTTATTGGTCAGTGAAGCAACGGCTTTAACAACTGTCGGTATAATAGTGGGGGTTGCAGGCACTTACGGTCTACTTGCCATTGCGAGCCCCATCATTGCGTCACAATATGGTATTAGTATAACCTTATCAGGCATCAGCCAGCATGAATGGCTACTACTTGGTTTTGTGCAGCTGGCGGGGATCCTTATCGGCTTCTTCCCTGCATTACGTGCCTATCAACAATCTTTAAGTGATGGTATGACCATCCGAGTATAACGAGATCTTTATGACAATATTCACTCGCATAAGCTGTGTCATTATGCTGACTCTGGGCTTATGTCTACCAACAGCACTCGCTCAAGGTAGCGAAAATACCGATAGCGAAGTGCTGAAACTTGATTGGATCGATTTAATCCCCGAAGCGGAGCGAAATCAGTTTGATGCTGTCGGTATGCCTATAACCAATCACTCTGGTGGGCAAATGGAACAGTCAAAAGTGGGCACCGTTCGTCAAGAGCTTAATGGCAGCACAGTAAAAATACCAGGCTTTGTCGTCCCCCTAGAAGGCGATGAAGATACCGTGACTGAATTTTTGTTGGTGCCCTATTTTGGTGCTTGCATACATGTACCACCACCACCGCCAAACCAAATCGTTTATGTGAAATTTAAACAAGGCGCACCAGTGCATCGTCTATGGGATGTCATTTATGTGGTAGGAACACTGAAGACAGAGACCATCAATTCTGAACTTGCCGAGACAGGTTACTTAATTGAAGGTCTCCATATTGAAGATTACGATGATAACTAGAATGCACATAACAAATACGCAACAAAAAACTGCGTAACGAAAATGGATGGTTTGCTAGCGTATAGTATTTAACTGATATAGGTTGAAAGATACGCTAGCACGCCGATATAGACGCCTAGTAACAATACCGTCGAGATATGTTTCTTGAGTTTAGGTTCTCCTGAGTGCCGCATAACGCCCCCCTTACTTACTCACTAAATTTAACAAATATTTATCATTTAGCCTAGGTATTTTTACAACATACCCGCTCTAATTGTTAAATCGGAAAATAGCTCACACAAATAGCGCTAGTCATATTGGCAAAACCTCGTTAAATTTATCTTTCATCCCAAACTCTCATTCAACCTGCCAAGTGTATGACTATGAGCAATGTAACGACCAGCAGTCCATCTCCAATCATTGAGGCGACATCCGCGCGTAATGAGCAAACTCAGAAAAAGAGTTCTCATATGCGTGACAGTGCGAGTCGTATCCGAGCCATTGCTCAAACCCACTTGCTTGATGCTCTCATCGGTGAAGAGTCCCCCAGCAAAAGTGTTTTTGAACGAGCAATACAACGAGACAAACAGCGCAAAGAGCAACGACAAAAAAACCTGGAGCAAATCGTCAAGTTGTCACTTCAAGCATGTAACAGCGAAGTATCCAGCGAACCCGATTTTGATTGGCTATTGCGCTTTTTTGATATGGCTCAGGATATTCATAATACATCCATGCAAAAGCTCTGGGCGCAAGTGCTCAAAAGAGAAGTCACTAATCCCGGATCCACCTCAATGAAAGCACTAAAAACGCTTAGGGATATGACACCAAAAGAAGCTCAAACACTGCAACGAGCCGCCTCTCTTGCGTGCAGCTTTGGTGCAGACAGTAGCCGAAAGCTACTATTAGGGATCAAACATCATGCGGGACTCTTTAGCTTTTCAAAAAGAGAGAGCTTCGATGAACTGAGCCTAGGTGAGTTTAACCTGCCATATTCAAGCCTATTATTGCTCATAGAATTGGGGATTTTATTAGGCACAGAACTGGAATCAGGGGAGATAGCACAAGAGCCTGCATTGAAACTCAACTACCAGGGAAGCGAGTTTCAGCTGCAATCGAAGCTAAAGGGTATTCGGCTAACCTACTATCGCTTTACTCCAACAGGGAATGAATTATGCCAGCTGTTAGGGCATCGCGGTAATACTCATTACCAAGAGAAACTGGTGAATTTGCTCAACAGAAAATTTACTGTCGCGGGTGAAGTAACGTCATCTTTTCACCACCAGGTCTAATGATAGTCAGTCATCACTAACATGGGATACAAAGGAATACAAAGGAATAGAGTGTGCCCCCTATTCCTTACCCACCTAGCCTGGCCCTTTTACATAAAGTCATCACATGGAATAAAATCATCGCCTGAATAGTAATCGGGTGAGATTAACCAATGATCCCTTTTTCTTTAAGTACTGCTAAGCAGTCTTCCACCAACGTTGCGACACTTTTCTCGCTCGCTTGAAGATGAATATCTGGGTCAATAGGTTGTTCATATTCAGAATCAATGCCAGTAAAGTTAGCGATCTCGCCTGCTCGTGCTTTCTTATACAAGCCTTTAGGATCCCTTGATTCACAAACCTCTAGACTCGCGTCCACAAACACCTCTAAAAACTCCCCTTCAGGAAGCAGTGATTTCACTAACGCGCGCTCCTCTCTATGAGGAGAGATAAAGGCAGAAAGTACAATTAATCCAGCATCCGCCATCAGTTTTGCTAACTCACCAACACGGCGAATATTTTCACGTCTGTCTTGTTGCGAAAAGCCAAGATCTCGACACAAACCGTGTCTAACATTATCCCCATCCAGTAAGTAAGTGTGGTGACCCAAACGAAGTAACTCCGTTTCTAATGCCCCCGCAACCGTGGACTTCCCAGCACCAGAAAGTCCGGTAAACCATAATACAACTGGCTTTTGCTGCTTTAATTCTGAACGCTGCAATTTGGTGACGTAATGCTGATGCCAGATCACGTTCTCGTCTTTATCTAAAGTAATGTCCGACATATAAATCCTTAATAGTCACTCTCATCAATATTAAAATGGAAAGAAGTACGGAATAAGCGCTAATACCAGTACCGAATACACGATAGAAATAGGGATGCCTATTCGCAGATAATCTTTAAGTTGGTAATTACCAACGCTATACACCAATAAGTTAGTTTGATAACCATACGGTGAAATGAAACTTGCACTAGCGCCAAATAACACCGCCATAATAAACGGCATCGGATCTACGCCGTAGCCCACTGCCATACTGTAGCCAATAGGAAAAGCGAGAGCCGCTGCGGCGTTATTGGTAATCAGCTCCGTAAGAATTAAGGTCACTAGATAAGTCGCCACTAAAGCCCCAAAGACTCCCCAACCGTTAAACAACTCCATAAACATCTCGCCCATCCGTACAGATAGGCCCGTTGAGATCATCAATTGAGCAATAGATAACGCGGAACCAACAATCACCACAATGTCGGTAGGAAAACGTCGTCTTAATTCACCGATATTAACGATACCAAACGCAAGAATCGCGATGAGATATAGCGCGAGCCCTTTAATAATCGGCAAAATGTTAGTCAGAGCTAACGCTATTACCGCAACAAAACCCAACAACACGTAACTCGATTTTGCTATATCCAATCGGGCACTTGAATCTAAGTCATTCACTAAGACAAACTCTTTACGATACTTACGTCTTTCATCGTCAAAACGTTTTCCAGGCGCTAAAACCAAAGTATCACCCGCTTGCAAAACAATGTTTCCTAACCCGCCTTCCAAACGTTCGTGCCCACGGCGAATAGCTACAACTACCGCATCAAACTTGTCACGAAAATGACTCGATTTCAGCGTTTTATTACAAAACGTAGCCGAGGAGCTCACCACGACTTCAAGAAGGTTTTGACCATTTAAATGGTGCTGTCCAAAAAACGTCAGTCCATTGATTTCTTGCAGAGTATTAACACTCTCTACGTCACCACAAAATAACAACCTATCCTTTGCCTTCAACACAAAATCGGGCCCAACTGAAGCAAGCGTGTCACCATCGCGTACCACTTCCGCTAAAAACAATTTTCTTAATGCACGTAAGTTATTCTCAGCAATACTGCCACCCACAAGGGGTGAGCCTGGTTCAACCCTAGCTTCTAAAAAGTACGGCAGTTCATCTTGATTATCATCATCGTAGTTTGGTAATAGGTAGCTCAGTGGAATCAGAATAATGACACCACCAACTAAGACACTCAAACCAATCCAAGTGGGTGCAAAAAAATCAAGACTCGGTAATCCTACATCTTCAACAAAGCTATTAATGATCAGGTTGGTTGAGGTTCCTATGAGCGTTAGTGTTCCCCCCAAGATGGCCGCATAAGACAAAGGAATGAGTAATTTAGAAGGCGCATGGCGTTGGTTACGTTTAATCGCCCCGATAAGCGATACCACGACAGCAGTATTATTGGTAAACGACGACAACAGGGCCGTAGAAATCCCCAGTTTGGCGACCACCGACCCCAGCCTTCCGGTTGCAATAGAACGGCTTACCCAGCTAATCAAGCGTGTTTTCTCTAAAGCGGCAGACGACATAATCAACAGCACTAACGTCAATAATGATGAGTTAGTGAAGTTAGTGGCAATGACACTTAATTCTGTCATACCACTAATGAAAGCGATGAACGCCGCACCAGCGAAAATAAGGCTAGGTTTAATTTGAGTTGCGATTAAGCAGCTAATGATTGACATCAATAGCGCTAAGACGACTCCCTGTTCCCACATAATCCTTATCCTCGATAGCGGTTATGCGGTCGATTGAACTGTCATTCTTCTGACTCGATCATCGACCGTATAAACCATCATTCACCACACCGTGGTTGCACGTTAAATCTTTGCGTCCCACTCAGGGAAGTGCTTCATAATTAACGCCTTCAACTCACTTTCAAAAGCACCTATGCGCTCTTTAGGTGAACGTTCTTGCTCTGCTAACGCATCACGCACTAAGCCAGCGCCAACCGTCACGTTGGTCAGGCGGTCAATGATAATAAAGCCTCCGGTATCTTGAACCACATCGTAGTTATCAATGGCTACAGACTCAGTAAGTGACCACTCACACAAACCAATACCATTAAGAGGTAACGTTTCAGTTTCAAATGATGCGAGCGTATTAATGTCGTACTGATGACGCACCGCCTCTAATTGACCTTGGGTTTTCTTACCAGCAATTTTGATGTCGTACGTTTTTCCCGCCGCCAGTGCGTCATCTGTCATCCAAACCACATCGGCAAGCAATCGGTTGGAAGACGTTACCTTAGCGTTTTGCTTAACGATCAAATCACCTCGGCTAATATCAATTTCATCGCTCAATGTTAGCGTGACCGCTTGTCCAGCAAAGGCTACGTCCAAGTTTCCATCAAACGTGACAATACTCTCGATGGTGGATGTTTTTCCTGATGGTAGTGACTTAATTTCATCACCAACTCGAACTTCGCCCGAACCAATCGTCCCCGCAAAACCGCGAAAGTCTAAATTTGGACGGCTGACATATTGCACAGGAAAACGGAATTCCCCATAGCGTCTGTCTTGATCGATATCGACATTCTCAAGCAACTCTAAAAGCGGCTTTCCTTGATACCAAGGCATGTTTTCGCTGGGCTCAACCACGTTGTCGCCGTCAAGCGCAGACAAAGGAATAATTTGAATATCAATCCCTTTACCTAGTTTTTCTGAAAAAGCTAAATAATCATCACGAATGGATTCAAATCGTTGCTGCGAAAAATCAACTAAGTCCATTTTGTTTACGGCAACAACAAAGTGCTTTAAGCCCAACAGGCTAGCGATAAAGGAGTGGCGACGAGTTTGATCTAACATGCCTTTACGGGCATCCACCAAAATCACCGCTAAATCACAGGTCGATGCCCCGGTAGCCATGTTGCGAGTATATTGTTCATGCCCTGGAGTATCGGCAATGATGAACTTTCGCTTTTGAGTCGAAAAATAACGGTAAGCCACATCAATGGTAATACCTTGTTCGCGCTCAGCTTGCAGACCGTCAACTAACAGCGCAAGGTCAGGCTTATCCCCTGTCGTCCCGACGCGTTGGCTATCTGAGTGAACCGCAGCTAACTGATCTTCATAAATTTGCTTGGAATCATGGAGCAAGCGCCCAATTAACGTACTCTTACCATCATCCACTGAACCACAGGTCAGAAATCGAAGTAAGGATTTGTGTTGATGCTGATTGAGGTATCCCTCAATGCCTAGCTCGGCAAGTTGTGCTTCTACTGCGCTATTCATAATGTGTCCCTTCGATCCTTAGAAATATCCCTGACGTTTTTTAAGCTCCATTGATCCAGACTGATCATGGTCGATCGCACGACCTTGTCTTTCACTGGATGTCGCAACCAGCATTTCTTCAATAATTTCCGTCAACGTCGCCGCTTCCGATTCCACGGCTCCGGTAAGTGGGTAACAACCGAGTGTTCTAAAGCGGACGCTTTTGTTCTCTACTTTTTCATCTGGTCGAATGTCCATTCGTTCATCATCAACCATGATTAACATGCCATCGCGTTCCACCACTGGTCGCTCAGCAGCCAAGTAAAGCGGTACAATATCAATGCCTTCTAAGTAGATGTATTGCCAGATATCCAGCTCAGTCCAGTTTGAAAGAGGGAAAACGCGAATGCTTTCACCCTTGTTGATTTGCCCGTTATAAGTTTTCCATAATTCAGGGCGCTGGTTCTTTGGATCCCAAGTATGATTTTTGTCGCGGAATGAGTAAACGCGCTCTTTCGCTCTGGATTTTTCTTCATCACGACGTGCCCCACCAAACGCCGCATCAAATCCATAGTGGTTCAACGCTTGCTTGAGTCCTTGAGTTTTCATGATATCCGTGTGTTTTGAAGAACCATGCACAAATGGATTTATCCCCATCGCCATACCTTCTGGATTTTTATGTACCAAAAGCTCAAAGCCATAGTTTTTCGCCGTACGATCACGAAATTCAATCATCTCTTTGAATTTCCAATCCGTATCGACGTGTAGTAAAGGAAAAGGTATTTTCCCCGGGTAAAACGCTTTTCTAGCCAGATGCAACATGACTGAAGAGTCTTTACCGATCGAATACATCATGACCGGATTATCGAATTCGGCAGCGACTTCACGAATAATGTGAATACTCTCCGCTTCCAGTTGTTTGAGGTGAGTGAGTCTTTCTTGATCCATTTGTTGTGCTTCCTTTTTTGCGAGTAAAGGCCATTAAACCTCTACCAGACTGAATTCCTATGCACTCTTAACTTTGAGTACTTGAGTCGATGCCTCACCAAACCAAGCAAGATCTTTCGCTAATTCAACGACCTCGCCTACTACGATCAATGATGGTGCCTGTGCATTTGTCGCCAGATCCGCAAGATCTTTAAGTTGACCAACAAAGACTTTCTGCGTCTGTTGGGTGCCACGTTCAATGATGGCAATAGGCACTTCTGGGCTTCTTCCATGGAGAACCAATTGCTGCTGAATATGGTCGGATTTCATCAATCCCATATAAATCACGAGCGTTTGCTTAGGGCGTGCAAGTGTCGACCAATCCATGTCGTCACTGTTGGACTTTAGATGCCCAGTCACAAACAACGCGGATTGCGCGTAATCACGATGGGTAAGAGGAATTCCCGCATAAGCGGTTGCCCCCGCCGCTGCGGTGATACCTGGAATCACTTGAAACGAAATACCTGCTTGCGCCAACACTTGCAGTTCCTCACCACCGCGGCCAAACATAAAAGAGTCTCCCCCCTTAATTCGAACCACTTTATGACCACTTTGAGCAAACTCGAGGAGTAACTGGTTGGTTTTTTCCTGAGGTACACTGTGATGCCCAGCTCGTTTGCCAACGCACACCAAAACCGTACTTTCTGGCACCAATGCCATTATTTCATCAGACACTAGGTAGTCATATAAAACGACATCTGCCTGCTGCAAATAATTAAGAGCCTTGAGGGTCAACAACTCAGGGTCGCCTGGACCAGCACCGACCAACGCCACTTCGCCAGATTTAAGTATCGAAGTTTGCAATTTGGGTTTTTGTGAACTCATCACCAATTGAGGCGTCGTTTTCAATTTCGTAATTTGCTTAAAAGGCTGATCCATTGTGGCGGTCCATCGCGTCTCTGATGATGGCATTATGACCAACTGGCTATATTACCGGAAATTCTAAAATTTCATTTTTTATTCCAAAAACCACTATAGGATGAATTTTGAGACTTTTGCTACACCGAACAACGCAAGGCGGGTTCACAGGGACTATGGTTAACAGCAAAGTGTGCAGATGAGACTTGCGAGCCAAATATCACAATAACAACCAATTTAGATCACACTTTATCTATGTATGAAAAATAACTTTCATAACAAATTGATACAATAAGCATGTTTTGAAACAAACTTCCATAAAAAGGATATAAAGATGAAAGTGGCAGTGAAACCGATTTCGATCGCCGTTCTTAGCGGCATGCTTGCAATAGCGGGCCCAGTTATGGCCGATGAGATTAAGCTTAGAATAATCGAGACAACCGACATTCATACGAATGTGATGGATTACGACTACTACAAAGACAAGCCTTCACAAAAGATCGGCTTAGCTCGAACTGCCACTTTGGTTAAAGAAGCCCGCAAGGAAGTCACTAACAGTGTCTTAGTCGATAATGGAGACCTTATTCAAGGTAGCCCAATGGGTGACTACATGGCAGCTAAAGGGGTCAAAGAGGGTGATGTTCACCCTGTCTATAAAGCGATGAATCAGCTTAATTATGACGTAGGGAACATTGGTAACCATGAATTTAACTATGGACTCGACTTTCTCGCTGCGACATTAAAGGGAGCCAATTTCCCTTACGTCAGTGCCAACGTGTTTGACCAGAAAACAGGGGAACACTACTTCAAGCCTTACCTCATCAAAACTCATACCTTCATAGACAATGACGGAAAATCGCAAGAAGTTAAGATAGGTTATATCGGATTTGTTCCACCGCAGATTATGGTTTGGGATAAGAAAAACCTCGAAGGTAAAGTGTTTGCCAAAGACATTAAAGCAACCGCTGAAAAGCTTGTTCCTCAAATGAAAAAAGAGGGAGCTGATATTATTATCGCCATCCCTCACTCTGGTGTATCCAGTGACCCATACAAAACTGGCGCGGAAAACTCTACGTATTACCTATCGGAAGTAGAAGGTATCGACGCGATTGCATTTGGGCATTCTCACTCGGTATTTCCAGGCAAAGGCTTTGACAATATTCAAGGTGTCGATAACCAAAAAGGTACCATCAATGGCGTTGCTGCCGTCATGCCAGGCCGTTGGGGCAGCCATGTGGGTGTAATGGACTTAATGTTAGAGAAAGCAGGCGATAGCTGGAAAGTCACGAACGCACAAACTGAAGCTCGCCCTATCTATGATGCCAACAATAAAAAAGCCATGGTTGATGCCGATAAAGGGATCGTAAGTGCAGTAAAAGATGACCATGATGCCACTCGTGACTTCGTGAACCAGCCAATTGGCAAAGCCAATGATGTCATGTACAGCTTCCTAGCATTAGTACAAGATGATCCTACGGTGCAAATCGTCAACCTTGCACAAAAAGACTATGTCGAAACCATGATCCAAGGCGACCCTGACTTGGATGGTCTCCCAGTACTTTCAGCTGCGGCGCCATTTAAAGCTGGCGGTCGAAAAAATGACCCCGCTAACTTTACTGAAGTTGAGTCAGGCCAACTGACTTTCCGAAATGCCGCCGATCTATATCTATATCCAAATACGCTAGTGGCATTAAAAATGTCAGGTAAAGAAGTCAAGGAATGGCTAGAGTGTTCTGCTGGACAGTTTAAACAAATTGATATTACCACTGACCAGCCACAGTCTCTCATTGATTGGGATGACTTCCGCACGTATAACTTCGATGTTATGGACGGAGTAGCCTATCAAATCGACGTGACTCAACCGGCTCGTTACGATGGCAACTGTAAACCACTGAGTGAAGACAGCGAGCGCATTGTCAACTTGACGTATCAAGGCAAGCCTATCGATATGAGTCAGACCTTTATTGTCGCCACCAACAACTATCGTGCATACAGTAACAAGTTCCCGGGAACAGGCAGTGAGTTTATCGCCTTTGATTCTCCAGATGAAAACCGCACCATTGTGGCGAATTACATCTCTAAGATCAGTAAAGAAAAAGGGGAAGTGACACCTAGTGCTGATAACAACTGGACATTTGCGCCGATTACATCAAAAGTAAAAGTTGATGTTCGCTTTGAAACATCACCTTCTGACAAAGCGGCACAATTCATTAAAGACAAGGGGCAATATCCAATGGAGAAAGTCGCGACGGATGACGTTGGCTTTGCTGTCTATCGTATAGACCTACAAAAATAATTGCTCATTGTTCGCTATTAAGCCACGCTGATGCGTGGCTTTTTTATTTTATCCGGTTTACTCTACATGCTGATCTGGTATAGGTGATAGATGAATGCTGACTTGGAAAACAAAGACATTTAATGAATTAAGCACACTTGAGTTGTATCAACTATTAAAATTGCGAGTTGATGTGTTTGTTGTCGAACAAACTTGTCCCTACCCAGAGCTCGATGATAAAGATCACCAAGAAGGCGTGCACCAATTACTTGGCTACGATGAGGATGAACTTGTCGCCTGCGCAAGACTGCTACCTCAAGGGGCCAGCTACCATAATGTGAGCATTGGGCGAGTTGCGACCAAAGAAAGCCATCGCGGAAATGGATTGGGTCACATTCTAATTGACCATGCAATCCAAGAATGTCACCGCTTATGGCCCGATGAAAATATCATGATCGGTGCTCAATATCATCTCCAAGCCTACTATGGAAAACACGGCTTTTTTGCTTGTTCAGAGCAATATTTAGAAGACGATATCCCACATATCGACATGAGACTGACGCGATAGCGTCAGCCTAATTTTACTACTTACTGCGTCCAAAACCGCCATCAGATAGACGGAAGAACATCACCGATTGCTCACCTTTTTCGATCTGCAAGATATCTAGCTGCCCCTCTTGGCTGTACTTGAAGCGAATAAGCTGCCCTTGTTTAATTCGGCTTAGCGGTTTGTCGCTACCTTCAACACGAGCCAGAGAGTTCAGATCTGCCATCGGCAATTGGTTTTTACGAAAAACTTGCGCAAGCGTATCGCCTTTCTTCACCGTATATTCATGCCATTGTGTCTCAACCGTCTCTTCTGATTGGACAGCGCCGCTTTGTTCACTCAATGACTGAGTGTTGACACTGACCGTTACACGCTGATTAGTAGGACTTGGCTCCGTCACATCGCTATCACTTGAAGGCCAAAGTAATAGTACAATCACAACAGGGGCTATAACGCTCAATAAACGACGATGCAACCGAGGTAAGCCCAACCAAAACGTACTGGTCTTTTCTTTAAGCACTAAACTCTGGGCTATAATCGTTGTTTTGATTTTTGAAAAGTCTATGTTTGCCCATAAGGCCTTAACCGACTGTAAGGGATCGCTTTTCTGCTTTTTCCTTTGACGACGATTCATTCCTATCCGTCTCCTGCTACACAACGGCTCCAGTTTAAGAAAACCCACGATCAGAGTATAGAAAAATCGTAGGAAAACCTATTTATAGCAGCCTAATGTCACAAGTTTTACAACTTCCTCAAATTAAATAGTAAAACTTCTTAAGACCATTCCGGTTTTATTTAAGAACTGGTATCCTTTCGGCTTCATTCGATAAGTAAAGAGAGACCGTCATGTCTGACGTGAAATTAGAAACTGTAGAACAAAAAGCAAGCTACGGTATTGGTCTACAAATGGGCCAACAACTTGCAGGAAGCGGCCTAGAAGGTCTTAACGTTGATGCTATCGCTAAAGGTATCGCAACAGCACTTACTGGTGATATGCCTGAAATCGAAGTTGACGAGATCAACAACGCATTACAAGACCTACACACACGTGCAGAATCTGTACGTCAAGAAGCGGCTAAAGCAGCGGCTGCAGACGGTGAAGTATTCCTAGCGGACAACGCACTTCGCCCAGAAGTAACGGTTCTAGAATCTGGTCTACAGTACGAAATCATCACTGAAGGTACGGGTGAAATTCCAACTTCAGACAACACTGTACGTGTTCACTACCACGGTGAGCTAACTGACGGAACTGTTTTTGACAGCTCTGTATCACGTGGCCAACCAGCAGAGTTCCCTGTAACTGGCGTAATTAAAGGTTGGGTTGAAGCACTTCAACTAATGCCTGTTGGTTCTAAGTGGAAGCTTTGTATCCCACAAGATCTTGCATACGGTGAACGCGGCGCTGGCGCAGCAATCCCACCATTTGCAGCTCTTGTTTTTGAAGTAGAGCTTCTAGAAATTCTAGGCTAATCTTCAATAAGCAATAAAGAAATAAAGCAGTGACTCATCACTGCTTTTTTTTCGTCTAAACTTACGATCAAATACAATAAACGGATCGTATTATGAATAAAGCTCTTCCCTTCGTATTATCACTTTCACTTCTAGCCTTGCCAACCATGGCCGAATTCGACTTACCCGAAATTGACTCAAGCTCCGCAAATAGTCTGCTTAGCAGTGCGAGTTCATTGAGCAAATTTCAAGACTCAGCGGTCGTAAATGACCTAACCAATAACTTATCAGTATCTCCCGAGCAAGCCTCTGCTGGCGCAGGCGCATTACTCTCTTTGGCTCAAAGCAAATTGGGAAGTAATGGGGTATCTGAGCTCAACTCACTCATTCCGGGGCTATCATCTTTAGATAGTAGTGGCTTGCTAAAATCGGTGGAAAGTATGGAGGGTGTGAAAAGTGCATTCTCGGCGGTCGGACTTGATCCTAGTATGATTTCTCAATTCGCACCTGTCGTTTTGGAATACTTAGGGACACAAGGTGCTAGCTCAGAACTTGTCAGTTCATTAACCAGTCTCTGGCAATAATTGATGACTATAAACTAAGGACTGCGCCTCTCGTTCATTCGCAACAAGTTCATCAAAATACAGATACAAAAAAGCCGAGCATAAATGCTCGGCTTTTCAGTTCTTACGAACCTACTGATTACTCAGCAGCAGCTTCTTCAGATGCTTCTGGGCGATCTACAAGCTCAATGTAAGCCATTGGAGCTTTATCACCAGCACGGAAGCCAGCTTTTAGGATACGAGTGTAACCGCCTTGACGGGCAGCAAAACGTGGACCTAGTTCGTTGAATAGTTTCGCAACTACTTCGTTATCACGAGTACGTGCAAATGCTAGACGACGGTTAGCAACACTGTCAGTCTTAGCTAGTGTAATCAAAGGCTCAACTACGCGACGTAGCTCTTTTGCTTTAGGCAATGTAGTCTTGATTACTTCATGACGTACAAGAGAGCTAGCCATATTGCTGAACATCGCTTTGCGATGACTGCTGTTGCGGTTGAGTTGACGACCACTCTTACGATGGCGCATGACCTAATCCTTCTAACTAGTATCGATTAATCTTCAGCGATAGACGCTGGTGGCCAGTTTTCTAGGCGCATGCCCAGAGAAAGACCACGTGATGCAAGTACGTCTTTAATCTCAGTAAGAGATTTTTTACCAAGGTTAGGCGTTTTAAGTAGCTCAACCTCAGTACGCTGTACAAGATCACCGATGTAGTGAATCGCTTCTGCTTTCAGACAGTTAGCAGAGCGAACTGTTAGTTCAAGATCGTCTACAGGACGCAGTAGAATAGGATCGAACTCCGGCTTCTCTTCTTTCTCCTCAGGAACACGTACATCACGAAGATCTACGAATGCATCCAATTGCTCAGCTAGAATAGTAGCTGCACGACGGATAGCTTCCTCAGGTTCAAGAGTACCGTTCGTTTCCATGTCGATGACAAGCTTGTCTAAGTCAGTACGTTGTTCTACACGAGCTGCTTCAACAGCATAGGCGATTTTATCGACTGGGCTGTATGTAGCATCTACTAGTAGACGACCGATTGGACGCTCATCTTCTTCAGTATGGATACGAGCTGAAGCTGGAACGTAACCACGACCACGTTCAACTTTGATACGCATAGCGATCTCAGCGTTGTCATCCGTTAGGTGACAAATAACGTGTTCTGGGTTAGCGATCTCTACATCACCATCATGGGTGATGTCACCTGCAACAACAGGGCCTGAGCCTGATTTATTCAGCGTAATGAATACTTCATCTTTGCCTTCGGCAACGCGAACAGCCAGACCTTTCAAGTTAAGCAATATCTCAAGGATATCTTCTTGAACGCCTTCTTTAGTGCTGTACTCGTGCAGAACGCCTTCTATTTCAACTTCTGTTACAGCACAACCTGGCATAGAAGATAGTAGAATGCGACGAAGTGCATTACCTAGAGTGTGACCGAAACCACGCTCTAATGGCTCAAGAGTTACTTTTGCGTGTGTCGTGCTGATCTGTTCAATATCAACAAGACGTGGCTTAAGAAATTCTGTTACAGAACCCTGCATTGTGTCCTCTCTTTTGTTTAAACCTTACTTAGAGTAAAGCTCGACGATCAAGTGTTCGTTAATGTCAGCAGATAGGTCAGAACGCTCAGGCATACGCTTGAATGTACCTTCCATCTTACCAGCATCTACTTCAATCCAAGTTGGTTTTTCACGTTGTTCAGCTACTTCTAGAGCAGCCTTAATACGAGCTTGCTGTTTAGCTTTCTCGCGGATAGTAACAACGTCGTTAGCCGAAACTTTGAAAGAAGGAACGTTTACAACTTTACCGTTAACTACGATAGCTTTGTGGCTAACTAGTTGACGTGCTTCTGCGCGAGTTGCGCCAAAGCCCATGCGGTAAACTACGTTGTCAAGACGACCTTCAAGAAGCTGAAGTAGGTTTTCACCCGTGTTGCCCTTAAGGCGAGCAGCTTCTTTGTAATAGTTACGGAATTGTTTTTCTAGAACGCCGTAGATACGACGAACTTTTTGCTTCTCACGAAGCTGAACGCCATATTCAGATAGACGACCGCGACGAGCGCCGTGTACACCTGGTGCGTTATCAATTTTACACTTGGTATCGATCGCACGTACACCAGACTTAAGGAATAAGTCAGTACCTTCGCGACGGCTAAGCTTCAGCTTAGGACCCAAATATCTTGCCATGATTCTTCTCCAATTATCCCAGAAACGTTATACGTTTATACGCGACGTTTCTTAGGTGGACGACAACCGTTATGAGGGATTGGTGTAGCATCAACAATGTTTGTGATGCGGAAACCAGCAGCGTTCAGTGCACGAACAGTAGATTCGCGACCTGGACCTGGACCCTTAACCATAACTTCCAAGTTCTTTAGACCGTATTCTTTCGCCATTTCAGCACAACGTTCAGCAGCAACCTGTGCAGCAAACGGAGTGGATTTACGAGAGCCACGGAAACCTGAACCACCTGCAGTAGCCCAAGCAAGAGCGTTACCTTGACGGTCAGTAATGGTTACGATTGTATTATTGAAAGAAGCATGAATGTGCGCTACGCCATCAGCAACTTGCTTGCGTACGCGCTTACGAGCGCGTGTTGGTTGTTTAGCCATTGTACTCTACCTTCCCGACTATTTCTTGATCGGCTTACGCGGACCCTTGCGGGTGCGAGCGTTGGTTTTAGTACGCTGTCCACGTAGTGGTAGACTGCGACGATGACGAAGACCACGGTAACAGCCAAGGTCCATAAGACGCTTGATGTTCATTGATACTTCACGACGTAGATCACCTTCTACAGTGTATTTTGCAACACCATCACGCAGTTGATCGATCTGTTCTTCATTTAGTTCACTGATCTTAACATCTTCAGCAATACCTACTTCAGCTAGAATAGCTTGAGAGCGAGTCTTACCGATGCCGTAAATCGCAGTTAAGGCGATTACAGCATGTTTTTGATCAGGAATGTTAATGCCTGCTATACGGGCCATTATTCACTCCATAGTGTTTCGTAAAAGAATTATCCGCAACAAAGCCCGTCTAGGATACGTTGCGGGATACTACTTCTTTTGCACGCAAAAGGTAGGTCGAGGAATATACTCGACCATACCTCATATTTCAAGTAAAAATTTCTGCTTAATTAGCCTTGGCGCTGTTTATGCTTTGGCTCACTGCAGATCACTCGCACAACACCGTTGCGCTTAATGACTTTACAGTTACGGCAGATTTTTTTAACGGAAGCACGAACTTTCATTGCTAAACTCCGTAAATGAAATCTGAATTAACGGCCTGAGCCCTTCAGATTTGCTTTTTTCAACACAGAATCATACTGTTGAGACATCAGATGAGTCTGTACCTGTGCCATGAAATCCATGATAACTACCACTACGATGAGTAGTGATGTGCCGCCAAAATAGAAACGTACGTTCCAAGCGACCATCATGAACTCGGGAATCAGACATATAAAGGTAATGTATAGCGCACCCGCTAGGGTTAATCTAGTCATTACTTTATCGATATACTTCGCTGTCTGCTCTCCTGGGCGGATACCGGGTACGAATGCACCAGACTTCTTCAAATTGTCTGCTGTTTCTCTTGGGTTGAAAACCAACGCCGTATAGAAGAAACAGAAGAAAATTATCGCTGCAGCATAAAGCATTACATACAATGGTTGACCAGGGCTAAGAGCCAAAGACACATCAGTTAACCAACCGAATGCGCTGCTCTCACCATTTTGACCAAACCACTGAGCCAATGTTCCTGGAAACAAGATAATACTTGATGCAAAGATTGCCGGAATTACACCTGCCATGTTGATTTTCAACGGCAAGTGAGTACTTTGAGCTGCAAAAACCTTACGGCCTTGCTGTCTCTTCGCATAGTTAACGACGATTCGACGTTGACCACGCTCCATAAACACTACAAAGTAAATAACGGCAAACGCTAATACAGCAATAAACAACAAAAGAAGAACGTGCAGTTCACCTTGACGCGCTTGCTCGATTGTTTGACCGATTGCCGAAGGCAATCCAGCAACAATACCTGCAAAGATGAGAATAGAAATACCATTCCCGATTCCACGCTCTGTAATTTGTTCACCTAACCACATTAAGAACATGGTACCGGTTACTAAACTTACGGTCGCAATCAGCGTAAACATGGTTTGGTTGATAACAACCAGATTATTGACCATGTTTGGAAGGCCAGTTGCAATACCTATTGCCTGGAATGTTGCAAGTACAAGCGTACCATAACGCGTATATTGGCTAATCTTACGACGCCCTGCCTCACCCTCTTTTTTGAGTTCGGCTAACGCTGGATGAACTACAGTTAGCAACTGGACAACAATAGAAGCCGAAATATACGGCATGATGCCCAGTGCTAAAATAGATGCACGCTCTAGAGCACCACCGGAGAACATGTTAAACATTTCTACGATGGTACCTTTTTGCTGTTCGAACAAATCGGCAAGTACAGCCGCGTCAATACCAGGAATCGGCACAAAAGAGCCAGCACGAAACACGAGTAACGCACCAAGTACGAATAAAAGGCGCGACTTGAGCTCGTTTAAGCCACTTTTTGCACTGTTAAAATCTTGTCCTGGTTTCTTAGCCATCTGTACCTCATCCCTCGAGATTATTCCTCGATTTTACCGCCTGCAGCTTCGATTGCAGCTTTAGCACCTTTTGTCACGCGTAGACCTTTAACAGTCACAGCTTTCGTTAGTTCACCTGAAAGAACAACTTTTACAAATTCGATGTTCTTAGTGATAACGTTAGCCGCTTTAAGACTGTTTAGATCAACAACATCACCTGTTACTTTCGCTAGCTCAGCTAGACGAACTTCAGCAGACACTAGGCTCTTACGAGAAGTGAAACCGAATTTAGGTAGACGCTGTTTCAAAGGCATTTGACCGCCTTCAAAGCCTGGACGAACACTGCCGCCAGAGCGTGATTTTTGGCCTTTATGACCACGACCTGCTGTTTTACCAAGGCCAGAACCGATACCACGGCCTACGCGCTTCTTAGAAGGCTTAGAACCCGCAGCCGGTGATAGAGTATTCAAACGCATTCTGATTACTCCTCAACTTTAACCATGTAGTAAACCTTGTTGATCATACCGCGTACACACGGAGTATCTTCAAGCTCTACTGTATGGTTGATTTTACGAAGGCCTAAACCTTTAAGACACGCTTTGTGCTTAGGTAGACGACCGATTGAACTCTTAGTTTGAGTCACTTTAATAGTATTAGCCATGGTTCTTACTCCGAAATCGATTCAACAGTTAGACCACGCTTAGCAGCTACCATTTCTGGTGACTTAACGTCTACTAGACCAGCAATCGTTGCGCGAACAACGTTGATTGGGTTAGTTGAACCGTAAGCTTTCGCTAATACGTTGTGAACACCTACAACTTCAAGTACTGCACGCATCGCACCGCCGGCGATGATACCAGTACCTTCTGCAGCTGGCTGCATGTAGATCTTAGAGCCCGAATGACGACCTTTCACCGCGTGGTGAAGAGTGCCTTCGTTAAGCGAAATCGTAACCATGTTACGACGTGCTTTTTCCATTGCTTTTTGAATCGCAGCAGGTACTTCACGGGCTTTACCGTAACCGAAACCTACACGACCATTACCGTCACCAACTACTGTTAGTGCAGTGAAGCTCATGATTCGACCACCCTTAACCGTCTTAGAAACACGGTTAACAGCGATTAGCTTTTCTTGCAAATCACTAGCTTGTTGTTGTTCTTTTGCCATCGTCCAACCCTACCTTAGAATTTCAGACCAGCTTCGCGAGCAGATTCTGCTAGCGCCGCTACTCGACCGTGGTATTGGAAACCAGAGCGATCGAATGCAACTGTAGAAACGCCTTTTTCAAGAGCGCGTTCTGCAATTGCTTTACCAATTGCTTGAGCTGCTTCGATGTTACCAGTGTTCTTAACTTGCTCACGGATCGCTTTTTCTACAGTAGAAGCGGAAGCGATGACCTCAGAGCCGTTTGATGCGATAACCTGAGCGTACACATGACGCGGAGTACGGTGTACAACTAGGCGAGTTGCACCCAGTTCTGCAATCTTACGACGCGCACGTGTAGCACGACGGATGCGAGATGCTTTCTTATCCATAGTGTTACCTTACTTTTTCTTAGCTTCTTTGGTACGCACATTTTCATCTGCGTAACGAACACCTTTACCTTTATAAGGCTCAGGCTCACGGTAAGAACGAATGTCAGCTGCAACTTGACCTACTAATTGCTTATCGCAACCAGTAATGATGATCTCAGTTTGGCTTGGACACTCGGCTTTAATACCCGCTGGCAACTCGTGCTCAACTGGGTGAGAGAAACCTAGAGTTAGGCCTACAGCGTTGCCTTTAATAGCAGCACGGTAACCAACACCCTTAAGAGTCAGTTTCTTAGTAAAGCCTTCGGTAACACCAACAACCATGTTGTTAACTAGTGCACGAGCAGTACCTGCTTGTGCCCAAGCGTTAGCAACGCCTTCTTTCGGTCCGAAAGTTAGGTTGTTCTCTTCCTGTGCAACAACTACTGCGCTGTTAAGAACGCGAGTAAGTTCACCTTTGCTACCTTTTACAGTAACTTCTTGGCCGTTTAGTTTCACCTCTACGCCAGCTGGAATAGCGACAGGTGCTTTAGCAACACGAGACATAGTCTACTCCTATTAAGCTACGTAACAGATGATTTCACCGCCAAGGCATGCTTTACGAGCAGCACGGTCTGACATCAGACCCTTGGAAGTAGATACGACAGCAATACCCAAACCACCCATTACAGATGGTAGCTCGTTGTTCTTCTTGTAAACACGAAGACCAGGACGAGATACACGTTTGATTTGCTCGATTACAGGTTTAGCTTGGAAGTACTTAAGTGTAACTTCTAGCTCAGGTTTTGTTTCGCCTTCAACAGCGAAATCTGTAATATAACCTTCAGCTTTCAGCAAAGCAGCAATTGCAACTTTAAGCTTTGAAGAAGGCATTTTAACAGCAACTTTATTTGCTGCCTGACCGTTACGAATACGGGTCAGCATATCCGAAATCGGATCTTGCATGCTCATATGATTTACTCCAAATGATTAAGTGGCAATTACCAGCTAGCCTTACGAAGTCCAGGAATCTCGCCTTTCATGCAAGCTTCACGAACTTTAATACGGCTGAGACCGAACTTACGTAGGAAACCGTGTGGACGACCAGTTTGGTTGCAACGGTTGCGCTGACGTGATGCACTTGAATCACGTGGAAGAGATTGCAGTTTAAGAACCGCATTCCAACGATCTTCTTCTGATGCGTTAACATCGCTAATGATAGCTTTTAGCGCAGAACGCTTTTCTGCGAACTTAGCTACTAGCTTCGCGCGTTTTACTTCGCGCGCTTTCATTGATTGTTTAGCCATAACAGTAACCCTTCACCTTACTTACGGAATGGGAAGTTAAAGGCAGCCAGCAGAGCTCGGCCTTCCTCATCGTTTGCAGCAGACGTCGTAATAGTGATGTCTAGGCCACGAACACGGTCTACTTTATCGTAGTCGATTTCCGGGAAGATGATTTGCTCGCGAACGCCCATGCTGTAGTTACCGCGTCCGTCAAAAGACTTAGCGCTAACGCCACGGAAGTCACGTACACGTGGAAGTGCGATAGAGATTAAACGCTCTAAAAATTCCCACATACGTTCGCCACGCAAGGTTACTTTACAACCAATTGGGTAGCCTTCACGAATTTTGAAACCTGCAACAGATTTACGCGCTTTAGTGATAAGAGGCTTTTGACCAGAGATCGTTGCCATATCAGCTGCTGCGTTTTCTAGCAGTTTCTTATCGTTGATTGCTTCACCAACGCCCATGTTTAGGGTGATTTTCTCAATCCTAGGGACTTGCATGACGCTTGAGTAGCTGAACTCTTTGGTCAGTTCAGCAACTACAGACGACTTGTAGTAATCATGCAGTTTCGCCATAGTAGAACTCCAAATTACTTCTAATTAGTTAGAAACAGTTTCGCCGTTAGATTTGAAGAAACGAACTTTCTTGCCATCTTCGATACGGAAACCGATGCGGTCTGCTTTACCAGTAGCCGCGTTGAAAACTGCAACGTTAGAAGCATCAATAGCTGCTTCTTGTTCAACGATGCCACCTTGTTGACCTAGAGCCGGAACCGGCTTTTGGTGCTTCTTAACAAGGTTAATGCCTTCAACGATAACTTTACCGGTCGCTAGAACCTTAGTTACTTTACCTTTCTTGCCTTTATCTTTACCAGCAAGAACGATTACTTCGTCGTTACGACGGATTTTAGCTGCCATGTTGCCGCTCCTTACAGAACTTCTGGTGCTAGTGAAACAATCTTCATGAATTTCGCATTACGAAGTTCACGAGTCACTGGACCAAAGATACGTGTGCCGACTGGTTGCTCAGTAGTGTCGTTCAACAATACACAAGCGTTGCGGTCGAAGCGAATGACAGAGCCATCTGGACGACGTACGCCTTTACGGGTGCGAACTACCACCGCCTTCAGGACATCACCTTTTTTTACTTTACCGCGAGGAATTGCTTCTTTCACAGTAACCTTGATGACATCACCGATGTGTGCATAACGGCGGTGAGAGCCACCCAGAACCTTAATACACATTACTCTACGAGCGCCGGAATTATCCGCAGCGTCGAGTGTACTTTGCATTTGGATCATGTTAGTGCTCCGCTAAATATTAAAAACTAGACCCTCTCGGGTCGGGCTGCCTCTTTAAAGGGATGCGAACTATACCACCCTTTTTTGAGATTGGGTAGACAAAAAATAAGCGGCCCCCAAATTAAATCGGAGCCGCTTGATTTTTAAGCAAAATTCTTAATTAAGATTTCGCTTTTTCTACGATGTTTACCAATGTCCAAGACTTCATCTTAGACAGTGGACGACATTCACGAACTTCAACAGTGTCGCCAATGCCACACTCGTTGTTTTCGTCATGTGCGTGTAGTTTAGTCGTACGCTTTACGAATTTACCGTAAATTGGGTGTTTAACCATGCGTTCGATTGCAACAACAATAGACTTATCAGCCTTGTTGCTAATTACACGACCTAGTTGGGTACGAATTTTGTCGCTCATTATGCGCCTGCCTTCTCAGTCAAAACAGTTTTCACACGTGCGATATCACGGCGTACAGCTTTAAGAGCATGAGTTTGCTGAAGTTGACCAGTTGCACCTTGCATGCGCAAGTTAAACTGTTCACGTAGCAAATTCAATAGCTCGGCGTTAAGCTCTTCAACGCTTTTTTCGCGTAGATCTTGTGCTTTCATCACATCACCTGCTTAGTTACAAATGTAGTTTTGAACGGCAGTTTGCGAGCCGCTAGGCGGAACGCTTCACGTGCCAACTCTTCAGGTACACCGTCCATTTCGTACATAACCTTTCCAGGTTGGATTTGGGCTACCCAGTACTCAACGTTACCTTTACCCTTACCCTGACGAACTTCAAGTGGCTTTTCTGTGATTGGCTTATCTGGGAACACACGGATCCAGATTTGACCTTGACGCTTCACGTGACGTGTCATTGCACGACGTGCCGCTTCGATTTGACGAGCAGTCAAACGACCACGGCCAACAGCTTTAAGACCGAATTCGCCGAAGCTTACATCAGTACCTTTAGCTAGACCACGGTTACGACCAGTCTGAACCTTACGGAACTTAGTACGTTTAGGTTGTAGCATCTGTCGACTCCTTACTTACGGCCTTTACGCTGCTTCTTAGGCTTATCGCCTTTTGGCTCTACTGCGTTAGCAGCTGGCATTCCGCCTAGAATCTCACCTTTGAAGATCCAAACTTTAATGCCGATCACACCGTATTGGGTGTGAGCCGAAGAAGTTGCGTAATCAATGTCAGCACGTAGAGTATGTAGAGGTACACGACCTTCACGATACCACTCAGAACGTGCAATTTCAGCGCCGCCTAGACGACCGCTTACTTCCACTTTGATACCTTTAGCGCCTAGACGCATAGCATTTTGAACCGCGCGCTTCATAGCACGACGGAACATAACACGACGCTCTAGTTGAGAGGCGATGCTATCAGCAACTAACTTGCCGTCTAGCTCAGGCTTACGTACTTCAGCGATGTTAATTTGCGCTGGTACACCTGCGATTTTAGCTACAGCTGTGCGTAGCTTCTCAACGTCTTCACCTTTCTTACCGATAACAACACCAGGACGAGCAGTGTGAATAGTCACACGGATGCTCTTCGCTGGACGCTCGATAACGATGCGTGATAGAGACGCTTTTGCTAGTTCCTTAGTAAGAAACTGACGTACCTTGAAGTCGCCGTCTAGGTTGTCAGCGAAATCTTTGGTATTAGCAAACCATGTAGCATTCCAAGGCTTAACGATGCCAAGACGAATACCATTTGGATGTACTTTCTGACCCATTGCTTATCTCCTAGCTTTTAGCGATCTGCTACAACAACAGTGATGTGGCTTGAACGCTTCAAGATACGGTCGGCACGGCCTTTAGCACGAGGCATAATACGCTTCATGATAGGGCCTTCATCTACGAAGATTTTAGCGACATTAAGATCGTCGATATCTGCACCTTCGTTATGTTCCGCATTCGCGATTGCTGATTCTAGAACTTTCTTGATCAATTCAGCAGCTTTTTTGTTGCTGAAAGTAAGTAGTTCTAGCGCTTGATCCACGTTTTTACCGCGGATTTGGTCTGCAACTAAGCGAGCTTTCTGTGGAGAAATACGAGCAAAGTTATGTTTAGCGATAGCTTCCATCATCTACTCCTATTTCTTCTTAGCTTTCTTATCTGCAGCATGGCCGCGATAAGTGCGAGTTGGTGCAAATTCACCCAGTTTGTGACCGATCATTTCTTCGGTAACGAAAACTGGTACGTGCTGACGACCATTATGGACAGCGATGGTCAAACCGATCATAGTAGGTATGATCATTGAGCGACGGGACCAAGTCTTAACAGGCTTTTTGTCTCCGCTTTCCACCGCTTTCTCTACCTTCTTCAGCAAGTGTAGGTCAATAAAAGGACCTTTCTTGAGAGAACGTGGCATGGCGATTCCTCTTTATAGATTATTTATTACGACGACGTACGATGTACTTGTCAGTGCGCTTGTTCTTACGAGTCTTAAAGCCTTTAGTAGGCTGACCCCAAGGAGATACTGGATGACGGCCACCAGAAGTACGACCTTCACCACCACCGTGTGGGTGGTCTACCGGGTTCATTACCACACCGCGAACGGTTGGACGAACACCGCGCCAGCGGCTAGCACCAGCTTTACCTAGTTCACGTAGCATGTGCTCTGCATTACCAACTTCACCGAGCGTAGCACGGCCTTCTGATAATACTTTGCGCATTTCACCTGAACGTAGGCGTAGAGTTACATATGCACCATCGCGAGCGATAAGTTGTGCGTATGCACCTGCAGAACGAGCAATTTGTGCACCTTTACCAGGCTTCAGCTCAACACAGTGAACTGTAGAACCTACAGGGATGTTACGCATCGGCAGAGTGTTACCTGCTTTGATTGGCGCATCAACACCTGACTGGATAGAGTCACCCGCTTGGATGCCCTTTGGTGCGATAATGTAGCGGCGCTCACCGTCTGCGTACAGAACTAGAGCAATGTTTGCGCTACGGTTTGGATCGTATTCTAGGCGCTCAACTTTCGCTGGGATGCCATCTTTAGTACGTTTGAAGTCAATCAAACGGTAGTGATGTTTGTGACCACCACCGATGTGACGTACTGTGATACGACCGTTGTTGTTACGACCACCGTTCTTAGAGTTTTTCTCTAGAAGTGGTGCGTATGGCTTACCCTTGTGCAGGTCAGTGTTAACAACTTTAACAACGTGACGACGACCAGGGGAAGTCGGCTTACATTTAACAATAGCCATTCTTAACTACTCCTGTTATTCCGCGCCGCCAACAAAGTCAAGGTCTTGACCTTCAGCCAAAGTAACATACGCTTTCTTAACGTCGCTGCGGCGACCTTGGCGTAGACCTTGGCGTTTAGTCTTACCCTTAAGAATAAGAGTATTTACAGACTTAACTTCAACTTCAAATAGCTTTTCAACAGCTGCTTTGATCTCTTTCTTCGTTGCATCTTTTGCTACTTTGAAAACGATAGTGTTCGCTTTCTCTGCAGCCATAGTTGCTTTCTCAGAAATGTGCGGAGCACGTAGAACTTTTAGGATACGCTCTTCAGTGATCATGCTAGCATCTCCTCAACTTGCTTAACTGCGTCAGCAGTCATTAGAACCTTGTTGAAGCCGATTAGACTTACTGGATCAATCGCAGCAACGTCACGAGCATCAACTTTGTAAAGGTTACGAGCAGCTAAGAATAGATTCTCATCTACTTCGCTAGTCACAATAAGAACGTCCGAAAGCTCAAGTTCATTAAGCTTAGCAATTAGCTCTTTTGTTTTTGGTGCTTCAACTGAGAAGTTGTCTACAACAACTAGACGCTCTTGACGAACAAGCTCAGAAAGAATGCTTTTCATAGCACCGCGGTACATTTTTTTGTTTACTTTTTGGCTGTGATCTTGTGGTTTCGCAGCAAAAGTAACACCACCTGTACGCCAGATTGGGCTACGAATTGTACCAGCACGCGCGCGGCCAGTACCTTTTTGACGCCATGGCTTAGCGCCACCGCCAGATACTTCAGAACGAGTCTTTTGAGCACGAGTACCTTGACGAGCACCTGCTGCATAAGCAACAACTACTTGGTGTACAAGAGCTTCGTTGAAGTCACGTCCGAAAGTAGTCTCGGAAACAGTTAGTGCATCAGCACCTTTAACCATCAATTCCATTACTTACTCCTAGACGTTATGCTTTAATAGCTGGTTTAACGATCACGTTGCCGCCTGTTGAGCCTGGTACTGCACCTTTAATAAGGAGCAAACCGCGCTCAGCGTCAACACGTACGATCTCTAGGTTTTGAGTCGTTACACGCTCAGCACCCATGTGACCTGCCATTTTCTTGCCTTTAAATACGCGACCTGGAGTTTGGCATTGACCAATTGAACCCGGTGCACGGTGAGACAAGGAGTTACCGTGAGTCATATCTTGAGTAGAGAAGTTCCAACGCTTAACAGCGCCTTGGAAGCCTTTACCTTTAGATGTACCAGTAACGTCTACTTTTTTAACGTCGTTGAATAGTTCTACATTTAGCTCAGCGCCAAGTTCAAACTCTTCGCCGTTTTCCAAACGGAATTCCCAAAGACCGCGACCTGCTTCAACACCTGCTTTCGCAAAGTGGCCAGCTTCTGGCTTAGAAACACGGCTAGCTTTCTTCTCACCTGCAGTGATTTGGATTGCTGCATAACCGTCAGTCTCAAGTGATTTAACTTGAGTTACACGGTTCGCTTCAACCTCAACAACTGTTACAGGGATAGAAACGCCTTCTTCGGTAAATACGCGGGTCATACCCACTTTACGTCCGACTAGACCAATCATTATTCTTATCTCCCTTAACCTAGGCTGATTTGAACATCAACGCCAGCAGCAAGATCAAGACGCATTAGAGCATCAACAGTTTTATCTGTTGGCTCAACGATGTCGATCAAACGCTTGTGAGTACGAATTTCGTACTGATCACGTGCATCTTTGTTGACGTGTGGAGAGGTAAGAACAGTGAAACGCTCTTTACGAGTAGGAAGTGGAATAGGACCACGAACCTGTGCGCCGGTACGCTTAGCTGTTTCAACGATTTCCGCAGTAGACTGATCGATTAGCTTGTAATCAAAAGCCTTTAGGCGGATACGAATACGTTGGTTCTGCATGAGACAGAGCTCCAAAATTAATTATTACACAAACAATATCGCCACTCATACTCGCTAAGGCGAGAGAATGTCGATTGATTTATGTGAAACCGTAGCACTCTAATTGAATGCATTGTCAGCTAATTTTCGATTAACCTAAATCTGTTTTAGTGTGTAAACGCTAAAACATAAGGGTTAATTGTATTAACTGCGAACATAAGCTGAGTCTACGTTACTAAACATCTACGTGAGTAGGCGTTTACTCCTCAGTGCTCATTGGTTCACAACTGGCTAGGCCAGAGCGCGCTATTATACAGAACAAGTTTGGAGTTGCAATAGGTGAAGGGAAATTAATCAACACGTAACTATTCTGCTGTGGTTCAACAAAACAAAAACTAAGGGAGTGAGCCAGAACGGTGAATAGATCAGCTTTCTATTCAATAAGATAGGACGACATAATACGACCCTAAGTAAGGGTTCATAAAAATAAGCTAATAAAAAGAGGAGCCTAAGCTCCCCTTTTTTAGTGCGGTATTCG
>NZ_JAKRRY010000045.1 GCF_026191675.1 Vibrio qingdaonensis | reverse complement strand
TTCTTCCTGGAGGAAGTCATAACTGATGGTATCAAAATGAGCTTTGTTGGCTTCACCAACACGACCACCGATTAAATCCGTATAAGGAAGCATTGTGGCCATAACTCTGGCAATCAAGCGACGACACTGGATGTTATTGACCGCTTGGCCATCATTGGTTTGTAGCGACGGGAAACGTTTAGGGTTATCAATGAACTCTTCACAAGCTTTAAGGATATAAGCGTACTCATAAGGAAGATTCTTACATTCTCCACTACGGTTAATGCGCTTTGCTTTGAAGCCAATTTCGACAGATGAGCCCGGCTTGCGAGCATGTTCGGCATCAAGAACCGTTTGATGCATGTCAACCAGCTCGCGTTTACGCGCCTTACGGGAAGCTCGATATTGCTTATCGTAAGCCTTACGCTGTTGAGCTTTAGTTAGAGAAGCGTCTTCAGATAAGAACATTTGACACATCCCTGTCACACAAAGCGCTAGATACTCTCAATCCTAAGAGTCTAGAAGGGCTTAAGTAACGGGTTTTGTGTCTAGAATGTATCGTACTGATACATTGATATTGATGAGTCATACTTTGATTCCACAAGGTTTCTAAGATTGTTTGGGTTGGTAAGCCAAACAGTAGAACTCCAATCTACAGAAGATCTCTTTAAAGATCAAATACAAATTTTAGATACAAAAAAACCGCTCACTTGTGGGAGAACGGCTTTTTGCGAATGCTGTTTAGTCAAGGTACCACCCTTGACACATTCTACTCAATCTAATCCACTACACAAAAAACTCTGTATAGACAATAGCGCTTAGTGTAATGCACTAGCTTTGATGAGTTGGCTAAATTATCCTTCATTTACCCTACAATTTCAATTTGTTTTTACGTTAAATCAACTGAAAACCATACCACTCGACCAAGTATAAATATACTTACATTCATACTTTTTTCAAATTCATGATGAGAAATGCGTTCAACATCGTCATGCGACTCTAAAGACCTCACAAGGTAACCTTGAATTGAAATAGTTATTGATTTTACATGTATTTGGTTATGTATTTTTATTAGGTAAATCCCATCATGAGGGACAGTATGCATTGATAAATCTGCGATAAAAACATGTTTAATAACTTTGTGCTTCGTAAGTGTTATTAATGGATTAGCATTTTGCTCAAAGCAAATAAGCCTACTGTTTTTATTAGTTTTCTTTGAGGCATTTCTAGGCATTGAGTAAAAGTCATCAACCGATAGCACATTAAAATGTGGATCTAACAAACTGGAAATATCTCTCAACATGGGAATTGCTACGCCGTCGAAGTTAATCTTCGTTTCATCAATTAACAACTCTACAGGCATGTCTAAAACTGACGATAGCTTTTTCAAAATACTAACATCAGGTCTTGAAATCCCTCTTTCCCAACCTGAAACCGTCTGTGGTTTAACCCCTAACATATTAGCTAATTGCGTCTGATTAATTCCCTTTCCAGTTCTAGAGCTTTTTATCTTTTTGCCTATATCTTTCATTTATTTTGCACTTTTTCTCCTATATGTCACAAAGTGGTTACAATTCACACTTGTATGTGCCTTAAAGCCTCTGTAATATCAACTCTGACACATGCTGTTCAAAAACTCAGCATTGCATTCAAGCACTGTTCTTCTGAATGCACCGTTCTTTAACAACCAATGCCACGGCAGATAGTCCGCCGCAACCGTCTCGTTGGATAACGACACGACACTGCATAGGGACATCAACGAGGAAGCCACATGAACATTCATGGAAAAAATATTTCTCAATCACGCCCTGTCAAGGCTGGGTGCGGAAATGCCTGAACCGCTTCAAGTGTAAGGCACTAAATTTCAAAGAGATTTTCATTATGACAGGGAAAGTACGTTGTTATTATCCAAAGGATGAACACCGCTCGCTCTGCGCAAGAGCTCCCAGAAGAAAAGTAGAACGTGCCGTTTGTTCTAATGTGGACACACTCCACCTAAAGACAATGGGCTTGTGCTCTACGTCACAACAATCTGACTCATTTAAAGTCGTTCTTGAGAAAGAATTGCTCATTCTGGGTGATATGTAGCACGTTCTTATCTACGGATTTTTGTACCTGGAATTTGAAAAAACACCATTGGCATTGGTCACACCAGAACCATTTCATTCATGACATCTCGCCACATGTGGCGCAGCATCTCCCATATAACTATTTGGGAAGCATGCATGGCATCGACAACGTTGTCACGACCTCGATAAACCTACGAGAATAAGGGTTATCGCGGCTTTTGGCATACTCGAAAGGAAAACTCTTATGGCACAAATTTCTCATTTAAAACACAGTAATCCATGTGGTGGCTGTGCTTTGAACGCTTGTACTCGTCAATTTGGCATATCAAATCTGACTTTGGTGCGCTCCTCAAGCTAGAGGAGACGGCATCGAATGAAAACATCACATCGACCACCGCTTTATGTCATCCAAACCTTGGCTGACCTGGAGCAATACCTCAAACGACCTTGTGTTGAAGCGCATCTTTTTTGTTATTTTCAAAAAGAAGCCATGCACCACCATCACTTGGTGACACTGAAAGAGAAAAAGGTAAAAAGCGTGAGTTTCGCAAACGCTCACACCATCTACCCTTATCATCCGTTTACTCACCTTAACGATGCTCGTTCGAGGGACCCACACCGAAAAGGACTATGCATGAAAAACTCATTAAGCGAATTTGCCGCTATGTGTCGAAACTATGGCATGAGCATTTCTTTTGATAACAATGATCTCAGCTTAAAAGAGAAAGAACAGATCCTTTCTCAAATCGTGGAGACGCTAGACATGGAGCCTGAATCCGCCGAAAGCTTTATCGTCAATGTTTTAAGCCGATGCTCTTGAAGGCACCATCCACACTAGGGAACTAACGATGAACCCCAAACTCAAACGGCATCGAACGTTAGACAATACGACCACCGTCCTAGGGCTTCCTGTCGAACTGTTCGCAATGGTCGTACTCTTCGCCAGCTTTGGTATCGGACTTTTCATTTACTTAGCCGGATGGCTCACGGGACTGATACTGTCTTTGGTGTATGTCGCTATCCTCTTTGTACCGCTTAACGCGATTCACAAAGATGACCTTCACGCTTGGAGGTTATGGATGGATATTCTTAACCACACCGAACTTGGCACACAGCACACACTACCGAAAGACATTCGCATTATCACTCCAAGGGGAACACGCCCTTTAACACAATGGACACCATCACTATGATTCGTTTACTTACTTTGCCACTGATGTGGCTATTAAGCGCACCTGCCTTTGCTCGCGTATCACTTGGCACCAGTACAGGGCCGTTTGGCCAAGTCGTCGCTTTCTTTCAAGCCATCGTTGATTTTCTGGGCGGACCTGGCACCTTATTTGTCGTCTTTATGGCACTGTGCTGCGGTATTGCGCTTTGGGTCTTTATGCCAAAGCAAGCAGGCAGTGCGCTCGGTTGGGTATTTCGTGGCTGCATTGGCGCCATCGCGCTCTTTAGCATTGGCACCGTGATCACTTGGATACAGAGTTTTTAATATGACCGCACTCAATACCGTTATCCCGACGGTGGCGAGTATCAATGAAGGCGTTCTGACTGACACTGGCGACCTACTTGGCGTGTTATCGCTCTCTGGCATAGAACCTAGACTCAATGCCAAGCAAAAAACCGTCATTACCTTATTGCTTCGCCATATTCTTCAACGGCTCCCTTTTGAAGTCACACTCAGTCAATATTACCTCCATTTTGATTCGCCACCATTACACTTTAAACCCAGAGCGCACCCTAGAGCCGCACTACTCTCAACACGCCGCGCACAATTTTTAAATCAGGAGCGTCACCTTAACCAAAGCGAGCTCTATTGGGCGGTCTCCATTCCTCCTCACGTGCGCTTTAATGATTGGGGACGTGGTTTTTTCACCCTGTGTTTAAGCGCCATTGTGGACAGCGACAAACGCGCGCAGCTGCTCCAAGCTCTTTCTTACCGTGGTTGTACGCTACTTGAAGAAAACGCGCTGTTGGCGCAGCTTGAAACCCTTGATGATACGTTAGCCGGTCTCGATATCGGACTGGGCTTTAAAAGCCTTCAAAACCACCGGCTCTCTACCGGCAACGTTTATGCGTTGCAGCGCATGTTAATCGAACTCAATCCAGAAAGATTATCGCGCGCTAACGCTACGGCCCCAAATAGGCATTGGGACCATTTACTCGCGAATGTGACTGTCACCCCCATCTTGCATCAAGGTATTCACACCTTAAAGATTGAAGGCGAAAAAGTGGTCTACGCACGCATCGCGTCAATCACAGGGTGCGGCCATGATGCCCTGCCAGAAGCTGCCTTTGTGTCTGGACTCAACCCCGTGATGGAAAAAGGCAATTACCTGCTGCTTTCCAGATTCAGTCCGCTTAGCCGCGCACAAAAGCGTCAAATGATTGCCGATAAAGAGGGAGCGCTTTACCGCTCACAACTCTCCTTCATGGATTTGGTCACCGGTCAGTCAGGGGCTTTGGATGTGCGCAAAAAACTCGAAGCCAATCCGGCGTTAAACAGGGCTTTGAAAGCCTTAGAAGCCATCTCAAACGATGATGACCATTACGGACATTACAGCAGTATGCTCGTGGTGTTTGAGTCTTCTCCAGAGGCATTAAAGGCGAGTGTCAAACGTCTGAGTAATGTCATGGAAAACTCAGACTTCCAATTGCTGTGGGAAAATGTCGGACTTCTGCGGGCTTACGAATCGCTCTTCCTTGGCGCACGCTCTCTGCCTTACCGGCAAAGCGTCTTAAGCACCACGCAAGCGGCGGCCTTATCACTCTTTTTCCGTTCCAGCTCCGGCGTTCCAACTTGGATGCATGGTCTGAAACAAGAAGAAGCGATTTACGTATTTGAAACCGACGATGGCGTCCCCTTCCACTTCACGCCTTTTGTCGGTGAAAAGTGCCTTATCGCTTGTGTGGGTCCAACCCGAAGCGGGAAAACCTTCTTAAAGCTGTGTATCGCCAGTCACTTCTTTAAGCTCGGTGGGCAATATTGTGCGCTCGATGTCGATGCAGGCTCCGAGCCCGCCGCGCGATTTTTTGGAGACGACGGGGCCATTTTCCGCTTAGATAATGCGCAGACCACTCAAGGCTTTAACCCGTTTGAGCTGTGCACCGGCGGTGATGATGACCACTTTTCCAGACACATCACGCACCTGATATTACTCATGCTTGAAAAAAACGAATCCCCAGAGCTTCGAGTGCTCACTGCCAGTGAACAAGACGAGCTCAGCCATGCGATTCGCCTCACCATGAGCGCAGCGCCACCTCTTAACACCTTGTCGGCGTTATTGGGACAATGCGGCCCTGGCTTGAACAAAAAACTCGCGCAGTTTAAGCGAGGCGGTAAATACGGCAATCTGTTTGATAACGATGTGGACGCTATTGGCGCCTTAGATAAACCGTTCTCGGTCTACAACATTCAAGGTGTCAAAGACGATAAAACCCTCAGCGCGCTGGTCAATACGGAAGTGTTCTTTCGCACCGTCAGACTGTTTGAACATCCAGACTATCGAGAAAAAGCCAAGTTCCTGGATGTCGATGAGTGCCAATACATCTTAGCCCAGCCAGGTGCCGCTGAGTTTTTAATTGCCAAAGCCAGAACCTGGTTCAAACACGGAGGCGGCATGGGCTTTTGGACGCAATCCCCCAAACACTATCACGATTTGGAAGAATGGGATGTCCTTAGAAGCGCTTGCACCACGTTCCTCTTTATGGCCGATGGAGAAATGGATAAAGACGCCTATCAATCCGCGTTTCCTTTTCTGACCGATGAAGACTGTGAGGTCATTTTAGGGCTAAAACGAAACCAACAAGCCTATATCCTTCAACCTGAACTTGGCATTAAGACCGTTATCAACCTCTTTGTGGAAAAAGAGCAATACGTCATTGCGACGTCCACCGCCCATGAAGCGGCTATCGCCAATCGCGTCTTTGCCACTGAGCCTGATATCGATAAAGCCATTGATAGCATCATTGACACGCTTGACCTTTAACCTTAACCCCCGAAAAAGGAGCCGTTATGCGAACGTCGCACCGCCTTTCCTTGACCCTACTGACACTCAGTATTCATCTGGCCACACAGCCTCTACCCGTCAAAGCCTCTGGTTTCCCCGTGGTAGACGTGGCCAACTTACTTCAATCCGTTGTGCAATACACGCAGATACTCAAAGATTATGAGCAAATGCTGGCGCAAACCGGACTCAACATCAATCAGCTCACGACGCTCCTCGATCAATACACGCAAACCATGAGAGAGTATCAAGTACTTCTCAATCAGGTGAGCGCCCTTGAGCGTAAATTAGAGCGCCGTGACTATCCAGGGCTTCATCGAGATATTAATCAGCTTTACGAGGATCACCTTAAAGAAGACACGCCCAATCAGCCTGTCGCCAGCACTCAGCGCTACGCCAGTGTGCCAGATAAACATCAAGTAAATTCACTGTCTGAGCGCGCGATTGGGGCAACGCCCAGCCACCTTAATCAAGCGTATCGTTTAGCCAGTGACAGCCACACCAGTGCCAGTGAACGGGATTACTATCGCCGCTCTAACGCTCAAATTCGCGCAGATATCGCCCACCTTGATGAACAAAGGCTGGGTTTAGGCTCCCAAAGCGAACTGGCGACATTGCAGCTTATTGTGGAGCAAAATCAAATCCTCATGGAACAAATTGCCAACCTCAACGAGATGCAGCTGTCCTCTATGAGTTACAGCAACCAGTTTGAGCAGCAATCCGCACACGCCGTGCTCTCGGCTAAAGTCGCTCAATTGAAGAAAATAGACGCGGTGAAAGCGCAAGGCATCTCCATTGATGAGCGAGTGTACCGATGAATAACAGTCTTTTTCTCAACGAGTTTTTTGCGACCGTCAGTGCTTTTATTGACCAATTATCGGCGCACCCTGACTGGGCGTTTTTCATTCGCGCCTTGTTAGTCACCCTTGTGGTTATCGTGTTCTTTACCGAAGTGGCCAAGTTCATGCTAACCGGACTGGACGCCCCCTCCATCGTGCAATCGTGCTTGATGGTCATGGCGACACTCTTACTTTGGGCCAATTACGATACCGTGTTTTCAATTTCACACGCCTTTTTTGATGAAGTGGGCCTTATCATGCTTGATGTCGGCACCGGCAATCGAGACGGTTTTTTCCTATCAAAGTATTTTTTTCATGCCATCAATCAAATTTACATCGAAGATCTGTCCATTTTCCAAATGACCATGGGCACCGCCGTCATTGCCATATTGTGGGAGTTATCGACCGCGATTTTGCAGCTTTTAATGTGGTTGGTCGGGGCGTGGGGAGTCTTGCTCGTCGCATTGGCAAAAATGATTGGTCCGTTATTTGTGCCTTTGCTCGCCCACCCTGCTACTCGTCCCTTTTTTGATGGTTGGTTTCGTTTCACTTTAGGGGCGTTGATGTTGCTGATTTTACTTCGCGCTTCTGGCGTTATCGCCGCCATTGCTTTTAAAGCCCAACTGACCGCCTCTAAGCTATTAGACTGTGGCTCTGGTTTGGATTTCTCAGGATGTCGGCAAGACAATCCAACACTGAGCGCCGCCTTTACTGATGATGTGACCCATATTGGTGCCACTGACATGCTCATCATGATAGTGCTGTGCATGATTTTAATTCTCAGCGTCCTTGGTATCACTAAAGAATTGGTTGGGGGCGTCGCTTCCCCAAGTAAAGCTCTGAATCGAGGCGCGGGGAAAATGGCCGCCAAAATTGCCACCAAATTGATGGGAAGCCCAGTATAAAGGAGACTAGCAATGACCCCTTCCCCTTTAACGCCAACCGCCACTGAACCGGTGGAAGAAGAAAACATCGTCAACCCTCACGCTCTATTACGCAGTGAACGTAACCGACTCTATATCTTGTGTGTCGTATTAGCACTTTCGGTCTGCCTGGCGTTGGCGTTTTGCTTTTTTGCCTTTCAAAAAGCGCAAAATAATAAAGAGCTGATTTACGTGAAGCTAGCGCCGAATGGCGCTTGGTCTGTGGTGGATTATCAACCTGACGATTCTCAGCTCTACTTCAAAACCACCATTGATGCGCTGCTCACCCGCTTTGCTATCAGTCGTTATGGAGTCACACCGGCCACCATTGCTGATGACTGGGCAGAAGCCAAAGTGCTCATGGCGCCGGCTATGGCGACCCATTTTGTGTCACCAAACGGGTTTAATGCCATTGAAAAAGCCGCAAAGCTTGCCAAGAGTCGAGATAACATCACTATCCATGTTCGTAATATTGAGCACTACGATCAAGTCACGGCCACGGATTTATCAGGACAAACACACACTCAAATACGCAGTAATGTGTATTTCTCGCGCGAACGCGCAGGAAGCCAAACCACGGAATCGCTCGTCCTCAGCCTTCAGTGGCAATTGATGGACAAAGCGTCCCTTTCTGAACAAAGCATGAGCTTTCTCAGACTCAACCCCATCGGTATCCAAATTACCGACGCCCAACTCAATGTAGAGCGCCAATAACCCCGCGCTCAACTGACCCTACAAGGAAACTTTATGCGCTTATCCTATACACAATGGGGGGCACTGTGCTGCCTGCTTGCCGCGGGCGCAAGCCATGCGGCCACCTGCACCCCCGTCAAATATCGCCCTAACCATGTCATTGAGGTGTCGTCTGCGCTCAGCGTTGGCACCCGCGTCTCTTTACCTGGCAATTTGCTCACTACGCCCACCACCTCCAATGGCTTGCTCTGGGATGTCGATGCCATGCCTGGTACGAACAGCATTTTGATCAAGCCCAACTCAAAGCTTGATGAAGGCGAGAGAGCGGCCGTTTATGCGTATACCGACGATGGCCGCATCTATGACATTGTGGCGCGGCGCGTCCCAATAAACAAAGCCAGCCCTTGCGTCGTGGTTTCAGGAGAAAACCACTATTACTCTGAATCGCAAAAGCAAGCGTTGGGTCAGTTTATTTCCACGAAAAGACTGTCAGAAGGCGGACAATCCGCTCGCATAGCGCAGCTGCAAACGGCATTGAGTGAACAAACGGCCAAAACAGAGCAAAGTCGCAAACAGGCTGTGGTCGAGGCACTGAAAAAGTATCGTTATCGCATTTATACCCGCTATCAGTGGGATGAAGGCAAAGCTTTTGTTGGTCAAAACACCATTTCCGATGTGTATGACGATGGTCAATTTACCTACATACGTCTGGCTAACCCCAATCGCGGTATCTTGAGTGTGGAAACCCAGATTGGCGGTAAAAACGCGGTGGCCCCAGTGAAGTACGAAGATGCCTACGCCATGTACCGCGTCACCGGCATTTACCCCAGTTTCACTCTACGTATTGACGATGTCACGCTCAGCGTCACAAGAAGCGACAATCAAACACGGGGGAACCTATGAGTGAAGTCCGCCCAACAGACCGAAAGAAATTAGGATTAACGCTTGGCGCCGCATTCGGGGTCATTGCCTTGCTCTTTCTGGTGCTCATGCTGACCCAAAACCCACCCTCGCCCGTGGCAAAAGTCAATGACACCACCGTGTCCCAGCAAAAGCGCTCATCGCCACAAGACTTTACACAGGCCGTCAACGATATCACGACGCCGCGTGAGCAAGCCAAAGATACGGATGAAGTCTTAGCCAATATCGAGCCGGAGCACACGCCGGTATCTAGCCAGGCATTTCCTGTGGTCCTTGACCCTTTTGAGCAGGCAAAACAGCAGCATGAGGTCGAAGAGCTCAGCCGAGCGTTAAGCGCACTGAAAACGCGCTGGGTAGGCGGTGAACCAATACAGTCCCACAACATCAAAGCGTCTCAAACGTCTCCTTCATTTCACACCCGCCAGGTCGGTGATGAAGTGCGCTCCAGTGATGAGCAGCGAGAGATGATTGCTAAGCGCATTCAAGAAGCCGAAGCGCTCAAAGCGCAGATATTACGAGGCGACTATACCCCCGAAGCGCTCACCCAAAAAACGGCTGAGCTAAACTCTCTCTCAAAGCGCTTTGACACACCGCCAACCAACATTGCGGGTTTTACTGAGGAGAATGCCTATAACGCCAGCATTGAAGGCAAATTAAAAATCCCCGTCGGCACCATTATCCCAGCCGTCACCATGATGAAAACCAACAGTGACCATCCAGGTACGTTTAAAGCAGTGGTCTCTCAAGACATTTTTGATGTGGATTTGGAATACGTCCTGATACCAAAAGGCTCAGAAGTGATTTTGAAGTCCGTCACCATCAGCAATGTCAATGAAGTCATCAACCGCCGAATGGGATTGACCGTGCCTTGGGTGGTTCTTCCTAACGGCAACCGCGTCGATTTATCCAAATCATCCGGGCTTGACCGTGAAGGGATTGGCGCCGTGGGAGACCAAGTCGATCGGCATTATCTGGCCCAGTTCTTTGGGGTCGCCGCCTACGCGCTTCTGGCCTCTAGTACCAGTTGGGAAGGCACCGGTGAAACCGACCAAAGTTACACTAGCGCGATATCTTCCAGTCTAAGAAATCAAGCCGCTCCCATTGCTCAAAAATATTTGGCTCTCAAACCCACGGTCACCATTCGTGCTGGCCAAAGCATCAATGTCATGGTGGAAGACGATATTTATCTCACGCCCTGGCGCTATCTCTACGAGGAGTATCTTTAATGACCATCAAACCTCTCCTGCTCAGTACGCTTTTAGTATTGAGTTCATTGTCCACCTCAAGCCTTGCCGCACCGCGACTAGAGCCGGTGGATACGCTCTCTGTCAGCGTTCGAACTGTCTGGCCGGTGGAGGCCACTTCGGTGAAAGACGCCATCATTTGGATAACCGAGCCTCTGGGCTATACGCTCATCACCGACTTCCCGGCCCCTCCTAGTGCGGTGGAAGTCCTAGCCCAGCCCATCCCTGCGGCAGCAAAGCTGCATCGCACCATGCCTGTGCTGGATGCGATTCAAATTTTAATTGGACTCGATAACACCATCGTTGTCGATAAAACCCACCGTCTTATTACTGTACAGAGAGGCAGCTAATGAAACTTGCATTCCGCTCGACGTTGTTATTGTGTGTCCCCCTTGTGGTTATCGGCTGCGCGACGCCGTCCTATGAAGGGCAAGGCGAATACTTTGAACTCACCAGACGCAATGTCATTGAGCGAGACTTATCCCCGTTTAAAGAGACGCAAATACGACAAACCGAGGGCGCCACCCTCGCCGTCACCCCAAAAGCCCCTCAAAAGGCAACAGCCCCCACTGGTAAACGTTATATCGTGCGCAATGGTGAAACCTATCGCGACGGCTTAAGGCGCTGGCTCAAATCCGAAGGCTACGACAACATCGCATGGAACCTCTCAAGCAAAGCTGAGCTCGCTCTGGCCCAAACCGCCCCCCACGTATTTAACCGCCAAGGCACTTTAAAAACGGCCATCACCTTACTCTCTGGCGAATTAGACACACCGATACGTCTGACGGTTAACCATAAAGCCAAGGTCGCCGGCATTTATGACTTTGAAGATTTACCGCTCATTACCCACGTCAAAGGGGGCTCTCTCAAGCAAGTGCTTCGAGATGTCGTGCTGCATTACGGCTATCGCTGGGTAGAGGGTGATGATAGCGCTCGAAGCTACCTCGCCAAGCGAGACTACCAATTTGGCGCAGACTACTACTTATTAACCACTGAAAATGACATCGACGGGGCGCTCACCGCCATCCTTGATGCTTACCCTGTCAAAGCGCAAATCTTAGCCTCCACAGGGCAAGTATTCATCGTCGAAGATTAAGCCACACAAGGAAATTCCCAATGACTTTTTTCAAAAAAGCCGCCCTGTATCCAGGGTTGCTCCTTAGCGTGCTGCTTGCAGGCTGTGCCTCTGAGGATTATCACGCCAACCTTAAGGCCAATGACGCCATTCATCAAGAAATCACCCAACTCTCGACGGTGCCAGACGTATCAAAAGTCTCACACATTACCAAACCGCCAATCGCCATCGTGCCGATAGAGGAGAAATTAGAGCAGCGATACCTTGATGAAACCATCACCGTTAATGTCTCTGATATGCCCCTTTCTGTGGTCTTAGAAGATATGATGGCAGGAACGGGGGTCCCTATCTGGTTATCGGAAGAGGTCAGCCCCAACAAGAAAGTCACGCTCAACTTTTCAGCCTCTCGCCAAGCGGTGTTAAACCTGCTCTCCAGAGAAACCGGATACGGTATTCAAGCCACGCCTGAACGTCTTGAAATCACTCGATACTTAACCGAAACCTTCACGCTGAACTTACCGTCTGGCAAAGTCACCGGACAACTTGGCTCTCAAGGCAACACATCCGGCGAAGACAGCTCTCGCGTTGAAGGCCAATATCTTAACATTGAGTATGACGGCGTAGAAATCGTCAATGAGATTGCGCTAGCGGTGCAAAACCTACTCGGCGGTGAGGAGGTCGCCAAACATTTGGTGTCCACTTCCAAAGCGCTGTCCAGCATCACCGTCAAAGCGACACCGGACCAAATGGCCTCGGTCAGACGCTTAATAAACCAATACCAATCCATGTTAGAAAAACAGGTCAGTCTCGATATTCGCGTTATTGAGTTTCGCTCTAACCTTGGCACTGAGCGCGGCATTGACTGGAACATTGTCAAAGAGACCTCAAACGGTGCCCTTCAATTTTTTGTCCCTGGCACCAATACGATATCAGAAGGTACCGGATATGGATTGGCCTTTACCGGCAGCGGGGCATGGAATGGGACGGAAACCTTCATTAAGGTGCTGGAAAAACAAGGCAGTGTCGCAACCCAAACGCCTATTACGGCACTCATGCTCTCCAATCAACCGGCTCGTGTCGTACAAGAGCGCGAAGTGCCCTATCTCTATGATGTCTCCAGTGAGTCCAGTGAAGGCGTCGTGAGTGCCAGCGTGACTCGCGAAAAAGAGATGGAAGGCGTGGATATGATGATTAATGCCAACGTGCAACAAGACCACGTTTGGCTTCGCATTTCAGGGCAGCTTCGGAAAATTGTTCGTGAAGAAACGGAATCGGTTGAAAACCTCAATTTAAAATTCCTTACCGTGGAAAAAAGTGAAATCACCTTTGCCAACAAATTGAGATACGGCCAGACCATGGTGATTGCTTCGGTCAAGCAAACGTCCACCACGGCGGAGCAAACCAAAAACTTCTGGACCTCGCTCTTTGGTGGCACCGGTTCTAAATCTGACACGACCGAAACCCTCGTTCTGCTTACCCCTCGTAAAACGCAATAAGGAGATAAAATGAAAATTGTCTTTTATTCCGTGTTGTTAACCCTTGCGTTAGCAGGATGCACCTCCACTCAAGCGCCTTCAAAGACCGATGAGAAGCTTGACACCATTCATCTGGATTTACTTCGAATTCATGAGGCGATACTCAATCAATCGCCCCATCAATAACCGACAATAAACCAAGGATTTTTCCTATGAGAAACCCAGATAAGCCTTGGGTACTCCCACACTTAAGCGTGGCACGTACTCGGGCTGAACTCTTGCGTCTCAAAAAACGCCATCGCGCCCCTTTTCATCGCTCGGTAAAACATACCGATGGATATCATTTTTATCACAGCCATGAGCCTAATGCGCTCTGCGTCGGAGAAGGGATAAAAGAGGATATTCTGTCCGAGCTTCATCATTTGGGCCTTGCTGACTCTATAGCGCCTTTTCTTTACCTCGAACACTTAGGGGAAGAGCAATGGTACGCCGTTAAGCTACACCCTGGCAGCGCCCTTACCGTCGTCAAAGAGTGGCTAGGGTCATGGAGTGAAGTGGATAATGCCTTGGCGTTTGACTGGCACCAAGGGACACCGGTGTTGACATCAAGTTTGCCAGCGTTGTCCTCACGCCTTGAAGCGGTTCACGAACCCATTGTGATTAGCCAGCCAGACATCGACGAAAAAGCGTGCGAGCTCGGCAAAGCTACATCCATCTCCATGACACTTGCGGCCAGCGGTGCGCTGTTGATATTAGGAAGCCTGGCCTTATGGCATTTTTCAACCGCAACGTCACCACCGCCACCGCCCGTACCACCCAGTGCTTATGAGCTGCGAATGCAGGCGTACCAAACGGAAGTAAAACCCAGTGATGCACTGCGTACCCTTTCTGGTGTATTGGCCTACTTACCGTTTCTACCCGACGGATTAACGCCTGACAGTATTACTCTGTCTCCCGTCAATGCGACATGGAATGTCACGCTCATCAAAGCGTCCACCCTGCAACACCGGTTGTGGGAAGCGTTCGCAGAGCGCCATTCAAACTTCGCCCAGTACGCTCACCTTAGCGATGACACCATTCGCCTCGTCATTCCTATTAAGACGCACAACACCGAGCGCATTTATGACATCAGTGGGTTTCAAGCCCCACTGAGGCACACACTTGAACGCATGGGGTACACCATTAAAGAACGTCAGCAGAAGGCCGCGCCACTGACGGTCACCGAGTGGGAACTCGACACCGACCGTTTCTTCGAAACACTCCCTGTCTTAATCGAGCTGACAGACAGCCCTGCCCTGTCACTGACTCACTTTGAGATGGATAGCAGCGCACTGCTCTCGCTCACCACAAAGACACACTCTGGCGAAACGCAGCCCGCTTCGCTCACGTTAACTTTACAAGGAACCCTTGACCATGAAGACAAAGGCCCCCTTAACCACTAAACAAAAAAGCTTACTGGCCCTGTTTGCTTTGCTGCTCCTTGCCACGGGCACAACCATTGCTTGGGATATGCTCAATAACAAGACTCAAACGCCGCCGTCATTCACCGCAGCGTCTGATACCCCAGTGAATCTAAGACCATCGGTCCAACCTCTAGATGAGCCCCAAGACACATCATCTACCCTTGAGGCAGCGCCCGTGACCACCACGTATGCGCCAGTACCAGCGGCGCCAGCGCCATCCAAACTGATTCTGCCTCTTTCCGACAACGCTTCTGAGGCCCTGACACTGATGGAAGAAGAAGCCCTGCTACGGCTCAAAGCACGCAAACAAAGTGCTGAACGTCAGCAACTTAGCGAAGCACAGACTCTAAAAGCGCTCAAGACGCCTCAAGCCGTGGTCCAAACACAAGCCGAGCACGTGAGCGATAACCCAACCATCGCCACGAGACTTGAAGTTCGCAGCATCACCCAAACAGGGAAACGCAGCACCGCATGGCTCGCGCTTGACGATGAATTCATTCCAGCCACCGTTGGCACTCGAATTATGGATGTCACCGTTAAGGCCATCCATCGCAACAGTGTGGTACTGGAGGAAGCAGGAAAACGCACCACTCGATACCTAAAAAAACCATTACTGCCAGAAAAGGAAGTCGACGATGCAAACTCATGATGTCCTCTTGGATGAAACTCTCAAATCCATTTACTACCAACATCAAGACAGCGTATTGATAGAGCCTGGCGACATTCTGACGTGTGATTTTGACAGTCCAGCGATTGCGCTACTGGACACCTATTGCCAGGACCACTCAGAGCTTTTAAACGGTCACGTGAGCAGCGTTTCATTCGCTGAAAAAAGCGTGGTTCGAGGACTCATTGATGCCACGCGCATCGAGGAGGACCCTCAAAACATCCAAAGCAGCTCAGATGTGGCCAAGTTCATTAAGCAACTGTTTCAAAAAGCCGTCACACTGAATGCCTCTGACATTCACATTGAAGTGTACCGAAGTGAAACCAGACTGTTAGCCCGTGTGGACGGACGCCTGATTGAACTGCAAGCCCGCATTCCAGATAAAGACTACGGGATGCAGCTCTTTGGTTATCTGTTTAACGACCTCGCCACCGATACCGATGGCGATTTCTACCAACAGAACATCAATAATGGTCGAGTCCTGCTTGACCTGATGGTTCAAGATAGCCAGGCCCGAGAGACCAAAAAGCGAGAAACACGTTGGCGAGCGGCTTATGCACCTTGTAAAGATGACGGTGGAAAATGTGTTCTGCGCTGGCTCAACAAAGAAGAAACCATTCCTTCACTGGATGAGCTGGGATTAACCCACGGGCAAATTGAAGCCCTGAAAGCCTTTTTACACAGTCCTTCTGGCGCTTGCATTATTGCCGGTCAAGTCGGAAGTGGTAAATCCACGCTACTCGCCTCGTGTTTTGAAGCCATGAAAGGCACTGGGCGGGCCATGCACTCCCTTGAAGACCCGATTGAGTTTGATTTGGGCGTGCCTCAAACCTTGGTCATCAATCGTGAAAAAGACGAAGACGGTTTTTTCACCTACGCCAAAGCGCTGCTTCGCATGGACATTGATATCGAGATGCACGGCGAATTCAGGGAGCACAAAGGCGCCATGAGTGGCTGTCGAAAAGCCGAAACCGGTCAGCTGTTCTTTACCACCATTCACACCTCCAGCGCCATTGGTATCGCCCATACGCTCAATCAGCAAATGCACGTCCCACTGGCGGTTATCGCCGCACCCAACTTAATGAAGGTGTGGATTTACCAAACCTTAGTTCGTGTCCTGTGCCCTCATTGCAAGCTGACCTGGGAACAGCGCCTTGCAAAGGGCAACGCACCCGATGAGTTAGCTCGGTTAACGCAGTGGCGCTTAGAGGAAGAAGAAGCGGGTCACGATGTGTCTACGGTGCGCTATCGCAATCCTAATCGGTGTGAGCACTGCGTAGAAGGCGAGCGAGGCCGGACAGCCGTGGCAGAAATCTTACTCCTCGATGACGAAGACCGAGAGTTCATCTTAAAAGAAGATTACTTAGGCTGGCGAAAGGCGTTAGCGGCAAAAGGCTTTAAGCCCATCACCGACCACGCCAAATTAAAAATCTATCGTGGAGATATGGATATTCTCACCGCCGCCAGTCGCATTGACGGACTCAATCAACCGGATGTCAGTACATGGTATGACCACATTTTAAGCGAACAAGAGGAGCAATTTGATGACACCACTGCCACTCAAAGCCCAGCTGATGCTGTTTGACCAGCTTATTGGCCTTCATAGCGCCGGCCTTGGACAAAAAGACATCTTACTGCAATTGCAAAAGTTTGGTGGCAAGTCCGAGCAAACGGTGGCGAAGTACGCCTTAAACGAGATGGGGAAAGGACTGAGCCTCGCGCACAGCTTAAAGCCCTTTCTCTCAGAACTCGCGTTTCAAAGCCTGCTCGCCGGTGAATCCACGGGTCACCCACAGCAAGGGCTTGAAGACGCAAAGCGCGTACTCAGCACTCAAAACTTAGGGGCGTCTACCCTGATAAAAGCGATGGCCCTTCCCATCGCTATCAGTGTGATGCTACTCAGTGTTGCCGCCTTGTGCAGCACGTTTGTGTTTCCCGCCTTAGCCGAGCAAATGCCAATGCGCCGGTGGGGAAGTGTGGCTACGTTTGCGTATCAATTGGGCCTGCTGGCAAAGCAGACGCTTCCTATTTTGATACCTTTGCTTATTGCGCTGGGTATTGGCATCACCCTGGCACTGCCACGTTGGTCTGGACGGCGACAGCACCTCATTGAGCACCTGCCCCTTTTTTGGCATTACCGCTTACTGCAATCGGTCAATCTCATGACCGCACTCGGAAACCAAATCAGTGCAGGGATGGGTGTAAAAAAAGCCCTGAATCACAGCCATAAAAACGCCACCCCGTATCTCAAAGCCCATCTTGACATCATGCTCACGCGCATCAGTCAGGGCAAAACCAATATAGGAGACGTATTAAGCAGCGGCTTGCTGCGCCGCGAAGATGAAAACCTACTGAAATTAATGGGAGAGACAGGACAAACGGGCGAGGTGTTACTCAAAAGCGCCTCACTGTGTGAGGCAGCCTTCACTCGCTCACTGACCTCTCTGAGTACCAACGCTATGCGCGCCATCAAAATACTCGGTGCCATCTTAGGCAGCCTACTGATATTCGGCATTGTCACTTTGGTTTTTGATATCGCTACTCAATTTTTATAACCCCCGTTTTTATAACCCAATCGCTCAATCGAGCACGACTGACTTTTTGATAAAAGGAACCCTTTGTTATGTCTAAACAACCCACACAGCCTCGCAAACAGCGCGGCGCCATCTCTCTAGACGCACTGATTGTTATCGGTGTGGTAATACTGGCGCTGATTTTTGTGATTTCCCAAGCGCCAAAACTCACCTACGCCTGGAACAAATTTCAATATGGCCAACAAGCGGCCTCCATTGAAAAGTACACCCGCGATTGGCAGCGCGGGCGCTCGAACTTCGCCACGGTGGATATCAGTAAAGTCTGCGCCACCACTGACCTCGACCGCAAGATTTGTGGACCAGGCAATAATGGTGTGGCCACGAACCCGTTTGGTGGCAACTGGAGCGTGACAGCGAACAGCAACCCAGGTCTCTTTGATGTGACGGGCACCCTGCCTAATGACACCAATCGCATCATCGATATTGCCGACACTATGGCACCGAGCACGCGCGGTAACTGTCAAGAGTCCACAGGTTGCTCGACGCTGTCCACGTCAGCGACCGGTGTCACTATGACCTATTAAACCAGGAGATAGTCCATGCCCACCATCGCCAATCAGCGAGGGGCCCTCTCTCTGTCTATGGCGTATTGGCTCAGCTTTACCATGCTGGGCCTTCTCGCCGCTTTGAGTCTAGGTCGCCACCTCTATCATGTTCACATTGCACAAACGATAGATAACACCATCACCCAGGTGATAGGTGATGTTAACTCGCAGTTCTATGAACAAGCGATGCGCCATCGCTGCTTTTTTCAAGGCGCTCAAACTGGCAACGCCACTCACGAGTTTGGACACTACCGCTATGACTATGCAGGAGGACTCGCTCGTTACTTTACGGTGACGTTCACCTTTGATGATGCCGACTACGCGCAAGATATTGGCCCTTATCTCAGTGCGGATAGGCAAAACGGCCTCGATTACCAGTGGGACGTCCCTTTGCTCTATCTCCATCCAGATACGCAAACCGTCAACACTACCGCCTCAGTCGTCGATTGCCACATCTAACCCCTGTTTTTTTTGCTCAATTTTAAAGGAGAAACCTCATCATGAGAAAAGCCTCTCGTGGTTTCAGTTTGCTGTCCATGCTCATCGTCATTGGTTTTGTTGCCATGTTGGGATTGAGCGTAGCTGACTTTAACCGACAAGTACAACTTTCAAGACCCGTTGAAAAATTCTCACTCCGGCTACTGGATATTCGCACCATGATGCACGCCTGGCATCAAGCCCAATACACCGCTGGTATGAACATTCATGACCGCAGCCTTTGGCCAAATCACCTACAAGCCTTTGAAAACCTCTACGTGCCAACCTGCACCACCACGGATGCCGACAATGGACGTTGTACCCCCATTGACCACACCCCTTGGGGGAAAATGACGTACAGCGTAGAGACCTACATCACGCCAACTGGATTTCGAAGCTATTACGCAAAATTAGAGTTCAGTGTGCCTGATGAAGGTGATGACCTATTTAAAACGCAATACAACGCCATGCACGAGTTCTTAAGTCCGATATCAGGTATGACTTGGGATGAAACGGCCAACATCATGACGTATCGCATTGACCTCGCAGATTTGGCGTTTGCATTTGATGGTCTGGTGAAACGCAGTGGGGATAACTCTTCGCTGTTAGGCGACTGGGATGTGGGTGGGCAGTTCGCCATTACTAATGCGAAAGAGTTCACCCTTGCTGACAGCCAAGGCGGACAAATATCCGTCAGCAATAAGTTGGTACAAATTTTTGTTGGACAACACGGCGACTGGGTTAACAAACCTACCTGCATCACAGGCCAAAGCCCTGACATCTATCCCAGCATTACCGAAATCAACGTGAGCTCAGACTACACCCTACTTGGCTCTCAAAAAGCCTATCAAGTCGACGATACTACCAACAACCGATGGCAGTTAGGGTTAGATATTTTAGTCACCCATAACACTACAGGAGATAGACGATTCATCCACACGGGCGTGATTACTGCCCTCATCAAATGCAAATAACACAAGGAGGCTTCATCATGAAACCCAATATTGCATTACTCATCGCGCTACTTGCTAGCGCTTTGTCATCCACAACAGTCACAGCTAAAGTGACCTTAGCCGATGCCTACGCAAGTGAACAAGCCATCACCGACAGCTACAACGCTTCAACTGTCAATATCCCTAAAGAGGGAATTGATGTGAGGGCGCTAGACCCTGTATCTGGCTTATCGAACACCCCTATTATTTACAATGGTGTATCAGGTTCGAGTTGCACTAACGTTCGACCGCCATCGGGCGCCAGTGTGCGGACACATGACGTCTACATTAATGGCGTGTATGAAGATCAAACCAACCACGAAGCATCACACACAAGAGGAGTAGCTCAGCAACTCACTCATGATGGTGATACTCGAATATGTGCGGCCTACACAAGTGCTCGACATTATAATTTTACCTATGAAATAAAAGCTTATAAAAAGTAAGCCGTCCAATAATAGTAAAGGTAATCGTGTTACCTTTACTATTCCAATCGATCATATGAACGGCGTTTTTAGACCAAACGATCATAGATAAAACAAACTGTTAGCCTCGATTCAATACGCACTTTATTGTATAATATTTACACAATAACCGATAAGGAACGTCAGCATGCAAAAGGTACTCATTCCCCTACTTACCTCATTACTATCAGCTAATGCTCTGGCCGTAGTTAATGGCACCCCTTTAATCTGGGACAACTATGATGACCTTGTAGAAGCCAACTGTACTGGGACCATTATTGCTGGGCGGTATGTATTGACCGCCGCACACTGCAAAGACGACGGAATAATTCAATTTTCTGATGGTACGCAACAAGCAGCCAGTTCACGAAATGATCACCCAGAGTACATAAACCATGATGGCTACGACGTGTCCATTTGGACGTTACCTAAGAATCACAATACTACTAACATCCACTTCTTTGCAGACTTAACGCAAGATACTATCGGTGATGGAGATACCCTGCGAGCTCTAGGATTTGGCTCCAGTTCTTCACTGGGGCAATCAACACTAACAGTGGACGGTAGTTACAACAACATAGCTTATCCCATGTATACAAAGACAACTGCTATCAATGGCTATAATGAACATGGCGATAGTGGCGGACCTGACTTAAACGATAGTAATGAAATCTCTGCATTGACTAACTCAATAATTGCTGATGAATCACTTACAGGTGAAATCACCCGTTACACCTTTGCAGTTAATTTACACTATGTCGAAGACTTCATTCGTAACACTATTGATGGCTGGCATTATCCTACCGTAGTTAATGGTAATGGAACCCAAACGGTTACCGTCCAATCACTTCATATCAATCCAACATCCGATAGTGCTTGGTCCGACGGCAATGTAGCTATTGTTGGTGGTACTTGTCTTGGGAATAACACCATCCATGCTTATGAGACGTGTACTTATGAAGTTGAAACTAATGGCAGTGGCACATTGCATTTGAGTGATTCGGAAACCATCTCAATTAACCCTCAAACAAATTCCGGTGGTAATAGTGGCAACGAAAGTTCAGGCGGTGGAAGTGGCGGCGGCTCTCTAGGCTTGCTGTCTGGATTAGCTTTGCTAGGTTTAGGACTTCGTCGCCGACTGGTGAAAGGATAAGATATGCACTTTCATCAACAACCTGGAATGAAAAACCGCTATTATGATCTCGCACGAGAAGCGGCTGAACTAGAGCGCAATCAAGAATATCAAAAAGCCGCGATAGCTTGGAAACGCGTTTCAGACATCGCCACCAAAAGCATCAACATCAAATGGGCAGAAAATCGTCATGAGTTTTGTTTAAAGTACAAACCGATAACCTCTTCTCCAAAACGAGGACGCCCAAAAACACAAGATGTCACCACGTAGCATCAGAATGACAACGAACTCATAACAAGGAAACCATTAATATGAGACTTTTTTTAGCCATCTTTATCCCTTGGCTCCAGTTCTTCACCATCAAACGCCCCATTGCGGGTATTCTCTGCTTAATACTTCAACTGACGTTGATTGGCTGGATACCTGCGAGCCTTTGGTCCGTTTATGCACTCAGTAACTATAAAACCGACGAAAAGCTCAAGCATATAAAAATGGACCAAGGATAAACCAACACTAGATTGATTGAAAAATAGGCGCATTACCGCCTATTTTTTTATACCCCAAGACCAAACAATACTCGTTGCCAAACCCAAAACCGCTTTTATCTCTGAGGCTTCTCATGGACATTCTCTTTGCCTATGCGCTTTTGACCGTGCTGGTTGGTTTGATGCTCGCTATCACGTTTAAAAAACAAGCTTTCTCACCTCATTATTTTCTACGCCGACGGTTACAAACCACGGCGGTAAATAGTTTGCTTTTGCTTTGGGGAGGGACTTTAGCCATCCCTAACGTTACTTGGCCATTACTCGTTACGCTGATGGGACTGGTCTACTTATACGGCTTTGCTTACATATTACCCGAGCACCCAAACCTGACGTTCATTCCTTCTCTATTCAAACGAGAGTTGAACGTCCATTTGACCGACATTGAGACGCCATTTAATCGCGGCGTCTATCGAGACTTAATCGCGCTTATTAACACGATGCCTTCGTATCGAGTTCATCGTTTAATCCTCACCTCGCCACTTTTGGCCAAGAACGGGGAATTTCGAAATACCGATATGTTGGAAATGTATGGCGTGACGGTTGAAAGCAAAGTGTCATCACATTGGCGCGCCCCTTTACAAGCGTTCACACTCTATCGATACAAATACTGGAAGAAGAGTCCAGTTTTCAAAGACAGCGACATCAAACGACGATATCAACTGTTGCTCACACGCCAATAAAAAAAGCGAGCGGGTTGTTGGGCCCTGCTCGCCAAAACAGACTTCGTCAGTCTGGTTGTCTATTCGAACCCACCATACCGAAAACCACTCAGCACATCAATAGCACCGCCGCTATTCATGACTCAATGTCATAGAGTCACGCTTTACGTTCAATGCCAAAGCATTGAATGGGAAGCGAGGCTTAGCAGGTAGCCCGTTAGGGCGTAGGACGGTATTGAGTCCTGACATCAACTTCTCTTTACTCACCTTGACCAAACAAGGAGCGCTCATTATGCATACCACACCGTTTGACACAACCGCTTTACCAGATATGGACATCCCAATGGATAATGTTGATAACAAAGAGATTATCCACCTCAAAAAAGACAGCGCTCCCCCTGCGTGCTCAGTGATAACCAGGCGACGGATTGAAGATATTCTGGAGGAGCAAGCATTGAGAAAACAATGGGAGTTATGAGATGACCTCAATCCATACCAAACAAAAGCGAAAAGCTAGACGCAGACCGATTAAAACGAAAGCAAAGCCGACCGCCCCACTCGTGATCTTGGAAATGCTGGTTGGGTCAGAGCTTCGTCGCTGGACCGTCCCTAAACACCGCCTTCACCGCTATTTAGCGCGTGATGAACATCGAGGTTTTCTGGTGACTCCCATAGAAAACGGGCAGTAAAGACTGCCCGCAATTTGGTAATAACGTCAAATGAAGATTATTTGAAGTAAAGCGCAGCAAACCCCGCAAAGAACATGGCAAGAAGCGCAAATAAAAGCTTGTCTAACTTAGAGCTTACGTCTTTGATTTCTTGTTTAACGTCTTTTATTTCCTGTTTGACGTCTTTGATTTCTTGCTCAACGCTTTCAAACTGCTTGTTGGTTTGTTTTTCGAAACGAGCGAGATTGTCTTTCACATTATCGACGTTGTCTTGAGTCGCGTAATGCTGCTCATGGTTACGTTGATGTAAAAGCGCATTGAGTACATCTGATTGTGAGAACTCGATTTTTTTCTCATCACTCATGTTCGTTTTCCTTTCGTTCGTGAAGCTTTGCTTCCTGGTGAATATCGTCAGTTGGCAAAGCTTGTTGCTGCCATAACTGACAGCCCCAAAGCTTGATGCTTTGTCCTTCTATCATATCAACCCTCGACTAAAAGTCCAATTCACGCACAAACAGAGAGGTAACCATGACACCGTTACTATGCCAGTATTTTACACCCTGGATACTGCTGCTCTTATTCAACACCGAGAGTCTCGCGGGTATCCATACCGGAGCCCGAAACTTAGAAGCCTGGACCTCCAGTTATCAAAGGCCAGTATCAGGCTGCCCAAAGTATTGTGATGCCATTGCTCTTTTCAGCCGGCAATACCGAGTGCCTGAAAATCTCGTTATCGCCGTTATCAAGAAGGAAAGCGGCTTTAACCCTAACGCAGTGAGCCACAAAGGCGCCAAAGGTTTGATGCAACTGATGGACGTACACTCAATCAAGGCTGGCATCAACCCACTTCATCCTGCCTCAAATATTGAGGTAGGAACCGCCCATCTTGGCCGCTTGCTTCGCAAGTACGACAACATTCGTCTGGCTCTCGCGGCTTATAACGCAGGTGAAGGCGCCGTTAAAAAATATAATGGCATTCCACCTTATAAAGAAACTCAACGTTATGTCGTTGACGTTTTGAAAACCTATCAACAATTAAACACTCTCCATCGAGGATAACCCATGATACAGCGAACCTTTGAACACGATGTTCAAGTAGCTATGCAGCTTAGCGACATCGATAAAACCGTCATTCCTGACAATATCAGTTTCAAACTTTCACTGACACCGCCTTCACCGGATTACATCGAGTACTGGCGCAAGGTCAGGAAAGAAGCCTTAACACGACTTGGGAACAACAAGAACTAAGGAGAAGATGAATGCGAATAATGCTCATCAAGTGGTGCTCAGTGCTACTCACCCTATCCGCTATATACAGCCCAAACGTCAGCGCAGCAAGTGACGCGGAGTGCGGCATATGGTTATGTTTACCTACAGGCTTCACCACTGGTTGTAGCGAAGCACACAGCGCCTTTTGGGACCGAATAAAAAGCTTTAAGTCCCCCCTTCCAGGGTTTCATGAATGCTTAACAAACTCTCCAAACACCAAAGCCCAAAGCGCTGATAATTTTACCGCTCAAAATGGCATTGCGGCCCAAATCGCTAGCCATAAAGTCTGCTCACAAACCAAACCCATTCGAAGCGGTGGAGAGTGGCAAGAGACCTGCGTAGCTTGGAGGACCGTACCAGCAACGGTCATTAAAGGGGTTCGCTGTCGTATCGATAGAGAAAACCGTACTCGCTCCCCTGCTCACTGCACCAAAACACTGCGTTACACCGAGGTGTACCGTAATGGTCAGCTTTTTGGCCAAACTCATTATTACTAAGGAAAACGATTTATGTCACAACGTACTTTTCAAACCCATCAGTACTCCATTCTTTGCGGTTGGGACAGACCATTGCAAGGTTACTTTCTCGTCATCGAGGACAAAGACCAGGATGACCCCATTTACTCCAATCTTGATGAGCCAACGCCTCACCCAAAAGTCTTTGACCTATTTGAAGCTGTTCTCAAGCGATTTGGTATTGTGTTGCCGGATGACATTTTGATTGCGCTTTACGTCGATAAGGTTAAGAACATCGGCAATAGCATCACGAACTGGGGTGATATCAAAGCACTTCAAACTTCTCAAATGGCTTTCTCTATGGGTGAACACCGCGAGTTCATTCATGACCAATTTGTAAAACAAGGATTGAAGAGACCTTACGTCATCGCCTATCCGGACGATACAGGGCCAGAGCTTCTTATCAAGCTCTTACAAGAACCATTAAGGAAAAACCAGCCAATTATCATCTACCCTACGGGAGACAGGAAACTCACCCAGCCAACGCCAGAAACGGTGCAGTAATTCCACTTTATCAATCAACTAAGGGGAGTATCGATGCGAGAACAAATAATGATATGGCTTAAACAATGTTTTTCTTTCACTGACAAAGCCGTCTGTAAGTCAAAGACGATAAGCATACACAAGCTTGATATAGGTAGAGGGCTTGAGAAACAACTGGACGAATATCGAGAGCTTCTGGAGACCATAGAAAAGCACACTGGATACTTCAGCACCGAGCAAGGACAATTTTCAGCCATGAATGCCGCAACACTAGATGACTATCTGTCCCACCTTTACACATTAAAGTATGGGAAGAGTCCTGACGATAACGTGAAACAAACCTATCTACGTCCTAAACCCTCTTTCATTCAATTGAAAAAATAGTTCGTTATTCGAAAGTACCCGCGAACCTTTTACACCAAAAAAACGATGTAGCTTGTTCGCGACTTCCTTATCGAAAACAAACGCCGGAAAATATTGAGCACCATTGGCCAACAACCAAATCGTTCTAGTGATGCCATTAATAAAACCGACACTTGGATAGTCTTTATTTGTTGTCATATTTGCCAGGGGCACAGGATTTTCAACTCCAAAGCTAAACCCCTTTTCAGCATAATGAAACTTTATAGTCATTACGCCAAGTATCTTCATTGCCTCTCGCTAACTCAGGAGCAACCGAACAACCATACTTAAACCAAACCGATTCGAACCTCGCTCGGTCAACCCAAATAACAAAATATTTATCACTATCAGACAAATATAACGCTTCTTTCATAAATACGATGTTATCCCGAATTGGCACCTCGAATACGGCATAGTCGCAATCAAGTATTCTTCTTTTTTCAATCTTCATATTTCCCCTTGATAAAAGCTTCGTTAAGAGCAGTACTTAAATATTAAGGAGTCACTTTGTTTGACACAATAAAAACCCTCTTTGGCGATGTGCCTATCGCTAAACAATACGAATGGCAATGGGTAGAAAAACACTTTCAACCGATTGCCGACCTTTACCAAACCCCTGACGTTACCGAAATCTTCGTTGACCGATTCGATACCATCGCCATCGAGCGCAATGGCGCCATCGAGAAAACTGACTGCCGCTTTGACAGTGAGAAGAGCTTTCAAGCGTTATTAACGCAGTTGGCTCTGTGCCTTAATCAAACCTTAACGGAAGAAAGTCCCATCCTCGATGCCAGGCTACCGGATTGCTCTCGAATCTGTGCCACCCTCCCTGCAGTAACACCGCAAGGGGCTAGCATGACGCTGCGAATCGCGCCCACTAATCATATCAGTGCGGAGCAACTTGTTGAGTTTGGTGCTCTATCCGCCCCCATGCTGACCTACTTGATTGAAGCGATTCAGTCTGGAAAAAACATCATTGTTTCGGGGAATACCGGCAGTGGGAAAACAACGCTCCTTCGCGCGCTTGCCAGGTACATACCACTCAAAGAGCGCATCGTTGTGTGTGAAGACACTCAAGAGCTCTATCTTGATTGGCTGCCCTTTCTGATTTCAATGGAATCCCCAAAACGCTCAAGCAGTGACGTAGAGATGAAAACCTTGATTGAAACCTCGCTTCGTATGCGCCCAGACCGAATATGGGTTGGGGAAATTCGAAATGGCCGTGCGGCAGATGCTTTCTTACAAGCGATTAATACCGGTCACAGTGGATGCATGACTACGGTTCACGCTAATGGTTGTGACGACGCCTTATCCAGGCTTCAGTATCTTATCGCTTCCCAGGGCAATATCAGTTTTGATTTGGCTTACCAACAAATCGTTGGCAACGTTGATATCTTTGTTCACGCAAGCCGGCACGAAAGTTATGGTCGAAAAGTGACAGAGATAGCGGAAGTGGTCAATGGCACTCTCACTCCCAAATTTCTTTTTGACCAACAGGATCATCACCATATTGCAGCAAACACTCACATAGGCTCGTAATGCACATTACTCGTAAACAGTTCCATACCAACAACACACGTATTCTTTCCATAGGATTTATGCTTGGGATTGTTATTGGCTTACTTTTCGGTATCGGATTGCACTAAGCCCAACCATCATTCGAAAGCAGCTCGCTTTTGCCTGCTATAAGAATCAACTTCTTGTAGAGGCGAAAAGAGTACGCCTGCGGCGAGCACTTAAAACCCCAAAATATCAGATAACGGCTTATCCGCCGGTTTTTTACTGAACTCAACACAAAGGTCTTCCCTATGTTTGATCCAATTTTCACACCCAACGTTCGCGATGCACATGCTAAGTCACTCAGCATTTTTACAGAAATCGTTGCGACACAGTTCACTCCAAATGAAGTCACCATCTATGCCTACCGAATAGGGCGTGGATGCTTCCACGTCTTAAAGCTGGACGACCAACTTGAAATTACCATTACCGATGGACAAGCGGACATTCCAGACAAGACTCATTGTTTAGATTACTTACGCACTGGCCATATTCAAATAGGAGTATTTGATAGCATGGACGTTACGTATCTAATTAATCACCTGCTCAAAGCCTTGAAGGAAAAGAACGAGCACCTTACTTATTCTTATCAACACCATGACGAGCAATACGGAGAGGCCAATGACCAATAAAACCATCCAACAACACACAGATACAGTGAACGAATTACTGAATCAACCAGGTGTATTGCACCCAATGGGGTGTCAATACAGGTGGGCAAATGAACAAGACACCGCTGAGGAGTTATGGCTAATTTGTGGAAGCTTCATCAATGACATCAATCATGCTTTGTCATCCTTTGATCGGGGCAAACTCGAAGCTCAATTAAATTACGGGGGAATATTAATTGACGGCCAGCATCACTCAACACCAATACGACTTAACAATAAATTAGTAAGCGACGATTGGCTTCTACAATTAAGAAAGGCAATCGACGCTCTCTATCTCTACGTGTGTTCATTTCACTTAAATCATGACTTGGTCTCTTTCTGCCCATTGAGCTTACCACTAAAAACATCAGTACTTGCACTGCGACAGAGCCAAACAAAAGCACTGTTACAGAATCCTAAGTTTTCTTCTATATTAGCCCCATACGCTTATGATTATGACTCAAACATTTCCGAGCATGGTGTTTGGGTGTCATCAATAAGACTTATCATCGTTCTAAAAAAACTGCGACACCACCTAGAGCTGAACCCGTTTTTACTGCTTATTCAAACGAATTTATTAATAGCCCATATAGACAAAACCCTAAAGACCCTGACACGTTTTTATGCGCTTACGATGCCTTTTTTCGTTTCAAATGATCAAATAAAGAAAGACTTCGAATTTCCAGTAAATCAAGATTATCAAGCTCAAAATTTAAATGGACACAATTGGTTTTCGGGTTAATTCTTTCAATTGGCACGCCGTAAATAAAGGCAAAAGCCCGATGATCCCTACTACTTGCAACCGCTTTGTTCAGCCGTTTTTCAAGCAAGCTGTACGCCTACGGCGAACGCTTAAAATTAACCCCATAGAATCCGTCATTTAAAGGACATACACTTATGATCAAGCCAAACCATCAACTTACCGAGTCACAAGAAAAGATACTGCAATCGTTAAAGAAACAAGCGCCTGTAGGCTCCCTAACATCTGAAGAAATAGAAGATTTTGAAGAGTGGTCACGCAGCCCAAAGGATGACAGCAGCCCAAAATTTGAACTGAGTTATAATGGCTCCCCTGTCTTTATTGATATGCTCACCTTATTACAGTGTTTAAAAATCGCTGAACACACTCACCACATCCCACCATTAGAAAGTGGATGGTGGTTAAAAGTTATAAAACAATATCCTGTGGAGATACACCTAGATGGACGTATTCAAACTAAAAGTGAATGATGCGAATAGCATTGCCATTAGCAGAGAAAATTTTGAACACTATACCAAACAACAACCCCCTTGGTATCAATCATTAGACGAACGAAATGAATCACACCTAGCGGTCTGTCCTGCTTGCGACAATACAATATCAATCATAGGTCTCCATTCTAGTGACACTGAGGTTAATGAAGAAACTGGAGATATTCAACCTAAAGACAATCGTCCTCCTCATGGTCGTCATTATCTATTCAAACAACTGGATAACTTAGGAATATTAGATAGAGAGGCGTATGAAAACTGTCCTTATTCGGGTAAAAAAAAGCTGTCTCCAGGTAGTAAACATTCAACCAAAAGTCCGATACCGTCAAAGGTATTAGCAATTATAGAGACAGACTTTGATCGTGTTTTGTATTTACTAACAAAATCCACTGGCATTCAGATATCTCACTCTAAGGCCAAAGAGATGCTAACGCGATATAAACAAGCCGAAGGCTGGAAATATGCGGGGGCTACTGTGATGAATATTCCGTGGATTTTTGGTTACTTCTCGCGTTCGACATCGCTAATGTACCAGTCCATCACAAACAAAAGCATAAGAGAAGCTATCCAAGCGCATTATCCTAACGCTCAGTTTGCAGGTAAATACTTCAAACTGGAACGTGCCCCAAAATCCCAATATATAGACCCTTGCTTTTGCTTCGAAAAACATAATCGTAAGACCGTTGACGAGCATTTGGAAGAGTCCCTTGACCTTGTTTTGTCGGATGACAATGGACACGAATTTTATCGTGAAACCATCACGTTTGACCCTATTCATTTTGTCAATTTGATTAACTCAACGAAAACGACATACCGAGATAAGAAACTCATTGAACTCGGTAAAGATTTCTTCACGAGATAAATCATGCTGTAACAAATTCATATAACCACATAGGTAAATGTAATGACGTTTTTATCTAAACACCCTCATCATCTTTTTGAAGCTGAATGCAAGGCACAAGTTGCCAAAGTGAATGAACTCGATCATATCGAGTTTAGGTTCCGCCAAATCTATTTCGAGTCTTGTAGCCCAACGACAAATACGGTTTCCATCACCGGAGTGAATCACAAAACTATCGACGTCTATTACGACACGATAGAACTTATCTCTCCACAACATTTACTGAATCTTTTCCCACAAACCTGAGCAAAGACAATGACAGACATCATCAAACAACTGACTCAACCAAGACGTGCTAAGGCGCTGTTCAAGCATGCGAACATTGAACAACTCGATCGCATTTTAAACATCGTTACCGAGATCAAAACCGAGAAAGAACATGACGCCCAAAAGCAAGCTGAACACGAACAACAAGAGCGCAAAGCGCTCGAAGAAATGCGCGAGGAAATCCTCAATAAAGGGCTCGACTTTGACAAGCTTGTTAGCTTAATGAAGCCTCAAAGAAAAGCCAAAAAACGCAAATCTACGAGCACAAAAGACGCACCAAAAACCTACCGTTACGGTGACAACAAAACATGGAATGGCGAAGGAAACGTTCCCGAAGAAATGCAAAAGATGCTGGATGAAGGATTGGAACTCGCCGATTTTTTGCAGACAGAGTGACGCCGACTATCTCAAACCACTGACGCTCACTCACTAAAAACTTTCCACTAACTCACTCCAAACTCAACCCGCAAAAACGATTTTTCCTGCACGAAAAATCGCCCTTTCGCGCCCGTCCATCACCGTGCAATTTCAATCCCCAAGGATTGTTAAATTGCTAGAACGTGATGGGAGGAAGCGTAAAAAACGACAAGCCGAAACGCTGAAAGAGACGGAACAAAATGGGACTTCTGGGCGTTCTCACGCCCCCATTTTGAGACGTCGATTGAGGCGTTGAAAGCGTTCGTTTTTTTCAACCTTAGTAAGCGAAAGCGACAGCTTAGAGCGCACTTTAGGTTGCGTAGTTATCACTTCGTTCAATCGCAGAAAGCGCCCCCTTGCGGGGTTTAATTGCTAACGAAGTGATAATCCGAAACGTCCAGTGAAGGATCTGAATCAAGGTCGCCCAACGACCGAAGTATTCAGACGGGGGAGCCGAAACAAAACACAAGCCCAAGCGCCGTGAGACCTCCCTACGAGGTCGATTTTTGTTTTGGGGGCTTGCCCCCGAAAACCGTTGAGTAGGCGAGACCAAGCTCGTCTGGTTAGTGGAAAAGGACACATTTGAGCAAGCAAGTTTACGCAGCGGCAAAATGGGGACTATTTCCCCTTCCAGAGGGGCTTGGTCGCGCGTAGCGCTACGGTTTTCGGCTTCTTTTGCTCTTAGATTGGGATTGTGATCATGAGGACGTTCAGGACGAAGGATCATAATTTCAATCCATTGAAAAAGCACGGCTTTTTTAATGATTGCCCCTTAAGGGCAACCTAACTTCCTGGACGTCTCAGGGAAGGGAGTTAGGGCTTTTCGTCCTTTCATTCCGTCCACTGTTTCCGTCCATACCCTATTGACGGTTTATATGGACGGAAACAGTGGACGGATTCTGTAGACGAAATTGTAATTTTAACAGGACACGTACTATGCTCGATCGCATCGAATATCAGCTCTATCTCGTGGCGTTGAATATCCTTTCAACGCTCTATGTTTTTACCTATTACTTTGGGATCATTCTCAGTTTTTTATCTGGATTGATCATGCCTATTTTGCACTTCAACAGACCAGAACGAAGCGACCAAGACACCGTGTTGCGTCGGCTTCTCATCGCTTTGGCGTGTCTGCTTTTTATCTTTGGTACGATCTCAAATTGGACGATCCCTGCATTGATTGATCTTACGAAAACCCTATATGGCGTTTCACCACAAGCGGTACATTATCCCCTTTCTCAATGGTTACTCATCCCCGTTTTTATTGCTGGCATCGTGAGTCATATTTACCTTCGCCGTACTTACACTCCAATGCTGAATCAACTCAAGTTACGCTTCACCAAACGCACCAAAGCCGAGCGCGAAACTCGCACCGATGTTCGCAGCGTAAAAGAGTTATTACCAGAAACTACAGAGTACGATCCGCTGCAATACATTGATCTTAAAAAAGGGATATTTGTAGGGTTGGACACTCAGCGAAACCCTCAATACATCCCGACAGATAAATTCAGAAAACAGCACGCGGATATCATTGGAACCACCGGTGCAGGCAAAGGGGTGGCCTCTGGACTTATTCTTTACCAGTTGATCAAGGCAGACGAAGGCGTGTTTGTTCTCGATCCAAAAGACGACGAATTTGCGCCTCATTTAATGCGCAAGGCCTGTGAAGATGCAGGCAAACCGTTTTACTTAATCGACCTTCGTAAAGGGATACCTCAACTGGATTTACTGGCAGGCGCAACACCAGACCATATTGAAGAATTATTGGTCGCAGGATTTAGCTTTGCTGAAAAAGGGGATATGGCTGACTTCTATCGAATCGATGACCGAAAGGCGGCGAGGAAAGCGCCTTTGGAAGCAAGCGATGACGAAAGAAAAACGCTGCGAGGAATTTTCAATTCAAAATACGTCCAGGGATTAGAAAATACCGTGAAAGGATTTTTTGGCAAGATGGAAGAAATGTCTTTCGTCGAAGCTATTAATGCTAAAGGAGGTCTCGACTTACGCACCATATTCGATAATGGCGGGTGTTGTTACATCATTGGTAGTACGCGCAACTCAAAGATCTTAATCGCGCAAAAAATGTTACTCATTCGACTGTTTCAAATTGCCGAAACACGAGATCGCGTCAATACAACACCAAAACCCATTGCGATTTTCTTGGATGAATTGAAGTACCATATTTCCAAACCGGCGATGGAAGGATTAGGGGTAGCTAGGGATAAAGGCGTGCATTTATTACTGGCACACCAATCCGTTTCCGATTTGCACGAATGCCCTGCGGATTTAAATGGCGATGCCGTCGTTGGCGCTGTCGTTGAAAACACCAAGTTCAAATTGGTGTATAAACTTCAAGATCCAGAAACCGCCGAATGGATTGCGAAAATGTCAGGGACCATTTTGGTCGATGACGAAACCCGTTACATTGAAACGGACGCGTCATTATCCGAAGTGGTGGAATCAAAGCGCAACATTCGACAAGCAGAGCGGCAATATGTGGATACCAACATGTTGCTGAACTTACCGCCCTTTGTCAGTTACATTTTTACCGAATCAGACACCCCAAAACCGTCTTTGATCTCCCCCATCAAAGTCACTAAATCTGAGTTACAAGTGCATCAAATTAGTCCAACTGACAACGCAACTAACGTCACGTCGGTTCAGCAGGAGGCTGAACAAGACATCGAAGCTATTGAGCCAGAAAGCAACTCATCATTGCGACAACACATACAAGAAGCGTCGTCACAAGACAGTGAATCTCAAGAAGATACGACATCAGAAAATAGTTCACTCAATACCGAAAAGACCACACCCACCATTCATTCAGAGAAAAAAGGATTGGGACTCACTAAACATTCAGGAAGCAACGAACAGCACAACCAAAATGATGACATGACTTCAACCCTGTCAAACACGACGCTAGACTCCTCAACGAAGGAAGCGACAAATAACAATACTAAAGAACAAACTGCGCGAAGAAGCGGGGATCAAACAAAGTCGCCATTGAGTGAAGAAGACATGATCAAAAAATTCAATCAATCCATGAAGGAATTCGACGATGCTGACACTCTCTAACCAAACCTTACACTACTTATGGGACACACCTCATTCCCAAACCAAGCCGCATTCGATCGATGGAAAGTTCACCTATGACAGTGTGTTTTCAGTTCTGGCCTTTGCTTCCAACCCTAGGCACAAAGAGGTAAAAAAGTTTGCCGAAGCAACGCTACAAGATATTGAGGAAAGTTTAATGGCGTACCGTCAAAGCATTAGAGAAGCACACCAAACCCTATCTGGGTCGTGTGGCGATATCGACTTCACTCCCGTCCAGTTTCAGCAATACGCGTTGCATTTTGATGAAAAGAAGCTCAACTCCGCCCCCGCTATGCTACTAAAAGCCTTCTTAGAAACGGACGCGTTGTTTGCAGACATAGAAAAAGCGCTGAAAAGCGGTGAAATGATGACGCACATCAGCAAGCAGGAGAAAAGCCGACATATTAACCAGCTTAAAAAACTGCTCAATCGATTGTCGTACACCGCCGTTCAATTCCATAAATTCCGAAAAGGAGGATAGCGATGGATGGACTCTTTGAATCTATTCACCACGCAAAAAGCAGAAACAAAGAAAAACGTCAACTAGTGTTGAACTTTTTGAGTATGGAGGGTTATTCGAATTTGAATAATATCATTACGCTCTTAGGTATCGTTGATAAGTCTGGGTGTTATAGGTTACTTCGAAAGCTTATTTCTGAAAACCTCATTCAAAAGCACACCTTACATTTTGAGTCAGGCGATATTACACTGTGGGGGATCACCGAACAAGGGTTGGGAGAATGTGATTATGATGAAAGCAGCCCTCCCGTCACGCAAGCGTTTGAACCCTCACGCGTTAAATTTACCACTCTTAACCACACATTAATGAACCAACGAGTTTACTTGACGCTGTCTAAACAAGGTTGGCACAGTTGGCAAAACGGTGACCGTCAAGTCTTCAAAGACAAATACGACGTTGAACACCGCCCTGATGCTGTATTCACTGCACCTACAGGTGTCAATTACGCCATCGAAACGGAATTGACGTTAAAAACCCCAGCTCGCTATCGCTCGATTTTGAAAAGTCACATCGTGGCCTACAACAAAGGCTACTGGCAAGGTGCGGTGTATGTCGTCAAAGGCGATAATTTTGAGAAACACCTCAATCGACGTTTCGATAACGTGAAATACATCGCCTTTGACGAATCAAGACAACCGTTTGAGCACTACCGAAATGATCATTTCATCATTCTGACGCTCGACGGTTTAAAAAACCTGCAAGTCACTCGATAACCCTATTCCTATCAACCCTAATTACGCTCTCCATTCGGTAGAGCGTTTTTTATTGGAGCACCATCATGCGCGTATTTATTGCTGAAAAACCTTCCCTCGCCACCGCCATTTTTAAAGGACTGGGCGGCAACCCTGACACAGAAAAGAAACACGGCTATTACCAAAAAGGCAGTGACATTGTCACCTGGTGTTTCGGGCACTTACTGGCATTGTTCGATCCCGAAGACTACGACGAGAGCCTTAAACGCTGGACTCTGGACAGCTTACCCATCAAAACGCCTTACCCTCCGAAATTCAAACCTCGCCAAGAATCAAAAAAACAATTGGGGATTGTGCTCGATTGGATAAAAAAAGCAGACCGCATTGTCCATGCGGGCGATCCTGATCCAGAAGGCTGTTTATTGATTGATGAAATCTTGATGTATGCAGGCAACACCAAACCCGTTGAGCGACTATTAATCGCCGACTTAAACGATAAGCCGGTGAAAAAAGCCCTGGCGAACATGCGTCCCAATGCTGAGTTTTTGCCATTAACGCAAAAAGCCATGGCCAGAGCATTGGCCGATCAGTCTTTTGGCTATAACCTCACTCGATCTTATACCCTAAAAGCTCGTGAAAAAGGCTTTGATAGTGTGCTCAATATTGGTCGAGTCATCAGCGCCCTAATCGGTATGGTCAATGAACGAACCTTAGCGAACCAGAACCACCAAAAACACACCTACTTTGAGTTATACGGGACGTTTCAGTTTGGCCATCAAACAGTAAAAGGCAAACTGCAACCGAATGAACACCTGTTTTTAGACGAAGACAATCGCTTGATTGATGGAGCGCAAGCTCATTCCATCAAAATAGCCGACACCGGAGCCGAAGGGACCATTAAGCACGTCGAAACCAAAAAAGAAACGCGTCAGCCGCCTATGCCGTTTAATCTCTCCAAACTGCAAATTGAAGCGTCAAAGCGTTGGGGCTATAAACCCAAAGACACCCTCGACATTGTTCAGGCTCTGTACGAGAAGCACAAGCTACTCACTTATCCACGAAGTGATAACCAATACCTCAGTGACGCCCACCTAGAGGCGGCGCCTGATATCCTCAATGCGATCAAAGCTACGATGCCGAGTCTTACCTCTCAATTACATGGCGCCGCCCTTAGCTCGACGCATAAGGCGTTTAACGCCTCTAAAATTGAAGCGCACCACGCCATTATCCCAACGGAAAAACAAGGCGATGCGTCAACGCTATCTGAAAAAGAGCAGCGTATTTATGAACTGGTCGCCAAGCACTTCATTGGGTTGTTCTATCCTGAATCCGTCAGAGAAAAGACCACCGTCGATGTGGGCTGCGTCATGAGCCGTATCTATCGCGCCACGCAATCCACATTGCTCACTCAAGGCTGGGAAGTCCTCTTTAAAGGCGAACACCAGGACAAGCCCAATGCGCAGCAGGGGGATCTCACTACGCTGTCAAAAGACGAAACGGGACCTTGTCACGCGGTCGAGGTCATCGAGAAAGACACTAAACCGCCGAAACTCTTCGATGACGCCAGTTTGCTCAAGGCGATGACCGAAGCGGCGAAGTTCGTTAAAGACGTGGCGCTGCGTAAGCAATTGGAAGCCAAAGATAAAAACACCCGTGGAGAAAATGGCTCAATTGGGACAGAGGCGACGCGAAGTGGTCACATCGAAAAATTGCGTAGCTTGAAACATTTGATACAGGTTGGCAAAGAGAAAGGCTACAAAAACCCTGTCTTTAAAACCACCGAAGCAGGACAAGAGTTTTGTGCCCTACTTCCATCTGAAATCATCATGCCCGACATCTCTGCGATTTGGGAAGGGGATTTTGATTTAATCGCAAAGCAAGAGTATGACTTAGAGCGCTTTATCGCGGCGGTGGATAAGTACATCGAGCACCAGGTCGAGCATGTCAAAGAGCATGGCGTCCCCATCACAGCAAAGGAAGGGATCACTTGTCCTACATGTCAACAAGGGCGATTGTTGAAACGTAACGGCAAAAACGGGGCATTCTGGGCTTGTAATCGTTACCCCGATTGCAAAACCACATTTCCTGACGATAATGGGAAGCCGAATCTTAACCCCAAGCCCAAACAAAATAGCGGCACGGTACGTGAAGATGAAGCGTGTGGTCAATGTGGCAAACCGTTAATCCAGCGTCCGACGAAAAAGCCTGGCAACTTTTGGTGGGGATGCTCTGGCTTCCCTAGTTGTCAGGTTCGTTATTTTGACAAAGATGGGCGCCCAGATAGAGACAAAGGTGAGTTGTAATGTCTAGCACTATCGAAGAGTGCCACTTTATTGTGGCGCTGACTCCAGAGCAATTACAAGGATTGCTCCATCAGGCTGATACCGCCTCACGCCATCTGTATTGTACTTTTATGAGTACAACCCTCCCTAAAGACTTGCTTCATCAGGTCAATGTATCCCATATAGCCAGTTTGTCATTTTCAGATGGCCACACGCTCTACCCATCCCCAATTGACCACTGTGCTTAACTCAAAAGAAAGCCCGATAGTATAAACTATCGGGCACTTTGGGCGGCTCGTGTTCCTCACTATCCAAAATCTGCTTTTTGATACCAATGAAAACCTGATAAATTACAGGGAAAATTCAGTTAATAAGGATAGTTATGCCCGCTTATACCGTTACCTATCGAGATAAAGATCAACAGTACTTGAGTGAAGAAACAATTCACATGAAGTCGCTAAGTGGTGCAAAAACGTCAGCCAGTAATGCAGCCCCTGAATGTGCTGCGTTTATCGAAATTAATGTCGGTGGACATTAAAGTTTGAAACTTTTCTACTTCCAAAGTGTGTTCCAATCGTGGCAACTAGAAGCCAATAATGACAATAAAGATCGAAACTTAGACTCAGTCAACGTGGCTATCCAAAGAAAGTGTGGTAACAAAGTTCGAAATTCACTTTTGGACATTTCCGTGATAGCAATCTTTCTAATTTAGTAATATTTGCATTAGTTCAAGTATAGGACCCCCCAATATTCCATATAATCAATAATCATCTTAAAAAAACATGTGCTCCTCCTTGAAAATCCCTCCAAGCCCCACATATCCATATACGCAATATTGCATAAACTTAAAAAGAGGTTTTCCGATGAACGATTGGGATTACGTGAATTTTAGCGAAGATCATGAAATGGATTATCATTTAGGGCTGGTTGGTAAATCGAAATCTGAATACAACAGAAAATATCTAAGAGATAACACTCAATGGACGGCAAAGAATAAACTGGACAAAACGCGCATTACACACACTGAATTTAAGCCCTTTGTTATAGCCGATAAGCCGAATTTGAAAGATCCAGCTTAACGCGGAAATGTAGATGAAAGACGTCTCCTATGAGGAGGCGTTCTTCACTGCTGCATCAGGTCCCTTTTGTCGTTGTTAGCTATACGTGCAACTATGAACCAAGTAATTCCTTTCGCTATTACTTACTGTATAGCAAAAATACCTAACTATATGAATTACCAGTTTTAATCATAGCACACTTAGGGCAAAACCTTCTCAGAGCGAAAATAAACGAATACAAAAAGCATCGAAAAGTTTCGAACTATATTGTCATAGTTCTAGTCTTTATTGTCGAGTTCCAAACTTTAATGTTCGACGACAATTAAGGACATTTTGGGGTTGGTTGTTGCTCACAAATCTGAGGGGCAGTGGCGGCCTGCAAGACAAAAGTGACATTGGTCCTCAATCCACTGAACAAAAAACCGATAGTTTACGTGTTCGCTATCGGTTTTTTTACCTGCTCCCATCACACATAGGTTAATCCCATTCATCATCGTCATAGACATTATCAAGAAGAACCTGTTCAGCTTCGGCCAGTTTTTCGTTAATTTTTTCAAGCGTGTCAATTAACCCTGACACCTCCATACTTAACACTTCAACTTTTTCATGTAAGTCTTCTAGATGCGACTTGGTGTTCTCATCAAGCGCATAATCCAATGCTTTCCGAGCAATGCCACTCATAATTTCTGTTTCGTCAATCAGATCACGGATACCAGCTTGATAAGCGAGCCGGTTCAAGCTCGTAAAATCCTCAGAAGACAGTTTATCCTGGATGTTATCGTATTTTTCTTCATTAAAAGCCATCACAAAGTCCCTACCAGTCACGAGTGTCACTAGATTATCGTTCTTATTGCAGTCATTCAACCGATGTATATCAACTCACTTAGGGAACATTCTCAATATCATTTAACCTGCTATCAAACGTAAAAAACCCGATAGTGTGAACTATCGGGCATTTTTATTATGCCGCTTCTAACGTCTTGTGGTCGTTTAGAAACGCTTTCAAATATTGATGTGCTTTGCTCGCTTGGGTCGCTGCTTTGAAGATATAACGCTTGTCATTCTTCAATACCTCTAACCAACTTGCAATGTACGATTCGTGCTGTACTTCTCCAGTTATGCCAAAGTCCGCCATTAAAAACGCCGCGCCTAACTCTGCCACTAACTCCTCAAACGCGTAATCCTTACTCCCAAATCTACCTTTGCTATCGCGATTTAGACGGCTCTTATGACCCGTCCAGTGCGTTAACTCGTGCATGATTGTGGCATACAAATCCGCCGTATGATGGAATCGCTCACGCTCTGGTATCACTATCTCGTCTGTCGATGGTCTGAAAAACGCTTTCTGACCGTGATAACTTAACGACGCGCCAGTCTGTGCAATAAATGCTTCCACATTGTCCAACGTTTCTATGTCATGGTTGCCCTCTGCCTCAATAGAGGCTGGACGCTCAATCCCTTCCACCTGGTCAAGGTTGAAAACGCAATACGTTTTCAACATCGGATAGCTTTCCTCCACTTCCTTGCCTTTTTCATTCACACTCGTTTTTTCTACCGTTTTGTAAAAAAATATATGCGTTCCTTTCTCGCCTTTTCGTACCTGTCCCTCAAGTGCTTTCGCTTGCTTGAAAGTCAGCCACTGCGACGACGAAAAACGATGCAGTTGAGCACTCATCCAAAGCAGCATGATATTCATGCCTTGATACTCTGAATGCGTCGAAAAATTGCTTGGAATACCTGACGCTTGAGACACGTCCCAAGGGCATGACCATGGCTTAATGCCTTGCTCCAACGCTTCTATGATTTGGTTTGTCACTTCCTGGTAAAAGTCTGTTTTTGATTGGTGTGTAGTCATAAGAACCACTCCTTGAATTAGTCATTTAATAAAGGGCTAATTCGGCTGGCCAATGCCAGACGAACTGGCATTGCCTTGCGGAGTGTTCCGCTACAAATGATTGTTGTTATGCGTGTTTCAGTCGGTCTTCCCAACTCAACGCCCAATGAACACGAAAAATCTCGTCCATATTGGGAAGTTGGTACACATAATTTGATAATTGATTTAACAGAGTCTCAAAGTGCTTGGTTTCGGCTTTTAAACCGTGTTTCCTTGCACTACGGTAGAACTTCTCAAAAAGAAACAGCATGATAGCCATTCCCAAAGAGCGTGGCGTCATGTCATACCCCACGTCCGCATTTGGAAAGGCAA
>NZ_JAKRRY010000044.1 GCF_026191675.1 Vibrio qingdaonensis | reverse complement strand
ACTCGCGGGCTTTTTTATGCCTATCTTTCTGTTTATCCTGCTTTTTTATCATAATTTTTTACTGCTATGGAACGATGATCATGGCAGTAAAGGTATTGGATCATCTCGCCTTGATCATTCTTCCTATTGGTATGACATAATTCTAATTTAATTGTGACATTGGCGCGATCAAGCTTTCTTCATGTGCGCTATGAGAGGGCTTGTAGTGATTGTTGGCGATTTTTCGTGTACAAAGACCTACTAATGAAAAGAAATTCACGTTGAGCTTATGGAAAGACGTCTCATTTGCTTACTGCGGCAGTGGATTCGATAAAAATAAAGGAGATAGCAATGAAGGTGAGTTTTATTGGTCTTGGCGTGATGGGATACCCAATGGCAGGGCACCTAGTCAAATCCGGTTTTGAAGTCACAGTCTACAACCGTACGATTGAAAAGGCGCGCCGTTGGGCAGAGGAATACGATGGCTGCTATGCGGAAACGGTGGCGGACTGTGTCAAGGATGCGGATGTCGTTGCGGTATGTGTGGGCAATGACGACGATGTTCGTCAAATGACCACCTCAGCGAATGGTGCACTTGCCAACATGAAGCGTGGTGCAACTCTTATTGATCATACCACGACGTCAGCACTACTGGCTGAAGAGTTAGGCTTGGCGGCTAAAGAACACGATATAGAGTTTATTGATGCGCCAGTGTCTGGAGGGCAAGCAGGCGCTGAAAATGGCATTTTGACCATCATGTGTGGCGGCAGCGAGGCGGTTTTTTCCAATCTTCAACCAGTATTTAACGCGTATGGTCGTTCGTCGGTTCTGATGGGAAGCATAGGGCAGGGGCAGCGGGCAAAAATGGTTAATCAAGTTTGTATTGCTGGTGTATTAACTGGTTTATCGGAAGGGCTACTGTTGGCTCAAAAGAGTGGTCTAGACATACCTGCCTTAGTCGATTGTCTTAAAAATGGTGCTGCGGGATCTTGGCAGATGGAAAATCGAGCAAACACAATGGCAGAAGATAAGTTTGATTTTGGCTTCGCTATAGACTGGATGATAAAAGACCTGGGCTTTTGCCTTGATGAAGCTCAGCGTCAGGGGATAACGCTACCATTGACTCAACAATCGATAGAGCGTTACCAAACACTATCGGCTCAAGGAGAAGGACGTTCAGATACCTCTGTGCTGCTCAAGGCTGTAAGAAGTGATGCTGAAAGCTAGATTTTACAATGTAAATCTAAACACTATCGATCGTAAGAGACAATAGTAGGACATAGCGCTTACTTGAAAAGATGCTACGCAAGCGGTCTAGCATCTTTTCAATATTGAGTGGCTATTCATTATCGCTTTCAGAATTCTCTATATTCAGCACGTGTCGCCAATTTTCATCAACTTGTGTGAATGTTTGTAGGCAAACATCTTTTCTTTCGTCGCGGTAATCCTCCTCGATTTCATCAAGTAGTGACGAGTAGCGCTCTGGGTCACTTCCATAAACAAGGCATAGTGCACTAAAGTAACGCTGCAAATCAAAGCTGTGTTCACCGATATATTCAGATACCTCGTAATATTCGGGACGCTCTTCTGACTCAAATGAGAACATGTCAGCGGCGCTGACAACAGCATCACTGCCGCCCTCAACGTAATTAATCATCAGAACAGCCGCAAAATTGTCGACGGCATCCTCTTCTTTGCCAAGGATTGGGATACCTTGGTCAGCGACATAAGCATGACCTGCCTCGTGAAGTAATGTGTGTAGCATAGTATCGATGGCACCTTGCTCAGGTGGCTTGCCAAATTTTTTTTCATAATCATGCTTGATGAAATAGTTGAGCGAATCGGTGTAAAACTGGTAGGGGATGAGCACCGAATGTTTTTGAGGGTCATACAATGGTCCGTCATCACTGCCATATATGATGGTCAGTGGTTGCTCGAAACGAAAATAGTTGTCGGATAGTTCAGAAACAAGCGTAGTTAACTCACTTTCTTTAAGGACCTTTTGAGCATGGATGTCATCGCTCGTCGTCGCTGTTTCAAATTCAAAGTTAATGGCTGCATTGCTATTAATGGCATAATTAGCGGACAGCAATCCGGCTAGTATAAGGGGTTTCATGGTCAACTATTATCCTTATATATAGGGCGATTAGGTGTCGGGTATGTCATGTGCTATAATCCGCCACCTTAACATTCGCGCTGTGTAGTTATCTTTTTTGACTATATTGTCTCGCTCAGTATAGACGCCATTTTCGGTATAAGCTGATGCGTATTTGCTCAAAGCTGCTTTGTGCATCAATACCTTGAGTTCAAGTTACATTCCCATTAAAGAGAGTAGGATAAACCGAACAAGGTTGTTGGGTGACGTGGTTATTGTCGTTATCTATCCTAAATTCTTACTACACGCATACAATTTAATCTAACCTCATTAAGGAAGATGAGCGATAAACATATAGAGAGGTTATATGGGCAACACTATCTCTGTTGGAACGTTGGAATCCTTTTTGATCGCAATTAGTGTTCTTTTTCTTGGACATATTATCAATAGTAAGTTCCCGACACTAAAAAAATACAACATTCCAGAACCCATTGTTGGTGGCTTAATTGTGGCCTTTATCATCACAGTTTTGCATTTTAACGGGACTAACTTAGAGTTTTCTTTGCCATTGCAGAAGACATTTATGTTGATGTTCTTTAGTACGGTGGGTCTTGCTGCTAATTATAAGCAGCTGCTAAAAGGGGGGGCGAAGGTATTCCTATTTTTAGCGGTGGCGTCAGCTTATATTATCGTGCAAAACAGTGTCGGTGTTGGAATGGCGACAGCACTCGGGCTAGAGCCTTTGATGGGACTGATAGCAGGTTCTATTACCTTATCTGGGGGGCACGGGACGGGGGCTGCTTGGGCTCAAACCTTTACCGAAACTTTTGGTATCAGTAACACACTTGAAATCGCAATGGCATCAGCGACGTTTGGCTTGATCATTGGTGGTATTATCGGCAGTCCGGTTGCTCAGCGATTAATTGATAAAAACAATTTTGAATCTGAATATGGCAGTGGTAACGATACTCATGAACGCTTCCCGGAGTTGGTTACCTACAATGAGTACGAGCGGGACCGTGTTACGGCAAAGAAAGTAGTTGAAGTGCTATTCATACTATTGTTATGTGTGACTGGTGCTAAGTATTTGCATGCGTGGGTAAATAGCTTTGAAGTGTCGTGGTTGATGATCCCTGACTTTGTTTACGCACTCTTTGTCGGTGTTTTTATTACTAATATTTGCGAAGTATCAAAAGCTTATAAGGTCGATGCAGAAACAGTTGATATACTCGGTACGGTGTCCTTATCACTATTTTTAGCCATGGCTCTAATGAGTTTACAGCTTTGGAATATTTTCGATTTAGCAATACCGTTCTTGATTATACTGGGAGTACAATCGGTCATTCTTGGCTTTTTCGCCTATTACGTAACATTCAAAGTCATGGGTGGCAATTACGATGGTGCGGTGATAGCAGGTGGCCACTGTGGCTTCGGATTAGGGGCAACGCCAACGGCGGTAATGAACATGGGATCAATCGTTAATCGATTTGGCCCTTCTCCTCAAGCCTTTATGGTTGTCCCTATTGTAGGCGCATTTTTTATTGATATTGTTAACCTTATAATAATTCAAGGGTTCATTACTTTAGTCGGCTAATATCAACTCACCATTTAAAAAAGTCTCGCAAATGCGAGACTTTTTTCGTTTTTGAGACAATGTTAAAAAAATCAATAGAAAGGTTTCCAATACACACTTGGTCTGGTATTTAAATGTAAAGGAAACGTTAAAGCCCTTTTTGGCTTAGCGTCGCTTTATTTTTATTTCAAACAATTATTATAACTAGAGCTGACTAGGTAGAAATACGATATTGCTTCTGTGAGCAAAGGAGCAATACAAGGAGTGAATCATGAGTGTATTGTCTCTTATTGGGTTAGTGCAAGTGTCAGGTACGTTAGTACTCGACAGCGCTGGTAAATTAGCTTTGTTACCAGACGGTGCCACGCCACGTCCCGGGGATGTGATTATCGATGTCTTAGATAACGCTGAAATTGGTGATGATCTTAGTGTCCAATTTGTTTCTGAAGACAACACAGCACAAGAAATTGATGTTGCTGATCTGGATGTCGAACAGATAATTGCTCAAGTTGAGGAGGGTGCCGACCCTACTCAATCTGAAGAACAAGCCCCTGCGGCAGGTGAAGCGAGCAGTTCTAGTCCTACCTTATCGGGGAATATTATCCGCGATGACACGCAAACTATTGCTCAAACTCAGTTTGATACGTCGGGGCTAGAAGCACAGGGCTTATCTAATACACAATCGCTCACTCTGCTCCAATTCTTAGCTAATTCTGCTCCTGTGGTATTCAACAACTCTCGAACCTTTGATGAAGAATCTCAAGATAATCTTCTAGCGATCACGTTACCAACCGATGCTAATAACGATGTGCTTACTATCCGGATTACTAACATTCCTGCTTTGGGAACCGTTACGTTAGGGGATGGTTCTAAGGTGTCTGTTGGCGATGAGCTAACGTTAAATGAACTCGCTAACCTGCAATATGATGCCCCGTTAGATTACAACGAAGGCGAAGAGGCAGGGAGCCTAGGTTATAGCGTTGATGACGGTCGTGATGCGCCTAATTCGCTCCAGTCTGCCGATGTTGAAATCACTATCAATGAAGTCAATGATGCGCCAGTAGCTTTTGATGATGATGTTGAAACGGATGAAGACTCGGTATTGTCTGCCACTCTGCCTGACGCCACTGATGTGGATGGCACCATTGCCTCTTACGCCCTGCAAGACGACGTGCCTGCCGATAAAGGCAGCCTAACGTTTAACTCGGATGGCTCATACAGTTTCGATCCGGGCGAAGACTTCCAAGGCTTGAGCAATGGCGATTCCGAAGACGTCACGTTCACCTACATTGCCTTGGATGATGAAGGTTTAGCGAGCGAGCCACAAACCATCACCATCACGGTGACAGGCATCAATGACAAGCCTGTCGCGCTGCCTGCGGATGAAATGACCGACGAAGATACGTCAATTAATAGAAATGTCCCTGAGGCGTCAGACATTGACGGCACCGTCGCCTCATACGCCCTGCAAGACGACGTGCCTGCTGATAAAGGCAGCCTGACGTTTAACTCGGATGGATCATACAGTTTCGATCCGGGCGAAGATTTCCAAGGCCTCAGCAATGGCGATTCCGAAGACGTCACCTTTACTTATATCGCGTTGGATAATGAAGGTTTAGCGAGCGAGCCACAAACCATCACCATCACGGTGACGGGTATCAACGACAAGCCTGTGGCGTTGCCTGCGGATGAAATGACGGATGAAGATACGTCCATTTCACGTAATGTCCCTGAGGCCTCCGACATTGACGGCACCATCGCCTCATACGCGCTGCAAAACGATGTGCCTGCCGATAAAGGTAGCCTAACGTTTAACGCCGATGGCTCGTACAGTTTTGATCCGGGTGAAGACTTCCAATCGCTTACTAGCGGCGAATCAGAAGTGGTCGAGTTTACATACTACGCGGTTGATAACGAAGGAAGCCTAAGTGAGCCACAAACGGTATCGATAACCGTTCATGGTTTAAATGACGATCCAGAATCTGAAGATTTCGCGATTACCGTGACTAACGGCGCTGCAACCCCAGTCTATTTCGATACCGGAGAAGGGCCGATAGAAGGGGGAGGATCTGATCATATTTCTGATAACGAAGATGATCGCAGTACGACGGACAGCAAAGCACTGTCTGTTGTGATCACTGAACTTCCGATCGGCGGAACCTTACTCTACAACGATGGGGTTAGCGTACGAGAGATCGTAGAGGCCGATCTTCATGTTGAGGGGGCGGTGGAAGGGACACCGTTTGATCCAAATAATATTTCATATCTTCCTGATGATAGCGCTCAAGGGTTTACTTTGGGGATTAAAGATCCGCAAGGGCTGGCAGAGGAAGAGAGTAGTCAAAGTGACTTCTTGAATTGGGGTGAGCCAGGCAATACTCCGGCAGAGCGAGTGCTGACGGTAGGTGATGACACTATTACGATTACCAGTTCAGGGGGCGATTTAACTCAATACCGTGGTGATCCTGGTGCGAATCATGTTGGCTTCGGTTTGGGTGTTGGTGGTGGCAAAGGCATTAATCAAGGTGAAACCATTACCATTGATTTCTCAGATCGACCGGCAACATCCATTAGTCTTGGTCTTGATGGATTAGGTGGCTTTTTTAATGAAAACTTAAACAATAGCAATGAGTCCTCCGTTCTTATTTCGGTTACCTTGAGTGATGGTTCCACTGTTGAGCTTGACCCATATCAGAAAAACACATCAGGTAATGGGGATTTGGACTTTGATTTGAGTATTTCTACTGCGGATATCCCCGGAGCAGAAGGTTTATTGATTGAAACAGTGACCGTTGGTACTGAGGGGAATGGTAATTGGGAACTGCGCTATTTAGACGTCGCTCTGGAAGACTCGTTTGATTATAAAGCGCTGGATTCCGATGGTGCGTATAGCCAAGAGTCGACAGTGACTATCGATGATCAAAGAAGCAACCAGAATCCCGACGCGGTGGATGATCCCGAGAGCTATACCCTAATTCAAGGGGATATGGGCAGTGGCGATCAAGGTTGGAATGACGTTGAAAGCATCGTTGCCAAGTATGATGGTGAAACGGTCAGCTACAGCATTGATGGTTCTGATCGAATCGGTATTCCTGATGGAACGACGAACGCGGGTCCGGAATCTCAAATCCAACATAACCGAGATGAAGAAGCGTCCGAGCAGCTGATTATTACGCTTAAAGAGCCTGCTGTCGACGGGGCTTTCTCGGTGACCAACCTTTTTGCTAATGAAGGTGGGGCTGGCAGCCATGAACAAGGCAAATGGTCGGCATACCTAGGAGGCACATTGGTTGCCAGTGATCATTTTTATAATGACTCTGGTCATAAAGGCAGCTTCGATATTGAAACCAATGGTTCGGCGTTTGACACTCTCGTGTTCGAATCGGTTGATTTTACTGGCGGGCCTGCTCGCGGCACGGACTCCTCAGATTACTTTTTGCAAGGCATTCAAATTGTCGGGGCCGGCGCTTATGTGTTTGATCATGACGAACCTGTCGTCATCCCACTTTCTGAAATCTTGTCCAATGACAGCGATGTGGACGGCGATAGTGTGCGTATTACTTACGTCTTTGGTGAGACCGAAGGGGATGCTCGGATTGAAGGTGATAACGTTATCTTTGATCTACCAGAAGATTTCTCTGGACGGACTGAGTTCCAATATCAAATCACGGATGATAAGGGTGGTTTTGATACTGCGACCGTTAATGTGTTAGTGAATCCAGCACCGATTGGTGTTGGAAGTGTTGAACTTAATCTTGATGCGGATAGTGTTATAGAAGGCGAAAATCTATCCTACTTAGTCACTTTAGATGGCACGACCAACGTTAAAACGTTCTTTGATATTGAATTTGGTACCAGTGGTGATACCGCCTCAATCAACGATGTTGACCCTTCCAGTATGACGTTTAGCAACGGGGTGAGTTACAACGCAGTCTCAGGAGAGCTTGAAGTTCCTGAGGGTGTGGATGAATTTACCGTTTCATTACCCACGGTTAATGATGATCGCTACGAAGGCGATGAAAGCTTTACCTTGCTCATTGATGGTCAGTCAGCGGCTGGCAGTATCCTTGATAATGACCCTATTTCATTGTCTTTATCTGGTGGTGGTGAGGTCAGCGAAGATGCGGGTAGCATCGGCTTTGAACTGGAATTAAGCCACGCCTCAGATGTGCCGTTAACCATAGCGCTTTCGCGTTTAGATACGGATACCAATAGCGATGACTTCGGCACTACGACAGCGACTTATAACAACGGCAATGCTGATGTACCGCTTGTCATTGTGAACGGTGAGATTGAAATCCCAGTAGGGGTGACAAGTATCGATATTAACGTTGGTATTTTGGATGATGAACACTATGAGCAGGATGAAGACTTTACACTGAAAATCACCGAGCCAGCAGGGCTGACGACCAATGGGGTCGTTGGCGTTACTGCTGATGCCACGATTTCTGACGATGGCGAAATTGGCGGTGTGCCGAGTGGAGATAACGATAACAATGCACCAACGTTAGATTTAGACGGCAGTGAAGGTGGCTCGGGGTATACCGCAACCTTTACCGAAGGAGATACCCCCATTATGGTCGTTGATAGCGATATTGTTATCACTGACGATATTGATGTTATCAGCAAAGCCGAAATCAGACTCACAAACCCGCAGCCCAATGATTCGTTATCGTTAAATGGTGTGTTACCAACCGGGCTTAGCATAACGACTAGCACAGTAGGTGGGGCGTTATTACTGACTATTAGTGGTGAGGCGAACGCGGATGTTTATGAAGCGGCGCTCAAACAACTTGAATTTGAAAATGATAGTGAAGACCCAAATACGGAGCCTCGTGAGATTGAAGTGACCGTGTTTGATGATCAAGATTTAGCTTCTAACGTCGCGATTTCAACGATTGATGTTATCTCGGTAAACTCGCCTCCCGAGTCTGAAGACTTTAGCTTTACCATTTCAGGTAATGATCCGGTAGGTGTGAGTTTTGATACGGGTGTAGGCTCAATTGAAGGGGCGGGCAGCGATCATATTTCAGATATTGAGGACGATATTAATGGCGAGCAGGTAAACGTCAAAATTACCGAACTTCCTATCGGTGGGTCGCTTTATTACGACGGCGTGGAGATCACTCAAACTCAAGTGGATAACGGTGATAATTTCGACCCAACGAAAATTACTTACCAAGCGAATGAAGATGCTCAAGGGTTTATTCTAGGGACTAGAGTTATCCCGACAGACAGTGATCTTGAGAGTACTCAAGAGACATTTTATAACTGGGGTGATGAGGTCGATAACAAAAATAGATCTCTTGAGTTAGAAAATGGTGATGCGGTGACTATTAGTAGTAATCGCGGTAACCTCACGCAATACCGGGGTGACGTGCAAGATAACCATGTGGGTCATGGGATAGGTATCGGTGGTGGTCAGGGCATCAATCAGGGGGAGTTGCTTTCTATCGGCTTTGCAGACCGACCTGCAACACATATCAATTTAGGGTTAGATGGTATGGGCGGCTATTTCTATAGCGGGCTTGGCGATAGTAATGAATCAGCCGTGACGATCCAAGTGATGCTCAGCGACGGCTCTACTGTGGACTATATCCCCGATGTACAAAAAGATACATCAGGTAATGAAGAGTTATTTCACGAATTGAGCTTTTCAGTGGATGATCTGAACATTGAAGAAGGGCTGTTGATCACCGGAGTTAGTGTGGGTACCGACGGTCCGGGTAATTGGGAGTTAAGATACTTAGAAACGGCCTTGAATGATCGCTTTACGTATCAAGCGGTAGATTCCGATGGTGCTGAGAGTGAAGAATCGGTCGTTACGATTGCTGATGAGCGTATTAATAACGCAGCACCAATCTTGGATCTTGATGCTAGCGAAGCAGGGACTGGCTTTGCGTCGGTATTTACTGAAGGGGACAGTGCGATTGGTGTGGTCGATAATGATGTCGACGTTTTTGACGAAAATAACATCATTTCTTTGGCTGAAGTGATTCTAACGAATCCTCACTCAGGGGATAGTTTTAGTGTGGTTGCGTCTAGCAACCCACTGTTGAGCGGTATTGCTTACTCCAGTGAAACGTTGGGCTCTGGCGCGATTAAAATCTCCCTGTATGGCAATGCGAGCGCTGATGATTATGAAGCCGCACTTAAACTCATACAGTTTGCCAATGACAGTCAAATACCAGACCTTACCAATCGGGTGATAGAAATTACGACGTTTGATGAGCAAAGCCTGCCGTCTAATACCGCTATTTCAACGATTGAAATGGTCAGTGTATTAGATGTGGTTGCCGCGCCTGCGATCGGTAATGAAGACAGTAAAATCGCCCTAGCGATAAGCTTACCAACAGGCAGCGATGCGACGAAAGTCGAGATTAGTGGTATTCCTGACGGGGCGAAGATTTATGATGGCATTAATGAACTAACGGTCGTTGATAATGCTGTTATGTTGAATGAGCTTCAGTTGGCACAATTGTTTATTCAGCCAGGTTTGCATAGTGATGTTGATTTTTCTTTGCAGGTTGACGCACTTGATTCCGCCGATTTGTTGGTTGAACAGACGACCGTCGAGGTGACGGTTAAGCCAGTAACGGATTTACCAGTATTGAGTGTTTCTGGTGAAGTCATCTTAGCTTCCATTGATTTTGAGAATGTTAGCTTAGGTGGCAGCTCTTGGCGTGGAAACGTTTCTGATACTGAACTTAATGCGAATGGGTCAACCGGTATTTGGGGAACTGAAAACTCAAGTTCTGTAAGTGAGGTTGGACGAGAAGGGGTTTATTTAGGCAACCAGTCACAAGACAAAGACAACCACATTTTTGAAATTGAAGGGCGACGTAATACTGACGACTCGTTATTTACTGATTTTGAAGGTAAAGCTGGCGCATTTTATCATTTAACTTTCGATATCGCGGCAAGACAAGTCAATGGCTCACCAGTGAAAGTCTTCTTGGTCGATGATCAAGACGTTCGCAGTGAATTGTATGAATTCGACGATAGCGTTGATAGAGCGTGGAACTCGGAAAGCATTGTCTTTCAGACTCCAGAAAGTGGCAATTATCGCCTATTGTTTGAATCTGAGCAGGTCGATAGTTACGGGGCGTTGTTAGACAATATTTCCCTGAGTACTCGAAATAACTATGGGTATGAAGATAGCTATATTGATATCAGCGACATCGCGGCTTCTTTAATTGATGTGGATGGTTCAGAGTCATTAAGTTTGGTATTAAAAGGGTTACCAGAAGGTTCTATTGTGACCAATGGCATTCAAACACTCGAGGTAGGAGTGTCACTTGAAGCCGATGTCTCCCAATGGCAAAACTTGGAGGCTCTACAGGTTTTAGTTGATGATGTTGGTGTGTATCCTATTACTATTGAAGCAACGTCCTCAGAGAATGACAGCACTCATCCCACAACGGATCAAACGGTGTCGGAGGTCATTAATTTGACTGTCGTGCCGAACCCGAATGTGGTTCCTAATACTGAACCATCAGTGACAGACTTCGAGTTTTTTGCTGAAGACGACACGATTCCACTTAATTTTTCAGAATGGGTAACAGATCTTGAAGATGATGCCAGCGACGATAAGCAAACCTTCGTGAAGATTGAAGGTGAGCCCGAATTTGGGCAGCTGTATTTCTTGAGTGGTTCGGGAGACCGCTTCGACCTAGATAGTGGTGACTTGGTAGAAGATAGCGTCGATGTGTATTACGACATAGATGTGGGTTTTGATGCGACTACGGCAGAGTATGAGTCAGACTTGACCGCGCTTCTTGAGCAAGGACTAGCCATTAGTGGTGGCACTTATGGTGGTTCACAACCTCATGTGAATAGTGAACTTGAAAGTATCGCATTTGATGGTGCTGGCGCTGCTAAGCAACGAGGTTACTATACCAAGCGAGCTGATGAAAATGGCCAAGGGAAAGAGACGGAAGCTCAGGAAAAAGAGTACATGTCTATTAAGTTTACCGCAGGCTTAATGACTCGAGCCTTGGTGGGTGTTGGTAGTCTTACGGGACAATTCAGTGCTAGTGCAAATGGAGGAGGGCAGTCGAATATATTTGTCTACCTCTACGCTGGAGGCGATCTAGTCAGCAACACTCCCGTTCAGATGAACAATGATACGATAGTTGATCATCAAGCAACGATTTCCGTGTCCTCGGAGCAAGGCTTTGATGAAATGCGTATTGTTGCCGTTGATGGCAATGACAAAAAAGCGGGATTTGTTTTGCAGTCTGTTGAAGTGGTGGATGCCGAAGTCGCGGACCAATTCGAATACAGTGCGGTTGATTCTGATGGGCTAGCTAGCGTTGAAACGGCGACGGTTGATGTCAATATTGTTCCAAACGGTAATGTCCTTGATGCAGAGAGTGTTGATTATGCAGTGCAAGGCGGTAATGGGGTGACCGTGATTACTGGTACTGATGGTGATGATCTGATTATCGGTGGTCAGGGATCAGATGTACTAACGGGCGGCTTAGGTGATGACACGTTCAAATGGACAGAATCTGATTTGGACGGCAGCCATGACGTGATTACTGACTTCTCGCAAGAAGCGGGCAATCGCGATGTGATCGACTTCGTCGACTTATTTGATGATGACGATACGCTGCAAAGCTTGCTTGATAATAACACCATCGCCGTGACGGAAGAGGATGGTAATACCTTAATTAATATTGATAAAGGTAATGGGAAAACGGTCACTATCGAGCTTGAGGGTGTGACTGGGGTAGATAACAGTATCTTGAGTAATATCGTGATTATCCATGATAGTTAATGCCGAGCGGGGAGTATCGATAACCGCTTTATTTAATTTGGTAAAAAAGTAATAAAAAGCCGCAGTTTGACTGCGGCTTTTTATGGATACCATTTACTCGATGCAGAGTTGATTATTTTAACTGGCGGCTTTCACTTTACCTTGTCTTAAATCGTTGAGAACTTGCGCTTTCGGCCCATCAGCAATAATGGCGCCTTTTTCCATAACAATCACCCGGTCAACGACATCAAGCATTGAGGTTTTATGGGTAATGAGCACCAGTGTTTCTGTTGGTTTGAGTTGCTTGAGCTGCGTTTTAATGTGCAATTCAGAGCGGTTATCCATTGCACTAGTGGGTTCATCCATGATCAAAATAGGGGGGCGAGCAAGGAACGCACGTGAAATAGCGACCGCTTGTCGTTGTCCTCCAGACAGCAATAACCCCCCTTCGCCAACTTGTCGCTCTAAGCCTGCAGGATCTTGCTGGGTGAATACGGTCACACCAGCTCGGTTTGCCGCATCCATAACGTCTCTGTCGTCGACCAGAGGGCGGCCTAGGGTAATATTGTCACGGATAGACCCAAAGAATAAGTTACAGTCCTGAGGAACACAGCCAATGTTGCGTCTCACGTCAACATGGTGAAGCTGTGCAATGTCTGTGTCATCAATTCGAACGTGGCCTTCTGTGGGTTGGTAAAGCCCCATAATGAGCCGCTCTAGGGTGGTTTTACCTGAACCAATACGACCAATGATCGCCACTTTTTCTCCCGGCTCTATCGTTAGACTTAAATCTCGGATAGACGCCATAGGTGAATCTGGGTAGTGGAATGTCACGCGATCCAGTTCGATTTTTCCATGAATAATTGGGCGGTGGATATAGCGTTTACCTTCCTCTTGTTCATCAGGCATTGCCATGACTTGCTCGATAATCGTCATTGACGATTTTGCCTGATTGTAGCGAGTCGAAAGCAATGAGAGCTGAACCAAAGGACCAATAGCGCGGCTACTCAGCATGGTTGCGGCGATAAGCCCCCCCATAGTGAGATTGCCATCTGAAATAAGATAGACACCAAGAATCACCATGCCGACGTTGCTCGATTGTTGGACAAACCCTGCGGTATTTTGGATGCCATCGGTAATACGTTTGCTCTTAATATTCCAGTTCGCCATATGCGCGACGGCTTCTTCCCAGCGGTATTGATACTGGCTTTGAGCACCGAAGATTTTAACTGTCTCTAAGCCTGCTAAGCTTTCGATAAGGTTGGCGTATTTTTGTGAAGCAAGGCGCGAGCCCTCTTCAATAGCTCGTCGTAGCGGTGCTTGAATAAGTAACGAATAAATAATTAAAATGACGACGCCAATAATGGGAATAATCACTAAGTTGCCAGCCATTAACCAAATGAGCACTAAAAACAGCAGCGCAAAGGGCAGATCAATCAGTGAAGCGATGGTGGCTGAGGTAAAGAATTCTCGGATGGATTCAAACTCTTGTAGATGACGAGCAAAAGCACCAACAGATGGCGGTCGCGACTCCATTCGAATCCCCATCACCTTACTAAAGAGCTTCGATGAAATAAGAATATCGGACTTTTTTCCTGCTACATCAATAAAATAGCTTCGCATTAATTTGAGGACAAGATCAAAACCAAAGACGATAAAAATCCCGGCTGCGAGTACCCACAAGGTTTCAAATGCAAGGTTGGGAACCACTTTGTCATAAACCAAGCGGGTAAAAAGCGGGGCGGCAACGGCGAATATATTGATGACTAGCGATGCCATTAAGACATCGCGGTAGATGTGTTTTGATTCCCATATCGTGCCCCAGAACCAGTGCCCTTCACGGGTTTTAAGTACTTCTGGTGAGCGTTCGTCGTAGCGAAACTGCTTTTTTACCAGAAAGTATCGACCAATAAACTGTTCAATCAGATCGTCTAGGGGAACCGATATGGGGACTAATCCTGATTCGAGAGTGATCACTTCTGCTTCGTTGTTCTCAGAATCAATGCTGTTCAAGACACAAGCATCACCGCCTTTTAGCAATAAAATGACGGGAAAAACAATGGACGGAATACCGTCGAGTGTTGAACGATTTTCTTTCGCGACTAGCCCAGCCCGCTCGGCGGCTCTAGGGAGTAGGAATGGCGTTAATTTACCTTCTGACAGTGGTAAGCCATTCACCAGCGCTTCGGGAGAGTTGGCAAGCCCATAGTATCGGCTGATGTAGATCAGCGAATTCAGTATTGGGTCTTTCATGCTATCGGCACCTTGTTATTTATCGACGATAAAGCCTTGGAATACATCCACAAAATGTTCAGATAGGAAATCTAACTGAGTTTGCGTTTCCACTCGAGAGGCGATAGTTTTTATACCTAAATTGTGTGCGGTTCGAGAAATTGACGTGAGTGTGAATTTCTGTTTCTCATCATCCAATTGATGTGTATAGAGATAATCGAGTTTGACGTAATCAGGTCTAAACTCACTAATGTATTCTAATGAATGGAAATTTCGGCCATAGTTATCAACCCCAAATTTAGCGCCTTCATTGCGTAGAGCATTACAGAACAAGGCCGTATGGTGAGGGTTATTGATGAAACACGTCTCTGGGATCTCAAAATGAAGCTTGTCATTAATGCTACGATGCTTGGCCAGCGTTTGAGATATCCAGCGTATAAAGCTAGGCTCGGCAATACTGGTTGGCGCGATATTGATGGCGATAGGATCCGGCATCTCTTGTTTCTCTAGCTTATCGATTACCGAAACAATAACGTGTTCATCAAAAATGTGGCTAGCATTAAGCTGTTCAAGGGCAAGCAGATATTGATTAGCGGTAAAACGCTCACCGTCTTTTTCAATCGCAGAGAAGACTTCTCGGTGATAGGTCTCGCCCCAGCTGCTATTCGCAGCCTGAAAACGGAAGGTGACCCAATCATTACTAATCGCTTCTTCAACCATATTGCGCCATTGCTGCTTACCAAGAATCGCGCCAGTCGTTTCTGTGGTGACATAGCCATAATCTAACGCCGGGTCCGCTTTGGCTTTCGTCAACGCATTGTCTAACACCGACAGCAATTGCGTTGAGTTTTTACGCTCCTCATTAAACACAACCCCTAATGCCGATTTTGCTTTGCTCAGCCCAGTCGGGTCGGAGTTGAGGTCTTGCACGCAACTCACTATGCTGCTGGCGACTAATTTGAGTTCACTTTCATCAATATTGGGGAAGACAAAACCAAATTCATCCGTGGATATCCGAGCGATCACAGCGTTGGGAATATTAATACTCAGAGATAGTAAGTCGGCGAGTTCTTTCACTTGACCATCTCCGGCTTCGTAGCCGGCAGATTTGTACGTTCGTTTAATGAATTCAGCATGAAGAATAGCGACGCCACCAAGAGAGGATTCAGATAGCCATTGGTTAAGCTGACCCATATAAAACGCTCGGTTACCCAGCTGTGAGACCGGGTCCATATAGGCGCGCTCTCGGAGCTTTTGCGCTTCTTTAGCTTGCTGTTTAAATGACTCTTCTACGTGCGATGACATACTGTTAATACCATCGACCACAGCGATAAGGTCTTTGGTGTTAGGGCGCTTCAGAGGCGCTCCAAATTGTTTGTGGGCAACCTGCTCCATCTTTTGAACAATGGCTCTTAGAGGGGTTAGTGCTCGTCGCAAAATGAAGGATATTGCCACAATTCCGAAGATGAAAATAACAATGAAAGCGATCACGAGATGTTTTAGCGCCCCCCAAAGCTCTGCGTAGGCGTTACCAGGGTGACTGATTATTTCCACCTCAGCGAGCTGCAGCCAGCCACTGGTGACAACTCTAGAGTCGTGGATGGGATTGAAGATCCCTAGGTTAGTGAACCATTCAGGAACACCGTTGGGCTGAATCGGATAGCTGCGAACGATTTCCTGTTCATTCTCTAGGAAGACCAAACGGACGGTCGAGTAGGTACTGCCATCAAATAAAGCATTGATGACGGACTCGACGGCAACGGTATCTTGCGATTTCAAATACGGAGCAAGTGCTAGACCAACGGTATTGATAGTATTGTGTACCTCTGAACGTTGCTGCTGCTCAAGGAAGTTTTTTGTGGTGTTAAACTCGATGATAAACACCGACGTTAAGAGCAGAATAAATACCGCTATCATGCTAACCACTAGCTGTCTGTATAGTGTCATAATTGTTTACTCGTCGTAATTTACCTTGGGTTTCCTTAACTTCAATGAGCGCTCTCTAGAGCGCAAATCATTCCATAATTTCAGTCTCGACGACTTGCCAGCCAATTTTCCTTGTGTGGTTTTCATCACCCAAAGGTTTCGACCGTTAAAGCTGTATATCGGGAGTAGATCATTTCGTTTCGAGGCGGGCTTAATCTCACCAATTAAGTTGTCCAAAATTAATGGTTGAGCGCGAGGTGTTTCGTAGTAGGCAAGTACCATATGGAACTGATTAAGCTCAATGGCTTTAACGTAAACCAGTCGGAGCTTTTTGTCTGAAATACCGAGCTCCAATAATGAAAAATACTTTGCAATGGTAAAGTCTTCACAATCACCTGCATTACTACCTAAAAACTCCAAAGGTGTAGCCCAATAGTCTTTTTTTCCCCATAAGTCGATATCATCCACAAAATTCAGCTGATTGAAAAACTGATTAATTCCCGCTAACTGCTTTTGCTCTGACTGGCCTTGTAACTCCGCAATGATCGCTCGCCATGTTTCGACACGTTTACCTGCTCGTTCACCATATACGTTTGAGACCGTGTTGATCCAAGTTTGTTCTTGTTTGGTATAGGCGCCGGAATGACCCGCAAGCAATAGCCCCGCCGCCACTGCGATACTGAGTAGGTAGTGCTTAATTTTGATTGGCAGACTTCCTGTCCGCTTATCCGTTAACACAGTCCGCTTTACTCTTTCAATGCGTTGTTCTGGGCGCTGATTAACGGCTTTAATAGATAATCGAGAACCGTTCGTTTTCCTGTAATGATGTCAACAGATGCCGTCATCCCCGGAATGATGGGTAGCGATTCACCTTGACCAAAATTTGTGATTTCGGTTCTTACTCTAACAATATAGAAACTATTCCCTTCTTCATCTTGTGTGGTGTCAGCACTTATGTGTTCAAGTACGCCATCGAGACCGCCATACTTAGTAAAGTCATAAGCGCTGAACTTAACAATGGCATGCAAATCGGGACGCAAAAATGCAATATCTTGTGGGGCGATTTTTGCTTCCACTAATAGAGTGTCTTCGGTCGGGACGATTTCAACTAAATCCATACCGGGCTGAATGACGCCACCAACGGTGTTGACGTTGAGCGTTTTTACAGTGCCGTTGACGGGTGAAACTACCGTCGTTCGGTTTACTCGGTCTTCTAAACCAACCGCTGACTCGGTCATTGAAGAGAGTTTATCTTGCGCCTGATTGAGTTTTTCCTGCTGCTCGGAGCGAAATTTTTGCGCGATATCGATTCGGCTGAGCATGGATTCTTGAATCGCCGATTTTAGCGCCGGAACCTTGAGTTCTGTTGACGTTAACTCGCGTCGGGTATCGTTCACTTGACGCTGAAGTTTAAGCAGCTCAATTTTAGGGACGACCCCCTAATCGGCTAAAGGCTTAGTAATGTTAAGTTCATCTTTTGCTAGGTTGTAGCCTTGTCTTAGGTTGCGAACACGGGCTTGTATTTCGATAAGATCTTGCTGTTTTTGGCGTACTTGGTAGTCAAGAACGGAAAGTTGGTTACGCAGTTCATTTAAATCTTGTCTATATTCCGCTCGTTGACGGCTAACAAGCTTTGGGTAGTCAGATTCAAACGTAGGGGGGAAGGCGAGTTTATCGGTTTGTAAAGTGACCGACTGCTGCCAGTTTTTATTATCCACGTCCTCGTTAATGACTACACTGGTCAGTGATGCGGATAGTTGCAGTACATTCGCCGTCAGATTAAGGACTTGCTGTTCTCTTTCTCTAAAGTCAGAGCGAAAACGAGTATCATCAATCAGCAGCAGTTGCTGACCTTCTTTAACCGTATCCCCTTCCTTGACTAAAATTTGCTTAACTAAGCCACCTTCCAAATTTTGGATGACTTGGATTTGAGAGGAGGGGATCACTTTGCCTTGACCAACCGTCACTTTATCTATTTCAGCCCAAGATGCCCAAACACCAGCGCAAATGAAAAAGAGCACTACGACCCACAGCATGATCCGTGCGCTGGTGGGTGTATTGAGTAGCAGCGCGGCGGTTTTATCGTCTATATAGTCGATTTCGGCGTTAGAAACTTTATTGTATTCGTTTTTATTCATGTCCTATCCGCGATTGATATCAGATGACGTTATCCGATCGTTTAATACTATTACTACTGTTGTCAAATTGTAACTGGCGTACACTGAAGACTCGATCTACTTTGCAATAACGATGAGCGTTATTGAGTGTCATTTTATTAGTCTTCTTATTAAACTAGCCTACATACTAGAGTTTAGTACTACTTTTGTGAATGCAAAGTAATGATATATCGAAATATTGTCTGTTTTGTCCCGTTATAATGACGGATATAGACAAACTAGAAGATAACCAGCAAAAATCGATGATGAGTTGTCGCATACAGGGTTGTTTTCTGCTGGCGATAAGCGCAAAATTCTAAAAAACGTTGAGGAATGGTTATGGAACTCGAAGATATCCGCCGTGAATATTCAAAGGGTGGGTTACGTCGTCAGGATTTACTCGCAGATCCTATCGATCAATTTAACGCATGGTTAGAGCAGGCTGTTGAAGCTAAGTTAACGGATCCGACTGCGATGACAGTGGCAACGGTTGATGAAACAGGCCAACCATTTCAGCGTATTGTGTTGCTTAAAAATGTCGATAAAAACGGTTTTGTTTTTTATACCAATTTGGGTAGCCGCAAAGCACAGCATATTACCGTCAATAGCAAAGTCAGTTTACATTTTCCGTGGCATCCTTTGGAGCGACAGGTGCATATTACTGGAGTGGCGGAAAAACTCAGCACGTTAGAGAATATGAAGTATTTTTCTTCGCGCCCTAAAGAGAGCCAACTTGCCGCCATTGCCAGTAAGCAAAGTAGCCGAATTTCAGCTCGTGGTGTCCTTGAAGGAAAGTACCTTGAGTTAAAGAAGAAGTTTGAAAAAGGTGAAATTCCAGTGCCATCATTTTGGGGCGGCTATCGTATTCGACCCGAGTCCATAGAGTTCTGGCAAGGCGGAGAAAATCGCTTACACGATCGCTTTTTGTTTACAGAAGATGGTGTGGGTCAGTGGGACATCGAGCGTTTAGCGCCTTAATTATTTCCGCTGAGCATTAACTGTTTTTATATCTAGCCGCAATTATTGCGGCTTTTTTATATCAAAATCGTGAAATAGTTCAAATTACAACCACCGTAACTTATGGCTTCATGATCATGGTTCCGGAAGCTTGATCAAGTAAGGATCCTTTGTTGTGTTCCATAACTGCTTGAATTTAGCACTTGTGGTGGTCAATTTTGGTATTCGACTATGAATACCTTTTCAAAAATCGAGTGAAATCGCTATACTCTCGTTTTCTTCCTCGCGATGACTGGCGCCTTGAACCATGCCTAATAAATCAAACTTACCTCTTGATCATGCTTCCCCAAAACCGGCAGAAATAGTCCGTTTACCTTCTCATATGGACTCTCATGATCACCATTATTCGCAGGTAGTGATTGGTTTAAAAGGTCAGGCTGAATTTGAAGTGGGTGGCGTGGGTAACTTAGTTGGGCCGGGTCAGGGGTGTGTTGTCACATCAGGCCTTGATCATGCTTTCGGTGGCGTGGTTGATCAACCCGATATTTTGGTGCTGAATTTACCTATACCTAATGACGACGACCCTGAATTACTACATCGTATCAATGAGTTATCTAAGAATAAAACGTATTTCCAACTCGATACACAGATCCAAAAGCTGATACAGCTGCTGGTCGCCGAAATGAAGAATAGTCCCGATGATCTGTTATTGAGCCGCGCTTGCAATGATACGGTTGTTGCATTGCTACAACGTCATATTTCCGCGTTTAAAACTGCGCTACGAGATTCTCGTTTTGATCTTGAACAGATTGATCGCTATATCGATCAGCATCTTTCCCACAAAATATCGGTATCGCAGCTAGCGGGAAGTGTATTCTTGGGGGAAAGCCAATTTCATATGTTATTCAAAGAGCAGATTGGCATTACACCGCACCAATATGTGTTAAATAAAAGGGTTGATGCCGCCAAGCGCCTGATTGAGCAAGGGCATTTGAACTTAGGTCAAGTGGCCGAGTTAACGGGGTTTTCTGGTCAAAGCACTTTTACTCATGCTTTTTCGCGTTTACAGGGGATCTCCCCTTCTCAGTTTAAGAAGCGATTTCTTTGAGTTGACGATAGCGTTCATCTTTTCGACATTACTCTCTTTAACACTTAATACTTATCCCTTCGCCCTTTTCAATGTTCCTCACTCCAGTTACGTAAATCTAGGTAACATCAAGCTGTCATAATGATTGATTAGCATTACGTTCAATATTCGTTAGCGCCAATGTTGCTAATGTCGTCACACTCGCGGGAAGATAATGGAACGAATAATGCTTCAAGACTTGTATGTTTTTGATATGGACGAAACGCTTTTTGATGTCGACTGTGCGGTACTATGGCATGAGTTTTTGGTTGAGAAAGAAATCACGACAACCGCTAATTTTCGTGAAGAAGATGCTCGCTTAATGGCCCTCTATGCTCAAGGCGAGTTAGATATGAAGGACTACCTGAGCTTCTCGATAGCACCATTAAAAGGCATTTCTGATCGAGAGGTTGGATTATGGGTCGAGCAGTGTATCGATGAAAAAATTATGCCGCGTTTTTATCCTCAGGCTAAAGCTTTGCTTGCTAGCCTTAAGCGCGATGAGGTTGATACTGTTATGATTTCTGCATCGGTGAGCTTTTTAGTTAACGCCATCGCTCAACGCATTGGTATTGATGTGGCGATGGGGATTGATTTGGTTAAAGAAAAGAACACTTATACGTCAGAGATAGAGGGTGTTCCAACCTATCGTGACGGCAAGGTCATTCGTTTAAAGCAATGGCTTGTTGAGCAAAACCGGACCTATAAGGCTATTCATTTTTTTACCGATTCGATTAACGATCTGCCTTTATGTCAGTATGCTGACTTTGTGTATTTGGTTAACCCTTGTCGTCAATTACAGCGCTTGAGCCATCAAGAGCACTGGAAAGTACTGGATTGGAGTCGATCCTAAAACGGGTAAGTGCCCAGATGACAGTGATAACTGACGGACAGGATGAGTACCGTTTACCTGCGTTAGGGGAACGGTTTTCGTTACGGTGTTTAGAAACCCACTTTATAGGTAAAGCGTGAAAGGTGATCTCCTGCGTCGTATTGATAGGTATACACTACGGCTTGATTACGGTTAATGTTGTATCCTACATCCGCGGTGACGTCCCATGCTCGCAAATTGTCACGACGACCGTTGTCTTCCTTAATATCGTTTAGGTTGAAGGTATACTCTGGTGTGAAACTAAACCATAGGTTGCTTGCTGTGTTATAAATCATGCCAAAGGACAATTGGGTATAGTAGGCTTTATTCGTCATGTTCTGATGTTCGAATGAACCCAATGACATCCCTGGTACTAAGCGAACATTTTTGTTGAGTGGGACATTAACGTGTAACCCTGCTTCTACAGTGTTGGCCCTGATATTTCTGTTGTCGTAATTTGCGTCATAATCATAGCCAACGAAGTAGCCGACGCCTGACTTATTAATGACATTTAGCCTTAGGTCATGGTTAGCAAAATTGTCGTCGCTATGATAAGTCCCCAATAAACTCCAATCGTCGTTAACCTGGCTAGAAAATTGAGCATTGACATCAAAATCATGACTGCCATAGCCAACAGAAAACTTGTTGTATAGACCGTGCGGGTTGGATAAGTCGATATGTTTGTTCGCTAATACCGTCGTGGAAAAAAGAGTGGTTAGAATTGCGGTGATTGTGAATGCTTTGTTCATTGTTCTTCTCTGAATGTTAAGTCTTTCTTTCATCCATGAAGTGCTTAGCAATCCGTCGTATGTGTGTAGTTTCGAATAAGGCTACTTTAAAGTGAGTGGGTGGCCTTGACGATGAATTAGAGAAATGCACTTTTGGCTTTTGAAACCTGACAAAGAGAGTTTGGATGAACGTGAATGGGCACGCTACAGCCCTAGCGTTATTAGGGCTGAAAGATAAGAATTGCCACTGCCATCTTATTTAATTGGATCTGAGATAAAGCGATGTCTAGAGATTAACGCGTTCGCTTTTTGACGTTATATAACGATATAACAGCCCAAAGATAGCCGCCAAAACTAACATGAAGCTCATGACGAGTAGCCCTTTAGATATGAATTCTTGATAGTTACTGAGCTTTGGATGAATCATTAACCACTTCCCTGATAGCATTAATACCAAACACCAAATGACTGAGCTGGTAATACTTATGATCACTGTTCGGAAAATACTTAATTTAGATAAGCCCATTAACATTGGGGTCAGAACTCTGACAAAGGGAATGAAACGTGAGATGAACAGTGATAAGAATCCATAGTGATGCAGCAACTCCCTTGCTCTGGGCAAGGCATCATGGGGTAAGACGCGATCCAAAAAGGGAACAAGTCGTGTTTTGTGGAGAACTCTGCCTTGTAAATAGGCGTTAACACTACCGATTGAAGCCGCCAAACACAGTGCGCTGGCAGCCGGGTAAAAATCAACGATGCCAAGGCCGACTAACCCACCGACGAATAGCACTAAACTATCGCCGGGCAGGGGTAAGAAGACAAAGCTTGATTCGAGTAGCAAGATCAAAGCGAGCAGAAGTAAAAAACCGTTTAACGAACTGACTTGCTGCAAGGTTTCGAAATCGTGGTGCCATATGGCGACAAAAATATCCAACATTGGGATCCCCTCCGTAATATGAACACTCTTGTGCTGAGGCAGCACAAGAGTGTTGGGTGGAACTACTCAAACATCAAGATGATGTAGGCAATAAACAAGACGAGGTGAGCAACACCATTAAGGGAATTGGTTCGTCCGCTGCTAAAACTGACACTTGTCATCACGAGTGTAGTGGCAAGTAATACCATTTCTGCCGGCGCGAGCCCCAGTTGAATTGGCTGTTGGATGAGGCTGGAAATAAGCAAAACCGCTGGCACCGTTAACGCAATGGTCGCAAGTACTGAACCAAAAAACAGATTCATGGCACGCTGTAGTTGATTATTGAGCGCTGCTTTTGCCGCGCCGACAGCTTCCGGAGCTAATATCAAAATGGCGACAATTAAACCGCCTAAGGCTGGAGGAGCGCCGAGTAAACCGACAGTACCATCAATAGGAATGGCTAAGCTCTTCGCAAGCAAGATCACCACCAGCAGGTAACCAACGAGCATGAGGGAGTGATAAAGATTGCTGCCTAGCGGACCGTGGAACTCATGCTCATCCTGATGATCTTCATCCATAAAAAAGTGAGTATGGCTGCTGGTTTGTATGAATAAAAATACTGCGTATAAAACGATGGAGACCAGTACTAACGTTACGGTGAGCGTACTCGACATCGAACCAAGCTCATCCACGCTGGTGAAGTTGGGTAGTACAAGACACAACAACGCTAACGGCACGATAGCGACTAAGTACGACTTTAGGCCATCCAAGTTATACTTTTGCGTGTGATATTTGAGTCCTCCTATTAACAACGTAATCCCGACCAGTCCATTTAATACTGTCATGATCACCGCAAACATGGTGTCACGTGCCAATACTGGGTTGGCGTCTCCTGTGAGCATGACCGATGAAATCATCACGACTTCGAGCAAAATAACAGAGATGGTTAGGATGAGCGTCCCATAAGGGTCACCAAGCTTAATCGCTAGTGCATCCGAATGACGCACGACTGCAAATATCGCCGCCATGACGACTATAAACAGACCCGCTGTGAGCACCAAGCCCATTGTCGATCGCATTTGTGTTTGAAGTATGCCCTCTCCGCCAAACTGGAACAGCACGACAGTGAGGAGACCCAGTAAGAAAACCAACTCCTGCTTGATAAACCGAGTCATGGCAGAACCTCCTCAGATGTGGGCTTTTCGACGCGATAGTGTAATGGGCTAATACCGATGAGCTGAGGCAAAGTGACGCCTATCGATATTGACGACCATGTCCCGCTGGCGATGCCCAAGCACAAGGCAATTGCAAAACCTTCAAGAGCCGGTCCACCCAGTAACCATAGGCTGGATACGGTGACAAGCGTGGTGCCTGACGTGATGAGTGTTCTTGAAAAAGTGGCTTTTACGGCCTGATTAATGAGGGTATTGGCTGACTCCGCGGGTTTGGATTTAAAGAGTTCACGCGCTCGGTCTGCAATGATGATGGAGTCATTCAAAGAGTACCCTAATACCGCTAAAACCGCGGCGAGGATGGTCAGGTTGAACTCCATTTGAGTCACGGAGAAAAGCCCTAAAACAAGAACGACGTCATACACCAATGCCACCAACGCACCTAGCGCAAGTCGCCATTCAAAGCGATAGCTCAGGTATAACATGGTCAAGACAAAGCACGCTAAGATCGCAACGCCGCCCTGTTCGACCATATCTTGTCCGACTTGCGGGCCAACAATACTGCTATTGAGCACTTCCACATTGTGGCTGACTGACTCCAGTATGGGCGATAAGGCGAGTGCTTGATCGCCAAGTTGGTTATAGCGAAGAATCCATCGTCGAGGCTCTGTAGAGCTCACGACTTGAACGTCTTGCATTAACGCTTGTTCTAGATGGGATTTTATTTCGGTTAAATGTAACGCTTCGTCAAGGCGAACTTCGGCGACAATACCGCCAGTAAAATCCAAACCCCAGTTAAAGCCTTGAGTGGTAATAAACAGCGTTGCGACAACAAAAAGCAGCGCTGAAACCGCCGACATACTGTAGCGAACATGAGTGAGTGAATATTGAGATACATTCATGACTAAACCCTTACGTCACGGCGCTGATCACGCCCCCAAATGAGATTGATGATGGCACGGGACAAAAATACCCCAGTGAAAAGACTAGTCAGTAGCCCAAGACCTAGCGTGATGGCAAATCCTTGAATTGGCCCGTTACCGATGGTGTAAAGCGCGATGGCAACAATCATGGTGGTTAAGTTTGCGTCGAAAATTGAGCTAAAGGCACTGTGGAAGCCTTTATCGATGCTTTGTGCAAAGGTTCTCCCTTCACGCATCTTGTCCTTGATACGTTCAAAAATTAACACGTTTGTATCAACGGCCATTCCAACGGTTAATACCATACCTGCGATGCCCGGCAGCGTGAGGACAGCACCTGGAACAAGCGCAATGAGTCCAAATAAGCACACCATATTGGCCAGCAAAGCGAAGTTAGCAACCCAGCCCATCCGGCGATACCACAAAGCAATAAAGCTCAGTGTGAGCGCCAACCCAAGAGCAAGTGCAGCAAAGCCATTTTGGACATTTTCAGCCCCCAGTGACGGACCGATGGTTCTTTCTTCAATAATGGTGACAGGGGCGGTCAGCGATCCTGCTCTTAGCAGTAGCGCGAGCTCTTGAGCATCTTGCATGCTCCCAACCCCTGTGATTCTGAATCGGCTGCCGAGTTGAGATTGAATAGTGGCAACACTAATCACTTCACTTACCTGTTGGCTTTCGCCTTTGGCATCACGACTGTACTCGTTGTAGAGCGTCGCCATAGGCTGACCAATGTTGGCCCGCGAAAATTGCGACATTTTTCGGCCGCCAGCAGAGTCGAGCGAAATATTGACTTCTGCGGTTCCCATGTCGCTAATGCCCGCTCTGGCATCGATAATATGCTCACCCGCTAAAATGGCGCGTCGATGGACATTGACCGGATGACCGTCACGGTCGAGAAGTGATAGGGTTTGTCTGGTTTGTGTTGTGGGCATCGAGTGAAAGGCTAAAGAGGCAGTAGCACCGATCACGTCTTTGGCGGCAGCGGGGTCTTGAACGCCAGGCAGTTCAATGCGTATGCGGTTTTCACCTTGGCGTTGCACTGAGGCTTCTGTAATGCCTAACTCGGCGATGCGACCTCGCATGATTTGCAAGTTCTGTTGGACGGTGAGATTTCGCAGCGACACTTTCTCATCATCGGACAAAGAGAGCGTGATAGTGCTGCCACTGACACGGCTGTCCCAGTTCGAAAATTGACTACGAAGTAAAGCCCGTGCCGAGGTGACATCATGCTCGTTATAGAGGCTTATTTGAACCGACTCGTTCAATGCCGAACCATCGTCATCAGTATCCAGTGAATCTAATGTATCGTTGGCGAGTTGAGTCGAATTTAGTTGAATCGAATCTAGGGCAAGGGATGCACTGGCAGTAGAGTGAGGGGACGTCTCAAATGATGCGTACTCTGTCGCGCTCACAGTGTAAGTGCACACTGTAATTATTATCGCGATAAAGAGGTGATAGCAACGTTTAAGCAAAGTCAGTCGGTACTCTTGTTTTTGGCATCGATTTATTCGCTGGCAGTATACCGGATGGAGGTCTCAAAATGGGCAAATGTTGCGGTATTAAGTGTTAATAGATATTACCGCAGAGGCTATAGCGTTGTCTTAAAAGCACTATTTTTCATTCGTTATTTTTTGTGAGCAACGACAACCTTAAAGTAAATACTCAGATTCGTAACGAAACAATATGTTAATTTGATTGCAGAAAATAACGCCTCATATTGTTTTTTGAGATGTGACATTGTATTAGTTTTGTTAATAAGCGTAGAAAACAGCAAAAAGCTCGGAGTTTTTGACAAGTAATCGTCGTGCACTCACAATACACTCCCTGCCATTGTAGTACGCCTACCGCCTATTGCGGTTGGAGCGAGATTGAGGATGACGCATGTTTACAGCAACTGATGTGCTTAAAAAAGAGTTTGCCGAGCAACCGCTTGAGCAACTTTGGTCACTGATCTCTCCACTATACATGGTGGATGAATCACAATGGTTACAACAGCTTTTACCTTTGGCGACACCCTCCGGTGACGAAGCCGCACAAATACCGTTGAAAACCACGCAATTGATCAAGGCGATTCGCGCCGACAAAAATGCTATTCAAATGATTGATGCGTTGTTATTGGAATACAGCCTAGATACCCAAGAAGGGATCTTGTTGATGTGTTTGGCGGAAGCGCTCATGCGTATTCCAGACTCAGCCACTGCCGATGCGCTGATTCGTGACAAACTTAGTGTGGCAGATTGGAAGTCACACCTGAAAAGTTCAGACTCCGTGTTTGTGAACGCCTCGACGTGGGGCTTAATGCTCACAGGTAAAGTGGTAGGACTGGGTGATCAGGAGTCACAAAGCCCTGCTAAAGCAATGAATAAACTGGTGAATAAATTCTCTGAGCCAGTGATTCGTAAGGCGATGTACCAAGCGATGAAGATCATGGGTCATCAGTTTGTGCTTGGGCGCAGTATTAGTGAAGCGCAAAAGAACGGAAAGAAGATGCGTGATCGCGGTTTTACCTATTCTTATGACATGTTGGGTGAAGCGGCGCTAACCAAAGCCGATGCAGACAAGTATTTTAAAGACTACCTCATGGCGATTGAGGCCGTAGGCGGCGATAAGTATGGACTTGATACTAGCCCAGCGCCGTCAGTCTCTATTAAGTTATCGGCGCTACATCCGCGTTATGAAGTGGCGAATGAAGCACGAGTATTGACCGAGTTGTGTGACACGCTCACGCAATTGCTAACACGAGCACGTGAGCTTGATGTGGCGATTACCATCGACGCAGAAGAAGCCGATCGTCTGGAATTGTCGTTAAAACTGTTTGAAAAAGTTTATCGCAGTGATGTCGCGAAAGGTTGGGGAAAATTTGGCGTAGTGATTCAGGCCTACTCAAAGCGTGCTTTGCCAGTACTGGTGTGGATTAACGCATTGGCGAAGCAGCAAGGAGACCTTGTTCCCTTACGTCTAGTTAAAGGCGCGTACTGGGACAGCGAAGTGAAGTGGTCTCAACAAGCGGGCTACGATGCTTACCCGGTGTTCACTCGTAAAGAAGCGACAGATGTGGCGTATCTTGCCTGTGCAAGGTTTCTTTTAAGCGACAATGTCCGCGGCAATATCTTCCCGCAATTTGCTAGCCACAATGCGCATACGGTGACAGCGATTGCCACGATGGCACCGCACACCGACTATGAGTTCCAGCGTCTGCATGGCATGGGGGACTCCCTTTATGATCACGTCATGGAAACGCATAAACAGCCGGTTCGTATTTACGCCCCGGTTGGCAGCCATAAAGATCTTCTCCCTTATCTAGTTCGTCGTTTGTTGGAAAATGGCGCGAACAGCAGCTTTGTTCATCGTTTAGTGGATGCCCGCTGCCCAATAGAAACGTTAACGGTTCATCCTGTCGATGCGTTGAATGCCAATACTACCCTACATAATGATCAGATTGAGTTGCCGCCGAGTATTTTTGCCGATCGCAAGAACTCCCTAGGCGTCAATGTCGATATCGAATCGGAAGCGAAAGAGTACGAACACAAAGTTGAAGCCTTCTTGAGTAAGCACTGGAAAGGGGCGCCGATCATCAATGGCGTCTCATTATACGAAAGCATGATCAAGGAAGGCGCGACACTGGATACGATCACGGCGCCTTATGATCGTCGTATTGTCGTGGGTCAGGTGGCGATGGCAAACCATGATCATGTTTCCGAAGCGATCCGGATCGCTGATCAAGGTTATGCCTCATGGTCTAAGGTGAGTTATCAAGAACGCAGCGCGTGTTTGTTGAAGCTTGCGGATGCACTGGAAGATAACCTGCATGAGTTGGTTGCACTTTGTCACCAAGAAGCGGGTAAGACCATTCACGACTCTATTGATGAAGTGCGTGAAGCGGTCGATTTTTGTCGCTATTACGCGAAACAGCCGCAGGTCTTTGAGCCTCAATCATTACTTGGCTTTGACGGTGAATCGAAAACCTTTACTCGTCAGGGACGTGGTGTTTTCGTTTGTATTAGCCCTTGGAACTTCCCATTGGCGATTTTCTTAGGTCAGATTTCAGCGGCATTAGTCGCCGGTAATACGGTGGTCGCGAAACCTGCTGAGCAGACGTCTTTGATTGCAGTTAAAGCTGTTGAGTTGATGCTTGAAGCGGGCTTCCCCGCGAATACGATTCAGCTTATTACCGGCTATGGCGCAGATGTTGGTCATGCATTGACCTCTCACGATGCGATTGCGGGTGTGGCATTTACGGGCTCAACACCGACGGCGCAACGTATCAACAGTACGCTCGCTGCTCGTCAAGTTGCCCCGGTTCCTTTTATTGCGGAAACCGGTGGCCAAAATGCCATGATTGTTGATTCTACCGCGCTACCGGAACAAGTGGTACGTGATGTGGTACGCAGCGCGTTTGCCTCTGCGGGGCAACGTTGTTCAGCCCTACGTGTGCTGTTCGTGCAAGACGATATTGCCGACCGTGTTGTTAACCTGATTCAAGGTGCGATGGCGGAGCTAAAGGTCGGACTGCCTTACTTACATGCAACCGATGTGGGACCTGTCATCGATACAAAAGCGAAGGAAAAGCTTCTTAGTCATATTGAATCGATGCAAATCCATGGCAAAAAAGTGGCGCAATTGTCGTTAGACAGTGAGTGTGCGGAAGGGGACTTTGTGGCACCAAGTGCTTTTGAAATTGATGATATTTCTATTTTGAAAGAAGAGCAATTTGGTCCAATTCTGCATATTGTTCGCTTTAAAGCCGCCGAGTTACCCAGTGTTGTTGAGCGCATTAATGCGACTGGCTTTGGACTCACCTTGGGTATCCACAGTCGAAACGAATCCACTTACCGTTGGATAGAAAAACATACTCGTGTCGGAAACAGTTACATCAACCGTGACCAAGTAGGTGCGGTGGTGGGCGTGCAACCATTTGGTGGTCAAGGTTTATCTGGAACCGGGCCTAAAGCGGGTGGACCACACTATTTGTACCGTTTTACTGATGCTATTCAAGTATCGAAATAAGGAGAAAAATCATGGTCAATAACACAACAATTTTCTCTGATGTTTTTAGTGCTTGGGAGCAATGGAACATCACTGAGTTTGCCGAGCAGCGAGAGTGCGTACTGTCACTGCAACGTAATATGAATGAAGTGAATGGGACGTTAGCGAGTGTCATGGCGTACCACATCCAGCAGGCGAATGTACTATTGGGCGCGCCTCATTTAATGCCGGGACCAACGGGTGAAACCAATGAGCTCTATGCGGCGGGTCGTGGTGTGGTGCTTATTATTGTTGAAAGCGAAGATGCACAAGCGAGTATTGCGGCCATTGCTCAGATCACAGCCGCGTTAATTGCAGGTAATGGCGTTATTGTTAGCTCAAACAATACGACCTTTAATCAACTTTTAGTTTCGGCGGTTGAGCGTTCTCAATTGCCATCACAGCTTGTTCATATCGTTCCTTTAGAAGAAGCCAATGCCTTTATCGACTTAGATGTTCGAGTCGTAGGATTGGTCGGCTCTGAAGACACGTTATGGCAGGTCAATCATCAATTGGCAAGTCGTACTAGTGCGATTGGTTTGTTGGTGTCTGAAACGGATCTGACGTCAATGCCAACGTCACACGATCCAAACTTAGTATTGAAGTTCATTACAGAAAGAACCCGAACGATCAATATTACAGCAGTGGGGGGGAACGCTACCTTGTTAGAACTCGGTAGTTAAACGGTATTTTTGCTAATGCCCCCTATCAGCCTTCACTTTGACTATTCAGAGTGAAGGCTGAATTCTAGGATGAGGAAATAATAATGATTCAAAATAGCTTTGCTATTACCACAACTTTTATCGCGTATTTAGCGATGATGCTTGCCATTGGTGTGATTGCCTATAAGCGCACATCAAACTCAAGTGACTACTTTTTGGGCGGACGTTCATTAGGACCATGGCCTGCGGCTTTGTCGGCAGGTGCGTCTGACATGAGTGGCTGGCTATTGCTGGGTCTGCCAGGTTACGCTTATGCCGCTGGTATTGAAGCATTCTGGCTAGCTGGTGGCTTGCTGTTAGGCACATGGCTGAACTGGCTACTGTGTGCTAAACGCCTTCGTACTTACAGTATTACTACTGACGCGCTAACCTTACCGGAATATTTTTCTCGTCGTTTTAATGACAACTCGAAAATGATTCAGGTAATTTCTGCGTTCTTTATTTTGCTTTTCTTCCTTTTCTATACCAGCTCTGGTTTAGTGGCGGGCGGTAAACTGTTTGAGACGGTCTTTGGTTTGGACTACACCACAGCGGTCATTATTGGCACGGTATGTGTTGTGTCTTATACGCTATTTGGTGGCTTCCTTGCGGTGTCTTGGACGGATCTAGTACAGGGCCTGCTCATGGCTGCGGCGTTAATGATTGTCCCAGTTGCTGCGATGCAAGGTGGATTTGGGCAAGTAGTCAGCGATCTTAGAGCGATCAATCCTGAACTACTTACCCTATGGAACGACACCAAAGGTCAGCCGTTATCTGCAATCGCAATTATTTCGCTTGTGGCTTGGGGTCTGGGTTACTTTGGTCAACCACACATTCTTGCCCGTTTTAAAGCGACACGCAGTAATAAAGACTTAACAACGGCTCGTCGTATTGCTGTGGTGTGGTCGGCTCTGTCTATGGTCGGTGCAATGCTGGTTGGTGTGATTGGCCTGCTGTATGTGACAAATTCGGGTGGGGATGTGCTCGCTGATGGTGAAAAAATCTTCATGCTGCTAGTGAACGCGATGTTCCACCCTGTGATTGCCGGTATCTTACTAGCGGCTATTTTGGCTGCCATCATGAGTACAGCCGATTCTCAGTTATTGGTGTCATCTTCAGCACTAGCGGAAGATTTCTACAAGCAAGTGATCAATAAAGAAGCCACTTCAGAGCAAGTGGTTACGGTTGGTCGTGTTGGGGTTGTGGTTATCTCGATTGTTGCTTTGGTGCTAGCCATGACGCCAGATAGCTCGGTTCTTGGTCTTGTCTCTTATGCATGGGCAGGTTTCGGTGCAGCGTTTGGCCCTGCAGTACTGCTAAGCCTGTATTGGGCGGGTATGAACCGTAATGGTGCGATTGCCGGTATTTTGGTTGGTGGTATTACCATCGTGGTTTGGAAACAAATCACCGGTGGCATCTTCGACGTTTATGAAATTGTTCCAGGATTTATCTTGTCAGCAATCGCCATCGTCGTAGTGAGTGCGCTAACAGGTGGTCCTTCGAAAGACGTACAAGATCAACATGATGTCTTTGAAAAGAACTTAGTTGAACTAGACTAACCGTTCTTTCTACAAAAAGGCTCCTACTCATCGCAGAATGAGAGGAGCCTTTTTTGATCGTATCTAGTGTATTGATGTGGGAGTTCTAAACCAACAACGCTTAAAGTGGGGTTTCTTTCCAGCCACATTCTACTTTGTGTACTAGGTCTTCCAATTTACTCGGCGTGAGACGATCGGCCGCAGCGATGTCAAACCGGCAGGCGACTTGATTTTCAAACATCGACCAGTGCTTCACCAAACATGCATCCAAATCTTGGGTTTCTTCAGCCCATGTCGCTTTAAGCATGGGTAGCATGCAGGCGGCGCCGTGGGCGTACATCATCATCTGCCATTTTAACTCAACCATGTTGAGCGGTGTTTCAGAATGGCTGACGTTATAAGCATCGACTAACTTATTGACAACACTCTCAATTTCTCCATGACTATCGATAAAATAGTCGAAGAACTCATTTTCTTGTCGCATGGCGTCAGCAATGAGCTGGATTGGCTGTCTTATGACGATGATATGGGCCAGCATTTCGACGGAAAAGCGGTAAAGCTTAACGTTGGCAGGCGTATTTTCTGGTAGTTCATCGAGTAGATGTAGGATGTATTTTTGCATATAGGCGTGCAAATGGTCACTGATGCAATACCAAATTTTCTCTTTGCTGCCAAAGTGGTGACGAATTAGGCTATGTGACACCCCAGCCTTTTCACTGATGTTGCGAATAGACACGCGTTCATATCCTAATTCACAGAACATTTCTGCGGCAACGGTCATGATTAAATTCTTTGTCTCTTCCGCCGCCATGGCACTACGACGCCCTTTTTTCTTCTCCACTCGATACCTTTTTTATTTTCGATGTACTGGTATAGGGTACTGCACTTTCCTGTTCACCGACAAGGTGTTCATAAATGAGCGCTGATGATTAATGAGCGTGGGTGACGATGCTCATATAACCAAAGTGAATGATACTGCGATAAAAAATTATACTATACGACTGTGCAGTAACTGTTGATCTGATGTAAATTATACATATACTGCACAACTGTAAAGTATAATTACAATATCAGAGATAAATACTATGAACACTTATCGTCTATTCAAACGAAGTGCCTTGATTGCGTTACCTGTATTGGCAGCCATGAGTCTGTCGGGATGTAACCAAGCTCAATCTGAAATCCATGAACCGGTCATTAAGCCTGTTAAGGTGCTTGAGGTTCCAGCGCTAAACTTTGCTCCAATCAATAGTTATTTAGCGCAAGTTGATGCAACCGATCGCGCACAGTTATCGTTCCAAGTAGGCGGTCAAGTGGCGTCAATTGATGTCAAAATGGGCGAGTCGGTGAAAGCGGGAGAAATTCTTGCAACACTGGATCCTACCGATTACCAAGTCGCGCTAGACGCTCGTCAGGCAGAGTTTGACTTGGCGAATTCACAGCTCAAACGAGCACAGCAACTGGTCGAGAAAAAGCTGATTAGCGCCGATAGATTTGATCAGCAAGAAACTCAATATAAGGCGGCGGAAGCGGCACTTGAGCAAGCCAAATCTGATCTTGGCTATACCCAGATTATTGCTCCGTTTGATGGTGTTGTTTCAATGACTTACCACAAAGCGTACGAGGTGGTTGGAGAAAAACAGCCAATCCTCAATTTAATCAGTAGTGATGAGTTGGATGTCACGTTTTCAATTCCCGTTCCTGTTGTGAAATCGATGTCATTTGATGAACTGCAGCAGCAGAGATTCTTTGTAACGTTAGACAGTCACCGTAATCAACAGATTGAAGCCTCATTTCGTGAAATTGCGATGCAGCCGGATGTAGATACCAACAGTTATACGGCGTCGGTTTCGATACGCAAGCCAGTAAATATTAATATTTTATCCGGGATGTCTGGACAGGTTCATATTCAAAGTGAACTCACTCACCGTGCTATATCGCTTCCTAAAAGTGCCTGGATAACGCAACAAGAGGGTGAAGGCCAAGTTTGGATATTTGAACCTGCGACGCAAGAGGTCCACCAAATTAAATTGGTGCTTAATGAGCTGGGTGAAATTACCGCAGGCCTTCAACATGGTGATCAGGTTGTGATCGCTGGCGCTGGAAATTTGATGGAAGGTCAGCAAGTTAAACTATGGACTCGCGAGGGTGGCATCTAATGAGAAAGGTATTTTTCATTACACTGGGTTTAGCGTTACTTGCGCTACAAGGCTGCAACTCCGATGTGACGACACGCAATGCCGCGGAGACAATGGTGGCGTCTTTCCATGTCTCTCAACCAGTGTCGAAGCAGTTTCGGGAGTTTCGTGGTCAAGTTGTGACGGCAGAGCAAACCAATCTGGCTTTTCGTATTCGTGGTGAAATATCTCACCTTCTCGTTAAACCCGGTCAATCCGTTAAGAAAGGACAGGTTGTTGCTAAATTAGATGATAAAAAACTGCAGCAACAATATCGAGATGCTCAAGCTCAATTTGAATTGGCGACGAAGCAACTGCGTCGGGGGGCCGAATTGTTTGCTAAAGATATGATTTCCAATTCTGAACTTGATGAGTTGACGTCAAATAAGCAGTTAGCCAAAGCGAAGTATCAGAACATGCAGCATCAGCTGCAATACACCAGCTTACGAGCGCCTTTTACTGGCGTTGTAGCGGATGTATTGAAAGAGCGCTTTGAAAATACCAGCCCGGGTGAAACCATCGTGTCCGTGTACCAGGCTGACAAAGTCTACGTGAAAATAAGTCTCTCTGATTACATCTTGGCGTCTATTACGCCAGACGCTCAACGCAATAACTATCAACCGTTGGCTTTTTTCCCCGACCGAGACAATGGCTTTACGATGCAATATCTAGAGCACTCGAGTGAGCCCGATGCACAGTCTCGAGCCTATGAGCTTTGGCTGCAAATGCCGCAACCTAAACAAACCATATTGCCTGGCGCAAGCGTGAGTGTGCATGTTGACATGGTGGCCGCTGGCTTGAGTTCAATTCAAGGTTATCAATTGCCGATGACGGCACTTGAGCCTGGCACGTCTGCTTCTGAGTTTTATGTGTGGAAGCACATTGATGGCAAGGCAATGCGCAGTTTGGTGCATGTGGATCAGGTTAATAGCTTTGGTGTCATTGTCGATTCGGGCGTGATGGAAGGGGATGTATTGATTATTTCGAGTTTGAGAAAGCTTCGTGATGGTGAGTTAGTGACGCTTAAAGGGAGTGAAGAGAAATGAGTCTTACGGAATATTCAATTAAGAACCGAGTGATTAGCTGGCTTTTCATCGTTATTTTAACCGTCGGTGGTATCACATCGTTTATGGATCTGGGGCGTCTTGAAGACCCGGCATTTACGATTAAAGATGCCATGATTATTTCTACCTACCCAGGCGCCACGTCAACGGAAGTTGAAGAAGAACTGACGTATCCATTAGAGAAACAGATTCGACAGTTGCCATACATCGATAATATTAAGTCAACATCCTCAGACGGAATGTCGCAAATCATGGTCAGTATGCGGATGGATTATGGCCCAGATGAGCTGCCACAAATTTGGGATGAAATGCGCCGCAAGATTAACGATTTAAAGCCGAACTTGCCAAGTGGTGTGAACTCGGTGCAAATCATTGATGACTTTGGCGATGTGTTCGGCGTGATGATTATGTTGACGGGAGACGGCTATGATTACGTAGAGCTTAAACGTTATGCGGATTATTTAAGCCGAGAAATCGAGCTTGTTGATGGCGTGGGTAAAGTCGCGATTTCTGGTGATCAGCAAGAAATGTTGTTTGTTGAGCTTTCACTTAATCGCTTGTCGGCGCTTAACCTTGACATGAACACCGTAGCGGGATTGCTTAATCAACAAAACAGCGTTCAGTCTGCTGGGGAAATCATGATTAATGGTGACAACCTAGCCATTCGTCCGAACGGGAGCCTTAACTCAGTAGAATCGCTGGAAAACCTCATTATTCATGGCCGAGATACCGGCAATTTGATTCGATTAAAAGACGTCGCAAAGATATCGAAAGGTATCCAAGAAAAGCCATCAAACGTGATTACCTTTAATGGTAAACCTGCGATTAATTTAGCAATTTCGTTTACATCTGGGGTGAACGTTGTAGACGTTGGTCACGTGATTGATACGAAATTGAGCGAGCTTGAGAATATTAAACCAGCGGGCGTAAATTTAGATTATTTTTACAACCAATCGACGGAAGTCGATAAATCGGTAAAAGATTTTGTCGTCAGTTTGGCGCAAGCCGTGGCCATTGTCATTGTTGTACTACTGTTTGCCATGGGGGTACGCAGCGGTCTGATTATTGGAATCGTATTGCTCTTGACGGTATTTGGTACTTTCATTTTGATGAGTATTAATAATATCGAACTGCATCGAATTTCCCTTGGCGCTTTGATTATTGCTTTGGGGATGCTGGTGGATAACGCCATCGTTGTGGTCGAGGGGATACTAGTTGGGTTAAAACAGGGCAAAACGAAAACAGAAGCAGCGAAAGCGATAGCCAAGCAAACGCAGTGGCCACTACTCGGCGCAACCGTTATTGCTATTACCGCATTTGCACCGATTGGGCTTTCTCAAGATGCAACGGGTGAGTTTATGGGCTCATTGTTTTGGGTGCTCTGCTTTTCACTATTTTTAAGTTGGATTACAGCACTGACACTAACGCCTTTTCTAGCAAGCCTAATGCTTAAAGAGGAGACTGTCATGGTCGGCTCAGAGCCGGTAGAACCGTATAAAGGTATTTTATTTACCGTATTTCGTTGGTCATTGGAGCTGGCGTTAAAACTGCGTTGGTTGACCGTTATAGGAATGGTCGCGTTACTTATTTCTGCTGTTATGGCGTTTGGCATGGTGAAACAGTCGTTTTTCCCAGCCTCCAATACGCCTATGTTTTTTGTTGATATGTGGATGCCAGAAGGCACGGATATCAGACAAACATTGAAGCAAACTGAAAAAGTGGAAGCCTATATTCGATCGCAAGAAGATGTGAATTTTGTGTCGACATCGGTTGGGCAAGGCTTACAGCGATTCATGTTGACCTATCAACCAGAAAAGAGCTATGAAGCGTATGCTCAGCTGCAGGTTCGAGCCACGAATCGCGACGATATGTTTACGTTATTGGACAAGCTGGATCAAACCCTATCGAGTGAGTTTACCGCGCCATCGTTCCAGCTGCGTTTAATGGAATTTGGACCTTCTCCTGCTTCCAAAATAGAAGCGAGAATCATCGGGCCCGATCCACAAATATTGCGTGATGTTGCCGTTCAAGTTGAAGATATTCTTCTCGCTGATTCAGGGGCGCGTAATATTCGTCATGACTGGCGAGAGCGCACGAAAGAACTCGTGCCTCAATTTAACGAATCAAAAGCTCGTCGGCTTGGTATTTCAAAAGAAGATCTCTCGAATACCTTACAGTTAGCGTTTGGTGGCAACGCCATTGGTGTGTTTCGAGATGGTACGCAGCGCCTGCCGATTGTTACCCGTTTGACGGAAGAAGAACGGGTGGATTATTCGTCCCTACAAAATATCTCTATCTGGAGTCCGATGCTTCAGACGTACGTTCCGGTTGAGCAGGTGGTGGATAATGTCACGTTAGATTGGAGCGAGCCTTTGATTCAACGTCGTGATAGAAAGCGTACGCTTACCGTTCTTGCTGATCATGACGTATTGGGTGATGAAACGGCGGCGACATTGTTTGCTCGTATTCAACCACAAGTTGAAGCCATTGTGCTGCCAGAAGGTTATTCATTAGAATGGGGCGGCGAATACGAGTCATCAAAAGATGCGCAAGAAGGCATGTTTAAATCTCTACCTATGGGTTACTTACTGATGTTTATCATCACGATGTTGCTATTTAACTCATTTAAGAAGCCACTGGTGATTTGGTTGACCGTGCCATTATCCATTATTGGTGTGGCATTTGGTTTACTGCTTTCTGGGATGCCGTTTAGTTTCACAGCATTACTGGGTTTGTTAAGTCTAAGCGGAATGATCCTAAAAAATGGGATCGTCTTGATGGATCAAATAAATTTGGAGTTAGCAACGGGTAAGGATCCGTATCAGGCCATCATCGATAGCGCGGTAAGTCGCGTGCGGCCAGTGAGTATGGCTGCTCTAACGACCATATTAGGTATGATCCCATTAGTCTTTGATGCATTTTTTGGTTCAATGGCAGTGACGATCATGGCTGGGCTTGGTTTTGCGACCATATTGACATTGATTGTTGTCCCAGTGCTTTTTGCCATTTTCTTCAACATTAAGCCGATTCAGTAAAATTGATGATGTATTAATATTGTCTGGATTCCAAAGCCCGCATGTCGCGGGCTTTTTTATGTTCTCAGATCATACATGATGGGCGGTTAGCTGTTTTCTTTGCTATTTAGCGCGTGAATGATTCAGAATCCGACACCGCACTTGGTCGTCTATCTCGAGAGTTGAGCGTTGAGATCGGGCAATATGTAAGTAAGTTTCGGCATCTTGATCAAAAATTCGCAAATAAATGACATGAATTTTGAATGTATGCCTCATTTTCTGCAATGATCGTTTTCTATACACGCTGACCTTGAACACAATATGGTCAGCAAATGATCAGACTTCTAGGAGAACAGCAAAATGCCAACGAACTACTGTGCGGCGTGCAAAAAGAAAACGGCACATAAAGCGGTGATGAAACGTAGCCCAAATGACAGTGCCTCTATCTTACAAAGTTTTCAGCAGCTGATGTCACAACTAGTGAATGGCAGTGGATATTACAAATTGGAACGTCGCATTATTTGCCGAGTATGCAACCAAGAAAATCAGGTGGAAGCTAAACCTGTGATGAACCAACAAGCTAACCTTGCGTAGCGTTAACGGCTAAGGTATTTGTAAAATCAATCATACTTTTGCGACTATCTGCGTTTGTCAAAAATAAGCGTAGTTAAATTGGATTAGTCGCAGAGTGTGATCCGTGGTGTTTTTAACCTGCTAGCATTTGATTTACAATCAAGTAACAATTACTTACTTGAGATGTTATCGTGGCTCAGCTTGCTTTAGATAAAATTGATTTAGAAATACTTAGGATATTGACCCTCAAAGGTCGTATGCCGATCGTGGAATTGGCAAAGCAAGTCAATCTCACTACCTCCCCATGCTCCGACCGTGTAAAGCGACTTGAAAAAGAAGGCTTTATCCAGGGGTATCATGCTGAATTGAACCCCGAGAAATTAGGGTTGGATGTCCAAGTTTTTATCCATATTCGTCTCGATCAGACCAGTTTCTCTATTTTTGATAAATTCGCTAAAGCTGTAGATTTAATGCCTGAAATAGAAGAATGCTATTCTCTTTCTGGTGACTTCGACACCATGATTAAAGTGCGAACAAAAGATATGAAATCCTATCAATCCTTTATGTCGACTAAGCTGGGAACGCTGCCCGGTGTCATTCAAACACGCAGTGAAGTGGTGATTGAAGAACATAAAACAGGTTTTGGTGTTAACCCAGAATTACTTGATACGCTCAATACATAGTCCATACAAATCCATACCTCTCTCCGCTTGTAATTATTAGGACGCGATCTTTTTTTCCGCCTATCGCTACTCAGTATTTCTTTTTTGAGAATCCTATAAGAAAGCCTGACTCTTTGATTCATATTTGTAACTAAATCTGGTATTTAAGGTTATATATATTAGAAATGACATTCGATCTACCTATACTAACTAACATGTAGTTCGACATGGGCAAATCGTTGTTTTTCAGCTGATTAATTGCTTTGTTATTGATTGTCCGATGATCTCTTGTCCGAGAGTTTGGTGTAAAGGAGCGCGCTATGGGTTTTGCGGTATTTTTGGGGCTTGCAAGTGTTACGGGAACCTTAGTTCTTGATAAAAAAGGTCAGCTAAAGGTCTTGGCCGAGGGGGTTGAACCTCAGCCTGGTGAAGCGGTTCTGTCAGTCGTCGACGGTCAAGATTCTAGTGAGCTTGCTGGCATTGATGTCATCGGAGAAAATGGGCAAGTTGTTAAATCAACGCGGTTGAACTCATCGGATAATCAAGAGATTGCGGATATTATTTCGCAAATTGAAACGGGCCAAGATCCAACCCAAAATGAAGACCAAGCCACTGCGGCAGGCGACGCTGTCAGTTCAAGTATTTCTGAGGCAACAACGGTAGAAGCAACTCAAGAGCAAGTTTTAGCGGCAACCTTTTTTGAAACTACTGGACTGAATAGTCAAGACCTCAACCAACCTCAAACTGATACGTTACTCGATATTCTCGCAAACTCCGCACCTGTTACCGTTTTTGATGCTCGTAATTTTGACGAAGAATCACTAGATGGCGATCTAAATCTAAGCTTTCCCACTGATGCTAACAATGACACGTTAACGCTTATTATTACCGAGCTACCTAAGCTTGGTGTGCTCACCCTTGCCGATGGCACACCAGTAAAAGTGGGTCAAGTGCTCACTGAAACTGAGTTCGAATCCCTTCAATATGATGCGCCCCAAGAATACACTTCCGGCGATGACGCGGGTCAGATTTTATATACCGTGGACGATGGACGAGGTGCCGAAAACTCAGTTCAGACGGGCGGTGTTCTACTGACAATCAACCCAATCAACGATATCCCCGATATTATCGATGTAGGCTCTGCTGATGTTGTGGAAGCGGGCAGTTTGGATGACGGCACTAATGTCGATGGTCTTGCGACAGCCGAAGGTCAAATTATAGCAACCGACGATGATACCGATGCTGTGCTTACGTATGGTGTCCAAGACGCGAGTAACGAATACGGCACATTAACGGTTGATGAGTTGACGGGTGAATGGCTGTTTACCTTAGACAATAGTGCTCCTGCAACACAAGCCCTTAAAGAAGGGGATTCTGTTGATACAACCTTCACCATTACGGTTACTGATGATAAAGGCGCGCAGGTTACTCAAACGCTGCCTATCACTATTGAAGGTACAAATGACGTGCCAACGTTTGGTGCGAGTGGCGATACAACGGGAATGGTCACTGAATCTGGTGATGGTGCAGCAAGTAATTCAGTCGCGACGGGTACTTTAGTCGCGACGGATGTCGATGCCGATGCGATATTAGATTATCAAGTTATCGATGGCATTACTGATTTTGGAGAAATGACGTTTGATGGTGAAGGTAAATGGACGTTTACCCTCGATAATGAATCGAATGCGACTCAAGCGTTAACGGAAGGCGAAACCAAGCAACTGGATTTTGTCGTCACGGTTACTGACGAGTTTGGCGCGGTAAGCCGAGAAGTCGTCTCGATTACGATTACAGGCACCAATGATACGCCTGTTATTGATGATTTGACCGGGACAAAGGGGCTAGTGACTGAGGCTGGTCATTTAGATGATGGCACGGTGGTCACTGGAACTTCGACAGCGAGTGACACCATTAACGCATCAGACGTTGACGGTACCGTTACGTTTACCTACCAAGGACAAAGTGATTTTGGCTCTTTTGAAATAGATGCTCAAACTGGAGTTTGGAGTTTTCAGCTCGACAATGCTTCTGCTTATACCCAAGCATTGCGTGAGGGACAAGAAACCTCTGTGGTGTTTGATGTTATTGCGACGGATGAAGTCGGTGCGTCAGTCACCCAACCCGTGACAATTACGATTGTTGGCACCAATGATCAGCCCACCATTTTATCAAGTAGTGATTTACAAGGTTCCGTGACAGAGTCCGGCCATCTTGATGATGGCACGTTGGTGGATGGCGTTGCTACCGCGACAGGTACGCTTGTTGGCTCGGACGTAGATGCCAGTGCAAATCTGACATTCTTTATTGAAGATGGCAGTAGCGACTATGGTTCGATGACGGTTGACCCTGATGGTGCATGGGTATTTACGTTAGATAACGATACCGCCCAATCTCAGGCTCTCAAAGAGGGTGAGGTGCATAACGAGACCTTCACCGTAACGGTGCGTGACGAGTTTGGCGCCGTGAATACGGAAACAATCACGGTCGCTATCACAGGCACCAACGATCAGCCAGTATTTACCTCCAGTAGCACGTTTACTGGTGAAGTGACAGAAGCCGGTCATAATGATGACGGAACCGAAGTCGCCGGAACCCCGACTGCGTCAGGGACTCTATTTGGCTCTGACGTTGATAGCGATGCATTGCTAACGTTTTCAACCGATGATGGCAGCAGTGATTACGGTGACCTCAGCGTGGCTTCTGATGGTACGTGGTTATTCACACTCAATAATGATTCAGTACAGACTCAAGCCTTAAAAGAAGGACAGAAGCAAGACGTTAACTTTTCGGTCAAAGTCACCGATGAGTTTGGTGCGGTGAATACCGAAACAGTCACCATTACCATTACGGGTACGAATGATGTTCCAGTGATTGAAGATTCCAGTGTCGTAACTGGGTCTGTCATCGAAGCGGGTGATGACAATGTTTCTGGTGTTGATATTGCCACGGGTAACATTGTTGCAACTGACGTTGATGCGGACTCAGTAGCCAGTTTCTCATACAGCGGTGATAGTGACTTTGGGACGTTTGTGATTGATCCCGTGTCTGGCAACTGGACATTTACACTAGATAACGATTCTGATGCGACTCAAGCCTTGAAAGACGGACAAGTTCAGGACGTTACTTATACGGTTAGCGTGACGGATGATAAAGGAGCCGTCACTAGCCAAGACGTCGTGATTACGATTACGGGTAGCAATGATTCAGCAACCATCGTCAGTGGTGAATCTGCGGAACTCACCGAAGACGTTGCGGTTGTGGGCAATAATCTAACTGCGACTGAGCAACTGATTATCAGCGACGAAGACGCGGGTGAAAACGTCTTTAATGCAGGCGCGGGGACGTCTGTGGGCACCACGTTAGGTAGCCTGTCTATTCTTGCTGACGGTACCTGGACCTACACCATCGATAACACCTTAACGCAGGTGCAAGCCCTCGATGTGGGTGACACCTTCGTTGAGTCCTTTATTGTGACCTCTGCTGACGGTACAGAG
>NZ_JAKRRY010000043.1 GCF_026191675.1 Vibrio qingdaonensis | reverse complement strand
CAGCCCAGAACATAAAATAGTGGTGGAGTTTGCGGGGCAGTGGTCGAGTAATGCGGCGTGCCTAACTCTAGCTAAAACGGCTGAACAAAACGAAAAAGTAACAGTAGGGAAAGCCGATAGAGCCAACAAATACCGCAGCCTTGCCACATTTAAAGATCTCGAAGCTGAAGGCAAAACGCTTTATATCAAAATCCCTTGCTTTGACCAGCCACAGCCAATTTTACTTAAGCTCGCCGAAGACCTACAACCCGTTAACAAAGAAGCTCAGATGGACGAGTGGGATAACGTGTTGGTGCCGGTGGTTCCGGTTCATAAGGGTGATTTAGGGTATATATCTATTGATCGTGGTTACATTTATGTCGCTTGGCAATCAGAAATTTGGCGAGAAATCCAAATTCAAAACGACGGACGTTTTTCTGATGTCGATCTATCACTCTACCAAAGCACTAAGTCCTCGCCCCAAAGATCGGTCGATATCAGCTTATATGATGAAGACTCCGAAGCATTTCTGTCAGGGGAAGCGTTTCAGCTGTACCAAGACGGTAAAAAAGTCTATGAGGGTGTGTTGGACGAATACGCTTGCGCCCGTGTTTTTGGTCTTACTGGAGAAGAAGTTGAGGTAGTGGTCGCTGATTGGCCTAACGAAGGCGAAACATACACAGAATTACTTCAAACCGAGTTGAGTCCATTTAAGGCTGGAAGTAAAACTAAGAGAGAGCCGCTTGGTGTTCCTTTGCCTCATATTTGGCTTCCATACAAAATCAACGGCAGCGTACAAAGTGATGTTGCTCTTTATTATTCTCGGGCTCAACTCAATACTCAGCAACTCAATGAATTACAGAGCGGGAATAACGAGAAAGCGGTTAAAGTAGACCTCAGTGATTATTCTTCTGCTCTTAACTTTGATGCGAGCTCCGAACCTGTGATTTCGCTGCCGAATCTAGATACTCAAGCGCCAAGTAAATCAGATTACAATATCATCAGCCAAAACGAGCAAGGTGTTGCTGCCGCTGTTGTTAACTCACCAAGTGAAGGCATTGTAATCACGTATAAAAGTAACCCTCAGTGCGATCAACCGGATGATTTTTTCCAACTGACGTGTGTTGATGAAACATGGAGCCAAAAGATTTTTTTGCGCGAGGCTGAGTTTGTGGATCAGTATTGTAAAGAAATCGTGTTTAGTGGTTGGTTGCCAGAAGTTAAAAGGGTCAGTTTAACCCGTCATTGCCGATCTCATAGCTCATATAAAACGGTCTTAATGTCAGTAATTTATCAAGACATTGAACTCACGGAACTATTATAAAATGAAACGAACAACGTTAAGTATCACGCTTCTTTCGACAGTTATGTTACTAACAGGCTGTGGTGAAGAAAGTAATCAAACTTCGAATACTGCAACAACACAATCCGTAGAAAAAGAACCCGCTCAGAAGGCTTGTTACGATGTTGGTGAAACAACGTCATTCGAACGCAAAGATGTAACGGGTCCACGCTGTCAATGGCAAAGTGAGCACAACTTTATTGTTTTCTCTGAAGATCTGTCCAAGCCTGAATATCCAGGCACACTTCCTGTCAAACCAGGCTTTGCCGTTCGCCGAGCAAAAGAGTGGCCCCGTGAAGATTTGTCTGATGTGAGCTCTTATGACAAACCTCGAATTCAGTTTTGGTGGAATAATGTCAGCTCTCGAGACCCTCTCGTAAATGATTACGAAAATGGCTACAAAATTTGGAGCGTGAAAATTGATGGGACAGATTTACGTTTAGTTACGGATGATATGCCAAGTATGGCGTCACCTCAGACCTTTGTTATGAGCCGTTCACCCAATAATCGTTATGTGGCATACGCATACAGTTATGGCGAGCCTCTGATAAAAGCCATTTTTGACTTAAAAACGCAACAGACCATTCAGTTGGGCAGTGCGCGCACCAAGCCATATTTGGTCTGGGCGGATGATTCTAGCTACATCTACTTCTCAGATGGTTTTAAGCGTTTTAAATACACACTCGCGACAGGAGTCAAGGAAGAAGTAGATGTCGACATTTCAGAATCTACGGTCATTGTTGACGGTAAGCTCATTTATGTCGGTGATTTGGGTGTGGTGGTTTTCGATGCCAAGACTTTAAAAATGCTATATAAAATTTTCCCTGAGGACGAATTTAAGCCAGAAAAAACGATTAAGGAACGTGTTTATGTACAAACTGCGATCAGCCCTAATGGTAAGTACGTATGGGCGGTAAACTCATACCGTAAAGTTTTGATCAATGTTGAGGAAAAAACGTGGCTTGCGTTCTCTGACGAAGGAGAGGAAAAGAAAGTTTACGATAAGGTGGTTAACATTAGTAATGATGGCCGAGAAACCCAGACTGGAGCAGCAATAATAACCATAAAACGCTATGGATCTGATTATCGCTATGAGTTGACCGGAAAAGGTCGACAGTCATGGAAGGTGATTCATTCTGGAAGAGTAGCTACAACCCCAGTTCTTTATAACGCCGATGCTAACGGTGGGCGTTTTCTGGAGGTAGATAACGATGAATAATGACTTTAAATATTTACCGACAGACATTTATTTATTTGGCGTTGAGTATCCTACCGTTGATGGTAAAAAAGGTTCCGCCTATGCCGATGTGAATTCAGCTGATAACTTGGAAGTGATTGATGCATTAAGCAATATTCGCCCTAGGTCACGGCTTCCCATTGCCAAAAACTTAGGTGAGGAAAGCGCAGCCCTTTGGGCGACAGACGACTTAGGTCGTTTACATGTACTGGGCGATTCTATTCAGAAAAACCAAAAAACCAACATCAATCAGGTTTTGGCACTGCGCTCGCCAGTACATGAACTAGCACAGAAGACGTACAAGCTGTCTTTTCCTGAATGGTCAATGCTTACAGAGTTGGCGATTGGTGCACAGAGTGATGCTCGGCCAATGAAAAAGGCGTGTGCAGACCTTGTCTCTATCTTAGAAAAGCTAAAGGGGTATGACGGTGATCAAGCACTGAACTCGCTAGAAAAAAAAGTGGAATACGCTGTTACAGAAGTAAAGCGCTCACAACTCGCGCCTAAATATGAAGCAGGCACTCAAGCACTAACGGATGAGCAAGCTACATATAACAAATGGTATGACTCTGTTCCTGAAGATAAGCCCATTCGTGGCTTTATTGTACCCACGTTCTCATTTCTTGCCGTAGCATTTTCAACACAAGAGTATGCTGATGCAATTGTTAAAGTTACTCGTTTTGATGAGGAGAGCGGACAGCACCTAAACCTGCAGGGTAAAAATACCATAACGCAAGCACAACTTGATCAAAACAGCGATTCGCATCGTCCAATTGCGTTGTTTCCGTTGGCGTCGGAAGTTTTTATTGATGGTATGTACACCATTGAAGTGGCTTTTGACACTGAACTCATTGATGAGATCCCTGAGTTTGCATTAAATGCCACTAATGTAACTAAAGAATATGATGAGGTTGGACTTATCTCCAAAGTCAGCTACGAGCTACGAGAATACATCACGCTCAGCCAAACGACACCGTTTGGTAAGATCGCGGTTGTTGCGGGCGACATGATCTCACTTGAAGAGTCTTTGATATACCAATTTCCTACGCAGTTTAAAGCTCTACAAGCCTTCCGAATGGGGGAGCTTGAAAACCTAGAGAATAGCGGAGCGACTGCCAGTATGAGTGCTGCGCTGTGGGAGGTTGGCACAAAAGTTACACCAAGTTTGGTTAATGCAGGTATTAATATTCATCAAAACCCATCAAGTAAACATGATGTAATTGGGAGTTTAGCAAACACGTTTTGGGGGCAAGTAGACAAGGGCGCATTACCTCCAGCCATGATTTCTGCGTTGGAGTTTTCATTCGGGGTATCGGCGACCGCAGCAGCTTACCGAACTCTTCAAGATTTACGCCAAGCGGCATCGGAATCTGAGCGTGCAACACAAGTGGGCTTAAAAACGCTTCTCAAAGAGAAAGGGTTTGATAAAAGTAAGTTCTTTACCAAGGTTATTGAACCTGCGAGAAATGGTAATGCCCACGTTGTGGCGGGGAGTGCTGCTAGAACGTGGTTGACAGGTAACGGCAGTGTCAAAAGCTTTTTGTCGCCCTTTGCTGGAGCCGGGCTCAATGCAATTAACACCTTCTATGAGATAAAAGAGATCACTGACAAAAGCGAGCAATTACGCTTAGCAGAAGAGAAAGCTAAACTCAGGAAAAGTTATTTTGAGCAGGTATCACGCGATTATCTGAACTGGGTACCAGTTTGGAAAGAAAGTCTCAATAGTGGGGAATTATTACTTAAGCAAATCATAGATAAGTTAGGCGACAATGTAACGTTTACTGACAGCATTCCTAATGACGTTGCTGAAGACAGTGCAATGTTTGTTAAAGACCATAAAGGTGCCGGCTTACGCTTGGTTTTTCCTTTTGATAATAATCAGGTTCAAGCCCCGCACTTGTCGTATTTGGCTGCCGTCGATGGAGAACTATCTAAGATTCCCAATGCCGTCGTTGAAATCGAAGGGCACGCCTGTCAAAACGGTGATTCAGAATACAACCAAAACCTTTCGCAACAGCGAGCGCAACATGTTGCTGAGTTCTTTTCTTCAGTCAGTGATATTCGATTTTTTGGTGAACGTCGACCAATAGTCGAGGTACCAAACAACGAAATCAAACGCGAAAACGCGGAACTTAATATTAACCGACGCGTTGAAGTCCGAATCTACTTACAAGAGTTTGCGGCGAGAATTCCACCGAGTCGACTCGGTTTTAAAGCTATGGAGCAAGCGCGCTTGGCTCAGTTAAATGCGAACTTGGGAGAAGAAGCAATTGCAAAAGAGCTCAAGCTAGCTATCTTCGAGATGATCGTTGGTATGGCTTGCTATGTTCCGATAATAGGGCAGGCAGCAAGAGGCTTTTTCGTTGTCAAAGAAGGCGGAAAAATGCTGATGAGTGGCGCCCAGTTGCTAGACTCTGCGCTCTTTGATTATTACTTGTCTTCCTACAACGAGGTTAGAAAAAGCATATCTGCAATTGAACAACTTAGCCATGAAACCACAGAAATTATTGATTCATTGGCTGAGATTAATACTCAATTGACCGAGATGTATTTTACGTCTTCGGAGGCGTTAGTTGAGCACTTAGGAAAAGCTACGGGTGCAAAGGAGTTGATTAAGCGCTATCAACGCCGTGCACTTGCGATTAATGGTTTGGTGCTTTTGATTCAAAGAGCTTGTGCTGAGGGCGAACAAGCGTTCACAGAACAGTGGCGAATATTAGCTATCGATGAATACATTCAGCGATATATCGAAACCGACGGCTGGATATTAAACACAGAGTTAAAAGAAAACTTGTGTAACTTGTGGCTCCAAGAGCTCATGCGTCGTGAGGGACACAAGCAATTAGTTGAAAGTTACGGTGAAGAAATGGCTGAACAAATCATTACTCGTAACAAAGCAAACTATATTGCTCCAAAAAGGAAAGATGTTTCAGGGGCGTTTAATGTCGCGTTTCCAGTGCAAGACAAGCTCTATAATCGCGATCAACAACGAGGCTTGGTGGAGTTTGCGACACAGTTTAATGTTGAGTCTAAAAAATTATCAGAAGAGGATCTAGGGTTCGTTCGGTTATTAGTCTCAGAGCCTCATGAAAAGTCCAAATGGGTCACGTTTGATGAGTGGGAGAAGGCGCGATTAAAAGCAAATAAAAAGGTGCGATTATCGCCTTTCCACCGTTTGAAGTGGCAAATGGTGTTAGGCAAACAAAGTCTAAAACAGATGACGTCAAATGTGTTTCAGTGTGAGATGTCTTATCAGCGCACTGATGGTTTACTTAATACCAGTGGACCTAAGTTTAATTTGATGTTCAAACCAATGAAACACGAGGAATTTAGTGTAGACCCCAAAGGTGAGTTGGCCGAATTTTTTGAGGCGGAAAAAGTAGACAGCAAAGTCCTTATTGGTTGTGAGTTTGAGCCGTATTTTTACTTTGGTGATGATGTCTTCTCTGGAGTGAAGCCTTTGATCGCCAAGCATGACTTAGTCGATTATAGCGGCTACTTATCTAAAGTTGCTCTCGGTCCGATTTTTGGGCAGGTGATAAAAATTGACTCCCAACAAGATGTACTCAAAGAATATGTAAACAGCGGTGGCTTCAAAAATATGACCTATGAGTTCACCCTATCTGGAAGCAACTATAAGCTACCAGTACGAGTGGACAAGACTGTCGGACGATTTATTACGTCACCTAGACAGATTCCTGTAGGGGTTGATACAAACCATAACTACACACTCTCTGCTAAATCGGGCTTTATAGCGAACGGAAATAGTGTGTCAGAGAAAGACTTGTTAACGCTAGATTTTGTCTTACATAGTAAAGTTCATAAAGGCCCGACAAAGCCTGTTATCGATGACATTAAGCACAGTGCGATTGCGGTCAACTACGGAAATAAACGACAGTTTATGAACGAGGACAGTATGTTCACTACTGCAGATGAGCTCAAAGGCTTTGATTGGACTTCGAATAAGTCATTCGCTATGGAAGTTATGCTCATTGGTGGCAAGCACAGAAAAGCGTCGTATCAGGGCCAAAATCTCGAATGGCAGAGTGTTCCAGTTTCACTAAAGCTCTCTACCACTTTTGATAATGAAGCCGAATTCGGCTCTGAAACTACCGTTGGTCCTGAGTATCTAAGTAACCTTACTTATATTGGGATACTAAAGAAGGACGGTTCTAAATGGGCGCTAGATGACAGCGATGTGATTAACAAAAATATAGACGCAGATTTTGTCTCTGAGGCTCTATCCAACATAGACATGGATGAAGATTTCGATGGTAAGGTCGTCTACGCGTCTCGTTTCGAGTTCGCATTTAAAGCGCTGAACGGGCAAGAAATCAAGGGGATTCGACCATTTGGACCCGTTGTTTCGACATCTGGTCGATTCCAAGAAGCAGTTCTAAAGGTGTCCTCTCTAGTACAACGCAATACAGCGGAAAAAACGCCGTTCAAACTTGGAAGCTTTGAGATGTCGTTGGGCAGGCAGTACAAAAATGTAGATGAATTATCTTATTTTTCTGATGGTGAAGATCCAAGCTATAAAGTTGATAAAGATATGCACATCAACTGGGCAAAACTGGATTCGGCTGCTCGCAAAGAGCGTTTGATGACTTGGATTCGAGACCCATATTTAGCGACCGTTATTGAGGCATCTATTTTGAACAAATAAAAAACCGCCTCCGGGCGGTTTTTTATCTTATTCTCTACAACCCTGTACTGACTACAATCAACACCTAATCACCCAGCAGCCGATATATCGTATTTCTTTATCTTGTGATTGAGTGTACTCAGTGGCAATGACAGTTGCTCCGCTGCGCGCTTTGTATGCCAATTACAGTCGTTTAAACAGTCAATGATCACGGTACGTTCGTACTGACTTACGACTTCTTTTAAGCCAAGTGCGACATCGCCGGAGTCCGGCGGTTCAGAGAGAGAATCAGCGCTTATTGGTACTGATGTTGTCTGTATTACCTCAATGTGTTGTACTTCGCTTGGGATTTGTTCACCAAACTCGATGTGAGTGATGGTCTCAAAATCTGACAAGAGGACAGAGCGTTCAATGATGTTTTTTAACTCACGGACATTGCCTGGGTAAGGGTAAGCAAGCAGCTGTTTTCGTACATTAGCACTTAAGCCCGGTGCTTGCGGTAAACCTAAGGTGTTGGTTGTGTGCTGCACAAAATGTTCGGCCAGTGGAATGATGTCTGCCTGTCGTACTCTGAGTGGAGGTAGGGTAATAGGGAAGACGTTTAAACGGTAGAATAAATCCGCCCGGAACCCCCCATCTTTAATTTGCTGCATCAGATTACAGTGTGTGGCAGCAATGACTCGAACGTTGACTTCAATTTCTCTGTTAGCTCCAACTGGGCGTACTTTTCGCTCTTGTAAAACACGCAACAGTTTGGCTTGCAGCAACATTGGCATATCGCCAATTTCATCTAGAAACAGTGTGCCATGATTGGCGGCTTCAAACAGGCCGATTTTATCTTTGTCAGCACCAGTGAAGGACCCTTTTTTATGTCCAAATAACTCGGATTCTAGCAATTGCTCGGGGATCGCTGCGCAGTTTTGCACAATAAGCGGTTGCTCTGAACGGTTCGAATTTTCATGAATGTATTTGGCAATCACCTCTTTACCTGCCCCTGTTTCACCACGGAGTAAGACGTCAACAGGTAAAGAAAGAACTTTATCTAGTCGGCTCAATACACTGAGCATTTCTTCGCTCTCGGCAATGGGACCTTGATAGGTTTTTTGAGTGCGTTTTTTTAATTGAGCGTTCTCACGGACAAGGGCTTGATTGTCCGCACTTAAGCTTTTGATCACCTGCCCGTATTGCTCTAACCATACAGCATGGCGGATGTTGCTCGCGGCCATACGGCAAAACTCGGTGAGAGCTGTTTCATTATCGATAACACTTAGGTCAAGTAGCACTAACAAGCCGATGGTTTTGCTGTTGTCGATAAGTGGCCATGCAAGTAGGTTTGCACTTTTTAGGCCGAGCGCTTGTTCAGTTTGATAAATGCCTTCACAGTCATAACCGTTGTATTTGTATAACTCATTGATTAACACCACTTCCCCATTGCGAACGGCAAAGTTAAATGGGTCGGTTTCACTGGCTGAATCAATCTGTAGCGGCTCCCAAGGATGGCCTATAACGACGTTGTCGTTATGGTGAGCGGTACTTGGAATAAGCGCTTGTCCGGTCTGGTCTAAGACATAAATAATGCCATGCTTAGCAAACGTCATTTGCCTAGCTGCGGTTAACACCGCATCTAGGGTTTGAGTCAACTGACTGCGATCAGCCAAAGACTGACTGATCGCGAGTAGTGCGTTGCTAAGTTCGCTATGGTTAGCTGAACGCATAGGTTAGTGTTCCTTGCTCATCGACCGATACTTCGATTTGCGTATGTGATTCATCCTTGTCGTGGACCAGCAATTGAGTCGATAGTTGAGGAAGCAATTGGCGATTGATCACGGCGTCAATGTTACGTGCCCCAGTTTCTGCAAGACGACAATTACCCAGTACGAATTCAACCAAGCTTTCTTGATAGTTAAGAGACAGTTTATGATGGCTCTGCAGACGTTGTGATACTTTGTTTAGTTTGTGGTGGATGATCTCAGTCATGGCCTCATCAGATAAAGGCACAAATGGCAGTACTGACATGCGTGCTAATAAGGCTGGTTTGAAATGTTGGTTTAGCGTTGGACGGATCGCTTCTGCGATTATGTTGGCATCAATGTCTTTAGATTGATGGACTAAGGATTCAATTTCATGAGTCGCAAGGTTACTGGTCATGATTATTAGGGTGTTCTTAAAGTCGATGGTACGACCTTCTCCGTCATTCAATGTGCCCTTATCAAAGACTTGGTAGAATAAGTTAAGCACTTCAGGATCGGCTTTTTCAACTTCGTCAAGAAGTACGACAGAGTAGGGGCGTTGACGTACGGCTTCTGTCAGCATGCCGCCTTCACCAAAACCCACATAACCGGGAGGAGAGCCAATCAAGCGAGATACGGTGTGCTTTTCTTGGAACTCCGACATATTGATAGTGGTCATGAAACGCTCTCCGCCAAACATTTGGTCTGCGATAGCGCGTGCTGTTTCCGTTTTACCCACGCCACTTGGGCCTACGAGCAAGAACACACCTGTTGGTGCATCTGGGTTACCTAGGCCTGCTTTGGCCGTTTGAAGCCCTTCAGATAACGACTCGATTGCAAACTCTTGACCTTTGATACTTTGCGTGAGGTTGTCTTTTAGTTTAAGTGTTGTTTCAGCTTCGTCTTGAAGCATTTTTCCCATCGGAATTCCGGTCCAGTCAGAAATAACGTGACTGACTTCGTCTGGTCCCACTTCAAAGTGAACGAGCGGGTTACCACCTCGAATCGTTTCCAGTTGCTCTTGGCATGCGGAGATGGCGATGCGAACGGATTCTTCATCTAGTTCTTCGTATGGCGAGGCGACGTGTTGTGCTTGTTCTACTGTCGCTTCTTTTGTGTCAGGTGTGGCAGAAACCAAATTATGTAGACGAGATCTTAGGGCTATCATCTGTTCTATCTGTTCTTTCTCTTTTTGCCACTGGGCTTCCTGCTCAGAAAGTTGTTGTTGAGTGCTCTCCATGACGAGTTTTAGATCTGGAATAGTAGCTAGGCTGTGCTTATCACCAGTTTGCTGCAGGGCGTCACGCTCGAGTGCATCTAATTCGCGCTGTTGCGCGGCCAGAGCCTGCTGAAGTGACTCGACTGATGCTGGTATGGCATTTAAGCTTATGTTTACGCGTGCACAAGCGGTATCAAGGACATCAATCGCTTTGTCGGGAAGTTGGCGACCTGAGATGTAACGCGCTGATAATGCTGCCGCGGCGGTGATGGCATCATCACGTACATAAACATTATGTGATTGTTCGTAAGCAGGGCGAAGACCACGGATGATTAAAGCGGCTTCGTCTGGTGATGGTTCGTCCAGTTTTACTAATTGAAAGCGACGAGCTAATGCAGGATCTTTTTCGAAGTATTTTTTGTATTCAGACCAGGTTGTCGCTGCGATGGTTTTCACTTCACCACGTGCTAATGCGGGTTTAAGTAAATTTGCCGCGTCACTGCCACCAGCTTGGTTCCCCCCTCCGACAAGTGTATGAGCTTCGTCTATGAACAGGATGATTGGTGTTGGGGAGCTTTTTACTTCATCTAATACTGCATTTAGGCGTTTCTCAAATTCGCCTTTTACGCTGGCTCCTGCTTGAAGTAGCCCCATATCTAGACCGTAAAGCTCTACGCCTTTTAGGTTATCTGGTACGTCACCTTGAACGATTTTTAGCGCTAGACCTTCAACTACCGCCGTTTTACCTACACCAGGTTCGCCAACCGCAATTGGGTTGTTTTTGCGTCGACGAGCAAGAATATCGACGATCTGACGGATCTCTTGATCACGACAGAATACCGGGTCGATTTCGCCTTTACGGGCTTTACCAGTAAAATCTGTCGTAAATTGACTCAGTGCGGAACCATCTTCACGTGCTTGGGTGGTTTCTGATGTCGCAGCCAAAGCTTCTAAAGATGGGCTTGTCAGCTCGGTAAAATTGCGCTTAATGCTATCTGGGTTAACACTTTCTAAAATGGAGGCATATCCATGTTGTCCGTAACGGAGAGGGTTACTTACCAAAGTAAGAAGAAGGGCGCCCGAACGAATTTGTGTTTCTGAAAGGTCTAATGATGAGACTAGCCAACTTTCTTGTAACCATTCGATTAATAGTGCAGAAAAAACAGGCTTACTGCCATTGCCCTTAGCTTCAGTATCTAATGTTGAGCGAATAGATTGTCTCAATAGGTGTTCTGAGCAATCAAAATGACTTAATAGGACGTCAAAATCACTGTTAGGCCTTTCTAAGAGACTTAACAAATAATGTTCAATTTGAACTTCGTTCGCTTTTTCTGATACGGCGAGTGCCGCTGCGTCTTCTAAGGCAACCTTAGCGATAGGGTGCAGACGTTGAATTAATGAGGAAAGGTTTATATTTATCATCGTTACATCATTCATTATGGGTATTAAGTGGCGCTGATTATACTAAACTTGGCATATTTGTTTTTTCACGAAGATATTTTAACTAGTACTTATTAGGTGTTTTTTAGGTGGCGATAGTTTCTTTAATAACTAATTGCTTTTTAATTAAATCGGAGTGTTTGTATTACTGGTTAAATTAACTAAATAGTTAGTTGGAATGACTTATTTTTAGATTTTGTTGTTGGTTATTTTGTCTTTACAGAGTGAAAGCAATTTATTATTTTTGTTAGGCAATTTTTCGTTATTTCTGCCAAGAAGTTGTATGTGAAAAATTAAGTGGAACAATGGTTTTTTATTTAAGTCATTGTTCTTAAGTTACTTTTTAAGTTGGCATGGGAATTGTATTAGTGTAATCAGTCGCGGTGATAAGCGATTTGGTGAATTAACAAATCTAGAATTTTAAAAAAGGAAATATCGATGCCAACTCCAGCATATATGTCTATCAATGGTGAAACTCAAGGCCACATTACTAAAGACACGTACTCTGCAGATTCTGTAGGAAATACATGGCAAGAAGCTCACGTTGATGAGTTCCTAGTACAAGAGCTTGATCACGTACTTACAGTACCTCGTGATCCACAAAGCGGTCAGCCAACAGGCCAACGTGTCCACCGCCCGGTAGTAGTAACAAAAGTTCAAGACCGTTCTTCACCACTACTATTCAATGCGCTAGTTTCTGGTGAAAAGCTTCCAGAGTGTGTGATTCGTTTCTACCGTACTTCTGTACAAGGTAAGCAAGAGCACTACTACTCAATCAAGCTGATTGACGCACTACTTGTCGATATCCAAACACGCATGAATCACTGTCAAGATGCTGCAACTGCAGATCGAGTAACAGAAGAAGTTCTGAAGTTGACTTACCGTGCAATTGAAGTAACTCACGAAAACTGTGGTACTGCTGGTAACGATGATTGGCGTGCTCCACGCGAAGCATAATTGCTTTTGGTGTAAAGATTCAGGGCCAACAATTGTTGGCCCTTGTTCCATTATTAGTATCAGGTAAAAGATATGGTGAATGACGTAGAGTTTAAATTTGAAGTGCCCGGGTGTGGGCATGAATTCCGAGTTGAGAGCTTTCAAGTTAATGATGAGCTTTCTAAGCCTTTCCACATCAGTCTCTCATTACTTTCACTTGATCCTGATATCACTTTTGACTCGTTAATTCGTAAAGCAGGTACATTGACGTTTTACGGACAAGGCATTTCTTCTGCACGTTGTTTTAATGGCGTAGTGAATGAAGTTCGATATTTAGGCTCTGGCCGTCGGTTTTCGAGGTATCAACTGGTATTGGTTCCTCAGGCATGGTTTTTGTCTCAACGCCAAGATTGCCGAATATTTCAACAAAAATCAGCGTCAGACATTATTGGTGAAGTACTTGATGGTGGTTCAGTCACTGACTATCGTTTTGAACTGTCTGGGAACTACCCACCAAAAGAGTATGTGTTGCAATATCGTGAATCTGACTTGCATTTTGTCCAACGTATGATGGCCGAACACGGCATGTGGTATTACTTTGAGCATGCTGATTCAAATCATACGATGGTTATTATCGATAGTAATGACGCAATAGCGCCTTTGATCAGTACACCAATGAATGCATCGTATTTGGGGCCTGTTGTTTACCATTCAGATGGTGGAGGTGCTGCTGATCGTGAGCACATAACAGACTTAGAGTTGGTCAATCGCGTAAAAACGGGCCATGTTACTTATACAGATTACAATTACGAACAGCCGAAGATTCCTCAGGAGATGGCTTGTGCGGGTGATTTAGACCAAGATTTAAAACTGTTTGATTTTCCTGGTCGTTATGTTGACCCAATGATAGGCCAAGTTCGTACTAACGAGTGGATGTCGGAGCATATTGTAGACAATCAACAGGTTGAGGCGAGTAGTGATGTCATGCGTTTGGCTTCGGGCTACAGTTTTAGTATTGGCGAACACCCTCGCTCTGCAATTAACCAAGATTACATCATGCTGTCTGTCACGCATAGTGGGCATGATCCGCAAGTACATGAAGATGAAAATAACGGCCTACCGACCACTTACCATAATCAGTTCTCTTGCATCCCGCGTAGTGTTGAATATCGTGCTCCAAAATTGGAAGCGCCGATTGTTGATGGTCCACAAACCGCAGTCGTTGTAGGCCCAGCTGGCGAGGAAATTTACACCGATAAACTTGGCCGCATTAAGGTTCAATTTCACTGGGATCGATATGGTGAAAGTGACGAACACTCTAGTTGCTGGATTCGTGTTAGCCAGTCAATGGCGGCACCTACATGGGGGGCTGTTTACCTCCCTCGTATAGGACACGAAGTCGTTGTGACATTTTTAGAGGGGGACCCTGACCGGCCTCTCGTGACTGGTGCTGTATACAATGGCTTGCACTATCCTCCTTACTCACTACCAGAGAATAAAACACGCACTACGTTTCGTACACAAACTCATAAGGGGTCTGGTTACAACGAGTTGAGTTTTGAGGACGAAGCAAACCAAGAAGAAGTGCATATTCACGCACAAAAGGATATGTCGACGAAAGTGTTAAACAACCGCTCTCGTGATATTGGTCAAGATGAGTTTTTGAAAGTCGCACGCCATCAAACTAATGATATTCATGGTGACCATAAAGAAACTATCGACGGGCATAAAACGACTCAGGTCAATAGCACGTTTACCGAAACGGTAGAGCAAGACGTTTCAGTGACGTATAACGCCAACGAAACTCACGCGGTGAAAAACAACTCAGCGCTCGATATCGGCGACAATAGAACGACGAAAATTGGTAAAAACGACGACTTAGATGTAGGTGAGAATAGTAACCTTACGGTAGGAGCGTCGAAAAATTCAGATGTTGGTGCTGACGATAATCAGACAGTAGGTGGAAACCTAACGGTGTCGGTAAAAGGGAATACTTCTTATAAAGCTGACAGTGCAACACAGATCATCAGTGGCGATAAAATTGTGTTGAAAACTGGTGGTTCCTCGTTAGTTATGAACAGCGACGGTTCAATTAGGCTAACGGGTACTTCAATTACGATTGAAGGTAGCGATAAAGTTGTTGTGAAAGGTGGCAATGTAGCGATTAACTAATGATGGAAAAACAATATTTAATTGGTGAGATTATCAGCGAACAGCAAACCGAACCTACGGCTTGCTTTCCATGTTTTGGAACAATTAAGTCGATTAACGAGTCGGGTGAAAGTGTACGTGTCGATTTTGAAGGGAACTCGTTCTTACAACCGATTTCAGCACGATTAGGGCGTGCATTTCGGCGAACAGAGCTCGAACTTGCGATCAATAATCAGTTGAGGTGCAGAGTTGAGTTTCTCAATCAAGATATCAGCTTGCCAGTGGTAACAGACATAGTATTTTCAATTGTGGATAGTACCGACCAATTCGCCATAAAAGCGACAAAAATAGTGATGGATACAGATCAGGAACTCATCTTACGTAGTGGGGAAGCGGAGACACGCTACAGTGCACGAGATGGAAGCGTGACGACACAGGCAAAGTATGTCACGTCCCAAGCACAGAAAGCACAAAAAATTCAAGGTGGCACAATCGCTATAAATTAACGGTACTGGATGAAAAGATGCGTCAGAAAATTAGTGTCGAACAGCTCAAAGAACCAATTTTCCAAGATAGGATAGAAGACACTCTTCGAGAGGCGGAGCGTGCAGTCGATGAACTCACACACCTTAATGCGCGTTGGCTTACATTTAGTAAAGAGAAGCTAATACTGGCCAGTGAATCTCTGAATTTTTTATTAAAACAAAGGTTTAGATTGTTTAAGAAGGGTTTTCCTAGCAGTGAAATTGATTACCTCAATAATATTGATCGGCAAATAGGGGAGATTAAAAAAGTCTATTTGTCTTTTTATCGTCTGAAGCCAGGCTTTATACATCAACTTAGAGCAGATTACGTCGAAATCTACGTTTGGTTGATGCTACAGCCCGAGTTTAGTGACTCTAAAGACAACGTATTATGTGGCTTGGCGCTGCTTGATGAAATGGCTTGTGAGTTTGCGAAGTATTTAGTTATTCAATCCCCCATCGAATCTTTAGATTATTCGCTTGTAGAGTTAATTGATGGTGGATGTAAATTGCGAGATCAATATTTTGAATTATTAACTTTACGTCAAAGCGCGAGTATTAGTCTTACCAAGCGTTGGCTAAGGTCACAAATTATTTCCGAAGAAATTGGTTACTGTGCCTTAGCGTGTATGAATGCGGAAGAAGGCATTGAATGGTTAAACTCTAATCCTCACAACAACGAGTACCTATTTGAGCGTCTGCTGACTAAACATGATCGCGGTACTTGGTTTAGACAATGCTATGGTATTGACGCAAAGGTTATCTCTAACCCGCGAATTATTACTTTTGCTAAGTTATTGGAGTTGAAAGAGTTTATTCCATTCGAGGTGACATCTAGGTTAGCGCCAATTCACTTTGTGCTTTCTGGAGATTCAATACTAGTACCAAACGTAATGGCGCACGTAATACACCTCGATGAACTTGATGGTGAAATATGGATAAAGGCGCTTTATGTTGTTTATGGTGACACTCTACCTATTTTGCCATGGCAAGTAAGCGTTGAAGTTGAGTGGCAAGAAGCGCTAAACCGACTAAATGAGTGGGTTGGGCAAGACGGCCATTATCGTATTCTACCGAGTCGGCTAGGGCGTGAACTTACATTTGAATCAACAATGTCGGCGATGATGAACCAAGCCATTGACGATGAATTTCGAAGTTGGATGTGGAAACAAGTCTGCCTCCATTCTCGTGTCTATATTCCTTGGGACACGATGATGCCGTTACATCAACAAAAGTGGAATATTAGCCGTTTGAAGACACTTCCGTCTGTTGCAGAAAGGTTTAAGTTAAGGAGCGGTAATGCAGCTGTGGGATATTGAGTCACCCTTGAACTTGACACTCAAGGGCCGCTTCCAAAGAGATGAGAACGGCGATGAAGTCTGGGTTGTCGTTGGAAAAAGAACCTGGAAATTAAATGGTTCCATATGGCTTGAGACCAGCGGAGAAGAGATTTGTGATGACCCTGTTTATGTCGGGGAACCAGGCTTTTCTGCAATGAAAATCGACCATGAGTTTGCGCATTATAAACAGAACACTGACGTAGTGATTTACGGTAGAGCAAGAAGTTACGCGAAAAAACCAGTTTTATATCATGAATGTCGCGTGTTACTGGATGAACACATCAACAAAACGATTGCGGTTCGTGGTGAACGAGTCTGGATTGAGCATAGTGGCAGCATAACCATTAGTCATTCAACAGAGTTTATTGAACAAAATATCGACTATTCTTGTGCCATTGGTGGTGATATTCGTAACCGGTTAGGAAGCGGTATTGCGAGTTCGAATAAAGAACTGATTGAGCAAAGAGTGCCGAGTGTTTTCTACCAAAATGAAGATTGGAGCTCTACAGGTAAAAGTCTTCGGGTAGCAGGTTTTGGCCCAATACCGCCGTTTTTTGCATCTCGTCTCGCCTATGCTGGAACGTTTGACAAGCACTGGCAAGAAAATAGGCGGCCTATGTTACCTGTGGACTTTGATAGGAGATTTTACCAAAGTGCACCTAAGGATCAGCAATGTAACGGGTACCTAAAGGGCGGGGAGAGGCTGGTGATGAGTGGTTTTTGTCATGATGAGACAATGGTATTCCGAATGCCATCAGAGCAGTATGTCGCGTTAGTCACTTTTCAAGATGAGCAGCAGAGAGTAGATATGGATATTTACACCGTCTTTGTCGACACAGAAAATAAAACAGTCTCTATTAGTTATACCGCCGCTTTTCCATGTCAAGGTAAAGAGCACTTGCTGGTATCCACGACCATTACAAAGAAAGGCTAAGCGACCATGTTGAACTCTAAAGGGGGCTATATCCTTGGTATGGAAGTCGTGACACCGACTGGTATGAATCTTGATATTGCTACTGAAGTGGCAAGAAGTGATTTGGGGAGGTTTGGACATCAAGTCGCAGAAGATGGTCTAGAGCGCTTCAGCTACGCAAAGGTAGAGTTTACTAAACACCAAAATGTGGAAGAGAAGTTACAGGAAATGCTCGGCTATGTTGTTGAGTCATTAGTGCGTCAACTCCCCAGAGTACTCAATCCTATTCCACTATTGATCGCTTTGCCTAAAGGTATAGAAGCGGTTCATGTGCGAGAGTGGATCATTGGAAGTGCGCTAAATGAATATATTTCCCACGTAGAAACAATCCAAGTTGAAGGGCCGAGAGTCGTCACTCATGCTCTCAAGGCAATGGAAAAATACGATGCCTTAATGTGTGTGTCGGCAGATTCATTAGTCAGTCAAATGGCTAGCCTTACAGAAAAGAAAGCAGTGATGAGTAACCTGAACCCTTGGGGCTTGATTCCTAGTGAAGGTGCTGCAGGTATTGTGCTTTGTAGAAAAAATTTGATTGATACCTTAAAGCTGACCCCAAAAGCTCAGTTAGGCTATGTAGAGGTAGATGATAATCCTGCCGATAGAAGAGGTATCTATCGGCTAGTCCAGAAAGCGAGTCGAGTGATGGATTGTTTTGGTGAAGTATATAGTGATATGACCAATCTACGAGCACATACGGAAGATTATGGCTTTGCATTAGGGTCGAGAGCTGAGTATTTTACCAACCCAAACCAACCAAAATTGATTAATGAACTCTGGGGCACGATGGGCTGCTGCTCATCTTTAGCGTTAATTGCATTTACAATTAGAGAGCATCATTTCAAACAGCCCGCGTCGTTGCTTATTTTTGGTGAGAATAAAGCGAAGGCCTTTGTTCAACTAATATCAGGCTAGCCCTTTAAGGGAATAATACTATAGACTGTTAGAGGTTTTCTTTTATTGGCAATATCATTGATAAAAGCCAATATTTGGTTAGTGAAAGAGAAAGTCTATTTAATAAAGTTTTTAGTAATAATGACTAAACTAATAGTCTTACCGTTTGTTTTAAAGGCTAGTGTTGAAATGAGGCAAGCATAGTTATTATTATTCGTGCTTAATAATGTTTGGTTTATAAAAGAGTGCAAAGTGTCGGATAAGCAAGGGGATGCGAAAGGCTATATTGACCAGTTGGTTGTAAGAGCTATTGAGAAAAAGAAACAAGTTCAGCAAGCGACGCAAAGCAAAAATAAGCCGAAGCTTGAGTATGTCCTTTTTTCGCAGTTTGACGTACTTGATACCCTGCATTCAAAAAATAGTAGAACCACTATTTATCACTTAGCCAAGAAGGGTAATCCAGAGAAGCAGGTTTGCTGTAAAGTTGTCAATGCAGATGCCTCTGAAGTAACCCAAAAAATGCTTCTCAATGAAGCGAGTAGATTAGAGATATCCCAACATCCGAGTGTCGCCGACTTTATTAAAATTGGCAGTGAATTCGAGCGCCCGTATCTAATGTATGAATGGATTCAGGGGGAGTCGTTAGCAGAAAAAATGGAGCGGCACTCAAGTAAAGGGTTTCGCTACGACCATATTGCCTGGTTAGTGTATCAATTGGCTGGTGCTTTGGAATTTATGCATACCAGAGGTGTGTGTCACCTCGATATTAAGCCTTCTAATATTCTTGTCACAGACAATGATTACGTAAAACTCATTGATTTTGGTGCTGCGCGTTATATCGGGGAATCCGAACCTTACGCGGAAGCGAGTATGAGTTACGCTTCCCCTTTATATCTTGAAACAGGCGTAACAGAGCCGTCAGATGATGTGTATTCACTGGCTCTATTAACGGGGCACCTGTTTCTTGGTGCTGCTTTTGGCGATGCTTGGCATAAGCAGTTAAAAAGCCGCAAGCGACCAACTCTAATCCCAAACCACGTTTGGAAGTTGATCAGAGAAGTTATCAGAAATCCAAGAGGACATCACTACACCGCGTTTTCGTTCGCTCAACAATTAGCTCATATTGATACGCATGCTATGGACTTCAAGACCAGCGCTCCTATCTTTAGCAATCTACGCAATGCTGATTTAGTGCTAACGCAGCGCCGACATTCAGATAGAACTGTAGGCGGGCGCTTTAAATTCCTTGAAGCGAGCTTAGTACTTAGTGTTATTGCGATAACAGCCAGCTATCTTTACGAGCAGGCACAACCGGAATGGAAATCGATTGTTAACGCTGAACACTCTTCGGTGTCTCCAAGTGCGACAATTAAACCAGCTCAAACCGCATCGTTTCTTGCCCTTCCGCCTTGGGAGATAGAGCTCGTCCTAAATGATATGGAAATGAATGTCGTGAGCACCGCGCCATATCGGGAGGCGTATCAAGTGCAGCAAAAGAAGCTTTCGGACTTATATGAAGAAAACAAAATTGAGATCGTGTCTTCTCAGACAGTTGCAGACAAACTACCTAAGAGCCTTGGCCAGGTTAGACGAGACCTTGTCGTACTGCGAGAAAGGCTCAATGGTGACGGAGCTTTGTTTCCTTATGCAGATGCGGCCTTAACATCTGCAATGACGGGGTTGAATCAGGCTTCTATCGAATCTCAGAAGCTCTCGGAATTATCTGGAAGTAAAGCGCAGGAATTAGCTGATTTAGTGTTGAATGGGCAAAGCCAATTGGCTGATGAAGCATTGAAGTCAGCGTGGGTTATCAATCAATCACAAGCGTATTTCTATAGCCAAGTGTTGCCACAACAGGTGCTAGAAAATATAAACAATTCTATCGAAGTCAATGCCCAGCAGCGCTATTACTCAAAAGCAATCCGAGAAGCGGAGGCTGCACAAGTATTTTTTGGTTCGACACCTGAACTGGTTGAAAAAGTGCGTCATCTGAAAGTAGCAAGAAGTGAATTTATTCTGTTTAGTACGGTGACGGAACAGTCCGTGTTTGCCAAGCAAAAGTTGTACGATTCTTTAAGTGATCTTGAAAGCAATTCTCCGAAGAAATTTAATGAAATCATTGGGGTGTTAAGAAGTATGGCAGCAGATTCTATTGATAACAGTCATCAACAGTCTAAACCGGCTAGAGGTGCAATTGCTGTTGAAAGAGCACTTCGTGAGTATCGCATGGAAGGGAAGAGTTAATAGTGTCAATAATTGATTGTGAACGATTGCTGGCGCCGATTTCTGAACAAGCACCTTCTGGTGGTGATGCCAGATATGAGTCGTGTTATGAAAGGATGGAGTCCGAAGTTAAAAAGTTTGGTTCCTTGTTTGGAGAAACGGTTGATTGGGATGCTGTTAAATCGTTGTCGACAGAAGTTCTAGAACATCATAGTAAAGATATAAAAGCAATCTGCTACCTAGTGCGCTCCTTGGTAGAAGAGCACGATCTCGTGGGACTAGAACTAGGGCTAACACTCTTTAATGAACTCCTGACTAGATATGCTTCTGACCTCTATCCAAAAAGAAAACGAGGTCGAGATGGGGCGATAGAATGGCTTAATAACCAAATTAAGTTGGTGGGCAATAAGTTAGCTTTTCAGTCTTTAGATAGAAGTGTGCTTTTGGAATGTTTAACTCTTATCGGGCAACTTCAGTATCAACTTGATGATGTATTCCATGACTCTGAAGCTGATTTCTTTGAGATAAAAACACAGCTCAATACACTTCTTCATAATGCCGAAAGCAGTGGAGTGATACCAGGTGCAGTTACGGAGCAAACTGCGGAGGTTGCTGAAGCGCATCATTCAGATATCAAAGAAATCGACCCCGCCCCGTTATTGGAGGCGCCTGTTGTTGACGTACAAAAAGCTAAGCCTCTTGCTCCTAAATCAAAGTTTAGAGAGCAGGATGTTGATACGGATTTTTCGTCCCCCTCTGTATCAAAACGATCGTTAAAAAAAGTCGCAGAAATGATGATTTACTCTGACCCAAGCAACTCGTTGGCTTATCGAATATATCGGCATCTGACTTGGTATGACATTGATGGGTTACCTGAAAATCAAAATAACCAAACAGAATTGAGTCTTGCTGTCTCTACGGATCAGCAATCAAATTATCAAGATAAAGCGATGCAAGAAAGTGACGTGGATACGATTAAGCGCCTAGAGCGTACATTGACAGATGCACCTTTCTGGCTAACTGGCCATTATTTCGTTTATTCGATGCTTAACAATTTGGGATGGCAAGAAGCTGCTTCTGCCGTTGAGCAGGAAGTGAGACTGTTTGTGCAACGATTTGAGGGTATTGAACACCTTTCTTTTAAAAATTCCATTCCATTTGCAGATGAAGCAACACTTAAGTGGTTGTCAACAAGTGTTGCTGCAACATCTAGTCGTCAAGCTGTTATTACGACTGTTGTGACTACTGATGATTCACTGCCAATGGAGGATATCACCCTTGCAAATCTGGGTGAATACGCAGCAGAACTGTCTCAAAAGCTCGAGTTGGATAACTCAGGAAGAGGGCAGTTTACGTTGTATTTACAATTGGTAAAAGCTTACCAGAATGCGGGGTTATTCCCTTTGTGCTTACCGTACCTAGAGAAAGGATGGGAAGTTAAAAAGGAGTTTAATCTTGCTAGCTGGGAACCCCATTTGTCTATGCAGTTGGATGGTCTAATTCAAAAAACTCTTCGAGAGTTATTCAGAACCAAAGATCGTCTTCCTACTAAATACAAAGAATGGGAAATAATTTATGACTAGTAGCAAAATTAGAGAAGGAACTAATTATGTCACGTGATGGCTCGGTGGCTCCTAAAGAGCGAATTAATATCCGTTATGTTCCAGCGACAGGTGATACGCAAGAAGACGTAGAACTGCCGTTGAGTATGATGGTTGTCGGTGACTTCACTGCTCGTGCAGATGAAACGCCAATAGAAGAAAGAACGCCAATTAACATCGATAAAGATAACTTCAATGAGGTGTTAGATGGCTATGCTCCTAATGTCAAAGCGAACGTTGCTAACCGTCTTTCTGACGAAGACGGAGCGCCAATTGGCGTGGATTTAACGTTCAAAAGCATGAAGGACTTTTCACCGGAATCTATTGCGAAAAACGTTCCTGAATTGAACGGATTGCTGGAGCTACGTGAAGCGCTAGTTGCATTGAAGGGGCCCCTTGGCAACGTACCTGCATTTCGAAAGAAAATTGCAGCCGTACTTCAAGACGAGGACGCGAGAAAGAAACTTTTGGAAGAACTAAGTATTGGTGAAAGCCAAGACGCGAAAGAAGAGTAAGGGATACCATGTCAGCAGAAGCACAAGCGCCAGAACAAGAAGCGGCTCTAGTAGAATCGGGCTCACTTCTGGACAGCATTCTAAATGAAACACGTTTAAAGCCAACGGATGAAGGTTTTGATGTTGCAAAACGCGGCGTAGAAGCATTCATTGGTGAATTGCTAAGCAATTCCGCTGTAGAAAAAGTGGATCAGTCTCTTGTTGATCTTATGATCTCAGAGATTGACCAGAAATTATCAAAGCAAGTAGACGCGATTCTTCATAATGATGATGTTCAAGCAATTGAATCAACGTGGCGTGGCTTGAAATATTTGGTTGATCACACAGATTTTAGAGAAAACATTCAAATAGAACTGATTTCTGCAAAGAAAGACGAGCTTCTTGATGATTTCGAAGATGCTCCAGAAGTTGTTAAATCTGGTCTTTACAAGCAAATCTATACCAGAGAGTACGGTCAATTTGGTGGTAAACCAGTAGCGGCAGTTGTTTGTGATTATCAGCTCTCTGCGTCGTCACCAGACATCAAGCTGATGGAATACATGGGCAACGTCGGTGCGATGTCACACGCACCGTTTATCACGTCGGCTTCATCACAGTTCTTTGGTCTCGATAGCTACGAAGAACTACCAAACTTAAAAGACCTTAAATCCGTCTTTGAGGGGCCTCAGTATACTAAATGGCGTGGGTTCCGCGAGCATGAAGACGCACGTTATGTTGGCCTTTGTACGTCTCGTTTTATGCTTCGTACGCCTTATTCAGTTGAAGATAACCCTATTAAGGCATTTGATTACGACGAGATGGTAACAGATAGCCATAGTAACTTCCTTTGGGGTAACTCTGCATATGCAATGGCGTCTAAAATTAGTGAATCTTTCGCTAAATATCGTTGGTGTCCAAATATCATAGGTCCACAAAGCGGTGGCGCGGTTTTCGATTTGCCTGTTTACAACTTTGAAGCCATGGGGCAAATAGAAACTAAGATTCCAACAGAAATCTTGGTTTCCGATCGCCGTGAGTATGAACTCGCTGAAGAAGGATTTATCGCGCTAACAATGCGTAAAGGTTCTGATAATGCGGCCTTCTTCTCAGCTAACTCAGTACAGAAGCCAAAAGTATTTGCAAACACGCCTGAAGGTAAACAAGCAGAGATGAACTACAAGTTAGGTACACAACTACCTTATATGTTCATTATTAATCGTTTAGCTCATTACATCAAAGTATTACAGCGTGAACAAATTGGTTCTTGGAAAGAGCGTTCTGACTTAGAAATTGAATTGAACAAGTGGATTCGTCAATACGTTTCTGATCAGGAAAACCCGCCAGCAGAAGTTCGTGGTCGTCGACCGTTACGCGCTGCAAAAGTCGAAGTATCTGATGTTGAAGGCGATCCTGGTTGGTACAAAGTATCAATGTCTGTACGTCCACACTTTAAGTACATGGGTGCAAGTTTTGACCTGTCTCTAGTTGGTAAACTAGACCAGTAATCAGATGTTTGTAGCAATAAGCAGCCAGTACTCTGGCTGCTTTTTCGTAGGGAAAAGTATGGAAAAAGGTTATCGGCTTTTAGAACGTATCGAACTGGATGAGCCAAAAAATTGCTATGAGAAGGTGGTATCGCATCGTCACCTGGTTGAGTCGATACATCTACATCTCGCTGATTTGCTCAATACTCACTCTGGCAACGCAATGATTGATAGTGAATATGGCTTACCAGATTTTAATGATGTTCTGTCGAATAATATTAACCTTGTTCGTCATATTCAGAAAAACATTACAACCACGATTGAAAGCTTCGAACCTCGGTTACGAAATGTCGAGGTGCATTACCGTGAGGACCATCATAACCCTCTGCAATTAGGTTTTGGAATTTGCGGCGAAGTTTTGCACAACGGCGGCAAAGTTCCGATGTCAATAGATGTCTATATGGGAACCGACGGTCAATTCAACGTTTAGCAGGTGTCACTTGAGTAGCAGCAAATATTTTCAAGATGAACTGACGTATTTACGTGAGTCAGGCAGTGAATTTGCCAAATACAATCCAAAGTTAACCAACTTTTTAGCAGAAGGCACTTTTGACCCAGATGTCGAACGCCTTTTGGAAGGTTTTGCGTTCTTGACTGGTCGAATCCGCGAAAAAATAGACGATGAACTGCCAGAATTGACTCAATCTATGATGACGTTACTTTGGCCTCATTATATGCGTTCAGTACCTTCAATGTGTATCAGCGAGTTAAAGCCTTATACCGGCAGTGTTACCGAGAAGACGGTTGTTAAGCGTGGTGCGGAAATGGCTAGCGAGCAGGTAGAGGGAACGCAATGCCAATTCAGGACTTGCTATGATGTGGATTTATATCCACTAAAAATCACAAATATTGAGCAAACAAACAGCCGCACGAGTTCCAGTATTGATGTTACGTTATCCACTGAGCATGGCTTAGAGTTGTCGAGAATTGGACTTGATACTTTGAGGTTACACCTTCATGGAGAAATACACATAACAAGAACGGTATTTCTTTGGTTATTTAGGTATCTTGATTATGTTGAGCTTGATGTTGGTGGAGGCTATAAACATAGATTAGGTCCCGAATTCGTGAAACCGGTGGGTTATGATGAGGAAGAATCACTACTACCGTACAGCAAGAAATCCTTTGCGGGCTATCGGCTATTACAAGAGTATTTCTCTTTGCCTGACAAGTTTATGTTCTTTGATATACATGGATTAAAGTGGCTAAGAGGCATTCCCCAACGCAGTACTGTTAAAATGAGTTTTCATTTTAAACGTGCGTTGCCATCTGAGCTAGTTCTAAAAAATAAACACTTACGTTTACATTGTACACCAGCGGTCAATTTGTTTGAAAAAGATGGTGATCCAATACGCCTCGAGCACCGAAGAAACGAATACAAAGTTCGACCACAAAGTACCAATCAAGAACATTATGAAGTGTATTCGATCAATACAGTGGAAAGTTGGAGTAAGGATGAGCGACGACGTAAGCCTCTCATTGAGTTTGAGTCATTTGAACATCATATCAATCAAAGAGACAAGCGCGAGTTTTACAAGTCGAAGGTAGGGGAGAGAGTCAGTGGTCGAGGGTTGGAGCGTTATATCTCTTTCCACACTCATAATGGTGATATAGCTGATTTAGGAACTGAAACGGTTTTGATGCAGCTACAGTGCAGTAATGCAGATTTAGCGGAACGCTTGTCGGTCGGCGATGTTATCTATACAACTCATAATTCCCCTGCTTATGCGACGTTTAAAAATATAACAAAACCAACACAATCTGTGAGCCCTCAAGTGAACGGTGAACTGCAGTGGCAGCTGATTGCGAATATGTCACTTAACTACTTGTCTCTGGCAAATATTGATGTTCTTAAGGTCCTACTATCGACATATGACTTCCATTCTCGAGTTGACCGTCAAGCGCACCGAGCATCTATTCATCGTCTTGACGGCATTATTTCTTCAGAGATGAAGCCCATTGATCGAGTGTTTCGGGGAGTATCTGTACGAGGAAACAAGTTCAAGTTGGTAACTAACTCAACATTTTTTGTCAATGAGGGTGATATGTTTTTGATGGCTAACGTACTCAATGAGTTTATTCGCCTTTATTCGAGCGTGAATTCTTTTACTGAGCTTGAAGTCTTCGATGAAGCAAGTGGTGAAAATTACCATTGGGTAAGCTTAGAAGGTCAGCAGACAATATTATGATTAACCAATTATCTGCCAGTACAAATGAGTTTAGCTTCTATCAGGCGGTTTCGTTACTTGAGAAATATTACCAGTTAGAATCCGGTACAGACTTTGTTGCTGTGGGTGAAAACAAGTACTTTTATCAAGAGAGAATTGAATTTAGTGTCTCACCAAACTTGTCGTTCCCAAAGAGTGATATGGATTATATCGCACATATGGAGCGAAATGGGCGGAACTACTCTCGGGTAGAAACGAACTTTCTTGGTTTACATGGTTCAAGCTCGCCCCTTCCAGCGACTTATACAGAGAAGCTTGCTGGAAGAGATCCTGAAGATAACCCAGTAAAAGACTTTTTCGACTTCTTCCATAACCGATACAACAGTTTGCTTTATCGAGTATGGAAGAAGTATCGGTACCATATTCAATATAAGAGTGGGGCGAGTGATCAATTTTCTGGGCGTGTGTTACATTTAGCGGGATTATCGAGTGTGATTCAAGAGTGTGACGTTGCTGAACTTGATCGTGCCAAAATTCTTTCGTATGTAAATCAGTTATCTACACGTACGCGATCACCAAAGTTGATTTCGGGTATTGTTGCCCATTACTTTTCATTGTCTAGTGTAAAGATTGAGGAGTGGGTATATAGAAGGGTAAACATTTCAGCGATACAGAGAAACAAACTCAATCGGTCAAATTGTCTGTTGGGTCAAAACTTACATTTAGGACAAAGCGTAGCGGATCTTAATGGTAAGTTTAACGTGTGTATCGACAACATAAATTTTGCCACGTTTAAACAGTTTTCTAATGGTGGGGAGCTACATAGAACACTTGTGGCGTTGATGCGGTTCATACTACGTGACCCAATGTCATGGGATCTCATGTTAACGGTCGATCTCGATAGCATACCAAAGAATATGCTTGGGCAAGGGAAAGGGAATAATTTAGGACAAACATTTTGGCTAGGAAAACCGTCTGCACAAGATGCGCAGATTAAAGTAATTGGTAGTATCTAATAAGCCGCTCATTTGAGCGGCTTATTATGCGAGCGACGGATCAGCGGCTAATCGGTTGGTGTAATACAACAGTAGTGTTTAGCGAGCGGATACCGACGAAAGATTCAATTTCATTACACAAATGGTGAATTGAGTGTAAATCAGGCGCTTCTATAAGCGCGATAATATCGTAAGAGCCGCCCACGATGCTGGTTAGGCGAACTTCAGGAAGTTCTTTGAGGGCATTACTTACCTCATTCTTTTTGCCTTTTTCGCATGAAATAAGTAAGTAGCTCGCTGCTTTGCGTCCTTCATTTTCAACTCGGATCTGAGCGGTGTAGCCTTTTATAATACCCGTTTTTTCGAGTCTGTTGATTCGTTCTGCGACGGCAGTCCGAGATAAACCAATGTTCCGAGATAGGTTGGCGATAGATTCGCGTCCATTTGATAAAAGATTCGAAAGAATTTTTCGGTCCAATTTGTCTAAGCCTTGTAAATTCATATTTGCCATCATGTGTTTTCTGCCTTGTTGTTTTTTTGTTTTTATATAGTTTCTGGAAGTGTGAAATTGTAAAGTTCCGCTAGAGTAAACGGATTTTTTTGGGTAAGAGGGGTGATACGTAGGCTCAAATCTCTACCCGAAACCTTGATGTCGCTGATGAAACTGCCGTTATGAGTGTTTGTTAGTGTTGAATCACCGAACAGGCGATATATAGCCCATTGACCACTCTTACTTAATACGTGCTGTTTGCCTTCATCTGTTACATCTTGGATTGTAATGCTGATATTAAAATCCCCATTTTGAGGAGGCCATTGAAGTTCACGAATTCTACTAGGTCCGTGATAGTAACTAATATCGACGTCGGCGATATTAACGCGTGCACGAATGGCACTTGAGTCAAGATCGAGGACTTTAGCGCTAAATGGGATGCTTACTCTGTTGGTGTTTTTGTTGATTAGAGTGTCTCGAATGACATTATAATTTCTTAACTGAACAAGAAGTTCTGGAGATAGTGGCATCGTTTGACCTTCAACTTCTTTTGGTTGCCACAAGTTTGTGTCGTAAAAGGGCGCGAAGTTTTTCTGAATAAAGGAATCGAGTAACCCACCTGTAGCAAATAACAATTCAAAGTCTTCAAGGGAAATCTCTTCACTTGATGTCAGGTTGAATGGGTATTTATTAAGTCCCAAATCTTTAAATTTAGTATAAATATTACTGTACCACAGCGTTTGTATTCCCTTAGACGATTCTGCGATCATGACAGACCAGCTTTGGTTTACAATGCCTAGGAGCCAGCTTTTTACGGGTTCAGGTGACTTTTGAGCGATTTGCTTTAATCGAATGATTGGATCGGTGTCAGTACTGTTCATTCGGTGTTGAGCTGCAGAAAGAGCTGCCATCTGAGGGTCTGGAGCATCTGCAATATTCTTCATGTAGGTGCGTACTTGACTGAGTGCAGCAATCGTTTCGTCCCACGGAGTAGGTGAATTAGGAGTTTCACTAATCTGTAATTGGTTTAACAAGTAAAAGGCTTGTTCCACTCTTTTTACCAGTAAGTAGTCTGGTTTAACGACTTCCTCTGTTATTGCTGATGCAGTATCAACGACCTCTTGCAATTTAGGGTTAACTTGTGACAAAAGAGCGCTGTTTTCTCCTACTGGAGAAAACTGAGTGTTGGTATAAACTTGTTTGAGGATTGTTGTCATCGGTGATGATGGTCCTGAAATAAGGTCAATGGCGTTCGTTAATTGCCCCACATCGTTATAACGGCGTACTTTTAGTTCACTGAGGGCGTTCCTCCAGTAACTAATGTAATCATCGGTATATTTTTTACGTACATCAGCTTTAAATGCTTCTTGCTCTTGTGGTGTTGGGATAACGTGATTTGATAAGCCAAGAACCCAGTTATCGCTGATCACTTGCTGAGACATGAGATCGACTCGCGGACGATAAAAGGTACTGAATCCTGTGGATGTGTAGATTTTATCGATGATCAAGCGGTCATTTTCTTGAGAATCGGTGAACACATTATTGAAATCGAATCCGACGACACGACTTAGGTCTAACCTACCTAAGTCAATACTATGAGCTTGCTGCAATAGACTTGCATAAACAAGATCAACATTGGAGTTTGCAAGTAAGTTTCGACGCGTCGCACGCACTATGTCCATATTAATTGGGACTGGCTCAAACTTGGTTCGGAAATACGCGTCTAAGTAGTTCATTGCTTCATTAATGACTTCAGGTTGGTCGCTCAAGTCAGTTAAGGTAGCGAGTGTTTGTTGACGAAGAAACTGCAGATCACGCTTAGATGGGTCTTTAAGCATTAAATACCCTTTTAAGAGTGGCAAAGCACGGTGAACTTCATCTTGATTTTGAGTTAATTGAATTCGGTAGCCTTTCTCAATTACTGGCATTAACTTTTGAGATACTTCATTAAGTAACGCTTGATATGCAATTTTGGTACTTTTATCTAAACGACTTACATTCATCGACACTAGTTCTTGGTCGAGTGCTTTCGTTCCAGTGAGCCAGGCGTTATACGAAGGTTGAACGGTATCATTGGCTTGCACGAGTAGCTTAGTAAACTCAATTTGCTCTTGGGTTACCTGTTCTTTATTTTCAATGCCGATTAATTGATTGATTACGCGAAGGTTGCTATCAAGTGTTGTAGCAAAGAAGTATCCACTTGCTACAAGTAAAACAAAGCACAGTGAAAAGGCAAGTCGGCTTTGCTTTTGAATTAAGCGAAGGTGAGTTTTATTTTCACCAGCAAAGTCACTTTCTGGCAATATTTTTGCGTCAATAAGGAATCGAGTGAAGTAGGGCGTTTCGGCTAACTGTGTGTGCTCAGAAGCAATAATTGGCAAATTAAAATAGCTACTGCAACTTTTAGCAAGTAAGTTGTACTTCCTCCCCCCTTGAAGACTCGAATTAAAGAAAATCTCTCTTAAATCTAGTGAATATGATCCGGTGTTTACTTGGCAAATTCGCTCTACAATTAAACTGATCTCCGCTTGGCACAATTCGAATTGCTTAGGGAAAGAGAGAATGGCTTGTTTCTCGCTAACGTCATTAGAGTGAGCGGAAGAGTCCAGAGCGTTAACTTCCATCACCTTAACTAGGTTACGGTAACTATCATTATAATACTCAGTGATAACGCCTTTCGCGTCTTTAAGAGGAATAGATAGAAACTCCACGTTTGTTTTCAAAGAGCTGAAATGTATGTATTCCTTAAAGCCTTCTAGTTTATCTAGTTTAGACATCATGAGGTACACAGGAAGCGCTGAAGAAGTTTTGTCATTAATAGACTTAAGGCGTTCGAGTAATGCACTTTGAATATAATCGAGCTGTTCAGGTTCAGAAACGATAAGACATTCGAAGTCGATAAAAAGCAGGCACCCAGCAAAAGGCTTTCTTGGTCTATGACGTATTATCTCTTCAATCAACCTATTCCATAATGACTCATCACTGCTTGATATATCTTGGAATACCAAACGGTGATCAGGTTTGATGTAAACGGCATGATCTGATTCGTACCATTCGAAGAAATCGTTCTTCGCTGTGCGATTTTTGTCTATTGGTTTAATGGCGTTAGAGTTGGTTAAAAATTGGCTTCGGCCCGACCCTTTATTGCCAATCAACAGATAAATAGGCTTTTTCCTTGCGCTGTCAAGAAGTGGTTTAATCACCATCGCAAGCGCTTCATCTTCAGTCTCCAACTTTTGAGTTGAGGTGCCGTTCCTCTTTTTGAACCAAAGAGTAATTTGAAAAATTGCGTATAAGAAAGCAATAGCACCTAAACCAAGCCAAAGATAAGGTTTTTGAGAGTTATCTAACCAGATAATATAAATGGCGATGATGAGTGCTGATAACAGCACTGCCACAGCGCTGGAAACAATCACTGGGTTTCTAAAGAGTTTGTGTTTGAACATAAGCCTTGGTTTCTATTTTGATTAGTTGTTTTTCTGTACGCCAATAGACGCTTGTAATTGATTAAGTTTATATAAGTACGTATTGAGAATTAAGATAGAGCGGTCAAGCTCATCTTGTTTTGCGTTTTTTTCTGCGTATTCAATTCGACCCAGAAGCGGGAATAAAGAGTTGCTATACTCGTATGCTTTAGCCGAATCGGAGTCAGAATTGTTTATTTTAACGTTGGCAAATGTGGTTCTTGCAGATGTAAAGCGATTAAGTAATGTTTGAAAATCTGATTCAAATTTAATCCGCTGACGAGTGAAACTTTCGTGTAGAAGTCGTGCTGATGATGAGTCAGGGTAAAGTACAATTAATTGTTCCGTGAGCGCAGAGATAGTGTTTACCTCACTGACTTTTATCGGGTCGGAAGCCCAATCTGTAAGCAGTAAGTCAAGCCGTTTAACAACAGCGCTTCTCAAGTCGCTAGAATAGATATGATTGTCGTAACCTAACGAGTCTAATACAGGTTTGAGTTCAGTTATGGACGCGTGCGCGATTTGATTTTCGAGCGATAAATAGGTGTGCTGTTTATGAGCAAAATGAGAGACTAACGCTATTACTATAATCCCTATCATTGAATAGATTGCCAGTCGTCCAGATGCGTGTTTACTAGGGTTAAGCTTTGCTTCCTCTTGCGGCTGTTTGGATGCACTCGAAGGGATGTCGATACTTACTCCAACAGGGGGCGATATAACCGGAACTGAGTGAACGGGTTTTTTTTTGCTTTGTTCTAATATCGCAATATCTCGAATCTTGCGTTCTTTCAGGTCCTCTATCCAACGTTTTAAAATGCGATGGATTCTACCTAGTGAAGGTGCTTTAATACCATAATGGAGGCGTAATTCTTCTTCAATACGAATGCAAAGCTGATGGCTAGCTTCAATTAAAGGAAGGTCATCTTGGGTCACATTTTTTTTCTGAATTCGTTTTTCTATGTTTTCTACCATCCATTCAATGGCACTAATCCGAGCGTTTGATTTTGAGTGTTCTGGAAAAGCACTAAACCAGTAAACAACGCAAAGATCGAGTAGCGAGCTTAACCCCTCAACTAAGCCTTTTAGCCCTTCATTCTGATTAGCTGCAACGGTGTAGTAGCAGCTGCACCGAAAATCCTTGCTATGTGATACGAGGATTTTCTTCGATAATGTTTGGACTAATTTCCACGAAGTGCGACCAGTTACCTTATTTAGGTTGTTTATTTGTTGCTTTATTTCGTTGAACTCTTCCAAATTGTTTGGGTTGATCCCGCTGGGCAAAGTTTCGTCGATAGGTCTTCTTGCGAAGTCGGTAAAAATCATGAATGTTGGTTCCAACTGAGTTCTTATTTATAATTTTGTCATTCTGCATATTCAGAATGCGCGATATTTTTAGTGATTTTTAGTGATTTTTAGTGATTTTTATTTGATGAATTCTATCGGCAAAAAAATAAAATTAAATAACTATAAACTCGGCTAACAATTAAATTCAATTAATTGTGATGCTAATCTCAGTTTTGGATTTTATATTGATTTATAAATAAATTTATGAGTGTAATAATTTGTGAGTCCAGAATAAATTAGAATTATATATCGACACTTGTCTATTTTTGCAGTGGATAAAAAGTATGAGAAAGTGGAACGAAGATATCATTTTTTGGTTCTAAATATTAGTGAATTTTCTTTACCAGGCGAATCCTGTGTTGTTTGAAGAGCTTTCCTGAAATGTTGGCTTACGAGTTGATTACGGTACGTCATCCTTATTTTCGTAATGAAGAGAAGATTACAATGTTCATATCAGTAGGTATTTGACATTTATTGTTAGGTAATTTGACTTATTTGTTCGAGGTGGTTATTAGCGGGTTGAAAAAAAAGAGATACTTGTTATCTTTCCTCCAAATTGTACCAGGGGAACGACCTAGAGGAAGTAAATGCTAAAACCAATTAATGTCGGGCTGATTTCAGTTGTGTGCCTGTTTTCATCTTTTGCGGTTGCGAAAGGCGAACGATATGGCATTTCAGTGAATATGCTAGCAATTGAAAGTATGGAATACGATCAAGGTTCTAGCGGTCAAAAGGATTCTTTACGTTATGGAATCGTTCATACTCGTCCTATCGATAAAAATAACAACCGTTGGCGTTGGTGGTTAGGTTTTAATTATTTGAGTGAGCAAATAGAGGCACCTAGCAATGGTGTTTATCAAGAAGTCACGAACTATGAATTTCGCGTTGTTCCTCAGTTTGCCCTAGATTCATGGAGTATCTTTACACCTTATATCGGTGCTGGCCTTTCTGCTGGGTTTTCACAATACTCAAATCGATGGGAAGTAGACAAAGATGGGTATAAATATGGTAATCAGCTTGATGATGTTGAACAATTTGAGTTGGGCGCTGTAGCAACGATAGGTAGTGTGATCAAATTGGGTAGTAGCCCGGATGCGCATTTACAAATAATTCCACAAGTGTCTTACATTCATCCTGTCTACAATAGTGGCCTCGGCGGTGTTGAGCTGACAGTTTCACTCTTATTCTAGAGGCTTATAATGCGCTTAAATCAGCTCGTTCTATTTATTTCAAAGTGCCCAGAAGAATACGTAGGTGTTAAGCAGTTTGAAATGCCTGAAAGTGGTGGTTCAATTGGTCGTTCTGCTGGTTGTACTTTATCTCTCATAGACCATAACCGGTTTATTTCGGGTACTCATTGTTTAATTAGTGTTTACGGGGATACATTTTATATCAGTGATGTTAGCACTAATGGTATTTTAGTTAATGGTAACAAAATCCTAAAAAATCAACCTGTCTCGATTTGTGATGGCGATATTATATCAATGGGGCAGTACGAGATTAGTATCGCCCTAGAGCAAGTTGTAGCGACACAAGATATTGCATCTGATATTGCACCTGAACGAGACTCGACGGATCCATTAGTTAATCTGGGTGAAGTGGTTGTGGAAGAAAGCGTTCAGGTAGGCTCGCTTGAAGATATATTTATGGAAACAAAACTCGATGAAATCGAGAGCCATGACCCTGTCGCACACCTTCAGTTTTCTATGCATAGCGAAGATGACCATTTAATCAGCGATGAAAATAATCTTGAAAGCAGTCAGGTCAATTCGATTAATAATAGCCGCCAGATCGTAGACGATAGCCTAAGTATTCACTCTGAAATTGAGTTGTCGAGTCTAATCCCAGAAGATTGGATGGGAATGGAAAAATTGAAAACTCAGTTAGAACAGGATCAAGATAAACCAGATGGAGCGTTTATTCATCATCAAAATGCTTACTCGAGCGAAAAGGGCAAAGTAGAAGGAACGCATCCATCACTTGAAGGTGTAGGAAGTAAACCAAGACAACTTAATGTTGGTGAAGACAGTCGCCAAAAGTGGGAAGAAGTAACGCAGCCGTTTGTACCTACAGCACAAGAACCCACTCCGCATAATGAAAAAGAGATTACGAGCAATCTTCAGGGAGAGTTGGGGAATGATAGTTCTCAAGACTTAGGTCAGTTTGTTGTTACGAAAGATTTAGCACAGGCGTTCTGCGAAGGGCTTGGTATTAATGAGGCTGATTTGATTAGTAAGGAACCTGAGTTTTTTAAACAGATGGGAACCTGTCTTCGCTTATGTATGGATAACTTACAAAAAGAACTTCGCGAAATTGAATTGATTAAAGATGAGCCAGAAAATATACAACAAGAGGCGAATCTAACTGAGCTAATGCTGATATTGAATAGTCAAGATTTACTGGCGCCTACAGAATTGATTGAACAAATGTTAGATGAACTTCAAAAGCACCGAACCATTTATAGCAAAGCAGTTAGTGATTTACTCATCAAGCAATCAACTATAACGGATCCTATGCGATTTGAGGATGATTATGTTAAAGGCTCTATATTTACTACAAAATCGAAGTTGTGGTCAGAATATACTGAGTTTTACACACATAAGCGACGTCAGTTACATGAGACTTCGTTGCAAGGTCAAATTAAAGAAATATATAACAAATCAACTAAGGAAAGTCATGCGTAGTGTCGCCATATGTATTGGGGTTATATTGCTATCAGGTTGCTCGATGTGGGACCAATTTAAGGAGTCATCAGGTATTACACCTGAAACATCATCGATTGAATTAGTGATTGAAGCATCATCGAATCTCAACCAACGAGAGGGCGGTCAATCCTCCCCAGTGATCTTACGTGTGCACGAATTGACATCACCCGTTCTGTTTCGAAGTTTGGATTTTTTTGCTCTTTTTGAAAATGATAAAGCATCATTGGGGGATGAGTATATAAAGCGCTATGAATATCAATTGCAACCAGGTGATGTGGTCAGTGAAATGCTGGTGCTTGACCCATCGACAAGAGCGGTTGGGTTCTCGGTCGCATTTAGAGATATAAACGGCTCTTCATGGCGTCAAGTAGAAGTAATTGAAGAGAAAAGTGAGTACTTCCTGAGGCTTAAATTAGAAGATAGCAAATTGTCATCAAATAATACTCGCGGTATTGAACAAGTTTACTTTTAAAGGATAGATAGATGTCTTTATACAATCCAGTTGTTTGGCAAGATGGGATGTTCATGAAGCCTCAGCATTTTCAACAGTTAGATCGTTCTCAAAGTAAACTGTCAAATATGTTGAGTTCCTATAGTTCTCCTCTTCACTGGGGTATTAAACGGTTAGAGATTAATAACGAGCTGTTGGTTCTTGGAAAAATAGGCATTACTCGAGCTGAAGGGATTTTACAAGACCGCACACCATTCGACTTACCTTTGTTAGCCGAACTGCCAGAAGTGAAAGATGTCGATCCTGCTATCGCGGACAAAGTGGTGTACTTATGTTGTCCGTTACCCTCAGAGCGCTCGGAGCTATTTGGTTCAAAACAAAACGGTGCACGGTACAATATGGAGTCGCAAGAAGCGGTTGATGCTTGTTACGACTCTGAAGATATGGCGAGTATTATTGTTGGTAAACTTAGCTTTTGCTTGAAATATGACCATGAGGATAAAAGTGCTTATACTTCGATCCCTATTTTAAAGATTTCTGAAGTAAAGCCAGATGGAAGTGTCATCTTAGACGACAGCTTCATTCCAACCTGCGTCGATATTCATGCTTCCGTCGTTTTGAGCAAATTCGCGACAGAGTTTGCTTCTATGTTAAAGCACAGAGCCGAATCTATCGTGCAACGACTCGGTGTTGTTGATCAACAAGGTGTTTCTTCGGTGTCTGATTTTATGCTTTTGCAAGCATTAAACCGTTATGAGCCTTTGTTTTGGCACTTTGCGAGTGTTGATGGAGTACATCCTGAATCTTTGTATCGCGTGCTTGTGCAAGCGGAAGGTGAGTTATCAACCCTTTGTTCTGTATCTCGACGTCCTCAAGAGTTCACTAAATATAATCATGGTGATTTAACCTCGTGTCTATCGAGATCATTAGAAAGCGCTAAGATGACGCTGAGTGTGATGTCTGAGCAACGTGCAGTGCCACTGGCACTAACCGAACAAAAATATGGCATTCGCACAGCGGCCATTACTGATAGCAAATTAGTGGATAACACTACGTTTATTCTTGCGGTTAAAGCGGACGTTACTTTGGACGTTTTACACACGCAATTTATTAGCCAAACGAAGATTGGTTCGATTGATAATATTCGCGATTTGATTAACTTACAGCTTCCGGGTATCGAAATTAAACCTATGCCTGTCGTACCCCGATCACTTCCTTATCATGCTGGTTATACCTATTTCGAACTGGATAAAGCGTGTGAAGAGTGGGCTGCGCTTAAGAATGCCGCTGCTATTGCGGTTCATGTAGCCGGTGACTTCGCGAATTTATCACTGCAACTATGGGCAGTCCGTTTATGAGTTACGCAGAAACCGATGCGACGGTAGTGTTATTCCAACCTGAGCCAGGCAAGCCAATGGAGGTAATGCCTGCTCCAGATTTATCTCGCAACATCTCAGTGCGTAATTTGAACATTGAAAACATGGGTGTTAACCCACTTGTTGACCAATTTACTTGGCTGATCGCAAGCCTGTCATGTATGTCTTCTATCCCTTGGCTAGATGATCCGATGCCGTTTCGAGAACAAGTCGCGCGTGAAATACGAAAGGGTGAACGTAAACTTAACGATATGGAGCTTGATCGTGCATCGATTTTAGTTATTCGTTATTGCTTGTGTGCGGCAATGGATGAATCAGTGTGTCGACAAGAATGGGGTGCGAACAGTTACTGGAGCCAAAACAGTTTACTGTCTGAATTTCACAACGAAACGTCTGGCGGTGATAAGTTCTTTATCATTCTTGAACGTTTGAAGACAGATCCTAGGAAATACCGCCATGTGATAGAGTTTCTTTATTTGCTACTTCAATTGGGCTTTCAAGGTAAATATGGTCGGGAAGAACGTGGCAATGAGAAGTTAGCTGAGATCGGTAGCACAATTTATCGTTTGGTTCGTGATGATAGGTTAGCTGAACAAGAGAAAGTTTCTCTCGTTAATTTGAACGCTAAGTATCTAAAGAAGCCTCTAAAAAGAGTAGTGTCACCAAAGTTGATCCTTACTGTTAGTGGGGTCACACTTGCTCTTATGTACGCGGCTACGTATGTTTTGATTGATCTAAAATTTCAACAGTTGCTTGAAGTCTATCAATAGTAGAACGTATTTAAAATGGTGCCTTGTGCCAGACGCCTTTGGGCTGGTTTTTGTCGCTACTACCAATTTGATACCGCTTGTTCTGATTTTTATGCGACTTTTCGAGAATGACGTGAGCAGCGAGTGTATCCTAAAAATACAAAGCGTGACGCATATCTCGATTATTGATTTTCATGTTATTGGTGATTTATGCCTTATGGCTAACGCTATATTTATATTACCTAGTGTGATGGTCATAATAACTATAAGTTCATTGCAAACGAGGGGGAGAGTCGACGTATCTCAGATGGTTAGAAAAAGTGTCTTCTCTAACTTAATTGATATCATTGCTCGATATTTACATCAACGAAGTAATGCGCATGTATGAGCAACCAGAGCACACCCCAGAATTGAATTCACGTTTCGGGTGGGTGATCGAACTTCATCAGGACTTAAATAGAGTCAAAGTAGACTTTGAAAATAACCCTTTGGGTCAACCTATTTGGGCAAGTATCGGGCGAGCATTTACGATGTCTGATATTGAACTGGCGATTGACAACCAACTGGATTGTCGTATTGAGTTCTTCACTGGTGATATTAACCTTCCCATCCTCACTAATATCTACACCTCTTTGATTAGCAGTGAATGCCTTGTCTTTCGTTCTAAAAAAATGCAGATACAAGGTGAAGAAGAGGTTGTTATACGTTCTGGTGACGCTCAAATAACGATGACGGCGAAAAATAGTAGCATCAAGACGACTGCTAAAACGATTAATAGCACTGCTGAAAAAATGCAGAGAATTCAAGCCACCAAAATCACTTTAAATTAGCCAAGGAGTTATTACATATGGCAGTAACGATAGCCGCAAATGGGTTGAGTGTTGTTCACAAAGGCTCAGGAGGCGAAGCTAACGCAACGCTACCCGATGTTTGTTTGACGACAGTCGGCAAGCCAGTTGTTCCTATTCCATATGGCAATAATGCTAAATCGGCAGATTTGGCGGGTGGTTCAACCTCGGTCAGTGCAGATGGAGGTAATAGCATAGCGCTAAAAGGCAGTACGTTTTCAAAAAGTACGGGTGATGCAGGCGGCGATAAGAAAGGTATATCTTCCGGTACTATTGAAGCTGAAGCTGAGTTTATTTCTGCTTCGCCGGATGTGATCATTGAAGGTAAAGGCGTCGCGCGCCTTTCCGACCAAATGACAATGAACGCGGCTAATACCATGTGTTTAGGGGGGGTACAAAACCCCTCTGTCAGTGTCGATGAAGATTTAGAAAGCACCGATGTGGTGGATGTGAGTGTACGTTACCCTAATGGACAACGGTTAACCAATGCCCAATATACACTAATGAATGAGCAAGGTGCGCCGGTGACTTCCGGCATTTTAGATGAGAATGGCAAAAGCACGACGGCGGAGCTAAAACCAGGAAAAGTCAAAATTGTTGCGCAAGAAAGCCAAGATGATTTTGTCGTCACGCCAATACGCAGAGAAAACCCTCGTTATTCAGAGTCAACGCCAGATGATGAATTTTTTGACATGGCAAGCAAGGGTGGGCGTGGCTTTTGGCAACCGACTAAAATTGATACGATTGGTACCCCTTGGGGATGTATTGGCGCGTCCTTGAGTGAAGATCAATTCTTCCAAGATATGGTAGAAACCGAAATCAAGTTGCATTTCTGCCATTTTCATCCTGAAACTGCCTATGAGTTTGGTCAAACGTGTACCGCCATTATTGGCCACTTAAATCAGCCTTTACCCCATACGACAGAGGCGCTTTTGGCGTACACGCTTCCGATTGTATTAGAGGAGGGCGAAATACTCTCTGTGTTACTAAGACTGGCACCCCATGAAAATGCTGACCGAATGCTCGCGTATATGCGAGCACGTGGTAAGGGCAATCCACAAACTTACTTAAGCCGTTATGAATGGCAAGCGGCGCAAAAAACCATCAATGATGAATTCGAAGCTCTATTCGGTAAAATCAAAGCTCGACTCACCTTCTTACGTGATGAAGCCAGTAAGCTTCAATATGCGTATTTATCTGAAGATGTATTCGATAAGCATATTAATACGCTAAACGCTTATATGAAGGGATTACCAAAGTTAATTTCAGGAACGTTTACCAAACTTCAGACTAAAGCTTCACTTCTACTTGCTAACACAACCAATGTGCACGTCACTAAAGCGCCAGAAAATTTATATGCGACAGAAAATCGAGCCATACCCGCGGTAGTGAATACCACTCAATCGATTGATACGGTTGAGCCTTATATGAATGAAGTGGCTGGTGTGATTCAAAATGTGATCCCCATTTATCCGGTGCGCTATGGCTACGCGAACTTCTTTGGCGAGCTGATGCCAGCGCAAGCGCCACCGACCATGACTGATATGGTCGCCGCATCAGGGTTGAACGAAACGGGCGGTTATCTGCTTCGCTTACTCCGTGAAGGTTGGATATACATTAAGGAAGAAGGAGAAGACGAGGCGCAGCCGTTTCATATCTTTAAGTACGCTCAAACCGACACCCCAACGGGGGTGATTGAGAAGTTTGAGAAGTACTATTTTACCAATGAAGAAAACGCCCAAGATGGTTTAACGCTCGATACATCATCTGGCTCCACCTTCTATCCCTTTGCGTTCGTCACCGCAGAAACCAAGCACATATCCATTGCTTACTCTGAGCATGAATGGTCAGCTGCCATCATCGATAAGATGAACGATGATGAGGAGTTACGTGGAAAGTCTATGCAGCGGGTTGACCTAAGTGCACCGAACACGGAGTTCAGCCAAAAAGCCACACAAGATAACTTGAGTAAATTGGTTGAAGATTATCGTAATAACGATGAGAAGTGGTTGGCAGACAAAGACAGCGCCAAACCGATGCCCCATGGCCTCGATTTGGCCACCACCGCACTAAGTTATCACCTTGCGGCTGAAGGCATAGTAGAAACCATGCAAAAAAGCCATAGCGAGCATAAAGATGGTACGTTGGTGGCTTTGTTTGATCCTGTTGGTCGTCAGCGTGATATCTCCAAAGCCATCTCGAAAAATGTTGTTGAGCAGCAAGCCTATGTAAGTGTCAACCAATACCCTTTGACGATTGGTCAATACGCACAGTCGTGTCTTAAAAGCGATATTCCGGAAGTTAAGAAAGCAGCAGAAGAGAACCTAGCGATAAAAGACCTGAACAATTATTTAAGAGATTATGGAATTGAAATTGACAACAATAAAAAACAGCGTCAAAGATATCTCGACTTAATGGACTACTATGTAGCGGGTAGAGGCGCTGAAGATGAAGTTGGCTCGCTTACTTGCTATCTAAGACACTACTTTGATATTCGTCAGCAAGGCATTATCGATCCTGCTGCTGAGATGGGTAAACTTCTGCTCCTGCTTGGGTCGCTTTTTGAAGGCGTGACCGCAAGTGAAGAAGGCATTGAAAGCATGGATAGATGGGTTGGTGAAGCCTTTCATACAGAAGAACTCACCCCATTAGATAAGGTGTGGGGAATTGCTCTAAAGGCCATTCAGATAGTATTTCTTCAGCCTCAAGAACAAATAAATTGGCACCATGCTGTTCCTCCCGTATTAACTTCTATAGGTAATTATTTAGCTCGTATACAAGCTGAGTTCACTTATGGCACTAAGTTACTGGGAAATTCTGGGTTAGAGTGCTTTTATAGAGCAACCTTACCAACATTATTTGATGCCTTCTTAGGAGTTCGGTTTACGGGGAATCGACTTAACGTGGCTCTCGATGACATCGAAAACTTAATTGATAAACAAGAAGGTCACAAAAGCTCGATCAAATCAAACGTGCAATTTGGAGAAAAGCTTCTCAATTGGTCTGAAATGAAAGCAAACCAAGCAGAGCAACGTATTTTCGAATTGCTGGAAGCTGAGCCAACCGCATCAGCACCTGAATGGCTCAAAAAGATGGCCGATAAGCTCCCTACCAAAACACTTCTCCACTTCGCTCAAGAAAGTGCAGGCTTAGGACTGACCTATTGGTCGTACCAAGCAAATGTAAATACCATCAATGATCTTTTGGCTCAAACACAATTCGATACACTTGATCCCGTCAATGATGACAAAGAATATTTGTATCGTACGGTGAAAATGCTATCTACGCTCGCGGCAATTACCGCAGACAGTATTACTCTTAGCCAGTATAGTGCTAAGGGAGTAAATGTTGCAGCACGCAGAACTGAGAGGGCACTTCTTGCTCTTCAAAAGCAGTTACCGAATATGAGTAAGCAGTTAGCTGAAAAGCTCGGAGTACGCAGTTTACAAGCTTACAGTCAGCGTCTAGATACGCGTCTAGCGGCAGCGCCGATAAAAGGACTTGTTGTAGGTGCAAACGTAGCAATGGCGTTTATTTACTTCTGGGATGCATTTACCAGTGATAGAGCAGGTAATGACAAAGCTCGGTTAGGCTATGTTGTTGGTGGCGTCTCAAGTGTATTGGTGGCATTTTCTGTCATTGGTGGCTTTGCTGGAGTCATATTATTTGCCGTTGGTCTTACTGGCTTGCTATTTAGCGCATATCAAATCGACCGATTTGGCAAAAATAGTTTTGAAAACTTACTTTACAGCTCTTTCTGGGGGACCAGTGAGCATTACCCGTTTTGGAATGACTTTAAAAAACAAGAGGATACGAGTACTGCTGGGGACAGAATAGATGTTATAAATGCTGTGACATCTGATAACATCAAATACTTTGATGCCGCATTGAACGTCGAGTCTCAGGAGTTTTTGAACTATTTCTACGCACCAAAACTCTCAATAGTGGATAACAGTATTCGTCCGTATGGTTCAGCGCCATATCGTTACAAGCTCAGTTATGTGTTCGTTTTGCCAGATTTTAAAATGAACATATCTCAATTGCATGGTTCGGTTTTTCGTGAACTGGATGACGCCAAATACGCGGCTTACTCGGTCCCTGAGCCCGATAAGGCCATGACCGAAAACTTCAGGAGTGCGTTGGCGGCGGCATTTGAAGATAGGACGTTATGTATCGCCAAAGAAGACGGCCTGCATGTCACGGTCAATGTCGAATTTTCACATCCGGCTCGTCTGCTCTGGTGCTACGAACCGACGCCAAACACCATTGTGCCAAAACGCTATTTAACCAACAGCGGCTACATAAGCACGAGTCAAATAGGCATGCTTGATGAAAAACCAAATACTACACCTTGGGGAAAGTAAATGAATCGCGGCTCTAAAGGAATATTCACAACAAAAGCGCAACCTTTTTCAAAATGGTGGGCGCAATTTCGAGCAGAAGTGATTGTTGTCCCAATGAAAGACCCGCTCGAACCGTTTATGACGGTCAATGACAATCTGTTGACGTTAAGGACTGGTTATCATACTCGCCGCAATACCATTGTCGTGCCATGGATGCTGATGCTAACCATATTAACCCTGTATTTTATCTACGATTCTAGCTACAAATATAACTTTGAGTCTCAAAAGGCTCGAGCTGAGCGTATGATTGAATTTCACCAAGATAGAAAAAATAAATACGAACGCTGGATTATAGACTTTCAGAAAGAAGGGCGAAAGGATGATGAGAGCTACTATCGTGGAAGAGTAGCTGATGAAGATAAACAAATTCAATCCTTTAGCATCTATTTTGAGCAAGACGGTAATGTCACATTGTTCACTCATATGAGAGCGCTGAAGCAACGAGGAAAATTAGATAGTTTTCTCTCAACGACAGGCTTCCTTGCCCTGATGTGCGCTTTATCTTTAGGAGCGTGGTTGCTTTTTTTACTCAAACCTCAAGACGCGGAAGTTTACTTTGATCGAAACCGGCAAATTGTCTACTCGTGGCGACATGGAAGGGTTGGAGCGGCATCATTTGACAAAATGGGGATATTAGAAAACCACCTTGGCTTAAATATCGTATTGCAATTTGAGAACAAAAACCAAACGGGCTACCGACCGATGGGGATAATGGGTATTGATATCGGTAAGCTTTCTTTTCATCGAGAAGGCGATATGACTTACCCATTAGCTCAAATCTTAGCGTTTATGGAGCATGGCAAAGAAGCGGTAATTACAGGAGAATCATTTAGAAGGGAGCCAGCAAAATACTTCTTACGTAAGGATAAAAAGCCGGATAACTTTGAGCAGCGTGTTGAAGGGGCTCTTGCCGCTGAAGATGACCTAGTTTCCCACTACCGTACAAATCGGGTAAGAGGTCATGCGATTTAAGGTTACACCTTTGGAAAATAAATAAAAAGTGACCTACCAATTCGTGCTCCCAGCCTATGTCAAGGGTGTGTCTGAAATCGTGGGTTCAATTCAAAAACGCAAGTTAGAGATGATTCAGCCAAACCAATATTCAATGCAACTTGATGAAAGCGCAACAAAAGCGTTTGCTGATGCACTTCAACATGCATTGGCTGATCCGGCTAAGCATAAACTCGAAAACGCATCATTACATCTGACCGTGGAGGTCGAGTTGGAGAATAATGCAAACTTATATTGGTACTATCAACCTAGGCCTGATGTAATAGCCCCCAAACGGATGTTGACTCAAAATGGGTTGGCAAAACAGGCCTTTATTGTCCTGAAAGACGATGAGTTACTGTAATGATAGAGAAAAGAAATAAAAGAGGATTTTTTGGGTTGCTAAGGCATGCCAAAAAATTCATCGAGCTGCGAGAGTGGCTCAATGACAGAGTCACGCTGGATGCCTATCAAGATCCGCAAAATTCAATCATGCAGGTTAACGATACAACGCTATCAGTTGCTACCCCAACACAAACCGTTCGGTTTGTCTACATAGCGCCTTTTGTATTGGCCTTCTGGGGCCTATCGTTTCATATGCTCAGTAGCTTTGGACCTAATGAGGGGATGGTTAGTAGCGCCCACTATATGATTGATTTAAATCAATCATATAAGAATATTGGTAGAGAATACGATGAGAAGCGAGACATGTACTATCGTACGTTAGTAGATGAAGACGGAACGGGTTCAAAAGTCACTCTTATTAAAGCTGTTACTCTATATGGCGATGAAGACTACAGAGATTTTGTGTACAAGAAAATTGGTGCTATTTGTGTGCTATTGATGATCTCCTTAGCTGGCACCATTGCCTTTCTTTGTTTACCCAGAATGGCGGACATCTACTTTGATCGCGAGCGAAAAATAGTCTACACATGGCGTAGGGGCAAGGTTGCCGCTTGTCATTTTGATAGCCTTGGTTACCGTGAAATGATGCAAGGCCTTAACTTATTGTTGTACAGCGAGCACAAAAAACGACAGTTCTGGCCTGCCAACTTCTTTGTTCAACCTACAGCTCGAGCAAATTTTAACAATGAAAATGATAATACCGAATTTATGGCTCAAGTCTTTGCCTTTATGGACAAAGGAAAAAGTGCCGTGATCACCGGTGAAAGCTTCGAACGCCCTCAGCCTAAATACTATTTATACATTGATGAAAAACCCGAAAACTTCGAG
>NZ_JAKRRY010000042.1 GCF_026191675.1 Vibrio qingdaonensis | reverse complement strand
TAGTATGCTGTCGGCTTGGTTTTGGACGGCGTTGATTTTAACTGTGGTCGTCTTTTCGTTATTGGTCAAATTGGGTTTCTGGCAATGGGAGCGTGGGTTAGAAAAACAAGATATTGAATCCATGCTTGCAGAACGAGCTCAGCAGCCACCCACATTACTGTCAGAACAGGATATTCCCACCGCGGTTAGCATGGCTAACGTTGATGCCGCTCAACATGAATATCGTGCTTTTCTTGGTTATCCCATATTGGCGAAGTTGCAACCTGAACCGATTCTATTTTATCTCGATAACCAAACGGTTGATGGCAAAGTTGGCTATTTGGTGTACCAACTCACGCAAGATTCTAGCGGTCGCCGCATCATGCTTGAATTAGGTTTCGCTCCAGTGATGGGCAATCGAGATGCGCTGCCTTATATCTCTCCCTTTACGGGCCATGTGCAAGTGACGGGACGTTTATATCAGAAGCAACCGAATCCATTAGGAAATGCGCTGTATTTAGAAACGTTACCGATGTTGCAAGAGGTTAACGCGAGCACATATAAAACTTATAGAATTCAGAACTTGAATTTAGCTGACATGGCCGAGTGGATGACCCAACCTTTACTTGGTTGGGTCATCCAGCCCACAGACGGGTCAACGGGTAATGTGCATCCTTGGAAGCCGATATCAATGAATTCTAACAAGCACTTTGGTTATTCATTGCAATGGTTTTCTATGGCGGCGGTGTTTGCATTCATTATGCTTGCTGTCGCCAGAAGATCGTTCAAATCATCTCGCAAGGAGGCGTCATGAGCGAAGAGAACACGTTACAGCACCAACACAAAAACACGCCAGATTCGCTAAGAAAGCACAACGACTCGGGGACAAATCGTCGTGCTCAGTGGAAAGGTAGGCTGACCCTACTTGTGCTTATTTTATTCTTTGCCCTGCCTTTTATTTTCGCCAAAACGATTTTGTCTAATCATTGGTATCAATCTGGCGTTACCAACCACGGAGTGCTTGTTGAGCCAAGAGTTACCCTTGGAGATCTTGGCGTAAATAATCCGTTGCAACACGAAAGCTGGCAACTTGGCTATATGCTTCCAAGCGTTTGCCAAGCCGCGTGTCAAAATCGTTTATTCGTTTTAGGGCAAACCTATATTGCATTGGGGCGCCACCAAGAGCGAGTGACGCCAGTTGTTTATGTATTACCCGGTCAAACGGTGCCTGAATTTCCTGACTCGGTGATGATGGTAGAGGTGACTGAGCAATTTGTCAGTGCAGTTCCAAAGGAAGGGTATGTGATTGTCGATACATTAGGACAGCTCGTCATGTCTTTTGAGGCGACGACTGCTGAGAATGAAGCATCACACAGTAAAGGAGTGCTAACGGATTTACGTAAGCTACTTAAATTGTCACGTGTGGGGTAAAGCATTGATGTGACTTAATGGTTGGTTCATTTGCTAAAAAGCTCACGTTTCGCCGCATGGAAGCAGAAAGTGAGATAACAAGGAGTCGCTATGAAATTGATTCATCTAATCAGATTGAGTTTAGTACTGACTGTGATTGTCATTGCGATGGGGGCCTATACTCGACTGGCGGATGCGGGGCTTGGGTGTCCGGATTGGCCAGGGTGTTACGGACAGTTGACCGTGCCTACGGATAAAGTGGAAGTGCAAGTGGCTAACACGCTATATCCCGAAAGGGCTGTGGAGCAAGACAAGGCTTGGCTTGAAATGATACATCGCTACTTAGCGGGTGGTTTAGGGTTACTGGTATTTATGATCACTGTGACTGGTATTGTCAAAGAGCGCCGCAGAATGGGCTTGGTACTACCGTTATCCTTGTCGGTTGTTATTATTTTTCAAGCGGCACTGGGCATGTGGACGGTGACACTGAAACTCATGCCAATTATTGTAATGGGGCACTTACTGGGCGGCTTTACCATGTTTTCACTGCTGTTTTTTAGTTATCTACGGTTACGACCTAGTGTTGAAATCGATAGACGAAAAGAACAAGCAAGCGCCAATGACCTTTCGGCATCACCCCAACGCCAGCCTTTCCAACCTAAAGTTGTTACACCGAACCAAACATTAGTGACAGCGCCGATTTCGAGAAAGTTTTCTGAACTTGGATTACCTCGTTCACTGAAGTCTTTAGCCGTAGTTGCCCTCGCGTTAACCATTATTCAGATCATGCTCGGTGGATGGACGTCGTCAAATTACGCAGCGGTGGTGTGCACAAGCTTACCAATATGTGAAGGGCAGTGGTTTGAGTCCTTGGACTTTATCACGGCCTTTACACCCGTGCATTTTGGGGTAGAAAACTATGAGTTTGGGGTTTTAGATTATGCAGCACGCATGACCATTCATGTTACACATCGTATAGGCGCAATGTTGGTGACGGTTGTTGTGGGAGTGCTGATTTATCAATTAATGCGTCAGCCACACAGTGCCTTGAAGCGCCTCGGTAAAGCATTAGCGACAATGTTAGTGATGCAATTGCTACTTGGTGTGAGCAATGTCGTGTTTCATTTACCATTAGGCGTTGCAGTGCTTCATAACCTAGGAGCGGCGTTGCTTCTATTAACGTTGATTAAGACGAATTATGTCATCCGCACAATGCGAGTGACCACGCTCAGCAAGCCTACGTTTAGTGTTATCGAATCTTATGATGAGATTTCGCCCGAAAAAGTATCTAGAGACAAGGAGAGATCTCTATGAACAAAGTAACGACTGTATCCACAGCGACTGTATCCACAGCGGCTGTATCCACTGCGGTAGTATCCACAACGGCTTCGACCACACAGGCTGGTGGCGTTTCGCTTAACCCTTCTCGTAGTGCACCAGTTAAAACTGTCGCGGATCACCAAGTTGACTGGAGAGTCTACCTTACGCTCACCAAGCCTAAAGTGGTGGCGCTCATGATCCTTACTGCACTGGTTGGGATGTGTTTGGCGGTTCCGGGGGCATTACCATTGCAACAAACGATCATGGGGTTGCTGGGTATTGCATTGATGGCGGGTTCAGCCGCAGCGTTTAATCACCTAATTGATCGCCGAATTGATGGAATTATGGCTCGTACCCATAAACGCCCACTGCCATCGGGTGAGTTGAGCGTACTTAAGGTGTCGGTGTTTGCCTCAGGGATTGGGGTTGCGGGTTTCGTCATTCTCGCGGCAATCGTCAATTGGTTGACCGCGTGGCTTACGTTTGCAAGTTTATTGGGTTATGCGGTGGTATATACCTTATATTTGAAACGCGCAACCCCCCAAAATATCGTGATTGCAGGGATCGCGGGGGCAATGCCCCCTTTACTTGGATGGACAGCTGTCACCGGTGAGCTTCATGCGAATGCGTGGTTATTGGTCATGATTATCTTTATTTGGACACCACCACACTTTTGGGCATTGGCGATTCATAGAAAGGACGATTACGCTAAAGCAGACATTCCAATGCTACCTGTGACCCATGGTGTCGAGTATACGAAAACTTCTATTTTGCTTTATACCATTTTATTGGCGTTAGTGTGCTTAATGCCAGCATTAGTGGGAATGACAGGGCTGCTTTATCTCATAGGCTCAACAGGTTTGAGTGCTGGATTCATTTACTATGCGTGGAAATTAAAATACGCTGCGAATAACAAAACCGCGATCGAAACCTTTAAGTTTTCAATCATTCACTTGATGGTGTTGTTTGTTGTTCTGCTGGTGGATCATTATTTGCCTATTTAATGAGAGGTATGGACGGTTATATCGGCAACTAAAGGTCTTTGCTATTCTCCACACCTAAGGATGGTGTCGTGATTCAAGGCGTTTAAATAGCAGTGAAAGTGATAAGCACAAAATGAAGTAACATAAGCCAACAATCAGCCATATTTCGAAGATGAGACCGGAAGAGTTAGCGATTTCGGTGCCAACAAATGTCATTTCTTGTATCGAGATTAAAGAAACGATCGAGGTGTCTTTTACTAAAGAAATGGCCTGTCCCGCAAGAGCTGGACTTATCATGGTTAAGACTTGCGGGGCAATCACGTCTTTATATTGGCCCCAAGTCGACAGCCCTAGTGTCTTACCTGCTTCCCATTGTCCTTTTGGTATTGCCGCCAATCCAGAACGGACAATTTCGGCCACATACGCTGAGGACAGTAACCCAATGCAAACAACCCCAGACAGTAAGTTCTCCCATAATCGACTAGGACCAAACAGAAAAGACTGAATACCATTAATTGATCCTGAATGTTCTCTTAGAATTTCGGTTAGTCCGAGTAATGGAATGAGTTGATTAGAAACAAAAAAGTAAAAAATAAAGATGAATACGAGTGGTGGTATATTCCTGACTAACTGAATGAATAAGTTTGCAGGAATCGCAAATGCTCTAATCGCTGAGTGTTTGGCCAGTCCGAGTAATGTCCCTAGCGATAATGCTAGCAACATTCCCCATAGACTGAGTCGAAGTGTTGAAAGAATGCCTTGAACAAAATAGGGCAGACTGCCATCTGCCCTTGGAGTGAAAACCAACGCGAATGCTTCGTGCCATCTCCACTGGTAGTGAATACCAATAGATGAACGGTAACCAAGCCATACGACTAACATCGCTACTAGTGTTAATAGCACTACATCGAGTGTATTTAGGCGCCAACGTTGTAAACGTGGCTGCTGAGGCTTGGTTGAAAGCGCGTCGGGATTGCTCATTCTTTATTGTCCAGTTGCGACTTGGTTTTGCCAGTCGAGGGTAGAGAACCAGAATTCATAGCGCTCTTTTAACCAGCCATCATCCGTTCGGGCTTGGATCCATTGGTCAAAAAACGCAGTTTTGTCGTCTTCACCTAAACGCACAGCGAAAGCTTCGTTGCCTTTAGAGAGACGGTCGTCAAACGGGATAAAGAGAGCGTTTGAGTTTTTCACTGCCTCATGTTCAGGTTTTGGGCTAGAGGCAATAACAGCATGAGCATTGCCATTAAGCACTTCTTGGAATGCTTGAGCGTCGTCATCGAATTGAAGAACTTTAGCTTTAGGGAAGGTTTCGCGCGCAACCTGTACAGTATAAGCGCCTCGACGAGCTGCTATTTTAACGCGTCGTGAGTTAAAGTCTTCAATGGTGGAGAATCCGGCAGCAAGTTTTTTGCTTGCCGCAATTTGTACGCCAGAATGTGAGTATGGTTGCGTGAAGAGCACGCTTTTAGAGCGCTCAGGTGTAATGGACATGCCACCAATGATGACATCAAATTTTTGTGATAATAGTGCTGGAATGATACCGTCCCATGCGGTTGGAACAAATTCAACTTTCCAGCCAGAATCTGCCGCTAATCGTTTTGCCACATCAATTTCAAAGCCGACGAGATCCCCTTGCTTGTCGCGCATTGCCCATGGAACGAAGGTAGACATACCAACGCGTAATGTACCTCTTTCATTAATTTTGTCGAGGTTTGGTGTATCGCTAGCATAAGCGCTAATGGATGCGCTTAGCCCCAAAAGCAGAACCGCCGCGGCCTTGGTTACTGTCGTTAATGTCCTTTTCATCGTGTGGCTCCTTGAGTACAAATGAGGTTAGGTCGTTTTTTCGGTGTTTAGTCTATGCTCTAGCCAAGCTGAAACAGCCGATAGCGAGAGTGTTAATACCAAATAAATAGCCGCAACGGTAAACCATATTTCAAACGGCATCGCGGTTTCGGAAACAATATTTCGCCCTTCGGTAGTAAGGTCAAAAATCGCCATGACACTAACAATAGAAGAGTTTTTAATCAGTGATACAACCTCATTGGTGAGCGGCGGCAGAGTGCGGCGCACGACTTGAGGTAATATCACATCGTAATAGGTGAAAAATGGTGATAGCCCGACGCTTCGGCACGCTTCTTTTTGGCCCTTGGGAATACTCATTAACCCCGCTCGGAGTATCTCTGCCGTGTACGCGCCTTGAAATAGTGCGAGTGCGAGTACAGCTGTAAAGAAGCGGTCGAGCCCAATGATTGGGCCGAAAACGAAGTAAAGTAGGTAGATTTGTACCAGCAGAGGGGTATTTCGAATCCCCTCAACGTAGCAGTGCGCAATACCTCTTCCCACAATAGAATCTGAACGCTTTAGTAGGGCTGTGACTAAACCAAATATGAGGGTGAAGATCAGCGCCACGGCGCTAATTTGTATGGTTACTAACAACCCATCAAGTAGCTCGGCAGGCCACCATGTTCCATCTTCATAAAAGGCGAGGTAATGTGGCACTCGTTCCCATTGCCAATGGTATCCCATGTTTTGAGCACCGCTATCTAGCAGCCAAATTAGGCCAAAGATAATGATGGCTATTTGTAATAGTGCTGAAGCGACTGGCTTAATGATGGTTACCAGAGCTGATTGAGATGCTGCTTTTGATGTCATCAATGGTTAAGGATCTTATCTAAAAATGCTTTGGTACGAGGGTGAGCGGGAGCGTCAAAGATAGTACTAGGTGAGGCTAATTCGATAATACGACCTTCATCCATAAAAACCACTTTATCAGCGACTCGCTTAGCAAACCCCATTTCGTGAGTGACACAAAGCATTGTCATCCCTTCTTCTGCAAGCTCTATCATCACATTTAGCACTTCACTAATCATTTCAGGGTCGAGCGCGGAAGTGGGTTCATCAAACAACAATATGGTGGGTTTCATACATAGCGAGCGAGCAATTGCGACGCGTTGCTGTTGCCCTCCAGAAAGCTGAGATGGGTACTTGTGTGCCTGATCGGCTATTTTGACTCGGGCGAGCATTTCGAGCCCACGTTCATTTGCGGCGGCTTTTGATAGCTTGAGTGTGCGAATAGGCGCTAACGTGAGGTTTTCAAGTACGGTTAGGTGTGGAAATAGGTTGAAATGCTGAAACACCATCCCGACTTGTCCCGGGGCAATATTCTTGGCGTTATTAGGGTGGCCAAGTACGGTAATAGCACCACTATTGTGCTGTTCTAGCCCGTTAACACAGCGAATGAGCGTCGATTTTCCAGAGCCAGACGGTCCGCAAATAACGACAATTTCACCTTGTTTAACGTTTAAATTGATACCGTTGAGCGCTTGGAATTCACCAAACCATTTATCGACATTGTCAAAGACTACTGCGTTCACTAAAATTCATTTTCTTGTTATTTTTTCTTACCTTACCAACAACGGTAACGGCGAACAATCCTTTAAACCTTGTTGATAGATTAAATATCATGTCATTTAGACATAATGATGTTTATTTGTACTCGGTAGATGGCAGTCTAAATGACACGTTTTAATTGTGGATTTGTTGTTAAATTTCATATAATTCAATTGGTTATATTTTTTACTCTTTTGGCACGGTAAGTGCAATTACCCAGTAGTTAATAAATGGCTTTGGCTATGCACCAGAGCAAGGAATTGAAAACACTGGAGTTCTAAATATGTTCTGTATTCAATGCGAACAAACTATCCAAACCCCTGTATCTAAGGGTTGTTCATACTCTCAAGGCATGTGTGGCAAAACATCAGAAGTGTCTGATCTGCAAGATGTATTGGTCTATACGTTACAAGGTGTCTCTTTTTGGGCAGAGCAAGGCCGCAAAGTTGGCATTATTGATCAAGAGATTGATCAATGGGCACCTCGTGCATTTTTCTCAACATTGACCAACGTAAACTTCGATCCTGAGCGTATTATTGAACTCGCAAACCTAGCCGCGACTTATAAGCAACGACTGCAAGAGCAAGTTACGGCAGCTGCAACCCTGCAAGACATTCAACTTGATGCTTTGTCGTCAGCGGCATTATTTGACTTACCTACGTCAAAAGAAGCGTTGTTGGCGTTTGCACCAACAGCGGCGGTAAACCGTGGTCACGATAGCTTACATGAAGATGTTATTGGGCTGCGTTTGTTGTGTCTTTATGGCTTAAAAGGGGCGGCGGCTTATCTAGAGCACGCTCGAGTGCTGTCGCAAACCGATGAGGCGGTCTACGCGGAATACCATCAAATTATGTCTTGGTTAGGTACGGACCCGACAGAGCTCGAAGCCTTACTCAACACCTCCATGCAGATTGGTTTAATGAACTACAAAATCATGGAAATGCTGGATAAAGGTGAAACCGACACCTTTGGCCATCCAGAGCCAAGCCAAGTAAATGTGAAGACCATTCAAGGCAAATGTATTCTAGTCTCTGGACATGACCTACATGATTTGGAAAAAATCTTGCAACAAACCGAAGGGAAAGGCATCAACGTTTATACCAACGGTGAAATGCTCCCTGCCCATGCTTATCCAGAGCTTAAAAAATACCCTCATCTAGCCGGTAACTACGGCAGTGCTTGGCAAAATCAGCAAAAAGAATTTGCTAACTTCCCAGGCGCTATTGTTATGACGTCCAATTGCCTACTGAACCCAGATGTTGGTCAATACGCTGATCGTCTGTTTACCCGTAGCATTGTTGGCTGGCCGGGTTTGGCTCACCTTGAAGGTGACGATTTCAGTCAAGTGATTGATTGTGCACTTGCATTAGAGGGCTTTAAGCATAACGAAATTGAGCACATGATTACGGTTGGATTTGGTCGTAATGCGCTGATGCAAGCCGCGCCTGCTGTGGTTGAACAAGTGAAAGCGGGGGCGATTAAGCATTTCTTCCTAGTGGGCGGTTGTGATGGTGATAAATCTGAACGCAGTTATTACACGGACTTTACGGCTCAAGCGCCAGATGACAGCGTTATTCTGACGTTGGCTTGTGGTAAATTCCGCTTCAATAAGAATGAATTTGGTGACATCAATGGCATTCCTCGTCTTTTGGATGTAGGCCAATGTAATGATGCCTATTCAGCAATTCAACTTGCTCTCGCGCTCGCAGATGAGTTTGATTGTGGGATTAACGAGTTGCCATTAACGCTTGTGCTGTCTTGGTTTGAGCAAAAAGCGATTGTGATTTTGCTAACCCTGTTTGCTCTAGGCGTTAAAGGCATCTATACCGGCCCAACGGCCCCGGCTTTCCTAACCGATAACCTACTGAAAATCATGCAAGACAAGTTTGATATGCGTGGTATTACAACGGTTGAAGAAGATCTTAAAACTATTTTAGCGGCGTAGTGAATGACGAGCTTCATTTGTTCGCCATGTTGTTAAGTAAAATGGCAATGGTGCTTTAGGGCGCTATTGCCAATTGTTAGGAGAGTAATATGGCATGGTCTCAGTCAGGGGCAGTGGCGCTTACGTGCACGAAGAAATGGTTTGAAACACCAGATTCGGTCACATTTGAGTTGTCGCCAAATCGTCATGATGTAACGTTTCAGTTCAAGCCTGGTCAGTTTTCATCATTAGGCTTTGATATCGAGGGTAACAAGCACTTTCGCGCGTATTCAATAAGTTCGAAGCCTGGGGACAGCAGTTTACGTTTTACGGTGAAACGTGTATCGAATGGCTTAGTGTCAAATCACGTTGTAGAGCAATTAGAGGTCGGTCAACGGGTTGAGGCAATGACACCCGTGGGTCAGTTCAACAATGTGGATTGTATACCTCAAGAGAAGGTGCTGATGATTAGCGCCGGATGTGGTATTACCCCAGTGATGTCAATGGTCGATGATTGGTTGGCCAATAACGCGCATGTAGACATTGAATTTTTGCATTTAGCGAAAAGCAAGCAAGATACTATCTATTTCAATAAAATCAGTGAATTGAATGATACGGTTGATAACTTCAATCTTAAGATGTTGCTCGAAGATAGCAGTGGCACCGAGTATCCACAGGGTGTAATTAGCCTAGAGTGGCTGCTAAAATTAGTGGCAGACTTTCACGATCGCACGATTTATTTGTGCGGACCTACCGGGTTCATGGAAGTGGTTAAGTCGGCATTGGAGCAAGCGGATTTCGATATGTCTCATTTCCATCAAGAGAGCTTTACTCCAGCGGAATCGCAGCATATTACCGACGGTACGGTAACAGACGTAACCCAAGATGTTACCTCAGTTAAGGTCATGGTTCCTGATTTTGGCGTAGAGTTGGACGCTGAAGCGGGCAGTTTACTATTGGATGCTTTGGAAAAAGGCGGGGTTCCTGTTATTGCGGCATGTCGTAGCGGCATATGCGGTTCTTGTAAATGTAAGGTGAAAGTAGGACAAGTGCAGTCTTCAAGTACGGAAACATTAACGGCAGCAGACGTAGAGAATGGCTTTGTACTAGCGTGTTCTAGCCAAATCAAGACAGATGTTGAAGTGGCGCTAAACTAATGTCGGTGTTGGGCTAAACTGTGATGGTAGGTGGTGATTATCACCACCTTTCTAATTAGTCGTTCTTATTCGCATCGATTTTTTTGTATGGTTTGCCTGCAGCAGCGTTGTGCGCATGAGGTCACGTTGAATCTAATGTTAGCGACTAGGCTCACTGCTGGGTTGGCTATGCAAGCTCTCAAAATGGGCGCGCAATGTTTGTGTACCATAAGTTGGTGCGACCATATTCATAGCCATTACCGTCATAAAAAACTCGAGAGGGCCGCTGGCGTATTTTGGTGTTAGATGACGAGCAGACCAAAGCGCACTTTTTCGAATCCATTCTGGGATGTAGCGAATACGCGCCTGCTTACCTAGCACATCAAAGGCAATATCTACCATTTCTTTGTGGCTCAACACTTCCGGTCCCCCCACTGCGATTTCGTCCACGTTGGTTGTGATAGCATCAACACATACAGTGGCTAAATCTGCACCGTGTATGGGATTGCTGCGAAACCCACCATCGCCGAATAAATAGGCTTTACTCTTTTGTGCCATATGAAATATTTCACTTAGGTCAGAAAAGAAACCTGTAGGGCGGATAATACAGTATTCTAGCCCTGATAATTTGAGTTCCGAGACAAACTTTTCTTTCGCGCGGCAAATCGCTACATCTTGCAGTTGTTCTCCTCGAAATACTGACACATAAATGAATTTTTTGACGCCAGCTGCTTTTGCTTCACGCAGTAAATTGAGGTTGCCTTGATAGTCGACTTCGTCGTAGGACAACTTATCCGTTTGGCGAGTAATGCCAATGACAGAAATAACGACATCGGTATTGATACAGATGCCGTGCAACGTTTCTGGCTCAGTCACCTCTGCTTGAATAATCTGCTCTGGGAGTATGTGTTGTTGACTAAGTTTCTGTTGACAAAGCTTCTTTGGGCTACGTACTAATGCTTTTAAGGTCATCCCTCTCGCGGCCACTTCGTTAACAATATGCTGACCGAGATAGCCAGTCGCACCTGCGATTAGAACGTTTGTCGTTAACATAAAATCCAGTCCTTATTTGTGTTAGGCCAGCAAAATAACACTCTGTCGTGTCCCCACTTCCATATGGTACTTTTGTGATTGTACGATAATCGAATGATAACGTGAAATAACCAGTGACGGATAAACGAAACGTAACGATTAGTAATAAGGTTAAGCTGATAAGTGATAAGTGATAAGTGATAAGTGATAGTTCAAGAAGGTTCAGTGAGAGTGTTAGGTCGGCTGTCAATAACGGATGCTATGGTACTCTTGATGTCAATCATTCCACAATCAGCGGGAAAAAGAGGCGAGTCGTAATGGTCATCATAAGCGTGACGATGTAAATAGCATGTCTTGTTAGCAACCTTTTGCTCGGGCTTGAAAGGACAAGATAGACCTGGAAATTGTAGAGCAGGCTGGTAAGAAAAAGCAGGAGTGGAAGCTCTATGAGATTCCCAAGACTTTGCTGCCCAAAACCAAAAGCTGCGAGTGATGACCAGCATGCGATGATCCAAATGGGAAGTAAGGTATCGGCTAGATGGAGCTGTTGACTCTGATAAGCTTTATATCCAGCAAACCCTGTCAATAAAACGTAGCTGAGTAAGCAGGCAACAAATAAAACAATCAAGGCGAGACTCCAAGTGAACCAGAACACTTATTATTGCATAGAGCTTCGCCAGTAATTGCGTGGAATTGTATAGAAAATGTATGAGGAAATATCATAGTATTTGGTTGATAAATCGCGCTTCGCTTAGACATATTGAGGGTCTAACGGTAATGTTTAAGCGAACGACCTGTTGTGACTTTACAACACGCTTTGCTCGCTTTCATTCGACTGTGCCAGTCGGGATTTAATGTAATCAAGAAATAGCTTGGTTCTGGTATGTTCATAATCCAGTGCGGGGTAATAGGCGTACACGGTGGAATCCTCAGCTTGTATCTCGGGTAGGATCCGAGTCAGTGCGCCAGATTTAACATCCTCTTTGATCATAATATCGTTACTAATTAGTACTCCCATCCCGCTTTTTGCGGCGAAAAAAAGCGCCTCTGGGTTAGTGGTCGCAAAGTTACCTGATAACATGACTCTTTGATTTTTGTTTATTTTATACTCTCTTTGTGGGCGCTCCCCCCATATCAGAATGTTATGTTGTTTCAACTCTTCTATTGATGTGGGCTCTCCGTGTTGCGATATGTATGAAGGAGCGGCATAAAAGCCAATTCTCTGTTCGAACAGTTTGGTCTGCTTCATACTCAAAGAGTTCATTTGCTCAATTTCACGGCTAATAAACACATCGAGATTGGAGTCGGGCAGTTGTCCCGGAGCGGTGGTAGTGAGTTGGATACGAATTTCAGGGTATTGAGTGAGGAAATCATTAAAGTACTGAACAAGAAACTTCGACCCTACCGCGATAGTGGCGCCAATTCTTAACAGCCCTGCTGGTGTTTGATTGACCGAGCGAGTCTCATCGATGATCGATTGAAATCGGTCCATTGAGTCCTTTGCACGTTGATAAAACAGCGCACCCGCTTCCGTTTGTGTCACGGATCGGGTCGTGCGTTTAAGCAGTTGGACACCGATAATCTCTTCTAGCCAATGAATACGCTTACTAATTGCTGAGTTTGTTGTGTTCATGCGTCTAGCTGCGCCATTGAAACTGCCTTCTTCGACGACTTTGATGTAACTATTGATGCTTTGAATCCAATCCATATGCGCCCCTATTGTTTCCTGCTAAGACATAATCTATTTCCATCATACTCTATTATCATAAACTAATACGCAATATAGAATGTATACATGAATAAAGAACAGTCAAAATCATTTAATAAAACCCCTATGCTTTTGGCAATGATGATCATTGCTACTGGGCAAGTGGGCGTGAGCATTTATTTGCCATCATTGCCCTTGATCAGTGAGTCTTTGTCACTGACTCAGGTGGATGCGCAAATGCTTGTCACGCTGTTTTTAGTTGGGTTTGGTCTATCGCAGTTGTTTTATGGGCCGTTGTCGGACTCAATTGGCAGACGGCCAGTATTTTTACTTGGGCAGGGCATTTACTTACTTGGTACGCTGGTGTGTATTATTTTCGCCGACCATTTAATCGCGCTGGAAGCAGGGCGGTTATTGCAAGGGCTTGGTGCAGGCAGTGCGTCGGTGCTTGGGCGAAGTGTGCTTAGAGACAGCTATGATGGAAAGCAGCTGACAAAAGCATTGTCGTACATCTCCATGACCGCCTCTATTATGCCTATCGTAGCCCCCGTGTTTGGCGGTTGGGTGGCGTTTCAATGGGGCTGGCACGCGGTCTTTGTTTGTGTCCTTGCGTATCTTATTGCCATCTACCTCCTTGGTTGGCTTATTTTGCCAGAAACCTTGCCGTACAGCCCTAAACGCTTTGAAGTGCGAGGGGTTTTACACACCTATTCTAAGCTTATCGTCAACCCTCAAGTAATAGGCAGTGCTAGCTATAATTGGATCAGTTATTTAGGGGCTGTTGTCTCTTTGAGTATTTTCCCATTTTTAATGCAGCATGAGCTTGGTTTGACGGTTGCTGAGTACGGCTCAATAATGATCATCCCATCTGCAGGTTTATTGATGGGGAGCGTATCGCTCAACATACTTAACCGCTACTTTTCAAACGCATGGTTACTATTGCTGGCGATCACTATCATGGCATTATCAGGCTTATGGTTGCTAATGACGTCAATGTCTGTAGTGAATTTAATATTTGCGTTTACCTTGCTCACCGTGGCACAGGGTTTATCCTTTCCAATTTCAATTAGCTTGCTACTAGGACCGCATAAATCCCAGGCTGGTGCAGTGTCTGCGTTGTCGGGATCGATACAGATGATGATTGCTGGAGTACTAGGGGCCTATCTAGTTGAACATTGGATTGCCGGATCGAAAAGCTTGGGAAGCTTCTACATCGTTTCTGCTGCTCTGATGGCGTTGGTGTTACTGTTTAGCCAAGTGAGGCGGTACTCTTCTCAGCCTGTCATTGAAGACGGTAATGCGTAATGATCAAAGTTTACAACGGAATAGATCCGAGGTTGCTCATTTGCTGTATTACCCATTGCGTTCGTTGCTGAACATAGGGAGTAGCGGGCACAGGGCTAATGCGATAAGGGTTGGGCAGTACGACGGCAAGTTGCGCGCATTGTACTCGCGATAATTGACTGGCAGAAGTGCCAAAGTAGAACTGACTGGCGGCTTCTACACCATAAATCCCGGGTCCAAACTCAATGATGTTCAGGTAGAGTTCAATAATACGCTGCTTTCCTAAAATTAATTCCATTAATAGAGCGATGTAGAGTTCATAGGCTTTTCTAACGTATGTCTGACTCGGAAATAGGAGGAGGTTCTTTGCGGTCTGCTGGGTGATTGTGCTCGCCCCCCGCCTAGAAGAAGTGCTATTTTCACTTAATGCGTTTAACGTTGAGTCGATGTCGACACCATAATGGTTTGCGAATTGTTGGTCCTCAGATGCAATGACTGCCAACGTCATGTCTGGCGATATATGTTCAATGGGTAACCAACTGTGAAGCACATTGTCTGGGTAGCTTTCTGGAGGAAAAAAGGTACGATTAATTTGCCAGCCCCAGACTGGGGGGTTAATAAATTTTAGCGATGTAACAAGCAAGATAGGTACACCGACAAGAATGAGTATGGTATTGATTAATATCTTCTTTATCATAAAATTCAGAATGTTACTCAATTTCCGCATGTAGGGTATTGTAGGTCGAACTTTTCATGACGGCTAGCTTGAAGTGTCAACTTGGTCGCGTTTTTTTGTATTAATTGGAACTATCTACAGACGTACTCGTCTATATCATCAGTAATGTTCAGCAGTAATGGTTTATTAAGGAACGATATGTTAGTTAACTTTGGGCGATATGCGACATTGGTGGCTTGTTTAACAGTCACACCTACGGCATTGGCACAAGGCACTGAATTGGCACCAGTGAGGGATGTCAGTGACACATCACCGATTGCTGAAACCACAACGACACCAGCCGACACTCACGCGACGGCTTCAAATGCGCCAACGAGTAAAATTGAAGCGACGATGAATCGCTTCAAAGAAGCTCAAGCCACTCACTCTTTTTTTGATAATGCGTACGGATATGCGGTCTTCCCAACGGTGGGGAAAGGAGGATTTGGTCTAGGTGGTTCTTATGGAGAAGGGCAGGTATTTCGTCAAGGTGTTCACGTTGGGGAAACGACCTTAGCTCAGTTGAGTTTCGGTCTGCAGCTTGGTGCGCAGGCGTATAGTGAGATCATATTTTTTGAAACAAAAGCGGATTATTACGCATTTACCAGTGGTAGCTTTGAGTTTGGTGCGCAAGCTTCTGCCGTCGCCATTACTTTAGGTGCCAGTGCTCAAGCAGGCTCTACCGGAGCGGGAGCACAAGCTGGTGATAAGCAAAGTAGAGCGGCTTACATTAATGGAATGTCAGTATTTACTATGACGAAAGGTGGTCTGATGTATGAAGCTGCCATTGGTGGGCAAGGATTTACCTTCGCCCCCAATGATAATTACGACAACCAATGATACAGAATTAAAAAAGCCTCCAATTTGAAATCTGGAGGCTTTTTTTAGTACATTTAATCATCTTTAGAGAAATTTAATAGTTAGATGCCTGTTGTAGAGGCATATTGGTTTTTAGTTTTGCGACTAAATGTATAAGAAGCATGATACCAGTTACGGCAAGCCCAATTAAAATACCGCACCAAATTCCCGCCATTTGGTAATGTTGCATAAGATACCAAGCTGAAGGAAGACCAAACACCCAGTATCCAATGCCGCTCATGATGGTCGGAACAATCACAATCTTCATTCCGCGCAGTAGATTCATAGCGAGTAATTGCCATGCGTCTACCACGAAACACAACGCCACAACCCAAATTAGCGATGACAGCATTTGCGTTAGGTGAGAATCACCTTGCTCATCGAGTTGGAATAAGTTTGCAATAGCATCAGGCCAAACGAGAAATACAACAGCCAGTACGGCACTGAGAATGGTAACAAGCGTAAAGCTGCGTTTCGCGGTGGCTTTGATGCCTGCCAAATTGTCGTTACCGAAATCTTTACCAACTAAAATAGCCGCCGCTTGTGAGAACCCAAAATTAATATTCCAAGTAAAGCTGAGACACTGCAATAGAATTTGATGGAGCGCTAATGCGGCCACTCCAATCATGCCTGACATCAGTGTCCCTCCGTAAATTAGCCCCATTTCAAGTGCGGCTGCGATAGCGATAGGCAAGCCCATTGAAATCAGTGGCAGTATCAGTTTCCAGGTATACTCTTCAAGATGTAACCAAGGTGCATATTTATAATAAACAGGACGTTTAAATACCCAGATGCCATAACCAATGAGCACGATAGATGCGGCTAGAACCGTACCAATCCCTAGGCCCGCGATTCCCATACCGAAGCTAAATGCTAGCCAATAGCTAAGTGGTACGTTCAGCAGAACCGTAACGAGAGACATCACCATTACCGATTTCGCATCACCAAAGTTACTGGTGAGCCCACGTAAAATTAATAGTAAAAGGGTAGGAAGCATTGCCCATTTGAGAGTATCTAAATACGCCATCGCAATACCAATAGTGCTTTCAGGTTGTTTGGCAAGAACCAAGAATTGAGGCGCAAAAGCAAAGAGTAGTGTTAACAATACACTAAGGACAACGGACAGTATCACGGCTCCCTTGATGGCTAGCCGAATTTGTTTGTGTCCAAATTCAGGCCTTGCCACCGCTTGACCGTAGGCAATGGCGATCAAATTGGCGACGCACCCTACCGTACTACCTGCGACTAAGAAAACAAAGGTGTAAACGGACGCCCCTAATCCACCGCCTGCGAGGTCAGCTACGCTAAGTTTAGCCATCATCCAGACATCGGTGAGCACAAGCGCCATGGATATAAGTTGAGAAATAATAAGTGGGGTCGCAAGGGACAGGATTTTCTTCATGATAGCCTCGGGTAATGATTTGGCTATTTTATATTGGTGTCAATGGTGTTCAAGCAACATTTGTGTCACTCTGGTATGACTTATAATCATGTGAACAAATATGAACCCATATTCAAGTATTCCCTATTCGCACAATAGCCTTAAAGTATTTGAGGTTGTTGCAAGGCATATGAGCTTTACGCTAGCAGCCAATGAGCTTAATGTTACCCAAAGTGCAGTGAGTCGCCAGGTCAAACAGCTTGAGGATGAGTTAAACGCATCTCTAATTGTAAGAGGTCATCGCAGCATACAGTTAACACTGAAAGGCAAGGAGCTGTATGAAGTGCTTGGTCGAAATTATTTAGCGTTGCAGTCATTATTGGAATCTTGGCGCATGTTGCCAAATCAAAAAATAGTCATTCGAGCAGCGCTAAGTTTTGCGACTCGTGCTTTGCTGCCCAAGATACAGCAGCTCAGTGAACGTTATCCGAACAATGAAATTGTTGTGATTCCTGTGATTGATGAAGAAGAAGGGTTAAGAGCGGGAGATTATGATCTGTTTGTCTTTACCACTCGTTATGGAAAGCAATTTGAAGATGACCCAGAGATTCTATTCCTACGCGAGGAATACATGGCGCCGGTGTGTACCAAGCCATTAATGAACAATCATGGGGATATGAAAACCTTATTATCGTTACCTAGACTTCACCCAACACTTGATCACCACGACTGGCGAGTATGGCTGAAGAAAATTGGTCATACTGATGAGAAACCTGTACGAAACTCGACGTTTTACACTCTTGACTTAACACTAAGTGCTTGTTTATCTGGTCAAGGTGTTGCCGTTACAGACCTATTGCTCGCTTTGCCGGAGCTCGAGCGAGAGTACCTTTTTTGCCCACAAGAAGCCCCCGTTCACTATAGTGCATGGCGCTATTACTGCCACAAACGTACCGACTCAGCTATCGTTGATGAGTTAGTGGAATGGCTTAAGCAGGAAACGCAACATGAATTAGACCAGCTTGCTCGTTTATCTCAACGGCATAATTGGGGGCTACCCACCTCGCTATTGCCAAAAACTAGCGATTAATCACTGAAATTTTTGACCGGACTTGATAGGTTGCACGTAGACTTTGGGGTGATAGGGATGTGTGGATTATATGGTTAACCGCGTAGACCCAAGCAATATAGGTGCAAGTACATGAGAAGTTGGATATTTTTATTAGCGTGTATTGCTATTACAGTCTGGATGATATTTGATTCAGGTAAGTCTGAGCAGGTGATGTCATTGCTGAGTGATCTTAGTTTGCATGACGTTACATTGCCAAGTAAGGATGAACTTGCGCAATACGTCAGTGAAGGGTTTTACTACATTGCGTTGTTGATTGGTGTCGTTTATTTAGGTCGAAAATTTAAAAGCCAGCGTCGTAGCCAAGATTCATAATTACGATGCTTAGGTTGAAAGACCCAGACCCACTTAATAGAAATACCGGAATATAAAAAGGCGTTAACGATTACTATCGTTAACGCCTTTTTTGCTTATCTATCTATCTATCTATCTATCTATGTCGTGGATAAATCGACGAGTACTTAAAACCATGCAACGGTTCGTTCGACGTGGCACAGCTTAGTGAGTCAACATTTAAGCTTTACTGATTAGCCTAAGAATGGCTTTGTTAATGCCGATGAGGTCATTGATAGAGGAGGCACTATTTAGCGCTTCGATAAGTGATTCTTTGCTACAGCAAGGGATCATATCAATATTTTTAACCTTTCCAATGAGTGTACTTTGCATCAATTGGAACGTTTTTTCTTCAAACATGTCAGTAGTCCGCCTTTGATGTTGTTGTATTAAGGTTGGAGAAGTGAGCGTTACTTTATTAGATAGCATGCTACTCAAACCCCAACGAATCTTTATCGTTATAGTTTTTATGGGTAAGCCAATTTACCGCGAGCATGGTAGTCGTTTGCGAATTTCGAATCAAATGGAAAGATGATATAGATGGGCTGAGAGCATTACTTACTTGGATTGTTGAGTAAATAGTTATTGTTTTTACTTTTAAAAACAATTGCTTATAATTACCCATGCCGAATGGAATTTAACGTTACAAATTGCGAAGTTGCATAATAAATTATTCAACCCTTAATAGTGTGATCCTTAGCGCAAATATATGCGTCATATTACGTAAGGGTGGGTTTTGTATGAAAAATAAACGAGCGTTACCGCTCGTTTATTTGAAGTTTAAGGCGTCTCGCAATTAAATGACGAATTAGTCAGGAGATAGCCAAAAAACTGCGTCTTTGACCTTATCACTTCTTGGGGTACCTTTCGCAAGAATCGTGAATTGAGTATCGCCTCGTAGTCCGGTAAATTCGCGAATTTCAGTCACTGAATTACTACGGTCTAAAAGAACGTAATCATAATCTGGATCGACGCCATCAAGGATATCTTGAGCTCGGGCTAGACTTACTTCAGGTACCGCCCAATCATGATAGAGGAAGAAGATGGATGTCATCGTTTCTGAGAAACGCAGACTAGCAGTACGCTCTCTTTTCTCTTCAGGTATTTGATTCACAAATGTTTGTAAATCAGGTTTCATGTCTTTAGCGATATCTATAGCTGGGAATAGATAAGTAAAGGCGCTTGAAAAGAACAGTGCAGTGATGATGGCAAATTTACTCCATTGAGGCCATGGTTTGCGTTCAACGACAATCATTAGCGCGATTGCAGCCAGCGGGATTAACGCTACCCAGTGCCAAGAGGTTAGCCACGCCATCAGCGCAGGTGGAATTTTATGTGCTGGAAGCAAGCCCGCCCATAGTGGAACTACAGCAAATGCAATTAGCACGAATGACATCAGTGCCAACCACCCACGACGGTACCAATCTAACCATTTGCCAGCAAATGTTTGCAGTGCGTCCGCAATCATAAGGGCGAATAGAGGCATTAATGGTGCCAAATACATCGAGCGCTTCGTCACAGAGTAAGACAATACGAAGATCGCTAAGGTGAACCAGAAGATTAAAAATCCATCAATCCAGTTAAGCTGTTTAGGTTGGCGAAGTTTATAGAAGAAATGTCCAAGCCATAGAATAAGCAGTGGTGTCCAAGGTGCGCCGTATTCCATCACCCCCTTAACGTAATAGAAAGGTTTCCCTGAGTGGTTATGGCCAAGTGTATCTGTCGCCTTTCCAGTTAAACGACCGACTTGGTTATCCCAAAACCAGGCTTTCCACAGTTCCGGTGACGCTGTTTTATAAAACGGATAGATCCAACTAGCGGCAACAAGACACATGACGGCAATACCGACAATATGCATAACAACGAATCGGCCCATCGAGGCCGCTTCATCAGGAAACTGTTTACGTAACGAGAGTGCTCTAAGGACTAATGGAACCCAAGCTAAGCCAATACACAATACAATGGCGACAGGTCCTTTACTTAAGAACGCTAAGCCAGTGAACGCACCGGCCACAATTAAATAGCCAAGCTTTTGACGTAAGTAAGCTTCAGAAAATGCCCATACCGCAGCAATAGTGGTAAACATAAGCGCAGCGTCAACGCGTAGCCAGTGAAAGTTGAGAATAAATCCTTCCAATGTGCCCAGGACCGCAAGCGCCGTCCAGGCGAAATTTTCACCTTTAAAAAGAAACGCAATACGATATGTTGCCGCGAGTGAGCCTAAACAGAGAAGCGCAAGTGCAAGTCGACCTGCCATGATGGCATCAAGACCAGTAAATTGCATAAGCAGCGTTGACATAACGAAGAACACAGGAGGTTTTTCAACAAAGGCAATACCAGCAAACTGTGGGATAATGTAATCCCCGGTTAAGTACATGCTGTGAATGATTGCTGCCACGCGCGGCTCATCGGGCGTCCATACGTCGTGGTCAAATAATCCACTGAATACGACCGCGACAATGGCAAGCAACAAACATACTTTCCAATGGGTGGCATTGGTCTGCTGGCTTGAAGGTGTTATTGACACTTTTCTTCTCCTTCAAAGTAGTCTTCTGAGAATGCGACTACTTTAAACAGTTAACAAATTTAAATAAAAGGGGGTGATTCTAAATAGCAATAGGTAACCCGGCAACGCTTACTTGCTGAAATGTGGCAATAAAAAACGCTTCCTGACGATATCTTGACATCACTATATCTTACCATTGATGTTATTAATGTCTGCAATTTGTAACGAAAGATACCATGATGCTTATTCTTTAATGAGTACTAAGGCGATTATTGATATGAAAAATGGTTATGGAGAGGCGTATTGCATAGAAGTGTGATTTTGATCTACTATTTGTCACAGGTGATGGGGTTCCACCTACTTAACCGCCGTTCGGCTGATGACTCCTACAGTTTTTGAAAACAGGTGGTTCTGTTTAGACAATCTAATATTAGGTTGCGAACTGTAGTGGTGTTTCATTTTCCCTAACCCCTGTTTTCCTTGATTAAGGAAAACACCATGCAATATGCTCAAGAAATCCAATCAATGTGCCCGATCCAAAGGGGCGATCTTCATGCGTCAGCACCCATTCCTGTTGAAGGCCGTTGGGTAAATCCGAAAGAGGTTATCGCGATCTCTGGTCTTAGCCATGGTGTCGGATCCTGTGCTCCACAGCAAGGCGCTGCAAAGCTTACCCTTAACGTGAAAAAAGGCATCATTCAAGAAGTGCTTATTGAAACAATAGGCTGTTCTGGCATGACACACTCCGCAGCAATGGCGTCAGAAATTCTTACCGGTAAAACTCTCCTTGAAGCGATGAATACCGACCTTGTTTGTGACGCTATTAACGTCGCAATGAGGGAAATATTTTTACAGTTTGCTTATGGGCGCACGCAATCAGCGTTTTCATTGGATGGACTAGAAATTGGCGCGGCGTTAGAAGATTTAGGTAAAACGCAACGCAGCCAAGTCGGTACCAGCTACTCAACATTGCTCAAAGGCCCACGATATATGGAAGTGGCGGAAGGCTATGTGACGGCCCTTGCATTAGATGAAAACGGTGAAATCATCGGTTATGAGTATCTTAATTTAGGCAAGATGATGGCCGAGGTTAATAACGGCTCCTCTGCTGATCAAGCAATGAAATCTGCGAAGGGGACGTACGGCCGCTTTGATGAAGCAACGACCACGGTTAACCCACGTCAAAACTAAATTGAGGACACGATTATGACTGCGAACAAACAAATGTTACTAAGTGAAATGAATCTGACCTCGATTGAAGAGGCTTACCAGTATTGTCTTGAAAGACATATTGATCCCCCAAAACTGGTATTAGATACACAACCCATTGCCTTTGATAACGCTTGTGACGCTTATACGTTAGGCACCGCGTTAGCAATTTATAGGCAGGCAGGCAATGCGGCTAGTGCGGCGAAGATAATTGGTGAAGGCTTACAAGCTTTTTGTAAAGTCGGTAGTGTGGCGGAGCAAAGGTTGGTCGGATTAGGCCATGGTGCGTTGGCCGCTCGTTTACTGAGTGACGACACCCAATGTTTTGCTTTTCTTGCTGGACATGAGTCTTTTGCGGCGGCGGAAGGTGCCATCAAAATCGCACTGAATGCGAACAAGTCCCGCCAAACCCCGTTACGAGTGATTCTTAATGGGCTAGGCAAAGATGCAGCGTACTTGATTGCGCGAATTAATGGATTTACTTATGTACGTACCCAATTCAATTATACCTCCGGTGATCTAACGGAAGTGAGCCGTAAGCGGTTTTCAAAAGGTGAGCGAGGAGAGATCTTGTGTTATGGCGCCGACGATGTGCGTGAAGGTGTTGCTATCATGCATACCGCAGGCGTAGATGTAAGTATTACCGGCAATTCAACCAATCCAACGCGATTTCAGCACCCGGTTGCGGGAATATATAAATCGGAAAGGTTGAATCAAGGACAACCGTATTTTTCAGTTGCTTCGGGCGGCGGTACGGGGCGTACACTACACCCTGACAATGTCGCAGCTGGGCCTGCAAGTTACGGTATGACTGATACCATGGGACGAATGCACGCAGACGCACAATTTGCAGGGAGTTCATCAGTACCTGCACATGTTGCAATGATGGGTTTCATTGGTATGGGGAACAACCCAATGGTGGGGGCATCGGTTGCTCTCGCTGTTGAAGTCGATATGCGACTTAATCGTTAATATGGGTCATTAGTTGAAGCAAATACAGCTATATGCTCTTATGTATGGGCGCATAGCGTTATAACGGGTATTTATAGAGTAGCAAATTCGCCAGCATGGCGAATTTGCTAGGAAGCGTTCGGGAGAGAGCTCTATAACGTTATAAAGTTATAACTTTATAACGTTGGATTCGTTTTCGTTGATTAATCGATTGACGAACTGATCGACTGGGATTGGACGGTCATAGTAATATCCTTGCCCGATTTGACAGCCAAATTGGGCAAGTTTTCTAGCTTGCTCACGTGTTTCGATACCCTCAGCAACAACTAATAAATCTAAGTTCTTTGCCATGGCGATCATTGCCTGAACCAGCTGCTGGTCTTTAACGTCGGTGGTAATATCTTTGATGAAAGATTGATCGATTTTAATGCCGTCTACAGTAAAACGACGTAAGTAGCTTAACGAAGAATACCCGGTGCCAAAGTCATCCAGCCATACCTCTATACCACTTTCACGAATGGCTTTAAGCGATTTTTCTGCCTCGTCTTCATCTTGCAGTAAGAGACTCTCGGTTATTTCCATACGGATGGTACGTGGTGGTACCTGATATTTTTCCATATAGAACGCGAACATCTCGACTAGGTTTTGTCTATATAGTTGTTTCGATGAAATATTAATCGATGCATGAAAGTTGCTATCGAAATAGGGCATCCATTGTTGGATTTGAAAGCATAAGTTTTCAATGAGCCATTGTCCAAGCGGAAGAATCATAGCCGTTTCTTCTGCAATGGAGATGAAATCTAATGGAGAAATGAGCCCGATTGTAGGGTGGTTCCAGCGAACAAGAGACTCCGCACCAACGGTTTTTCCGGTCTTTAGGCAAACAAGTGGCTGGAACCACAGTTCGAATTGTTTTAGATCTGCGAGCGAGCGGCGTAGTTCTCGCTCCATGTTCGCTCTATGCACAACAGATTTAAACATTTTTGGTGTAAACAGTTTATGGGTGTTTTTACCGTCAAACTTGGCGCGATACATCGCAATGTCGGCATGTTTTATCAGTTCATCTGCTGATTTTCCGTTATATGGATAGCGTGCCACACCAATACTGCCACCTACGACTAACTCTTCGTTTTCCATGAGGATAGGGGAGCGCACAGCGACAAAAATTTTGCGCACGACAGAGTCCACGTCTTGAATTGATTTCAGGTGTGGTATCAGCATTAAAAATTCATCGCCACCAATACGTGAAATCATTGTTAGAGGGTGATTATTGGTCAGCTCTTTCGCGCAAAGGGTGAGCTTTTCTGCGAGTCGAATGAGTAAGAAATCACCACTATCATGACCGTAGTTGTCGTTAACGACTTTGAATTCATCTAAGTCTAAAAAGAGTACTGAGAAAGACGTCGCAGGGTAAGATTTGATTGTGTTTTGTAGGTGTTGAATAAATTGCGTGCGATTTGGTAAGTCAGTTAACGCGTCATGATAAGCAAGGTGCGTGATTTTTTGTGTTCTTTGTTCTAGCTTTGCAGCCATCGCGCGAATTGCGGTGCTTAGCTCACCAATCTCATCGTTACGCTCGACAGTCGCGATATTTTCTGTGGAGCCGAACTCACCTCTTCCAATAGCGTTAGTATGTTGAGTGAGGCTAGTAATCGGGTCACTCCAACGTTTTGAGATCACTGAAGCGGCAATGGCCGAAAAAATCAGCATCACAGCTGATACCGCAAATAAGATCACTGAGAGCTCTTGGTTTATTTGGTCGTTGATCGTTGAGACGACCGTATCCGCACTCTCAACATGACTATGAATGCTGTTTGTAGTCATGCTGATATAAAGCGCAGCAATGACTTTTTGGTCAGCGAAGATAGGTTGCAGACGCGTAAAGGTGTTTTTGCGAAACTCTGTTATCGCTTTACGCTGAGAAAACACCACCTCTACATGCTGTTTGAGTTGATTTTGCTCTAAAGCGGATAAATTGTGTGTTACCTGCGCACTTATATCTGACGTTAATGATTGCGCCTTACTGTCTAAAAGTAAGAGTGTCGGGTTTTCCGGTAAAGACTGTAAAGGCGACAGGAGTTTGGCGACTTGTTCCATATCGGAATGCTTTAGTGGCTCTGCCAAAATTTGAGATAGGTAGAGTGAGACTTGTTGTGCATTCTGCATTAGATGAGTTTTAGTTGCGAGCTCGTAACGAGCGGAGAGTTCACTGCGTAGATGCTCAGACTGTTTTGCTGATAGCCAAAAGTGGATCGACGCGCTCACTAGTATTAAAGTCACTGCGAGCATAAACGTGACAAATGTGTATTGGCCTTGAAGCTTAAATTTAAATCTCATTAATTCACTTTGCCTAATAAAGCGGTGAATGATCGGTGCTCAATATTTACAAGGTGGAAGCTATTGATAGAATGGTCAGTTATACCGTTGGCCGAAGACAATTTTGCCATATCAGAGAGGCGAATTCGTTTAATTATCGTGTTCAGTCGTGACACTGATGTACAGATACGGATATTCGACACCGAGATTCCTTGTAGACGAGTCTCTAATTAGACTAGTTGATTCTGGCCCAGTAGCGAGAAAATAACTGACGCGCTATGGTATAGGGTAAATGAACAAAATAGCGTTACGGTCGATTTAATGGTAGTAATGATATAGCGTACAATTGTTATGCAATTTAATGTGTTACGCGTTAAATTGAATTATACGTTATGGCTACAAACATAAAAACCGACTTACCATAAATGATGTGTGTTTGTATCATTTGTGGTGATTGGTTTTCAAGGAAATATTGCCCTGCACTATAAAATAGTGTGCTGAGATTGTGACCTTAGTTCTAAACTGCGTATTAACGTTGTCCTAGTTTGAGCGTTAATATAGTCGAGAATGACATTTTTAATGAGATGAATGTGAAAAAGAAATTTTGGATTGCTGCAATTATCATACTGGTTATTGGCTTTGCGGGTGCTATCTATTGGTATGGTTTTTTAGCCAGTGACGATGAACCGATAGACAGTGGAGCGCTAAAGCATGCGGTTGTCTCTGAGAGAAAAGTCATCGTTCCTACACCGCATGAGGAAACGCAAGAAACCACGCTAGATCCAGCCATCGACTCACCGAGTCATTACTTCGTTTCCAAAGCTTATGTGCCAATTCATGCTCAACCTACGGAACAGGCGTTAGTTGATGGGACCGCTTATTATGGTGAAAAACTACGAGTGATGGAGCATACCGCGGAATGGATTCGAATCGCGCCCATTTATCAAATGGAAGAAGGTGAAGAAGAAGTGTCTCAATGGGTTCGCATTAGTGATTTATCCAGAGAGGCAGTGAGCTTAACGGGCAGCAAGTGGCAGGAAATTTTAGCGGGATATCTGTCTCAAAGTGACGACTATAATCTGCATCAGGCGCGTTTTATGGATACGTCAACGGCGCTATTAGAGAGTAAGCAGTGTCGTTTGTATGATTTTGAGCAGGTTGGTGGTTGGATAAAGTCGATGAGTCATCCTGATAATGTCTATTTTACTTACTGTGGTGGTCTTGACGTATCGAATAAAATCTACCTAAACACGACGACAGGTGTTGTTTTTTAACGGCAGGTTTTGTTTCGAACTATAGTGTAAGGGGGAAGTGAGCGCCTATGACTCATCCCTTCAACCTTTAAACAAGAAGAGGGCGGTATCGACGGTTATTGATGGCTCACGAAGTGATTTCGAGAGAGTGAATTACATAGGTTATTTTGGTTAATGCCAACGAAAAAAGCAGACGTTATTACGTCTGCTTTTTAATATTGGCTTTCGCTTACAACTCTTTATCTTTACTTAACGATAAGAACCAAAGTGATACGGCTGCCACAACAGCAAAACCCGAAAGTATAATAACTGGCATGGCGGCATAGCCAAGTGCGTGCCAAATAAACGACTCTAATGTACTCATTTAGTGCTCCTTATTGCCAACCTTCAACGCCATGCATGTCTGGTAGTTTGTGCGCGATGCCTTTGTGACAATCTACACACGTTTTTTCACCTGATGCTAGAGCTGTCGAGTGCTGTCTCACGCTTCGAGGGCCTTGCTCTGAGAAATCCATAAATTCAAATTCGTGACAGTTACGACACTCCAATGAATCATTATTTTTTAGGCGAGCCCATTCCCTTTCTGCGAGGTGCGCTCGGCGGGCTTGGAATTTCTCAGGTGTATCAATCGTTCTGGTGACAAAGTGAGCAAACAACTCTTTCGATGCCTGAACCTTACGTACAATTTTGTCTGTCCATTCATGAGGGACGTGGCAATCAGAACAGATAGCTCGAACACCTGAGCGGTTAGAGTAGTGGATTGTTTCTTGGATCTCAGCGACGATTGGTGCATGACAACCAGAACAGAATTCTTCTGTATTGGTTGCTTCCATTCCCGTGTTGAAAGCACCCCAGAATAACAAACCACCGGCGAAACCCATAAAGAGTATAATGCCAGCTGCGGCTTTGCTTGGGGACTTTAAACGCATCCAAAATGCTTTTAAAAGTTTCATATATAGCCTCTCTTAACGTCTATGGCTATTTATCACGCAGTGAATCAACGCGTTCAAAATCGTTACCAACTAGTGGTTTTGCATCTGCCTGAGGAACGTGGCACTGCAAGCAGAAATAACGACGAGGAGAAACATCGGCAAGTACAGCGTCTTCACGGTTCATGTAGTGAGTCACGCTGATCTTTGTCGCACCCATTTCTTTCGCATTTTTCCAACTATGACAGGCTAAACATTTGTTTGCGTTAAGTGATACTTCATATCCACGGATTTGGTGTGGTACCAATGGTGGCTGGTATACATAATCACTTTCGATGACTTGATCTCGGGGGTATTTTTTGAAATCGTCAGCAGGACGAGTATCTTCCAACTCAGATGCACCGCGTAGTGATTCAACACCACCAATGCCACCAGGGTTATTCAGCTCTGCTTGTGCTAGGCCAGTAAGCAACGCACCAACAGAAAGAACAGCGACTAACAGTTTTTTCATTTTATATTCTCCGCCAAATGGCTAATTCTTCGAAGGCTGCCCAAAAAGTTGGACAGCTTCACAACATATTCTTGATTCTAATTACGCAACTTTAGTAATTTTCACTGGACACTTCTTGAAGTCCGTCTGCTTAGACAGAGGATCAGTTGCATCTAAGATCAGTTTATTAATCAAGATTCGTGCATCGAAGAATGGTACAAATACCAATCCTTGAGGCGGACGGTTACGACCACGTGTTTCAACACGAACTCGTACTTCACCACGCTTGTTAGACATCACAACTTCGTCGCCACGACGCAGACCGCGTGACTTGGCATCTTCTGGGTGGATGTAACATACCGCATCTGGGACGGCTTTATACAGCTCTGGAACACGGCGTGTCATTGTACCGGTATGCCAGTGCTCAAGAACACGGCCTGTACATAACCAAAGGTCAAACTCTTCGTTTGGTACTTCCGGTGGCGCTTCATATGGCGCTGAAATAATCCAAGCTTTGCCGTCAGGTTTACCATAGAAATCCCAGCCAGAGCCTTTCTTGGCATAGGGATCAGAGCCTTCTTTATAGCGCCATAGTGTTTCTTTACCATCAACAACAGGCCAGCGTAAGCCACGAACTTGGTGATAGGTATCGTATGGGGCTAAATCATGGCCATGGCCACGACCGAATGCGGCATACTCTTCAAAGAGGCCTTTTTGGACGTAGTAACCAAAGTGGTGAGCGTCGTCGTTCAGTTCACGGGCTTCTTCGATAGGGAATTTATCGACTTGACCATTGGCAAACAGCATGTCGTACATGGTTTTACCACGGTACTCTGGTGCTTTTGCAAGTAACTCTTCCGGCCATACATCTTCCATCATGAAGCGCTTAGAGAACTCCATCACTTGCCATAGGTCCGATTTTGCTTCGCCAACCGTACCTACTTGTTGATACCAAGCTTGAGTACGACGCTCTGCGTTACCGTATGCGCCTTCTTTTTCAATCCACATTGCGGTTGGAAGGATAAGGTCACCGGCTTGCGCTGTTGCTGTTGGGTATGGGTCAGACACAATGATGAAGTTTTCTGGATTACGGTAACCAGGTAAACGCTCTTCGTTGATGTTAGGACCCGCTTGCATGTTGTTATTACATTGGACCCAATAGCAATTTAGTACGCCGTCGTTAAGCATACGGTCTTGCAGTACCGCGTGGAAACCTGGTTTTGGTGGAATGGTACCTTCTGGTAATTTCCATTCTTTTTCGGCAATAGCACGGTGTTTAGGATTAGCAACGACCATATCTGCTGGTAGACGGTGCGCAAACGTACCTACTTCACGCGCGGTACCACACGCTGACGGTTGACCCGTTAGAGAGAATGGGCTGTTACCAGGAGTGGCGATTTTACCGGTCAATAAGTGGATGTTATAAACCAGACCATTCATCCAAACACCACGTGTGTGTTGGTTCATGCCCATTGTCCATAGTGACATCACTTTAATGTTTGGATCCGCGTATTGCTTCGCAAGCTGAATCAGTTTTTCTTCTGAGACACCAGAAATTTCAGACGCTTTTTCAACAGTATAAGGGGCAACAGAGGCTTTGTACTGTTCAAAGTTGATAGCGCTCATCTTACCTGAGTTTGGATTCGCCGCTTCTTTTTGAAGTGGGTTATCATCTCGAAGGCCGTAACCGATATCTGTGTCAGCTTGCTTGAAGTTAGTGTGCTTGTTAACAAAGTCCCAGTTTACAGCATCGTTTTGAATGATGTAGTTCGCAATGAAGTTTGCAATGGCTAGGTCAGACTGTGGTTCAAAGATGTAACCTTCATCAGCAAGTTCAAATGAACGATGGTAATAAGTAGAAAGGACGTTCACTTTTACGTGTGGGTGGCTTAATCGACGGTCTGTAATGCGAGTCCAGAGTACTGGGTGCATTTCTGCCATGTTAGAGCCCCAAAGTACAAAAGCATCCGCATTTTCGAAGTCGTCGTAACAGCCCATTGGTTCATCGATACCAAATGCGCGCATGAAACCTACAACCGCAGATGCCATACAGTGACGTGCGTTCGGGTCAATGTTGTTTGAGCGGAAGCCCGCCTTCATCATCTTCGCCGCGGCGTAACCTTCCATGACTGTCCACTGGCCAGAGCCAAACATACCGACACTAGTTGGTCCTTTTGCTTTCAGTGAGGCTTTCCATTTCTCTGCCATAATATCGAAAGCTTGATCCCAAGAAATCGGAGTGAACTCACCTTCTTTATCGTATTTACCATCAGTCATACGCAGCAGAGGTTGCTGCAGACGATCGTTACCATACATAATTTTTGAGAGGAAGTAGCCTTTAATACAGTTCAGACCTTTGTTCACAGGTGCTTCAGGGTCACCTTGTGTCGCAACAACTTTACCATTTTGTGTTCCGACTAAAACTGAACAGCCAGTACCACAAAAGCGACAAGGCGCTTTATCCCACGTGATTTTTGTTTGATCTGAACTAGCGATCAGATTGGTCGCAGAAGCGGGTAGAGTGATACCGGCTACTGCGGCTGCTGATGCCGCTGCGTTCGCTTTCACGAACGCTCGTCTTGTCATTTTCATACTTCACCCTCAAGTTGGGAATGGTTACTTCCAGTGTTATCGTTTGAATCCTCTTCCAACCCAGTCTCTATTTGGTGATAGACTAAAGCAGTATTAAGGACATTCGGTAAGTTGTTGATAGCATCAATCGTGTCAGTGACGTAACCTTGATTTTCAGTTTCTAAAACGACAATAATTTTGCCGTCTTCACTTTCACCATAAATTTCAGCGTTATCGAATGCTTCGATTTGCGCTTTGATTTCTGTGAGGCACTCTGCCCGACAGTGAACTACTAAACTTGAAATGTGCACTTCATTTAGTGACATAAACAGTTCTTCTCATTGTTTTTATAAATTGCTCACAGAGATTGATGAAGTGGGGCAGATAGACACACATGCGCCACAACCACTACATTCACCTAACTCGATTTCTGGTAAAGCCACGCCACCCAATCTTAACTTGAATTGGATTGCCATCGTTTCACAAGCATCCCCGCAGCTTCGGCACTCGACATTTTTATGTGCTAAGCAGGAGTCTGTGATGCTTGCTTTGGCGTTCCAAGGCTGGCTGTCTTTATTATTAAATATAGGCTCTGGACAAATTTCTGCACATTTATAGCAAAAGGTGCATTCGTCTATTGTAAAGTTGATACTTGGGTAGCCGCCGTCAGCATGTTCGATGATACCCGTCTCACATGCACCGACACACTTCCCACATCGAGTACACAAATCAGTAAACGTCTGGAGCTCATTAACCCAAGGTAACCGTATTTGTTTGCTATCAATGTTTTTGCGGGTAAAAAAACGACGCTTCGAAATATCAACCATTCACACCACCGATAAAGACTGTACGCGACACTTTTATTACTCTAGTTAGGAGTGATGCGTTCTGTTAACAATCTTTAATTAATAATCATATAAATTGTAAGTTTTGACACATTTGTATAAATACCCCTTAGGAGGTAATTGTAGGCTATCATTGTTTTGGATCAATAAATTACACGCCTTTGATAGACATAGTGTGATCTTGAAATTCCGACACAATGACATGAATTTAGAAAGTTATAGATGAGATGAACAAAATATGAAAAAGCCGAGCAAATCATTGACTGGAACAATAGCAAAAGCCATGATTTGTATTCTATTGTTGTCGGTGGTGACAACGAATTTTGCCATTCTAACGTTAGCGTCAAGTTTGAATGATGCTGAAGCGGTGAACGTATCAGGTTCGATGAGAATGCAAAGTTATCGACTTGCCCATGATATCCAATCGGACTCTTCGCTGTACTACCTACATGTTAAACAATTTGAAGCGTCTTTGTACTCACCGTCCATGCTCGCTCTGCAAGCATGGGATGTGCCAGAAAATATTACTCATGAATATTATCAGCTCATATATCGTTGGCATGATTTGAAAAAAGTGCTCGATGGTAACGATAGAGCTGAGTACCTACTTTTAGTGGCGGATTTTGTCGATAGAATCGATCACTTTGTGCTTAATTTGCAAGAACACTCAGAAAATAAGCTGATTCGTCTAGCGTGGGCTGGAGGTTTTGGACTTGGTGGTATTTTGATTGTCGCAGTGTATGTCGTTTTGTTTGTGAGGAGGCAAGTAGTACGCCCGCTCGGACAGCTTATATCGGCAAGCGAGCAAATACAGAATCGCTCTTTTGATGTGTCCGTGGATATTCGCTCAGATAATGAACTGGGCATCTTGTCTCGGGCATTTCAAAATATGGCTGAAGATCTCGGGAAACTGTATCGAGGTTTAGAGTTTGCGGTGAACGAAAAGACCCATAAGCTACAGCATGCGCATCAGTCATTGCAAGTGTTGTATAAATCGTCGCAAGAACTGGCGGCGACACGAATTTCGCATGAGAATTTTCGCGCCATACTGACTTACATTTACAGTGTTGAAGGTGTCGTGGCAGTAGAATTAAAAGTTGATGAGGTGGAAGGTCGCCCGTGGATAGCGACAGAAGGTCAGTTTACTGAACACCCCATTCATACCAAGGTGCTCTATCTTGACGGGCAAACACTAGGTACCCTTCGTTATCAGCCTGGTCTTCCGTGCCCTGATGAAAAATTGATTGATAACTTTGTGTTGATCCTAGCTCGGGCCGTCTATTACAACAAAGCACAGAGACAAAGTGAGCATATAATTTTAATGGAGGAGCGAGCCACGATTGCACGTGAATTACATGACTCTCTAGCTCAGTCATTGTCTTACTTGAAAATACAGGTAACACTACTAAACCGTTCGTTATCGAAAGAGATGACAGATCTGCAGAGAAGCCGTTCGCAAGTGGTGTTGAATGACATCCGTACGGGATTAGATAGCGCCTATACCCAGCTTCGTGAGTTGCTGACGACGTTTCGCCTCTCGATTAAAGAGGGAACGTTTGGCGAAGCAATCGCAGAAATGTTGCACCAACTTGATGAACGGACCGAAGCTGAGATTGATCTAGATAATCAGCTATCCTCATTAGAATTAGGCGCGAATGAGCAAGTTCATTTATTACAGCTGATTCGTGAAGCGGTACTTAACGCGATCAAACATGCCTATGCCACTACCATTACGGTTTCGTGTATCGAAGAAGATAATGGCTTTGTTACTGTTAAAATTACAGATGATGGTGTAGGGTTCGACCAAAATACTGAAAAGCTAAACCACTATGGTATGAGTATTATGCAAGAACGAGCTGCGCGTTTAAATGCGCAGCTGACAGTGAATGCAGAACACAATGCTGGATGTGAAGTGGTGTTAATGTTTCAAAGAAGTAAGGAGCCACAGAGTGAGTGAATGTAAAGTCCTATTAGTCGATGACCACCCGCTAATGAGGCGTGGTATTGGGCAGTTGTTGAGTTTTGAAGATGAGTTTGATGTTATAGCAGAAGCGAGTAATGGTGCGGATGCGGTTGCTATGGCAAAAGAGCATAATCCAGACTTAATTTTGCTTGATTTGAATATGAAAGGTATGTCGGGTTTAGATACTCTAAAAGCACTACGCGAAGACGACTTTCAGGGACATATCGTCATCTTAACGGTTTCAGACAGTCCTGCAGACATTGAATCACTGGTTAAGGCGGGGGCGGACGGCTACTTACTCAAAGACACTGAGCCTGACGAAATCATAGAAAGATTGAATGGTTTATCTATTGGTGAGAAAGCATTCAGTAGCGTGATTGAAAAATACCTTGAGGAGCGTGGTAGCACGGAAGATGTATTCTCTTCGCTAACCGAACGCGAAACGCAAATTCTTCAGGAAGTCGCGAAAGGGTTTAGAAATAAACAGATCGCTGACCGCTTGTTTATCTCTGAATCGACAGTGAAAGTGCATATGAAAAGCCTGTTGAGAAAGCTTCAAGTACCTTCTCGAACCGCGGCGACTATTTTGTATCTTGAACGATATGGTGAGCTTAAATAGCGCTGATTTTATCGGTTTGCCTTTGAGACATATACAGTATAGAACCAAATATTATTAAAAAGGGGTCAGCACTCAGTGCTAACCCCTTTTTAATTGTGAATAGGACACGTCATCAAGCGTGGCCTAATTTAGTTGGTGAGGTTTTACCTTACACCTTACACCTTACACCTTACACCTTAAAGCTGCCTAGCAATTGCTCTTGTTGGTGAACGTTTGAGGTTTGCTCTTTCATTGCTTCATTAGCGCCTTTTGCCGAATCAGAAACTAGTTCACTTAAGTCTTTAATCTTAATGGTGTTAGAGTTAATTTCCTCTGCGACTAAGCTTTGTTCTTCAGCTGCAGCAGCAATCTGCATATTCATGTCCGAGATTTGCGCAATAGACTGACGAATTTTTTCAAGTGCGTCGTTGGCTTGCTGTGCGCGCTCTACGGCTTGAACAGCGCTGCCTTTACTTTGCGTCATGGCATTGGAAACCAAGTGTGCTCCAGATTGTAATTGTTCAATCATACTGCGGATTTCTGTTGTCGATTGTTGCGTGCGTTGCGCCAGAGTGCGGACTTCATCAGCGACAACGGCAAACCCTCGTCCAGATTCCCCTGCTCGCGCCGCTTCGATGGCAGCGTTGAGAGCTAATAAATTCGTCTGGTCAGCAATATCGTTAATGACCTTTAAGATGGTTTCAATATTATCAGTGGCAGTCTCCAACCCTTGCACTTCATGAACCGCGTCGTCAATGCTTGCAGAAAGCGTTGTGATGGCTTCAGTCGTATCCATGACGACCGTTGAACCTTCTTGAGTGGCGTTATCGGCCTCTTGAGCCGCGCTTGCAGCCCCTTGTGCATTGTTGGCAACTTCAGCAGACGTACTGGCCATTTCATTCATTGCGGTAGCGAGTTGTTCTAGCTCTTGCAGTTGGGTGGTCATCGCCTCGGCTGATTGCTTAGAACCTTCCGTCGTCTGCTCAGTTAACTGCATGATTTTTGAGGAAATGAGTTTTGACTGAATGATTTGTCCTTGCAAGTTTTCTGTAAAGGTATTAAACCCACGAGCAAGTTCAGCGAACTCTTCATCGGTATTTGTATCTAGGCGGTGAGTTAGGTCACCATCACCATTGGCAACATCTTGGATAGCTGAGTTTAGTTCATTTAGTGGTTTCATTAACACGCGAATGAGCAATGTTAGTACGATTACACTAACAATCAGACCTGAAATGATGAAGAAGATGGATTGGTTACGCAGTTCACTCATTGCCGAAAAAGCGATGCCTTTATCAATGATTGCGCCCACATACCAGTTTTCTTCAGGGACGAGAACTAAGTTAACTTGATACTCTTTTCCATCAAAGCTGAGCTGCTGAGCGCCTTCCTTTAATGCAACATTAGGAAGGAAAGCGCCGATAGGTTCGCCATTTAAGCTGCTATCTGGATGTGCAATCGTCATGCCCTTGTCAGTCACAACAAACAAATAGCCCGCACCGAAGAGATCGGTTTGGTTAACCATGTCTGCCAGTGTGGTCAATGTAACATCAAACACCACACTTCCGATAAATTGACCATCAGTGTCATTAAGAGGTGAACCGAGAGAAATAATGACGTTTTTGGTCGAGGAGTCGACGTAAGGGTCAGTAATGATCGTGTCACGGGCCATCTTAGATTCGCTATACCATGGACGCGTACGAGCATCATAGTTTGCATCAGGAACCCAACCATCATTACTCACTAAGGTACCAGTATCGTCATAACCAATACCGACCGCTTGGAAGGTGTTTCTAAGCGTTGGCGTAGTGATGACCTTTGTCACGTAGTGACGATCGTTAGGTGCGATCTCGATAGATTCGGTCACTGCGCTAGCTAAATCGCGTTTGGCATTCAGATCATATGAAATGGTGCTTTTTACCCCGGATATGAGCTCGTGGATGCTAGAGTCGATATGAGTTTGTAATTCGCTTCGAACCGTCATCAGTTGCGTGATGCCGAGCGTTGATACAGTGACAAGCAGCAAGGCTGCGGAAGCAGAGACGATTTTGTGACTAAATTTCATACATTACCTTAAATTTAACATGGTATTTCAACGATTTAGCTTTTACTGTCGTTGTTTTTATTATTATTGCTGTGAATGTGCACTCGCTATTGAGTACATTGTTTTGTATAGCTAAGTATATTATCGGTGCCGATTTGGCGAACTTTAATATATTCACGAATTTTTTTACTGGTCAGCGCACTTTGCGCTATGCATGGTGAGAGTCACACCTGTGAAATCTATGAATGAAATAAAGACGGTTATTATTTAGCAGTATTGAGGCCGTTAACTTGAAGAGTTGTGTGGTATTGCTTAAGTTAAAATGACATTAATGGTGATGAGGGAAGCTGACGCATGAAAACGATAGGGTTACTTGGTGGTATGAGCTGGGAATCAACAACGAATTATTATAAAGCCATCAATGAGGGAGTTAAATCTGAACTTGGTGGTTTTCATTCCGCGAAAATTGCGATGTACAGTGTCGATTTTGCAGAAATTGCTGCACTACAGAACAGCGAAGATTGGCAACAAACCGTGACTATCTTGAGTAAAGCCGCAAAAGCTGTGGAATCGGCGGGTGCAGATTGTCTGTTAATCTGCACCAATACTATGCATAAAGTCGCCAATGATGTGGCAAGTAGCGTATCCATTCCGTTGATTCATATTGCCGATGCAACAGCAGACGAATTAAACAAAGACGATCGCCGAATCGTGGGTTTACTCGGCACCGCCTTTACCATGGAGCAACGTTTCTATAAAGAACGTCTTGAAGCTCAAGGCATCAAAGTACTGGTACCGAATGGTGTCCAAAGAAAGCTTGTTCATGACATCATTTATCGAGAATTGGTGCAGGGGGAAGTAAAAATAAACTCCCGTCAAGATTACTTAGAAGTCATTGCAGATTTGAAGGAGCAAGGCGCAGAGGCGATTATTTTGGGTTGTACGGAAATAGCGATGCTAATTAATGAGGAGGTAACTCCGGTGCCGTTGTACGATACGACCAAAATTCACTCTGCTGCTGCGGTAAAGTTTGCTTTAAACGGTTAGTGGTATCAGGTGGCGAACAACCGTTTTTGGATCGTCGGTTGTTTGCTGCTAGATCGCGACAACGCATGGCCTTTTTTTGGTGACTGAATGTACTGAGAGAACCGAAAGTCTAGCGTTAAGAATCTTCTTAATGATTAATTAGTTATTTATGCGATTTAGGTCGTATTTGCTGATTTTTTTGGCAGCATGTCACATAAAAAGTGTCTATACATAAGGGACTACAAATAATTACTGTGATGAAGCTGGAGAAACGTTGTGAGTTTACTTCAATCGGTGGTGCGTCAGTTTTTGATGGTCGCTCTGATTTGTTGCACGTTAAATGTTCAAGCTGCCCATGAAACATTAACGATTTCTAACTCTAAGGCTTGGAAACCGTATTCCTATCTTGATGATGATGGTAAACCATCGGGTATATTAATTGACTTATGGAAAAGTTATGGTCAAGCCAATGATGTTGAAGTGGTCTTTAAATTAGTTGATTGGCAAACCTCCATTGATTTAGTTCGAGATCGACAAGTCGATATTCATGCCGGATTGTTACGCTCAACGGAGCGTGAGGAATTTTTAGAGTTTGCGATAGAGCTACTACAAATTGACAATCAACTCTATTTTCATCAAGAGTTGGTGAGCTTTAATGTTAACGATTTTTTACTCGGTTCTCATAGTTATGACGTAGGTGTGGTACGTGGTGGATATGAAGAATCTCACTTACGTAAAAATTTCCCCAATGTGTCATTAAAGGCGTTTAAAAATAATGAAGATATGATCAACGCGGCACTTCGAGGCGATATTTTGGTTTTTAGTGCAGACTTGCAAGTGGCGAATTATTATCTTTACAGTGAGGGAGTAAACCAAGACTTTATAGCCGTTAAACGCTTATACACCGGGACGCTATACGCCGCTTCTGAACGGTCTAATAGTCAATTACTCTCTCAGGTCTCAGAGCGGTTTCACAATATTAGTTCAGAAGAAAAGCAGCGTGTATTCAGTAAATGGATGCACATAAGAACCGTTTATCCTCAGTATTTATTGCCGCTTGCATTGAGTCTATTTTGTCTACTGATTGGCGGTTACGCTGTGTTACTTCGCTACAATGTACGTAAAAAAACCGGTGAACTTGCCGCAATAAACAAGGATCTTAAATTTTTGTCAGAAACCGATGCGCTCACAGGGTTAAGTAATCGCCGTCGTTTCTTTCAGTGTTTGGAGCTGTTTAGGAATCGCCAATCTACGCTTACGGTTGTCATTATCGATATCGATAATTTTAAGTTAGTGAATGATCAATACGGTCATATAAATGGTGACATGGTGATTCGTTCGGTAGTCAATACCGTTAAGGCAACCATTTCTGATGGCCAAGTTTTTGCTCGTATTGGTGGGGAAGAGTTTGCTATCTGCTATTGTGACAGCAACATTGAACAATCCACTAGGCACGCTCAGCACCTTTGTCGATTGGTGCGAGAGATTATGCTCCCAGATATTGATTACACCCCAATTACCATCAGCGTAGGTTGTGCTGTGTATCAACAGGCAAAAGACTGTAAGACACTGGCAGACGCAGATAAGTTGATGTACCAAGCGAAAAATAATGGTAAAAATCAGGTCGTTTCTGGGCAAATTTTGCCATTAGACCATGTTAATACAGAGGCATCGTGATCTTAAGTAACGTAGTGCTCTGGTATCTGAAGGCTTAAACATCGTTACGCTCGGTCGTAATACAAGCTCAGTCAGGATACGACTCGCTATAATATTGATTCATTAGCAGTTAATCGGTTCTCTGCTAAGACAACTTGGTGTAGAGTTGCTCTGTTAATAAGGAGCAAAAATGACACTAACAACTTGGATTTCACTTTTTACGATTTGTTTACTTGGTGCGATGTCACCCGGACCGAGTTTAGCTATTGTTGCCAAACATAGTTTATCTGGTGGCCGAGTGAACGGTTTTGCCACCGCCTGGGCGCACGCTGTCGGAATTGGTATTTATGCGTTGGTTACCGTACTTGGTTTAACCGTATTATTGCATCAGTTTCCATTGGTCTTTAAGTCGCTTTCATTAATGGGCGCCCTTTATCTGGCGTGGTTAGGCTACAATGCACTGCGGTCTAAGGGCGGGATAGTTGAGCGATTAGAGTCAGGCCAGCCAGTGTCGGTGTTAACGTCGGCGAAAGAAGGTTTTTTTATTTCTCTTTTTAGTCCCAAGATCGCATTGTTTTTTACCGCGCTTTTTAGCCAGTTTGTTGCGGTAGGAAGTGAACTGTCAGACAAGGCGATCATTATTGCGACTCCGCTGGTCGTGGATGGGCTTTGGTATACGCTTATTACTGTGATGCTATCCTCACCTTATTTACTCAAGTTTTTGAAGTCGAAAGCGCGTATTATTGATCAAATTTCAGGTGTTGTTCTTATTCTTTTGGCTATTCGGGTTCTGTTTACACTTTAAACTTCAGCGCTTAACCAGTGACGCTTAGTCTGTGACTATTCGTCAGGCTAAATGGCCCCTATAGTTTGTCCTGAACTTGTGATATTGACAATCTGTTCATACACTTAACTTAAAACAAAGCACTAGGAAAAGTTGTGAACCGATTGTCATTAAATAAACAAGCCTTTGTTGTTATATTCTTCTTTGGAACTCTAATGGGTTGCCAGCCCCAAATGATGGACGAACCTTTACCTGAACGATTCGGACTCGATAACGTCAATATATTAGTCCAACAAAAAATATTGTTGCCAGAGAAGCTCGAAGCGTCACCGCAAAACGCCCACTATAAAGCGGGAGCGGTGGACCTTAATCTGGATGGTCGTGATGAAATAATGGTGTTAATGCAGGGATCTTATTTCTGTGGTTCAGGCGGTTGTACCGCCTACCTTTTTAACGATAAAGGCGAACAATTGAACCGTATGACAGTGGTTAGAGAGCCTATCTTGATGTCTGAGCGGCGCTCAAAGGGTTGGAAAGATTTTTATGTGTGGAGCGATGATTCACTTCGTACTATGAGCTATGACGGCGTCAGTTATCCTAAAAATCCGTCTCTAGAACCCAAATACGAGCGCCACTTAGAGCAAAAAGCCGCGCGACAGCTTGCCGAAATTCAAGAGGTATATGTACAAGATGGTTACGACCTTACACTTGTCGATGAGGTTCCACTCTTTTATCCAGTACATTCCTATCCGTTTCAATTTAAGCACCATGGAGATCCTAAGAGTGAATATAAGCTAACAGTCAATATGCTCACTGGACACTTAGATTTTGAAATATCTGATATTTCGGATAAAAAGCCGTCACCTTAAGCGTTGGTTTCTCATAAGTGAGATGCATCTAGCTCGTCTTCGGCATGTGGGTGTTCTAACCTATTACTAGCGGATAAGGTTTAGGTTACATATCATGAATAGAATCTTAAGCAAGGATGCGAGTCGCCGGTTAGCCCAAGTTGTATCACTCTGTACATTGTGTATTTCCAGTTATGTGTTTGGCGGGCATGGCGTTATTTCCTTGTATAACTGGGAGGCTTTTTTAGCAGACAGCGTAAAAGAGCAATTAGGAAAAAAACACAATGTTTCTATTGAGGAAACCTATTTTTCTGATGAAGGCGTCAGAGATGAAGTGATGCTAAGTGAGCGCCGTCATGCTTTCGACCTTGTGGTTATTGAGAGTGTTAGGTTACAACTTCTTGCTGAGCAAGGTGTTATCGCGAAGATTCCTAAGACACTTAAAGATGAGCTGTCGCCGAATTTTGATAGCAAGTGGAGTGATGCCTGCGGTGATTATGGGATCCCCTATGCGTGGGGTACGAGTGGGATTTTGTATCGAAAGTCTGCGTTTGAAACGCCCGTTACGTCTTGGAACGATTTACTGCATCCCACGAAGGGCTTAAAAAGTCGTATTGCGATGTATTACAATCCTATTGATGCGATTGCTATCGCCTTACTTTCTGAGAACAAAGATCCTTTTTCAAGTGTTAATCAAGACCTCAAGCAAGCCTATGCATTACTTAGTCAGCAACGACCGTTGCTGTATACGTCAGATTACATTCTCAACTATCTGGATTCACCTGAAAAGATTGGTAATATTGATATTGCGTTTGGTTTTTCTGGCGACGAATTTGTGCTTAATGAAGATGTCCAAGGTGAAGAAAATGAGTGGGCTTATGTAGTGCCGGAAGAGGGGACGACGATCTGGCTAGAGTGTTTGACTATACCGCAAGGTACATTTGTTTCTTCAGATCTACTTACTGTGATTCGTTTTCTTTCTAACCCTAAAATCGCCGCGTTAAATGCTGAAGAGTCCTGGTTTTCGACCCCGAATCAGCTCGCGTTAGAATATGTAAGTCAAGATTACCTCAGCGAACCCTCACTCAACCCACCTCAATCTGTATTTGAAAAGAGTTTTCTCTATCGCCGTGTAACAGACTTAGGTTTGCTTTTGAGACAAAGGATTGTTGAGGAATTGAGGTAAATATGACGTTACTTAAGCGATTGCATTTATGGTTAATTCCTATTCTCACTTTTTTGGTGATAATTGCAGGAATAGCAATATATTATCAACGAATTGAAGGATACAAAACGCTTGAGGTGATCAAGTGGCAAGACAAAGTAACCAGTGCTTTCAATGCGACTAATTATGAACAACATGGTATTTCCTCTATGGCGCATGAGGTTGCAGGGACTATTCAATTTTTGCGCCTTACTCAAAATACCAGTGACATTGCTAGGCGAAGTTTCTTAGAAAAATATCTGAGTCAATTGGTTGAAAAGCCGAGAATAAAAGCGCTCGATGGGGCTCAAATATTTGTAATTGATGAGCTATTTACTGTTGTCGCAACTTCGATCAAACGAGGCCCGTTTTATTTTCCAACACTCCCTGATGAAATCTATCAGCGGACGTTCGATACCTATGTGAAAATATCGTTAGGTGAACCGTTTCTTAGTGATGGATTTATTTATCAGTCAGATAATGACCAAGTAAGATTCTCGTTCGTTGGCGCTTATGATAGTAAGTTGTTTCCTGAAGACCCGCGTGCTCAGGTGCAAAAAGAGCGAACGATATTAATTACCGATGCACCGTTGACTCATTTAACGACATTGTTGAACGATATTAAATCCGTCACCTATGTTAATGCAGATTTTTCATTAGCTAACAATAACAATAACAATATAGTATCTACGAGAGAAATTAAGTTATCACAGACTGAAGATAGTTTGACCAATCGAACGCAGTTGTCCTTTTCCAGTTCTAAAATGACGTTAACACTGAGTATACAGGACAATCATTATGATAGTGAAAAGCGTCGCATAGCATTGGAAGTCTTTGGCTATATCGTTGCAATTGAAGCAATACTTCTGTTTGTGATTATTACTATTATGAGAATGCGAATACTAAAGCCTATTTCACATCTTATTGACGATATTAAAGCGGGTGGTCAAGAATTACGCTACTTTAAACGCTCAAAAGGTGATGACGAAATATCAGTATTGAAAAATGCTTATATCGATACGCTGAGTAAAGTTAAGTTTGAAGCTGAATTTGATTACTTAACTCGATTAGCTAATCGTCGAACGTTTACATCACATATAGAAAAAAGAATACAGTGCTATGCAAACGACAATGCATTCATTATCGGTTGGGATATTAAAGACTTTAGAAAGATTAATGATCTCTACGGTACGAACATTGGCGACCGCGTACTGGTTGCCGTGGCGGAATGTTTAAGAACATTTATTCATAACTATCAGGCTGATCTTGGTATGGGTTGTAGTGATTACTCTATTAGTCGCTATGGCGGAAACTGTTTCGTCGCTGTTGTTGATGTCAATCATGGGGATAAAATAGACTCCTTCATTAGACAGTTTGAATCTAAAAGGGGAAATTGTGTTGTTGTAGATGGTTACACGTTTAACTTGGATGTGGCGATCGCTATTTTTCCTCTGTCATTAAGTGAGCGAAGTGAGTTGTGGCAGAAAGGGCTTGAAGAAGCTTTTAATAAATCTAAGCAAATTCGGAGTCGACAAGCGTTGGTCATTTTTGATAAAAAATTGGCGCGTCAATTAGAACGTCGTGATGAGATTGAAAAAATACTGCTATCATGCAGTCGAAACGGTGAGTTTGAGCTTGAATTCATGCCATTAATTGATGCGAAGACCATGTTGATTAAGGGCATGGAAGTGCTAATTCGATGTCCATCTCTGCTTCAATTCAACACTGGTCCAGATGAGTTCATTCGAATTGCGGAGCAAGCTAATATTATTTCTTCGATTGATCAGTGGGTTATCGAGAATGCATTTTCATCGTATCAACGGATGAGAAACGAATGTAATTACCAAGAAAGCATTTCGATTAATGTGTCGGCACTAGAATTGTATAACGTGATGTTTATTGACTTGCTGACTAAGGCGAGTAGAAAATATCAAATAGCACCACAAAAAGTGGTAATTGAAATCACTGAAACCAGTTATGTTAAGAGTACGCAAGATACGATAGGTATGGTTGAGGCGTTACGAGACTTAGGTTTTAAGGTGTCTCTAGACGATTTTGGAACGGGTTACACGTCGATCAATCAGTTGCTCCATTATCCAGTGGATGAGTTAAAAATTGATAAGAGCTTTGTTGAGCTTATTGGTTCAGGAAGCGGTAATGAAAAAATGTTAACGTCGATCATCGCTTTAGCTCATACATGTGGTGCAAGTGTTGTCGGCGAAGGTGTTGAAGATAGTTATCAAAGCCATTATCTCAGCAATATTGGTTGTGATACATTACAGGGCTATGTATTTAGTCAGCCGCTTGCATTTGATGATTTTTGTCAACTGTACCGTACCTATGACGCGGAGCATTATCGAGATCAAGTCAATGACGTCTCATTGATTAATAAAAAGTACTCACCAATGAATGACTAACTCAGCAGGTCATTCATTGGTGAGTTAAGCGTTATGTGATGCGGCTTTGCGACGAGAGAGCAGTGTTAATCGTTCCAGTAGTATAGAACGATGGACGTTGTTTTCGTGAATGAGCGAAATATCCATTATTAGTTCTAAGTCGCCTAAGTTAATAGGTTCATTTAAACTGTCCCTCATTGCTTTTAACGTCTTTTCATTTTGTATCGATTGGCTATATTTACTTAGTGCAATTAGTGTCGCACCGCTATAGCGATATAATTTGAATCGGCTATCTATTAATGATGATATCTTTTCTGCTGCAGACTTAATCAGAATATCACCATAATCAATACCATACTTTTGATTTATTTCGTCTAAATTTAGAACGCGAATGGAGAGTATACTGTAATAATTTTGAGAAAACTGCGGCTTTAGGTCGTATGTGAGTGCAGAACGATTCATTAATCGTGTGAGTGGGTCACGTCGATAGATTGATTTTCTTATTAAAGATTCTATCCAAAAAATAACAATGATAATTACAAAAAGAGAGACGAGAACCATGGTTGTCATTTTCTGTGTTAGTAATAATCGTTCTAAATCATAGGAGTTCTTCTTAAATAAAGGGCTTTGTAATCTAAAATTGGTGTTAATGAAGTTGATAACTTCGTTAAAGTTTAAAACAACGCGATGCTCGAGCGCTTCTTGTTTTATCTTACCAGACTCATAGAGTTTAAGAGAGTTTTCTAACGCTTGAAATCTCTCGAATTGGTCTGAAAAGAAATAGTAATAGTTCTCGTCTTTAATAAAATTTGAAGACTCTCGACTGTTCAGGATTATGTCGAAACGACTCCAAGTTAGATCAAAATGAAGCCAAAGATTTTTGGTTTCGACGGGAGTGATACGGACTTCTGTGACAAATTGAGAGTACTCTTTTACCAGCTGGAAAACGAACCACGTCGCTTCATTTTTTCGTTCAGAAAAACCATCATTAATAGTGTTAATCTTTTCGATGGTGATGATATTGACGGTTAATGCCAGCGTCGTTAAAAACGCTAAGAACAGCTTTATTATGTTAAGAGGAACCACTTCGACTAGATATTTAATCATAAACCTACATTTGAATGCGTTTAAGTTGCCAAATCATTTTTGAATGATAGTCCGTGATGTTTAATTCCGGTTTAGTCGCGATAGGAAAGATAATCCAAAATGGTCCTTTGTTTCGGATAGACATCGGTTCACCATCCTTGAGGATTGCAATGATAGGGGAATACGTTTCAATATCCGATCGAGGAATAACCACCTGATAATTATTTAAAGCAACGAAGGTTAGGCTTGGCGGAAGCGCCAGTTTAGACTGTTTGAACAGGGTTTGTAACGTCACTCCCTGAAAGGTCGCCTCTTCTTCAAGCCAAGGAAGTGTCGTCGTAATGGAAGTTTGCGGCATATCCAACAGCTGACTATCGGAAATGACATACTTAGTATTATTGGTGTCGGCAATAGTCAATTGGTTTGCCCAAACGCATTGGCTGAAAAACACCGCTATTATGGTCATCCAGGTCTTCATTATCGGACTCCTTCCGTTTCAACGATTCCTTCCTATATTGATAGTCTAGGAAGCACAGAACGAGTATCAAGCATGATCCTGTTTCACTTTTGAGACAGTTGTCATTATGCAACCAACCTCATCTGTAGTGGTGTCTGATACTGTAGGTTCTAACGGATGAATGACAGCGCGAAAAGTGCATTATGGACAAAGTGCAGTGAGTGTTTATAAAGTGTGGTGAGGGTTTAGGGAGAGGACGAAAGATTGGAGCGAGGAAAACGAAGAGCCATAACGGATAACCGTTACGGCTCTTGAAAAGACTAGAGCGATATCTCGTTGTAGTGACGTGATATTAATCTCTTATTTATCGACATCACGTCATTTATTTTAGCAGGCCACGTGCCGTTTCAACGACGTTCTCTGTGGTAAAGCCAAACATCTTGAATAGCTCACCCGCTGGCGCAGACTCACCAAATGTTGTCATA
>NZ_JAKRRY010000041.1 GCF_026191675.1 Vibrio qingdaonensis | reverse complement strand
ACGAACAAGTACCTCGCCCGCTTTAGGAAGTTGTACGTCAACTTCTTCCATTTTTAGTGGTTCGCCAGCAGCCCAAGCTACCATAGCTTTTGATTTAATTGATGTTTGACCTGGTTTAATTTCAAGTGCCATTGGGTTTTCCTTTTTGTTTACTTCGGGACAGTAAAATGAGCGATAAAAATAGACGCCGCATAACGCGAACGAAGAGTGTGCTCACTCGCTGTTTCGTTTTGATGGGCTTAGTATAGATAATTACCAATCTTTGATAATCCCACCAAATTGAAATTAATTATTACGATTATGTAATAATAATGCACCAGCAAATCCAAGGTTTCATTTCTAAAACACAATGTGCTTTAGAAATGCGATGCCTTTGTACAACATTAGGATTAATTATGGCGTTAGACAAAGTCTAATTAAACATAAACTGGGGTGTTAGGAGTACAGGGAATAGTAGCGACAGGATGGCTAACAAGGCTATATATCATTAACACGTGGTGCTGCTGCGTTCACCGAGCTGTAGACATGGTTTTCGACAACCAAGCCATGAAAGTCTAATGTGATGCGCCCTACTCGAGAAAAACCTAAATGTTGATAGAACCCATTCGAAGCGTTCTCTACCCAGGTATATAACCAAAAGCGTGAACCAAACTTTAGCGCGACTTCTTTTAACAGCTTACGGCCCAAACCTTTTCCTGAAAATATGTCATCGACATACAGTTTTTCAATTTCAAACCCATAGCTGTCGTTTTTAAAACGGGAGCCTAGGTTGACCAAAACAAAACCTTGCAGTACACCATCATGCTCACTGACCAACAGTTCGTAATTTGGGTTTACCAACAGATTCAAGAAATAATCTTCACTGAATGTAGCAAGCACATGTTGAGAATATTCCTTACGAATACCGTCAGTCGCATAAGTAGTTAGCCATACTTTAATCGATAGCACCGCGAGATTAACACAATCGTCTGGTGTTGCTTCCCTAATCAAATGCTATTCCTTCTTCCATTCTACGCGCCGAATTCGCAAGTTATTAGCTTAACATCGATACGAGTTTGAAGTCAGTTCCTTAGTCTCTGAATCCTTGGCCAGTATAACGTATTGTCGATAACACAGGATATCGACCATTCGGCCACTGAAGCACCGGATAATGGTACTGCTGTGATTCAAAAATACTGACTATGTCTGGTAAAGAGTGTTGCAGTTCTTGGCGATTCTTTAAGCGCATCTCATCGCTAGTTAAGTCCACACTCGACTCCAAATACGCCGCGGTAGCTAAATAAAAAAACTCCGTCGTTTTACACGCGTTGTCGCACGTCGGATCTTCGTAACGGTAGTAGCCGGACTTCTCCGCATACTGCCATTGTTGTCGAAGCTTGCTTTGCACGGTCGCTTTGTCACTGAAAACTGATGGCAACATAGATTGCCAACCCGCATTGGCAATCAGATGATGAATTTCTTCCTGCGACGCATCTCTGGCGCCAGTTGGATTCGTTTCACTCGCAGCAAGGTCCTGTAATACCATAGTGTCGAAGTATGGCGCTAACTGTTCGATGGCGCGATCAGTCATTCCATCATCTGACATCACCAAAGTCGCATGGTTTTGACGTAGATGCGGGAGTAGTCGTGGTTCGTCGACGTTACCATCCTGATCATTGTCTAACCACTGTGCAGTGACGTTAGCGGCATACTCTAACTTTGTTGTCGTCACATTCTTTGTTGCACAAATTGTCACAGCATCAAACACCCGTGCTTTCTTCACAAAGAAAGGTCCTGGGCATCCATCGACAGGTTCCTTTGCCGGAGAAAATTCAGCGGCAGTCGTGACGCCAGAAATGATAATGAGTAAGCTTGCTAATGATTTCATCGCCGTTCCATGTCCATTATTTAATCACATGTACTGTATCATTTAGTGCGGAGTGTCTGTGTAATGCTACGTCATACCTTGTCTACACTATGCAATGCCGTTGTGTTTTCATTAAGCTTGCGACACTGCGGAAAAGTGATTTTCTCGTCGATTTGCAAATAGAATCAATCCCAATCCGATGACCGGAACCACAATAGCAGCAAAAGGGATCATGCCTGCACCCACTTGGCTATCGATGACGACACCGCCTAACACACCACCAAAAGCATTCGCTAAGTTAAACGCGGATATATTAGCCGTCGCCGCTAACTCTTGACCGTCGCCACCATGATTCATGACACGTAATTGCATGGCGGGTACATTGGCAAAAGAGGCAACACCGAATACGAAAGCCGCGACCACAAATAGCCACTGATTATTAACGGCAAGCCCGACTAAAACTAACGAAGCTATCATTGCTATAACCCAAAAAATCGATGCCTTTTGTAAATTATGATCAGATGAACGGCCACCTAACGTATTACCAACAATCAGACCCACCCCAACGACAACCAAGATCCATGTTACAGCGTCTTCACTAAATCCAGTCACGTGCATAGCTATCGGTGCGATATAGCCATATAACGTCATAAAACCCGACCAAGCAAACACGGTAATTACCAAGCTCATTAACAACATTGGGTTTTTAAAGGCTTTCAATTGCATTGCGCTACTTTTAGTCTCTCCATGCCCAGTTGATTGAATGCCGGACAAAATGAACACCATTGCGACGAGTCCAAAACCCGCGACCACTAGAAACGTAACATGCCAACCAAATTCCAAACCAATCCATGTGCCTCCTGGTACCCCTAGGACGTTAGCTAACGTAAGACCTGCAAACATCTGGCCCACAGCACGGCCTGCTAATTTTTCCGACACTAAACTGGTCGCCACAACAGCACCAATGCCATAAAAAGGGCCTTGCACTAACCCTGTGATCACTCGGCTCCACATAAGAACATGGTAATTAACCGCAAACGCAGACATTAGGTTACCGAAGATAAACAGCACCATTAAACTGGCGAGAACCGCCTTTTTATTAAATCGAGCCAAGTATATCGTCAGTATGGGCCCTCCAAATACAATCGCTAATGCATAAGCACTAATCAAATAGCCGGCCTGCCCTTCAGTGATCGACAATGACTGAGCGATTTGCGGCAAAATGCCAGCTATCACAAACTCTGCAGTACCAATGGCAAACGCCGCAAGCGTCAATATCCATACCTGCATGGGCATCTTGTTGTTATTCATACTTACACTCTCTTCATCGCTATGGAGCACGTGATACCACGACTCCAATTGGGTAATAATTGATGCCCTCTATTCTATATATTCCATTTAATTTGATAATTACCTTAATTTCGAATTCATTATTCGGTTAAACTAAATAATAAGCCTAATAGCGTGTTAGATTGACAGTAAGTGGGAGTCACTATGGATAAGTTTGCAGATATGACAATGTTCGTTAGCATCGTCAAACACAAAGGGTTAGCCGCTGCGGGGCGAGAACTGGGCTTGTCTCCCGCCACAGTGACCTCGCGATTGAAAGCCTTAGAGCAAAGATACGGAGTTAAGTTACTTAACCGAAGCACACGCCATCTATCATTAACCGATTCTGGAGCACTCTACTATCAGTCGAGTCTAGAGATTATTAATAATGTAAATGAAGCGGAAAGCTTGCTTCAAAGTGGTTTGAATGAGGTCAAAGGAACCCTTAAAATAGCCGCCCCTAGCGATATTGGACGGCAAGCTATTCTGCCAATACTCACATCATTTTGCCAACAGTACCCAAATGTCATCCCTCATTTATATCTCAACGATACACTCACCAATATCACGGAGTCTGGTGTTGATATTGTCATTCGTTATGGCGAGCTGGCCGACAGTAGCCTCATCTCCCGACGGCTTGCATCAAGTCAACGTGTTCTTTGTGCATCCCCAGAATACCTTCGCAAGCATGGCATACCCACTACCCCGTCGGAACTCACAGACCATCACTGTCTTGCCCTATTTCGAAGCCATGAAGAACTCACTCGATGGCACTTTCGCCAGGGTGATGCCCATCAGTCAGTCGCAGTTCAACCCCGTCGTTTTTCTGATGATGGTGAAGTGATACGTCGCTGGGCATTAGACGGTTATGGCATCGCACTAAAGTCCCTATTAGATGTTCAACAGGACATTAATAGCGATAAATTACAGGTGGTTTTAAGTGACTATCGAGTTAACTTCACCGCGTCAAATTCTGCATCCAGTAGCGATTTAAATGTCGTCTATGTCAGCCGGCAGTATCAACCCAAGCGAATTCGCCTTTTTCTAGACTTTCTCTTAAGCGAATTTGAAACGCCTAGTTGGTAATTCGTTCTCAGTCTTATACGCATCCATAAGACTGGAATCCTTTAGCCACCATAATAGATGGGTATTCTTAGTCTGATTCCATTTGGTTATCAGACTAATAACAACGAATCAATTCTCACAGACTGAATCATCTCGTAATATTTACCTCGTCCCAACAACACAGAGTGAGATCGAGAATGACATTAACAATCAAGCATACTAAAGCCGCTATGGTGACAGCTACCTTGATGGTGCTTGCAGGATGCTCTTCACCCGCCTTTGATTCAGACAACGAAAATGCAGCACGCAATCGCGGCGCCGCAGGTGGGGTTTTACTCGGTGCGACGATGGGAGCGCTCACCGGTGACGCTGGCTTAGCCGCAAAGGGCGCAGTCGCAGGTGGCGTGGCAGGTGGCGTGGCGGGGTCAATGAAAGACCTTGATGATTCACGCTCATCTAGTGACACGCAAGTCCTGGCGGATGGCGTATCTCAAGATCATAGAAGTGACGCAGAAAAACGGGTCGCTGAGCTAGAAGCTGAGATTAGAATCAAAGAGCTAGAAGCACAACTTGCTGAAGCTGAATCCAACAAGACTGAGTCAAAAGATCACGCTGACACACAAAGCTAGTCACACGCTACCTACAACTTTTCAGTATTAAACGATAGTTAAACGTTTAATACATAATCGAACACTATCATGGACAAATTAGAACGGACGCTACCACCACTAAGGTTCTAAGACTATGACGTTTAGCAAATTTATTCTTCCAGCACTCTTCGCTTTTTCTGCCGCAGCACCGGCTTTTGCTTCAAACAACACTGACGTATCTGGTCATCGTGTCGGGCTTGGTTATTCAAACACAGACCTCGTTATTGATAACAGCGGCCTTGATTGGGGTGACGGTATCAAGCTTGAATATGGCTATGACATTAACCGCATTGTGGGCATCAACGCCTCATACCAAAACAATAATGGAAAAACAGGTAATCTAGAAATTGACGGCAGTAATTACAAAATAGATACCGACCTTGGTTACATGTTTACGCTAGACGGCTGGGCGATCAAGCCCTATGGTGCAGTCGGTCTCATTCGTGCCAATGAAACACAAACTCGTAGTAATGGTAAAACATTTTCAAATAAAGAAACATCATTGATGGGTGGGTTTGGCGTACGAGCGAACATCGATATGGGTTTGTATACCGATTTACGCTATGACTTTTATAACGTAAATAATTTGAACACTGACCAACTGTCACTAACTGTCGGCTACAAGTTCTAACCTCTCTCATCCTTTCTTTGTTAAGGCTCACACCGTTTGAGCCTTAACGTCCCCTTATGCAATAGCCCTACCTTCTTGTTTGCACTCATTGCTAATCCCTTTAAACATCTCTAGAAAAGCAACCTGATATACCATTCATATTATCAATTTAAAGCAAGGACTTACCAAGACACGGATGGTCTCCTATAGAGAACATATGAATGAATAAATTACTGCTAGCCACCCTCTTCACCGCCTCTTTATCTGGCTGCTCTGTGTACAACATGGCGAAAGAAGTCTCTCAAATGATCAACTACGACGTCACTTCCAACGATGTCTATTTTAATTCATCAGACGGTAGCCAATATTTAGTAGCGCCAAACCGTAACAAAGAAAAGCATCAAATTCTGGTGTGTTATAACAACGAAGGTCTCTTTTCCTATACCGCCGAAGAGCCACTACGAGCGGCCGCCAATGAATGGCTTGAACAGAACCGAGTTGGCGCGATTGCGACCGAAGGAAATAAAAACTCTGGAGTAGTGGAGGCGCGCGTTTGTTACGAGTACCTATACGAAGCACCGCAACCTATTGGCGCATACCTTGATGAAGAAACAGGTGAGGTTGTCATTGTTGGTGAAAAAATATTAGAAGATGATAACGCTGCTTAGGTTACAACACCCGACGATGAATCATAGATAACGTAGAAAAATCTATTCACAGACATTAAAAAAGCGACCTTCGGTCGCTTTTTTAAGATTCATACGTCTATCACACTATCTTAAAAGATGTGAAGCGTTGCATTGATAGTGAAACTATCTAAGTCTTTACTGTTTGCAATGGTTTTTACACCATTGAAACGCTGCCAGCTCGCGCCCACAGAAAGCATATCTGTCACAAAGTACTCAGCACCAACACCGTACATAAAGTCAGTACCGTTGTCGCTGCTTTGGTTGCTTAGACCGTTTTTATAATCCGCGTTGTAATAGTGCAGACCACCTTTTGCGTACAGCTGAACCGGACCAATATCGATGCTTGGTTTAAGCGCGGCATACCAAGAGCCTAGCTCTGCATAACCATTGCCTTTGTTTTGATCATTGATATCGAAATTACCGTGCTTCCAGTAACCCGCTTCAATACCAATAATTGGTAGAATACCTGTACCAACATGGAAACCCATTGGTGTGTCGCTGTTGTTATTGTAGTCAGCACGACCTGCAGAAACACCACCGTATAACCACGCGTCAGCAAATGCCGACGTCGATGCACCAACAAGCGCAAGCGCTAAAAGTGTCTTTTTCATTGTAAACCTTCTTGTTTATGAAATAGCGGTGAATCCAATAAAAGCCACCGCGGAGCTTTATATATCACATACCCTATCTTAATAGGAATCCCTTCGTTTCAAATTTTGGTAAAACTTCTTGAATTCCATGGTATTGAGACATTATTTGTCTAACTATTCACGTTTTCTGTGACTAACATGCGTCAATGGCATTACGAACTCGCTTATCGGAGACCGGATAAGGTGTGCCAAGTTGTTGAGCAAAGAAACTGACTCTTAGTTCTTCAATCATCCAACGAACTTCTTTGACATTTTCAGGTATTTTCATGCCCTTTGGAATTTTGTTCAGTAACTCTTTGTAATCTTGGGTGACCGATTCCACTTTGAGCATGTGCATTCTGTCTCGGTTTGGATCAATGGGAAGTTTCTCCATTCGACGTTCAATGGCACGTAAATACCGCAAGATATCAGGTAATCGCTTCCAACCACACTCGGTAGCAAAGCCCTTAAATATCAGCCCTTCAATCTGTGCTTTGATATCAGATAACGCAAACGCCATAGACAAATCCACACGCCCTTTTAACTTCTTGTTCAAGTTAAACGCCGTAGTGAGAATCGTCTCTACTTGCTGAGCGATATCCACCACGGTTTCATCTAACTCAGCGCGAACGTGTTCTTTCAGCGCATCAAATTTTTCTGAGTCCCAAACAAGACCGCCCTGCTCTTCAATCAACTTATCAATACCACAGGATATGCAGTCATCAATCAAATCTAAGACTTTGCCATATGGATTGAAATACAAGCCCAACTTGGATTTATTCGGCAAATTGGTATGTAAGTATTTGATGGGTGAAGGCACATTAAGCAACACCAATCGACGCTGCCCTTCTTTCATCACAAGCTCTTGCTCTGCTTCTGTCTCGAACAGCTTAATCTCGACACTGTCTTTCTTATCCACCAGCGCAGGGTACGCTTTTACATCAAAGCCACCACGTTTTTGCGAATACACTTTAGGTAACTCGCCAAAGCTCCATGTGTGGAGACCTTGTTGTTCAATATCGTCATCGGCCACTTTCGACAATGTTGCTTGTACTTTGTCTTTTAGGCTTTCTTTCAATTCAAACAAATCGCGATTTTCTTTAAGCTTGCGATTGCGGTGATCAACGGCTCTAAAAGTGATCTTTAGATGATCCGTTAGTTGGGTAAGGTTCCACTGTTCGCGAAGAATTTCAACGCCCGTCATACGGCGCAGCTCTTTTTCTAGCGAATCCAACAGTGGCGCTTCCATAACCTTGGTACGTGCTAAAAAAGCATCGGCGTAGTTAGGTGCTGGAACAAAGTTCTTTCGTACCGTTTTTGGTAATGACTTAATTAAACTTACAATCAGTTCATGTCGTAGCCCAGGAATTTGCCAGTCAAATCCATCACTATCGATTTGGTTTAATATCGGCAGTGGGATGTGAACTGTCACACCATCGTTGTCTTCACCCGGTTCAAACTGATAACTGAGCTTGAGCTTAAAATCGCCTTGATGCCAAAAGTTCGGGTAATCCAACTCCGTAACGTGACTGGCATCCCCTTTAAACAGCTGCTCTTTTTCAAAGTTCAGTAGATCTTTATTCGTCTTACTGACTTTTTTCCACCACGTGTCAAAGTGCTTTCCGGATACAACATCGGTATCAACACGCTGGTCATAAAAATCAAACAGTTCATCATCATCAACCAAGATATCGCGACGACGAGATTTGTGTTCCAGCTCTTCTACTTCTTGCAGCAGCTTACGGTTTTGTTTAAAGAAAGCGTGTTTTGTCTCCCACTCTCCTTCTACTAAAGCGCTGCGAATGAAAATTTCTCGGCTGACCACAGGGTCAATCTGGCTATAGTTAACCAAGCGTTTTGGTACGATAGGAATGCCATATAACATCACTTTCTCATGCGCCATGACCGCGGCTTGTTTCTTCGACCAATGGGGTTCGCTGTAGCTGGTTTTCACCAAGTGCTTGGCTAACGGCTCAATCCACTCTGGCTGGATTTTGGCGATAATTCGCCCCCACAGCTTAGACGTTTCAACCAATTCCGCCGACATGATCCACTTCGGCTGCTTCTTAAACAAGCCAGAGCCCGGGAAAATATGAAAGCGAGCATTACGGGCGCCTTGATATTCATTTTTCTCTTGGTCTTTTACACCGATGTGAGACAGCAATCCCACAAGCAAAGCCATATGAACGGACTGCTCGTTTGCCGGCTCCTGGTTTAACTTAGCGTCCATTTCGCGCATGGCTTGATGGATTTGGAAATAGACATCTTGCCATTCACGAACACGCAAATAATTAAGAAAGTCAGTCTTACAATGACGTCTAAATTGGTTGCCCGATAGCTCTTTCTGTTTGGTTTGAATGTAATCCCACAGATTCACAAACGCCATAAAGTCGGATTCTTTATCAAAGAATCGACGATGCTTATCATCCGATGACTGCTGCTTATCACTCGGTCTTTCGCGCGGATCTTGAATCGACAAGGCCGATGCAATCACCATAATTTCTTTTAAACAGCCGAGTCTTGGTGCTTCCAGCACCATACGCCCTAGTCGGGGATCAATAGGTAACTTGGCGAGTTTACGTCCAATTGACGTAAGTCGCTTACGCGGATCTTTCGCTTTATCGTTAATTGCCCCTAATTCTTCGAGCAATCGTATACCGTCTTGAACATTACGTTTATCAGGTACCTCAACGAACGGGAAAGCATCGATGTCGCCAAGTCCTAATGCCGTCATTTGCAAAATAACTGACGCTAGATTCGTTCGTAATATCTCAGGGTCGGTAAACTCAGCGCGAGATTCAAAATCTTCTTCTGAATAAAGGCGAATACAAATACCTTCAGCCACTCGTCCACAACGACCTTTTCGTTGATTAGCGCTCGCTTGAGAGATGTCCTCGATTGGCAGCCGCTGTACTTTAGTACGGTAACTATAGCGGCTAATTCTCGCGGTTCCCGGATCGATAACATAACGAATACCTGGAACGGTAAGCGACGTTTCGGCTACGTTAGTGGCAAGTACAATACGGCGACCAGTATGAGACTGGAAAATCTTGTTTTGCTCACCCGAAGATAATCGCGCGTACAATGGCACAATTTCAGTATCTCGTAGGTTTCTTTTGTTCAGCGCATCCGCAGTATCACGAATTTCTCGTTCGCCATTCATAAAGATAAGAATGTCGCCTAACCCTTCATCACACAGTTCATCAACCGCTTCAAAGATGCCTTCTAGCTGGTCGCGGTCAGCATCATCTTCTCCACGTAATGGACGATAACGGGTATCCACCGGATAGGTTCTACCCGACACTTCAATAATTGGGGCATCATTAAAATGCTTTGAAAAACGCTCTGGGTCGATCGTGGCTGAGGTAATGATGATTTTTAAATCTGGGCGCTTTGGCAGTAACTCTCGCAAGTAGCCCAAAATAAAGTCGATGTTAAGGCTACGTTCGTGAGCTTCATCGATGATGATGGTGTCATACTGATTTAAGTAACGGTCATGTTGAATCTCAGCCAGTAAGATACCGTCCGTCATTAACTTAATTTGGGTACTATCCGAGATTTGGTCGTTAAATCGAACTTTATAGCCGACAAACTCACCAAGTGGCGATTCCATTTCTTCCGCAATACGGTTGGCAACCGAACGTGCAGCAAGTCGACGTGGTTGAGTGTGGCCAATAAGTCCAAACTTACCACGACCTAATTCGGAACAGATTTTTGGTAACTGCGTGGTTTTACCTGAGCCCGTTTCACCTGCAACAATCACCACTTGATTCTCTAGGATTGCTTTAGCGATATCGTCTTTCTTTTGGCTGACTGGCAACAACTCAGGGTAATTAATGGTCGCTTTATGGGTACCGCGCTGTTGCGCCTGCATCATAGATTTAGCAATATCCATCGCTATTTCGTCGAAAACCGCCGCTTTAGATTGTTCATTTTTAATGCGACCCGCGCCAGAAATGCGCTTATGGAGACGAAAACGGTCGCGAATCATGCACTCATTCAGTGCTTTTTTTAGTGAATGCGCGTTATTTGCTTTGGCCGTCGGGTTGTTGTTATTGTTTTCAGAGAGAGAGGAAGTCAAAACATTTCCTAGTTCAATTTTCGATTTACAAACTGGCGGGATTGTAGCACAGCTCGGTGTTTGCGTTAACTCAGACATAATAAAAAGCCCCGCTTTCGCGAGGCTTATAAGCTTAGAGGCCACATGTTTTAACACAAACTCGCGGCTTCAACAGCAAAAGGTTAGAAATCGTACTGAAGATAAACCGTACTATAGTTGCTGCCGCCTTTGATTCGGCCGAACTGCGATGATGCTTCAAAGATCGCACTGCGGTGATGCAACGAGTAACCTAGCCACAAGCTTTCCCATTCGGGTTTTCTAAAGATAGAGCCTATGTTGACGTCATAAGAGATATCAATGTAGTTCATCACGTGGCTTGCCGTCTTTTCTTTCTTGTCCATTTCTTGCTGTTCAATATAGGTAATATTGTCGATATATGACACACCATTACCCACACCAAGTCGCATTTTTACAGGCCAGTTGAATGTATAGTAAGCCTTAATTAATGCCACAAATTCGTTACCCGTATCTTGTACTTCCGAGCTCCAATGATGGGCATAACCCGGGCTAAAATAGATATCAAGAGGTAAACCAAACAACTCATCTGTCAGCGGATGACCGTAAAAAACCGACGTCACTTGGTTGTTATACGGGTCACGTTTCCCATTAAATGTCAGAATATCCCCCATGTCCGATGGCGACGCATAACCATGAGCGACACGTACATACGGTTTAGTACTGATATCACGACTGTGCTGTTTAGCTTTAGAAGTCGATTTTTTCTTCTCGTTAAAGAAACCGAATCCTAAATACACCTCGCCTTCAAAGCGCTCTTTAATCACATCGGAATGATAAGCCGAGTTATCCAGCATACGAATATTCGTTGCACCAAGCATATAAAGGTTTGAAACCAAGTGATACTTAGCATCAACACCCATTGCATAATCGAAAGCGCCGTTGATATCTTGGCTTTGACCATTGTATGAACCGTAGTACTCAGTATTAAAGCCAGAGTCTTTATAACGCAGTGTCACATTCGGCTTAAGTTCAAGATCACCATAATCAAGCGTACCTTGCAATCTTAGATTCGCATGTTTGTTATAGTCATAATCGGTCATAAGTTCGGTATCAAGGTGCCACGTGTCATCGATGTTATAACGTAGTTGCAAACCATAATCGAGAGTATCGCCACGAGCCGCATTTTGCTCACCTGCAGGGATATCTATAAAGCGTAATCGTGAGATCGCGTTCACTTCGAATTGGTTGTCGTCTGCTTTATAAAGATGCGCTCCCGCTGTCATACCATCGAGAAAGACATAATCATTCTTAAAGTACATCATTGGAATGAACGTGCTGACTGTTGAGTCTTGGCTTTGTGTCGCAAACGGAATGTTGGCTGTACGCCAAACTGCTGCGATGCCCCACTCTGCCTCTTGCGCTGCGTTTGCTACTGTGGTGCTACCTAAAATAGTAACAAGTCCCAACGCGAGATTTTTCTTTATCATGTCTTACTGTGTCTCCAACCGGATTATCAATTTTTGTGCAATATTTAGTGCTATAGAGTAGGTTACGCTTGAACAAACTGCATTCACGTCACCAAGCTTGGCAAACGAAATGTCAAATATACTAACAACCGCTACCGCATAGAAGAAGAGTTGTTATATTATTAGTTTTATTGAATTTATATGTCACGAAATTGTGAGTAGCTTAACGGCTAATTAATCACCACAGGTTATCGGAGGCATAGTTTCCACTATTTAGACTAATCGTGAAAGTATCAAATTTAAAAAAAGTTCTCGATTCTTTGCCTGATGATAAAGAATGCCATGTTGTTACTGGTGAAAAGTGGCTCCCTGAACGACTTATTCACACTGAACTCGACAACGACCTTTTATTCCTTGAATTCGATAACGCGCCCGATGAAGGCGAAGAGGGAATCGAAGGTCGCGGATTTGTTGATCATGAAATTGACTTATTGCGCTCACGAATCACAGATATCCTTGGCCAAAATGACTCTTCCACAGCCACCGCCGATGCGCTATTGGGCTTTTTCCTAGTGGGGCATGAGCTTTCCAGCAGTGACTTCGTGGAATTGTTAGAGTCAATGGAGGTAGAGAGCCAAAGTACGCCATTTGAAGGTTCGAACGCGACAGAGCTATCGTCAAGCGAGGTCTGTGCATGATGATAAATCAAACTCAAGCACAGCCAATTGCACCACTCGTTGCCGGTCCTATTTTACGACGAGTTAACCCGCATGAGTTTTCATTATGGATGGCATCGTCGGTTAACCCAAAACGATTAGTGATTTGCTTAAAGCAAAAAAATCCTCGCTACTTCCCTGTTTCCTACGAACAGAGCTATCAAGTGAGTTCGAAATTATGGCTTATCCAGTGTCATATCCCTATCGAACTCGAACCCAATGTAAGTCTTAGTTACGACGTTTACTTAGACGATATCGGTAACAGTGTTATTGATAACAATTTGCGCTACGCCGCACACGATAACATTGAGTTCATGGTCTCGACTAAAGCAGACCACGTTCTTCACGGATCATGCCGAAACCCGCACCACTCAAGTAACGACAGCCTTCTAGCCATAGATGAGCAACTCAATCGACAAGTTGAAGAACAACCCGATATGCTGTTGCTCAATGGGGACCAAATCTACGCAGACCACGTCGCTGGTCCTATGCTTGATGCCATTCATCAAGTCATCACATTGCTCGATTTGCCGGGAGAAGCGTTCTCAGGCTCAGGTGACATTGCCGATAGCCAACAGCTTTACCAGCACCCCAAGCAGCTTTATGGTAGAGAGGGTTTACTGCCTCATACCCCATCGTCATCTTTTTGGTCCAAGTCTAGTTCTAAAGCCATTTTTAGCTCCAAAGACTGTTATAACCACCTTATAACCTTCTCTGAGTTTATTGCTATGTACTTATTAGTTTGGTCACCAGAGCTTTGGAAACACATCAATATTAATCGGTTAGAAGAAGCCAATTTCGAGGTCAACGGGCAACCATTGTCACGACGCTTTCAGCGTCAATGGGAAAAAGAAAAGCACCATCTCTTGAAGTTCGTTGACGGTTTATCACGAGTCAGGCGTGTATTAGCACATATTCCTACCTACATGATTTTTGATGACCATGATATTACCGATGACTGGAATCTAACGGTAGGATGGGAAAAAGCCGCTTACGAGCACCCATTTTCTAGGCAAATTATCGGCAATGGCATGCTAGCCTACTTGCTTTGCCAGGCTTGGGGTAACGATCCTAAAATTTATCATGCAGACTGGCACGACACATTGGCGACACTGTTTGTCCCAGATCCAACACAATCTAGCCTTAATACAGACACCTCTAACCCTGCAGTATTTAACTGCGAAGCCCTTGAAAAAGTGAGTTATCAGCTTTTTAGATATGAGCGCTGGCATTTTACCACCGATAGCCACCCCAAAGTCGTCGTACTCGATACTCGAACCCGACGATGGCGCTCAGAATCCAATCTAAATAAACCGTCAGGTCTTATGGACTGGGAAGCGTTAGTTGAATTCCAACATGAATTACTCAATCAAGAATCAGTGATCGTCGTGTCTGCCGCCCCTATGTTTGGCGTGAAGTTTATTGAAACCATGCAACGACTCGCCACCATCGCGGGTCACCCCTTAGTCATCGATGCGGAAAACTGGATGGCGCATCCCGGTAGCGCCAACACCTTGCTATCTATTTTCACGCATTCAAAAACACCAAAAAACTTCGTCATTTTATCGGGTGATGTTCACTATTCTTTTGTGTATGACATCGCACTTCGCTACAGAGAAACAGATTCTCACATCTATCAGATCACGTGTAGTGGCATCAAAAACGAGTTTCCTGAACCGCTACTCAGTCTCTTTGCTACTCTTGATGCTTGGTTGTACACGCCTCGTTCACCGCTTAACTGGTTCACTAAGCGAAAGCGACTCAAAGTGTTTAAGCGACACCCTAGCCCTTCAGCCTGCCATCACCTTGTTAATCGCAGCGGTATCGGGCGGTTAAAACTGAATAAAGACGGAAAACCAAAAGAAATATCCGTCGTACATGGTGACGGAAGCGAAACTCATTTCCCTGAAACGGCCTCTAACGCGCAAGCTTTCTCTGAAACAAAAATCGTCTCTAAAACGAAATAACATCCATTCTCTGGCGCTTTACACTTGAGTTCTTTTGTAAGCGCCACTATGTATTAGTGATTAGATTATTTATGATTAGGCATCAAAAGAGGAACCGCTATGTTTACGTCCATCACCTCTATATTCAAGCAGCTCATTGAAGGCAGTGACTTATCCCAAAATCAAACGGTCAGCCCCAACCTTGCGATCGCATCATTGCTATGTGAAGTATCCAGTGCCGATCACCAAGTTGATGAACAAGAAGAGCAAGCGAAGCGTTCTTTGGTCTCTCGCCTACTGGCGCTATCTGATGAAGAAACCAACTTGCTTATCGAACAAGCGAAACTGAAAGTGAAAGAGTCGGTCTCTTTGTACGACTTTACTTCAGGGTTACGTGAATTATCTCAAGAGAAACGCTTTGAACTGATTAAAGCAATGTGGGAAGTGGCGAATGCCGATGGTGTGATCGACCCTCAAGAGGATGCGGTGATTCGTAAAGTCGCCGAACTGCTCTACGTCGATCATAGTGAGTTTATTCGTGCGAAAATTCAAGTCATCGATAAATAATTAGTTGAAAAGACCATTAGTTGAAAAGACCAATAAACAGCTTCAGGTAAGCCGTCTCTGTTTACCTGAAGCTTTTTGTAATCTAACCGCTCTCTACATAAAACCGAAGGAAGGCCTTACAGCATAGTCAGCGCAAGTTTTGCTAGATTATAGGCATCAACGTAACCCGAGTGCTGACGCCCCTCCCACTCAATTCCTTTTGCTTCTTGCGCCGCTTTGTGTCCGATGCGCTTTTCTTTTAAGCGATTTTGCATGCGATAAAGTGTGGCAAGGTTAACAAACTCTTTGAATGGCGGCGTAATGCCTTTTTCTCGACATTCATTGAACAAAATATGGTCATCTCGTCCCCATGCCGCATAAATCTTATTTGGGCCGCCAAAGTTCTTTACCATTGATTGCACAACAGCAGCAAGGGGGCGGCCTTGTTTCTCGACTTTACGCGGTGTGATACCGGTCAGTTCCGCACAAAACAAAGACACTTCGTCCTTCTCTGGTTTAACGTAGTATTGCGCTCGCTTCACCACTTGCTGAGTAACAAGATCGATCTCAGCCAACCCTACTTCAATAATTTCACCCGTCGTACCTACACCGTCCACATTCCAGCAGCACATTTCAAGGTCAAAACAAACGACTCGGTTATAATTCATAATGATATAGGCTTTATAATAAACAACGGCTCGAAGTGTAGCGCAAAATCGCCTAAAGCTCGATAGCCCCTGGTTTAACTGCTTTAGAATCAAACAATATTGGCTTTATCTCGCCCTTGTTCTTTACTGATATAAAGTTGTTCATCGGCACGGTTTAGCAACTTCTCCAAAGACTCGCCTCGATAAACCGCTGCACCAATACTTAATGTGCAGTTAAATGTTTTATCGATACCAGGCCACTCTAATAGTCGAACACTCTCACATATACCGTCTAGGTAACGTTGCAACGGCGCGTAGTCAATACAACGACTAATCACGGCAAACTCATCCCCGCCAAGACGGAATAACATATCGTCTGGATACGTGTTCTCTTTAATGTGAACCGCCACTTGTATGAGTATTTCATCACCCACCACGTGACCGTATTGATCGTTAATTTGTTTAAATGAATCGACATCAATGATTGCGAGAGAAAAAGGCTTATGACACGCAATGTGGTACTCGGCCAAACGGTTAAACGCCCGTCGATTATAGACCTCTGTCAGGGGATCCCGCTCAACTAAATATTGTAAATCCTTTGTCCGCCGTTTGACCAACTTGGTCAAACGGCGTTGTTCACGCAGCATCAATTGTACGACATAACCAAGCAACATCGAAATAATGAAGCCACCAGAAGCAACACACAACAGGATAAATGAATCATTAGCGGAAATACCACTGCCACGCTTAAACTCAATACTCCATTGTCGGTCATACAAATCGATGACGACAGCATCCACCTCGCCATTGATGCTGTCCCATGATTGGTTACGATACATAATAGGGTCATCTTCAGCATCAAACCCCATGTCGACGACTTGAATGCCCACCGCTTGACCAATTGCGGTCCTTGCAACAATTTGTTGAAAATAAGCCGTGGTGCGAATCACGCCAATGACTACACCCCGTAACTCTTTCCGTCCAGGCTCAAACACAGGGTGGTAAACCAACATTCCCTGCTTTGGCAGCGAACGGTCAAAACCATCCTGCAATAACCGAATTTTATCAGATAAGCTTGGTTGACCTGTTTTAATGGTGTTGGTAATAACACGACGAACTCGCTCTCTCGAAGAGTAATACCCTAACGCCCGAAGATTTGCGGTATTAACTGGGTAGATATCACTGGCAACATAAATCGGCTCATCATTGTCTAGAATGTAGCCCATCGTCACTGGTTGATCTTTCGGCACCGTATAAATTTCGTAATTGGGAAAGTGCTCCTTTACCCTAGCAACATGTGAATCAATCTGTTCTGGGTAAACCTTTTTCATCCATTGCATAGCGATCAAGCTACTTGAGCCTGCTATAATGGGTCGAGCAAACGATGAAAAGCTGTTCCACGAATCTGGCGAAGTCGCATGATAAAAGCCCGCACCGGAGCCGATTAAACTCACGTCTAACATAACGAGTTCTTTTATATTCTCCGCCTGATTCTGCACCAAAAAGTCGAAGTTAGATTTGGATAATTGCTGCTGTCCTTTATATACAAGATGCGTAATAAAAATTGTAATCGCAATCCCTATAGAAAACACGACCACTGAATACCGTTTTACACCACGGTCTTCCCTGTTTAATCCTTTGCCCATTCTGACGTACTGCATTACTGACTCTTTTATTGTTTTCAGATTTAGGATCTGTTTTTTCTGATGTCAGTGTCGTTATTTTCATAACAATACCACTCAAAACTAAAAATATGCGCCATTTCCCCGACGTTGACTTCTAGCCTATGCATCGGATTTTACATCAGTTTTTTGTCGCCCCTAATATTTGCGTGCAAAAAATCAGCAAAGATCACTTAAAATTAATAAAACACCACTATCTGCTGCAATCTTCACCAACAAACTCACTTTCAAATGACATTATTGCGAAACCATCGCGCTAAGAGCCTTGATTATGCTAGACTTCGCCCCAAAGTTAGCAACTAATGACAGACACATAGAGAATCCCCTATGACCTTCGATCTAAATGTTATTCCTACCACCTTCGACATGCTGCATGCAGGCCTTGCTGCATCGAGCGTTTTGTTACTGGCAATTGCCGTTTCTCGCAAAAGCAAAGTCGTTGAAAAAGTGGTAGAGAAACCTATCGAAAAGATTATTGAGGTTGAGAAACCTGTAGAGAAAATCGTTGAAGTTGAGAAAATTGTAGAAGTCGAAAAAGTGATTGAGAAAGTAGTAGAAGTTGAATCCAAGCTTGCTACCGCATCAACAGACTCTGCTATGCAGTTACTTTCTCTCATGCAGCAAGAAGCACGGATTATCGACTTCTTACAAGAAGACCTTACGTCCTTCTCTGATGAAGAAGTGGGTGCAGCCGCACGTGTTGTTCACTCTGGCGGTAAAAAAGTGATTGGTGATTACTTTGTCCTTTCTCCTATTCGCAGTGAAGACGAAGAATCTCGCTTAACAATTGAAGAAGGCTTTAATCCGCAAGCGATTCGTCTAACTGGCAACGTGACGGGCTCAGCACCATTCTCTGGTATCCTGGTTCATAAAGGTTGGAAAGCAGATAATGTTAACCTACCTAAACTTTCAGAAAACTATGATGCGTCGATTATCGCACCAGCTGAGGTAGAACTATAATGGATCACAACGCTAAATACAGTGTTGGTATCGACCTTGGTACCACACATTGCGTCATGTCATTTGTTGACGCACAAGATGAAAATGCCTCCGTTGAAGTGATGGCGATTCCTCAATTAACCTCTCCGGGTACCGTTGAGAATTTAAACCAATTAGGTTCATTCTTGTATCAACCGCATGAGCATGAGCTCGGTCATGGTTCAAGAACGCTTCCTTGGACAGAGCACCCAAGCGCGCTTGTCGGCGCCATTGCCCGTAACCTTGGATCAAAAACACCGATCCGTTTGGTCGCCAGTGCAAAATCTTGGCTTTGCCACGGTGGTGTGAACCGCCGCGAAGACTTTTTGCCACAAGGTAGCCCAGAAGAAGTGACAAAAGTGTCACCTTTACGTGTCACCGAACTGTACCTTGAGCACCTTAAAAATACTTGGAACCATGCCCACCCTGAGGCTTTGCTAGAAGAGCAGGACGTGACGATCACGGTGCCTGCATCATTCGACCCAGCCGCTCGCGATCTTACCGCAGAAGCGGCTCGTAATGTTGGCCTAATGCATTTAACGCTTCTTGAAGAGCCACAAGCGGCACTTTATAGCTGGATTGATAATAGCAATGACGCATGGCGTGATGAAGTTGAAGTCGGCGACATTGTATTAGTGGTTGATGTGGGTGGTGGTACTACCGATTTATCATTGGTTGCCGTAACAGAAAACGACGGTAACTTGAACTTAGAGCGTGTCGCGGTCGGTGAGCATATCTTGCTTGGCGGTGACAATATGGATCTCGCTTTAGCTTATCGCCTTAAGATGAAGCTTGCGCAAGATGGCAAAGAGTTACAGCCTTGGCAAGTTCAAGCGATGACGCACGCTTGTCGTGATGCCAAAGAAGCCCTACTTAACGATGCAGAGCTTCAATCGGTACCGATTGTTGTTCCTAGCCGTGGCTCTAAACTGCTTGGCGCAACATTAAAAACCGAACTGACTCAACAAGAAGTGCAGCAAACTCTCGTGGATGGCTTCTTCCCACAGGTGGGTATTCAAGAGCACCCTGTGCAACGCTCTCGTGGCGCATTGACGCAAATGGGCTTGCCGTACGCACAAGATGCCGCTGTTACGCGCCATATTGCTGCATTTTTAAGTCGTCAGAGCAACGCTGCGGATCAAGCATTTGCCGGTATGCCTGGCATGCCAGCAGAACCTGAGTTTATCAAGCCTACTGCCGTGTTATTCAATGGTGGCGTACTGAAGTCGTCTCTGTTGTCAGACCGTCTCTTTAGTACGATTAATAGTTGGTTGACCTCTGCTAATGCAAGTTCGGCTAAAATGTTAACTGGGCTCGACTTAGACCTAGCTGTTGCAAGTGGCGCAGCTTACTATGGCAGTGTTCGTCGTGGACAAGGCGTTCGTATTCGTGGTGGTATCGCATCCAGCTACTACATTGGTATTGAGAGCGCGATGCCTGCTATTCCTGGCATGGCTCCACCAATGGAAGCGCTTTGTGTTGCTCCATTTGGTATGGAAGAAGGCAGCAGTGTCGACGTACCAAGCCAAGAGTTTGGCTTAGTGATCGGACAACCCGTTCACTTCCAATTCTTTGGTTCGACAATACGTCGTGAGGACGATGCTGGCTTGCATCTTGATTACTGGAAACCAGAAGAGTTAGAAGAGCTACCTGAAATTCAAGTCACTCTGCCAGTATCAGAAGGGAGAAGCAGTGGCGAAGTCTTACCTGTTACCCTATCTTCTCGAGTTACCGAGTTAGGAACGTTATATCTCGAAGCAATCGCATCAGATAACGGTCAGAAATGGCATGTCGAGTTTGACGTGCGCGAAGATGTTTAGTGTTAGGCTGAACAGATTTGTATTCTGATAAACCTCTATTTCAAACGGCACTTTTTAGTGCCGTTTGTCTCTTCTCCTTACCTGATTGGAGCGTATCATGGCCTCTTCTCAATATTTAGTCGGTATCGATTTAGGTACAACCAATACCGTTGTCGCGTTTTGTGAAATTCAAGATGACCTATCGAACGCCCCTGTAGAACTGTTTGAAATCGACCAGCTGGTGGGGCCAGGAGAGGTCGTGAGAAAGCCACTCCTGCCGTCTTTTCGCTATCATCCTGCATTACAACAAATATCTGATGCCGACTTAACTCTGCCTTGGGAACACTCAACCGTCTCTGGCGATCTTGCTAGAGTCATCATTGGTGAATGGGCACGTGAACTTGGCGCTAAAGTCGAGGGACGCCAAGTTTCCAGCGCTAAGAGCTGGCTGTCACATCAAGGCGTTGACCGCGAAGACGATATTTTACCTTGGGCAGGCGCACCAGATGTGGAAAAAGTCTCGCCGGTTATTGCCAGCGCCAGTTACCTCAACCACATTCGTCAAGCATGGAACCATCGTCATCACTACAATAAATTAGAAGATCAAGATGTCGTCATCACCGTCCCTGCTTCGTTTGATGAAACTGCGCGAAAACTCACGTTAGATGCGGCAAAACGTGCGGGTCTGCCACGCGTTCACTTGCTCGAAGAGCCTCAAGCCGTTTGTTACGACTGGTATTCGAGACATAAAGAAACGGCTTCCCAAGAACTCGCGCAAATACCCCTTATGCTGGTGTGCGATGTCGGCGGTGGTACCACCGATTTAAGTCTCATTGAAGCTAAACATGATGAGGATGACAATCTACAACTGAACAGGATTGGCGTTGGCGAACACCTAATGCTGGGGGGAGACAATCTTGACCTCGCCCTCGCCCATATGGCAGAGCAACGATTCAATCAAAGTAAAAAACTCAATGCGGCCAGTTTGACCAAGCTCATTCAACAAACCCGGAAGGCCAAAGAAACCTTACTGTCTGACTCCGCGCCAGAAGAAATGAAAATCACCATGCTCGGCAGCGGATCACGTCTGATTGGTGGCACAAAAAGCGTCGCTATTAACAAGGAAGAGGTCCATCGTATTGCTTTAGATGGATTTTTCCCTACCACGTCATTTGGTGAGCTTCCTGATAAAAAACGCAGTGCCGTGGTCGAGTTTGGCTTACCTTATGTCGCCGACCCAGCCGTGAGTAAACACGTTTCTGAATTCTTGCACCTTCACCAAGAAGTGGCTAAAGAAGCATTGCGCGACGGTCGTGACCCGGCAATTCCAGTTGGGATCTTATTAAATGGGGGCGTATTTAACAGCCCACTGATCACCAGAAGAATGGTTGATCTTATTGAGGGCTGGAAAGGCGCTCCAATCACGTTGCTCAATAACCCCCACCCCGATTGGTCTGTTGCTCTTGGTGCGGTGGCATTTGCGAAAGCTCGACGCGGTGCACAGCTCAAGATCGGCGGCGGCAGCGCTCGCTCTTACTTTCTACACTTACAAGAAAAAAACAAATCCGGGCAAGCTCTGTGTTTGCTCGCTAAAGGCACCGATGAAGGACAAGAAATCCGTCTTTCTGGCCGCCGATTCTCGCTGACTTTGGGAGAGCCAGTAAGGTTTAACCTGCTAACCTCAACCCATGATTTCTTTGGGCAGCATCAAAAAGTCCAAAATGGTATTTTGGTCAACATTGACCCTGACCAGTTTTCACCGCTTCCGCCCTACATTAATACGTTACAGGGTGACAATATCACTCTTGCAGAAAACCAAAAGCAGCGGGTTGAAGTTCAGCTTGCCTGCCAACTCACAGAAGTGGGGACGCTTAAAGTTGAGTGTGTTAGCGTCAGCGATGAACAACAGCGATGGGAGCTTGAGTTTGAAGTACGCAATAAGCAAGCCGATCAGGAGCAAGTCAATGCTCACCCGGGGTTAGAAGCTTCTCAAGCGCTGGTTTCTCGACTCTACAGTGGCAATAAAAATAGTGCCGACACCAAAGAAATAAAAACGCTAGGCAAAGAACTAGAAAAAAAACTGGGTAAGAAAGAAGCGTGGGACTTCCACTCTCTTCGTTCACTAGTCGATACCTTTACTCTTGGTCGTAAGCGTCGCCGCCGCTCTGAACAACATGAGAAAAACTGGTTACGTCTGACGGGGTTTTGCATGCGCCCTGGCTTTGGGGACGCGACAGACTCTTGGCGCATGGAGCAGCTATGGGGCGTTTATCAACAAGGGATCCAATTCCAAAATAACCAAGGTTGGAGTGATTGGTGGGTCTTTTGGCGCCGTGTTTCTGGAGGACTGAATGAAGAACAACAAGAAGTTATCCTGAGTGATATAGCAAAATATCTCCACCCTGGAGCCATGAAAAATGCTAAGTCGTTCCAAACCGCTAAGGATAAGGGCTATGAAGCCATGGTTCGCCTATCCGCTAGTTTAGAAAACCTCTATGTGGATGACAAAGTGTTGTTAGCAAGTTGGTATTTAAGCAAGATAATTAACCAACCACAGTTCTTGCAAGCTCACTGTTGGGCATTAGGTCGCTTGGGTTCACGCACACCGCTCTATGGCAGCCAACACAATGTTATTGCCAGAGAACAAGTTGAGCAATGGTTACCAAAATTGCTTGCGCTCGATTGGTCAAAAGAGTCAATGATTGGTTTTGCTTGTGTTTTAATGTGCCGTAAAACTGGCGATCGCTCGCTCGACATCGCAGATGACTATCGCGAACAAGTGTTAACCAAGCTTCGCCAAAGTAAAGCACCAGATAGCTGGCTATCGTTAGTTTCTGAGATTCAAACCTTATCTGAATCCGATTCCAAACGGGTATTCGGTGACGCACTGCCAGTTGGACTGCAACTTATTAAGCAATAACGTCAATAAACAATAACGTCAATAAGCAAACAAAGGAACGGCGGCGTTTATTAATCATCATAAGCCGCCGTTCCTTTTAAACGACTAAAATTCGTAACTTACCGACCCTGCCAGCTTATTATTAGTGCCATAATCGTCTTCGGCTAACACGCCAAAGAAGTTAAACGAGGTATGGCGACTGAGCTTATAACTGAGTCCCAGTCCGCCCCAGTAACTACGATAGTTATTCGAACCCATCGAACCACCAGCAAAGCTCAGCACACTCCAATCTGAGTCCTCAATAGGACGAACACCAAACATCCCTAAGTACGCGCCATGTGTTTGGCTACGCATGAGCACAAATTCATTTTCAACCTCTTCTGACGGTACCGCCATTTCCCCATCGTTATAACTATAACCAGCCATAGGAAAAAGCATCCATCCCGCAGGAGCAATATCAAAATAACTCAGCGGTATGTATGTCCCTATACTGTAATTGTTTCTATAGCTCTCGTGCTCATAGTCGGTACGGCTGAAATTAAAATTGACGATTCCTAACTCAAATAACCACGATCCACCCAATCTCCACTCACCGGTTTCGTTATAGCGAGCATTAAGCATTCTCGCGTCATCTAAACCAATGGAACCTGAAACAAACGAAGAGTCTGAATACCCCGCCCCCACTTTGGTGACAATTTTGGTCGGATCTTCGTGGTGTTTTTCATCCGCAGATACACCAGTTGCAACCAGCAAGGCGAACACCACGCCAAACCCAACAGTTTTAAGCATATAGCGGAACACAAACGTCACATTATGGAGCGCTGATTTTTCTCTCATTACAGATTTCTTTCTCATATACCTTGGTACAAAAACAAAAACGCCCCTCACTCAGTGAAGGGCTTTACCGTTAACAAATTCTCTCTTGAATCCTGTCTACAGTGCTTTATCGACTAGTACGCGTAACTGACGCTAATAACGTGAATTCGATTGGTATCTACACTGCCTGTAAAATAATCAGTCCCTGCGACACTATAATTAACATCTTGTGTACCCAAATGGCGGTATTGATAGGCAATACCAATACGGTCACCGTTGGAACGAGTTTTCTCAGCCCCAAGACCTAATGACCAATTAGCGCCTATCGGCAAAGCAGGCGTCATATTTTCAACGTCATACATTTTCGAGTCGTAACGTAAACCCGCTTGGTAGGTCCAGTCACTTTGAGAATACGCTAACGCAGTACCGACGCTGTACACATCATTGGCTTTATCATCGAAATCAGACCACAGCTCTACACCAGTCATGGCTTTAAACGTCAGTTGTTCAGAAATTTTGTGCTGTACACCTAAGTCAAATCGCGAGGGCCACGTTGCTGAATCTAAATATGCGTCTAAGCTGGGTACGCCAATATCACTCAAATCATGCTTAACACGGTGCTTATAGTTGGCCGACAAAAAAGTCGACTCAGAAAGATCGTACATGGCAGACAACATAAAGCTTGCTGCGGTTGAATTACCTTCATTGTCAATGTGAGCATTGGCAGTAGAGTCGATAGAGGTCATCAAATGCTGAACCACCACAGCCCCACCTAGCGACAAATTATCGCTAGCTTGATAGCCTGCGGAAAGGTGTAGATTTAGCGCTTCTTGTGAGATGGAATTAATCTGTTCATAGCCAATTAGTCCGCCAGTGTAATCCATACCTAGACCGCCATCGCCATGTAGCGAGGCACCCAGCACCCAACTGTCATTGACACGCTGAGCGTATGCTAGGCTCGGGACCAATGAGCGGGTTTTACCATTGCTAGAAAGGGATTCATCGAACTCATTTTTTCCATTATGCTCTGTGTAGGCATCCAAATATTGAGCGCCCACAGACAAGCTTGAATCTGTTATCGACGTTAATCCAGCAGGGCTAGTAATGGCGGCGCTGGCATCAATACGGTTAGAAACGTTCCCCACACCAGCAGAAGAGACACTATCAAACGTTGCCACTTCATGAAGCAAGATGCCCCCTGCAAATGAAGAAGAGGAAAATACAGCGAGTAACGCGATGGTTAAATTGTTTTTTTTCATCGATGGGGACTCAATTATTAAAATTGCGCCCATCCTAGCCAAAAGCCCCCTACCACTTTGCACTCTCAGTGCAACATAACTAAATAACCATAAAATCCGTAAGCATTTCGTTTTCGTGTGATCAACGTCAATCAAGCTCCACAATACATAAGTTGTGGTTATATTTCATATAACCACAACTCGATACATCTCACTGTATCAACGAATTATAATCACAGCACACCCGCCCTATAGGGCTATCAGCCTTTCCTAAGATATAGGCTATAGGCAATGACCAGATCAAAGGCCGTTAATGAACGTTCAACATGCCCTTCAAAGCCACTATCACGCAACAAGAGCATTAGCAGACAAGCTAATAGAGAAAGGTCTAGTGGTGACGATTCCAAAAGGTAAGTTTCTATGCTTTCAGGATCAGCCAACCAATGAAATTATTGTTCCCTTACGAGGCGTGCTTGGGTTCTGTCCCACCATCGATGAAGGAACCACACTAAGTTATAACCTGATTACGCCGGGTATTGTGATTAATGATGTCCCACTGATTTTGGGGCAAAGTACTCAATCTGACATTCAAGCGATGACGGACTGTAAAGTCTTAACACTGCCTTTTCCTGTGGTCGAAACACTATTAGACACGTGCTGTGCGTTTTCAAAAATGCTCAATCTATCATTAGCAAAAAAACAACGATTTTGTTTAACGCTGTTTCGGCTTCGTGGAGAAAAGAACACGCAATTAAAAATACAACTCGCGATGCAAGCCATTACCGATGTGACCAGTGATGGCTCAATCCCATTGAACATCAGCACGCTGGCATCATTACTGAATATGTCTCGCAACACCGTAGGGCGTTATATTAGTCAAGCCATCGTGGCAAAAGAAGTGATCAAAGTTGATATTGGCTATCGCCTAATTACTCCGGTTACGACCTACAACCAACAGCGGGTTGCTTGACACCCTGCCTTACCCTTCACATGCTGGGGAGGATTTGAACCACGACTCAGCCGTTAACGGTCATGCAGACGCCATTTACAACAAATGGCCTAGCGAAGCCGCTAGGCCTTTGTATTCACAACAGATAGGCTTGATCGCGCCTTTTTAACCATTGTGTATAATTATAGTGTCATTCTGACCGTATTATTTGGCGACAAAAGACAAAGGGATCTCGACCAATTGAGGCCCTTGGTTCATTGGATACACCAAGTATTCGCCATGGTATTTAACCTTGGATTTGTAATCGGTACGTTTGTGCAGCATAAAGCCCGCTTCATACGCTTTAGTAATAAACTCAGCATGATTGCCACGAACAAACCAACTCATCGGTTTAACTAATTTCTCACCATCAAAGCAGTCATCACACTGATTTGCGCACAAGGCAAATGAGTTTTGACCGTCGGTAAAGAATTGCACCTTACTTCCATCCGTTAGGATTTCTGATGTAGTGACGCCCCAATCCGCCTGCTCCATTTGCTCTAGGAACGCTTCGATCATCGCGTCAGTGACGACTTTAGTTTCGCTGCCAAAAAATTCACTGTAGTAAGCGGCTATACGACGAAAAGTAGACTCTAACATGGCATCATTGCCTTTAGAGCGCCCCATTTTTTGCCAACGAATGATATCTGGCGCAACCACTTTATGAAAACGCTGCGATTTAATACTTTTCGTGACCCAACGTAGTAAAAACAGGTTGTTTGACGTTGGTGAATCAATCACCTTTCCACTTTGATGCCCTTGAGTGAGTTCTTCAAGTGCACTGTTTACTACGTTTTGAATTTCTGAATAATACTCAGACATTATGCTTTTTTTCCTAGTGTCCAATATAAGCCGGCGGATAATACCGAACAAATGGTCATTAATACAATCATTGGCCAAACTGTTCCTGCTGGGAGCGTCGCAACAATTGCGCCTACCACCGAACCAGTACCAAATCTCAACGTTCCTGCGAGGGAAGAAGCGGTGCCTGCCATTGTTGGGTAGCCACTAAGCAACAGCCCCATAGAGTTACTACCAATCGTAGACAACGTCCCAATAAATAGCATCACAAATGGCACAATTCCCCAGATACCCAAATCCAAAAAGCCACTTGCTAATAATCCTAGTCCGGCAAACAGTTGCACGCTTAGACCAAACTTTAGCATGCCATGAAGCCCCACTTTTTTAACCAAACGACCATTAATACTAGTCATAATGATCATCGTCACGATGTTCAAACCGAACAAATAGCCAAATTGATCTGGCGTGACTCCGTAAATATCGATGTAAACGAAGGAACCTGCGGTTAAAAAGGCAAACATACCAGCAAATGAAAAGGCGCCGGAAAACATTAAACCCATAGCCACTGGGTTTTTACACAAGCGGGCATAATTTTTAAGGGTAGTTCTAAATCGTAAAGGTTGACGATTTTCCGGTGCTAGCGTTTCTGGGATTTTCCATAGTACCGCAGCAATAACGACGACCGAGAATGCCGTTAGCAACCAAAAGATCGAGCGCCAGCCAAACCAAATCGCCAAATGACCGCCTATCATTGGCGCGACTAACGGCGCTAAGGTAATCACCAATGTGACAAACGACATAGTGCGAGCAAAGTCTTCTTTGTCGAACATGTCTCTCACAATGGCTTGAATAATAACGGCAGCAGCGGCTCCAGCAAATCCTTGCGCCGTTCGCACTAACGTCAGCGACTCGATACTCGTTGTTGTCGCGCTCACCGCAGAAGCAATACCAAAAAAGAACACCCCAAACAGCAAAATCGGTCTACGACCAAAACTGTCGGCCAGTGGACCATGTAAAAGCTGACCAAGGGCAAAACCGGCAGTGTAGACCGTTAGCGTGATTTGTACTGCACCAGCATTAACGCCAAAATCTTTGGCAATAGCAGGCATCGCAGGTAAGTACATATCGATGGCGAGTGGTGTCAACGCCCCTATTGCGCCTAATACTAAAAATAATAGTAAGCCCAATTGAGGTGTTTCGGGGGACGATCGCGATTCAGAACTCATATAGCTCCTAGGTTATGGCGTTATTTTTCAGCACTCCTTGCTGTCAAATACACTCAACAACTCAATCACTCCGAATTGAGTTAACCATTTGTTGTTATCTGTTATTTGTTGTTATCTGTTATAGAGGTTTACTCTAGTGCTATGGGTTACCCGTGGGTAGCAGCAAGTCATTACATGCAGATACTAACAATATAATAAGTGCCATACTCATGAAAAGGCATAACACTTATTACGAACGCTACAATGATAGGAAGGACGAATTCATTGCAGCAACAACACATTCTCGTTTGTTACTTTTTCCAGATTGAGTCCACTTCTTCTTGAGTCAGGTAACGATACTCACCAAGCTCTAACTCTTCATCCAACTCAATTTCACCAATTCGTTCACGGTGCAGGGCTTCTACTTTATTGCCAAGCGCAGCAAACATACGCTTCACCTGATGATATTTACCTTCATGAATCGTTAGCAGCACTTCTTTTTCTGCTCTCACTTCTAAGTGAGCAGGTAACGTTAGTCCTTTTTCACTGCGAAGCTGAATGCCTTCTTTAAACTTCTCGACATAATCCTCTTCAACTGGCTCATCAAGCCACACACGATAGGTTTTTTCGCATTTGTGTTTTGGTGAAGTAATTCTATGTGACCATTGACCGTCATCTGTAATCAGAACAAGGCCGGTGGTATCCACATCTAAACGCCCAGCAAAATGTAGCGCGTCCATTTTAATTTCATCAAGCAGCTCAAAGGCCGTTTGATTTGATCCATCTTCATGAGAACACACAAACCCTTCAGGCTTGTAGAGCATAATGTAACGAGGGCCTGTAACCGTAATTTCACGCTCTTGCCACTCGACGCAGCACTGCTCAGTAACCTTAACGGAACCACTCTTTTTTTTCTCGCCGTTAACGGTCACTTCCCCTTTGCGTAAAAGGATGGTTGCCTCTCTACGGGTGACACCTAGCGAATCACACAAAAATTTATCTAAACGCATGAATACCTCAATCTGGTTAAGTTCGCTATTATATGGGCTTTTCATTCAGATGTAGAGTCAAACTCACTCATATGTACACACTTCGTCCATATCAAGCCGACTCCGTAAAAGCGGTCGTGCATTATTTTCGCAAAAACGACACGCCAGCGGTCATTGTCTTACCCACTGGAGCCGGAAAAAGCCTCGTTATCGCTGACTTGGCTCGATTAGCTCGTGGGCGTGTGTTGGTGCTGGCGCACGTCAAAGAGTTAGTCGAACAAAATCACGCCAAATATGAAGGCTATGGACTCACTGGATCCATTTTTTCTGCCGGATTAGGACGAAAAGAAACCTCAGAGCAAGTGGTCTTTGCTTCCGTTCAATCTGTTGTTCGAAACCTTGAACACTTTGCCAACCAATTTTCACTATTGGTGATTGATGAATGTCACCGTGTCCCTGAAGTAAAAACCTCTAGCTACCAAAAAGTCATTACGCATTTAAGTGAAATTAATCCCGGCATCAAAATTCTCGGTCTAACTGCTACCCCCTATCGGCTTGGCGTGGGTTGGATTTATCAATACCATACCAAGGGCTTAGTACGTAGCGACGAACCTCGCTTCTTTAAAGATTGTATATTCGAGCTTCCTATTCAGTACTTGCTTGATGAAGGGTTTTTAACGCCCGCCAAACTCATTGATGCGCCCGTGCTAAGCTACGACTTCTCACAACTCAAGCCTACGAGCATGGGGAAATACAAAGAATCGGAACTTGACTTAGTTATCGAACAATCTAAACGCGCGACGCCACAGATTATCGAGCAAATTATTCGTTACAGTGAAGATAAGCAAGGCATCATGATCTTTGCCGCCACGGTTCGTCACGCGCAAGAAATCCTATCGCTTCTACCTGAGCAAGGCAGCCAAATTGTGATTGGTGATACACCAACTCCCGAGCGAGACAGCATCATCAATGACTTCAAAGAAAAACGGCTTAAATATTTGGTGAATGTTTCTGTGTTAACCACGGGCTTCGATGCTCCCCATGTTGACCTCATTGCGATTCTTAGACCAACCGAATCTGTCGGTTTATATCAACAAATTGTTGGTCGCGGGCTAAGGCTCTCTGAAGGAAAAACCGAGTGTTTAGTTCTAGATTATGCCGGTAATACCTACGATTTATATCAACCGGAAATTGGCAACCCTAAACCCGATAGCGACTCTGAAATAATTACTATTCCTTGCCCTGCCTGTGGGTTTAACAATAACTTTTGGGGGAAATTGGATGCTAACGGCTTCTTGCTTGAGCATTTTGGCCGTAAATGCCAAGGCTACTTCACCGACGAAGAAACCAAAGAACGCGAACACTGCAACTATCGCTTTAGGGCTAAGTATTGCAATGAATGTGGCGCTGACAACGACATTGCCGCGCGAATTTGTCATGAATGCGATGCCACACTGGTTGATCCAGACAAAAAACTAAAAGAGGCACTTAGCCTTAAAGATGCGTTAGTATTTGAATGTGTCGACATGCAGCTTTCTGTTCATAAAGATGACAAAGGAAAAAATAGCCTACGCATTGCCTACATTGGTGAGAACGACGCTCAAGTGAGCGAATTCTGGTCCCTCAATACCAAAAAACAGAAAACGTTATTTTTGGCGAAGTTTGTACGACCGCATCTCGCCGATAAACACCGCGAATTTGACGCCACATCACCAACTAAAATCGTCAATAATCAGCATCGTTTCCGTCTTCCTACGTTTATCATTGCGAGAAAAAGTGGCCGATTTTGGAAGTTACGCGATAAGATTTTTTCGGACGAATTGAAGTAACGGTATTCAGCTTCTATTCATATTGAAAACTCTATACTTTGCGGTAGAGTAACCATTAACCCCAATCATAGGTGAGAGTCATGCACGTTCAACGAAACCGACGATTTTCGACATCTTTATTGCCTGTATTCGCGCTTTCTTTATTTTGGATGGCTCCAATTACTGCTCACGCTGCATTTTTGTCAGACTCACCCAATGGTCATGAGCTCGTGCAAGACGTTGAAACAGGCGGCGCACATGTCGAGTTTGATGAAGACCAAGAAGAGGTATATGACGCCGTTCAAAGAGGCTTAATCAAACCTTTTTCTGAGCTGTTCGCGACTGTAGAAAACGACCTGAATGGCCGAGTCATTAAAGTAGAGTTAGAAGAAGACGACGATGCATGGGTTTATGAGCTAAAATTGATGCATAATCAAGATATTATCAAAGTCGAATATAACGCGACGACACTTGAGTTAATGGAAATAAAAGGCCATAACCTTCAACAAGTCATCAAAAAATAATACCAAGCTTATATAAATTATAAGAGACGATATTCATGAAAATTCTCGTAGTCGAAGACGACCCAAAGTTGGGTGAACAAATTTTAAACACATTAGAAAATGCGGGCTGGGTACCGGAACTCTCACAAGATGGCATTGATGCTCTCTATCGTGCAACATCAGAAGAGTGGGATGTCATTGTTCTTGATCTTGGTCTACCCAAAATTGACGGACTCACCGTTCTTAAAGGGATCCGAGATGAAAACATCAATACGCCTGTCGTTATCCTTAGTGCCCGAGATACATTAAGCCAACGTGTTGAAGGTCTAAATGCTGGCGCCGATGACTATTTAACCAAGCCATTCGAAATGGTGGAGCTGATTGCCCGTATTCGAGCGCAATTGCGTCGTGCTTCTGGAAACGCCTCTCCCGTTATGCAAATTGGTGATCTTAGCCTCGACACTCGCTCGTCTAAAGTCATGTGGCAAGGCCAAGCGGTAAGCTTAACGGCGCTAGAATATAAAGTCGTTGCATATTTCATGCACAACGCAGAGAAAGTCATCTCACGAACAGAGCTTGTCGAGCACATTTATAAACAAGATTTTGATCGTGATTCCAATACTGTTGAAGTGTTTATCGGTCGGATTCGTAAAAAAATATCACCGAAAATCATTAAAACGGTAAGAGGACTAGGGTATCAACTGAATGCCTAACACAGATGCATCAACGACCCGAACTTCGGCCATAAAAGCTGAGTTTAAAAAACTCAGCTTAAAGACTCGCTTACTATTGGCCGCGACATTGTGGCTATCTGTCATGACGATTGCAGCGGGTATTATGATTCCCGGCTTGGTACGAGAATACTTGGTTCAAGATTTAGAAACTCAGTTAGGTCGTTCCATGGACGAAATAGCCGCCAACCTTGAAACCAACAAACAAGGTAATCTCGTGCTAACGGCTCGCCTCTCCGACCCGCGTTTTAATCAACCCTACAGCGGACTGTACTGGCGTATTAACACCGATTCCGACACACTGCGTTCTCGTTCACTTTGGGATAAAAACATCTCAGAAGAAGAACGCGCTCACACCACGTCATACTACGGCGCCAAAGACGAAAAGCTCGTCACCATTAAACGGACCATTTTCCTTCCCGACATTAGTGACGGCGTCACTATACTAATTGCCCAGGATGAAGCGCCCATCGATAAAGCGCTGCATGTTCTCACCAATCAAGTTTGGGTGTTATTGGGCATTATGGTCGTCGGCATCCTTAGCCTTGTTGTTGCCCAAGTTAGCTGGTCTCTACGACCGCTAACTAAAATGCAAAAAGAACTTAAGATGTTAAGAAATGGCGAACGCCAGTCGTTAGATGAACAGTACCCGAAAGAAATAGCCCCACTCGTCAACGACCTCAATGCGCTGATTTTTCACTATCAAGAGCTACTTGCCAGAGCCCGTAATCATGCTGGTAATCTCTCCCACGCACTAAAAACGCCGCTTTCTATCCTTAAAAATGAACAAGCCAATCTAAGTGAAGAAGACCGTGATAGGCTCGCCCCTGCATTACTGCAAATTCAATCACAGATCGATTATCACTTAGGACGTGCTCGCATGGCCGGTGCAATGAACATCTTATCGGTCAAATCAAATCCCAGTGAACGCGTGGATGCCATTTCTCTGGCATTCGATAAAGTCTATGCTGAGCGTGAGATCATACTCATCAATGAACTTGATACTGAGCTATTCGTTTCTGTTGAGAAAACCGACTTAGACGAAATGCTCGGTAACTTAATAGAAAATGCTTATAAGTGGGGAAAGAGCCTGGTTCGAGTACATTCAGCCACATTAAGCGACAACATGATTCAGATCATCATCGAAGATGACGGCATCGGCATCCCAGAAGAACAATGTCGCAGTGTGATAAAACGCGGTGTTCGCTTGGATGAAACGACACCTGGCACCGGTTTGGGGCTTAACATTGTCAGCGAGATGGCACATGGTTACCGAGGAGAATTAGTCCTTTCTGCAAGCAAATTGGGTGGTTTACAAGCAACCCTTACCCTACAAGCCGTAAAGGACTAAAAAATCAGTCAATCTTGGCTTCAAACTATTGCTCAGATGACTATTGGATGTTAGTATCCGCGCTCGTTTTGAGAGTATCTTAAGATACTTCAAGGCGTTCTATGTTCTAACTAGGTCGCTAAGATTAGAACGATATTTATTAATTTTACTATTTGAGAGTAAATACTATGAAATTCGAAGCAGTAGTACGTACTGAACTAGGTAAGGGTGCGAGCCGCCGCCTACGTCACGCTGGCAAATTCCCAGCAATCATCTACGGTGGTGAAGCAGCACCGATCTCTATCGCGCTTACGCACGATGAAGTGATCAACCAAATGGACAAGCCTGAGTTCTACGAAGCAATCACTCTATTGATTGACGGCGCAGAAGTTAAGGTTAAGCCGCAAGACGTTCAACGTCACGCGTTCAAGCCAAAAGTTGAGCACATGGACTTCATCCGCATCTAATTCCCTACCAAGGAATTAGTTGGATTAAATCCAGCCTTTTGCATAAAAAGATTCTCAGTCTTACCAACTAAGTAATCTAAAGAAATTCGAAACCCCGATGCTACCAACATCGGGGTTTCACCGTTTCTGGGGCTTAGAAAATCGAGTAACATTTCGATTGGTCATAGCCTTAGGAGCTAAACAGGTAAAAGTGAGAACACGAAAGATCACTATCGTGACAATATACCGTACTCACATGACTTGTATTCACTCCTATGCGCCCTCCCCCAATCTTGCCCTTTAAGTAACCCAATACTTTGTCACTGTGGTCCAAATAGCGTTTGTTCTATTCCGGTCATCATCCTCTTGAAAACGAGGGGCTTCCCAGACACATGACTCGCTTTAAATGGAAATGAATTCCCGATAATACGCTTAGCAAGATTCCAGTCTTTCAAAAGAATGACGGTTACTTTTTGTGGTGGTAAGTAACTGCCTTTATCTTGTGTTTAGGTACTTGGACAGAACCATCTTGCCGATCTATTCATTCAACTCACTTATGAACATAATTGTATCCAGCTTAAATTTATTAATACAAAGCTGTGTTAACACCCAATCATAAATTTTAATTATCATTTTTATAACCAATGATAATTTTTTAAATTCACGTTTCTCTCCTATACTTCTCCACATCGAAGCGAAACACGAAACAAATAATTAAATTACTTTTTGGAGAAAGTTATGAAAATGAATCACGTAGGTATCATGGTTGGCGACATGGACAAAGCGGTAGAGTTCTATACTAAAGCACTAGGCCTTCGCGTTGTAATGAATAACACTAAGGTAATCGAAGAGCGCGAATCTGCAATCGGTCGTATGTGTATCGCGGTATTCGGTGAAGGCTTCAAAGGTTTCAACATCGCTCACCTAGTCACAACAGATGGTATTGGTGTTGAAATGTTCGAAATGGTTGACCGTGAAGAGCGTCACAACGTTGACTTCTCTCGCCTAGGTATCTTCCACTTCTGTCTGCAACTACCAAAAGAACAATTTGAATCAGCAATAAAGCGTGTAGAAGAGTTTGGCGGTAAAGTACGCATGGATATCCACCGTTATCACCCAGAAGATGATTCTAAGCAAGCACAAATGGTGTACCTAGAAGACCCGTTTGGTAACCTATTTGAGTTCTACTCTCACTCTTACGAAGACACTTACGCTTCTGATTACGAGTAGTTCTCTCACTCACTAAATAGACATTATCAATGCCCACTGGATATCTGATCTCGTGGGTATTGTCGTTTTACTATCAACATGATTTTGGAGCACAATTATTTTTGAGCTGAGGACTCACGGGCTGGTGTCCCTAAAGGAGTCTTGATTCCGTGCACATAACACCTCTGGACAAAAATGTGTTACCGGTTTTTGCTATTTCTACTTTGATTGCATGAATTAAATTATCATACTTATAAAATCAGCTTCCGGATAATCAACTAATGAACTTCTAGAAGCTGACTTTGAAAATGATATTCAGAAAAGATTCAGACCAAAAATGTCCTTAACATTGAACAGCACTTCCGATGTTTTTGCTCTAGATACTTGGCTTCCCTTGACTAAAATATCAACCAGTTGAGCTTTATCATTCAAAAACTGTCTTCTTCTATCTCTTATTGGTCGAAGCGTTTCCTGCAGGCACTCTTCCAGTACCTTTTTCGTTGTGCCGTCGCCAAGCCCCCCACGTCTATAGTGTTCTTTTAACTGCTTGACGTATTCCTGATCAGAATGAAAAGCATCAAGATAGGTAAACACAACATTTCCCTCAATCTTGCCGGGGTCTTCGACCTTTAGGTGGTTGGGATCGGTATACATCAATTTTACAGCTGCGGATATTTCTTTTTCAGTAGCCCCGAGATTAATAGCATTGCCCATCGACTTAGACATCTTATTTTTTCCATCTGTACTAGGAAGCCGTGATGCATTACTTAATAAAGGTCGACACTCACTTAAAACATTGCGCCCCGCTAGTGAATTAACCTTTCTCACAATCTCATTAGTTTGTTCAAGCATTGGTAACTGGTCATCTCCTACTGGAACTAAAGATGCATTAAACCCAGTTATATCAGCCGCTTGAGATATAGGGTATGTTAGAAAACCTGCTGGTATAGAGCGTTCGAACCCTTTATTTTGTATTTCACTTTTAACGGTCGGATTTCGTTCTAGCCGACTGATAGTTACGAGGTTACTGTAATACATAGTCAACTCAGCGAGGGCTGGGAGTTGTGATTGAAGGCAAATAGTGGTTTTAGAGGGGTCGATACCAACAGCCAGATAATCAGCAACGACATTTAGAATATTAGATGATACTTTTTTTGGATTGTGAGCATTATCAGTAAGACCTTGCATGTCAGCAACGAGGATCGTTTGCTCATGATCTGCCTGTAAAGCTATGCGCTGCTTTAATGAACCGACGTAATGACCGAGATGCAAAGAACCTGTAGCTCTATCACCAGTCAAGATGATTTCTGGTTTATCATTATGTTGCTTTGTATTCATGTTATATCTCCTAGTTAAAATAGATCGCTACTGGAGATACAAAAGAAATTACAGTCTTAGCTACCTCCCAGCAGCTTAAGAATGTAAGAATTCCGTGCCGCTCTAATTAGAGCGCCACCAGAAGAAGAATGATGTGGTACTTGATATGTATTTCATACAAATAACCTAACAGTTACCGTTTTGAAGTTCAACTATTGAAATAGTTTACCCATAGAAAAAATAATGATGAAACACTATTAACGAGGAAGATAATTAACGTGCTCTAAAACACTTTGGGGCAAAAGTGAGTCAAGTCAAAGCAACGATCGCGGATACGGAAACGCCCAAAGTTATTAGCTTTAGGCGTTTCTTCTAACAAACTTGGTTACGACAAACCGAGCTTAAAGTGTCATATGCAGAATTGGAAAGGGTTTTCCCATATCATCAAGTGGCGAGCGCGAAACGACTTTGAACCCCATATGATCGTAGAAACCTACTGCCTGTGGGTTTTGTTCATTTACATCGACTTTGGTTGCACCTAACTGCTCAATTGCGTATTGCAGTAGTCTCTTACCTACGCCTTGCCCTCTTACCTCGTTTGAGATGAAAAGCATTTCAATCTTTGAGTCGTGGTTACCCACGAAACCTTGAATTGAACCACTTTCATTTTTCACACATCTTAAAGTGACAGCGGGAAAAGCCTGCTCAATGATAATTGGTTTAAAAAACTCAATATCTTCTTCTGTTATGAAGTCATGAGTCGCTCGGACTGAATTTTCCCAAACATTAAGCATTTCTGCGTAATTTTCAGGAAGCACATTTTCTACAATCATTGGGTTTTCTCTAAAGTTGACTGAAATTTATGTGCAGCCGCGAGAGTGCACTCTACCAACAAAATATATGTCCGTCTATCTAGCGATCTAACGTCGACATTATTTTCATTTGGGAAAAGATCAATAATCAACACTCGTATAAGTAGCGAGGCTAACACCGATTGTTACATAAACGAGTTAGTTTCCATCACCTCCTAAATATGGCTTTCGTGATACCTACCACCCTTTCAAAACGCGGGCATTTTTACTTAGTAATACACAAAAAAATGCCCAGTCAATTGACTGGGCATAGCAACTATATTTACTGATAGGAGACGTTAGATAGCCCAACCACCCGCATAGAAAACAACTAACACTAGGGTAATAAGCACAATACCCAGATTCAGTTTCTTCCATTCGCCAGAGAAAAGACGGCCAACAACGAGGCACAAGAAACCCAGCATGATGCCTGTTACGATGTTACCGGTTAGAACAATGAATACTGCACACACCAAACCTGATAATGCATCAACTGAATCATCAAAATTCAGTTTACGTACGTTACCTAGCATCAGTAATCCCACGTACATTAACGCAGGTGCTGTTGCGTATGCTGGCACTAAATAACTAATTGGCGCTAAGAATAATAGAAACAGGAACAGCACACCTACCACGACGGCGGTAAGACCGGTTTTACCACCAGCCGCCGTACCCGCGGCTGATTCAATATAAACGGCTGCAGGCGCACCACCCACCGCACCAGAAACGATACTCGACACAGAATCTGAGGTTAGCGCTTTACCGCCATCAATAATATTGCCGTCTTTATCAAGCAGATTGGCTTGACCCGCTACTGCTCGAATTGTGCCAGTGGCGTCAAAAATAGCGGTCATGACCAAGGCCAACACACTCGGTAGAACGATTGGATTGAGTGCCCCCATGATGTCCATCGTCCCCATCAGAGAGCCCTCACCTCCAATGCTAGGTAACGCGAAAAATCCCTGATATTGCACAGCAGGATCAAAAATCAGGCCGAACACAGAAATCGCAACAATAACAAAAAGAATGCCACCAGGAACCTGACGCTTTTCAAGTCCAAAAATAGCGGCAAGACCCAGCATAGACATGATCACAGGAAACGAAGTGAACTCACCTAACGTGACTGGCAATCCCTCTACTGGGTTTTTGATTACTAGGCCAACACCACTTGCCGCGATTAATAGCAGGAATAAGCCAATGCCAATACCCGTACCGTGAGCAATCCCTTCAGGAAGGTTAGTTAGAATCCACTGGCGCACGCCTGTAACGGTAATGGCGGTAAAAATAACCCCCATTAAGAATACCGCACCCAATGCAACCGGTATTGAAACGCCCTGCCCCAACACTAAGCTAAAAGCGGTAAACGCCGTTAATGAGATGGCACAACCAATGGCCATGGGTAGGTTGGCCCAAAACCCCATCAACATTGAACCAAACGCCGCCACCAAACACGTGGCGATAAAAACAGAACCTTGGTCGAAACCCGCCACACCCAGCATGCTAGGGACAACAATAACCGAATATACCATCGCCAAAAATGTCGTAAGACCTGCAACAACCTCTTGACGAACGTTACTTCCACGTTGTGAAATCAAAAAGAAATTATTGAGCCAACTACCCGTTGCAGTTGATGTAATCTCGGTCATGCCTATTCCTCGTTTCTATTGGGTCTCAGCCGTTCAATAGCGACCCAACAAAATGTTAGTAAAAATTTAAGTGGCGAGAAAATACACGTAAACGTTTGCTTGCGCAATAGGTAGAATCGAAGGTTTCATCTTTGATAGGAAAAAGCAGGATAACATGGCCCATAAGTGCCAAAAATTAACCAGCTAACACATTGTTTCATAAGCACTGCTGAGTTGTCACAGACATATCATTCACCCCTACACCTTCGCAGACAGTACGGCGAACTTAACTCGCCGCCATATTCACAGCAATGACCAACAACAATGCAGCAAAGATCTTTTTAATTGTCGACACGGGCAAGTGCTGGGTTGCTTTGGCACCTAATGGGGCTGTAAACCAAGATGTCGATACAATGCCTAATAGCGCCGGTAAATAGACAAACCCCACAAATCCATCGGCTAGAGCTAAGTCTCGGCTACCAGCAGTGATATACCCGATAGAACCAAATAGTGCGATGACAATTCCACATGCAGACGCACAACCTATGGCCTTTTTCATATTGACCGAAAAAAACGTCAATAACGGCACTAACAGTGCCCCACCCCCAATCCCAATCATGGCAGACAGACCACCCGTTATTGTAGTAAGGGCCGTTAGCACAGTTTTGTTGGGAATAGTTCGTTGTTTCGTTGTGTCACTTTTACTGCTCAACAACATCTTTAACGCGATGAGCACCACGCTTACCGCAAAGACTAAGCGAACGACTTGTTCTGGCAAAAGCGTGGCCAAAAAGCCGCTAATTAATGCACCAATTGCCACCCCTATCATGACCCAAGGAGCTAGGTCCCACGGTACATTACCGTTTTTATGATGAGCAAGTGCGGAAGAGGTAGAGGTAAATAAGATAGACGTTAAGGAAGTAGCAATTGCCGCGACGACCACTTGGTCTGAAGGCAAAACATTAAAGTGCAATAAAATACTACTCAGTACTGGCACGATAATTAGTCCTCCTCCTATGCCTAGCAGCCCAGCTAAAAAGCCAACACCACTTCCTAGAAGTAAGCAGTACATTACTAACAACAGCGTTTCACTCATCCGTTTATCTCTTTAATTAATGTGATTATAAGTATGCAAAAATAAACCGCACAAAAATGAGGTTTATTTTATTTAAGAAAACATATAGCTGACGAACAATACTAATTTCAAAACAAAATAGTTTCAAACAGTATTCATCATGAAAATTATTCATATTGAATGTGAAGTAAAAGCATTTTTCATCATCCGTTAATATCCGTATAAATTCCTTAAGCAACAATTTCTATACAGCATCACATTAATGTTATTCCGGTCATAGCACGCTTTCATTAAAACTATTCGAGACGAAACAGCATTAATTTTAGACACTAATTTGGGACAATAAGTCATTATGAACACAGAAAATACACAGTTTGATTTTACGATTAAGAGTACTTGTCTCGATGAAAATTATCAGCCTTCTGACAACACTCGTATCACAACCAACTTTGCTAATCTAGCGAGGGGACGCAACCGACAAGAAAACTTACGTAATGCGTTAAAGATGATTAACAATAGTTTCAATGCCTTAGCTAGCTGGGACAACCCTAGTGCGGAGCGTTACTCTATTGAACTAGAGATCATTTCGGTTCATTTAGATATTGAAGGTACGGGTCAGGCATTTCCTTCAATTGAAGTTTTAAAAACAAATATTATCGACCATAAAACGAATGAGCGCAGCGAAGGAATAGTAGGAAACAACTTCTCCTCCTATGTGCGAGATTATGACTTTAGCGTCTTACTCCTTAACCATAATAAAGATCAACCACAATTTAGTGTTCCTGATAACTTTGGTGAGTTACACGGGAAATTATTTAAGCATTTCGTCAATTCCCCGACTTATCAAGAAAACTTTAATAAGCCACCAGTAATATGTCTGAGTGTTTCTGACAACAAGACCTATTACCGCACGGAAAATCAACATCCAGTGCTTGGGTTTGAATATGAGCCAAATGATACGTCGTTGACGGAGCAATATTTCAAAAAAATGGGACTCCAGGTTCGCTATTTTATGCCAGCAAACAGTGTTGCTCCGTTCGCTTTCTATTTCTTTGGTGATTTACTCAATGATTATACCAATCTTGAACTCATTAGCACGATTAGTACGATGGGCACGTTCCAAAAAATCTACCGTCCTGAAATCTATAATGCCAATGCTGCTGCGGGGCAATGCTATCAACCAAACTTAAAAAACCAAGACCACTCATTAACTCAAATCGTGTATGACAGAGGTGAGCGAAGTCAGCTGGCGATTGATCAAGGGAGGTTTGCTGAAGAACACTTTATTAAGCCCTATAACATTGTACTTGAGCAGTGGTCTGCTCAAAATTTTCTTTAATGAACGAAATCTAAGCGGCATTGATTATGAAAAAACTATTACCCACTTCAACAGCTGGCAGTTTGCCTAAACCGTCTTGGCTCGCTCAACCAGAGACGCTTTGGTCACCATGGAAGTTGCAAGGAAGCGAATTAACTGACGGTAAACACGACGCCTTACGTGTGTCCTTACAAGAGCAGCAATACGCTGGGATTGATATCGTCAGCGATGGTGAACAAACACGTCAACACTTCGTCACGACATTTATCGAGCACCTCAACGGTGTTGACTTTGAAAAGCGTAAAACCGTTAAAATACGTGATCGCTATGACGCGAGTGTCCCTACCGTCGTTGGCGAGGTTTCTCGTCAAAAGCCCGTATTTGTCGACGATGCTAAACTATTACGTCAACAAACCAAGCAACCAATAAAGTGGGCGCTGCCAGGTCCAATGACCATGATAGACACGCTATTTGATGACCACTACAAAAGCCGCGAGAAGCTTGCTTGGGAATTTGCGAAAATTCTTAATCAAGAAGCCAAAGAACTCGAAGCCGCTGGTGTCGATATTATTCAATTTGATGAGCCCGCCTTTAATGTCTTTTTTGACGAGGTTAATGATTGGGGTATTGCGACTCTAGAGCGAGCCATCGAAGGGCTGAAATGTGAGACCGCAGTGCACATTTGTTATGGCTATGGCATCAAAGCCAATACCGATTGGAAAAAGACATTAGGTTCTGAGTGGCGACAATATGAAGCCGTGTTTCCTAAGTTACAACAATCAAACATCGATATTATCTCGCTAGAATGCCATAACTCTCATGTCCCAATGGAGTTACTTGAACTGATCCGAGGTAAAAAGGTCATGGTCGGTGCTATTGATGTCGCCACCGAGTCAATTGAAACTCCAGAAGAAGTCGCAGATACTTTACGGCACGCGCTTAAGTTTGTGGATGCTGAAAACCTCTACCCTTGCACTAACTGTGGTATGGCACCTTTATCCCGCTCTATTGCAACAGCCAAGCTAAGAGCACTAAAAGCGGGCGCAGATATTGTTCGAAACGAACTCTTGAGCTAGCTCTCATAACTGACAAGCTAACTTCAGTCCAGTATGTCACCAGCTAGCGTTACGAAGCCGCTGGTGACATGCTTCATTGATAACATTAATTTACTACACATTGAATTAACTGAGTTTCTAGCGCTGAATCCACGTAGTCAGAAATAACCTCTATTCGGCTCTCAGTACTTTCATTTAATTCCACTTCGGTGAGTCCATCTACCGTCATGTTATAACCAAAGATGCCGTCTTTCGTAATAAATACCGCTTTCATTCTTTCGACATCCAGCCCGATCAAAAGGTTAATTAATCGCTGACGGTCAAAGTGTTTGTTGGGTGAAAATCTCCAGCCAACACTTTCAAACCCCTCCCCTTGGTTGGTCGCTTTAATAAGGCCACTTTCAGGCATCGGTAATTCAGAGGCAAGTGGTTTACTGTGCCCATGGTGGTGAGCATGAGGTGGGTGCTCATGAATACTGGTATCGCCCTCAAAGTCTGCAAATGGAATAGCACCATGTTGCGTAAATATCACCTTTGTCATCGGGCGACCGACGTCTGCAACGTACGCTTGCAGTTTTTCCGCGTCGCCTGGTTGATAGAGATCGATTTTATTACCAACGACCGTATCGGCAATGGCAATCTGCTGATTGAACGTTTCATTACTGGTATAGCGGCTATCGGATAACTGACGCGCATCCACAAGAGTAATATTCTTTTGCAATGACAGGACGTTTCGATAGTGCTCTGTCGATAGCACTTGTAACACTTCTTTAGGGTGCCCAAGTCCCGTAGGCTCGATTAATAATCGGTCAGGTCGAGCCTCTGACAGTAATTGACTCAGTGCCATTTGCATCGGTAAGCCTGCCGTGCAGCACATGCACCCACCGGGAACTTCACGAATAAATACGCGCTGCTCTGCGTTTTTCTGGCCCTGCAGTAAACTGCCATCAACACCGATTTCGCCGAACTCATTAACCAAAATCGCCCAGCGTTCATCCTTTGGTTTGTGTTCCATTAATTCTACAATGGCCGATGTCTTACCTACACCCAGAAAACCAGTAATGATATTGGTTGGAACCGCTGAAATAGCTTGTTTATCAGAGCTCATTGGCGATTCTCCTATAGCCTTGCACTAGGGTATGGTTCGCGGAAACCACAGACTCAGAAAAGGCGGAATACTCAGGTGGTACTTTAGAAATGCTGTTTAAATCGAAGCCTGTACCAATATTGGTCATAGGGGGGACATGAAAACGCGCTGGCAGGTCTAACCCGTCCACCACACAGTTATGACGAATCACGCAGCCACTACCAATGACCGCATTAAACACCACGGAATTAAAACCAATAAACACATCATCACACACTTCGCAGGGGCCATGGATAATAGAGCGATGAGCAATGGATGAACGTTCGCCAATGATGACCGCCGCCCCCGATTTTGAGTGAATCACGACGCCATCTTGAATATTGGTATCTTGCTTTATCACAATCGCGTCCATTTCCCCCTTGTCGTTAACCTCGTCAGCGCGAATCACAGCATAAGGTCCAATGAAAACATTCGCTTCAATGATCACTTTGCCGCAAATAATCGCAGTGGGATCGATAAAGGCGGATTCTGACACCTCAGGTAAGTGTCCGGTTGGATTTCTTCTTATCATAGTCATTTTTTCGTAATTGGAGGATAAATGAAAAGCATACTGGCAACTGGCAACTGGCAACTGGCAACTGGCAACTGGCAAACAATAGATACTTATATTACAGCTCTGCAAGCACTCTTTATTTTGCGCAGTCATCACACACGCAGTTAATCTCAATTTGAGGGCTGACAACGGTAAACCCTTCCTGCCTTGCTTGAGATTGGAGACCGTTTATCGTTGCTGAATCAATAGCTTGCTCGCTAATTTTTTCACACTTTGAGCAAATTAAAAACTGAGCGATACCATGCTCGTGGTCACAAAGGATGCGAGAGCAAACGATATATTTATTGGACACACTCAGTTTATGAACTAACTGTTCACTCTCTAAAAAATCCAAAATACGATAGACCGACATCGCCTGAATATTCTGAGCCAAATGCTCTTTACAATAGTCCACCAATTGGTAAGCAGATAAGGCCTTATTGGCATTAACTAAAGCATGCAGTACTAATTTACGTTTAGAGGTTAACTGCTTTCCTCTCGACTTACAGGTTCGCTCTACGTGTGCAATGATGCCGTCGATATTTCGCATTTTCGCTACCTCAAGTCTAACGTGAGTAGCAATCGACGTTGGTCTGGCGTCGCTTCTGGCGATCGATGCACTAGCCCTGTGTCTTCATTTCCTTGCCAACCACTGCCTTTTAGTAAGGCAACGTCACCGCGTTCTATTTGGTTGATAGCATTTGTATTTTGATACAAACCTGATTGGTGATCGGGTAAACCAACACTGCCCGCCCCTAATTTGCTGCGATCAACATCCTCGTTACGTAACCACTGGGTTGCCGCACCCGCATAGGTTGTGACTAAGCGGCATGGTAAATGATCTACATGAAATTTTGGACACATTGGGCTATCAAGTGTGGTGAGTCGCAGCCCTGCTTCGTTTACGTCGAACAGACAACAAAACATATCAACAATTAACGCAATATCCTGACTCAGTTCATCTGCGCATGAATGGTCAGACAATTTGTTTCGAAGCCAAGCAGCGGTAGTATCTGGTGTCACCGTTTGCACCACAGATAACGCAACGCCATTTTTAAGCATTTCATCAATAGATTGAGTTAACGTTGCCGGTAATGAACGTTGCCATACCGCGAGATTATGGTCTTGTTTATAAATATCGGAAAGAACGGTTGGCTGTGTCGCTTTGGCTAGTAAAGACGTTGCACTAACGATATTGGCTGGCTCTAAAGTATTTATCTCTGTAGCACTTATGTTCAAGCGGCTTATACTCATGCCTCTGCCTCCCAGCTAGGAAACGGGTCCGATAGCGTCAACCAATGGGATTCTCCGGCCGACATTTCTTGTTCATTTAATAAGCATTCATCGAGAGCTTGAGTCATTGCGACTTGATCAAGACCCTGACCAATAAACACTAATTCCTGTCGCATATCACCAAAGGGTTCTACCCAACTTTGTTGAATGTCTTTAAGAATTTCGGGATCTGTGGGCCATTGATTTGTCGGCGTAGCCTTCCAAAACAACCCAGCAAAACCATGGTTGCCAATGCCTCCAGCTTGGCTCCACTGCCCGGCGAACTCTGGGCGGGAAGCTAACCAAAAGTAACCCTTTGAGCGAATTAGCTTACCAAATCGTTCGGTATCATGAAGAAAATCATGAAATTTTTCTGGATGAAATGGACGGCGAGCTCGGTAACTAAAACTACCAATACCGTACTCTTCCGTTTCAGGTATATGCTCACCCCTTAGCTCTTTTAACCAACCCGGTGCAGATTGTGCCTGCTCAAAATTAAACCGACCAGTATTCAATACCTCGCCAATATCTACCTTGCCATTACAAATTGGAATGATACGGGCTCTGGTATTCAACATGGTTAGGATTGCGGTGAGTCTTGCGACATCGTCCTGAGAAACAAGATCTACTTTACTGATTAAAAGTACGTCAGCAAATTCAACCTGTTCAATAAGTAAATCCGTGACACTGCGTTCATCGTCTTCTCCCAGGTGCTGTGCAGTCTCTTGTAGATCCTGCGCCGCTTCATAGTCATGTAAGAAGTTAACCGCATCCACAACCGTTACCATGGTGTCTAGTGTCGCGATATCAGAGAGAGACTCTCCGTCTCCATCGGTAAAAGTAAAGGTTTCAGCCACAGGAAGCGGCTCTGCAATCCCAGTTGATTCAATGACGAGATTATCGAAACGTCCCTCTTTCGCAAGGCGACTCACCTCAAGCAGTAAATCTTCGCGCAACGTGCAACAGATGCATCCGTTGCTCATTTCCACCAGTTTCTCTTGTTGGTAATCCAGTGAAACTTCATTCCTAACCGTTGCAGAGTCAATATTGATTTCACTCATATCATTAACAATCACGGCGACTCGCTTTCCTTGACGATTATTAAGGATATGACTAAGAACCGTTGTTTTACCTGCCCCAAGAAAGCCTGATAACACGGTGACAGAGATTTTTTCCTGATTCATATTTCTCTCATAATCAAACAGATGGCAAAACTCGACTAACAGCCAAGCGCGCAAACATCAACCAAACCAAGTGTTATGTTATAACATAACACTTGGTTTGCCAATTTAGATTTTTGAAGAGAGTTATGGCAAGAACGTGAAAAGCTGAAGGCGCATTCAAAATAGAAACTGGTGGGATAAAGGCGAATCAACTGGCAAACCACATCAATCACGACAATAAAAAAGGGACTCAATCGA
>NZ_JAKRRY010000040.1 GCF_026191675.1 Vibrio qingdaonensis | reverse complement strand
CACGAGTGGGGCTTTTTTAATACTTTATAAAGAGCGGTTCGCAAGCGAATGAGTTTGAGATCACGTGTTAGATATTCGCCACGTTGATAAACATCGACTCATCAATGTTTGACGATGAAATTTCAGCTTCGTTAAATCCGTATTGAGCTCGCTCTCCTTCCCTATCAATTGGCAGGTTTTCGAAATCAAATAAATCTTTATCCGCTAATTGGCTTGGGCTGACATTCTGAATCGACTTGAAAATCTTTTCTACTCGACCCGGTGTTTTCTTATCCCAGTCAATCAGCATTGCTTTAATGCTCTGGCGTTGCAAATTTTCTTGCGAGCCACAAAGATTACATGGAATAATTGGGAATTCTTTATGTTCAGCATACTGAATTAAGTCAGTCTCACGACAATAGGTCAGCGGACGAATGACCACATTGCGACCGTCATCAGAACGAAGTTTAGGCGGCATAGCCTTTAAACGTGCTCCGTGGAACATATTTAAAAACATCGTTTCCACAATATCGTCTAGGTGATGACCAAGTGCAATTTTAGTCGCGCCAATTTTTTCTGCAAACGAATACAGAGTGCCACGACGCAAGCGTGAGCATAAACCGCAGGTTGTTTTACCTTCTGGGATTTTCTCTTTCACGACGGAATAGGTATCTTTATCAACGATGTAATAAGGAATATTTAGCGTTTCAAAGTACTCAGGCAAGATGTGCTCTGGAAAGCCAGGTTGTTTTTGGTCTAGATTCACCGCCACAACATCAAAGTGAATCGGGGCCGCTTCTTTCAATCGTAGTAAGATATCAAGCATCGCAAATGAGTCTTTACCACCACTGATACATGCCATTACAACATCATTCTCTTCAATCATGTTGTAATCTATGATGGCATTACCAACATTTCTCCTAAGACGTTTTTGGAGTTTGTTGAATTCAAGTGTGTCTTTTCTGGTATCTTTTTGATTCATTGCGATTTCTCATACTACCGACTAGTTCGACGGTCATTGGCCGCCGGATGCGTTATAGGGCGCGGATTATACTTTGTTTTACAGAGTGTGAAAACAAGCAAAGCAATAGTAAATCTATCACTCGCCTGTTTTATCGGTTAATTAGCGACATCGGTGAGTTTCTGGCTCACCAATGCGGTTAATTTGCACTAGGAATGTAGGGTAATACTCGACTGGTTTTAGAAGGAAGCTGCATGAATCCGTTTTTGCCTATTTCTTCAAGCAAGACCTGAGCTTTACCGTTAGAAATTTCAATAAAATCGCCACCGGATAGCTCAATACGTCCATTTTCCTGTTCAGCAAACTCTAACGTGAGCCCAGTGACATCAGCGGTAAACCACCCAGAAAACATGCCACCAAGGTCTGCAAGCATCGTCTGCATTTGCGGCAGAAGGTTCGCAACATCTTGATAAGACACCTTTCCGGATAGCGGTTCTTTAGTCATCACGACCATAGAAAAGTCACATTGTTTCATGGGCGGTGTGTGTATGTAGACTAACGGGTTCGCCTGCTTTAAGTTACCATCTAATGGAACCAGCAACTCGTTATATTCACTGGTTTTTAATTCTTCGTACTTTTCCTCTTTCTCCATCCAAGCTTTTTCAATATTACACAATTGTTGGCTTTGGGCGTCGACAAAGAAGAATCCGACTTTAACGTCCTCATGCCCTTCTTTGATATTGTTCTTCATTTGAGAATAGAGTTTAGAATAAGTAAAACGATATTCTTGCGCTGTTGCTGGCATGGCTAATACGCCCGCGAACAGACCAAGTAAGGCTAAATTGGCTACTTTTTTCATAGTGTTATTTTGATGTCCAGAATTCTTCATTATGGCGAATCATCGCTTGTAAGTCTTTGACGTATGCCTCACCGCGCTCAGAGTAGCGAAGCAAGCCATTTGTCATCGCCAATGCGGACACTTCCGTTAATGGTGATGCTCCGCTCTCTCGTAATTGTTTGCGTATCGCTCGCAGATCACTGTAAGCATTGTTTCTATTCACATTCATAAAGTAACCATGAATAGATTGCTGAGGAGAAGAAAACTTCGCAACCTCATGAGTTTTTCCTTCTCCGCGCTGAAGGGGCACGAGACCACACCCGTTGCTATAACACCATTGACCAAAGTAGTTGTTGGCTTCTTTTGCAAAGCGAGATGTTCCCCATGCAGATTCGTTTGCCGCTTGGGTTAACACCAGTGATTCTGGTAACACGTCGACGCGTTGTAGAATTTGCTCTACCCACTCGTAGGTCACCTCTTTCGGCTCTAAATTGTATAATCGCCCTATTCGCTTTGCGGTTTCGATTTGTTCATACGTAAGCGACTGCTCGTCAAGTGCCTGTTGCAATTGCAAAATTCGCTTACGTTCTTTGACTATCCGGGCATTTTCAATAGCTACACCCGGTCTTAAGTAATCGAAAAACGTTTGTTTCTTTTCTGTAATATCCGTAATGGCGCCGATGTCAGGTGGTGAGTCAGAGATTGGCGTGAGTGCAGTGTCTGAAACATCATTGCCGTCGTAACTTTCATTTTCTTGATTAAGATACCAAAAAGTACTACCCGACAGCAGCACAGCCGCTGCCACTAACTTATGCGACTTACGCATCGAAAACCTCTGGATTTTTGTTAGGTTTATCGTTGTCATTGCTATGATCGTTGTCGCGTGGTGGTCGCCCCTGACCGCCATCGCTATCATCGTCTTGATTCGCTGTTATTTGAAGTTTAATACCAAACATTTCTCGATATATAATACCTTTCACGTGGAAGAAAAACGGCAAAACAAAAATTAACCCTACGCCGTAGAACATGGCGCCGACGATAAACATCAACATCATTAACGTATAAATACCCGCGAGAACAAAAATTTTCTTATTTACTGCACGCAACGAGAGCAAAAGCGATTGCATTGGTGGAATGCGTTTTTCACAAATAAGTAAAATTGACTGACTAAACGCAAGTGACAAATACATAGAGATAAACGGCAACATCATCCCAACCACACCCTGCAATACAAGGCTTGCTAACGTTGCAATAATGACTGGTACGGTAAATTGCAAACCCTTTGCGATATGACGAGACTTCGTGGTTAACCCACAGGCGTGGCTCATCGCCATTAACGATACACTAGCGTAAAACGGGGCACTGACGACTTCGTAACTGAAGTTGGCAACGAAAATAGCTTGAAAAATTCGCTCATCAAGCAACGATGGATCCTGGAAGGCTTGTAAGATAAGCCCGGGGTCACCAAGCTGAAGTTTTAACGCGACATAAAAGATACCTAGCTGAACAAAAATAAGCGCAATGATCGCCGGAGAAAACGACATGAAGTGCTTCATGGTTTGCTTCCATGCCTCTTGAAATATGTCGCCGGCTTTCAGTTCATACTGACCCGATACCGCTCGCTCAATACTGCCACCTAAATTGAAGTCTCTTTCAAAATCATTTTTCATAGTTTTTCCATGTCACACTTAAGAATGCGAACGTCTATTTTTCCGTTAAAAAGGCTGCGCCATTATAGCGGCATCACGCAATGATTATCACGCTAATAAGCTTGATTTATTATCTTTTTGGATAATAATTAACCACTTGATAAGGTGAAATTTTCATCTTGAAGCTTTCTGAAACAAGTATGGTAAATAATGTTTAGTTTTACCTGCGAAATTTTTTTTGTTTCAAGATAAAAAGTGCTTTGATTTCACCCCATTGGTGATTATGATGCGCGCCTTAATCGTGTATCGCAACAGGCCATGAAAAACCAAACGGCCAAGGTGGAGATAAGCAGACATTGAACGCTAAACAATCAGTAGGAACACCAGTCGTACAGCTATCTGGTGTAAGTAAAAGTTTCGATGGTAAGGAAATCATCGCAAATCTAGACTTAAACGTTAATCATGGTGAGTTTCTCACTATCTTAGGTCCTTCAGGTTGCGGTAAAACAACCGTACTTCGAATGATTGCAGGCTTTGAAACTGTAGATAACGGTTCTATTAGTCTTGCAGACCAAGATGTCACCGAAGTTCCTGCTGAGCAAAGGCATGTCAATACCGTCTTCCAAAGCTACGCCCTATTCCCACACATGACGGTATTTGAGAACGTCGCGTTTGGCCTGCGGATGCAAAAAGTTCCGAGTGCAGAGATTGAACCACGAGTAACAGAAGCGCTCAAAATGGTTCGATTGGAAAAAATGGCGCAACGTAAGCCTCATCAACTTTCAGGTGGTCAGCAACAACGTATCGCGATTGCGCGAGCTGTGGTGAACAAGCCTAAAGTATTACTACTCGACGAATCGTTATCAGCGCTTGATTACAAACTACGCAAGCAAATGCAAATTGAGCTTAAACAATTACAACGTCAGCTAGGGATTACCTTTATCTTCGTTACACACGACCAAGAAGAAGCGCTATCCATGTCTGACCGTATCATTGTTATGCGCGACGGTGTGATAGAGCAAGACGGGTCACCACGCGAAATTTACGAAGAGCCTAAAAACTTGTTCGTTGCGCGCTTTATCGGTGAGATTAATGTCTTTAATGCGACCGTCAATCAACGTATTGATGACAAACGCATTCAAGCAATAATTGAAGGCCAAGAATGCATTGTTTATCACGATCAGCCTTGTGTAGACGGTGAGAAATTACAAGTATTACTTCGCCCAGAAGACTTAAGAATTGAAGAAATTAAAGAGTCTGAAACCAAAGGTATTGTTGGCCACGTTGCTGAACGTACCTACAAAGGTATGACGCTTGATTCAGTAGTAGAACTTGAATCTGGAATGCGCGTAATGGTTAGTGAATTCTTCAATGAAGATGATCCTGATGTTGACCATTCTTTGGGTCAAAAAGTTGCCGTTACTTGGGTTGAAAGCTGGGAAGTGGTATTAAAAGATGAGCAAGAAATTTAATTTACAAAATGCCATCATCACATTAATCGTTGGCTGGTTAGTACTGTTTGTATTGATCCCAAATGTGATGATCATTGGCACAAGCTTTTTAACTCGAGACGAAGCTAATCTCATTGAGATGACGTTTACGCTTAACAACTACGCCCGTCTGTTGGACCCTTTGTACGCCAAAGTGGTACTGCATTCGTTCTATATGGCGATCGTTGCGACCTTAATTTGCCTTGTTATTGGCTACCCATTTGCTTATATCGTTGCAAAGATGCCAGAAAAGTGGCGTCCTTTTATGCTGTTCCTCGTCATTGTACCGTTTTGGACTAACTCTCTAATTCGAACTTATGGCTTGAAAATTGTCCTAGGAACTCAGGGCATATTGAATAAAGGGCTACTGGCACTCGATATTATTGATAAGCCACTCCGTATTATGTATACGGAAACAGCCGTCATGATCGGCTTAGTCTATATTTTGCTGCCTTTTATGATTCTCCCACTCTACTCTGCACTAGAGAAGTTGGATCATACTTACATAGAAGCGGCGAAAGATTTAGGTGCGAGTAAATGGCAAACTATTACCAAAGTAATTTTGCCGCTAACGATGCCAGGTATTATTGGTGGGTGCTTGTTGGTGCTATTGCCAGCACTAGGCATGTTCTATATTGCCGATTTGCTTGGTGGAGCGAAAAACCTACTCATTGGTAACGTGATTAAGAGCCAGATTCTCAACGCAAGGGATTGGCCATTTGGTGCCGCAACCAGTATTGCTTTAACAACCGCTATGGCTGTGATGCTCTATGCCTACTATCGAGCAGGTAAATTATTAAACCGTAAAGTGGAGCTCGAATAATGGGTCGCACTGCTAAATTTGGTTTCATGACATTAGTTTATGCATTTTTGTACTTACCAATCATTGTCTTGATTGCTAACTCCTTTAATGCCAATAAATTCGGTATGAAATGGGGTGGTCTCACCACGAAGTGGTATCACGCACTATTCAATAACGACAGCCTTATGCAAGCGGCTTGGCATTCGATTAATGTCGCCGTGTTTTCCGCGACGGCAGCAACGTTAATTGGCAGTTTGACTGCAGTGGCGTTGTTTCGCTACCAATTTAAAGGTAAGCAAGCGGTTAGTGGGCTATTGTTTATTGTTATGATGTCTCCTGACATTGTGATGGCTATTTCATTGCTCGCTATTTTCTTGGTAATGGGTGTTCAACTTGGTTTCTTGACCCTGCTGGTTGCGCATATTACGTTTTGTTTGCCGTTTGTTGTTGTCACCGTTTATAGCCGCTTAAAAGGCTTCGATGTCAAAATGTTAGAAGCGGCAAAAGATCTTGGTGCAAGTGAATGGACAATCCTAAAGCAGATTATTCTCCCACTGGCTAAGCCTGCAGTGGCTGGCGGTTGGTTGCTAAGTTTTACATTATCTCTTGATGATGTCATTGTGAGCTCGTTTGTTACTGGGCCGACTTACGAAATTTTACCGCTGAAGATCTACTCTATGGTTAAGGTGGGTATTTCTCCGGAGGTCAATGCCCTAGCAACCATCATGTTGATTGTGTCACTGGCTTTAGTCATGACTTCGCAGTTTCTCGCACGCGAAAAAATTAAGTAACGGTCGTCAAATTTAAAAGTGAGAGCAGAGTGACGCCGTCACTCTGCTTTTTTTATCTATGCCATTATGGCAGCGTTTGTTTGGAGCTTACGTCAATGAAAAAATGGGCTACTTTATTAGCTGGTAGTGCATGTGCACTTTCTCTTGCATCAGGCATGGTTAGTGCAAAAGAGCAACAATTAGTCTTCATGAACTGGGGACCGTACATCAACAGTAACATCCTCGAGCAGTTCACTGAAGAAACCGGTATAAAGGTCATCTATTCGACTTATGAGTCTAATGAGACACTTTATGCTAAGTTGAAGACACATAATAAAGGTTATGATCTTGTCGTTCCGTCTACTTACTTCGTCGCGAAAATGCGCGATGAAGGCATGCTACAAAAAATCGATAAGAGCAAACTTAGTAACTTCGGTAACCTTGATAGCAATTATCTAGATAAACCGTATGACCCAAATAACGATTATTCGATTCCTCATGTTGTCGCGATTACCGGCCTTGCCGTAAATACCGATATGTATGATCCCAATGACTTTACTAGCTGGGCAGATTTATGGAAACCAGAACTAGAAGGTCAGTTAATGATGATGGATGATACCCGCGAGGTGTTCCATATCGCTTTGCGTAAACTGGGTTACTCGGGCAACACAACGGATCAAGCCCAGATTGATGAGGCATACGCTGAACTTCAAAAACTAATGCCAAATGTACTGGTATTTAACTCTGACAATCCTGGGTCACCGTATATGTCTGGCGAAGTCGGTTTGGGCATGTTATGGAACGGGTCTGCAGCCGCGGCTCAGAAAGAAGGCGTGCCTTTACAGCTTGTTTTCCCGAAAGAAGGCGGTATTGGTTGGGTTGACAACTTTGCTATCAGTTCAGGTGCAACTAACATAGAAGCGGCTCACAAGATGATTGATTTCTTACTGCGCCCTGATATTGCAGAACAAATCTCCAATGACACCGGTTACTTAACGGCAGTCAAGGCGTCAAACGACAAGTTCAAGCATGAACCAGCCCTATTCCCTTCTCAGGAAGATTTAGACCGAGTTGAGTGGCAAGATTCAGTTGGTGATAAAACGGTCGCTTACGAAGATTATTTCATGAAGCTAAAAGCTGGGCAGTAGTTTACCTACATCCTTAACTAAAGGTGGCATCAGCCACCTTTTTTATTAATAGATCCCTTATAACCTTCCAAACGTTTGTTTTTTGTAAACAGCCACATAGAGATATCTTTCAATCACTGATATAATCTTGTGACTTGCGTCAAATTATTTATGACGTCCAAAGTAATTTGATGTTGCTTGCTAAGACATCATCAAATTGTCATGCCTTCTATGGCTCTTTGTTAATAAAATACAAACGGAAAAGTAATGAAAAGCAAACTGTATGCTAGCGCCCTTTGTGCGGCGACTCTCTTCACTACCCCGGCGTTTGCTGCCAACGAAGAACTCTATTTCTACAACTGGTCTGAGTACATTCCAAGTGAAGTATTAGAGGACTTTACTAAAGAAACAGGGATTAAAGTCATCTATTCAACCTACGAGTCTAACGAAAGCATGTATGCTAAGTTAAAAACTCAAGGCTCAGGTTATGATTTAGTGGTTCCTTCAACGTATTTCGTTTCAAAGATGCGTAAAGAAGGCATGCTGCAACAAATAGATAAAGAACAGCTATCGCACTTTCAAGATCTTGATGCCAACTACTTAGACAAACCTTTTGACCCTGATAATAACTTTTCTATCCCTTACATTTGGGGCGCAACAGGCATTGGCGTCAATACTGACATGCTTGATAAGTCGGCCGTTAAAAGCTGGGACGATTTGTGGGACCAGAAATGGGAAGGTCAGTTGATGATGATGGATGACTCTCGTGAAGTCTTCCATATTGCGTTAACAAAGCTGGGTTATTCTCCAAACACGACAAATCCAGAAGAAATCAAAGCCGCTTACGAAGAACTGCGTAAGCTTGTTCCGAATGTGTTGGTATTTAACTCTGACTTCCCTGCTAACCCATATTTAGCTGGTGAGGTATCACTGGGTATGCTTTGGAATGGCTCCGCTTATATGGCTCGCCAAGAAGGGGCATCGATTGAAATCGTTTGGCCTGAAAAAGGCACGATTTTTTGGATGGATAGCCTAGCAATTCCATCAGGCGCGAAGAATATTGAAGCCGCTCATAAGATGATAGACTTCCTACTTCGCCCAGAAAATGCGGCGAAAATCGCATTAGAAATTGGTTACCCTACACCGGTTAAAACCGCTTACCCACTGCTACCAAAAGAGTTCGCCGAAGACAAAAATGTCTTCCCACCACAAGAGGTGATGGATTCAGGTACGTGGCAAGATGAAGTCGGTGAAGCAGGTGCGCTTTACGAAGAATACTTCCAAAAGCTTAAAGTTGATAATTAAGCTTAGATAACACGAATAAGGGAAATAAGCCTGCTTATTTCCCTTATTACTTCTAATTAAAAGCTCTCGAAAGTGAGCGCTTTTTCTATCTGTTCCCACCGCTTCAATAATGTATCGGAATCCTATTGCAGGGGTTTACGATGACGTCTCGTGATCTTGAGTTTGCAAGGCAAGAAGCTCCCTAACGAGTTTTGGTACCTCTTGACTGGCTTTACCATACCGCTTTTCTTCAAATTCACTTTGAACGGCACTTGGTTCAAGATTAATTTCAATAGTATGAGCGCCGTGCATTTTTGCATCGTGCACAAACCCGGCGGCTGGGTATACGACACCGGAAGTACCAATAGAAATGAACAGGTCAGCGGCCTCTAATGCTGAATAGATATCGCCCATTTTTAAAGGCATCTCGCCAAACCAAACAATATGTGGGCGAATCTGGCTGGGTAATTGACAGCAATGGCACAAATCTCCAGTCATCACATCGTCTTTCATGTCTATTACTTGCCCTGATTCTGAACAGCGCGCCTTCAGAAGTTCACCATGCATATGAATAACATTATCACTTCCACCACGCTCGTGAAGATTATCGATATTTTGAGTAATGACGGTAACGGAACCATGAAGATCGCGTTCAAGTTGGCCTAAAGCTATGTGAGCAGCATTGGGAAGGATGCTAGGTAACTGAAGTTTTTTACGCCTTTGGTTATAGAAGGTTTGAACTAAATCCGGGTCGCGAGCAAAGCCTTCCGGCGTAGCCACATCTTCTATTCTGTGGTTTTCCCATAGTCCATCCTGCGTCCGAAATGTTTGTATTCCCGATTCAGCTGAGATGCCTGCACCCGTTAATATCACAATATTTTTATAGGGGAAGTTCATAACCATCCTTGTTCTGACGTAATCTATACCACAAGAATAACATGGATTACTTCAGTCCCCCTAGTTTTGCCCCTTAGACCATAGTCTAATGCCATTGATTTAAAAGCATTATTTATGAGTTTTACGCAGAAAATTCTAACGCACATGTACACTGGGCGGGAGATCGCAAAAGAGGCATCTATCGACACCTCTTTTTATAGTAATTGCCTGTGTAACTCAGTTATCTAATCGTCACTGGTTGACGAAATCTTATGAATAGCCAAGTCTGCGCCGTTAAACTCATCTTCTTCAGATAGCCTTAAACCCGTAAGCTTGTCTAATACACCATAAACAATCAACGCACCGACAAGTGCAATAGCAATTCCAGCAAACGTACCAACCAATTGCGAGACAAAGCTCACGCCCCCTAGTCCACCTAGCGCACTTTGACCAAAGATACCTGCAGCAATCCCCCCCCAAGCACCACATAAACCATGTAATGGCCATACACCCAATACATCGTCAATTTTTGTTTTATTCTGTAGATAGGTAAATACCCAAACAAACAGAGCACCAGCAATTGAACCGGTGATCAGAGCACCGATTGGGTGCATAAGATCCGAGCCAGCACAAATTGCAACAAGACCCGCTAACGGACCATTATGAATAAAACCAGGATCGTTTTTACCGACGATAAGTGCAGCCAAAATTCCTCCAACCATCGCCATTAAAGAGTTCATGGCCACAAGCCCACTGATGCCTTCTAACGCTTGTGCTGACATAACATTGAAGCCAAACCACCCTACGCTGAGTATCCACGCACCTAAGGCTAAGAACGGAATATTAGAAGGAGCAAAGTTAGTGTGTTTCCCCGCTCTAATACGCCCTCTCCTCATACCTAGAAAGATAACCGCAACTAACGCTATCCAACCACCAACACCGTGCACCACAACCGAGCCAGCGAAGTCATGGAACCCAGCGCCAAATGTTGCTTCAAGCCACCCTTGAAACCCAAAATTTCCGTTCCAAATCATACCTTCAAAAAATGGGTACACTAAACCAACGGTAAAAAATGTCGCTAAAAGTATTGGATAAAATCGAGCGCGTTCCGCGATGCCTCCGGAAACTATTGCTGGTATCGCCGCTGCAAATGTTAATAAGAAGAAGAACTTAACTAACTCATAGCCATTTCCTTGCGATAGCGTTTCCGCATCAGCGAAAAATGTACCGCCATAAGCAACCCAATACCCTATAAAGAAATAAGCAATGGCTGAAACACCAAAATCAGCAAGTATTTTCACTAACGCATTAACTTGGTTCTTATTCCTCACGGTTCCTACTTCAAGAAAAGCAAAGCCTGCGTGCATTAAAAACACCATAATCGCTCCTAGTAATAAGAAGAGCGTATCAGAGCTTTGTGTGAGCGTTTGTACTGCGCCATGTACCTGTTCTACCGAAGGGGTCATGTATCTATTACTCCTTTAAACCATATTCCCATGTAAAGCATCATTACTGTGCTTCATAACATTTTCATCACACCATATTGGTGCTTAAAATTTACATGGTGTGATATCAGCAAGAACCGTTCCAAAAGTCACCCTCAAACCAATGCAATATAACCTTATGATTTAAATGATCATTAAAAGAAACTTATTTTTTAAGCCACTCATCAAATGATAATAATTTGCACCATATTAGTGATAAGCACCAAATTCGTGCGCACTACAATGTAGCAAATCAGTTAATTAATTGGTTGATTGATCGGTTAATTGATTGGTGACGCGTTGTCTTAGAGGCATGCTAAACACATTGGCAGGTATAGGTATGGATAGAGCAAAAAAATCCCATGTTGCTTTCGAAACATGGGATTTGTTCTTTTCTAATCTAGAGTCGCTGCGTTTATTGCGTTGTATCGATCAGTTGAGGACCTTTATCAAACGTCATGGGAATATTACGCTTTAGCATATCCATTCCTTTAAACATTCGAACTATCCACACTAGAATAGCAATCGCGGCAAACACCATTCCAATATATGGAATCACGTTGGCTATTTGATCAAGCCACGTCGCTTTATACCAATAATGAGTCACGCCTTTCAGCAATCCATTCGAGGTGGCAACGGTGACAATTAATACGACAAAGAAGGTTAAGTTTAGAAAAAACGTTCTTATTAATCCGTAATAATGTGAGTTGACGACATCAGTGTCTTCCCCTTTATCCAACCTATACCCTGCGTAAACAATGGCAATAACGCCAGAAATAAGCAAAGTAAAAGGCGTAAAGAGGCTTAAGATGTACGCAACCCAAATGCCTTTATGTTGTTGCTGCATAATAGTCGATACTCCCTTAAGTCAGCTTACTGTCAGATTGAGTTGTCGCAGAGCTCGCACGAGAATTCGTCGCCGACTCTTCTGGGTCACTCTCTGAGTTTTTCACTTCCTCAAACCACAAATCGTGATGCTCTTTTGCCCATGTTTCATCGACTTCGCCAGTGACCATTCCTTCTAACGCGCCTTCCATGCCAAAGAGGCCAATATAGATATGGAACACAAAACCACAAATTAAAATAAGCGCAGAGAACATGTGCACTAAATTTGATAGTTCCATATCACGTCGAGTTTGCCCGAAAATTGGGAAGTCTAAGATCAATCCACTCACAGCGGCAATGGCGCCAAAACAGATAAGTAACCAGTAAATCGCTTTTTCACCACCATTAGAGAAGCCCGCAGATGGGTGCGTTCCTTTATGCTTACCAACCATACCACCAAGCTTCATAAACCACTGTACGTCCGTCTTATTAAAGATAGACTTTCTCCACCACTTAAATAAAACAGCGAAAAGTAGAATGAAAAACAATGGACCCATATAGTTATGGTATTGCTTGGCAATATAAATCGTCCAACCCCATAACTCTGTCGGCACATACGGTTTCATAAAGTGCTTACCGTACACCAGCATTAAGCCACTAAATGCAAGAGTGAGAAAAGTAAACGCCATGCTCCAGTGGAGCGCACGGTCCATTCTCGACCAGCGCTTGACCTTTTTCCCCGTTCGCGCCGCACTCAATTTCAGTGGCCCAACGATAAAGTACATCAGTACTACCATCGAGATACTGCCAAAGATTGCAACTGCAGCAGCAGGTGACATCCACTTTTCTTTCAAAACAAACCAGGTTTCACCTGGTGTGCTTATCAGTACGCCATGCTCAGGAGATGCCGACGTGGTGGTGCCTTCCACCCCATCTTTAACGGCACGCCAATAATCAGCACCGGCTAACTGGACCATTTCACTTTGCACTACTTTGTCATTTTTGCTCTCTTCTGCTCTTACTCCAAACGACAACATTAGCAGTAATGCTGCCAATACTGGCAGCATTGCAAGAGCTTGGTTTCTAAGCGTACTTAGCATACGAGTCTCCATTAGCTCTTAGTTGCATCGTAAGACAGATCGTGCCCGTCGCTCCAACCCGCATTTTTTGCGCCACGCTCAACTACGCGTTGACGGAATATGTCAGAGACTTTTTCCGCATCTCCAGCCAGCAGTGCTTTGGTTGAACATAGTGAAGCACACATAGGCAGTTTGCCTTCTGCAATACGGTTGGCACCGTACTTAGCTCGTTCTTCTTCGGAATTGTCTTCCGTTTCAGGCCCGCCAGCACAGAACGTACACTTATCCATTTTGCCACGTTCACCAAATGAAGCTTGCTTGGGAAACTGTGGCGCACCAAACGGACAGGCAAACAGACAGTAACCACAGCCAATACAGAGATCTTTATTGTGAAGCACGATGCCGTCTTCTGTATGCTCGAAGCAGTCTGCAGGGCACACCGCCATACAAGGTGCATCGGTACAGTGCATACAAGCCACCGAAATGGAGTTTTCACCCGGTTCACCATCATTTAACGTGACCACTCGACGACGTTGAATACCCCATTCGAGCGCCTCATCATTTTCATTTTTACATGCCGTGACACATCCGTTACAGTCAATACAACGCTTGGTGTCACAAAGGAATTTCATTCTAGCCATGTTATGACTCCTTACGCTTTCTTGATATTACAGAGAGTGACTTTTGTTTCTTGCATTTGCGTCACCGGATCATAGCCATAAGTGGTGGCCGTATTCGCGGCCTCACCTATGACATAGGGATCGCTTCCCTTAGGGTATTTAGAACGAAGATCTTCACCCTGGAACTTACCGCCAAAGTGGAAAGGAAGAAACGCTAACCCTGGTTTAACACGTCGCGTCACCATGGCTTTAACTTTAATTCTCCCTTTTTCCGCGCCTTCAACCCACACCATGTCACCATCTTTAAATCCGATGTCATTGGCGTCTTTCGGGTTCACTTCAACAAACATTTCACGCTGCAGCTCCGCAAGCCACGGGTTAGAACGCGTCTCTTCACCCCCACCTTCATATTCAACCAAGCGTCCAGATGTCAACACAATCGGATACTCCCCCGACTTATCTTGGTCTTGGATAGACTTATACAAGGTTGGTAGACGGTAGATAGACTCACTGTCATCCCACGTTGGGTAGTCAGCCACTAAATCTCGACGTGGCGTATACAGAGGTTCTCGGTGCAGAGGAACTCGATCTGGGAACGTCCACACAATCGCACGGGCTTTGGCATTACCAAATGGCATACATCCGTGAAGTACCGCAACACGCTGGATACCACCCGATAAGTCAGTTTTCCAGTTTTTACCTTCGGCAGCGGCTTGCTCTTCCGGCGTTAAATCCCCCCACCAACCAAGCTGTTTAATCAGCTTATCGGTAAACTCTGGGTAACCATCTTCAATTTCACAACCCAAAGAATAACTGTCTTCAGCCAGCAAGCTATCGCCTTCAAATTCCACACCAAATCGAGCACGGAAGTTACCCCCACCCAATGCAACCGGTTTTGATGTATCGTAAAGAATATGAGTACCCGGGTGCTTCATTTCTGGCGTACCCCAACACGGCCATGGTAAGCCATAGGTTTCGCCGTTGGCGACACCGCCCTCGGCTTCCAATGTTGTTTTATTGAAAATATGCCAGTTTTGCTGGTGAGCTTTGAGTCGTTCAGGGCTTTGGCCTGTGTAACCAATCGTCCACATACCTTTATTAAACTCGCGTGTAATGTCTTCAATCACCGGCTGGTTATTTTCAACTTTAACGTTTTTAAATAACTGATCCGCAAACCCTAATTTTTTAGTCAGCAGATACATGATTTCGTGATCAGGTTTCGAGTCAAACAGTGGCTCGATGACTTTATCGCGCCATTGAAGCGAGCGATTTGAAGCCGTAACGGAACCGTAAGTTTCAAACTGAGTGGTTGCTGGTAATAAATACACACCGTCAGTACGGTCGTTCATTACCGCTGCATGTGTTGGGTATGGGTCGACAATCACCATCATGTCGAGTTTTGACATCGCTTTTCTCATTTCGACGCCACGGGTTTGCGAGTTAACCGCATGCCCCCAATAGAACATGGCGCGAATGTTATCGTTCTGTTCAATGTTTTCTTTATTTTCAAGTACGCCATCAATCCAACGCGACACAGGAATGCCCATGTTATTCATTGGCTTTTTACCGCGATACTCGTTTGGATCAAATCGTCCTTTGATCCACTCGTAATCCACATCCCAGACTTTCGCCCAGTGCTTCCATGATCCATCCGCTAAGCCATAGTAACCAGGAAGCGTATGAGAAAGGACGCCAAGGTCAGTCGCGCCTTGTACGTTGTCGTGACCACGGAAAATATTCGCCCCGCCACCAGACTTACCTATATTACCTAGTGCAAGTTCAAGTACACAGTAAGCACGCGTATTGTTGTTACCGGTAGTGTGCTGAGTACCGCCCATACACCAAATAATACTACCCGGACGATTGTCAGACAGTAGTTTGGCGGCTTTGTATACGTCGGCTTCGCTTACACCAGTCACGCGCTCAACCTCTTCTGGTGTCCACTTGGCAACCTCTTGTCGAATCTCATCCATGCCATACACACGTTGGCGAATAAATTCCTGGTCTTCCCATTTATTCGCAAAAATGTGCCATAGCAAGCCCCAGATAAACGCAACATCCGTACCGGGTCTTAACGAACAATAATGATCTGACTTCGCTGCTGTACGCGTACGTCTTGGATCCGCAACAACAATCTTACAACCGTTTTTCTCTTTGGCTATCAGGATATGCTGCATGGCAACAGGGTGTGCTTCGGCAGGGTTTGAGCCAATGAATAGCATAGACTTACAGTTATGCATGTCATTGAAAGAATTGGTCATCGCGCCATAACCCCAAGTGTTTGCTACACCTGATACAGTGGTGGAGTGACAAATACGCGCTTGGTGATCGACGTTGTTTGTGCCCCATAGAGACGCCATTTTTCTGAACATATACGCTTGTTCATTGTTGTGCTTAGCACTGCCCAGCCAATACACAGAATCAGGGCCTGATTCTTCGCGGATTTCTAAGACTTTGCTGCCAATCTCTTCGATGGCTTCATCCCACGTCAGCTTCTTCCATTTTCCGCCTTCAAGCTTCATCGGGTATTTTAGACGTCGCTCACCATGGCCATGCTCACGTAAAGCTGCGCCCTTAGCACAGTGCCCACCAGCATTAAATGGGTGGTCGAATGCCGGTTCTTGACCCGTCCACACACCATTTTGAACTTCAGCGTACACACCACACCCGACCGAGCAGTGTGAACATATTGTACGTTTTATCTCGGTTTTCGCTTCAGGATCAACCGATTGAGCTTGCGCTTTTTTAATCATCCCTGGCGCGAAGACATACGCTCCGGCGACGGCACCACCTGCCGCAAGCGTAGAGCTACGCATAAACGTTCGGCGACTGATGCCAAGCTTGTTTTCATTTTTGCTCACAGTATTGGAGCGCTTTGTCAGTTTCATTGGTTCGCTCCTTAAAGTGTGTCGTAGTAATCTTTCACGTGTTGCGTTTCACGATATCCCGTTTTCTTGGTACTTTCGTCCAACGGTGTATCAGTGACACCACTGCTTGCTGCATGGGTAGTGCCAGTAATAACGGCACCCGCAACTGCCGCCGTCGTCAATCCTTTTAATAGGTTACGTCGGCTTTCATTGCACGTGCTCTGTTCATCTTGCTTGTTTTGCTTGCTCATAGTTTGCTCCCTGAGTGGATGCCTTGTACTTAATAAGTACAGATATCTCTAGTAAGCTGAATAGTTAAGTTAAGTCTCACGCCTAACTGACTAACGATTAAACGGTCATTACTTAGTGGTAATGTTCTTTACATCAATTTTCATTTTTGCTTTGGTAGACACCGGACTGGTTGCATACCTCACCTGCTCTACGTCGAAAAACGCCGCCATCAATACCGCGACATCCTTATAAAACTGAGCACTGGATGCTGATTCCATTTGGCGACAAAGCGCGCCATACCACGTAGCAAGGTGTTGGTTAAAAAATGCCTTTGCTTCAGGTTCACTCTGTTGTTCAATTAACGCCGCCATCACTTCACTTATCGCGGCAATATGATCTTCCGGCTCCTTGACACCTTCCTCTCGTTCTAACCCTAATTGCGTTAGTGATTGCCTTACGGCCGCGAGTGGCTTCTCCATTAACGAGCCTGTTAGATGCCAAGACGCAAACGGCACAATTTCACCCTTACCAATACCAATAAACAAATCTTGATACTCATCTTCAAGTGCGCTGACCTGTGCTACTTTGGCAGCGGCAGATAAGTCCTGCCATGCCGACGTCATTTGATTGATGCCACTTTCAATTTCAAGGTGAGCTAAAAACTCCAATAGGTCTCTATCTGGCGCTTGGCGACACAGCGTCGAAATCAAGAGATAAATGTCGCTGCGCATTTCATCATGTTGCTCTTCCATCAACATCGACTCCTAAATTTTTAATTGTTGTTCTGGGTTTTCAGCCATTGATTCAAATACATCCACGACTCGGCAGTCTTCGCACATAGCGATACGGCGCAAGGACATGTCGTCAGAAAAATGAGAGTGACCGCGTAACTTATTTTGCAGCATAGTAATCATAGATTGCGGTGCAAATGGCTTCCCACAACGTAAACATTCAGCGGCCTTTTCTTCATGCAGGGCAACAACATTTTGACGAGATTCTTGATCCCAGTTGACCTGTTGAGAGAGAGATAAAGCCGATTCAGGACAAGCCTTTTCGCACATTCCGCATTGCACACAGTCTTGCTCAATAAAATCAAGAGCAGGTCTATCGCCAGTATTATGCAGCGCTTTCGTTGGGCAAACCGCAACACACGCCATACACAATGTGCATTTATCCGTCTCACAATTCACCGTGCCAAATGGCGCAGTAGAAGGAAGCACTTGGATGGTTTCAATGACGGAGCGTTGAGAGGCCAACGCGTCAAGAGAGGTGTAAAGGCGTTGTCGTTTATCACCTTGCACATCGCCAACATTCACACCAAGTGACGTGGTCACTAATGTTGGCAATCCTTCGCGCAGCGATTCTAGATATAAGACATCAATGGTTTCTCGAGCGAGCCCTAGATTCTCGAGTAATAACTGTGCCATACCCACTTCACGATTAAGCACGGTTTGAATGGTTTCGGGCATATGACGACTGGCTGCAAACAACACTTGCGTCGCGCCGTTAACCAGTGCAGCGAACCAAGTGTCAATTCCCACCGAAGGTAACTCTTCCACAACGACGGGGATAACATTGTCGGGTAACGCTCTCAGTGCCATGACGTTATAAGTCTCGTGTCTGGAACTACAAACAAGAATAATGGCGTCTTTACCACCTTTATTGTGATAATTCGCTAACGTTCGCTCTATGAACTTTTGCGTTTCTTTCGGTGTTGGGAGTGCGTAATGAATCGCTTCTGTTGGACAAGCCGTGGCACACGTTCCTACGCCTTGACACAGATACGGATTGATCTCAATTTTATGACCAATCTTATCGTTGCCTTCACTTGATAACGCACCAGCAGGACACGCATCGACACAGCGTTCACACCCTTTAACACCGCGCGAACTGTGTGCACACAAGTCGGTATCCAAACGGAAGTACTTCGGCTTATCAAAGGTTCCCATTAGTGTTGGGATAACCTCTAAAGCCTCAGCTAGAGAAGGATAGCCTCTTCCAACCGGATAGAAACCGGGAACAGGGACTTGCTCAGACATGCAGCCGTTAAGGGTATGGTCCAACACAACATCAAAACAATCTCGCCCTACTGATACTTCCGCAAGGTTGATAGTTTGCGCATGATTTTGAACGTTAACGGTAAATGTGCCCAGGAAACCGGAAATCTCAACGCTGTCCGCAAAATATAAATTTGGGTACTTGTCACTTGTTACGCCGTCGGTCGACAGCAGCGTAAGTGAATGCATCGCCGTGAGCTGCTCTGCTGTGCTCGTTATAATCGCCGTCGGTCCGACAATCAACGTATCGCCTTGGCTTTCATAGCTAACAGTAGGAGGAATGAGATTGGCAAGTTCTACGGTATTTTCAAACGCATAAAGGCGAGCCAGCCCGTTTTCAGTTGTCGATTCTTCTAATAATTTTTTTATCATTGCATCTTCCAGTGCAGAGGTCTTTGCCTCATCGCTTTGACGTTAAATCGTCACTGTTGATACAAATTGCAATTATTGTTCCAACTAAAACTACTCACTATTTTAAAGCGGATTTGCCGGAAAATGGACAAATATGGCTAAATGACTCAGTATTTCGCTCCAGTGAGCAGGATAAATCGATTCATTTAGCACTGTTTATTGGTTCGATTTATCAGAGTGAGACAATTTGTCTTAGTTATACGATGTTATCACTAAGACAAAATGTACCTATCTTTTGTGTGGTAAATATTGTCTCAATCAAACGGTTAGTCTTTAGCCGCGCACCCACCTTCACGAGTTTCAACCTTTATTTCACATTAACATTAGAAGCACATGAGCTCGTATCAACATCTGTTACGTTTTCTGATTTCGTTTGCTGAAGCTCATCCTCTGCGTCGTTATCGTGTTCCGCTTCAAGGGCATCCTCTCGTTTTGCCCCTTGTTCGTCACTGACATTTTCATCATCGAGCGCGACCACATTATCGTCTTTATTCTCCCCTGCGCTTTCAGGGTTAGTGGGGTCACTCTCAAGCTCTTCTACCTTATTCACCCATTCTCTCAGCGTTTCAGCAACACCCGCGGCAAGCGGCTTAACTGCAGCATAGTCATGATCATAATCATTAAGTCGATCGACAACATTAAATTCAGGGCTAAGAAACATCTTACGCAGCGCGGCTTTTTTTGCTGCTTTGTCGAGACCGGTTTTGGTCATTAATTCCGACATGGTAAGTGACTCAACCGGTATGTCCTCGACCTCCCCTTCAGATTCATCACTTGTCTGACTAGCATCTTGATTTTCAGTGTCGAGTGCGTCGGTATTTTCCACCATCGCCTGACTAGGTTTTGGGTCGTTGTCATCTTGTAGATGCGCAGGCGCTGTGTTTGCATCTATGGAACGATCATTTTCAAAACTATTACGTTCAGACCCATTACGTTCAGAGTCATCTCTGACTAATTGTTTATCAGCAAGTATTTGATCGTCATCGTTTTGTTGTTCTAAATGGGTTGGCGTAGATGTGATATCTTTATCTGCGTCTAACTTTCGTTGAGACCAACGGGAAAGGAAACTATTTTTCACTTGAACGCCCCGCACCTTTACGCTTTTTACGGCGCACTTCTAGTAATTCCCCGTGCCGACCTATGAACGCTTCCATCCAAGCTTGTATTGGTAACGGCATATCATTGGACAGGACTAAGTAATCTCCATCCATGAACGATCCTGCCACCCCTTGAGAGGCAGTAACCAGAATAGGCGTCACATCCGACTCGTCATGATTATCGAAGACAACAAACAATTTTGGTGATTGAGAACTTAGGTTAAAACGATAGTCAGTGCGTTCATCTTTATACAGCTCTAACAAGGAATAAGGTCGGCTGACATCAATATCAGAAAGACCAAATCCATTAAGTTCTCGTTGGGTGGTCATCCAGCGACCGACTTGTTTTTCTGTGGCAACAACATCAATTTGTAGTGGCCATTGATCGTCATTTTTTTTCGGTAACATCGAAATCTCTTCTTGGATTGGTTTACATACAACGGTGAAGACTGGTGATTTACTATACCTTATGACCATTCAATAACTTATTATGTCATCGTGTCAGTCATTGGCATTTAATTTGCTTTTATCATTAACTGAGTTGCTAATTACTGATTACGAAGCAATAATCAAGCCAATAGGTTGAGTTGGTTGCTCTTCTTAACCGCTACTACAGTCGAACAAAAGGACATATTGCGTGGTAAAGCCAAATATTATTAGAACAAGCGAAAATCCTTTGCAAACCATGGAAGTTGAAGTCGTTGACGAATATGGTGAAAAGCTGGTCAAGCAAATCGCCTGCGAACGTCCGCTTACCGTGATGCTTAATTGGAAAGAAATCGTCACGTTAATGACTCTAGGTTCTAGACCCGACTCTTTAGTACTAGGTTACCTGAAAAATCAGGGCTTCTTGTCTGATCCTAACGCCATCGAGTCACTCATTATCGATTGGGAAACCCATTCTGCAGCAGTGATTACTAAAGAAAATACCGACTTTCTCGATGAAGCACTAAAGAAAAAAACCGTTACCTCTGGTTGTGGGCAAGGCACGATGTATGGCAACGTCATGAAGCAACTTGATGGTTATCAGGTTCCGCAAACGCCATTAAAACAATCACAAATTTATGCCACACTCGAAGCGCTCACCCACTTTAATGATACGTATAAAAAGGCGGGCGCTGTGCATGGATGTGCTATTTGTCAAAATAACCAAGTTCTGTCATTCGTCGAAGATGTGGGCCGTCACAATGCGGTTGATACGTTAGCGGGCGAAATGTGGCTTAACGAAGAAACCGGCGATGATAAAATTTTTTACACCACAGGACGACTCACATCAGAAATGGTTATTAAAGTCGCGCAAATGGGGATCTCGGTGCTTTTATCTCGCTCTGGTGTGACACAGATGGGATTAGACCTAGCCAAACAGTTTGGCATTACCACCATTGCAAGAGCCAAAGGACTGCGTTTCCAAGTATTCACTGGTAGCGACAAGATCGATTTTGATGTGAAGGGTGCAAAGTAACTGATACCTTAAAAATGATACCTTACAGCTTAGACGTTAGAACTTATGCGTCGGAACTTAGGCGTTCGATTATAAGATCTTTGCTAACGCGATCCGAATCTTCATACCGCACTAAACTGCCGAAGTAGCCCCTCTGGTTAAACCTAACGTTGTAAAAAAGGCAGCCCATATATATATGGGCTGCCTTTTTGCTTTTGATTGGTCGACGGTACTCAGTGTTTTTAAACGTCTAAGTATCGATAAACACTCTCAAGTTTACGCGTCACCGCGCATTTTTAGGAATTCTTCGTACGTACCTTTGAAATCATTGATCTTGTTATCTTTAATTTCAAGAATACGCGTCGCCAAAGATGATACGAATTGTCTGTCGTGTGATACGAACAACAATGTGCCTTTGTAGTTCTCAAGCGCCAAGTTTAAGGATTCAATCGACTCCATGTCCATGTGGTTTGTTGGTTCATCCATCAACAACATGTTTGGCTTATGCATCATTAATTTGCCTAGAAGCATACGACCTTGCTCACCACCAGACAGAACTTTCACTGATTTTTTAATGTCATCTTGGCTAAATAGCATACGACCTAAGAAGCTACGAACCACTTGCTCATCATCGCCTTCTTGACGCCATTGCCCCATCCAATCTGTTAGATTGAGGTCTTCCGCGAAATCATGCGCATGATCTTGAGCGTAGTAACCAATGTTAGAGTTTTCCGACCATTTGTACGTGCCTGATTTTTGCTCTAATGCGCCTGCAAGCGTGTTAAGTAATGTTGTTTTACCCACACCATTCTCGCCAATAATCGCAACGCGCTCACCGACTTCAAAAATCGCATTGAAGTCAGACCAAAGCATACCGTCATCAAAGCCGTTAGACAGTTCTTCAACAATCAGCGCGTTACGGAATAGTTCTTTCTCTTGTTCAAAGCGAATGAATGGGTTTTGACGGCTAGACGCTTTCACTTCATCCAGCTGAATCTTGTCAATTTGCTTAGCACGAGACGTCGCTTGTTTTGCTTTTGAAGCGTTAGCAGAAAATCGAGAAACGAACGTTTGAAGCTCCGCAATTTGCGCTTTTTTCTTTGCGTTATCCGACAATAGACGCTCACGAGCTTGAGTCGCAGCAAACATGTACTCATCGTAATTACCAGGGTAAAGTCGTAACTCACCGTAATCTAGATCAGCCATGTGCGTACAGACACTGTTTAAGAAGTGACGGTCGTGCGAGATAATGATCATGGTACAGTTGCGCTGGTTTAGCGTTTGCTCCAACCAACGGATAGTATCCATATCCAAGTTGTTCGTTGGTTCGTCAAGTAGCATGATATGCGGGTCAGCAAATAAAACTTGAGCCAATAGAACACGAAGTTTCCAGCCTGGAGCGACTTCGCTCATTAGGCCATAGTGTTGATCAAGAGGGATACCAACAGCCAGTAATAATTCACCTGCTTTAGATTCCGCCATGTAGCCATCAAGTTCTGCAAACTCAACCTCAAGATCGGCCACTTTCATGCCATCTTCTTCGCTCATCTCTGCTAAAGAGTAGATGCGGTCACGTTCTTTCTTTATTTCCCATAGCTCTTTATGACCCATGATAACGGTATCAATAACAGAGAATGCTTCATAAGCAAATTGGTCTTGGTTCAGCTTTGCCACTCGTTCGTTAGGATCGCAAGATACCGTCCCGCCAGATTGCTCAAGCTCACCGCTTAGAATTTTCATAAATGTGGATTTACCACAGCCGTTTGCACCAATTAGGCCATAACGGTTACCGTCACCAAATTTGACAGAAATATTTTCAAACAGTGGTTTAGCGCCGAACTGTTGAGTGATGTTAGCGGTTGAAAGCACAAGCAATACCTTTGAAAGTGAACAAAACTGCGCAACCGTACAGGGAGTTTGCCTAGGTTGCAAGTAACAAAGTGGCGTCGCCCTTAGCTTTTTTCGGTAAAGTTAAAGCTTTTACTGACAAAGTGGCCACGAACTATTCATTTCTAATACATATTCTCGGCATTTTCAATTTTCTACTGCCAAAATGGGCGAAGTGCGATTACGGTAACTACACTATATAACTATGACAATACCTATTTATACAGTCAGTTACAGGCAGTGTGCAGAATCATGAAAAAGCTCATCATTACACTATCGTTACTTATGTCTCTTTTTTGTTCTCACGCAATAGCTAAGTGGGAATTTCAAGATGAGACTCTCCCTGCTCTATCTCAAACCGCGGTTGATATGGAGAAGGAAGTCGCTGCATTTTCTAACCCATTATTCTTAACACCCTCTGAGCAAGCTAAAGTTCGACGGTTGTTGTCAGTAACATTAGAACTGCAAGATGATGAAATTCGTGCGTTTGAATCATCTTTGAAGGACTACCGCCACGCGTCGACAGAAAAAGACGAACGCTGGTTAAGCGTTCAGAATCACTATTTGACGCTGGGAAGTTTGAGTCTTAGTAAGCAACGCTTACTCGACTTAGCATCCTCTCGTACTAGAGAACAACTGACTGGGTTCGGTCCTGATGGCGTGACTCAATTTAAGCAAGAGCTCAAGCTCACTACGTTAAACGCAGAGTACTTTGTTTTTTTGCAATTCATCAGCATTAAAACACTCGTAAAAGAAATTTTTATATCGCCAATTCCTGTTATCTGGGCAGCACTCAAAGTCTTTTTTATCTACTCATTATTAATGTGGTGGCTAGCCAATCAGAAACGTTTGTTTGAGCAGTTTAAGCAGCACGTTGCATCCAACATGTCTAAGCCCCCTATTTGGGTTCGCATCATTTGGTACATCGGTCGAGCGAGTCGTGCAATTGCTTGGTTAATTGCGCTCACACTCTCTCTACGAGTGTTAAGTAGCATAGATGCGCTCGAGCATCTCATTTATCTGGAGATTTTTACGTGGTGGGTACTCGGTGGATCCATTGCCATTAGCTTTATTTTGGAGTTTGCTCATCGCAATAGTATGGCTTCCAGCCCGGTTATCGTTGCATTACGGCTCTCAACCATACGCCGTTATGTCTGGAGTTTTATTTTGGCCGGCGTGGTACTGCAAATTTCTTCTGAGACACTAGGTAAAGGCACCATTTATTACTGGATATACAGCTTATTTTCATTTTGGTTTGCATTTATTACCGTGACCGTCTTGATGATGTGGAAGCCCACCGTCTTTCAATCATTAGAACGTGTTACAGAGAAACCACTCATTGTCGTTTGGGCATCAAGAAAAAAAGACACGTTCTTCTTGGGTATTATTGCCACTACTATTGCGACGATTTGGCTAACTTTTCACCACTTAAAGAATCGTTCCATTGGGTTACTATCAAGAAATACCTTTTTTAATCAAGCATTGACCTATCTATTCAAAATTGAAGTGGCCAAACAAACAGGCAGTAAAGGCGACCATAGTTTAGTTCGAGTCCGCGGTGACGACGCTTTTAAGTATATTCTTCCAGGTAATGAAGAAAGCCCGCTAGTGGATTACGCCAAGAATGAAATAAAACAACTGTCGCAATATTTGCTCACCGACAATCCAGCCATTTGTGTCATTACAGGCGAACGTGGTGTAGGTGCGACTCGCTTGCTTCAGCAATTATTAGGTAAAACCAAAAATGCTGAACCCATCTATATCAATTGTCCATTGGCAGGTTACAGCGAGTTATTGGTTGAACTGGCCATCAGTTTGGGGTTAGAGCCTGAGACTAGCGAGGTGAAGATACTCACGCTTTTGCGTAAGAGCGAGATCCCATATCTTATTGCGATTGATAATTGCCAAAGGTTAGTAAAACCCAAAGTGGGCGGCCTCAACGACCTGATTCGCTTCACTAACCTGCTCCGCCGCTCAAAGAAAAACCATCGCGCTGTCTTTGCCATCGAGAAAGCGAGCTGGCGCTTTGTAGACCGAGCGCGGGGCGAGCGATTGTTGTTTGACTGGGTCGCCTTTCTACCTCGCTGGAGCGAAACACAAATTCATCAGTTACTGGATACGCGTATAAACCAACAGATCGAGAATCCATTGAGTTTTGATGGCCTCGTGGTACCAAAACAATGGGACAACGACAGCGAAACGGAAGAGGAACGCGCGAGACAAGGCTTCTATCGCATCCTTTGGCATTATTCCGATGGTAACCCAACCGTTGCATTACGCTTTTTCAGGTTATCTTTAAGAAGAGATAAAACTAACGGTCATGTTGTTGTGCGACTTTTTCATGCTCCAGAATCAGAGGAGTTAGAAAAAATGCCCAAACCTATGCTTGCCATCCTGCGCTCTATTGTGCAATTAGAAGCCGCGTCACCCGATGACCTTTCCGACTGTACACAGCTGACAATATCAGAAGTCATTGGCACCTTACGTTATTTTCAAAGTCGAGGTTATATTGAGTGGGCTGAAGATAAAGCGCGGGTCTCCGATCACTGGTTTAGACACATTACTAATGTTCTAGACCGTCAACATTTACTCGTTAAATAACAGGGCTTTCTCTTATGAATAAATGGCTATACGTTATCGCCCTACTGCTACTTTCTAGTGCAGTTAATGCTGAGGAAGCGATCGCATCTGTCGAAAATATTACCCAGTTTACCAATTTGATTCGTTGGTCTGGCGTTATATTCAGCATTCTTATTATGATGGGCACCTGGGTACTCATTAAATTTATGAATTCGATGGTAGAGAGTATTGGCGGGCAGTTCGTTCAATATCGGATGTTGCTACAAAAACTGCAGTCATTTTTGCAGTTCTTTATCTACATGACCGCTGGCTTGGTTGTATTCATGCTGAGTTTTCGAATTAATGACCATATACTTGCCCTCATTGGTGGCACACTCGCAGTGTCTGTAGGCTTTGCATTAAAAGACCTTGCTGCTTCTTTCATCGCCGGGCTGACCGTTATGATTGACCGCCCTTTTCAGGTTGGTGACCGCGTCACATTTGAAGGTAACTACGGGGATATTACTACCATTGGATTACGTTCGGTTCGAATGCGGACATTGAACGATGACATCATTACCATCCCTAACAACAAATTTCTTAACGAAGTCACGGTCAGCGGTAACTATGGTGCATTAGATATGCAAGTCGTCATTCCGTTCTACGTTGGCATGAATGAAGACATTGTCATGGCACGTAACTTAATTCAGGAAGCAGCGTCGTCTAGTCGCTATATTCATTTGCCTAAACCTGTTACGGTATTAGTCAAACAAACGATTACTGACAATTACTTAGCGGTACAACTCACCTGTAAAGCGTATGTTGTAGACACCGCGTATGAAAAACTCTTCGAAACGGATATTACCTTACGTGTGATTGATGAATTTCGTAAACACAATATTAATGCGCCACAAATTGCGGTGCAGAATCACAACCGCACGATAGAGTAGCGTGCGAGATGCAAAGATCGATACAAACGTTATACCCACACAATTATAGAAATATAAACGTACTTAAAGGAATAGGAATGCGTTTTTTAGGACAAACTATAGTGGTAGCAGCATTGCTCACGTCATCGCCTTTGATGGCAACGGATAAAGACGAAGAATGGGAGTTTCTTGTCGTATTTCCGATGTTATGGGCACCGAGTATAACGGGCACAACGGGTCCTGCAAACGACAAGATTGATATTGACATCCCTTTTGACAACATTGTTAGCAACTTAAACTTCGGTTTAATGGGGGATTTCTATGCTCAAAAAGACAGGTGGCTACTCGGCGTTAGAGCAAATTATCTTCATGTCAAAAACGATACGGATACTCAGCCCGGGGTTATCGTTCCCAGTTTCAATGTTGACCTGAGTGCTCACATGTCGTTGAACGATGTGTTCGCGGGTTATGAAGTCACGCATGGTTTAGTGCTACTGACTGGAGTGCGTCATGTCTACAGTAAAATTGATGTGAAAGTAGGTGCCAACAGTGACCGTCCATTTTGGAATGATAAAAACGGTACCATCACATCCAGTTCCCACCAATTCGACTGGCTGATTGGCTTAAAGTATGCCCATCACTTTGGCAACAACTGGGGGTTAAGCTTAACAGTGGATGCGGGTATTGCTGGTGACAACGATATAAACCGAGGACTCAATCTTGCCGGGACCTATAGTTTTAGTAAGCACAATAACCTCTGGTTCGGCTATCGATATCTAAACCTTCAAAATACGACCGACAGTACAAACGGTCCGGTAGAATTAGATGTGACCCAAAAAGGCCCAATGATTGGCTGGGCATATATGTTTTAATTGTGCTCCTTCTAAAGCTCACCCTCCTCACTCAACATAAAAGGGACTTAACGACTGGCTGTAGCACTCTTAAGTCCCCTCTTTATTCCATTAAACTCGTTTGACTTGAAGAAACGTCGCGAGATCAATATGAAACCATAGTTCTTCTATATCTTGTACTCTAAACAATACGACCATAATTCACCTGTCTCTTTACCCGGCATTAACTCGCCCCAGCACACACTACGTTCAAAGAAAACTGTACCGTATGGCTACCAGCTGTCAGTTCATCTAGACCGTTTTGATTGACGTAAATTTTAATATTAGTAACATTTTGAATCCGCGGTACGCCAAATTCGAAGCTATTACTCGTCAAATCGCCTGTATCTATAATTTTGTCGCGAGAAGTATCAACAATGGTCCAATTAAAAAACGGATCACCGTTAATATCTAGTAACTTCCCATCCTGATAATCTACGACTGTTGATACAGAAATTGAATCTACCACGTTATTAATAATATCAGCGGAAGCGGGATCATCATCGGAAGATACCCTATCTTCACCATGGAACTCACCGATAGTTCCGCTCTCATCCACTACCGTTACCCCACATTGACTCGCAATATTGGTATTAAAATACACGTCATTCCCACCAGAGCTATTCGCAATAGCTCCCCCAGACGCAAGAAGCGTCGTAAGAAAAATCAGTTTTTTTGTCAAAATCAAGTCTCCTAAATAGTAAACGCCAAGCTTCTGCTAGCTTGGCGTATCATATTTCGGCACTGAATTTATTACTTATCATTTTACGACAATTCAAAACACATTATCTGATGCGATCACTAACGCTGTATCACCAATGACGACTCCGCTAAAAAGGAGCAACAGAACCCTTTTCCAAGCATTTTGTTCCTACTTCATCATCTGCCCATTAAATTTTAATATTTGCCAGTTTCTCGTTTCAATGAAATACGCAGCAACAACCATGTATATCGCTACAATGAGCAACAAACCAAGGCGAATCCACATTTTTTCGTCGATTACGCCTGAGCTCATCATGGTTGTTCCAATCAGTACTAACGCGGTATTAAATGCCGTGCTATATATTGGCGCTTTAGTCGGTTCGCTAGACATTTTATTCCCGAACACAATGGCCATGAGGCTAATGCACAGTGTATAAAAGGCCATTGCAGGTACCAGTGCTAATACACCAAACACACCAATGGCAATGACGCCGCCTATTGCATTACTGATCAATAAAAAAGCGCCAAGCTTTATCGACTTTTCTCCCGTAATCATCAATGATAGCAAGGCGATAAATATCATCGACAGTAATGCCTCTGATATTTGAAATACGAAGAAAAACACCACTACGGGCAAGGCAATAATTGAGGCACGCATCGCAGAGAACCACCGAAACTCCTCGGTCATCGCTGGCGTCGCTGGTGTAACTTGCTCTACTTCAGTTTCAGGAAGATAAATATGCATTAGAGCAAAAACCGCCACCGCCACGGCACCCGATGCACTTAACCCAAACCCAAGAAAAGCGGCAACAGCAGGACTGTCTATCGCCATAAATGGCAGCATTAATACCGCCATTAGTAAGATTGTTGCAAACAGATTCCACTTAGGATCTAGGAACAGATAATAACCTAACGTCATTAGCCCACCGACACCGATAAGCAGTGGAATTGGATAGTGAGAAAATCCCATACTCAACACAATGCCAATCGCTACTGTAGCAATCATCGCCAACAGCAATTCATACACCACGCTTTTATTCATGGTCTTTTTCTCAAAGAGAAATTTAGCCGTGAAGATCGGAGCAACAAAGGCAAGAGGCCAATCAATCCAAGCCGCTAGAAAAGTCGCTATTCCAACACCATAAGCAAAGCGCAAAATCCGAGTTTCTCGTAATCTAGTTTCTAACAGCCTAGACACTAACTCTGGGCTATGGCTTCTCGACTCCACGTTATCGGACATAAGACATCCAACTGACAAATCGAATCCATAGTTTACCTAAGCTATTGAATACAACATTATCGCCCGTATAGACAACAACATCGGCTTGACCGCCAATGCGTAGCTGCCCCTTGGTATCTTCTGGATTGAATTCAATCATAACTGGCAACATTTGTGTTTGGCGCAGCCAACCTGTTTGATTACTTGCTTGTGCTAACTTACCGGCTTGATTGCTTTGCCCCCAATCCACCCCCCAATCCACACTTGAAATCGTTCCTTTAACCACTTTCCCTGGAGCAAAATCTAATGCAATTTCAACCTCATCACCAGCTTGGATATTACCCAAACTATTTTCTCTGAAATACGCTTCAATCCAAATTGAGTCTGTAGAAATAAATGTCATCATTGGCTGCCCAGTGGTGGCGTAAAAGCCTTCAGATAGACTGAAGTTAGACACGCCGCCATTCGTAGGAGCACGAACGGTTGTTCGCGCTAAATCAAGTTGAGCTTTTTCTAACGCCAACAACGCTGCTTTGATTTGACTGTTTTCTTCTCCAGCACTACCTAATTGTTTATTCGCTTTATCAAGATCGGCTTGCGCATTTTGGACATTCGCACGGGCTCTTGCCAATGCAGCACGAGACTTGTCCGCTTCAGAAACTGAAATGACCCCCTTTTCCGCCATAGCAAGTACACGCCGGGTTTGCAGTTCAACATTGTCTTTTTCAACTGAAGCACTCGTAAGTCGGGCTTGCGCCGCAGCGATTGATGCCGTTTGAGCCCCAACATTCTGACCTGCGATAGCTAAGTCCTGTTCAGCCTTTTTTACCGCAATTTCATAATCTACCGGGTTAAGAGTGACTAAAACGTCCCCTTCTGCGACCAATTGATTGGGCCTCACCAGTATATCCGTCACCTGACCAGACACCTGTGGCTTAATTGGAACCACATAGCCTTTGACTCGCGCATTATCAGTTGTAGGAATTATCCGATCTGACGCAATACTCACGACTACTGATAGGGCGACGACTCCAAGAAGCAAATTGGTGACTTTTCTTACTCGTTGCTGGCTGTTTTGCCCTTCTTGACTCGCTTGCTCAGCGTCCTTATCCGAAACCTGCTCTTCGGCATCACATTTTGGCTCAATTTCTTTACTCATTTTGTCTTCCTTGCTACAACCTTCAACAATTCTTCTATCGTTATATATAGACTAAATATGCTAGCGATCAACAGTAATACATTGAAAAAACGATATTTTTGTGACCATACCGACCATTAGCCGTACTGCTTTTCGTTGCTATAAAGGATAAAAGAATCGCCCTAATAAACTTGCCATATTGCGCCAATCATCCGATGATTATAATCATTAACGTGGGAAATTAGTAAAAGGAACACTCCGGATGACATCGACGCTCAGTGATACAAAAAATACTGAACCCGTACCCATGATTAAATCGGGTTACGCACGGATCATCATCGAACTACTTGCAGAAAACCATTACGACGCCCATCAGCTTATCCGTGAGTCAGGGTTGCCACCCGATCTTCATGATTTAGACAATGAGTTTTTACCCGTTGAGCCCATTCGCCGATTGCTGTTTTTGTCGGCGCATCAATTAGGTACAACGAATTTTGGCGAGTTGCTAAAAGTGGCAATCAGGCAAAAATTAGTACCTAAATTACTAGGGGAGTTTCAAGAATTTTCTACGGTAAAAGAAGCACTTATCTCATCAAACATGATCTATCAATACGATACAGTCGGTACGACTACAGGTGTCGAGGAAGTGCATGGAAGAACTTGGTATCTGCGTTATAAGCCATTTGAAGACAACGAACTTTACTTATGGTCTGAAGTCTTTGCCTTAATGTATGCGATTGAATTTATCCGCGCTTTAACCAAAACAAATTGGTCACCTAAACAAGTGAAACTTCAATCAAGCAATACCGATGTGTTTAATTTGACTATTGGCAAAGACATCCAGTACTTCGTTGGCAATGATAAAATGGCTATTTTGATCGATGACGATATACTCGAGCAAAGCGTCAGAATCACTAGTAAAGATATCGCCAAACAAGAACCGCTAGTGACTTGGCACGCCAACTTTACCGACAAGGTGTTCACTTCCCTACTTCCTTATGTTCGTGAGCACAATTTAACCCTTGAACAAGCGGCAAAACTGCTGCGCATGACTCCACGGACATTACAACGACGCCTTAATGAAGAGAAAACAAACTTTAGACATATAAAAGACAACCTTCTTTTCACCGTCGCTGTTGAAATGATGGGAGAAGAACTTTCTTTAACACATGTTGCAAACCAACTCGGGTATTCTGATATCTCTCATTTTTCCCGTGCTTTCAAAAGAATCAGTGGCCTAACACCAAAGCTATATCAAAAAACAATTCTCAGCTTAAATAAGGTTCATCGCCAACCTTAATCCCACCTTTACCTATTCGCTATTATTTCTTCGATGGCATGAAATGGTAATTAATCTATCTGGTGTCGCATTAATATTCACTATTAATTCAAACAAAGAGTGATGAAATGCGACTTTTAATACCATCCATCGGTTTACTGATGCTAACCACATCATTCGTAACTCAAGCCAATGTACACAAGTGGAAAAACACGTCATTTGACGCGTACTCAGACAAAACTCAAGTCAAATTCACGCTATTGAACCGGTCAAACATCAATGCCAATTATTTTCTGAGAATCGATAAGAAAGTCTTTCCTCAGAAGATCCCATTGAAGCCTAACGAAGAAATTGAACTCGACGTCACGGTTAACACCCCTTCGGGTACCACGTCAGAGAAATACATTTGCACCAAGATGGTGTCTGATTCACCTAATACGTATGAAGTCTGTACCCAACTGACGTTTAAAAGGTACTGACTATGCAATTCCAACATGTTTTGGTTTTATGCGTGCTCGTTCTATCAAACGCTGCCTTTGCTAACCCTATCCCGTCGGTATCAAACCCCTCGGGTACCGACAGGATTCGTACTTCCGGCGGCGCAAGCTGTGAACAAGCCGTATCTACAGGTAAAACATTTCAAGTAGGAACCTATGGAAGCAGCGGTGCCGATAACCAATATAACGATGGTAGCGGCTATGACCCTTACCATAATTATTATAATGAAGATGATAAAGGGATTTACGCCGCGGTCACTATTCAGTTTGGTGGAGAGGATCGTATTGATTGTACCAAGTTGTATCGCTATGAAATGCTACAGCGAAAGCGTGAAGAAGAGCTCGCTCAAGCAGAGCATGAACTGAAACTACTACAAATAGCAGCAGAGAAGCAGCGGCTATTACAGATGAAACAAACCAACACGTCATTTGCGGAGTAAACATGACTATAAATAGCAATACAAAAAAAGTGAGCGTTCCTACTCTTACTCTTACTCTTACTCTAAGCTTGCTTGCCACATCTCTACTCACATTAACAAGCTACAGCTATGCCGATAGCAACGATACTGGTGAAGTGTATTTTAGAGCAAATGTCGAGTCTCAATGTGGAATAAAAGTAGAAAAAGAAAATGGTACTCTAGGATTTCGAGATTATGGGCAAGAAGCCGCAGAAATTAAAATTATTAACAACAGCCATGATGGTCAAGTTCAATTAAAACTCACTGATATCGACTTTGATGATGAAGACTATTTTGCACCTATTCATAATCGATTGTTTCACTTTAAGGTTTCTGGGGATATTACCAAAGAAGGTTCCGTATCTGATTGGTTGGTAGGGCAAACCTTTGATCACGACGATCTTGGCGGAGGGCATAAACTCGAAATTCAAGCCAAAGTCGATCTCGACGAAGCGGATGCGGTAGCGAAAGAGGACATCGTACTTGAGACAGAATGGACGGCTTATTGTATTTCTTAAGGGGAATATTTTGAAAAACACGTTACTGTTTAGTTCATTGCTTACGTTTAATTCATTAATTACGTTTGATAGTTACGCTCAGGTACTTCCACCTGAGCAAACCGCCCATTATCAATTGGTTTGCCAAGGTGCATTGAACGCTCATGGGCTGCGACTGTTTGACGCATTAGCAAATAGTGAATTTCTAGACTGGACATTAATAAAAACCGCCCAACAAACCAGCCGTGTCAATTACACGAGAACTGTCGATACCTTAAACGAACGAACCGTTCATTGCGACGCTGTAATTCAATATCAATATGACCACAAAAACGTGGTCATTAAAACCATGTATGTAGTAGATCAGGATCGTGATAGCGTTCATAGTGAGTTAGCTGAATTGGATGAATCGGTGCGCGATTTCCTTGTTCAGCTAATGGTGTGATACATCGATGATAAAAAAGCTACTTTTTTTCCTTACTATTGTTTGTATGCTGATGCCACTTAGTGAAACGATGGCAGCCCCCAGTGAATTGCATTTCAAAGCTCACGTTCCTGAGCGCTGTGGTATTGAAGTGATAGATGGTGGCGGCGAACTTTCCTTTGGACAGTATTACTCGGGTCGAGCGATACAATTACAGGTTGAGAACAACATTGAACGAGGACAAATACGACTCAAATTAAATTATGCCGATTTTGGTGAATGGGCATCTCGACTATCGCCAGCTCTTATTCGATTTAAAGTTGAGGTACCGCAAACTTATGAAGGCGATATAGAGTATTGGAGAGACGGAGTTGTGCTAGATAAACAACAACTCGCTCATGATAATATCGTTAAGATCTGGGCTCGTATTAACCTTGATGAATCCCAAGTCCCCGCAGGTGAACTCGTTATGCGGCTAGAATGGAGTACTGAATGTGTTAGATAGTAAGGCAGCCAAGCCACCATGACTGCCCTACTGCTAACTGCTAACTGCTAACTGCTAACTGCTAACTGCTAACTGCTAACTGCTAACTGCTAACTGCTAACTGCTAACTGCTAACTGCTAACTAATAGATGATGATCGGTTTTATTTGGTAAGTACAAGGTAAATTGGCTTCCTTTACCTAGCTCGGATTTTACTTTTATCTCACCACCTGTTTGACTCAAAATACTTTGCGATACGGATAAACCCAATCCGGTACCGTCGCGCTTAGTGGTAAAAAATGGGTCGAAGATTCGCTTCAAATTAGCATCTGAAATGCCACAACCTTCATCGATAATATGAATTAATGCGCCAATTTTTTCGCTTCCTTCAATCCAGTCTTCACTTAATACTGTAAGACGCCCCTTACCCTGCATCGCATGTATCGCGTTCATTTGCAGGTTAACCAAAATTTGCAGCAATTGGTGACGGTTGATTTCTACTGGTGTTTTCGCATGTAAGTCCACGTAAAATTCGACATCTCGCTTCTTAGAACCCGTACGAACGAGAGTGACGCTCTCATCGACAATGGGGTTAACGTGCTGCCACGTCACTTCATCTTGCACGCCACCTTGTCGGCTATACTGCAGTAAACTTCGGGTAATGTTTCGAATGCGGTCAATCTGCACTAAGATCGCGTCCACCTCTTCTTCAACGGCGCTAACATCATCACCAAGCTCAAACTTTAAGAGTTCCACATTGCCAAGAATAACAGCGGTAGGGTTATTAATTTCATGAGCAATACCTGCCGTTAGCTCCCCCAAAGCCGCCAGTTTTTCATTAACAATTAGCTTATCTTTGGTTTGATTCAACAAGTGAATATGCAGCTCTAGCTGCTCAGTTTTGTCCTTCAAACTCGCGGTTCTTGACGCCACTTTAGCTTCTAGCTCATGAGCGGCTTCTTGAATTTGCTCGTTGCGATATTGCAGCTGATTTAGCATGTTATCGAATTGCCGAGCAAGCTGACTTAGCTCGTGCTGACTATCTAATCCAATATCACCGATACGCTCTTCGTCTTTACCAAGCTGTACCATTTTCACCACTCGATGTATTTGTTCAATTGGCTTAAAAAGACCCCGCGCACCACGGTAAACAATAAATCCAGACAACAACAAAATAGCAACAATGATTGCGGTAACTTCACCGACATTGGTTAAATAGGTTTTGAGTAGTGGCCAAGCACGATACCCAGTATAAGTAATACCGATAATGTTATTATCACGGTCACGCAGTGCGTCATAGCCTGCTATATACCAGGTATCATAGACGTAAGCCTTATCGATCCAACGCTGCCCTTGCTCTAGGACACGCTGCCGTACCTCTTCAGAAACGACAGTGCCTATTGCTCTTCGACCTTGATATGACGCTTCAATCGGTACATTGGTCGCCACCCGTAAATCTTCTAAAAAGATTGTGACTGTCCCTTTAACGTGACGAGCTAGGCTTGTTTCTGGATAAATCGTGTCTCGAATGCCATCAACCAACTCAAAATTGTTATTGAGTAACACTCCGCCATCGAGATAGCCAACCACTTGGCTGCTATCATCAAATATAACGACCACAGAACGACTAACAAGTGAGCGAGTTTCTAACATTTGCGTAGATTGATGGCGAACCTCTGAGTGTTCCGCGATTTGAGGTTCTAAAGCAAACGCATCTTCACGTTTCAATACATCGAAAAAAGATTGATAACTGGCCATTGCTTGGTATTGACGAGTGGCAGCACGTGCATTATCACCGTCGTTTACATCGGACAAACTTTGAATCGGAATCCAACGTAAAAAATCGAGTTGATACCGAGTATTTTGTCGCTTAACCCACTCATCAAACTCTTGAGCAGACTGAATATGCGAAAGGCGCGTTCTAAATTCATACGACTCGGAAAACGCCTGTAAGTGTTCATGCTGCTCGTGTTGCAAACTATCCAATTTATCGGTAACAATATTCAGCCGTTCTCCAACATCAACCAATGCACTCTGCCACGTATAGTGAATAGACCAGTAGGCCGTAATCGCAAACATGGCTATTAAGGTAAGAACAATAGGCGCTGACGTAAGAAACAATAATCGATAACGCACCATCGTTTGAGTGCGAAATCGCCATCGACTGACTAAATAACTGTTAATCCTCATTCGACGACCTACTTTCATCCCACTCTTTATACTTACGCTCCAAGGTTTTCCTTGCGACTCCCAAGTCACGCGACGCGGCAGACTTATTACCCGAATGGGAATCCATTACTTGTTGGATGTGAGCTTTCTCGACATCTTTTAGTGACCATGAATCAGGGTAACCAAATTGCAACTCACCAGCTCCGCTTGTCGCAGGTAGCGTAGTGATATCATTGGACGATAACGTAATTGCAGCGCTGACCGCTGGACCATTCAGCTCTCTAAAGTAATGCGCTGGTGGCTTATTGAGCAATATACAACGTTCTAGCATATTCTTAAGTTCGCGCACGTTGCCTGGCCAATCATAATCTTGCATGGCATACATATCTTCATGCGCCCAGTTTGGCTCCACAACGCCCAACTCTTTGGCTAACATTCTTGTCAGATAAGGCACTAATTCGTTTAAGTCACTGAGTCGCGTACGCAATGCTGGCACCTCGATCTTTAACACGTTTAAACGATAGAACAGGTCTTGCCTAAATTTGCCGTCTTCAACTTCTTGTTGTAGGTTTCGGTTCGTGGCCGCGACGATTCGTACATCCACACTGATTTCTCGCTCGGTACCCACGGGTCTCACAGTGCGTTGCTCAAGCACTCTTAGCAATGAGGCTTGCATAGCTAGCGGCATTTCTCCGATTTCGTCTAGAAACAAAGTGCCACCGCTCGCCACTCTAAATAACCCTTCTCGGCTCTTCTTAGCGCCAGTAAACGCACCTGCCGTATGACCAAAGAGTTCACTTTCAAGTAGCTCTGGTGCTAAAGCACCACAGTTAATCGCTACGTAAGGCCCCTTACGTTTACTGGCATCATGTAGCCCTCTTGCCACTAATTCTTTACCCGTCCCTGACTCGCCCTCAATCAGCACCGATGCCTTTGAAGGCGCAAACTGACTAATCAACTGCTTAAGTTGTGTTGTTTTGATGGAAGAACCGATAAGCTCCTTCGACACACGGCGGTTTATATCGTGACTTAGCGCGGCGGTGACACGTTCAGCGGACCGCTTGTCCATACAACGACTCACGGCTTGAAGCATTTGCTGAAGGTTAAATGGCTTCAAAATAAAATCCGATGCCCCTAACTTAAGCGCACTGATGGCGACCTCTAGGTCCGCGTATCCAGTCATGAATATAATGTCCGCCTTACGGTCAGCATCATTAAATGCTTCTTCCCACTCAATCCCTGATCGTCCTGGCAAATTTATATCAAGGATAATCAAATCATAATGATTTTGAAGGCGTAACGCTTCCGCTTCCTCTACACTTCCTGCGGTTTCAACATGACCAAAAGCTTTGCCTAACGCCTTTTTTAGTACGGCTTGCATACCAACTTCATCGTCCACGACAAGAGCTGAGAAGGCAAGATAAGGGGAAGCTTGCGCTTGAGAGTTTTCTGAAGAGTCAAAGAATGCCATAAATACTTGTTATTATTCCTATTTGGGACAGAGTGTACCAACATGAGTCAAAACATCCTTATTAAAATTGCGACATTTTGTCCCAGCTCAAACTAATTGTAGTTTACCGTGACAAAAATTTAGCAAAATGTCGCACTTTGCCACTTTTTTCCTATAAAAATTATGGCATTGTCTTTGCTTAACATGCTACGTCACCCGGAGCATTACGCTCTCCTATAAAAATATACAAAAATGGATACTATTATGAAGCTCCCTCATTTGATGGTTTCAGCCCTTTCCTTGGCAACACTTTCTGTATCGGCTTATGCAGAAGCACCTCAGAGTGAACTACCTCACGTTAGACTAGCGACCACCACAAGCACTTATCATTCTGGTTTATTAGACTACCTACTGCCTGAATTTACGAAGGAAACAGGATACCAAGTCGATATTATTGCCGCTGGTACCGGAAAATCCCTTCGAATGGGCGAAAATGGCGATGTAGACCTAGTCATGACTCACGCCCCTAAAGCTGAGGCGGCCTTTGTAAAAGCTGGTTACGGCATCGAACCCCACAAAGTGATGTACAACGATTTTGTTATCGTCGGTCCTGAAAAAGATCCAGCAGACATACATGATCAAAAAAGCATCGACCAAGTCTTCGATAGCATCGCAAAAACTAACGCTATTTTCATCTCACGAGGCGATGACTCAGGTACACACAAAAAAGAGCTGCAAATTTGGCAACAAACAAATATTGAGCCAAACTTTGGCGGTTACCGTTCGGTTGGACAAGGCATGGGACCAACGCTCAATATGGCCTCAGAGATGCAGGGCTATACTATGACTGACCGTGGCACGTGGCTCGCCTATCAAGCTAAACTCGATTTAGCAGTGCTCTTTGAAGGAGACAAGCAGCTGTTTAACCCTTACCAAGTGATTTTGGTTAACCCATCTCGCTTTCCTACGTTAAACACAGAGGGCGCGAAGGCATTAAGTCAGTGGTTAATTTCAGATAAAGGCCAGACAATGATTAATAGCTATCGCAAAATGGGCGAACAGTTGTTTGTGGCGAATGCAGAGACACCCAATAGTTAATGAGTATTACTGAAACCACAATGGAGGCCTTTGGCCTCCTATTTAGCCTAGACCGAGAGCTGTGGAAAATTGTCGCGGTTTCTTTTAGTGTCTCTATTTCCGCTGTCTCTTTGGTGGTCTTGCCGGCTATCTTATTTTCTTATCTACTCGCCTATAGTAACTTCCCCGGTAAATGGATGTTGTTATCTTTAGTTAATACGCTACAAGCTATCCCTACTGTGGTCATTGGATTATTGCTTTACATGCTGCTTTCTCGCTCAGGCCCATTAGGGGACTGGCAAATGCTATTTACCCAAAAAGCGATGATAGTCGGGCAAATGCTAATTTGCTTTCCAGTTCTGGTTTCTATGATGCACGGTGCTTTACAAAGCACTGACCGAAGAGCAATGGAAACATCCATTACTCTAGGGGTGTCGAGAACTCGCACGTTGATGACGCTGATTTGGGAGTCTCGTTTTCCATTACTCGCTGCGGTCGTTGCAGGGTTTTCCCGCATCGTCACAGAAGTGGGATGCTCAATGATGGTTGGGGGAAATATTATGGGACTCACTAGAAATATCCCTACCGCTATCGCAATGGAAAGTCATAAAGGCGCGTTTGCTCAAGGTGTAGCGTTAGGGATTGTCCTATTACTTCTGGCGTTAGTTTTAAACTTTATGCTGTCGTCCATGAGAGGCAAAGGCGTGCTACGAACCCACTAGCAACACCTTACCTTCTAGTCACACCTCGTTGTTTAATGAGTAACGTATTACGTAAACAGCATAATGGTGAAGCATCGGAACATTCAGGGCTCGAAGGTGGCTACGAATTATCATTCAACCACTATACTTATTCAAAGGCTCTGCTTTAGGATTACAAGAATAATGACAATACAATTAAAAGCTAAGCAGATTTCCATGCGATTCAATACTCGCGTGCTTTTCCATATTCCTGAGTTGAGTATTGGTCCCAATGACGCCGTCTATCTCAAAGGAGCAAATGGCGTGGGTAAAACGACACTACTTAAAATTTTAGCGGGACTATTAAAACCGAGTAGCGGTGTCATTACCCCTAAGCAAGGTGGTTTTTTTAACCGTTTATGCTCTGGTGCTGGTCGGAAGGATGTCATCTATTTGCATCAGTCTGCCTACTTATTTGATGGAACAGTCTATCAAAACGTCGTTTACGGTTTAAAGCACCGACGACAAAATGCCCACGACAAACGAGCCGATGTTATCGCCGCATTACGACTTGTCGGGCTAGAAACGCTTGCTGACGAACATGTTTCTGTTTTGTCAGGAGGTGAAAAACAGCGTGTGGCAATGGCAAGGGCTTGGGTACTCAAGCCTTCGATTTTACTCATGGATGAACCTAGTGCGTCCCTTGATCAAGAGTCGATAGAGCGTTTAGTGACCATGGCACAGGATCTTCTGGACTTGGGGTCAAGCATCGTCGTTACAAGTCATCAAGCGAATAGGCTCACCGCTCTATGTCGAAAACAGTGGTGGATAAAAGACTGTACCTTGATAGAATCGCCATTGCTGCAAGTAATTGATAAAAGCAGCGTCAATAAAAGCGCCATCAAACACGCGAATATCAATCAAGAGAGTACTTATGCTGCAACCAGCGCAGACTAGTTGGGTTATCCTCGCTGGAGGACAAGCCTCACGCATGGGCGGAAATGACAAAGGGCTCATCGAGTTCAATGGTAAACCGTTAATTGAGCATGTATTACAGCGACTATCGTCTCAAACCGATGACATTACCATTAATGCAAACCGGAACCACGACCACTACGCACAGTATGCCCCTGTAATTAGCGACACCTTCCCCGACTATCCGGGTCCTTTAGGCGGCATTCACGCAGGTCTTCTGGCAGCAAAGCATGATTGGGTTGGCTTTGTGCCTTGCGACAGCCCCTTTATCGACGCGTCACTCATCCGTCGATTTTGTGACAACGTCACACCAGATTCCGATATCCTTGTGGCACATGACGGGGAGTATCACCAGCCCGTATTTACCCTTTTCCACCGACGTGTTCTTCCCAAGTTAGAAGCATTTTTAGAGCGAGGCGACCGAAAAATCATCCTCCTTTATAAAGATTGCCACACCGATTATGTCGACTTTTCTGACTCGCCTGACTGCTTTGTTAACCTTAATACACCAGAAGAACTTGCTCGCTTGGCAGCGAACCATTGAGCAAAACCTTCTTTGATTAACTCAAAAACTGAATAAACCTACGTCGGTTCAAAAAGAAGGACTTCTGCCCAACGTAATGGCTAACGTTTCCTTCCTACAGAGCGACTTACAAAAACCATCGAAATTAGAGTTTGTTATGACCATAAAAACTATCAACAACATTCCACTTCTCGGTTTTGCTGCCTACAGCGGCACAGGTAAAACAACATTATTAGAAGCCTTATTGCCGAAATTAACCGCAACTGGGCTTAAAATTGGTGTTCTCAAACACGCACACCACAATTTTGATGTCGATAAACCCGGTAAAGATAGCTATCGCTTGCGTAAAGCTGGCGCGAGCCAAATGTTAATCTCTTCCCGCTATCGTCATGCCTTAATGACAGAGACGCCAGAGGAAGAAGCGAACTTCGAACACTTACTCTCCCGTTTTGACCATAAAGCACTCGACGTGATATTGGTGGAAGGATGTAAGAATATCGCGTTTCCGAAGATAGAGCTGAACCGGAAAGAATTGAGTAAACCTTGGCTTCATCCCAGTGACGAGAATATTATTGCCATCGCTAGTGATAGTGTGCTCGACGTGCCATTACCCACTATGGACATTAACGACTTAGATGCTATCTCTCAATTTATCATCGAATACCTATCGCCAGCTGGAAAAACTGAAGCACCAGCAAGTTGCTGCGATACGCTGTCGCCTGCCTTACTGTCGGTCAAACAAGGACAGCAGAAAATACTAGAGGCAGTTTCATCAGCAGCAATGACTGAAAATGTCGAGCTCATGTCAGCGTATGGCCGCGTACTCGCGCAAGATATCGTTTCCCCTATTAACGTACCAGCCTACACCAACTCAGCAATGGACGGATTTGCACTGCGTGCTGAAGATTTACCAACTGAAAACAATGGTCAGCAGCAATTTGATGTGGTTGCTAGCATCATGGCAGGTCACGCGTTTGACGGTACATTGCAGCAAGGTCAGGCGGCTCAAATCATGACGGGCGCGCCAATGCCAAAAGGGGCCGATACGGTAGTCATGCGTGAGCAAGCAACGCACGCTAACAGCAAAGTTTCTTTTGGTAATGCTGCTATTACACCTGGTCAAAATGTCAGACAAGCTGGCGAAGATCTTGCCATCGGACAATCGGTGTTTGAGAAAGGTACCTTAATCGAAGCCCCAGAGCTTGGCATGATAGGATCACTTGGATTTGGCCAGGTTGAAGTAAAACGTAAACTTAACGTCGCCGTCTTTTCTACTGGCGATGAAGTACAGGCGCCTGGCAGCCCTTTAAAAGCAAATTCTATCTATGATTCGAACCGTTTTACCATTATGGCAATGCTTCAAAAACTCGGTTGCGATATTGTCGATCTCGGAATTCTTGAAGATGACGAATCGGTCATGGAAGCCGCTATCTTAAATGCCAGTGAGTCAGCGGATCTCGTGGTCACTTCTGGTGGAGTCTCTGTTGGTGATGCCGACTTTATCAAAGATGTACTTGAAAAAAGCGGTAATGTTGATTTTTGGCGCATAAACATGAGACCCGGTCGCCCCCTCGCCTTCGGCCATATTAATGGTAAACCGTTTTTCGGCTTGCCGGGGAATCCTGTCGCCGTGATGGTCTCGTTCATTAACTTTGTTGAACCCGCCATTAGAAAAATGCAGGGTATCCAGCAGTTCTTGCCCTTTAAAGCAAGTGCGGTTGCTGAAATGCCGCTTCGTTCACGCCAAGGCCGCACCGAATTTAGCCGAGGTGTGTACACCATGAATGAAGAGACCGGTCAGTTAACCGTGCGTACAACTGGCAAACAAGGTTCAGGGATTTTACGCTCAATGAGTGAAGCCAACTGTCTCATTGAGATTTCTCCAAATATCGATACAGTAAAAACCGGTGAAAGCGTGACAATCGTCCCACTTCAAGGCAGAATCTAGCGTAAAATTTTCAGCAGGTAGCAAATTATGGCTCGTACCATTCTTTACACATATAAAGACGAAGACAAAACACTAACGTTTTCTTATCAACAGCATCGCAACATCCATGAAGCGGTGGCAGAAGCTGAAGGTATTGATCTAACTGAGTTCCTAAAAATGGAGCAACAAATCGAAGCGATCTCTGATACCAAGTCAGTACGTAACTACAGAGACAATCACTTTCGTAAACTTGGTTTTACCAAATTGACACTCGCTCAAAAAGAAAACCATGGTGTAGGCAAAAAACCGCAATAACCATGTAACGCATGCCATCTAACTTAATTGTGGCGACACTCGTCGCGATTAAGTTAGATCTCCCCCGTTCTTCTGTCACTTATCGCTTCTCCACATGTGCAACAACTCTATTTAAATTCAATTAAGATATTACCCGTAGAAAAAACCTTAAGTCCATGGAACTTTTGGCGTGAAATGGCAACTAACTACTCTATAGATGATTACTATATCGTTAATCAAATCATTCAATTAGGGTCGTATGTTTAAGTTACTACCAATAGCCTTCATCTTTGCACTTCTTACTGGTTGCGCTGCGCCAGATCAACTGGCAAGCGAACGTGCGTTATACCAGCATAATCTAGAAGCAAGAAATTACTGTAAAGAAATCAATGAAGAGAAGTTGTCTTATCAGTGTTTTGACGAGTATATACTTAATTCACCGTCTGTAACTCAGCGTAAACTGCTCACTATTGGCCAGTCGCTACAGCGAGTGAAACAGCAATCTTAATAAGGTTTCGTGCGCACGACAAAAACTATTGTTAAAGTTGAGGTTCTTCGAGAAGTAATTTAACCCCTAAAGCAATAAGAACCACCCCGGTGGTCCCTTCCATCCAACGCATAAATCGACCACTTTTAAGCAGCGATTTAGCCGAGTTAAGCATCCCAGATAAACTGCACTGCCAAAGCATCGCGATGACAAAATGAATCGCCGCCATCGCCATAGATTGTGCAAACGGTGAATATTCGGGGTTAATAAACTGAGGCAGAAAGGCCAAATAGAACACCGCTGTTTTAGGGTTTAATACATTGGAGAGAAAGCCTTCTCTAAGAGACTTAGACGTCCCTAGTGCTTGTGATGCTATGTCGGCAACGTCTACTCCTTTTGCTCCCTTTAGCGCTCGTATACTTGAAATCCCAAGCCATATTAAATATGCCGCCCCAACGCCCTTCACGAGCGAAAACAGCTCTGCAGATTGTGTCAATATGACAGAAATGCCCAACGCAGAGAACGTCGCGTGGACAAATAGCCCAAGGCAAATACCTAAGCTTGTGATGACACCATCGTGAAAGCCGCCTCTCGAGGTATTTCTGATAACCAACGCTGTATCAAGTCCGGGGGTCATAGTGAGGATAACAATCGCGACGAGAAAAGCTTCTACATTTAGAAAATACATAACATCCACTGTTTCGTGTTCATCAAGGTCAAACAGGATTTTGACTCAAGCGATGAAAAATAGCCACTAGCGAATCGAATAGAACAACGATTTTGTTGTAAAAACAAGCCTCCCGTTAGCTTAATCTTTTCGTAGTCCATTGTAGATGTTAACGTAGTAATATCGTTCGCTTGGAAGGTTACGTAACATGGAAAACTACAATAAACTCGTTGAACATTACAAAACAATAGCAAATTATAATCATCTCTCTGCAATTTGTGGATGGGACGCTGCCGCGATGATGCCTTCAGGAGGCAACCAAGCTCGCTCTGAAGCCATGGCGCAATTGTCCTTACACATCCACCAACTGTCTACCGCCCCGCACCTTTCTGACTTAATTAACCAAGCCCAAGACGAAAATCTCTCTGCGCCTGAGCATGCCAGCTTAAGAGAAATGAAAAGGCAATGGCAGCTAAGTACCGTAGTGCCGGAAGACTTGGTCAAAGCTAAATCGTTGGCCGGCTCAAAATGTGAACACGCTTGGCGAACGCAGCGTGGGGCGAACGATTGGTCTGGTTTTTGTAACAACTTCGAAGAAGTGGTCAACCTTTCACAGCAAGAAGCGCAAATTCGTGGTGAGGTAGCTGGCCTAACACCGTACGATGCTATGCTGGACATCTATGAACCAGGCGTCAATTCCGAGCAGCTAAATAGTATTTTTGGTGATTTGACTTCATGGTTACCAGAACTAACCCAACAAGTTCAAGACAAACAAAAACAAGAATCCGTTCATACTAGTAATGAAAGCTATTCTACCTCAGCGCAAAATGCGCTAGGCCTAGAGGTAATGTCGTTACTAAACTTTGACTTTGAACATGGCCGACTCGATATTAGTTCTCACCCATTTTGTGGCGGAGTGCCGGAAGACGTTCGTATTACCACTCGCTATGACGAACAAGATTTCGTGCAATCTCTAATGGGAATTGTCCATGAAACGGGTCACGCTCGTTATGAGCAAGGCTTGCCTCGACAATGGGCTGGTTTGCCGGCTGGGCAAGCTCGCTCTATGGGCATTCACGAATCTCAATCGCTGTTTTTTGAAATGCAGCTGGGGCGTAGTGACCCATTTATTGCTAACCTTGCGCCACTTGCACGCCAACATTTTAAAGGCAATGACCCATCCGTCTTTGAAGCAAACAATTTGAAGAAAATCTACACCCGCGTTCAGCCCGGTTATATTCGCGTAGACGCGGATGAGTTGACCTACCCCGCTCATGTCATCCTACGTTACGAAATCGAGCGCGATTTAATGAACGGTAAAATTAGCTATAAAGATATTCCTGAACTTTGGGATAACAAAATGCAGCAATATCTAGGCTTATCGACAAAAGATAACTATAAAGATGGCTGTATGCAGGATATCCATTGGACAGATGCTCAACGTAACCAATCACACAATTACAAAAACGGCTGTATGCAAGATATACACTGGTGTGATGGGAGCTTTGGTTACTTTCCGAGCTATACATTAGGAGCTATGTACGCAGCTCAACAAATGGCTACTATCAAGAAGTTAATGAACGTAGATGAGATTATCCAATCGGGTGATTTAACACCTATCTTTGACTGGCTTGATACAAACATCTGGAAGAAAGCTAGCTTGTTCACTACAGACGACCTAATGACACAAGCGACTGGTGAAGCACTGAATCCACTACACTTCCGCAAGCACCTAGAAGAGCGTTATTTGAAGTAGTTCAATGTATACACTTTACCTGTTAGTCTAGCTCTTCATTTTTGTTGTAGTGAGAGCGTTATGGGTAAAGTGTATTCTTACATTCGATTCAGTAAGAAAGAACAAGGAGCAGGTTCTTCCACTGCTCGACAACTAAAATACGCCGAAGATTATGCAAAAAAGCATGGCCTCGTATTAGACAGCACTTTAGTAGATGATGGCCTATCCGCATATCACGCAAAGCACTTATCTAAAGGCGCATTAGGTCTATTTCTAGCTGCTGTTGAATCTGGTGATGTAGAACCTGACTCTACTCTTATCATCGAGCGTCTAGACCGACTATCTCGCCAAAAGCCACGTCAAGCACAAGCCTTACTCTCTCAAATCATTGACTACGGAATAACTGTCGTCACTGCATCCGATGGCGCTGTATACAACGAAAAGACAATTGATAATGACCCAATGAAGCTAGTCTATAGCTTGTTGATTGCTATCAGAGCAAATGAAGAATCCGAGACTAAGGCACAGCGAAGCAAAGCCGCTATCCAGCATAATATCAATCAGTTTCAAAAGCATAAGATTAGAAGTCTAGGTGGAGCTGTTCCTGCTTGGTTTGATAGGTTCAATGCATCTCAAGGCTGGGAATACAAACTCAATGCGAAAGCTGACACGGTTAGAAGAATTGTAGAACTCAGCTTAAATGGTACTGGTGCGAAAACCATCGCACGAATGATTAACTCAGAAGGACATAAACCATTCGGCAAGTCTGAAAACTGGGGAATGACTTCTGTCGTTAGTGTACTCAAGAACCCAGCTTTGTTTGGCCGTCGAGTCGTTAACTCTAATGGTTCAGTAATGTTAGATGACTACTACCCTGCTGTTGTATCTAGAAAGGACTTTGATGCTGTTCAATATCGACTGAACAAACGTAAGAACACTAAAGGCTCCGAGAAGTTCGTTAATCTAATCACTGGTCTAGGTAAAGGCTTCTGTACATGTGGATATTGTGGCTCTGCTATAGCTACTCAGAATCAGATTTTTAAAACTAAATCTGGTGAACGAATCGTTAGACGAATGCATTGCACAGCTACTAAAGAA
>NZ_JAKRRY010000004.1 GCF_026191675.1 Vibrio qingdaonensis | reverse complement strand
CTCCATCGAACTACTTATTAGACAAAGCAAAGAACGCCCCCGCCTCATTAAATGCTTGCGTTTGTTTGGCTTGAATATAGTGAGAGAGATATTTCATGGCTTACTCCTTACGTTAATACAAAAATATCCCAGTAATTAAAACGGACAACGGTGAAACGAAAAGAGGGATCTTGAAGGAGCTGATACATCCTTAACAATAAAATTGTCAGTTAAGTCCGCTATTTTAAAGTGGTGTAAGATACTCTCCTCAACCTCAGCCTGAGTGGATGGGTAGAACTTAGAATCACGCGAAGTAAATCCCGCAATTTTGAGTTCAGCTAATGTAATGTCGCTACACGGCGTAAGAGAAAAGCCGTGCTCTTCTCCCTCTGTTCGCTGAGGAGTACGCAGTAAAGAGATATCATTTTTTGGTAAGCTTTCGTGCCCAGCGGCGAAACGCTGATCGCTGAGCGTCAATTTAGAGATAGTTGGGGTTGGGTTTTGTTGTGCCATGACAAGTTTCCTTTCTGTTTGAGGATGGTGAACAGTCTGCGAGCGACATCCAGTGATGCGAGTAGAAAGGAAAATCGGCACATAAGAAAACAAGCCCTTACTCGACCTTAATTGAAGCCAGTGAAAGGCAATAAGGAGGCACGACGAAGCACAGCTACGCAGTAGCGGAGGCGTTGGGTGATTACTTAATGTCAGATAACAGTGCCATAAGTTATCGCGAGAGGAGGTGTACTTGAACCCTGAAAAGTGTGCAGCGTAATCATTCATGTTACTAAATTGTAAAAAAGACGACAGCTTGCTTGAAAAACAGCGTATGCAGATGATCTTCATCAAAACCTATCGTCTCTATCTCAACACCAAATAAACTTCGCAGTAACTACGGCATAACCTTTCGTAGGTAGCTGCACATACCAGGATTCAGGATTTTCCGACGATACTTAGCTACCCAAACTACGTGATATTTCGTGTAATAAACACTGTAGAGCGATGGATAATATTGCATTTATCCATCGTACCGCCTCCAAAAGCATTCATCCAAGGGTAAACCCGTGGTTTTCTGTATATACAGAATAAAATTAAAAATAATATCTAGTCATCAAATTTAAACTTGTCATTGCATTAAATTTGTCCATTTGATGATTGATGCTAGCCCCAAGTGATAGCATGGGCGAAAAATCATAAACTATAGCCCCACCAATTACACCACCAAAATGATTTTCTTCTAACTTGTGACTCAAAAGTACTTCACTTAGTTCTTCGCCATTTACATTCTGATTGTCAGTTTTTCTAGATTTTGCACGATATTGATTATATGTGACGCCGGTTTTAAGTCTAGCACTCCATTGGCCATCTAATGCGAGCGTATACACTGAAGATAATTCTACTTGCTTAACGTTCATAGATGCATCCCACTCTTTATCGAAATATAGACCAGGGGTATCAACACTAATATCTTTCCGGGACTCACTTATTTTATATTGGCTATAGCTGAGTTCCGCGGCCCATTTTTCATTGAATGAAAATCCCGACGTTGCACTAACAATACCATAATCAAACTCAGGTTTTAAAGTGACGCCATCAGAAAAGTTTGCGTTGAATTGACTCTTGTGAAAACTAAACCCATATTCCAGGCCTATATAAGGTGAAGCTAACGATGTTAATGGAGCCAGAAAAATGGCAATTAATAATAATTTTTGCATAATAACCTACACAATTTAAATTAAAACCTATAACCTTAAAATTTAAAAAAATTCTTACCTTCGACTTGGGTAATATATAATTTCGCTTGGATAAATAAGGTCAATTGAATTTCTTTTTAGCGCTAGTTGCGGATTAGATAATATTAATTCATGTAATGGAACACCTAACTTACGTGAAATAAATGTAAGATTATCACCTTTTATCACGGAATATTTTTTATAATACGTATTTTTTACGCGTTTATCACCATCAAAATTTTTGATACTTGTTGTCGGACGAGATAGAACAATAAAATCATCTTTAACATTATCAACTTGAATTGGATTTATTTCAAACTTATAATTTATTGACAACAGTAATGAATATATATTGTCATTTATATCCGAAATTAAGGTTTGATAACCAGCATCAACATACCAATCCTTGTGAAACTCAAAATGGATACCAACGTTGATTCCTGGATAGATTTCTTTATTAAGATAATTAACTCCTGCGCCCACATAATAAGAGGCATAATCACTTAAAGGAAATACCCTACTAGATCTTAAAAAATAATTGTCAGGATTAAATTCGTTACTAATATTAAGTTTTGACAGTCCCGTTTCTACCAAAAATCTGTCTTGATATATATAGCCGAAAGAAACCTCATAACCATGATATTCATCATACCCTTCACCTGATTCAATTAAGCTTCCAGCATAACCAATGCCAAACTTAATGTTATCGTTAACAGTAACATTATCTTCTTGAGAAAACACTTTACTCGTTACAAGAATAGAAAACATCAAAAAGACTGCTCGATTATATTTTCTCATTATCTATATCTCTGGTTCAATTGCAAAGTTGACAGTATCCATATATTCTCCAGAAGTTAGAGTTGTACCATCTACATCTATATAGCCAAATGCTAAATTAAATATAATTGGATCATTTATTAGAGAGACACCACTCCCGATAGTGACCCATTGATTTAAAATCGTACCACTATCATTAACCAACACTTTATTTTCATTTCGATTAGCACCACAACCTTTACAGTGAATATAATATGGTATTTTAATATTGACATTATTAGTGTTTTCTAAAAAGTAATTATTATCTAAAAGAGATAATCGAATACCATTACTAAAATAACCATCGACTTTAACTTGAACAGCAGCTTCATTACTCGACACAAGTCGACTAGTTGGGTAATAAATAGGTTGTAAAACCACGTTTTCTGGAATCAAATCAACATTCGTAATCCAAACTGGATCATAATCTATTACAATAATAATGACGTCACTGAACTGACGGTAAGTTAGTGTCGACCCGATATAATAAGGTACTTTAATTGAAATAGGCACGGATGCTGAGTAAACACCTTGATTAGAACCATCTAATGCACTTAGAAGCTCAGCATTATCAATAGAAATTATTGGTCGATACAAAACGAATGGCACGGATAATATATCATTATCTATACGGATGTTTGATACACAATTATCTCCCCGAACATCTATAACAGATCCAGAAATAAGTTGAGAGTTACAACCACTACCAATTCCAGAAGAAACTTTTGAGCTTGCAATACCAATAGTGTTGTATTGCATCCCCGTCACAGAAAAACTAGAAACTTCAATTGAATCACTGCCGTTTAAAGTCGAATAGCCAAAAAATTTAATTCCTTTCGCAGGAGGGACTACAAACGTGCTTGGCACCCAACTTTTTACCGTAGGCAATCCCAATGAACTGGCTTCATGCCAATTAGAGATCACCTTCTCATCCGCGGAAATATCGACAGCGTTTTCCCATTGAATGCCGTTAGCACCAACTTTAACTCGATATTCTATTTTTGCCTGTGCTACTGAACTTGAAAAAATAACAATATTAAAAAAAATTAGATAGAATAACTTCATTGTTAATCCTTAAACTCATCGTTTACATTTAATTTACCATGTTTATTAAATGAATTGTCATAGGATGCAACATCAACAGTAATTTCTTTGTTTTCTATTTCAGATGGTAATTGAAAGACCTTCGTTCGGCCTGCAATTACAATATATCTAACAAAACAACCAGAATACATTTTATCATTATCACAACTATTAACAGAAACATATATTAGAGTGTTACTTTTATTTTCAACTACTAAATTATCACCTGTACGATTAATTTTGTATTTTATATCTGGTTTGTCTGTTGGAATAATAAAAACTGGAGAAAAACCATAATTAAGTTGCATAGCGGAACTCATATCAGAGCTATCGCCCGGATCTCGATACGGCGATGGCATAAATGTCACGAAAAACATTAAATCTCGGGAACTATCACATGTCACATTGTAACAAAGACTTCTAATACCTACATTGTTTGACTCACCAGAATGGAGAACTAGCTTATTTTGAGTTGTACTAATTTTCCAGTTTTCTACATTATTAGCGTTATAGGGCGTTTTAATAAAATCAGATCCGTCTTCGTTTACATGAAATTCATCAATATTCGCCGAAATAAACAAAGGCAAGTCACTAGTATTTGTTAATGTTAACAATCCATTCTTTTTTTCGTCTGCAATAATAAACATTTTATCCACAACTAACCCTGACGCTTGGGCCAAAGATAAAAATTGACAAAATACAAAAATCAATACAGAACTTACTTTTAAAAATCTCATATTTGACCTCTTAAATTATTGTTTCGCCACTGGGAAAAAAATATTGTTAATATATTTTCTTTTAGCATTTTCTTTTAATTTCTCTACTGAATCTATATGATTTACGAGCAAATCCGTCATTTTTACTCTATTGTTGGCTATATAAACAGCGTTTAACTGACCAACTGGTTTAGTGATAATATGATAACTATAATTCTCTAACTGTTTAATTATGCCGCTTTGCTCTAATTCTGCATTAGTAAATAATCCGACATAAATCGCTTCATAACCTCTCCCATCAACATTTACAGCAAATACGCCGTCCGTATCCGTTGGCAAACAATAATTCTTACCAAAGTTCATATATACATTATGTTCATTTCTAGGTATAAAACACTCATTCCCATCACTGACTAATCTAAAATCAAACCCTTCTAAAACAGTGACACGATAAACACCATCGATAAGTTGAACAACCGATATACATCCGTCGCCTAAGCATTCTACGTTAGAGACGAAGTTATTATTAATATTATTAAAGCCACTAATAAATGAAACCGTTTTATGTACTTGTGGAACAAATTTTAAAACTTTACCTGGCGTAGAAAAAAACGTCGCATTTTTATCTCCGGTATTGTTTAATCCAACACTCTCAGCATCAAAATTCACTCGATATTGACTATAGCTCGAGAGCGGGATGATATTAAGCGAATCCGTTGTGGATTTCTTAACTAGATTACGCCCATCCTGATTAACCGTCACAAAACCGTTTACTTCTTTATCGATTAAATTCTTATTTTTCTCTTTAATATCCAATGCTAAATAAGATGAAGCCGATTTTGATGAAATATATAGTTCATCAGAAAATATTTGTGTAGAAGATATAGTACCCGTTGCCCCAATAGTACCGTCACTGTTTGCATAAAGCGAACCACCAAAATGTGCTTTATCACCAATACCATTAGCCGTAATCATACCTGTTTGAGAAACTGTGCCTTGGCGCCTGTCATACAAATTACTTATATTTAATGAACTATTAATCAGGTCAGACTCTAATAAATCAGCTTTATTTAGCGTATTAGAGAAGCGATTAGCTGAACTCTTGTCACCCATTACCGACGATATCAAATCGACAGTATCAGATAGTGGTAAAGTCCACATTATCGAAAAAGAACCCTCTTCAAAGTCACTATCAGTTTGAACAGTGATATCGAATGACGAACGGCTAAAAGAATCAAATCTATAACCTAACAATACATCATCATAAATACGCTCACCTTGTTCCAAATTTTCATCTTTACTTAACGTATACACAGCATATAAAGAAGAACCATTATCAAATCTGTAGTTAGATGACCAGAACAACTTTTCATAACTTGATGAATTATAGAGATAAGTAGATAAATATCCTCCTTCACTGTTCATTTTTTCATAATTTAGACTACCCCAATTGGATGAAAACGTCGTGTTCAAAAAATGACCATCGCTAAAAACATGACTATTTAAGACTATATCAGCATCGAAAGACCCAAGTGAATACTGCATGCCAACTTCAAATGCGGCTTCATCTTCAATTACTTTCGTACCAAGGCCTATAAGTAATCTAGGTAATAATTGATAACTAAGACGCCCTTGAACAAACGCTTTGCTTTCTATTTCTTGACCGTTTTCATACTCAATTGTTGAAATTCCATTGCCCGATGACGTTTTTCCAGCTGAAATTAAATAATCAAATTGCCCCTGAGTTAGGCTATCTTCAATACTATTAAAGATGAAGTAAACACCCTGATTTACCGGAGCTCCCCCTGTACGCAAAACCAACTCAACTTCATAACGTCCTGATGGCAATTCATTGTAACTAATAGAATTTTGACCTTGTTCAACATTTCCTTGATATATAATTCGACCATCTCGAATAAGCTCAACATCGCCGCTTTGAGCCGAATAAAAGTTAAACTGTTTATTCGCATTACTCCCGCCGACTATCATATTTTTTGATGAACCTAGAAAAAATGAAGTTTGTGGCATAATTGAACTAGAGCCAGAGAGAAAGTCAGTGGAGTTTACTCTCGGCAAGTATTGAAAATAACCGGATTTTATGAGCTTGTCATCCCAGTCTAAATTATAAGAAATATCATACAAAGTAAAATCGTTTTCTTTATTACTATTTCCAAAACCAACATTAGTGCCAACATTAGATGTGATATACCCATAAGGTAAACCCGCAACCAACTGATCATTAATCGACACAGATGTATCTTGATCCAAATATGATGAAAAATACATATTTACGTTATTTACAATCCCAGAATGCTCGCTATAAGCTGAGTGATAAGAAATCGAATCCGGACCTTTTCCTAAATCTAAAACTTTAGGGTGAACAAACAAATATAATTCTTTATCTCTATTATTGAAAACAAACTCGAAAATTTCAGGATATAATACACACTCAGTAATATACCCGCGACATGAACTTTGGTTAGAAACACCATCCGACAATGCTTTGATTATTTCATCTACATATTTGGCATCAATGCGATTATCGTTTAAAAAGTCACGAATCTTAGAATGACTTTCTACAGTTGTCAGCTTAACTGTTTGATAATTAGACACAAGCAAAATAGGATCTGTAAAGCTACCATCTAAATTTCTAAGTTTTATTTCGTTAATACTATTTCTAAAGAATTCATCAAAACCACTAGGTATGTTATTTTTCAAAGAGCTTGCTTCAACCAATGTAGGAAGTAAACAAATTGCTATCATCGCTTTTATTTTGACGAGTCGAAATAACATATCATAAACCTATAGTAACAGAAAAAGAGAGGCTACCAGCACATTCAGTGTTCATTGCACTACCACTAGGCATCGCTTGTGCAATATCCGATATTGTTAAAAAGCTCAATTCAACCTTGTGGGTATTCTTTTTAACCAATAGCCCATTAGATAGCGAATCTGTTTCAGCGAAATCATCAACTACAACTGAACCATTCGGACTTCCGACTCCGACAAACTGATAATTATCACTGCCAGAACCAACGTTGTTAATTAACGTGGAAACAAATATAGGATTTGCTGATTGTGTGGCTGAAAAATCAACGGCATCATTTAAAAAGTTACCATTTATACAGTGAGCGTCATTCTGAACTAACTCAATTGAATAAGGAACATCAATACTAACATCTGGCATATTAGCAATACCTGAAGGAATATCTGTCTCTATAATTAAATGCACATCTTCTCTTTCAAAACCGCTCTTATCCGACAATAATTTCAAATTGATTTTATTTGGGACAATAGAAACTCCAGTGATTGATTCTGTATACAAATTATAAATTTCAATTTTTGTAGTAACATCTGTGCTACCTCTGAAATATTTTGTTTTTGCAAAGCAATTAGCACTCAACAAAATCAAGCACGTTATATAAACCAGATATCTCATTATTTTTTTCTATAATAATAATAGTACAAGAGTTTATGTACTCTTGTACTATTAACACAATCACACGATCACACGATCAACAATATCATTGACTAGAGACCTAATATCTTAAGCGGCTGTCGCCGATAAATTTACTTCCACAACAATATCACGACCGGCTACTACACTTGGATCCAGAGCTTGCTGATTACTAACTTTAACACCAATTCGATTAAATGATGTATCACTGTAACTCGCGCCTTTGCTTACATTTTCACCATTAATAGACACAACAACAGGAAGCGCACCACCTGCTTGTGCTTGCAAGTCAACACCATCAATATCAGCAATTACATTATCAAGCGTCCAAGTAACAGTACCTCCAGACCAAAGATCACCAGCTACAGGACTTGTAGCGTCTCCACTATTCGCACGCATTTCCAATACAATATGCTCCGAATCGAATGTTGCATTAGGTTGAATATCTAAAAACGCCCCTTTAAATACATCAGCAGATGTAGAACCATTATTACCAGTAATCATGTAATCATTATCAGCCAAATTCGCTCCAATTTGACCATTCCATGTTAATACAGCTGTAGCATCTGCAAATGCAACTTGGCTAGTCAAAGCACTCATCATAACTAACGATAATGCACTAATTTTTTTCATTTTACTTTTCCTTTCTTTTCTTTCTCAAATAAAAAAGTTTTGCTTGCGTTTAAATAAACTAAAAATAATTACAAAATAAAACACTACAACCAAAACTAAAACTAAAACTAAAACTAAAACTAAAACTAAAACTAAAACTAAAACAAGCCTCAATTTCCAAAATATTATACATTAAATAACGAGCATCTAGTTAGCAGATGGGATCTTATCCCATCGCAAATGCTAACCTGGAAATATTTACGTTTGTAGGGATATGTCCCTTATCGATCAAGTTCCCTTAGAGGGGTAAGTATTCAAGACCTCTGTATCGAAAAGCGGAAACCAGAGTATTTTCTTAAAAAACGAGCACTAGCTCTCTGGCTAAGCAACTTAAACACTTATAGATCCTTAAAAAGGATGTACCAGCATCTGAGTGGTTACTCTGGTTAATTAGCTGATGATGCTAAATCTTCCGCGCTTTTTATTTACCCCATTTCGTTCCAATAACACATATTGTCTCGTCTTAAAGTACGTTGACGATTTTAGTAAACCAGAGTAATTCGATGAAGTTAATCACATAGTTTGTAATAGCACATAGAACAGCGTATCTTTCCTTTGTTTTAAGGAGCATGGCGAAGAAACCGCAATAGTGGGAAAGGTATAGACAAAGATTGTATAGATTGGCGTTACAGTCGCTTGGTCGAAAATTAGGTATACGGCAATTTCAAGTAGATATTACAAGTTAGAGGGAAACCATGCCAACATATCAATGATTTATTGTATTGACAGAAAAGATCAATACGCCTTAATAAATTTCTTCGAATACGAAAAGGGGTAGGAAATAAAATTTTGGGGCGAGGATAGTTTTTAGATAAGGACTGCTGGAATGAAAAAATTAATTTAACGATATGTACGACATAAAGGTAAACAGGACATAGAGTATGATCGCCAATTCCAGTTATTGAATACCTAACAGCATGGATACCATTTTTTAGAGAATTATGAGGCAAACCCGCCTTCTAAGAAGGCGGGTATTTATAATCTAAAAAGGTTGGCCACAGATATAAGTATTCCATTCAGTTTTATGGGCAGCGAGGCTAGAACGAGCACTCATATTATATTTGTACCCATAATTGGGTTTGCCATTAACTGGGTTCCACACCCAATAGTATGTGCCATAAGGATCGCCGTCATCGTTTAACCGATTTACAAACATGTCATGAACTTCTTTAGCTACACCAGTATCATAAAGTCGATCTGAGGTACTCGAGCTAAGTTGCGTCCAAACACCATCTCCCCAATCTTCATTTTGTGCACTTGCTGGATCATCACAAACATTCTTCGCCCCTTCTTGACTTGCTTTGCGCCTAGAAGGTAACGTAAATCTCATATCAATACCTGATACATAAAATGAGTTGTACAACGTCAATGTAACAGTGTCACTTGTAATCCCATTTAACTTGGCAACAAAGTCCAAACTTCCACTTCTTGTATATCCAATGCCAACCGTTACCTGCGCCCCGTTTATGGTCAAACTACTGTCGTATCCAGAAGAAGTTTTAGACCACGATACCGTATTAGATATGTCTGCGGTGGTCCCGTCTGAGTACACACCAATTGCGGTTAACGCTTTAGTTTCTAACCTACTCATTCGCCATGAACCTGGGGAAGCATTTATACTAACAAGAGAAGCGCCTGTTACGGAAATTATCGCGCTACTAGACACTGAACCTGTACCATAACGCGCCGGACACACAGCCATGATGGTAACGTCGCCTAATTGGCTAGATGAATTTGTTGTGACTTTACCATAATTATCCACAGTTGCTCGGTTTGTATTTGAAGATGTCCAAGTACACTCCAGCCCATTGACGGTTTGAGATGAGCCATCACTATATGTACCAGTAGCAGTGATATCCACTTTAGTACCTCTGGGTAAGGTGTGGTGACTTGGCGTTAGTGTAAGAGACATCAAATAGGATTCTGCTATTATGACACTTTTACATATAGACAGCCCATTCAACCAGGCTTTAATTGGTTGACCGTATCCACAATCATTGGTATTTCTATTAACTGCATGACCAGTAAATTGGTTGAATGACGTACTTGATTGGTTAACGTAGCTACTATCATATTCCCAGTTTTGTTGTTCAATCATTGATGTTACATCACGTAACACATCATCTGTAAATTTACCCATAACAGTGAAATAAAACGGACGGCCTATAGCAAATTCATTCGCTACTAAGTGCGAGGTACTATCTTTCGTTACGATACTTTCTAGATTGACCAGGGCAGCTTCAACAATGGTCACTGTTTGTAAGTTAGACCAGATACCGTCAATAATCCAAGAAATATCAAAACTTCCTTGATTTATGTCACTTGACTTTAACGTCCAATTTGAACCGTCGTATGTAATATCATCGACATAATTGTGAGACCCCGGACCAGTATATTCGGTGCCATCAATCATCCATGTAATGCTCGCTTCATCACTGACTAGGGAACTCGAATTATCGCTGTACTCTATTTGTCCATCAAGAGTAATCGTTGAACCTTGCGGTACCGTATGCGAAGACACGGATAGCGTACCCTTTGTAACTACAGCAGTTGTAACTTCAATATCAATAATATTAGACCGCAATGGGTCTTTATTAGCATTATATTGACCATATAAATCTGTGTTACCAATAGTATGTGCTATGAATCCAAAGCTATCTTGAGTCAAAAGCTGACTACTTTGTACGAACGTGGTCAATGACTTATCGAATAAAAGCATGTCATTCTCTACCGAACCGTCGTTAAAATAGCCGGTCAGCGTTGTATTAATTGACTTGCCATTTGGCACGGAAATGGAGGTAGTACCAGAGCGTAACTTGGCTGATAATTGTAAACTCACTAACATACGATCTGTCGCATCACTTTTCTCGACACATGCAGGATAGTAACTGATATCCGAAAGAGGGTTATCTAACGTTGTTATATCTATAGTATACGCACCAGCTGAAATATCGAGAATTTTAATGTCTCCAGAAATACGGTCTAAAACTAAATATTCACTATTTTGGGGCCAAAGTGCTGTGTTTAACCAACCTCTATCTACTAGTGATTTTAGTTCTTCACTTGTTGCTAACTCTGCACTTAGTTGAGAGCAATATTCAATAACGCTATCGCTATATAATCCAGCTACAGAGTAATTTATTCCAGATACACGAGTGGTGATTGATTCGTCAAAGGTATAACTATTTGCTATTGCGACGTTTAAAGTCTTTGGTGCGTAAAACAATGTATTGGATTGTTCGTCAGTTACATCAACCCAAGGAGCTATATCATTTTCATCCAACACGGTTACACTAATATGGCCAATTTGATAACTACCTTTATGATCACTGACGGCATAAGTGACGAAATGGACATTTTGGGTTGATGCTTTAAATGTAAATTTAGTATTAGTTAAATTATTTTGATTTGCGCCATCAATGCTGGTTTGAGGGGCAGTTAATGATTTCACATAAATAAGTTGAATATCGTCCCCATCCAATGAATTCACATAGGGGCTAACGTCGATTTCAATGCCATTAATCGCGTCCTTAAGAGGGACATAAGTTTTGCCGTTTAAACCATAAATGGCATTGGGAGTTAACAACTCAATCCCTTGGTTCGCATTTTCTGCGACTGCAATGTCTATAACACCACTATATGCTTGACCAGCAGAGTCATCAATATAGCTATACATTAGTCTGTCAATACCGCTGGTTCCTGGAGCTGGTATATATTCAATAAGGTGATTTGTAACATCAACGTTAACTAAAGAGCCTTTGGTATAAGGCTGCGTGATTGAAGGAGAGAGCGTCCAATTAGACACATCGGTTCCAACTAAGCTTAATTCATTAATTAGACTAATTTGAATTGGTTCGTAGTTATAGTCTGGATCTGTTGTTGTGTTTACTTCATTGATTTTTGCAACATGCGACAGTGCTGGCAGTTGAAACATGTCGCCATCACTCACAACAACGCGCACCATACCACTACTATGTTCATTTACATCTGCTTGATTGTTAGCAATAACAGCATACGCGTAATCACAAACTTTAGCTTGCTTACGGTTAATCGTAAAAGACTGCTGTTCGATGGACATAGGGCTGCATGATGAATTACTATTTATAACGGACACGTCAGACAGCCTAAAGACATTGTCAGATTGATTAGCTAATACAATAGTGGATAAATCTACAATATATCCACTATCATTAATTTCAGTTTTAAGCAACGCATCTTGAGCAAAGACTTCCACTATGGAATCTTGTGGAGAAGATGGTTCCTCCTCGCCTGTACCACACCCATTTAATGCAAGTGTAACAAGACCAAGAGAAATAACTTTTGAATTATATAACAATCTATGTCTGCCTTTTCTCATTCTAACATGACCAATTTAATGTTTGATTTATTTACATCTATGAACGATTAATCATAGATAACTTGTTTACAAAGGCCGAGATGTAACATGTAGAAAATTAGTTGCAATCCTAATATTGCTTTTACTGATAACATCAAACCATTGTTCAAATATAAAGGACAAAAACAAAAAACACAGCAGAAATATAAAAACATTGGAAATTTAAGACTTTTCCTACACAGAAAGATGAACCTTCGCTTAATTTGATAGAGCTAAATTAAGCTTTGAAATTTTATCGTTTACAATATTTCGTCCTTAATAGAATTAGCATCGCACACAGATCAAAACAGTAAATTCGCTAAGAGTATTAATATGTTAACATTAATTAAAGTGGCTCTTTGCCTCATTGAATTAGTAAAAATCCCCGCCCTGAAAGGTGTTACACATTTAGCACTAATGATGACTATTCCAAGTAAACACCGTGTTAAGGGCTTTGTTGCGTGATTAAATTTAGAAGTAGAGCCTATCTGTTTCGTGTATTTCTTAGTCGATACGACTAGTTGCAGACATACTTAAGCCAGTGAGCTTGTTCAACGCTTTTGTCATCGCGTAAGTTACCCACCGGTGCATTGAAGTTCTTAAGCTCAATCGTTCTCCTGGCAACTGTTTAAGTCAATACATCGCAGTTTCTGAGAGTGAGCTTTTGTGGTAACCATACCGTTATTTCCAATACTTAGCTGAGCTGTATAATTTTTTCAACCTACTGCGAGATTTCTGGGACGAGCACGTTCCCATAAGTGCCCTTTGCCTTGGAAGAATAATCGTAACAACACACTTAATCCTAATGACATCGTGATAGGCACTTGCACCATAAGCGCCATCACCAGATACCTCAAAGATGCTTCGGCGTGTTTGTTTTAAGCAAGAACCAACATGCTTTGTTCTTGGCTGAATACAAGTGTGTGCGGACAATTTAGTGGAACATGGGCTAGCCTAAATATCGAGTAGATGAATACTTCAGCGCTCTCGGTGGCATAGAAAAAACTCGTTTCACCATGAGCGCTGTCGTGATAGATAAATCACTGAACCAACGTGGATTCCCGCGGCTAATGAGCAATTGGTTGCCGTACTTCAAGTTGATTATTTCGTTAAGAAATTTAGCATAGGCTACAACAGGTCGTAGACGTAGCTTATCAGATCGTAAGTTCCTGATTTAGTTCGACTGAATTACGCAACAAAGCCAAGATTAATGGGAGTAGTTATCGCAAATCCTAGCTTCTTTATATTCATCGATCTAAGCAATAAACAAGAAAGAGCTTACATGCTTTTACGAATAATCTTACTTACCAGTAAAGCCCATTATTTTATATTGAATTTGATTGCAATTATTTATCAGGAAGAATGAAGTGGAATCGAAAAAATTTGAAAAGTTAAAAAGAACGTTACAGTTAAATCAACTAACCGTATTACAACGGAGTGAACTTCAACGATTAATTGGCGACCAGATGAAAATAAACGCCATTACGTTAAGTGAAGAAGAGCAGCGCTTTATACTGATGATGTTTTCTGAAAAAAAACCTGTAGCGGGTTAAACAACACACGCTTCACCATACAACCTATTGGTATGGCTAAGTCACTGAATGGACGCGACCTCTCGCACTTGAACCTAACCATTTACTGCTTATCTATCGTTCCCAAAGGACGGTGTGTTATTTTTAGTTGGTTGTTTTTTAAAGAAACTCAAGCATCAAGTGATGACAAGTAGTGGACGTAGTTGAACAGATCGTAGGTTATGGATTTAGTTCCAGTGAATCACGCAACAAAGTCGTCTCTGATATACATTAACATTTTCAGCCTGTTAGCATATTCACTTAAGTAAATTTCAATATGACAACGTTATTTCAACTGCCAATAGATACAATCAATTCACTTTTTTTGTAGGAATTGACTGAAGTTTTATTGGTGTGAGCAAATAAAATTTGGGACCAAATGAGGTAGATTTTGAAAAACGTTCTTATTGTTGATTCACAACCACTTTACAGTGAAGCACTTGCTAATCTTGTAATTGATGTAATAAATACTGTTGACGTACAACAATTGACTAGCTGTGCAAAAGTAATGGAATTAGTTCGCAATCAAAGTATTGATTTAATTATTTTAGATGTTGTTATCGGTGATAGAGATGGCATGCGTTTAGCTAAAAACATCTTGGCTAGCGGATATCAAGGGAAGATCCTTTTTGTTTCCTCCAAAGATTACTCTAGCTTGAGTAAAGCCGCTTATGAACTAGGTGCCAATGGTTTTTTACACAAAAACCGAAGTAAGAACACAATCAAGGACGCGATTATTAGTATTGTTCGTGGCTATTCTGTATTTGATCTTGACCATTCACAGTTTTCAAGCAGCCCTGCATTGTCAAAACAAGAGGCTTTAGTGTTTCACTACTTAGCTCAAGGTTATTCGAATAAACGAATTTCTGAACAGTTATCGTTAAGTGCGAAAACGGTCAGCACTTATAAAACGAGAATCTTGAAAAAATACCATGCAAATTCATTGATTGAGCTTTTACATACGTTTGCGGAATCAGAGAACACAAAAACTTTTAGTATTTTTTTGTAATTCTATATTTGGTGATAGTAATGATACAAACTGGTTATGATACATCATGTTTAAGTTAATTGTCCGTCTGACAGGATTTGTATAACATAGTACCTATAAATAAAATTTGAATTTGTAAAACTAACCGAAAATCTGCAGATAAGAGTTGAAACGGAATTTTTTTTGATAATTTTGCACTGGAAGCAAATAAATCTAAAACATGCAATCTTGGATCTTACACTTTTTATTTTTGACTTAAAAAAAGGTGGCTAAAATGTATGAATATCAGCAGAATCTTAGTTTTTCATGCTATTATCCATAGTATTAGATGAGACTGAGAATTAACCAACTTTAAGAAAAATGTATTTTTCTTAAAATATAAATATTGAAGAGTTATATGCCTTTCCCTAAAGATACGAACAGAACATTTATTAAAAAAGCAATAACAAAATGGGGTAATTACTACGATTACTCTCTTGTTCAATATGTAAACAGTCGGACACCAATTGTTATTATCTGTAAGAAGCATCAACAAGAGTTTGAGCAAACCCCCAAAGCACACTTTTCTGCAAAGCATCATTGTTGTAAATTGTGTTACCAAGAGGTGGCGGGTAGTTATCAAAATGAGTGGCGGTTACGGAATAAGCCAGCAAGTTTAGATAAATTCACGCGATTAAGAGAAAGCATTTTCCTGGACATTTAGAAATAGACGCGCAATTCGTTAATCTAAAAGCCTTAAATAGCAGAGCGATCAACCCGAGAAAGAAATAACTTAAGGAAAGAACCACAAACTAGAACTTCAAAATTTGAAACTATTTTTATAAATCACGCATATAAACAGAATCGGTCTTACGGCTTTTGTGCAAGTGCAAGTGCAAGTGCAAGTTACATTAAATCATTATTATTTTTAATTCTACATAACAGACCAAATCTCAAGTGTAGCCAACCTCACCGATAGAGTCGCATCGGTTTTGATACTTACTTATATTCAAGGATATATATGAATAAAATGCTAGTCTCAGCAGTAACTTCTTCAGCACTTCTACTCGGAGGTTGTTCTTCAAGTCCAGATGAAGAAACAATGACGAAAATAAACAATCTTAATAACCAGGTAAGTCTGTTAAACCAAGATTTACAAGACCTTAAGGAGCAGAAAGTAACACTAACATCTGAAGCTCAATTAACTAAAAGCACAGCAGTAGAAGCCCAAGAAGAAGCTGATCGCGCAAACGAACGAATCGACAACATAACACAGTCTTGCAACAAATAGTTCAGTCAGTGTGCTTACACCTCCCTCGGGGAGGTGTATATTCGCATCACAAGCATTCGCTCACTGAAGTAGCTATGTATTAAGCAACACACTCTATGAAAATATACAAGAATATAAACATCATACAGTTGCTTACACCTTTATTTCCCGAAGTAATGTTACTGTTAATTAATAACAAGAAAGGACGTTGGTATACTAAATCAGTTGAACCGCTCTTAAATCCTGTAACCTAACCTCATGTAGTTGATGTAATAGTAGCGACATAGGAAAGTCAAAAAAGAAAATAACTGACCGGAGTGAATATAATAAAACTCTATACAAACGAAGTAGAGGCTTTCCGTTTTCTGATGCTCACATCGAAACCGTTTTAACGCCGCCTTACACTTACGCGTGCCTCAAGGCTTTATAGACTCTATATTTGCATTGATCATTGGTTGACGCCCCATTTTTGATTACACAAGCGTAAGTAAGCGGTTAAATATAGGAACAGTTCCAAAGGTCCAATTCGACACATCGCGATAGATTCAACAGGCCTGAAAGCCTTTGGGGAAGGTGAATAGAAAATTAAAATACCTGAAGCTGAAAAGTTAGGACTTGGAGTAAATTGCACTTTACCCTGCGATTGATATTGATACCCATAATGTGATTAGTGCTGAGTAAGTCTTGTTAACGTTGGTTCAGTAGAGTTCATCCGATATTACTGAACCCAGCAAAGGAAATGAAGCCGTTGAAACGCTTAAAAACGATAAGTTAGCTTAGTGTAAAACTGCCCTTATATCACGACCGTTGTCTCTATATAAGGGGCTGACTATCGATACATTGAGCTTGATATGTTACAACTCCCAAATTGGAGAGGTCATAGCTAGTATTGAACAACGCCCTAGGATTAGGTATACCTATTATAAACTAACAGCTAGATAATGCAGGGGAACTGCATTCCTTACCTAATTTGATCAACAACGCCACTAGAAAGCATTAGAATTATAGAACCATAAAGCACGCATCTAACCAAAGAGAAGAATCAATGTTTAAAGAATTATTAAAGAAAACGAGGCAAGGGAAAAACCTTAGTCAAACAGACATGGTAGACCTGTTATCCACACATCCAAGCTTTGAAAGATTAGATAAAGGTACTTATTCACGCTGGGAGAATGGCCGCACGGTACCATCAACCCAAAGACAAATACAAATAATGTTAATTAATTCATCGCTAAAGGATGCACTATCAATAGCAAGGGAAGCTGCAGGCCTGACATTAATGAAATCAAAGGCAGACATTGAACAAAGATTATTTGATAAAAGGTTTCCTAATGTAAGTCATTCCGACCTAACAGAGGAAATAAGTGAATTTCATTATGAACTAAACTATTCAACAAACTGTAATGCTATAACAAACCCACAGCATGTCGACCCTAAAATAAGCAAGATATTAATGCGTGAATGGGGAGAACAACGGTACAATGACTTTCAAAAACTAATCAACCCTGACAATTCAAACTATTTACTTCTTGAATATCATAATTGTGAAGGCGAACTTCGAGCGCATCATGTAATTTATCTAACTACGTTACGCGAGCTAATCAAGGTCAACAAAAATAGGCCACGCATTATGCAGAATAACTTAGTACATGATAATGTACTTTCCACACCAAGCACTTATTCCTCATCAACAACAATATTTTGCTCTAGCATATTAGAGAGCATATCATTCTGCTTAGAAAGAAACTTCACTGCAGAGTATATATATATACAAACATCTCGCACGGCTTTCAAAGAGTATCTAGAATCACTTGAAGGTACCGTCACCAACTTTGGGGATGAATCTAAAAGTGGCTTAAAGCACTTCAATAAGACTTACAAATGGGTCGGCATACTAATACCCTTTAATAAAATGGTCCAACAAATACCCATCTTTGAAGCGATCTACAGTTCGCTTGATAACAAAATAGAAATAAAATATCTAAAATAATACAGATATAATCTATACCAACGCTAGCTCGCAAGCTGAAGTGGGCTTAGCGAAAAAGTATCCTTGCACAAAATCAACACCCAACTCTTTTAACGTTTGCACTTGGCATTGAGATTCGACCCCTTCCGCAACCAACTTTAAATTAACATCCGAAGCAAACCCAACTAACATTTTAATAAACATTTTTGTCTTTTCTGCGTCTAACATATCGATTAAGGATTTATCAACTTTAACCTCATCATAGTCAACACTCAAAAGATTACATATAGTTGCCGAATCTTTTGCAAAATCATCTAATGATATTTTAATATTATGACATTTCAACTTCATGACCACTTCCCGTAGCCTTAAAGAATCCACAGCTTCCTTCTCAGAAATCTCCAATGTAACAATGCCTTTATAACATTTTCTAACGCTTAACATTTTAGAGACGAAAACATCATCTAACAATTGATTTGAATATATATTAAATGATACCTCAACATCAAGTAAGTCATTTCTATTTAACTCTAAAAATGAACTTTCAATAAATAAAATTGTATAATCATTTATTAAACACCTATTATTTAAATTCGACAAATACAATTCATGATCAATCTTCAAACCGCCCTCAAACGTTCTAGTCAGTGCTTCCAACCCACTTACCTTGTTATTTATCAAGCAATACTTAGGTTGATAAACAATATTAACCTCCACACCATCATATAAAAACATTCCAACCCCTTGCAAATTAAACTATTAATCTTACCCGGCGGAAGTGAAAATTACGTTATCATATCAAAACCCACTCAAGCAAAAATGCTAACAACCTATAAACATCCGAATACGACTCTGTAGCGTGACTTCACTTAGAGGTAGAGTGGACTTTATTACGTGATTCAGTGCAACTAAATCCATAACCTACGATCTGAACAGCTACGTCCGCTACCTCTTGTAGCCTCATGCCTAAGCTTCTTTTCAAAACAACCTGTACAACCGTTCACTCAATTACCGCAGTTCTCTGACCTTTTGGGTTGATAAACACGCGGTAAATGACTAAATTGAAGCGTAGGAGGTCGCGTCGATTCTGTGATTTAGCCACACAATAGTGTTCATGGTGAAACGAGTGTTTTCTATGCCACCGAGAGCGCTGAAGTATTCATCTACTCGATATTTAGGCTAGCCCATGTTCCACTAAATTGTCCGCACACACTTGTATTCAGCCAAGAACAAAGCATGTTGGTTCTTGCTTAAAACAAAAACGCTGAAGCATCTTTGAGTTAAGCGTCTTGTTACGATTTTTATTCCAAGGCAAGGGGCACAGGGGCACTTATGGGAATGTATTCGTCCCGGAAACCTCACAGTAGGCTGCAAAAAAATATACAGCTCAGCTAAGTATTGGAAACATCGGTATGGTTGCTACAAACGCTCACTTTCAGAAACAGTAATGTACAAAGTTAAACAGTTGCTTGGAGGTGATCCGCACCAGAAGTTTTGGACACTGAGTTAAGTGAGTACAATCACTAACGAGGTGAACAATGACAACTAAGAAAACACGAATCAAACATACTCCTGAATTCAAAGCTGAAGCGCTTAAGTTAGCAGACAAAGTCGGTGTCGCTGCTGCCGCACGACAGCTATCGTTATATGAATCTCAAATCTTTGGATGGCGTAAAGCCGTCAAAAAAGACGCGAAAATCAGCGATAGAGAAAGAGAACTCGCCACTGAGAATGCCAAACTCAAACGATTATTGGCTGAGCAAGCTGAAGAGCTAGATATCGTAAAAAAGGCCGCCACCTACTTCGCGAAGAATCTAAAGTAGATTGCTATGAGTTTATGCTCGAACACCTTATGCAATATAGGATTGTCCGCATGGCTAAGGTGTTTAGGGTTTCTCGAAGTGGGTTTTATTATTGGATTGATAATCGCCATAAAGTCACTCAACGTAACGAGCACCGCAAGCAGCTTGACAGCAAAGTTCGAGAAGCTTTTGATGATAATAAGGAACGCGATGGTGCAAGGCGTATTCAAAAAGAACTTGAAGAAAATGGAAATAAACATGATGTTAAAACCATTGCCGCGAGCATGAAGCGCCAGAGCTTAGTCGCGAAAGCCGCCCGTAAGTTCAAATGTACGACAGACAGTAAGCATAGGCTTCCTGTTGCCCCGAATTTGCTTGAGCAAGACTTTAATGCGACAGCACCGAACCAAAAATGGGCTGGAGATATTATCTAGCGACAAGCGAAGGTTGGATGTATTTAGCGGTTGTTATCGACTTGTACTCACGGCAAGTAGTTGGCTGGTCAATGAGCACCAGAATGACCGCGACTCTGGTCTGTGATGCGCTATCAATGGCATTATTCCGTAGAGGCATGCCCGAGGGGGTGATTATCCATAGTGATAGAGGCAGTCAATATTGTTCAAAAGACTACAGAGACTTAATCTCAGCCCATAGCCTAAAACAAAGTATGAGTAGGAAGGGAAATTGCTGGGATAACGCCTGTGTTGAAAGCTTTTTCCACTCAATGAAAGTAGAAGCCATCCAATACGAGCCGATAATGACGCGAGAAGAGATGCGCCAAGCGCTTTTTGAATATATCGAAGTTGATTATAATCGAACAAGAAGGCACAGTGCTCTTGGGTATCTAAGCCCAGTTAACTTTGAAAAACAATATGTCGCTTAATGCGGTGTCCAGTCTAACTGGAGCAGATCAACCTTCGAGATCGTAGTAATACAAGAAATCTCCTAATTTTCTGTCAAAAGTTAGAATACTCCAATAAGATTAAAAAACTACCGACTGTCCAAAAACCTTTACTATAAAAAAATATAATACATTGAGTTAAAAATTGGCTAAGCGATAATTAAATAATCCAGATAAATAACAACGTAAAGATTTGCTAAATTCACACTATGCTCAACTGCAAAATATACTTAATGACCAACTATACTTGATATTTACTGTTTTGCTTTTGCAAGATCTGCGATAAACCAACCAACATAGGCAATGTATCATCGAAGAATCGGCGGATACCAGAACAAAGGTAATTAAGCCCTTGTTCACCGTCAGGGGTCATGATTAAACGGTTTTTCGGGCATTCGCCCCAACAATATTTTAGGTAGGGACACTGCTTACAATATTCTGGTAGTGAGTCACGCTTTGCCATACCAAAAGTAAACTGTCGAGTAGAAAATACCATTTCATTCAACGTTTGGTCGTGAATGTTCGACAACTTGTATTCGGGATACACATAATGGTCACAGCTATATACATCACCGTTATGTTCAATCGCTAAGCCTTTGCCACAGAATTCTGCGGTAATACAAAGCTGAGAAGGCTTTTCCATCACTTGAGCGACAGCAGTTTCAAATAGGTTGACCAGCACTTGACCTAAGTCATTGTTGACCCATTCGACAAACATGGTGCTAAGAAATTCCCCCCAATCATCAGGATCAACTGACCAATCAGTGACAACTGACATTGGATGCCCAGGTTTAGCTAACTCACTCCCCAGCTCTGGGATCATCTGTTCATTCCAGAACTGTGGTGCGGTCGTATGAAAATCATTTGGCTCGACCACAGGTGCTAGCTGGATATAAGTCACGCCAAGATCGCGGGTAAGGAAACGGTAGATCTCCAATGGATACTTCACGTTGTGGCGATTTACCGTCACCAAAGCGTTGAATCGCACCTGACGTTGCTGCAGTTTTTCAACTGCTTTCATTACCAAATGGAAAGTAGGCTTACCGCTACGAGTTTTGCGATATTTGTCATGCAGCTCTTGTGGACCATCAATCGACAATCCAACTAAAAAGTTATTCACATGTAAGAACTCACACCACTCATCATTAAGTAGAATGCCATTGGTCTGTAGATCGTTTTCAATACGTATGCCTTCTGGCTGGTATTTCTTTTGTAGCTTAACCACTTTGCGGAAGTAGTCTAATCCAAGCAGTGTTGGTTCACCGCCCTGCCAAGAAAATACGATTTGCTCTCCGTCTTGACTCTCAATATAACTCTTAATAAATAATTCTAAGGTTTCATCATCCATTTTAGGTTGCTTTGGTTGATGAAGCAGGTTTTCTTTATGTAAATAAAAGCAATATTGGCAGTCAATGTTACATTTTGCACCGCCGGGTTTTGCCATCACGTGGAACCGACGTTCATTTCCTTGTAGGGATTTAAACGCCGTTTTCATTGGCACAATTGGCATAGTGGTAGAGTGACGTGGGGAAATTTTGCTCATGCATATCTCTCTTCGGATTGTGGCCCCCCTATGAGCGCCACTTGTAATTATACGTTACTTAGGAACAAATGAAGCAGCTTCCATTCGAGGAGGGTACTCCTTAAAGGTGTCCATAACTTCTTTAACCTTCGCAATTGCAGGCATAACTAAGAACGTACGTTCGTACATCCAACGGTCGTAACCCATACCTGTGTCACCACGTTCGAATGGGTCGATGCTTAAGTCATAGAACTGCGGAACGCGCAGTTTAGTAAATGGTTTCTTCCAAATATCTAAACCAGTTTCGTTCTCTTGAATCAAGAAATGGAACTTATACTTACCTTGACGTAAAGCGAGTAGATCGCCGTCATCACTCCAATAGACGAACTCATTACGCGCAGACTTATCTGTTTTACCTATTAGGTAAGGTAGCTGGTTGTATCCATCCAAGTGAACTTTGTAGTTCATATCACCAACTTTTTTTCCCTTAAGCAACTCATCAGTCACTTTATCGTTACCAGCGGCCGCGACTAACGTTGGAAAAAAATCTTCTAGAGACATCATACCATTGAACGTTTTACCCGCTTCTATCTTACCAGGCCACTTGATCAACATAGGCACACGGAACGCACCTTCCCACCCCGTGTTTTTCTCAGAGCGGAATGGCGTCATCCCCGCATCTGGCCACAAGTTGATCATAGGACCGTTATCTGTGGTGTAAACGATGATGGTGTTGTCATCAACACCCAATTTCTTTATTTTGTTTAGTAGATGACCAATTTGGTCATCGTGTTGCTTCACACCATCAGCGTAGAAACCCGCACCTGTTTTACCCTTGTACTCTTCTGGTAGATGAGTGAAGTTGTGCATACGAGTGGCGTTAAACCAAGTAAAGAACGGTTTATCTGCTTTGACTTGTTTTTCAATGAAGCTTTCAGCTGCGTCGAGGAATTCGCCATCAATGTTTTCCATGCGCTTACGTGTTAGAGGGCCTGTATCTTCAATTTTTCCGTCAGCGTACGAGTGGATAACGCCGCGTGGACCAAACTTCTTCTTGAACTCAAGGCCCGTTGGGTAATCCACGTTTTCTGGCTCTTCTTCCGCATTCAGATGGTACAGGTTACCGAAAAATTCATCGAAACCGTGGGCTGTTGGAAGATGTTCATCTCGGTCACCTAGATGGTTTTTACCAAATTGACCTGTCGCGTAACCCATCTGTTTTAAAATGGTAGCGATGGTTGGATCTTCTTTAGAGATACCTTCAACCGCACCAGGTAAACCGACTTTTGATAAGCCAGTACGCTTAGGCATTTGGCCTGTAATAAAAGCAGAGCGGCCAGCGGTAGAGCTTTGCTGTGCGTAAAAGTTTGTAAACTTAGCGCCCTCTTGAGCAAGAGTGTCGATGTTTGGCGTATTGTAAGCTAACATATTTTGGTTATACGAACTTAAATTCCAGTAACCTACATCGTCGCCAAATATCACCAAGATGTTGGGTTTCTCAGCCGCGTTTGCGGTAGCAGAAGCAGCACCTAACGCGAGCGTACAGGCGTTAAGCACCAGTCTTCTCCCTTTTTCTTTGGTTGCCTTTTTCATAACATCTCCATTAATTCTCTGAAATTATAGGAAGTTCATCTTAAACTCCCATACAGGTTAGGTTAAACTAACAAGTAAACGAAATAAATATAGTGAAATTTTGTTAATGTATAAATTCAATTTATGAGAACGATAATGGACTTAAACCTAATTCAAACCTTTCTTGTCGTAGCAGACCTCCAATCTTACACTAAAGCAGCAGAGCATCTGCAACTTACGCAGCCTGCAGTCAGCGCATCGATGAAGCGCCTAGAGCAACAAGTAGGGAATAAACAACTGTTTGTAAAGAAAGGAAGAGGTATCACGCTGACTTCAACAGCGTATCAACTGGCTCCTCAATTTCAACAAGCCATTAACATTATCGAAAGCGCAGTATTAGAAGAAAAAGTATTTGAAGTGTATTGCTCAGAATCTATTTTGCACAAAATCAAATCACTTAATGGCGCAGTATTACACGAATCCCCCCCGGAAAAATGCTTTTTATTTGAGCAACTTAGACGTCAGGAAATGGACCTAATCGTAGATACAGTGACCACCAAAGACCCTGCGTTTGTTATCGAAGAAGCTTACCAAGAGCCTGCTGTAGTTATTTGTCGTGGTAAACACCCTCGAATTCAGGGTTCGCTAACCAAACAAGAGTTTTACAATGAAACTCATTGTTTGTTTTCTGGAAGGTGGCAAAACGCTACCGGTTTTGAGCAACTAGCTAAAGAAGCGATGCAAGAGCGTAAAACCGGTGCAGTTACTTGCTCGCTGGCAGGGATGGCAATGAACGTCGCGCTACATGATTACTTAGGGCTCATGTCCAAATCATTTGCAACAAAGTGGAGCAAGAGTCTCGATCTACAAATAATCGAATGCCCCATCGATATTTACGAAATTCCTTATAAACTCATCTATCATAAACGTGATACGCATAACCCCGCTCATATGAAGTTACGCGAACACATTAAGATGCAAATCAACAACTTTAACTCCGTCCCTTTGGCATTGTAATATTTCGGCACATGACGACATAGTTAAATGAACTTCCTCACAGAAACTGACAAACTATATTACAACGAACAAACAAGTATTTAGAGCCTGATTCAATTTGCTTTGTTGCGTAATCCAAACTAGATCCATAACATAAGAGCTGATTAGCTAATTCCATTCATAATCTTATTCCTAAATCTCTTTACAAAAAAACCAACTGGAAGCAATACAACCAATTTCTCATTAACCGCGGTTCTCTGCTATTTTGGGGGTAAGTGGCGAGTCGATTCAGTGACTTAGCCTTCACGACTGCCCTCAGGGGTATGGGAAAACGAGCATTTTCTATACCACCGAGAACGCCGCAATGATTCACCGACTCGATGTTTAGGTTCATATTCCGTTTAGTATTAAATACAACACTTTTGTTAGCCGAACACAAAAGCAAGTTGAGGTCACATTTAAGACAAAAACGAGAGCCTGCCACGATGCGATTAAGATTAAGCGAGCCGTTGCGCTTATTCCTCCAAGAGAAGGGGCTACTTTCTGGGAGCGGGGTCATCCCCGAAATCTCACAGTAGGTAACCAGAAGTTATATGGCTCTAATGAGTATTGGAAAGAGCGTTATGGTTACCACAAACGCTCCCTCTCAGAAACAGCGATATATCGAGTTAAACAGTTGCTTGGTGGTCGTTTAAGTTTAAGAAATTACAATGCACAAGTAGGTGAAACTTACGCGATGATAAAAGCGTTGAACAAGCTTACTGGGTTAGGTATGCCTGAAACTTGTCGTATTAACTAAGAAATGCCCGAAACAGGGTGGCATTAGCTCTAAATTTAATTACGCCTCAAAGACAATCAAAGACAATCAAAGACAATCAAAGACAATCAAAGACAATCAAAGACAATCAAAGACAACCACGATAATCGAGTGCTGAACATAACTCAACTTTTGCAGTCACTAAATTATACTGAGCATCGATTTCAGTCAATTTGGAATTCAGAAAATCAAATTCTGTAAGAAGATCTGCATACTTTGATGTAAAGCCTGCATTATAATTATTCAAACTGTAATATCTAGTCAACCTAGCTGTCGATAACTCAATTTGACTAATTTCATAATGCCTTTGCGCTGCATATAGATTAATTAAAGAACTGTTCATAACGTCTACGACCGAACTAATTACATTTTCATAATTTAAATGTGCCGTTGTTAAATCAGCATTAACTAAGCCCATATTAGTAGTCCGCTTATGCCACTCAATAACAGGAAAAATCAATAATGAAGACATAGAACCAAACGGATTTTCAAAAATTTCACGCAGTTTTTCACCTTGAGTACCAATGCTCCCAGATATCGAAAATTGTGGATACCAGGCAACTTCTTCAAGTTCGAAATTTAGTTCACTAGATTTAATTTGAAGCATAGAACCTAATACGCTATGATGTGTACCAGCGAATTTTGGCAAATCAGAAAATGTCACATCAGGTAAATTTATGACATCAACTTCGCTAATTTTAATTATATCGATAAATTCAGTATTCCCAGAAAAAAATTCAATTCTGTTAACTGAATTGAAAATTTCTTCCTTGATATTTTCAATTATAGCCACCGCGGAGTCTAAAGATTGTTGAGCGGACAGGACCTCAGAACCAACAGAAACGCCAGAATCTAATCGTTCCCTTTCAATTTTCAAGATATCAATACGGATATCTTTGATTCTTTTATATACATCGAGCTTCAACTTGTTAGAAGATATTGACACATACTCGTTAATAACTAAAGTGGTTATGTCATTCTTAAGGCCTAAAAAGTCTAAAAACGATAACTCTTGGTCTATCGACATCAACTTATCTTCAATATTTTTTTTACCAAAAAAATCAACATCATAAGACAAACCAAAAGAGGTACTATAGTTACCACTAGATTCATCTCCGTGGTCCAAATATTTTGAATGAGAAGAACTAACATTAATATTCATCTGAACACCCTGTTCATCATCTTTCTTTTTTGTATTTAGTTCCCCTTTTTTGATGTCTAGTATAGCTAAGTTTAACTCGAAATTATTGATAATGACACTAGCTAACAATTCATTTAAGTAAGGGGTAGTTAACAAATTAGATTCTTCTATATCATATAACCAATCACCCTGTTCATTTTCCACCTTCGTTTTTTTTTCGTAATCAAAGTGATTACTATTAATATTACTACAACCAATGATAAGCAATAAAAACAAATATAAACACTTTTTAAAAATCATCGAGAAAGCGCTTCTATAGGGTTTAATTTCGAAGCCTTAATGGCAGGTAACAAGCCGAATAATAACCCAGTAAATAAGGAAAATGTCACGCCAACAAAAATGGAATAAGAAGACAATATAATCTCAAAATCAATTAATATATTTTTCATCACAATTAATGTACCAACGGACAATAGAACACCTAAAAAACCACCTAACAATGTAACAAAAAGGGACTCAATCAGAAACTGTTCAAGTATATTTTTTTTTGATGCTCCAATTGCACGACGCAATCCAATCTCTGAATACCGTTCACTAACCGAAGCCAACATTATATTCATAATTCCTGATCCTCCAACAAACAAAGAAATAAAAGAAATTGACAAGATAAAAATTGAAAATAAATTTTTCACTCTATTAAGAGATTCCACATACTCTTTATCTGACCAAAATGTATAACTACCTTTTGTAATCTTATATAAGTAATCAATAATGATTTTTTCTAAATCAGACTCAATTGCTGTAAAGTGAAACTCGTTAATAACATTTGAATTACTAATTCGATGGATAAATGTAGTATACGGAATCCAGGCAATAGGTTGTGGTGTGCGTGCGTCACTCTGTTTTACTATACCTATAATAGTAAAAACCATGTTATCGATAATCAATTTATTGCCAATTGAATCATGCGTTCCAAATAGTTGTTTGTTTAGAATTTCATTAATCACAACAACAGTTTGACCAAGTTCCACCTCTTCTTGATTCATTAACCGACCAATTAAAAGCCGTAACTTAATTAGATTCTTAAATTCATGAGATACGCCAAGTATTGTACTGGCATCATTTGAAATACTATTATCATATTTTTTGAAGGCTCGCTTTATTTTCTTTTGCGCGCGTAAATATGGCGAAATATATTTAATTTCGTTAAATGTTTTTAATTTATTGAACGTATCTTCTATTAGCAGTCCATCTTGCTCGCCATAAGATGCAGCTTGAACCGTATTATTTCCCATTCGTGACAACTCTGATATCACTTGTTTTTCTACACTTTCAGATACAGACAAACTAAGTACAATAGTTGCAATACCTACTATTACTCCTATGAGACTTAAAAAAAGCTTTATCTTATTATTTTTATACAAAAAAAATAAGTTTAACAACACGGTTTTCATACGATACGGAAAATTATAACCTTGTATTTCATTATGATTAATTTTATCATTAACAACAGACCCCTCATTAATACCATTTATAACCTTACCGTCCGAAATTGAAACTTGCCTATCGCACAACTCAGCAATACTCATATCATGAGTAACTATTATTACAGTAGTTCCATCTTTATTTATTTCCTTTAAAATATTTATTACTTCTTCACTATTTCGTATGTCCAATGCACCAGTTGGCTCGTCAGCCAAAAGAATCCGAGGTTCACTAACCAAAGCTCGCGCAATAGAAACCCGTTGCTGCTGCCCGCCCGAGAGCTCACTTGGCTTATTAGAACTCACTTCTTTAATATCTAACCGGTTTATAGTCTCTACAAGGGTATTCGAATAGTGAGGTTTTTTGCACTTAAAGTATAACAATGGTAATTTAATGTTCTCTAAGCAACTAAGGTAAGGTATTAAATTATATGATTGAAAGATAAAACCAAAATAACAACTCCTAATCTTAGCCCATTGTTCATTGTCATAAGACTGCATATCACAACTATCTAAATGATAATCTCCACTCCAGTTAGAATCCAAGCCAGAAATAATATTCATTAATGTAGACTTTCCCGAACCAGAACTCCCTACTATAGCTACTAACTCGCCTTCATGAATATCTAAGTCAATCTTGTCTAATACAACAGTATTATTACTATTTTTATGGAATGATTTAGTTAGATTTCTAATTTTAATCAAAGGCATTAATCGATTCCTTCTAAAATCAAAACATCACCAACTTCAATTCCGGAAACTACTTCGGAATTTAAAAAATCATACAAACCTAATTCGACTGTTTTGGTGATAACATTACCATTATCTAGTACAGTAACATTCGCAACTCCATTTGTGTCATATCGAACATAATGGCTAGGAACAATAACAACATTTATTTCTTCCATTATTTTTATTTTCGCACCTACTGACATACCAATACGAACGTGTTCTGACAGTTCTCGGGAAACATGGAAAGAAACATTATAAATAACACCTTTTGAGGTTGAACTGTTACTTAATGGAGTCAAATCAATATTCGATATTTTTGATTTATATGTCTCATTTGAAACACCCAAGATATAGAAATCCACAACATCTCCAATAGATATATTCGAAATATCGTACTCCGATATAGGAATTCTCACAATATATTGGTCAGAACTTGCAACTTTTATCAAGTTACTTACTTGCTGCGTTGAAACCAAAGTTTGACCTTTGTCAACCTGTATAGACACCACTGTTCCGTCTATTGGAGAGCGTATCATTGTGTAAGTCAATTGAGCTTTTTTTGAGTCCACCGCCAACATCGCTGTCTCTTTAGAAAGTTTGCTACTTTGCAAGGACGCTTTGCTTTCCAAGTATACAAGATTTTGCTCTTTCAACTCTTGTGATGTTTTGCTTCCAATCTTTACTAAATGTGCAATGAGCTCTAACTGTTCTTGTTCATATAGAAACCGTTCGCGACTAACATCAAAATTTGCTACAGCTATCTTCAGTTCATTCTGTGCTGTTTTAAGCTCGTTTGCACTTACAGTAGGGTCAATTTCGATCAACAGTTGACCTTGTGAAACTTTATCGCCTACACCAACCATTAATTCGGTAACTTCCCCAGAAACACTGGCGCCAACATCAATCATTTTAGCGGCCTCAATCACACCGATAGACTCTACGTTACGAGTGATACTGCCAATCGAAACAACATGCGTCTTCCATCCCTGAAACTTATTTGGACTGCCAATGATGTTCACATAAATAAAACATAATAAAATTAGAATAAAAAGTAACAGCAAAGTGTTTTTTTTATTAGTTACAATTTCACGAAAATTCACTTTCATGATCCTGATTTTTAATATTAAGATCAATGATTTTATCTGCCTTCCTAATTGAAGAAGGGTTATGACTAGTAAAAACAATCGTTTTTCCTGTTCCTTTCAATGTACTCATAATTAAATCACAACTCAACTCGTCCAAATTACTCATAGGTTCATCTAACAATAAAGTATTCTTATTCGAAAGTAATGCTCTACATAATAATACACGTTGCTTTTCTCCTGAAGAAAAGGGATTTGTATAATCATTAATTTTCGTATCTATACCTTGGGGTAATGATGCTATAACCTGTCCCAAACCAAGCTTTTCTATTAAAGTAAGGATATCAGAGTCACAATGATTTGCATCAAACATTGTGATATTCTCACGTACAGAACCACTAATAAAGTCTTGATTGGTAGCATGATAATAATTTGATGAAATAATCACGTTATTATCCATCTCGCCCCCATCATCATTCAACAACTTAATATTACAATATAAACCAGACAATATTTTTAATAACGTAGTTTTACCCGAACCAGAGCAACCAGTAACAGCAACTAACTGCCCTTTAGTTATTATCAATTCGGGGAAAATAATTGAATTTCTATCAGACTTTTTTTCGACAATGCCTACATGATGGAGCCCTCCGACTCTATCGTTATCGAACTGGTGAATGCTGTTATCCTTTTCAAATTCAATAACGTCTTTTCCTCTTTCCTGTGCTGCATCAAAAGCGCCAAACGAGTCATTTATTTCAATCAAACGATTAAAAGAAGTAGAAAACACCTGCTTAACATAAAAAAACAAAAATACAGATGATAAAGGGGTGTTATTATATTGAATCAACCAAAAACACAAACATAATGTCAATATCATATCAAATATCCCAATAATTTCTTGCATTATTGGGAATTTCAGATGCTTTAAACCAGATTCAATGTTAAAGTCTACGAGTTGATTCACTTTCGAATCATTTACTACGCAAAGATTCTTACTTGCCTTTTTTGACTTTATGTCAGAAATTGAATTAAAAGATTCCACAAAATGCTTAAATATATTTTCTCGATAAGATTCTTCAACTATGCTAATTTGACTTAAATTCTTCCTCGACACCCAAGCTAAGAATGATGATATGCAAGATACAGATAGTAAAAAAAAGGCCAAATATGGGGAAATGTAACCAACAATTAAAAATGAAATTATAAGTTGAATAATACAGATAATTAAAGTGTTATAAATAGTCGATTTTGCAACTTGCGCGCCTACAAACTTAAGTGCCCTATTAGCAACATCTGTTGAGGTCCGACGCTCAAAAAAAGACATCTTATTATTTAAAAATCGAGCATACATTTTATTACTTTCTTTGGCCATAGTTGCGCCTTCTATTATCATAGTTCGCTTATAGCCTTGCCTAATTATAACTACAGAAATTATTTGAGCTATTGCCAGATAAAATAACATATGAAAATCTAGGTTTTCAAAGTTCTTAAAACCGTTATTTATATTTAACATTATTGCCGGCAATATCAAAGATAGTAATGTGGATAATAAACCATAAATTAATAAAAGAGCGTCGAGTTTTATGACTTTATTCTTAAACTGGAAAATGTTAAAAAATGAATTATTAGCGTTGAGCTTCTTTTCTTCATCCAATACGATAGCGTATCCGGATAAGCTCATTTTTAATATTCCAAGTTTTAATACCTGCCTACCTAAAGCGGGATTCATTACAACTGCACAATAACTATTAACCTTCTCCAATACGACATAATGGCTGTCATTGAGATGAAGAATGCAAGGAGTAGGCAACTCTTGAATTAGTTGAATGTTAAATAAAACTGCACGAGCATTAAGATCTAATTTCCCAAAGAGTTCAGTTAAGTCATAAAGGCTAGTCCCAAGATCTGATGGTCTGCATAATGTTCTTAAATAACTCAAAGGCGCATTTTTATTATGGAGCTCAGCTATACTACTTACACAAGCCAACCCACACTCAGCCATTTCACCTTGTAAACACACTGTATTCATTATTTAACCTTGTCGATAGAAAAATGAGGGGAAATGCCAAAGTAACCACTGCTTGTAATGCATCCCTCCAATTACATGCTCTATCAATAATGGAAGCTCATGCTTAACATTGTTTTTTTCAATAATAGGTAATATTTCGATTTTCAAACGCCCATTTTTTAAAAAAATATAATATGGTAATACATCTTTTCGCATTAAAGAAGGAAAATTAAAGGGGCCAGCATGTAAATTAGATTCTTTACCAAACAATATTGATTTTCTATAAGAGTGACTTTGACCACTCCTCCTGGTGTATTCTGGTAGTGCGTCAGGAAAAACTGCAAAATCAGCGGTATTATTTCTTACTTTCTTTACTATTTTTCTTATACCTCGTGAGGCGTCAGTTTTCGATTTCACAAAGGGATTGAATAAATACAAATCTCGATTGTTTTTTTTCCATTTTTCAACGACATCCCCCCAACGCTTGTTCCAATCACCTTCATCAACATCACTAATAACATATAATCTATTATTTGACGCACCCAAGCCAACAATCACTGCTATTTCATCAGAAAAAACATGCAACGGATATAAAATAACATCACAGCCAGTTTGGTTCTTATATTCAACTCTAGATTCTTCAAGTTTTTCAGAACAAAAGTTAATTTCATTACAAATAACTTTATTGCCATAACACATCATCTGTACGTACAGTTTACAATACATATCAAAAAATGCTTTGTTAGGTAAAAAACTATGTTTACCTACGATTTTTTTTGTGTTACTTCTAACACTAAACCCATTAACACCCAAACAAAAAATAAGTGAATATAAAGCACTAAACGAAAGACAAGTATATAAACACACTTTAGGAAATGAAGTATTACAAAACCCAATGATTACCCTAAAAATCAAATAAAAAAAAGCCGCCATCCTCTTTAAAAGCATAACACCAAGATCTAATAGTGAATAAATACAAAACAAAATTTCACTTCCATAAGAATGGTGGCGCCTTTCTTTAAAACGCCACCATGATTAAATACTAAATACTTTTATAACCTTGAGAAAAATTACCGCTACCACAAACGTCGTTAGCTTTTTTGTTGCTCATCTTTTTGTCATTGGAGTATCTAGTGAAATTATAACCACGTTCTACAACTTGCCCACCACTAATATAACTAGGAGCGTAACAATTTATTTCCCACTTCCCACCAATAATCATTCTTGATTCATCTAAATTTAAATTTTTCATTTTTCCACCTTACATTTTACAACATTTAATGTACAAACAGAAAGAACAGGCACATACCACAACCCATTGCTAAATAATTTATACATACCTTCATTAACTAATATTTTTGTAATGGATTTTATTTCCACCAAGCGTATGAGTCGAAGATGAAAATTACGATTTACGATTGACAGCCAACTTTTATTAACCTTCAAACCAACGCTCACCCCTCTTCCATTGTCGTAACCGAACTTTCATTTGCAAATGCAAACATTGGTAACTGAATAAACGCAAAAGAATTTCCCATCCAACCTTTCAGACGCAAGCTGATTGCCGCTAATTAGATTAATTTTAAATCCCAAACCTAAGTCAGCGCAATAGCATCTCGCCGAAAATATTTTTCTACCTGCCAACAAATCTTGAATATAAGAAATTAAATACACTCACCAAAGATTAATAGGACATTAATCCTACGATTTTTATATTTCCTTGCTTTTATTTTAAACTTTTGAACAACGTTAGTTTTTGATTAACGAAACCCTTAGTTCTATTCAATAGCCCTTTTGTACCAATTTCTCCATAAAAATAATGTTCCGTTTTTATTAGCTTCGTTAGTAATGATGCGCCCTAGATTCTTAATTTAGTTCCACTGAATTACATAACAAAGCCGAGTCGCTGCGTTAGCGACACAGCCAGGGTTAGCGAAATGGCGTCAGGAAAGACACCAATACCAGTCAGCGCGAAAAACCCTAACTCTACCAAGTTTATTAGTCCCTTCATTGTCATTTTACCACCTAAACTGTATTGCTTAGGTGGTAGCCTGATAAACGCTGATGCTTGTCGACCGTTAGTAAATTGTGTCCCATCACCCAAATTAGCATAAAGCATGGAGGTGGTTACCTCACGAACACCTTCAAGAGCCATGAGTCTTTTACAGGGTTCTATTTGGCTAGTGGTCGCATTCATTATTTCTGAATATGGTTTAACTCATCTTGCAGGTAGAACATCCCTTTCATAATGTGTTGAAGTCACTAATGCAGCTAGGCCTTTAACAATACCGTATTCGTTATATGATATTTCGCATGTGCAACACCAGACACGATAGTTTTCGAAAGAAACTGGCGATTTGCTTCAAGATACATCAAAGTTTGTTGTTCAATCGATTTGGGTTTGCTGTATTTTCTTCTTATTTGAAATGTTGCATTAGCGCTAGCAAACGCATCATTGGCCCCAGTTTCATGACCCTCAACATAGGCCTTCACTTTTTTAGGACTAATTATACGCACTTCGTGGCCGAAGGACTCAGCGTATCTCCCCCTGTAGTGACAAGTAGCCTAGCCTTCTAGATCAACAAGGGATGGTTTGGCTTTAGCAAAGAGCTCCTTAAGCTTCTGCCTGCTGATAGCTTTGTTACAGAGCAACTCTCCCTGGCGGCTTATATTGCAAACCTAAAATGGATTTTTCTCTAAGTCTATGCCGATTCCGTTAGTTCTTAGCATGATGACACCTCATTTTACTTTTCCTGCCGATGCTTAAGTTTGGCAGAGAATGAGTGGACCCCATACATCGCAAAAAAACTAAAGTAGATTACGATGAGTTTATGTTCGAATACCTGCAATGTTCTCCGCATAGCTATGGTGTTAGAAGCTTCATGAAGTGGATTTTATTACTGAATTAAGCATCGCCACAAGATCACCCAGCGTGAGGCAATACACCAAAAGCTTGATAAAAAGTTCAAAATAGCTTTTGACAATAGTAAAGGTCGTGGTAGCTCAATGCGTATCCACAAAGAGTTGGCTGATAGTGGGGAGATCCGTAATGCTAAAACCTTACCACCAGTATGAAGTGTCAGGAATTAACGCCGAAATCGTTATACCGTCTTATTGATGTCGCCCTTCTCTATTAGCGCAAATCGTAGCGTTAAAATACCACTATGCATGATCTCTTTATCGACAAGAATCGATGTTCGGCCAGTATGGTATATCAAGCTAAGTTGTAAAAAGATGATTTAGCGAATACAAATGAGCAGCGAGGACTATAGTCATCTTCTTACTTGGAACGCGGCAAAGGACTAATAACAATCCGTCCAAAGATCGAGATGAATGAAAGACACCGTATTAGTTGGCGTATCTGTGTTGATGCTTGAAAATCAATGAGTCCATTTAAAGATACTTGCTTTATAAGCAACTCTTAATCAAAAAATCTCTCGGTGCTAACTATCTTCTTTGTATTTCAGTCAATAATCTCATAAGTTGATTTGTTGTATCAGGAGTAACTTTAGTTATTGTTATGACATGTTGTTGTAAGGAAAAATGGATTGTAAAGATACGCCGGACTTTGATAGAAAAGTTTCTAGGTGTAAAAGCAAAATACATGTGTAGACATTGTCGTACTACGTTCAAAGTCAAAGGACACTAATAACTAAAATGATTTCCTTTCGTCAGACTGAACACTGTATTAAGCGACACATGTTCAACGGCATACATTTGCTTCGCATTTTATGATGAACAAATGGATATTTTGGTGTTACAGCGTATTCTTATTTTGCTCCAGAATATTTGATACTAGCTGTACACATCAATCCTTTAGATAATTAATGGCGGCAAACGTAGTAATCGACAGTTTTCACTGTCGACTTTTGCTATTCAGAGCATCATTTTATCTATTCCCAATCAAGGATAACCTTGCCAGAAAGCCAGCTACGCATAGCATCAAAGCCTTCTTGGAAATCATCAATCTTGAAGAATTCACGTTATGTCTAGAACTGACTGAATCAAAGGGGATAAAGTAAAAAAACTGATGCACAGAAACTGAGGACATGGCAATAGTTACACTTAACTGTTCATGTTGATACACCGTAAACAATGAGTGTGGAAGTCAGTTTTGTTGCAACATGAGGATCTAAAAAAGAAAGTTGGTATCTCATTGATACCAACTCAAAAGAATGCAATGCTTTGGGAATGATGTATTTTATAACTAGAAGCAGTTAACTTTGTCGACAAGAGCTAATAACAAAAAGAGCCAAAGTTGACTAAATTAATTAACCAATAACTTTTAGTGTTTTTGGTTATAGTATGTGTAAGACAAATCCCAATAATACTTGAGTTATTTTAAATGAAACCAGAAGTACATAGGTTTGAGCTATCAATAAATAGCACTATCTCTGAAGTCTATAGCCACTTTACTAAGGCAAATAGTGACCAAATCCTCGATAGAATGTTTGAAGGTCTTCAAAAAAAACTCCGCAAAATTAACTGCTCAGAGAGAGAGAGGGAATGCACTTTCATTAATGTGTATATTGCATACGGCAAAAGACAAGAGGACTTTGATGGTAAAGGAAAGGCTTGTGAAATTTTGTCTACAAGGAGAATCGAAAGTATAATAAAGACTCACTCTAACCTTTCGCCAGAAGACCTATTAGGTGAGGCTTTACGCTCTTTAAAGCAGTAATCTTGGACTTTGACACTTTCTGATTTAGCGCAGGATAGCTAAAAATATGAGCAGAAAATTAAGAGTAATTAAACATCATTAACTCGTTTATGTCCGTGCGACCTGAAGTCGTATGAAGCGTTGTTCACCACTATAAGAGTGACTGAAGGTATGGTACGCCCCGCATTTGCAAGTAAATAATAACGTGCTGATTTGCGCCAATGTATTCAGAGTTTTTATGAAGTCACTACACAACTTCGCTCTGCGATGAGATCCGCGCCAGATTGTCTTCATAACCATCGAAGCATTTTAATTTGCTTGTTCACTCAATAAGTTTCAATCTGGTGGTCTAACCATTTTGTCATCACTTATCATCATTGCAAATCTGGTTTAAATTTTTAGTGAGAATTCTTTATTTGTGCCCAAAACAGACCACGCTATTTTTGCGAGCTTATTAACTAAAGCAACAACAACCACATTAAATGGTTTTGCGCGTTTTAGATTTTGCATATTTCGGGATTATCCGATCACCTATTTCGGTTTAAACCGAACACTGATTCCGCGATTATCCGGTCACTTTTGACCTATCTCCGAAATCGGTGTTCGGAATAGCGAAAACCGCGATCGAAATGTCCGAAACCCTACCTTTTTCTCTTTTAAATCAATAGCTCGCTATTCTTTACTTCTTAAACAAGAAAGTAAGGAAGCGACCGTGGCAAAAAAGAGAACTCCAATGAACAAAATCGTAAGCGCGTCATAAACCCCGCATTCTAATCGCCTAGCGCGAAGAATAAGATCAAGTCTCCAACCATAAGGAGATTTGAAATGGGAAAACGACGCACCAATCAAGAATGGCAAACGCTTATCGAGTAATCTGAATCGAGTTCACTGTCGACACTCGCGTTTTGTAAGCTCAATGAACTCAATCCCTCAACGTTCTATGCCAAGCGCCAGCAACTCAATAAAACGGACGTATCTCTAGGCTTTATCCGAGCTGAAGTCGTCGAAAAGACAACAAAGTATCAAGCTCAAGTAGCAACGGCTAACATGACGCTGCTAGTCAATGATGTTGAGCTGAGCATTCCACAAGGCACGCCAGCGGTCTATCTCGCAGAACTCATCGGTGCGCTATCATGAAACGTATGCTCAGCGCTCCAGAGATTTATCTATATCGTGACAGCGTCGATTTTAGAAAGTCGATCAATGGTCTTGCTGCGATTATCGAAAGTGACACCGACTTACCCTTGGCAAGCGGCGCACTGTTCCTGTTCACCAATAAACAGCGTGACAAAATCAAGATATTGTACTGGGATAAAACTGGCTTTGCTCTTTGGTATAAACGCCTCGAAAAAGCCAAGTTCAAGTGGCCATCAAAAGAGAAAAATGAGGTGTTTACCCTAACTCAATTCGAGCTTGATAGACTGCTTTCTGGCTTCACGATTATCGGCCATAAACCCGTTCGAATAAATGATTTCACAATGACTTAATCGATAATAAAGCCTTATCCACCAAGCGTTAACGGCATGACTTTAGTATAATAAATGCCATGAAAAAGACGCCAAATATCAACCCAGAAAGTCAAAATGTTGCCGAGCTACAAGCGATGGTGAAAGCGCTAATGGCGTCAGAAAGCCGATTGAAACAAGAGCGTCAGTCGCTACTTGAACAACTCAAGCTTGCCTTCGATCGCCAGTTCGCTAAACGCTCGGAGGTGTTAAAGCCTTACGATGCATCTCAAGGTGACCTCTTCAACGAAGTGGAATGTGAAGCTGCCAAGGAAGAAGAGGTTGAGGTTACGACGAGCACCACAACGAAGAAGCGCGGTAAACGTAAGCCACTTCCAAAGACCTTGCCTCGTGAGGTTATCGAACTCGATTTAGATGACAACGAAAAACAGTGCGCTTGCTGCCAACATAGCCTGCATAAAATAGGTGAAGACCGCAGTGAAAAGCTAGAGTTCTCGCCAGCGGTACTCAAAGTGCTGGAATATGTTCGTCCTAAATATGCTTGTCGTCAGTGCGAGCAAACTGAAGACAACAGCCGTATCGTTCAAAAGCCAGCGCCACAAAGCATTATCCCTAAAAGCTTTGCCACAGAAAGCTTGTTGGCCAATATTATCCTTGGCAAATACCAATACGCAATGCCACTGTATCGCCAAGAGTCGCTATTTACCCAATCGGGTATCGAACTATCGCGCACTACTATGGTGAGGTGGGTTATCCAAGTCAGTGAGAAGTTCGCACCGCTTTATGCCGCCTTGAAAACACACCTATTAGAGCAAGTAGTGGTTCAAGCGGATGAAACACCGCTCAATGTGCTCAAGGAAGATAAGCAGTGCTATATGTGGCTCTACTGATCGGGCGCAGACTCGCCAGAAGCCGCACTTCCCAAAGTGAAAAATATCGCCTTGTACGACTCTCAAAACAGTCGCGCGAGGGCGTGCCCTGTTGCCTTCTTGGGGGATTACCGTGGTTATCTGCAAACCGATGGCTATGGTGCCTATGACGGCCTTCACCAAGTGACCAATGTTGGCTGCTTGGCGCATGCACGTCGTAAGTTCATGGATACTAAGAAGCTTCAAGGTAAGTCAGGTAAAGCAGATAAAGCGCTGGCTAAAATCCAGAAGCTCTATGGGATAGAATCCCGCTTAAAAGGTGCGTCTCTCGAGACACGAAAAGCAGAACGTCAACAGTACGCTAAGTCAATACTGGACGAGTTGTACGAATGGATGACAACTCAACAAGTGATAGCGTCTAGCCCGTTGGGTAAAGCGATTAAGTATACGCTCGGCCAATGGCCGAAACTTATCCGCTATATCGATGACGGTCATCTATCTATCGATAATAATCGAGCTGAACGGGCAATTAAACCGCTGGTCATTGGCAGGAAGAACTGGTTGTGCTCGACCACTGCAAATGGCGCTGACGCGAGCGCGATGCTTTACAGTATCGTCGAGACTGCGAAAGCCAATGGCCTTATCCTTTACGACTACATGGTCAAGTGCATGAAAGAGCTAGCGAAGGCTGAGCCAGATATCGATGCGCTCCTACCTTGGAACTTCAAACACTAACAACATCGCCCCGTGGGTTCATGGGGCGCATACGAACAAGCTTACGCTTACACTCAGTTCTGCGAGCACTTCACTCGCTGGTTCAAAACCAAAAAGCGCAACATGCGTCCGCTCCATGTCGCAGGTGACAAGCTGTTTATCGATTACTGCGGGCCTCGGCTTCAAGTGGTAAACCCTGATACAGGTGAAGTGCGCGAAGCCGAAGTGTTCGTGGCGACCTTAGGCGCGTCAAATTACACCTATGTTGAAGCCTTCCCTAGTCAAGGTAAGGCTTACTGGTTAGAGGCGCATGTGAATGCGTTCGAACACTTCGGCGGTATACCACAGATCTTGGTTCCCGATAATCTGCGTAGCGCGGTCACCAAAACCAATCGCTATGAGCCGAGACTTAACGACAGCTATCAAAAACTGGCAAATCACTATCAAACCGCTGTGATGCCTGCTCGCCCCTACAAACCGAAAGACAAAGCCAAAGCAGAGAATGCCGTGCCCCTAGTTGAACTCTGGATCATGATGCGGCTACGACACCAAACCTTCCATACCTTCAAAGAACCGAACCTCGCCATTCGTGAGCTTATGAATGACTTAAACCAACGTGAGATGAAACAGTATGGTGCAAGTCTTAAAGCGCTGTTCGACAAACTCGATAAACCTGCATTGAAGCCGCTACCTAAGCAGCGATACCTATATACCGAAACCAAACAAGCCAAAGTCGGGCCTGACTATCACATCGAATATCGCCGTCACTACTACTCGGTTCCTCATCAACTTGTTGGTCACCATGTTGAGCTAGAAGCCTCCAACCGTCTGGTGCAAATTTACCATCAAGGTAACTTGGTCGCCCAGCACCCACGTAGCCAAAGGGAGCGCGGAAACAGCCCTCAACCAGAGCACATGCCGAGTAATCATCAAAATCAAAAGTGGTCGCCTGAGCGCTTACTCAACCTAAGCAAAGCCCATGGAGAGTCGCGCCTAAAGCAAGCCTGTAAAGATTCACTAATACTGACAAAACCCAATTACACTTTCGTCAACAATCTACTCAAGAACAATCGTGAAAGGCAACTGAGTAAAGACAAAGCGAATACGCCGAACCTTGTTCACAGTAATGTTCGAGGCCCAAACTGTTATCACTAGGAGAAAGGATATGAACGCACTCAATCATCAACTCAAAAACCTCCGCTTGAGCCATGCGGCGACAGCAACAAGAGCAACTGACTACTTACGCAGAGCTGGACTTCAAGGAGAGGTTAAGCTTTCTTCTGGAAAGCGAGATCTTGAACCGTAGTCAGAGCAAAATCCAACGCTTAAAACGACAAGCTAAACTGAGAGTGTATGCGCAACCGAGCCAACTCATCTACAAAGAGGGACGAAACCTCAATCGCAAAAAGATGAGCGAACTTCTGACGGGGAGTTATCCGCACAAGCACCAGAACATCTTGAGCACAGGCCCAACAGGAGCAGGTAAAACGTATCTTGGCTGCGCACTTGCAACCAGCTCCTGCGACCAACAACAAACGGTCAGATACTACCGATTAACTCGCTTGCTTGATGATCTGACCGCAGGCCGCCTGGATGGTAGCTATCAAAAGCAACTTCAATCGTTGGCTAAGAAAGCGCTACTGCTCTCTTGATGTCAGACTCCCTGAACGGTTCTCGATGATCTAGAAACTCAAGAAGAGTTATGCGGTGAAACAGCTTTGCGAAGTGTTCGGGGTTCATCGCAGTAGTTATCGTTATTGGGTAAATAGAACTAAAGCTCTAGCGTCAGAGCGTGTACTTATTCGCGCCGAAGTTCGACAAGCTCATGAGATTAGCAATGGTTCCCCCGGAGCGAGAACCATTGCAGACATAGTGACAACAAAAGGTATTCCGCTTAGTCGTTACCGTGTGAGTAAGTTCATGAAAGAACTAGAGTTAGTCAGTTGCCAAAACATACGTACAGAAAAACACAGCAGGAGCAGGCTCCTATACCTAACCATCTTAATCGTCAGTTCGCGGTAACTGAGCCAAACCAAGTCTGGTGTGGCGATGTGACCTACATCTGGACGGGGCAACGATGGCCTTATCTAGCTGTTGTCATTGGCTTATTCGCTCAAAAAATCCTTGGTTGTGCAATATATCACTCACCAGATAGCGCATTGACTGGGAAGGCGTTAACCATGGCTTATGAGAGCTGAGGGAGACCACCTGGCGTGATGTTCCACTCGGACTAAGGTTGCCACACTATACGAGTAAGAAATATCGTCAACTACTATGGAGATATAGAATCACTCAAAGCATGGGCCGTCGAGGTAACTATTGGGATACTGAGATTAGAATATAAGTACAGACTGTTTGTACTGACCCGTGCTGGGATTGGCTGAAATGTCTTTGTATTGACCTGTCTTTCAAAGAGTCTATTCAATTCTATCGACTCAGTTGTAACTTAATAAGAGCTTTGTATTGCATCTCCAGTGTCCCGTCCTGCTGGGCGATTCACACAGGAGAGTGATTAAATGAACAGTAACGATCCCCGCTACAAATTGTATTTAGGTGTAGATACTCATTTGGATCTTCATGTTGCAACACTTATCAATGAGCTTAGTCAGGTTGTTAAAAGTAAGTCATTTAGTGTCGATCTTGCAGGTTATCGTGAGCACTTAGCATGGTGTAAGTCTTACGGGTTCCTTCAAAAAGCTGGCATCGAAGGTACGGGAAGCTCTGGTGCTGAACTGACTAAATTCTTGATAAGAATGGTATTGATGTATATGAAGTGATACGAATGAATCGAATGGAGATACGTCTGAAAGGCAAAACAGACGTTATAGATTCAGAGAATGCGGCTAGAAGCGTATTATCTGGAGAAGCAGCAGTCATTCCTAAAAACCATGCAGGACCAGTCGAGTCATTACGGAGCCTGCTAATGACCCGCAATAGCGCTGTCAAAGCAAGAACTCAGGCGATGAATCATATACGAGCTCTTCTTGTATCAGGTCCTGATGAGCTAAAACAGTCCCTTTACCAGCCAAAGCCTAGTGCGTGTGCAACCGCACGCTTAGCTCGGTGCTCTAATAGTAGCGAGCCATTAATGATTTCGCTTGTGCTGTTGGCACAACGTTGGAACTTCCTTAATGACCAAGTAAAATCTCTTGATAATGCTTTGAAAAACTGACTTTGAACACAGCTCAAAGCCTTGTGTCAAGGTTTGGGGTCGGCACAAATGTGGCTGCAACGCTCTTAGTTGCGACTGTAGACAACGCCAACCGATTAAGGAAAGAATCATCGTTTGCAGCCTTGTGTGGCGTTGATATGACCCCTACTGTCAATAAGAGCGTAGAAGTTTCTGCTCCCACATTTCAGAGCCTTTTGTTTATTTTGAGATAGTGTTAACGCATAGATGAAGCAAGTAATTTCGTCGGTTCTCATGCTGATATACGTGGATTACTCATCGCGTGATGAGTAGCGCCTACCTTACTTATTTCGTCGTGGCACCTGTCTTCAGTCTATGCTCATGGTTCAATAAAGCGCGAGCTTTATTGCCATCCTAACGCCGTCGGTGTTTGTGCCACACCCGATGCTCCATCAAATGCGTTAACACTAATTCTTTTCTCATGCAGGCAGCCTTGCAATCCGTGTTTTTGGATCGACTGCGCTCACGACCACCTCTCTCGCGATAGCCCAGATATACGCGATCATTTCTCTTGCGATAGCGGCGGAGACGACATTTCGATGTTTGCCTTTTTGTAGTAATCGTTGATAGCGGCGACATAATCGTTGCTGAGCATGCCAAGCAATATCGACAATTTCTTTGGGCAGCCCTTCTTGTCGCAGTTGCAGTTCGACGGAGATATTAGCTTTGTGCTTATAAGTATGTGCTCCCTCAATAATCAATCGTCGTGCTCGGCTGTTTCCGCATTTGGTTAGGCTCCCTCGTTTCATTTTTCCGCCACTTGAGCTTTCCGTCGGTACGAGGCCTACATAAGCCATAAGTTTTCTTGGATGGTCGAAGCGACGTAGATCGCCTAGCTCGGCAATGATGCCGAGAGCAACAAGTAGTCGCCTCCCCCCCGCATGGCCTGGATGGCTTTGACAACAGGGTAGTAACGCCAGTTTTTGACTTGGTGTAATAACTCGTTATCCAACCGTTGTAATCTTTGCATCCTCTCACTGATGGTGATGATCATCTCTTGCAATACAATTTGTTGGCTGTGATGGGGAATAATGAGGTCGGTTAGCCACCGTAGATGCTTTTAGACCAGTTATCATTCACAGTTGCTTGTACATTATTGCTTAGAAGAAAGCCTTTGAATTGGAACTTTGCATCTTTAAGGTCTTTCATCGCGGTTTCTCGAGCCCTTGATAAATCTCTTATCGCCTCGTCTTCAGATTCAGGAACATAAATAGGTGTTAGCTCTTCAGCCTTAAAAAGCTGGGCAAGTTTTACAGCATTTCTCTTATCTGTTTTGACTCTATTCCCTGACTTCTTAGGAATAAGGGAAGGGGCGATGACACAGCAGCAATGCCCAAGGCTGGTGAGCAATCGGTATGTCCAGTATCCACAAGGCCCGGCCTCGTAGACAAAATGGAGGGTGGCTTTTGGGTATTTAGATTGCAGTTGCTGTGTGAGTTTAATGAGTGCGTACTTGTTAGACTTTATCAGTCCCAAATGTTCAAGTTTAGTCCCGCGTTGTTCTTGCAAGACGGCGACTTGGATAAATGACTTATGCGTATCTAAGCCTATGAAAATTATGCTATCGTTATTCATGCTAGCCTCCAAATTTAGTTGTTCGAACACACTAATTATGGCTCTGGCTTTACGCTAACCCACGAAATTGGAGGCTAGCACCTCGTGTGGGTCATTATGTCTAATCCAATTCCAGTGTCATCGGGGAAAACTACCCGGCATAGGTTGAATCGAGGAGGTAGCCGTAGTGCGAATAACTCTCTTTGGACCGTGGCAATAGTTAGAATGCGTAGTGATCCCAGAACAAAAGACTATGTTGCACGAAGAACAGCAGAAGAGTTATCAACTAAGGAAATAACTCGCATCTTAAAACGTTATATAGCGAGAGAGCTATTCCCGTTAATACTGAAAGATCTAGCGAGTATTCAGAAGCTTAAAAACGGAATGGGTGCCAACGAATGGCGATAGAAGTTTTACAGAGGCGTGCCAAGCAATAACAGATTATCTGGTTGATTATTACAACCAACATCGGCCACATCAATACAATGGTGGATTAACACCAAATGAATCAGAGCGACAATTCTGGTTTACCCATAAAACCGTGGCCAGTTTTACTTGACCACTTCAAGTGTTATCACACACTGATACTCTCCCCCTTCCCTCGGTTGCCTTCCTCTAGTATTAAAGAGTCGGTATACCCAAACTCATTCACCAAAATCTCATGAACCTTGACGGCCTTTACGGTGGAGTAAAAGTCGGTTGAATTCACCCAAATCACGTGCATGGATATGTCAGCGGATACTGTAGAACGAACGGCCATGTGACCCCCTAAGCGCCAAAACGCACATCGAAACAAAATCCTGAGCACTTAAACGTTCCCTCCCCTGTTGTCACAAAGCGCAACGCTGGAAACACAGACCCGTAAGTGGTGTACATAATGATGCGATCCACTCGCTCGTGCAGAAACCATTCACCAAAGCCAGCGCCATTTAATTCGATGAAAAAGTCACGTATTTCATGGAAAGCAAAACGACGCGACACCAATTGCGGAAACTGCTGCTTGATAGCGTCAACGAACCCTTGGTCTTTTAACGCTGCGATATCAGCCAGTTGCTCTAGCGACTGACGACGACTGAACATTTTCAAACGCTGGATTTTGGAAACAAAATCAGACTTTCTTTTTACCTCATCACGACACTTTTTGACTTGATAGCGCAACTTCAATACCGCCAAAGGACTAGAGATATCATTTTTTGGTGAGCTTTCGTGCCCCAGCGGCGAAACGCTGGTCGATGAATTTGAATTAGAGAGAGTTGGGGTTGAGTTTTGTTGCGCCATGAGAGTTTCCTTTCTGTTTGAGTATCACTTTTCGGAGCCGCTTGGCTGTCCGCTATCTCAACATCGTTCTGCTTTGCAAGGGCGCGCAGCGGCGAAGCCTCCCTTGAAAAACAGGTTGTGGGGAGAGACGGTTAACAGCCTGCGAGCCCGAAAATGAGGCGAGTGAAAGAAATCGGCGCATAAGAAAACAAGCCCTTATTCGAACTTATTCAAAGACAGAGAGATCAACGAGGAGGGAGCGACAAGGCGCTAAGACTCTTAGGGCAGTCAGGCCTAGCCCATAGGGTGACGCCTAAGGCAACGATAAAAGTCGTGATAAAGACACATTTAAAGTGTTTGTCTTTACAAGGAAATGAGGCTCAGAACAGGTGACAAGACTCTTCAAGTGTCATGTTCATCAGTGTTTGAAGTTAAGTCCGAGGTAGGCCCTATGACAACGCTTAAAGTCTATAACGAGCCTTTATATAAGATATGTAGTACATATGTAATACATATTTAATTCATTTTGTTGATCAACTCAATGAGATCTTCATCATCGATCTTATCTCGATATAAAGCCAAGGCTCGGTACAGTTTCGCTGCAGACACATTTCTCTCTGTCTGCTCTTGCAGATTTGCTACCCAATCAGTTATCCGTTCTTTATCAGTCAGTGACATTCTAAGAGTCAGAGGAGGCACCTTATAAGATGTCGTCACCTTCTTTTTGACAGTCGTAATTCCAGTCGACTTACTTGAACCCTCGTTCTTGTCACTAGAGATAGCTGTTATAGCTCCTCGTTTCTTTAACTTGCTCATGTGTATTACCTATGTATTACATTAAATTTAAAAGAAACGCAGCGAGTTTTCGGTAATCGTTATTAACAAGAGAGCCCGATTTATAAAAGCGCACAGGAGAAGAAACGGCATTAGCTTGTCCGACATGCTCAGAACGACGGACAGATACTGGTAGCAATTTATCTTGTACTACCTCCAATTCCTCATCAATGAACTCATTAATAATAGCGTTTCTTGAATCGACCTCGTTCCTCAGAATCAGATAGTTGCCCTCGTCATCCTTAATTTCAGAGACAGCTTCGAGTAAAGGACTAATGCCGTCCAGTGAAAATGCACCAGAATCAACAGGGATCAAAATAAGGTCTGAGGCCTGGATTGCGTTAAGAGTCGTTAGGGATAAGTTTGGTGGAGTATCAAGAAGAATGAAATCATAGGTATCACCTAACTTCGCCAATTGCTTCTCTAAAATTCGTTCACGATTAATCTTTGTCAGTGATGTTTCGATGACACGTGACAACTGAACATCAGCGGGAGCAACATAGAGGTTTTCAATGGAGTTCCCATTAAGCTTTGCAGGTTGAATTAGATCGACAATGGACACAACTTTAGGTTTATCAAACAAAGCAGCAACCGTATCTTCAAACTTAAAATCACGTTGTCCCGTTAACGTTTTGGAGCAGTTCCCTTGAGGATCAAGGTCAATGACTAACACTTTTCGTTTTCGTGCAAGCTCAGCTCCTAAATTGACAAGAGTCGTGGTTTTTCCAACACCACCTTTTTGGTTCGCTGCGCTGATGATCTTTGTTTTCATAGTAGACACCTAATGTATTACATGTGTAATACACAATAATAAACATACATCGCCCTGTCAATGTATTACATATGTAATACACTTTTCATTAAAAGTTATCCAGCCGTTACTAATCAATAATATCAAGGCTATAAAAACCCTAAAGAAGATGGCACCAGCCGCGAGAGCTCTATCCACGTTGAATTAAGTTATTAGGCTTCTCACCAACCAATACCTGTTGTTTAACCTAACCTCAAGACTAGAATCAAAGTCGAGTTCTGAAATTGAAAATATTGTAACTACGACTGGTACACTGTTTAAGCATAAATCTGATTCCTCAAGTGCCGTATTTGGAGCGAGCATATCGACAAACAAGTCGACGTCCGTAGATCATAAGAACGAGCTTAAAGAATCAACGTACGAGTGAAAGCATTTACACGCCACCAGTAATAAGGATAACCCAGGGAATAAACAGCCTTCTCGCGCATGGTTATTTACCGCTGGAGCATCATTGGGATGATTTTAAAATCAATGTCGACCGCGCGCGAACTTAATCCCAAAGAATTGCTCAGTTTTACCTACTGGCGTGAGAAGCATCGCCAACAGGTTGAGCGCCACAGCAAAATTGAGTCACGCCCCAACAAATCGCGCCTTGGGCAGAATTTGACAAAACCCTGGAAGTGAAATCCCATTGTTCATTGCGACTATTACAGAGTGCCAAGAAAAAGGAGTGAACCTTCTACCCCATAGATTTAACAACCAAACTCAGGAGCACCTGGCTGGCTCGCCATTGAGCACCATCGATTTCTCATTTCGGTTATTAATAAGACGGTATTGCAAAGAATGGGAAGACGGCGGATATAGTAAATAAACGCATTGAGTATTTAGACCACCCACACCCGATTCTCTGGTACTAAGGTTGACTACGCTGTAGTCTACAAGTTTCGGAAAAAATTTTTTGAAAGGCAATCCCCGAAAGAAAACATCCCAATGAGCAGCCCATTTAGTCTTCTACTCTTAACACGACCTCGCCCTGATCTAACAACTCGACAATCGCTTGTTGGTAAGCTTCTTCGACGATGGTTTGTTCCCATACACGTTCGTAATCGGGTAAGACTTGCTGTCTAGAGATGGTCGACACCCCGAAGCTTAATGTGCCCTCGATACGATGTCGTCGAATGGTGACTAGCTTGGCCTCCGTCCACGAAGGTCCTGGTTGGGTGATGCGTCTAGATTGGAGTGCTTTTTTCTTTTTCGCCACGCTCATGCCTTAATAGATGTAGGCCATCAGCTTATCAGAAGTGGCACAAACGCTTTACTGTTTGCTCAGCAAAAATCGACGTAAACCTCGCTCCGCGCGCCTTACAAACAAGATGTACACCTTGTCACCCTCTGCTTGTAAAAAACGCGACAAGGGTTGATACGACTTTACTATAATTAAGGTGCTCAGGAGGCTGGCGCCCAGACTCCGGAAAGTCATTGAGGCCTTCAACTTCGTCGAAAATATTTTAAACCAATTGCCTGGCCGCAACCCGATTTTCAAGGGCAATGTATTCCGCGATATCTTAAGGTCAGATAACGCGGGCTCACTCCAAATCACTTCAGCCATTTAGACATTTTGTCCTTAGCTTCATCATGTCTCAGTGACGTGCCTTCTGAGATGACGCGCTCACCGCGAGCGATCCCTTCAAGGATAGCCCAACGGTTTTGCATAAACTGATAGTCGTCCACATCAACCAAATACGCGGAAGGTTTGCCATATTCGGTGATTAACACAGGCTCTTTGGTATCGTGTAGTTCCGCGAGGGTTTTGGTGGCTTGACGCTTAAGGGAAGTAACGAGCTCGACTTTCATAAGTTACTCAAAAAGCAGACCAATAAAGTGATATATTGTATCGTTTTCACTGTAGCAAGTTGCGTCACTTTGGTTTCGACCTTAGAGCCTTGCTATTCTTATGATAAGATACCCTCACCAATAAATAGTCAATGTGAACAATGTCAGAACATTCATATCATCAACTTCTTAAGTCGACCTTCGAAAACACTCTTCTCCACCTTTACTTCAAAGTAAACGTTGCCAGTCACTTTGTTAAAGAAGAGCAACGAAACAAAATCATCATTGAATTCTTGAAGCCAAAAATCAAACAAGCTCGATATAGCATTATCAAGAAAAAGCTTAAAACGGTTTGTTTGATGAAGAATAAGTTTGGTTCAATCGAAAAACACTTAGAGAGCGTTTTATCTCAATATTCAGCGATAGAAAGTCAAAACGACGTTGATAAGCTTTACGCCTTGTTAGAACACTTCGAGAAGAGCGGATTAGAAACAAAACTTATTGAAGAGACCCCTAAACAGGAAATGGACGTTGTTTATATCGACAGAGCACATATCGATAACTGCTTCGATAATGAAAACCGTCAGATTGCACCAATTTCGCTGTTTATACATACGAATGAATTAGACAGGTTCACTCAGTGCTTAGTCACCCAGCCTTATTTCACATTTGAGTTGTGCCAAACAAGTGAAGAGTTGAAGAACTATCACTATCAAGTTCACCCAATTAGCTAACACAACCAAATCTAAAAAGCAGGGCACTTCCAACCCATATCAAGATGTGTTTGACGCGACTTACCAAGTGGTACTACCGGCCTTTTCCTTTTATCATCACAATCAAGGGAAATCTTTTGATCTTCGAGCAGTAAGCTGATCAGGTATAAGCCTAACGCTGAATGATCTTGGCCATTTGTCTTCACCGCCACGGCTTCAACAATGAATTCAATTCCTGTTGACAGTGTCTCTGTATCTTTAAAAGACATAAATCCCCCCTCTTTATGTACTGTATAGATATACAGCAAGCTGGGGTGTGTAAATCCATATTTGCACGAATTGAGACATTAATCGCATAAAATGGGGTTATGTCGACTCAAACTCATTATTAAATTTACCAAGAGATCTTATTTTGACTCGATAGTTACTCATTATTCTTCAACTCAAGGAAAAGCTGACTCAAGCACCGCCTTCTTCTTCCCTACTTCATACTCCGCCCAGTATAACGTTATAGGGGCAGATATCTGATGAACAGCATAATCACCACGATGCTCTGGCCCATTTTGCCTATTTTCGGATAAAGCAGACTTGACCCATTCAAACAAATAGATGTAACGACTGACGGTCTGGCGACACAGGTCCGCATTACGCGCCACCAAACCAATGGTGAGCTCCTGATTTTTGCGTAACAAAACCTGACATGTGCGGATAATTCGGCGAGTGGTCTTCGTCCTACGAAGGTTATGGGTTCTTCTGGCCGCTCTACGTTGCTTTTCCTGCAGACTTAATCCACTATCCAACCTCATCACACCTCGTTGGCAGTCTGACCGAGCACAATATTTATCCCAGGTCCAACGGGAAACACTTTTCACCACCGCCAACACCTCACAGCACTTCAGAGGCGGCTTATCCGGGGTGCCGGTATTTTTATAATGAGCGAAACTCTCGACACGGCGTTTAAAGCTCGTATAACTGCCCTTTTCTCTTTCTTCGTCGACAATGTCATACGCGTATCGGCGAGTGTGTTCAAACAAAGTACAGTTTCGAGAATAAGAGACATCAGTATCTTGACGAAGCCATGGCCGCGTTGTCTCCAGCTCAAGAGAATCCGCTAACTCATTGAGTTCATAGACACTCCGATGGAGTTCGGTCGTCTGCCACCAAGGATGAAAGGGCGTTTTGGCAACAGGGCCTGAATAACTCAAGTCCGCCTCAAGTCGTAATGCTAAGGCGCGATAAATGGCTTTGAGGTACTGAATGGGTTTGGATCGTGCTTGATCGCTGGTGCAAACCGGCACAATAGCGTAAAAAAGGTGGGCTTTATTACTGGTGCGGTTTCGAACGATTAGATTAGGGGGTGGCAAGCCTTCATCTTGCCAAATATAGAGGTTGGGGACAGCTCGATGGTCATGATCGATGTCAAACACCATCCACGCCTGCATATCTTTACGATTAACCTGCATATACGGCCATCTGACCGCATAGTTTCGAGGTCTGATGAGCATCGCGGTTTTATTGTCACTGCACCTCGAAAAATAAGGCGCTTCCTCAAGTAGCCGACTCAAACACGAAATGGATGAAGACGCAGCGTATTCAGAGTGAGCCGTCATCTCATCACCCTCGGTGCACCTTGCCCATACTCACCTTTAGAAAAAACAAAGCAAGAGAGATTGTCTTGAGCGTTGAGCGCCGTTACTGAATCAGTCCTCTTGACTCTCTCTGACAAGATTTGAGAGCCAGTCAAAGCCATTCCTTTCGAGCTTTCGTAGCCGCCACGGGTGTCAATTTTTATCGAACGCCTTTTCGAAGGACAACAGACTGCATCACGCCACTCTTCTTTACCTTTTAAGACTAAATTGAAGACTGCTTCAATACTGGTTTGAATAACTTTACCCTGTACGACCGCAAACACATGATGATTCATAAAGTTGACCTCGGCTAAATAACGCTCACCTTCTGAGAAACCAATAACGCAACTCTGGAAAATTAAAATGCGTCAAAGCCAACGTTGTCTGATTCTTTGTATTCGCTTCTCAAGGCCGAATAAACGAATTCGCAGTCGTACTTGTTCAAACACATGGTTCGAACGCCTTAATTGGGTCATTAACCTCGCCTGCTCAACCCATAATGAAGAAAGTTGACGATCACATAACTCGCGTCGAATACGCCTGATATACCTAAGGCCTCTACGCTTATCTTCCTCCGTCAATCCATGACCAGACGTTTCAGGACATGACTTATCGCACGGAGTAATAGACATCATTGCTCCGAATTGATGTTTGAAACAAATAAACCATTAGCGTCTGCCGCCTCCTCTATGGCTTTAAGCAGACAACCACCTTGATTCAGTTTTTCCAGGCTCCTGATGAGTTTTACCTGAATGCTGATGCTGGTGTGCGCGGTATGAATAATCTTATGTTTTTGAGTGCGAGTTAGGCGATGATTTCCTGCATACTCCAACGCCATTCGAGACAATTCACCCGAATAGATCGAGTTCTCTAATGCGCTTTGAACAAAGGTGTCTTCCGTGCTATCAGATGTTATATGAGCGGTGACCACCCCCAACCCAAGAAGCAAGCTGTTTACGATGGTATGATTGCCACTCACTTTGGCGAGAGTGATGGCTTCAACACAACTCAGGACATGAGGCTGCTCAGGGTTAAGTTTATTCCGCAGCATGGTCGGACTCATCCCTATAACCTCTGCCAGCCTAGCCATATTCTCTGACCTAGCAAACACGCAACACGCCTCATTAAAGGCCCCTTGTTTTGTGCGAGAGAACTCGCCTATTGAGTCAGTTCCGTTCATAACCAATACTCACTTGAAGACAAACGAGACGACAACGAAACTCCAACCAAGAATGTTTAGCCCCAACGGACAAAAATCTTTGGACGAAATTATGAAAGATAAACACATGGCTACTTACCCCATTCTCTCCAACGTTTCACGCGTTGCCATTTCTAGCAACATGACCATATTGATGAGAGGGGTTTCTTTACCTTTTGCTTTAGTTTTAATAGGTAAGCGACCATCAGCGACCCAATCCATAATGGTGCGCTTCGGCATTCCAGAGAACTGAGAGTATTGATCGTACGTCATGAAAGGCGTATTTAGGACTACTTGATATGAGAGCATAATGATATCCTGTTTAGTCATTGAATGTTTAATTTCGGAATGACGAGTTGCACCCCACCATTCCGAACTCAATTGCGATTATTGATCACATATGAATAACAAGCAACTTAAAATAGACCAAATATCGTATTTGGGAGGTAGGGATATTATCAAGAAGTTGATAGATATCACGAATTCAGACCGCCAACAGGATGTAGCAGACGTATTTGGCATCCCAAAATCAACAATCGCGACTTGGCGACAGAGAAACCTTACTCCCTTTGAAATTGCAGTGAGGACTCATTTGAGCACTGGAGTCTCACTTGAATGGTTACTTCTCGATAAAGGCGAACCGTACCCTAAAACACCAACCCAAAAGCATATTAATAAGAAGAACGAATCGAAAACTCTTTTCGATATCGACTGTTTCTCTATTGACGACGGTAAATTGGTTGGGAAAGGGATACTTGCATTCGATAAAACTCTTCTAGACGAGTTAGATGTGAGTAATGTAATAGCAATCAAAGATGGAACTACTACGTTCCTTATAAATAAAGAATCTCACCAAGCAGTAAGCGGTACATACCTAGTTAATATGGACGGCCTACTCTCGCTAAACGACATCCAGCGCTTACCAGGCAAAAAACTAGCAATCAGCTTTAACGGTTCGATTCTAACCGTCGAAGAAGATGAAGTAAGGGTTGTAGGTAGAGTCGCGTTAGTAATGGAAAAGCGTTAACTGTTGCACTCACCTGTTTGAGAGCACTGCAGCTAATTTGATTAATAGCGTCACCGATACTTAACGAGCCTCTTATCAGCCTCCCCTCTTGGGGAGTGGCACTTGCAAAGAAAAAGGCTACCTTATGGCAGTCTTCTTCTTTGGCCCAGTATTGGTCGTTGTGCAATCTCTAAGTAGTTCTGAAACATTTTTGGACAAAGGTGAGTTAGTGAAATTGTACTAACACACCTTAGTTGATTAGAAAAAGTATCTTATAACTTTCAGTTTTTGCTGCTATCTGCCTATTCTACTAACTCTAAAAAGTCATTAAACATCTCTGTGAACTCGAATTTTTGCTCGCCATCCTCTTGATATGATTCCATTTCCCTAATTTGTTCAGCAGACATTCTAATCCAATAATCTTCTAACACGTTGGTTTTTCGCGTACCTTTTTTCTTACCAATCATCACTTTAGCGTCACACATATCAGTAAAGCTAAACTGACTTCCCGCAGGTAGAGCTAAGCAATCTAAATGAATATAGTTTTCAGGTTCCCTTTTACGGGTCGTATATGCTTTGATACCGTCAGCTCTCATTTCACTAACTTTGTCTAAATTTTGTTGCTCTTCATTTGTACCCTTATCTGAATCCAACAGCACACAATATGGTATATCAAATTGTTCGGCTAATTGTAGTGTTCTCCAATGCTTCAGGTTGCCACAACCACCAATAGGCACTAGAGCAAACCTTTTCTCTTCGAAAGTATATTGAATATGACCAGCTTCTTTCAGTTTTTCTGCGGCATGTTCAACAAAGGTTACGTCACCTTTCCCTTCGAGCAAAAGCATTGCTTTAGCATATTTAGAAACAGGATCAGGCAACAAACCCAATGTGTCTGCAACCTTAGCAAACACCTCATCAGAACCCATTTCGATTGTCCTATTTTGACCATTTCGCTCGATAAATCTAAGACTTTCTAGAGGCAATAGTCCTGCTAAAGACGGAGTGTGAGTTGTCAACATAACTTGGCTATTTGGAGTGTTTGATAGTTCCATGAAAGCTTCAATTAGCATTCGTTGATGGTCAGGGTGTTGTGATGTTTCAGGCTCTTCAAAAGCAAATATAATGTTACTGCCTTCGTTTACAGACCGTCTGCGTTCAGCTTCTGCACGGAAGAAATTTAAAAGTATTAATCTTCGTACCCCGCTTCCCCTCTTATTAATGGAAATGTCATTCTCAGATTTTATGGATAGCTTAAATTGAGAATCAAACTTAGGCTCCGTTTTAAACTCTGGTATTAATTCGTCTGCTAAGTCGGGTGACATTTCATGAAGCTTGGCTAGAGTTCTATTCGCTGTTTCAATCGCTTTTTCCCTAACTTCATTTTTTATGTGTTCTATTTCATCACTCAGTTCTGCTAATGCTTGCTGGACAGCAATCTTCATTGGGTCGGTGACTTCTTTATCATCATCTTTACTTGGTCGATCAGATTGAAATAAAGCATATAAGGGCAAGTAGCTTTTAATAGAGTCGTAAACTTTTTTACTATCTTCTTTATCTACAAGTAACTCCGTATGCGACAGGTCTAAATCTTCAATATTTGCCCTAATCGCCTGCCTTATAGATGCATTAATAGATGCATTGTATGCATCCTGCTCAACGCCTATCTGGTTTGCCCTCGATCTAAGATCTGTGCGCTTCAAAGTTAAAAGATCGCTTGCAGAAGTGACTGTGGGATGCATACAAATAATGTAAGTTTTTTCTTTTGGGTTTGCCGCCGTAGCTGAATATACCTTCTTAATTTCAAGCTTTTGATCAGAGTTTAGAAGATGTTCTTCAGCAAGTGATGTAGGAAAAGCAGAATCTATAACCAACTGTTCAGGCAGTTCACCAAAAATACAGGTTATTTCTATTAAATTATTTTCTGCATTTATATTTAAGTCATCTTTTTCGCACTTGACAATCGAGTTATTAAAGAATATCTCCAATGCTTCGAAAACTGTTGATTTACCTGCATCATTTCGTCCAATGAACGCTGTTAGGTCATTTATAGGAATAGTTACTTCTGCCCCATATCCTCGAAAATTCTTTAATTTGACAACTTCAAGCTTCATATTTCACCCTTGATGTAAATGCATAATGGCAAGTACTTAACGTGTATTAGACGGATGTTTCATACTTATACTCTGCTTATGTTGCTAGTATTCAATGTAAAACTCAATTCATACTAGTCTGTACTGTGAACAGTTAGAGAGTTTCGGTGTGAAAGTACAGAAAACTCCAAGTCCACAGACCCCAAGTATGGATTAGATTAATTTGGTCTATCGCAATGGTAGCTAGATGTTCAGTTTTATGAGCTTAAGAAGCTTTGGGGCAAATGTGCGTTGGTGCACTACTACATGGCTTTGAAAGCAATGTATATTCCTGAAATTATCGTAGCACCGATTCCGACTCCAATAGTAGTCGCGCCCCAAAGAAGAAAAAATGTTCTCCACTTATCGCGATCACTCCAATTCATCACGGTATATATTACCGCTAAGAAGATTCCAAATTCTGCCCCTGCCAGTAATCCAGCACTAATCCAACTTTCCATTATGCCACTACCCGACGTCAATATTACAAGCACCCAAAACCAACTTCAGCATCTTACATTAGAAAATGTTGGTCAATATGATCATTCTCGTTTAGTGAAGAGTACATACCCTAAGTAACTTTGGGGCATTTTCGAGTTAGAGAATGACAAATATTAAGATTCAGATTCAGATTCAGACATTTTGGACAAAAATGAGCTAGATTAGAAGCTCTAGCTCGGTTGGTTAAGATGAGGGAAGTGAGATCTTGAACTCTTGTGTAGCTAATCTATAACTACCTCACCGTCAGCTAAGTAGTGTGCTTTTCCATCAACAATTGAACGTGCAATGACGATATCTTCTCGAGACAATTCACTTTCTTTCACAGTCTGAGATTCTTTTTTGAGCCTATCTAAGTTGAGTACACTACATGCTTTATCTAGATTTACCGAGAGATAATGGCCTTTCACACTATCTGAACCAATCTGCCCTAAAAGGAACCAGCCAACTCTGAAGACATTGTCTTGGCCTATTTCCTTAATAATACTTAGTGCTGCATCCTCATCATAACGCCACAATGGTTTAATTACTTGATATTCCAAAGCTTTTGATTGAAATACATCATCAAGTAAAACTGCGCGAGCTTTAGGAATATATTCTTTAATCATTTTGTTAATTGTTTCTTCATCTAGCCAAGGAGGTTCATAATTTCTTTCATTATATTGAGCTTTAAGCAGAACGATTGAACTAGCTACAAACGGTAACAGAACACACTCTTGCATGACTGAGCAAACAAAAGCTTCTCTGTTCTCTGATTCGCGTAAAGTTCGGTTGAGTAACCTACAGATATTGCCGTAAAGATTGCTCTCAGCAAATAGCCCTGAGTGTAAAATACCAAACCCATCAAGTAGATCTTCTGACAACAATGTGTCCACAATAACTCGAATTAATAGGAGAAGTTCATCATCATTAAACTTTCTTCTGTCCAAAAACATTTCGAATAACTCAAGAAACCTTTTGATAGCTCCATTGGAGATTGCGCTTTCAAGAATATCAATACGTTGACCAGAGCTTTCAATAAAAGTTGCCACATCTTGGTCTGAAACCGAGCCTCTTGGTGTACTAATATGGAGCGCTGTAGAGAGTCTACTGATATGATCCACTCTTCCTGAAGCATCAGCGTCATAAACTTCGTAAGTTTGGTAGCTTTTTGAATCTAGCGAAGGGAAAATTTCCTTCAGTAAGTCTTCATATACGTTGTTTTCATTAATCAAAAGTGCATTATAGATACTAAGGCGTTGCTGCTTACAAAGGTCTGCCGCTTTTTCCTTGTCAAGTGACCCATAATCAAAATAGCCAGAGTTGCGTTTACCTGCATACAGAGCTGGATTTGACTTTATATGGCTATATATCTTGTGGGCTTTTGTTGCGACAACTGATAAAACAAAGAGATCAGTGACACACACTTGATTTTGAACAAGGTTGTAGACGAATTTAAAGTGGTTAAACACTCTCTTAACGTCACGCGGGCTGGTGATTATGTATCGTAGATATCGTTGATAAATATATGCTAATCGATTCTGTTCGTCTTGGTAGTGGGCAAGAGAGAAGTTATCTCCCATCATATCAAAATGTCTATCTACAAGCGCATCTAGATCTTTACTTGTGATTGTTGGTAGTGGAATCCTCAACTGCACAATCTTGTCTATATACTCATTTGCATTGTCGATATTATTAGAAGCCAATACCGACTCTAGGTAATTAGGTTCAAATGCTAAAATGAACGCTGTTCTAGGAAAGTCAGCCACAGCTTTTACCAGACGAAGAACTTGAAAGCACTCCTTAGGAGTTAAACGATCTATGTCATCGATAATGACCACGATTGGCCTATCAATTTTTCTTAAGCTTTCTTCTACTCGTGCCTTTTTACCTGCAATATCTAATTCCTTTAAGTCACTAAGCGATTGTGTTGCATCTCCGACACCCTTGAATACGTTTTCGACTAAACTGCCCCACGGCTCCACACCAGGAACCAATTTAGCTACGCTAAACAACTTAGAATAAGAAAGAAGTTCTTCAGCTACTCGCTTTCCTTCTTCTGCATGATCTGCAAGGCCCAATTGAGAAGTAAACTGAATTAAAAAATCCTGAAGTAACGACTCGGATTGACCGTTCGCCCAAGCGTTGTATTGAACTAAAACAGGGGGAAAATCCATTTGACTAAAGACTTCCTGCACCATGTTCAATATTGAGGTCTTTCCTTGTCCCCACTTCCCTTCCAGAGAAACCGTCAAACATGGAGCATCGGCTTCAAGAACTAAAAGGCTAGCTATTTCTTTTGCAAAATGTTGTCTATTTAGTTTATCTTCGCATTCAGACGCAATAGGTTGGTCATTGTTATAACTAGTCATATATCACACAAAATAAGGAGTATAAGAGCTTTAATATCTCATTAAAGCAATTATCAAGTTTTCGATAAAAAGTTCAGTGACTGGATATGCATATCCAGAACTAAGCAGCTCAACATAGTAACATGCACAACCAAGTACATAAGTATGCGTGAGAAAAATTAGAGCAAACAGATTACAAAATAAATGTTACGAGCAATTACTCTAAACAAGTTTGGGGCAAAAATGAGCTAGCCAACTTGCTAATTTAGAAGATCAAGCCGACAGTACGGACTGTAAGTTTCTGGTCTAACTGATTTATAAATTATCACCTCTACATTAAAACAACCCAAACACATTGTTTTTCCCATCTTGTTCAAGACCTTTAATCTGATGGTGTTTTGGCTCTCCACCAAACAATAAAATATACAACTTCCGGTCTTGATACGTCCCCACTACATAGTGGTCTTTTTGTATCACGTACTCGATAGTTTCGGCTTCCTCATCGGTGCACAGATATTTAATATCAACTAGCTTCACCCATTTCAAACCGATCACGTTCTCTGCTTCTATAAACCCACCAAATGGCGCAGTAAAACGGTTACCTAGCTTCAAAACTGCATCAATCATCCCTTGGTTCTTCTTACTTACCCCAATTGGACCATCACTGTTAATTTTGAAGTGACTGTATCCAGCAGTCACATGAATTGATTGATACATAGCAATAACCTATTAGCTTTCTTAGCACTTTGAGATAGGAGCCTAACCTGTGCTTTTTGTCCGATATAAAACATTGTTCTACGTTCTAGCCCCAATTATACTGTTTTTATATACAGTAATTTTAGGCTTTATTATGTCTATCCGCAATTTAAAAGATGGTTCTACTAAATCTTGGCTCTGCGAATGTTACCCGAATGGGCGAACGGGGAAGCGTGTTCGTAAAAAGTTTACGACTAAGGGCGAAGCAAAGGCTTTTGAGCTTCACACTATGAAGGAGATTGACGATAAGCCATGGATGGGAAGTAAACCCGATCACCGTAGAATGAGCGAACTGTTAGACACTTGGTGGACCATACACGGTCATACGTTGAAATCGGGTAAACAAGCTCGGGATCTAATAGCCAAGACAATTGAAGAATTAGGAAATCCAATTGCCTCCCACTTTAAAGAACGAGACTACTTAGACTATCGTGCAGCGCGAATACCCTACCGTGGCAAAAATAAATCTATTAAGATTTCACCAACAACACATAACACGGAATTGATTTATCTAAAGGGAATGTTCAAGAAACTAATTAAGTACAATCAATGGAAATACCCCAATCCACTTGAAGCTATCGAAACAATCAAAACAAGTGAGAAGAACCTAGCATATCTAACCAAGCCACAAATTGAAGAGTTCTTAGTTAACCTGAAAAATTGCAATCGAGTCATTACAGTCTCAATTCCACAGCTCATTGTAATCTCTAAGATTTGCTTAGCCACCGGTGCCCGTATAAGTGAAGCTCTAACTCTTACCCGTTCACAGGTAGCTGAATTTAAACTGACTTACACCGAGACAAAAGGTAAGAGAAATCGAAGTGTGCCCATCTCACCTGCTTTATATCAAGAGATCTTAGAGATCGCGGTGAGCAACCATGAAATTTTCAACACTACTTACAAGGATGCCTGGCGCTACATTAAAAGGGCTCTACCTGGCCACGTTCCGAGTGGACAAGCGACGCATGTTTTACGGCATACTTTTGCTTCGCATTTTATGATGAACAAAGGGGATATTTTGGTGTTACAGCGTATTCTTGGACACACTAAAATTGAGCAAACAATGGCGTATTCCCATTTTGCACCAGAACATTTGATACAAGCGGTACACCTCAACCCATTAGAAAATTAATGGCGACAAAATGGCGACACACACTGTAATCGACCGTTATTTAGCGGTTTTATTAGTCAAAAAGGCGACAGTTTTCACTGTCGCCTTTTACTATTTAGAGCCTGAGTTTATCTATTCCCAATCAAGAATAACCTTGCCAGAAAGCCCACTACGCATAGCATCGAAGCCTGCTTGGAAATCATCAATTTTAAAGTGATGAGTAATGATTGGTGACAGGTCTAACCCTGACTGAATCAAACTTGCCACTATATACAAAAACAAAAATAACCATTAAATATCAATAGATTAAATTTATTACCAATTAAAAATGGCTACAGAATGGCGATAAAAAAGGCAACAGTTTTACCTGTTGCCTTCTGATATTCAAAACCGGTAGTAACCTACTCCCAGTCTAAAATCACCTTACCAGACATACCAGATCGCATCATGTCGAAGCCTTTCTGGAAGTCGTCCACTTTGTAGTGGTGAGTAATGATTGGTGTTAGATCTAGACCTGATTGAATCAAAGAAGCCATCTTGTACCACGTTTCAAACATTTCACGACCGTAGATGCCCTTAATTACCAAGCCTTTGAAAATAACTTGGTTCCAGTCTACCGCCATATCCGATGGTGGAATACCTAGCAGAGAAATTTTGCCACCGTGGTTCATGTTAACCAACATGCTGTTAAATGCTGATGGGTTACCCGACATTTCAAGGCCCACATCAAAGCCTTCCGTCATGCCAAGTTCGCTCATGACATCTTCAAGCTTCTCTTCCATTACGTTAACCGCGCGGGTCACGCCCATTTTTTTAGCAAGCTCTAGGCGGTACTCGTTAACATCAGTAATAACAACGTGGCGTGCACCAACGTGCTTCGCAACAGCGGCTGCCATGATACCAATTGGGCCAGCACCAGTAATCAGGACGTCTTCACCCACAAGGTCAAAAGATAATGCGGTGTGAACAGCATTACCAAACGGGTCAAAAATAGACGCAAGATCGTCAGAGATGCCTGCTGGAATTTTAAACGCGTTAAACGCTGGGATCACAAGGTACTCTGAAAATGCACCCGTTCGGTTTACACCAACGCCTGTTGTATTGCGACATAGGTGAGTACGACCACCACGACAGTTACGACAGTGACCACAGGTAATATGACCCTCACCAGAAACACGATCACCAATCTCAAAGCCACGAACTTCCTGACCAATACCCACAACTTCGCCCACGTACTCGTGCCCGACTACCATAGGAACAGGAATCGTGTTTTGAGACCATTCATCCCAATTGTAGATGTGAACATCAGTACCACAAATAGCAGTTTTCTTGATGCGGATAAGAAGATCATTATGACCCATTTCAGGCTTTTCAACCTCGGTCATCCAGATGCCTTCTTCTGGCTTTAGTTTTGAGAGTGCTTTAATTTTCATGTTGTTACCTATAATTCCCACTTGCGATACAGCAAGTAAAAATACAATTCTAATGTTGAACGAGCGCTATAATTAACGCTCGTTCGTTGACTCATTCAATTAAATACTTGCTTAGTTGTTGGCAAGAATTAAATGATTGCCATGTCTTTACCAACTTCAATAAACGCATCAATTGCGCGATCAAGTTGCTCACGCGAGTGCGCTGCAGACATTTGAGTACGGATGCGAGCTTGCCCTTTCGGTACGACAGGGAAAGAGAACCCAACGACATAAATGCCCTTTTCAAGTGCGCGCTCTGCAAATTCTGCCGCCACTTTAGCGTCGCCTAACATGATTGGGATAATCGCGTGATCTGCTCCGCCCATAGTGAAGCCTGCGCCTTCCATACGTGTGCGGAAGTGCGCCGCGTTCGCCCATAAATGGTCACGCAAATCACCACTTTCTTCTAGTAAGTCTAGAACGCGGATCGATGCATTAACAATTGCTGGTGCCACAGAGTTAGAGAACAAGTACGGGCGAGAACGCTGGCGTAACCAGTCAATGACTTCTTTCTTACCAGATGTGTAACCGCCTGATGCGCCACCCATCGCTTTACCTAGCGTACCGGTAATGATGTCGATACGGTCAACCACATCATGATACTCATGCGTACCCGCACCAGATTGGCCCATGAAGCCAACCGCGTGAGAGTCATCAACCATCACTAGTGCGCCATACTTATCCGCTAAATCACAAATAGCAGGAAGATTCGCTACTACGCCGTCCATTGAGAATACGCCGTCAGTGACGATAAGCGTATGACGAGCACCGGCTTCTTTAGCGGCAATCAATTGCTGCTCAAGCTCATCCATGTTGTTATTTGCATAACGGAAGCGCATGGCTTTACACAAACGTACGCCATCGATGATTGAAGCATGGTTCAATGCATCTGAAATAATCGCATCTTCTTTACCTAAAATAGTTTCGAACAAACCCGTGTTTGCATCAAAACATGACGTGTAAAGAATCGTGTCTTCTTTGCCTAGGAAAGTAGACAGTTTCTGCTCGAGTTCTTTATGGATATCTTGAGTACCACAAATAAAACGTACAGACGCCATACCAAAGCCGTGCTCATCCATACCAACTTGACCAGCTTTAATAAGCTCAGGGTGATTAGCAAGACCTAAATAGTTGTTAGCACAGAAGTTAAGTACTTCTTCGCCTGAAGCGATTTTTACTGCTGCTTTTTGTTGAGAAGTGATGATTCGTTCAGACTTATACAGTCCTTCCACTTTTACTTCTTCAATTTGATCTTGGATTTGTTGGTAGAATGCAGAAGACATCTTAGATTCCTTTTTTATTATCCTAATACCACCGATTTGTAGGGCATAGGTTTGTAGGGAAAGACGGGTACCGTATCGGTCAGTCTTTAATGAAACCATTCTAGTTCATTGTGAAGAAAACAATTATCCCTTAAGATGGAAAACCATTAGTGAATTCAAGGCAACAATAATGTTTGATCATCGCCTCATCAGCTTATTACCGGATCTCGCCTCCTACATTATGGTGGTAAATGAAGGCAGCTTTACTGCGGCCTCCAAAAATCTCGGCGTCACACCTTCAGCTTTGTCGAAAACCATTACTCGCTTAGAAAGCGCGCTATCCGTGAAGTTATTTGAACGAACCACGCGCAAACTCGTCATTACTCAAGCAGGACAAAAAGTCTACGACCAAAGTGTCTTAATGGTAAATGCCGCTCAGCAAGCTATTGAAGTATCCCAATCCGATCATACCGTCCCAAGCGGAACATTAACTGTTGCAGCGCCAGAAGCTTTTCTCAATTCAGTACTGCAGCCCTTTATTACTCCGTTTCTCAAGCAATACCCTGAAATCCAGCTTAAAGTTCGCGCCCTAGATGGCAATATTGATTTAATGAAAATGGGGATTGATGTCGCGTTCAAGCTTACCGATAAGCCAGACGAAAACCTAGTCATGAAAAATGTCGGCCCAACGAATCTCGTATTATGCGCCAGTCCCGATTACATCGCGCAATATGGCATGCCAGCCACACCTCAAGACTTAACCCAACACGACTGTTTGTACCTTGCCGAAACGGCACGAGATAATATTTGGGATTTCTTGAAAGACGATGAATTTCTGACGGTTAAAGTGACAGGTCGCTACGCTGTCAACCAATCTCAACTTCGTTTAAGTGGGGTAAAAGAAGGCTTGGGCATTGGAATATTTCACGATTTTGTGATCAAAGAATCGTTGGCCGATGGCAGCGCTGTTCAAGTTCTCGCAGACTGGACAATAAAAAGTAATTATCATGGTGCTATTGCACTACAGTACGCCCAAACTAAGTACTTACCCGCCAGAATGCGAGTATTTATTGATTATGTCATGTCCGTACTTCCACAGCGGCTTTCGTTATAACGGGTCGATACAAACATCGCCAAGCATGATTAAACACAACACATCCCGGTTAGGTAAAAACGATTTATGTTAAAAGCCACACATCACGTTGCCATCATTTGCTCCAACTACGCCATCTCTAAGCACTTCTATACCCATATCTTAGGTCTTACGGTTTTGGATGAAAACTATCGTACAGCCAGAGACTCTTACAAACTTGACCTCGCTTTGCCAGACGGCACACAAATCGAGCTATTTTCATTCCCTGATGCCCCAACCAGACCAAACATGCCCGAAGCACAAGGGCTTAGACATTTAGCGTTTACCGTCGAAAATATCGAGCAAGCTGTCGAGTGGTTAAGTCAACAAAAGATCCAGCTAGAACCCATTCGAGTGGATGAATACACAGGGAAACGCTACACGTTTTTTAAAGACCCTGACGGCTTACCACTAGAACTGTGCGAAGAGTTGTCATTTTGAACAATATCACGTGTTATCTAATATTGGACATGATGTGTCGATGCCCCATCGACATACCAATTTGCACCTGAAACAAAACTAGCTGTAGGGCTTGAGATAAAAGCGACAACATTAGCAATTTCTTCAGGCATAGCAAGCCGACCCATCGGGTTGCGATCCAGTACACGTTGATATTGTTGCGGCGCGGTGTTTTTACAGCGTCCCCACAATCCATCTTCAGTAAACGTATCACCCGGCGACACTGTGTTTACTCTTAACTCTGGGGCGTGAGTGAGAGAAAGTGATTTCATATAATGTGCAAGCGCAGCCTTGCCTGCACCATAAGCATTGGCATTAGATACCGTGGTTCCGCTCGCCTTCGAACCTATATAGGTTAAAGCTGCAATGGGGGATTTTAGTAATATAGGTACAACAACATCAATCGCTTGTTGAGTCGCCAGAAGATCTTTATAGACAACATCATCCCATTCATCAGACAACGCGCTTACGTTTGGCACAAAAATATCGATATTGGCGATGGAATGAACCCAAGATGTAAACGCGTCTAAGTCATAAACATCAAGAGCTTGACCCGTTGGTTTGATGTTCACATCATCGAAACACTCTAGCGCGGTATCTATTCGTTGCTGGCAACGGCCACAAAACCAAACGTTAGCGCCCTCTTTGGCAAACGCTTTCACAATTTCAGCCCCAATGCCACTTGAGCCTCCTGTCACAACAACATTTCTATTTTCTAATCCTAAATCCATACAACTACTCCCAAGCAGCTATTTTAATGAGCTCTATCTCCAACCTATTCACTTAAAATTTCCTCCCTTATCGCCAAAACGAAAAAAGGATCGAGCGAAAGCTAATCGCTGTAACCGGGATGTCGTTAGATTTAAGGTAATCCGTTGCCAAATAACGATAGCTATAAGATGTTAAAATGTTCATGTGACTCCTCAGCATTCTTTGATCGTTGACCTTAGAATCTAGTATCAATATACATCACCACACTGACAAGAAATCATCACAAAGGTACGAAATATGATACCTTTAAGGGCATATACGGAAGGAGACAAGAATGAGCGAACTGAACCTCGCAATTTGCAAAGAGATAAAACAGCGATTAAAACAGTCAGGTTGGTCTTATAAGAATATTGCGGAGCAGCTTGGAACCTCAGAGGTGAGTATTAAAAGGTTACTTAATGGGCAAAGCCATCTTTCCGTTTCAAAGCTTAATGAGATCTGCGAGTTAATAAAAGTACCTCTATCCAAAGTGATAACAACGGCAGAGGACGCCATTAAAACCGTTTCGCTCTTCACTTCGGAACAAGATTCTGCATTTTATGACAAGCCTGAGCTGTATACTATTTTCCATGAAATTGTGAATGAAAATGCGAACTCATCACAGCTGATGACTGTATTTAATTTAAACGAACCTTCAACCTACCTTTACCTACGATCGCTAGAAAAACTCAATCTAATTAAAATGTTAAAAGGCTCAGACTTTGTACTTCAGGTACCTAAAAGTACCGCTTTTTCCGAACAAGCTAAGTTCCCTCTACTATTCAAAAACTGTGTCATTGAGAGTGTGCAAAAACACGTGCAAGTAATTTCACCCAATGACAAAAACGCTTACTTTATCACTTGTAAGCTTCGTCTCACTCAGCAAGAATTTAGCGACTACAACCTGAAACTGGAACAGTTAATGTTCGAGGCACTACGGCTCAGTCAAACGAGAAATTCGGCGACGCCAAACACCCAGGAATACACCATTATTGATATGGCTGCGAAAGGTGTTCACCATCCCAAATTGGCATTGCCCAAAAATATTGCTAGCGATCTAACATAAGTAGCGCACTATCCGTATATAAGACCGATCTGATTGTGAAGCGTGACGAATACTGGTCAGCGTTTTTTCAACGAAAAAGTGACTGCATCGCTCGACTAACGGGGAGCTTATTATCAGCGATATAAACGTACATCTTACCTGTTATGTCTTTTTTTACTTTATCGAGTCGCTCTACATTGATTAATGTTGAGCGATGTATCTGCCAAAATCGGTCTGGATCCAATTGACGAATTAGCTCTTTTATCGAGCTACGTAGAATATACTCTTGATAGCCTCCTTCGACTGACGCAATCAAGGTGATGTACTTATCTTCCGCTTTCGCATAGACAATATCATCTACGGCAAGTATATGAATCTCATCATGCTTCGTCGCTTTTATCCACTTGGTGTAGTTGGTAGTGCCGCCAACGGAAAGGTGCTCAATCTTCGCCATTAATGTTTGCATTGTGCCGTCAGTATCTGAGGATGCTAAGCGCTGTTTAACCCGCTGACAGGTTTCAAGAAGTCGCTCTTCTTGTACTGGCTTAAGAACGTAATCAATAGCGTTCGCCTCGAAGGCAGAGATTGCATATTGATCAAACGCCGTAACAAACACAATGAGTGGTGCGGTCAGTTGGTTTTTCTTTTCCAGCGCGACCAGCTGGTTGGCGACGTCAACCCCCGACATTCCCGGCATTTGAATATCAAGAAACACCACATTAGGTTGGAGTACTTTAATGGCCTCTAATGCTGATTCTCCATTTTCACAAGCTTCGACAATCGTCAATTCAGGCCATGTTTCTGCTAACATCTTATCTAAATGAAATCTGAGCAATGGTTCATCATCGGCAATAATCGCGGTCACTGAATTCATTTTATACTTCCTTATTTATCGGTAACGGCAAGGTGATGGTTGATACTACGCCCTTCTTCTGTCCGGCACTAACAGAAAGAGAAGATGCTTTGCCGTATAGTGTTGATAAGCGCTCTTTCACATTCGCTAAACCAATGCCGTTGCCCGTCCCAATATCATTTTCTGCCCCGCCGAAGCCACAACCAGAATCAATCACCTGCAAAGTACAGACGCCCTGAACTATGCTGCCTTTTATTTGAATATGCCCACCAGCCACATTTGGCTCAATTCCATGGATCACCGCATTTTCTACCAAGGGCTGCAATAGATACGGTGGAAGATGGAAGCTTGCGAGTTCATCTGTTATCTCGATGTTATAGGTTAACCGAGGCCCCAACCGAACCTGCTGAATACCAAGGTAAGCTTCAATTAATGCGATTTCAGACGCCATGTCAACATAGCTTTCTCTGTGCCGGGACATTGAGCCTCGCAGTAACACTGTCAGCTTGTCCAACACTTCTTTCGCTTGACTAGTATCGTAATCAATCAAGACATTAATGTTTGCCAAAGTATTGAATAAAAAATGCGGCTCGATTTGGCTTTGTAACTGTTTAAGTTCTGATTCAATCAACGCTCTATCTTGTGTTGCTCTGTCTAGTTTTGCCTGCTCGATTTGTTGCTGGAGCAAAAACTGTTTTTCTTGAGCATAGAAAAAGTAAAATGAAATCGCGGTAAATATTACACCGAGCAGTAAAATAGGTTTTAGCCCCTGCCACTCATCAAACCCCGGATATTGCTTTAGCCACAGATAAGCATTCAGCGTACCTAAGCACACTGCCCCAACAAGGGACAAGCCAACCGCCACCAAGTTGAGCTCGGCGATTTTCGGTAGAAAACGTTGAATGAACCATGAGCATGCCACCGCACTATAGCCATAACCTAAACTAATGATCGCATTTTCTAAATAAGATGCCGCCCAAATTGATGAAGTAAGCACAGCAATCGCAAGACAAAACAACGTTGTAAAGATCATCGATTGCAACAGGTTAGAACCTTTGCGTCCGCATTGCATAACTAGAACCTTCCTTTTATGTTTATCAACATGTTATAGCGATCGGGTAAGTTTGCATATACGGATTTACTCTTACCCGTCACATAACGTGCAGCCAGCTCCAAGTGCAAATTCGAATCCCCCGTATCCATAATTACGAAATCCAACCATTGCGTTGCAATCACTCCACCATCTTCAGGAGACAGCATCAGATCTATCTTTGGAGTCAGTCGATCCGTTAAGCCCAATCCACGGCTCCAATCCCAATGGCTCCATGCCGCAGGGTCAAGCGACCAGTGTAACATTACGCTATGTTGTACAAGATTTTGTTGTGTATAACCTAGCCCGTAGGACTGAGCAACTAAAGGGTGTACTTGGGACGTATTGTCATAAGCCGTCTTCCATGTTTGCTCGCTCCACGCCCTTTCATCAAACCAATATTCCGCAATCACACTATGCCCGGCCTCATTAGCCCATGTTACCCCCATAAGATACTGCACAGCATTGTGGCTCTCTTTTAGTTCTGTAGGAGCGGCGTCCTCAAACTGATAATTCAAATAGCGGCGCTGCATCATGGCCGAGGAGTGAAACTCCCATGACTCGCCAAATACGGTGACAAAGCTGCCACCAATAAGACCCTGCCGGACATTGTCATAATAACCAACAGCCTGTATTTCTGAATCTCCACGCAAGGTGTAATAACGTGCACCTACCCCTTGCTGCTGGTTCGCTTCATCAAAATCAGAGCTGGTTAATTGCGTCCAACTAGAGTCTGTTGCGATCAACGTCCACTCAGAGCTCGCACCATAATGAGACAACGCCAACGTCCCTGCGCCCTCTTCAATTTGAATGCCAACCGGATTACGGCGGTATGGATTAAACAGATCCAGCACTCGATATCCATAACCTACACCCCAGTCTATCCGCGCCTTTCCCAATAATACGTCAAGTTCTACATCACCAAACGACACCTGAGATTCATACACGGCTTCCCTCACGACAGCATCAAACTCTTGCTCTCGGTAAGCACTCGATGATGATTCAGCATCATTCAAGAGATCACTTCCCAGCAAAGCAACATTCGTGGAAAACGCCTTAAACCCAACACCAATATCAACCAATCCATTCACGGTTTGAACGGGTTCTCGGTTTTTTTCAGGAAAAAACACTGAGTCTTGCTCCCCTACACTTTGCAAGTTAAGTTGGTAGTCCACCGTTAGCATCAACGATTGTGTCCATGGTCCAGTAAGATCACTACCATTGCTCTCCTTTGCCAACCCTGTCGATGGGACGAGTACCCCTAACGCGAGGCAAACGAATACCGGTACATATTTAACCTTGCGTGCCACGAACATTACTCTATCCCTAGCTGCTTATTTTTTGATAAAAACGCCGGGTTATAGTATTTGCTCGGCAGCGAGTAAGGCTCTATCGACTGATATTCGATCACCGTCTTTTTGTTTAATTGTATTTGGTCTTGCAAAACCATGGCCGTCACGCGGGGTTTTCCCGCTCTGATCCCTTGTTTAAAATGCGCTTTTTTCGCTAGCTTTCCAGAGCGTAAATACAGATCGGCTTGAATTGGAAACGCATTCTTGTCATCAATCCACAAATCTATCTGCTGGTAACTGGCACCCGTGGTTTTTGCCGTCAACTTGAGCTTTTTGGTGTTTTGTACTGTCCCATCTAATGCCGTTATTTCTTCCGTTTTTAGAATTTCACCTTGATAGTCCTGACTCCATGTTAATGTTGAAATATCACCTACCGACGCCTCACCCAACAGTTTTTGCATTGGGGTTATACGAATAGGACGGCGACTTTTCGGCATCAGCAACCAGTAGTTATCGCCCAGCATAAGCATCTTTTGCCCTTGCTCTACTTTGGCTTTAAACACCACTAACGATTCACGATTGGGCTTTAAATACACATCGTACAAGCGTGTTTTGTCCAAGTTATCATCTTGATAAAGTTTCACTTCTGACACGACTCTAGATGCCTCTGAGTCTAAACGATAATGGTCAGCTTGTTCGATTAAGGCACTGGCTTGCGTTAGGTTTTCATCGACTGAAAGCACGCTGTCAGCGAAACTCGGCAGCGTCGTTAAAGCCATTATGGTGGCAACAAGCCATTTCGCTCTGATTAGGTGACTCGATGACTGTTGGTGACCTTTCTTTTGGTGACACCGCTTTGTGTAACCTAGCTTTTGATGACATAGCTTTTGGATAGTTGAGCGGTTAATAGTTGAGCGGTTATTTAGTAAATTAAACATAAGCGAGTGCCTCCGTAATTGGTTTTTTTGCCCCTTTACGCGCAGACATAAAAGCAGCAAACATACAGATGAACAAAATAGCGAGTGACGAATAGACAGCAACTTGAGGCGAGAATATGATCTCTAACGGATAACCTTCAGACCGTCCTGGAGGCGGTGGCATTTGAACATCAGCGACTTTAAGAAATAAGGTCGTCGCAAGTGCTAGTCCTGCGCCAATCGCACTGCCAATCACCGCAATTAACATTGACTCTCTCACAAAACCGCCCACAATTTCACGCGGATAGCTGCCTAGCGCTGACAAGGTGCCTATTTCGCGCGTTCGCTCTGTCACCGTCATCGTCATGGTGTTAAACAAGGCAACGAACACCACTAATGCCATCACTAAACCCAACACGCCAAAGATGCCGTTATACAATCCACGAACTTTATGATAGAAAAATGCTCTGTCCTGCCATGGTGTCGTCTCTAGGTTTTGCGCTGAAGTGTCGCCCTGATTGTGATATTGATTAAGCCGCTGCTCGACATCAGCCATCCCTTGCTCTGTATATTTAGTATCAGAAAGATACACTGACAACGTGCTAATGCGGTCTGTACTTAATAAATCTTGTGCTGCCAAAAGCCCAACATATATCTGACGCTTATCCATCTCAGGAACGCCAGTGGAGTAGATCCCGGTAACTTGGAAGTCCATCGCATTAAGCGCGCCATCACTTGTTGTAGCAAGTAACGTCACCCAATCGCCTTCTGCTACCCGTAAATTACGCGCTAAGTCTTTGGCTATCATGATACCGCTATCATCCTGACCTTCTGCGCCAGGCTGATTGTCACTTTGACTCGCAAGTACCGCGCCGGACTGCATATCAACAACGCCATCACGAACGTCAAACTCACTGGGTTCAACACCATTACCGATGAAAATCGCTGACTTTCTACCGTTAGATATCAAGCCTGAAAAATACACTCTCGGCTGGATGCTTTTTGCATGCTCAACCCCCTTCAACAACGCGATCAGCTCATTAGGTTTGGTTAAGCCATTTTCTAATGGCGTTTCTTCCTCCGACGTAAAGTATCCCGTTTGAGTGACCGTGATATGCCCCACATCATTGGCTGTCGACTTTTCAAGTGATTGATAGGTAAACAATCCAAAGCCCGCCGCAGCGGTCAACGCAAAAATAGCGATAGCAACAATGGATAAAGACAAAATTGTCCGCCTGCGATTACGCAGTAAATACAACAGCGGCATTTTGAATGAATAGACGGTGCGCATGATCATAATCTTTCCCTTTTTTTTAATTGGTAGCCATAGCCATTACTCGTCTGAATAACGAAGACGCTTAACGTTCTCTATCGCGATTAGCTCGCCCATTGATAGGCGCTGTGGCTTATCTTTCCATCAATTAGCTCAATCGTTCTATCGCATCGTGTTGCCATACGGCTATCGTGAGTAGCAACAATAAACGTGGTTTTCAGCTCATGACCCAGCGTCTTCATTAATTCGATCACTTGGCTTGCTGATGCACTATCCAAACTCGCTGTCGGTTCATCGGCAATCACCAAGCTTGGCTTATGAACCAACGCTCGGGCGATAGCAACTCGCTGTTGTTGACCACCAGACAACGCATCCGGTCTATGGTGTGCCCAATCCGCAAGTCCGACTTTATCGAGCATGGCGAGCGATTGCTCTTGCTGCTCTTGAGTACTCAAACCGTTTAGCATTAATGGATAACTGACGTTTTCTAACGCACTCATCACTGGGATTAAGTTAAAACGTTGAAAGATAAACCCTAAGTTTTGGCGACGAAATTGAATCAAGGACTTAGGGTTTTTAGATAACAGCTGGCTTCCAAACATAATTTCACCATCGTAATGGGTATCGAGCATGCCTAAGATATTCAATAGCGTGCTTTTTCCTGAACCCGATGGGCCACACAATGCCACCAGCTCACCTTGTGCGATCTGCCCTGTCACGCCATCTAGTGCCGAAATCTGATTCTGACCGAGTGAGTATTGTTTTGAGATTCCATCAAACTTCATCATTTTTCTGTTCTCCTTCTGCCTTTTTATTGATGTTAAGCGTACCTCGCCTTTGCGATGAAAAAACGAGGATGCGATAAACGGTTTATAGGAAGAATTAACGGTCAATAAGGTGAGTTAATGGTAAAGAGTGTGGGGAACCGAAATAGCCAAAGTAATCAAGGATGGCAAATTGTGAATGAAGCGAGCGTAGCTACCATTCAATAGTGTTTTTTTCTCGCCGAGTTTAATATGGTTGTAAACAATCAGATGATTAGGTGCTGTTACTATGACTGAACGCAAAATTGCCATTCGGAAAGCGAGGGTTAACGAGTTAGATACGCTCTATTCACTCGTGACAGAAGATGAAGCATGGACCCGCTATAATGGTCCCTACTTCCCCTATTCAACGCCTACTCGTGAGGCGTTTGAGCTTGGTACATTCGCACGATTATGTCGCGGCGATGACATGCAGCTCATTGTCGTCAATGAAGTCCCGATAGGCAGCGTGAGTTATTATTGGGAGTGTGAGGAAACACGTTGGTTGGAAATGGGCGTGATTATCTATGATTCCAATTTTTGGAATAAAGGCATCGCCTTTGACGCTATACCTTTATGGGTAGCACGACTGTTTTCAACACTTCGTATTGAACGCGTTGGTCTTACTACGTGGTCAGGTAACCCAAGAATGATGGCATGCGCGGAAAAGCTAGGATTTTTACAAGAAGCCCGCTTAAGAAAAGTGCGTTATTTTGAGGGGGAATACTATGACTCGCTCAAATATGGCATGACCCGTAATGAATGGCAACGGCTATCAGGCCAAAAACTATCGTCTGACACGCTAGCACCGACAAAGCTATAGTCTCAAATGCTATAGTCTCAAATGCTATAATCTCAAAAGCCATCATCTCAAACGCCATTATCTCAAACGCGATGTTATCAAAGCCTATCGTCGGCCTACTTTTGCGCTACGAATAGCGGGTATAAAAATGCATGGTTAGCGGCCCTAAGAGGACATTTACCCGTTAACCGTTAGTCACAGCGTGATGCTTGCTGTATAGTCTCTCGTTTTTCAAGGAAGCGCCCTCATGGAAATGCTCATCGTTTCATCAGAACAACAAAAACGCCTGATCATGATATTTAGTCGCACGACGGCAAAAATGTCCGATAAAGCCCTGCTTAATGATCTCGACGCTCACAACATTAATTCCTCGGTTTATCCAGCGTTTAAAACTGCACGAGATTTACGCGTAGAGCGCATTCAGTTTATTACGGGAAATGATAAAGCCAACTCACTTGATGGTGGTGACTTTCTTTATCGCTACTTGTCTAAGGGTTACATTTGTTTAGGCAATTATACCGGTCAACCCAAGCCTGACTTGACGCCTTGGGGTGTACGATCAGTACGGATGCAGCCAAAAATTGGCTTTGGGCTTTAGTTGGCTGTGGGGTTTAGTTAACTTAGAGTATAGTTGGCTTAGGGGCTATGGCTGGCTTAGGGCTACATGTGGTTACACCGTCACTTGCGTAACCCTAATTGTTATACCACTATTTGCTTGTTAAGCATTTCGCGGTATAACAAATCAAGCCCTTGATATGACTAGCCAAATAGGCGTTGCCAAATACTTGGGTTACGTCTATCGTGGTATTCAATACGTAAAGTATCCACTTCACGAAGTGTTTGCTGCGCAGCGTCTAAATCGCCCTGCTGCAAATCCTTATCAACTTGTTGTAAAGCGGATGACAGCTTGTTGAAACCTTCTTGGTAAAGATCCATTTTCTCTGGCGGATAATCACCTTGCTTGCTTTCTGCAATCAACGTATCCAATGTCGCGACAGGTGTCTTCATTTCTTCAACAGATTGTGCTTCAGCGGCTTGTTTAAACGCCAGCTTCATCGCTTGCATATTCTTTTTTAGATCAACGCCTTCAGAGGCAAATGCGGTCGAGCTAGCCGCAAGCATGAGTGCAAAAGCACCTGCTTTTATTGTTGTATTCATTTAAGGTTCCTTTTGAAAGAAATGACCTAAATGCCCTATCAATCAACGATATCAATAGCAATCAGGTCACGTACGGTTAATATTGTACTGAACTGTCGAAACAAGCCAGTACAATAATTGTTTCTAAACGTAATAATGTCTGTGTAATCAACAGCCAATCACAAGCGCCAATTAAGTGCATTGTGATTAATTGACGCCACTCGACCTATTGCAAGACATCTCTTGCGGATGAGCGGTCTAAAACTCAGCTTTGAGAACTAGGCTTTTTGGGGCTAAGCTTTTGAAACTGTGCATCTTGAAGCTGTGCATCTTGAAACTAAGCATCTTGAAGCTAAACGCATTGTTACCAAGTTCCTTGCGACGAAGTACCTTACAGCTAAATACCTTAAAGCTAAGCTCCTTAAGGTTAAGCGTCTTGTAATGCCTGAAATTCTGCAATAGGTGCTCTGCCACGAAGCTGTAGGAAGCTAAGAAACTGTGTGGTGCTAAACGTAATGACGTTTTCGGTCGGCATGCCGACTTTAACTAACAACTCGCTCACCAGATCCAGCTGGCCGATCGTGTCACAGAAATGAGAGTCACTACCCGTCGTAATAAACCCGCCAGCTTGCTTCACTGCCCTTGCTATGTCGTAACAGCGATCCACACTGCCCACTCGGCTGTGACCTTTTAAAGTAGAAGCATTGATTTCAATCGCAACATGATGCTTAGCAGCACACCGAGCAACGGCTTCAAAGTCGAAATCAAAATTTGGGTTGCCTAAATGCCCTAGCGCATCAATGTTGCCACTCTCGATAACGTTAATTAATGCCTGTGTGTGGACATCTTTCGTCGCGGGTCTAAATACAGGCTCATGAAAACTGCCAATAATCCAATCCAGTGAAGAATAAGAGCTTGGATGGACATCTATGTCGCCCTGTTCATTTAAGATATTGGCTTCCACGCCACGGATAATCGCGACATCGAACAAGTAGCGAGGCAATACACGCTGATTAGAGAAAAACCAATAATGAGGGGCGCCTGGCATTGAATCCGCGTGGTCGGTGGTACAAAGTATTTTTAGCCCAGCCTGACTTGCCGCTTGAGCGTTTTCCATAATAGTGCTGTATGCGTGCCCACTCGCGTACGTGTGAGTATGAGTATCAACAACAAATTGCATGCCTGCTCTCCTAGCTTTAAATGACGCTTTTCGTAATTGAAATGGTGTCACTAAATAAGTATTTGGGGAAGGTTTCCTAACAGTAAAATGAAAGGTCGCAAAATAGCTACCTTACACTTCACTGTCACTTAGCTTCCTTCAGCGTATCGCAGAAATATTAAAAGAAATCGATACCACCGCGACCGCTGTTTGGATCTTTACTTTTGGATTTTTCAACTGATGGTGTTTCTGCTGCTTTAGGTTTTGATTTTTTACTGCTCTTATCTTTCTTTTTAGCAGAAGCACTTAAGTTCGAACCCGGGTTTTTAGCCGGATCTTTCTTAGACATCAGATCTTGATTAGACGTGGCATTTTTCTTAGCATCACGTTTGGCCGATTTAGCTTTTTTCGACTCTTTTGATGCCGATTTGGAACCTGACGCTTTCTTCGTCTGTTTCTCATCGGTATTTTTTATCGTTTCTATTGGCGGCTGATCGCACACCACCACATAGTACTCTTGATTAAATTCGAAAAAATCACCATCATACATTTTGCGACGCTTTCTTGTTTCCAGTTCGCCGTTAACCGCAACATACCCTTCAGAGATAAAGTGCTTAGCTTCACCACCACCACCAACTAAGTTTGCCACTTTAAACAACTTATAAAGCTCTATCGGGTGACTGGAGACCTCAATACCAAGTGCTTCTATTTCTATTGCATCTTCTTCATAGCTTTCATCAAAGTGTTCGTCATTCATATCGCAGTTACTCAGGTAGGTGTCTTTGCTTCATTGTCGGGCATTGTACTGGTTTGTGCCCATTCTATCTAATAAAAAGCCCCGTCAAACGGGGCTTTTCTTTGCCTTGGTGATACCAACACTCGAATTTTAGCAACTACAACATCCTGTTATTACCAAACCAAGTTCTCATTTCCGGCAGAGACGATTTTTTGTAGGGGTGGATTGCCATCATGCGTCCAGATTTCCAACAAAAATTCATTCACATGTTCCGCCGACGAGAAGTCTATGCTGCCTTTGCCAGATTGCAGTGATAATGAAGCAATTCGACTGTCATAGACTGGTACCACTTCACCAGTACTCTGACTCGCAAATTCAGTATAAATAGACACTAATGCACGTCCCGATACCTCTGCACTTGCATCAACTGACAGTGTATATGCCTCGACTGGGTTATAGTCTAGTTCATCTGGAATAGAGAGATCCTCCATCGTCCGTTCTGCAACAACTGGCGCGGGTGTGGGTGTACCGCCTCCTGATGAGTCACCGCCACCGCCGCCACCACCACAAGCTGTCACCATTCCTAATGTCGTGATAAATAATATAGAGTTTTTCATATCAGCCTCCTAAGGGACGTAGCATTTGCCCGGCGTTGCGTATTGAGATTCAAACCAATTTTGTGCTTGGTCGCCTGCCGATTCGGCATAAGTTGCAAATTGTGGGTAGGCAACCACGAGGTCTGTTCTTTCGGTTGGCCATTCCCATTCATCATTTATCATCAAGGCCCATGGTAGATTGCCCGAGGTTTTAAAATACACACCACTATCTGCGTCACTAACGTCAACACCTAAGCCAGCGAAGAGTTGTGCGTTAAATTGCTCTGTAGGTTCGTAGTTTGGTAAGTGAACTTCCCACGCTCTTCCAGGTTGCAAGTATCCTTCCCCATGATAATAACCCGGCGTTGCAAATATAAACGGGTCATAAGGCATACTCATCAATGACGACGTATCCGAGCCATCAAGGAAGTTAATGTGGAGAGTAAAGTTGAGCTGTACGTCCTCTTGCTGCGCGCAAGATGCCAACGTTCGGTGATATTCACACCCCTCAACTTTGTAGACGGATGTATCTTCACTAATTACAAAAATCGCTTCATTAGAGATGCTTTCAAGGCCACTACTGGCAAGTTGACTACCGTTATGAATTTGACGAGTGGTTGTGGTGTCAATGTCACTGCGATTAACGCCTTTAAAACGCAACGCAAACCCATTGTGATATGATGCCCCTACCGCACCTAAGTAACCATCGACTTTAGATTTGACTACCGCACCGTCACGCAATATCTCAGTAATTCGGTATCTGACTACCACATCATTCATGTCATAATCCGCGGTATAAGGCCAATTATCTTCGTACGCTACCGTGGTGTAACCCGTTGCGTTCGGATAATATCGAACGGAGAGCCCTGTACCTGTCACGGTCAACGCATGATCCTCAACCTCACCCGATGTAGAGCCGCCCGAGTAACTGAGTCCCGTTTGTTGACTGAATCTAAATCGACTCCATGTTGAGCCAACATCAGCGTCTAAAGCCGCGGTTAAAATAAGATCATTGTTACCAGCTTCAAGAAGCTGATCGGTGAAAACCTGCTCTCCGTCGTCGGAAAAATCTCCATCTTGGTTCCAGTCAATCCATGCAGAGAGGTAACCGCTCGTTGACGCATTCACTCTCACTATACTGTCTAGTCCGGGTTCAACTGAAGTAACAAAACCCACCCCATTTTCATCATCAAGGCCGACTTCATCATCTGCCAGCCCCGAATAAAGCCCATCTTGATCGCCATCAGGTGCGGTTGCTCCCATCCAGGTAACACCATCCAACTCATGTCTTGGACCATTGTCAGCAAGCTTCGTCGAATAACTTATCGGCGCGTCACCGAAATCGATGTTTGAATCCTCATCGATAACTGGGGCGTTTGCACATCGAGCACCATCGTTTTGACTTGAGTAAGGACCATCAGCAAATTTAACTGCGGGCACAATACCAGCTGCAATATTCGCTGCATTACCCGGAGAAAGATCGATTCGGTATATTTGTCCATCTTGGTTACGAGCAACATAATAGTAGCCATCCACATCGAAGTATCCGGCACCAAAAGTCCCTAACTCTCCTGTATCACCAATATACGTTTCTTGCCCATTACTTGCATCAAACGAATACAATCCACCTGTGCCGTTGTCAATACCATACAAGTTTCCATCACTTGGATGGAATGCAAAATCAGTAAGGTTAACCACCGCTCTCGTACTCACTTGGTTGACAACAAGTGTCGCGCTGGAATCAGCAGCGAGTGGGGACACATCAATGGTAAACAGACCTTTCCCTTTTCGGTATAGGTAATAGACATCTTCATACACATCACCCACGTAAAATGTATGGCTAGTTGGCAGACCTGTGGTTGATATTGTTTCTGCGATAAAATCTTCGCCCAAACGAACAATTTGCTTATTTGACGTGTCATAGCCGTAAATGTAACGACCATTGAAATCAAACCCTACCCCATTAATATTGGCGTTTAACCCCGTATCACCTTGTAATAAAGACGTGGTTCCGGTCACGAGGTTCACTCCGTAAACCTGTACTGGGTTGGCTTGAAACAGGTAGGCTTTGCTCGGACAGGTTTCAAAAGGCGAAGCGGTAGCATTCGCTGATGTCAACATGGCAACGGCGACAGTGAATTTAATCGCGGAGGCCAATTTAATGTTTTGTTTTAGTCTTTGCATTATCTAATCCCTTGATTGACGCTGGTTACCAACAGTCATACAAGGAACATGCCATAACAATTTACCACTGATAATCAACAGCTTAATTATAGGTTAGCTTGAAGACATCAATTTGAGAATCAAATTGAAGAAAGCGGGCGTTTGCGAATATTAGTCGCTAGGTTATTGACTGGTCGACGGTGATTACACAATGTACACATCACGTTTGCACAGACAATCAGCAGTATTCCGCCAACTTGATATTGATTAAACACCACATCAAAAAACACCAATTGCCAGACTGCGGTAAAAATAAGATTACTGTAAATTAAAGGGGCGATTTGAGAGCTAGTTGGTGCCAATTGATACGCTTTATAACGGCTTGTTTGGGTATTAATGATCATCATCGTTAACAATGCGAGTAACAATATTGTTTCCCAGTGCCTTGCTATATCCCACGATGTTACATTCAAGCGCCATACGTCTCCAAGAGCACCCACGGATGTCACCATAACAATCGGTGCTATAGAAAGGCCTGCGAGTAAAAATGCCCACGCATTATTCTCTATACCAGACATGCTGCCTTTAGACGCCCTATGAAGGCTCAGTTGTGAACCCGCATTAAACACACCAGCCAACAACCCGATCAATATTTCTGGTTTCGCAGTAAATCCTGATATATCACCCGCAAGCAACACTACGCCTATCGATGTTACGACAAAAGAAACAATAGTACTGAAGGATAAACGAACACCGAAAAATAGCGTTTCAAAAAGCATGATAAACAAAGGCCCCGTACCGAATAAAACAACGCTTTCAACCAAAGACAGTTTATCGATCGCGTAGATAAAGCACAGTTGGCATGCACCAATGCTCAAGGCGCGAAATACGAGAATTCTACGCATACCCTTAGGAGGCAGCCGAATCGATGTCAAAGCAAGAAATAGTAACAACACTGCCGCTGGTAATAGAAAGCGTAATACCGTTAGATTACCCGGTGAAACATCGCTAGCAAGAAGCTTCGTCAACACTCCCGTGATTGATAAGCTTAATGTAGACGAAAGCATAAGCCCTACTGCACGATAACCTGGATTGATTTGCATTCTATTACTCGCTACAACGTGATAACTGATTGTTAGTATATTGATCTCCACCACAGTAAAATAACGAGTAATTGTGAACTATAATGTTAGAAAAACTTAACTATAGATATTATGAAAAGTCATATCCCACTAAAATCCATCTATGCCTTTGTTAATGTTGTTGAAACAGGGAGCATGTCACGCGCAGCTGATCAGCTAAATGTTAGTCACTCTGCGGTCAGCCAAGCAATAAAAACACTAGAAATTCAGCTAGGGACCCAGCTATTTCAACGTATTGGGCGCCACGTAACCGTCAACTCGCAAGGTAAAAAATACTACCGCAATGTTGCCCCTGCTATTGCAGAAATCATTAAAGCCAATGAAGAAATACTTAATAAAGGGAGCGACGATAGAATGACCATAAACATGGTCAATTCACTCGCACTGCATTGGTGGATCCCGCAAGTTCCATACCTGCAAAAAGCGCTACCTCAGCTTGATATCCGTATATCAAACCGAGTCGGAACATTTAGCTTAGAGTTAGAAGGTGTCGATATTGCGCTCGTTTATGATTCTATTGATGACTGGCAAGACTACTTTTGTGAAAAGTTAGCTGAAGATGACCTGGTTCTCGTAGCAAGCCCAAGCGCACTGACGACAAACCCACGTTTATCTGCCACTGAAATGATGACACGCTATCCAGCTATTTCAGTAGCCAACGACAGACGTAAAAACGATTGGCAAGTCTGGTGCGATGCCCATGACGTTGATGCACCGGAATCGCCGAATAACTTGACGTTCAATGCTTCGGTTCAAGCCATACACGCCACAATCCGCAACCTAGGCGTTTTAGTCACTCACCGCCAGTTTGTCAAAGATGATATCGAACATGGGCTGCTGGTTGAAATTGGCGAACCTATCGCGAACCCGCTTCAAGCCTTCTACTTTGTCTGTGCCCCCGACAAACTTAAATCCAAGAACGTTGCCAGGCTTCGGCATTGGCTTCAAGAGCAGTTTCAGTCTTAGGACACACGTTTAAACTGCTACTTCCTTACTCCAACAAAAATCTACAGCGGTTGTGGCTCTTCTAAAACGTAACGATTTTTCCCAGCGCGTTTTGCTTGGTACATCGCTTTGTCGGCCGTATCAATAACAACATCAAGCGATTCATTAGACGTTGCTGACCAAAACGTGACGCCTAAACTTGCCGATACTTGGCAGTAATGCCCTTCCAACTCAACAGGGGTCGACAGACTTTCGTTAAGCAGCTGCAAAATAACGTCAATATTGTGCTGACTCTCGATACCAATCAAAAACTCATCACCAGCTAGCCTTGCGACCAATGAATGCCCTCCCACTATCGCCTTCATCCTTGTAGCAACAACCTTTAATAGCTCATCACCTATATGGTGACCAAATTGATCGTTAACCGCTTTAAAACCGTCCAAATCAATAAACACAACAAACAAGGATAATCCATAGTCATGCTGCTGCTGTAACGTTTGCATTGCACTCACGCGGTTAGCCAGTCCGGTAAGCAAATCATGATTCACCTGATAGTTGAGTTTTTTGAGCTGAACTTTTTCAGACTCATCACGAATAGCTAATACAAACGCCTCCACACGTCCATTTTCGTTGGTTAACGTCCTTAATTGAAGTACGCAGGGAAACCACGAACTGTCTTCATTTTGTACTTTAACGTGATACACCAAACTCCCTTCCAGTAGTAGCTTCTTCAAAACACGGATGCTCGGAACGACTTTACCTTTAACATTAATTTCAAAAACTTGCGCTCGCCAGCCAAACCATTTCACACTGATTGGGTTTTGCATTTCAATCGTGCCATTTCGGCTCAGCATCAACATCGCTTCTTGATGCTGTTCAAACATTAACTCAATTAACTTTCGTCGATGTTCCGCTAAATACTGCTCAGTGAAATCTTCAAACTGGATTAACGAGTGCTCTTCACTACCCATTGGATGGCAACTCACCATAAATTTTTGGTTAGTCTTGTTTTTTCTTAATTCTACTTCATTCAATATTGTTTGATTTTGAATGGCATTGACAATGGCTTCAACGGTGGCTTTCGGTGTAAACACCGCATCCAGTAATACTCTCGCATTACTGATTTTTTCATATTTTTTAAGCTGTTTAGCTGCATGAGGATTGCTGTACATAATATCTAAATTGGTCGACGTCACCATGATGCCTTTTTGCATAACATCCAAGGCCCTATTAATGTACCGATTCTTACTTTCTAAATGCTCCAGTGCTTGATGCAGTTGACGTTCGCGCTCTAACAAACTGACAACCATCGCGTTAAAACAACGGGTTAATCGCCCCAACTCATCATTGTGCAACACGGGGATCTCCCGTTTCTTCACCCCTTCTTTAATCATGGTTTCCATAGAGTAATGTAATGAGCTCAACGGCATCACGACCAAATTATGTAACGTTCTCGCCAATTGCCAAGCAAACAACGATAGGCATCCCGTTAACACGCTTAACCAAAACCACATATGCTGTTGTTCTAAGTGAAGCCGCTCTAACGAAACCCAGACGATCAACTCCCCTAAAGAATCATCCCCTAATTCGATATTAATGGAGCGCTCAACGAAATCGATGTTGTCACACACCAACTGCTCTTGCATCCAAATGCAGTGTGATGGTGTTCGGTCAATAAACGCCAAACGCGCCACTTCTGCATCTTTCACTTTGGCTGCAATAATATCGGGGTCAAAAGACAGGTAAGCCAATTGCTCTTGGGCTGTCGTTGCATCATCAAACATCAACGCGGCTTGAAGTGTATTCGCCACACCTTTCGATAAGATATTAACCCGTGTATCAAGTGCCTGCTCTTGATAATGTCTTAACATCGTTATCGCACTCGACCCGACTACAATCATTATGAATGTCACAATAAACCAAGTAGGCAACATCATTTTGTAACGTAAAGGCATCGACGCAAAACGATCGGCTATCATAAGTCTACCCCTACAATTTCAGCTACACTGAGTAATTGAGATCTCAAATTTATGCCACTTTGTTTAACATGAGCGGTGGAAATCAAAGGCTTAATTCGATTATTCACTCGAATGAAAGCAATCATTCCACCAAGGTTGATGAACTGCATACCATTACCAATCAAAAGAGCATGAGGAAATTGCGATTTTAGTTGCGATATAAGCGCCGCACTCGCGGATTCAATATATAAAATATGACACGTACTTGCCGAACTCATGGTTTCGGCGTTATAAAATGCCTGACCACCCAATTTGGCTTCAACGATTTTTTTAAGGCCATCTCCTACTTGAGAATCGCGAGCGACACAATATTCTTTTGCCGATACATCTCCACTTTCCGGCCACTCTGCCAACATGGCAAACCTAAATAAATACACAGATTTCAAATCATCATCACTATATTGAGCAAAAGCAGGAACGCTATAACAGAACCACCCCAACATCATTAGCAAACGGTGAAGTCCGCGAAAATGCACCATAATGCGACCTTTCCGTTATCGATTCAGCGAAGCGGCATAATCCCACTCCGCTGTTACCCAATATTGAGTACCATTTTGAAAGGCCCCAAACGTTTCTGGGTATTCTATTGTTTGGTTTGCCCCTAAATTCTCCACAGATGCAGTAAAGCGTGGGTATCCCACTTTTGGTAACCAACTCAACGCCATTTCAACGTTAAATACGCGTGGCCAACGCGCACTCGTCTCACTGTTTGAATCGGGATGTAACACAGAAGGAGCAATATATTGCATCATGCTGCTCATCCAAAAATTCGCGGAAATGTCCCACATTAATTGCGCATTAACAAAATGATTAGGTTGATTTTCCAAGTTATATGTCACTTCATTATTGGTGCTGCAAATAGCACCAGAACAGTCACCAATAATACGCTTGTAGCTGTAGTTGGTATTAAGCTGTAGATTCTCAAGAGCTTGCCATTTCATTGCGATCTCACCGCCATAAGATTGCGTTGAAAGTGGATCGATATATTGCGATACGTATTCTTCGATCACCGTGCCACTTGTACCCGGCGACGATCCGTCAGAAATAACCCACTGATTAGACGACACACCTTTGTAAACTCGGATGTTGTCCCTTTGGCTGTAAAAACCACTGACACTGAGTTGCAGGCGGTCTTCATTCCAAAAGCGATAGCCAAGTTCATACGTTTCTACACTTTCTACCGCTAAGTCTTCATTACCTTTATAGACGTAACTATAAAAGTAATCATATTTGTTACCGTCACTAAATTGAGCGCCTTCAATATAGCCGTTTTGTTGAAATTCCGTGCTTAACTCCAAGCGTGACGGCGTCACAATAGCCCGCCCCCAACCCGCCCATAAACGTTGCGATTTGGACAAGGCGTAACTGAAACGAGCTTGGGGTTGTGGTGCAACTCGGTTGGTAATATTGTCATACTGCCAACGGGATCCAAGCATCATCGTAGTTCTATCGGTAACAGGGACCGTCCAGTTAGCAAACAGTCCGTAACTTTGATTAAAAAACTCCGGTGATTGCGTCGTTCGTAAATACGGCATGGTGAATTGGTCTTGTAAGGAGTATGACGCGAAGGCCTCATCAATTAGACGAACATTCACACCGAGCATTAATTGAGTCCCTACTACGTCATTTAATGTGTAACGACTATCAAGATCGAGTCTCGCGAATTGCGTATTTCTATCAGTACTGTCGTTCGAGCTATAAGTCAGCCACGCATCGTTTTCCCATGTGTCGGCATTAGCGCGCTCATAGACATGATTCATACCCAAAAAATACTCCTGAGCCACCATCACTTGTTCAAAGTACTCAGTACTAGGTTTACCTGGAAATAAAAAGTGTGGGTTATATTTTGCCCACAGGTAGTCTTCTTCAGAACGTATACCACCAAACTGCACATTCAGTGTATTTTCTAGATGTTGGTAATCCAACCGTCCACCAAAGCGCCCCGTTAATACGCCAAAGTGCTGATTGGTTTGAACACGCTCTTCTTCACTCGTCCATGGCATATGCTCAACATATTCAACATAGCCGCTAATATGTGTCTTTGCGTTTAACTGCGTTGCTTCATGAAGTTTTACTTCTCTATATTGGTAGTTACCTGCACTAACCGACACCTTTCCTTGTGGCGCACTTTCCGCATCTGCGGTAATAATATTCACTACACCGTTAACCGCATTTCCTCCCCAAATAGTGCCAACGGGTCCTAGCACAATTTCTATTTGGGCGATACTATCTAAACTCACTGGAATTAAATCCCAGTCCACGCCTGAAAACATCGCATTAAATACGCTTCGACCATCCACCATCACCAGCAGCGAATTATTTAAGGCTTGATTTGATCCTCTAGCGCTAATTCCCCAGTCATAGTTGGAAAACTTAGCAACATGTAAACCAGGAGCAAGGGCTAAAACGTCGGCCACCGAGCGAGCACCTGAACGATTAATTTCTTTTGCAGTAATCACATAAACAGATGCTGGCGTATCCGCTAAACTCTGCGCGTTCCGAGTGGTCGACACCACTTTCGTCTCAGCTAATGACGCCAAAGGCATGTCAATTAATGACATTAGGTCATCGGAGGCAACCGTATGAGAGGCAAGCGCAAGACAAGATAAATGAATGAGGAAGGACGATTTCGCGGTCATGTTATTACTCAATGGCCGTGTACTGAAAATATCAGATACAACTAGAAAATACGCATAAGGCAGCATAATAGACTGCAAAATCTACCATTTACCGCGTCCAATTACATATAACAAACCACGCAATCGCTTCTAATAATTTTAATCATCACGATAAAAAAGGGTTATTCCCTAATCTCCTCAGACTCAAACTATTTACGCTCAAGGGCTACGAGAACACCATCGCCGGATTATTCTATCGATAAGCTATCACTTGACAGCGCTCAATCAGCTCGCCATGCCCTACAAATCCTATGCAGAAGCGTACGAAAGCGGGAAGCCACCCTACAACAATGTCTTACAACTATGTCTTACAACAATCCCTACAATGGGTAGTTCAGCGAACAAAAAAAGGTCGTTCTTTGCCAGAACGACCTTTACATTCACGTCATAACTACAATCCAACTAAGGGGATAATGCTAATTACTTACTGCTTACTACTTAATGCTTACTGCTTACTGCTTACTGCATAGTCAGTTTGCGTTTAGAAATTTGCCATTAAAAGAAACCCAACGGTTTGGTGTCGTAACTAATCAACAGATTTTTGGTGTTTTGATAATGGTCTAGCATCATTTTGTGTGTTTCTCGTCCGATACCTGATTTTTTGTATCCGCCAAACGCAGCATGTGCCGGATAGGCGTGGTAGCAGTTCACCCATATTCTACCCGCTTCAATCTTACGCCCCATTCGATACGCTAAGTTTGCGTCTCGTGTCCACACTCCCGCGCCTAAGCCGTAATCGGTATCATTGGCAATGGCTAATGCCTCTGCTTCATCTTTGAACGTTGTCACTGCAATGACAGGACCAAAAATCTCCTCTTGAAACACTCGCATTTTATTGTGCCCTTGCAGCACCGTTGGTTGAATATAGTAGCCACTCCCTAATGATTCGGATTGTTGAGCTATTTCCCCTCCAGTCAGAACTTTCGCGCCTTCTTGTCGACCAATATCCAGATAGCTCAAGATCTTATCAAATTGTTCTTTAGAAGCCTGAGCCCCAACTTGGGTATCTGTATCCAAAGGGTTACCCTGCTTAATGGTCTGAGCGCGCTCTATCACTTTGGCAATAAACTTGTCGTATACCGATTCATGAACCAGCACTCTAGACGGGCACGTGCACACCTCGCCCTGATTAAAGAATGCCAACAGCATTCCTTCTACACACTTATCAAGGTACTCATCTTCGTAGTCAAATATATCTGGGAAATAGATATTAGGAGACTTCCCTCCCAGCTCAACCGTTGAAGGGATCAAACTCTCAGCGGCGCATTTAAGAATATGATGGCCGATCTCTGTTGAGCCTGTAAATGCAAGCTTTGCGATACGATCGCTGGTGGCCAGTGCTTGACCGGCTTCGCTGCCAAACCCATTGACGATGTTAACTACGCCTGCGGGTAACAACGCGCCGACCTTTTCCATTAGCACCAATATGGACGTTGGGGTTTGTTCTGCTGGCTTTAAAACCACACAGCAGCCCGCAGCCAGTGCGGGAGCTAATTTCCAAGCCGCCATAAGAATTGGGAAATTCCAAGGAATAATTTGACCTACAACACCAACCGGTTCAGGAAAGTGATAACTTGCCGTGTTCACATCTAGCTCTGCCGCACTGCCTTCTTGCGCACGAATGCACCCAGCAAAATAGCGAAAATGGTCAACAACTAAAGGAATGTCTGCCGCTAACGTTTCGCGTACGGGCTTACCATTTTCCCAACTCTCTGCCACGGCTATCTCTTCTAAATTTGCTTCAATGCAATCCGCGATTTTCAACAAAATATTGGATCGTTCCGTCACACTCGTGCTCGCCCAACTTTCACGGACGGCATGTGCGGCATCCAGCGCTAATGAAACATCAGCACCACTAGAGCGCGCAACTTGACAGTAAACTTCACCATTCACTGGCGAGATGTTGTCAAAATACTCTCCACCAACAGGCTTGACCCATTCACCGCCGATATAATTATCATACTGATTTTTAAAGTTAATGACTGAGTTTGCGCTGCCCGGTTGTGCATAAATCATCGTGATATCCTTCTGTCTATTACATTACGTTGTGTCGGTTCATTGTTTAGGAAGTGTCTAAAGGTATGGCAATATTCGACGTGCGACTTAAACGGTGCAAATGCAGCGAATGAGTCAGCGCTTAGAATATGGTTTAAAACAGCCATCAAAAAATCAGCTTCACAAAACCAACAACGCAATTCACGCGCCAACTATGAAAACTTGCCGTCAACATAGCGCAACGCTATGATTACAATCCATTAACATAAAACACAATAATCGACAGGTGCGATATCGCGGGAATGCCCCCTTGTTCAACTGTTGCAAATTGAAACACCCTAACTGTCACAGGATGGAACATTCATGCGGCTACAACATGTTCATACTTCAGATTGGCTCTCAAGCTCATGGCACCGCAGTAGTGAAGCCGGACTCAAACAAAGAAAGCGCCCTGATGATATTCACTTAGCACCTTCCGTACTGAAACAGCGACGTCACCAGTCCTCTGCACTGATTAACATCGTGGAGCGCTACGCATTACCTTTGTTTAGCCAGATGTTTGCTCGAACGGACAGCCGTCTTATTTTAACAGACCAAGAAGGGGTGATACTGGCAAGCTGGGGACAGGAACGGTTTAAGGAAAAGCTAACGTCTATTGCGTTAAGTTCAGGGGCCTGCTGGCAAGAACAAGTCAAAGGGACTAACGCCATTGGCACCGCATTAATTGAAGCAAAACCCGTGACAATTATCGGCGAGCAGCACTTTATTCACCAACATCGCTTCATCAGTTGTTCTGCCAGCCCTTTATTCGACCACCTTGGACAACTGATCGGCATTTTAGATATTACCAGTGAACAGCAACAGCACGACACTACCATTCAAGTATTAGTACAAAGTATGGTGCAACAAGTCGAAAACCACCTTCTTGACACCATTCCAGATGGCTCGATCAGAATCGACCTTGCTTGCGACAAATCTCTATTACGCAGTGGTTGGCAAGGGATTGTTATTGCGAATGAATCTGGTGAAATATTGGCCCATAACCAAGTCGCCACACAACTATTAGACCAGACTCCTATATTAGGTAAATCAATAGATGCGTTATTGGATGGTTCACTTTCCCCATCACCTTTAGTGTTTCAAAAACAGCACCTAACACCAAGCCTTCCCCGCTCTCAATCGTACACGGCCTCCAGTGATTTACATTTTGGCGAGCAATCTATTGAAGATGCGTGGCAACAAGCCAATCGAATTATTAATAACGACATTAGCCTCCTTATTTTGGGGGAAACTGGCGTTGGTAAAGGAGAGTTTGTTAAAGCGCTTCACAAGCAAAGTAAACGCAAATCGTCACCGCTTGTTTCCGTCAATTGTGGGGCGTTACCTAAAGATCTGATTGAGTCTGAACTGTTTGGCTACGCACCTGGCGCATTCACTGGAGCCAACAACAAAGGTTATCAAGGTAAAATTCGCCAAGCTGACAAAGGCATATTATTCCTAGACGAAATTGCCGACATGCCTCTTGAGGCACAATGTCGTTTATTGCAAGTATTACAAGATAAAACGGTGGTGCCTGTTGGTTCCAACCAACACTTTAACGTTGATTGCCAAATCATTGCTGCCACACATAAAGATCTTGAACAATTGATCGCCGATGGCCAATTTCGAGAGGATCTCTATTACCGAATTACGGGTCTTACCTTTAGGATCCCGAACCTAAGGGACAGGCACGATAAACTGGCGCTAATTTCTCATATTCACCAGAAATATGTGACCGTAAAACAAACCCTTTGTCCACAGCTCATGGCCTTACTTTGTCATTACTCTTGGCCGGGTAACATTCGTGAATTAGACAATGTTCTAAAGGTCTCCACTTTGCTATCTGGTGATGAAGCCGTTCTTACACTTGATCACCTCCCGACACAATTAGCCGCACGTTTGACTTCAGAAAAGCCATCCGATGCGACAAGCCTTCATTTATCGGTTGGTACCACTCATGCCGATTTAAAAACTACCGTCGACGACACCTTACTGCACACCTACAACGCGAACCAAGGCAATATCAGTAAAACGTCGCGGGTCTTGGGTATCAGCCGTAATACAATCTACCGAAAACTAAAGCAACTCGGCATTCTCTAATGCTCAAAAAAAGCACCGACCTTCTGTCGGTGCTTTGCCTTCATTTATCCGCTGATTTTTTTTGAGTATCGGTGCGCTTACCGTTCTCGTACGGTTATGGTCGCTGGCATCCCAACATAGAGTTCCTCTTTACCAGCATAGTCTTTAGAGTCCGTTGTGTCGGGAAGCTCAAACACTATCGTACTATTGACATCATCACTGCTAACCGTTGCTATTTGGCTCGGTGTATTAGTATTCACGCGGCCTTGTCTTGGGTAGTCATACTGCCCACTTTGGAGCGCTCGGTTTACACTCACAACGATTTCATTTTTTCCTTTTCTCACGCAAAACTTAAATCGCTTTCCTCGTTCTTCCATCGCTTCTTTATCAACATGATGTAAAGGATCCTGAACCGTCACTTTCCACGTGCTTTGTGCTCTATTCATGATCACCAATGCCGGCTTATCGACCGAAACAGTCAAAGGATTCCCTTGAGGTACAGAGATTGTCTTTTCACCCGCCGTAAAGAAACTCATAGCGATACTCTCATTCGCCCCATCATGTTGATACATACCGTGTATTGATTCATCTGCTATCAAAGTAGATGAGCGCGTTAACCTTGTGACAATACTAGGCATTTGATCTGCCGTTACATTAGGAATGGCCACATAGCGATAATGTGAACGCTCTTCATTAGCTTGCGGCTCAACGCCATGATGAATCGCAAGGTGGATAACAGGAACATCACCACGAAGCGTTGAATTGACGGCATCCCCTCCTCGTAACATCACATTGGTTTGTACCGCTGAGCTTACCATCACGACATAACCGACGTCCCCTTGATGGAACCATGCAGTGCCTCGCACAGGCAGGACTTGATCGACATAACTCCCAACCTCGACTGTCTCAAGCTCTTCACCCTCTATTTGATAAGTCACATCGCTCTTCCATTCCACTTGATCAATGGTCGTAATAATGGGCTCATCGGATTCTTCGTTTTTTACTCGGGAAACTTGGCTTCCAGTCGCATAGGCAGCATCGCCAATAAAAAAGACCGATTTATTCGCTGATGCTGAATTATAAGGTGCCTCACTTGCGTATTTAAAACCAGCAACACCGATATCACCATCCGACGCCACGCCAGAATAGTGATTTGGATTAAACAGCTTTAAGTCACTTTTCATCGGTAATTCGTCAACTCGAAGCTCCTCTGTTAGCCCTGGTAGCGCGTGCCAATCCCAACTGTCCATCACATTTGAATACTCTTGACCATTGACTTTAATTTGCAATATCCCACTGCCATTGTGATAGCCGGTGTCTGGATCAAAACTTTCTGCACCGAGTGTCCTAGATGAATTCATTTTAAAAGACATGTAATACGCGGGGCTACCCTGCTCACCACGACGATGTACCAAAAAGTCACTATTCCAAAATGCCACACTTGCCGATTTTTCATGTGTTTGGTTTAACAACTGATCACCCAGAGTCACTAAATCGGTTTCATTTTTTATTTCAGTATCATGGCTCTTAGCTTCTAGTATTGACGCAATACCTTTTTGCATTTTTGTACTACCAAATACTTCCGTAATGGGAGAAGCATGGCTGCGACCACTTACTTGAAAGTCCAACCCACCCTTATAGAGTAGAGCTGGGTAGACGTCAGTTAGGAAATAGCTAGAATCATTGTATGGCTGTGAGCTGACTTTCCATGGTGTATCGGCAAGCGTTTTCATTGCAGAAAAAGGCGTGTCGGTCATCCATTCAAAACCATAAGCAAAAAACGCCATGTCTTGGCGAGAGCCTGTGTGATGCGAAATGGTACCATCAGGAAGCATCCCTGCCTGCCCATACTTATAAGCATAACGAGCATTCGTTTCCAACCAAGTATTTAGGTCCGATAAGCTACCTTTTGGTTCCCACCCCGGAAGCAAAGTAGTATTTTGCTTAGCAAATGGCGGATAATCACGATACCACCATCGTTGGTAGGTAAGAGGACGATTATAGTCATGCCATAGTGCAGCCATCATCACCCATGTCCGCATTCGGTGATGGCGATTGGCATCGGCCCAGGAACCGGGACTGTGTGCGAGATCATTAGGTAAGTAGTATCGATTGAACTTTGGCCGCCTTTGCTTATACGGTAAATCAAATGCGATCTGCAATAATTCATGAAAACGCTCTTTTGCTTTTATGGCCAAGCTATCGCCCGAAGCAATGTCTTTTTCCATATCAACAACCATCATCAATCCGGTTGAACTCATTGGATCGGTAAATCGCCATTGATGCGTCACCATGTTGTGCATCAATGTTAACGTATTGGCAAAATCGCGCACAGGGAAGTGTTCAACATAACGAATAACCGCTAAATACAAAGCATGTTGTAGATTTGCTCGCTCTTCTGGTATTCCATTAGGTCCATAAGTATCACTATCACCTAACGCGGCGGCTAATGCTCGAATTTGATGAGCGGCTAACGTTAACTCTTTGGCAAGTTGACGAGCGCCAATATCTAACCGTTCGCCTTCGCTACTGGCGTGGTAAAACTCAAATCCTGTAAAGGCGCCATTATTATCGTTCAATTCAGCTATATAATCTGCAACTTCACTATCCTCGAAATCAAACACAGCCTGAAGTCGCTTGGACGACTGCATAAACTCAAACGCTCGCTGATAAAAACCTTGCCATTGTGTTTCGGCGCCGACATTTACCGTTATGTCGTAACGTCTTTTCGCTTGGTTGGCTTCCATTAAAACGACTTGCAACGGATACGCACCTACCTCCAATGGCGTGGCCGATTGATAGACTAATTGACCAAACAAACGACCTTTACTATCGCGAACATTTTCAATCGTAAATAGCGACGGGCCTTCACCAGAGCTTTCGGCAATGCGATAATGCAAATCACTTGATACATTATTCGGTCGACGATTACCTTCAAAATTGATCTTACCAACCACCCGACTTCCGGGTGAAGCATCTAGGTTTATATCAAAATAATTCGAGGTCAGTGCACCCATTGGTGCAAAGGTATTTTCATTCTCTTGCGAAGAAACCCCATTATCGATATCAATTAGAAATGGATTGCCTTCCCACGCACGACAATGCCCCGTTGCAATTAACAACAGGGCAATCGCACTTACTACTTTAATTTTCATTATATCCCTACAGTACTGTGAATATTACAAAGCAGACAGTCGTCAGCTTAACGCAGGGATTTTATGTTTCATTCGTTACTTTAAAATTCTCTTAAAGTAATTTTACTGTCAACGACTAATTTATGAGAACACCGTTCAAACTCACTAGAACAAAATTCAAACTCACTAGAACAAAATTCAAACTAGCTATTAATAACTTATATTAGTCACACAGCATAGAACGATTTGATGAATATTACACTGCTAAGTTTAGAACGATACTCGCACATCAAGGTAGCCTAAACATTGTTATTATACGCTTTCTGGTTGAGGCTCTTTTGATATTGTAACCTGACTCATAATATTGTTTGTTACATCAATAGATTGATGTTCACGTACAGGTAAGCGATATCGAACGTCGTTAAGCGCTTCTAAATCCAGTTTCTTCAAGTCAATTTTAAACACCTGAGGAGAGCCATACATACGAATAGAATAGATTTGATGAGTAAGATCAGAGACTGTCGCCCAAAGGGTGCGATCCGCACCATTACCCGATTCACTATTGATATGCTCACGACTTGTTCCATCAGGAATATCGACGGTATTTAGTATGTGAAACGCCAAGTTGGTTGCTTCTACCGTGTCATCAGTTTGAAAAGCAAAATTTGTCATCATGGATGCACGAACAAAGCGGTCTACAGGCGCTGAACTGCCCGGTAGTCCAGTAAACCCAGAGCCTTGTGCCACCGTTTCACATGCAAAGTTGTTATTCAGCCAAAACGCATTCGGGTTTAAGCTTTGTATATTAATTGGCGTAATATTCATATAATTATTGATAACGTTTTCTTGTTGCCAGCCAATCACAGGATCATTGGTCAACACACCAATGGGCATTAAATCTGTAATCGTTAAGCGCCCATGTGTGTACTCCAGAACAATACTGTGGCCAAGTTTGTCTTGAATCGGCATATGAAAATGAAACCCTGGTGGTAATGCGCCTGTAAACGGGTTAGAAACTCTCAACTTATCCTCTCCATTATCAGCCATCACTGTCGACAGAGTACTTTCTTTGGATAAACAAATGTCTTCACGCCTTACATCAAGAGCGTCGATAACATCCTGACACGTAGAACAATTTGATAAAATCCAATTTGTTAAACATGGATAAAGTAGTGTCTTCGAGTTTTTGTCTGCCACAAAAGGCTGATATTCACTTTGTGCCAACGTCATTGTGCCTGTTGTTAGCCCTTGTGTATTTAAGCCATTTGTTGCGAAACTTTGTCCCAAACTACCCATGGCCACAAAACCATACTTTCCTTCCCAACTATAAAGCTGTTCAGCGTCCGGCGTTTCAGCATTGATTTGGAAATTTTCTAACTGCTTATCTGAAAGTTGAAGTTCGGTTTGAATCTGATTCAGGATCTTACGAATATCTTGGCTATAACGATAACCTGGTTTTCGAAAGAATATGTCTGAGTCTACATCCAGAGCAAACTCTAGTGTTCGACCAATGACCATCTCGTTCTTTTTGGTTCTAATATAAAAATTTGTACACATACCTACCCCTTACCATTAATAATGGCACACTCTAACGCTACAATTAATTCATCATAAGTAAAGCTACGAATATAATAACTTACAAATCAAGATGATTATAAATACAAACAAAAATACATTTTGTTCAGCATATTACTTACTAGTATAAATAACAAAACTCACAACACCATTACACCACTATTACACTCCCTGTAACTATAAAATAGTTTTACGTGTTCTAAAGTGATTGAGCGGATCAATCGAATAATGTTGTTTAACTTTCATCAAGTCGATATAGCTCGTAGAAAAGTAGGTTTTCGTTGGAATCGAGCTATCTTTAAAACTAATAAAGGCTCCCCCTGTGCCATTGATTCGGCAATCACGAGCGTCATCCATCCAATCTAGCGCTCTATTTAGGTGGAGATACACTTTATTATCCTGCTCTTTAGCGACGTCCAATACTTTTTCATTCCACCACGTTTGATATTGGATCGTGTACAAACGATCTTTGTATGGGAAGGCACTGTGTAATGTGTTTACCACATCTTTATTTTGATAGAATTCACCCGTAATTGCGCCTAATGTGACGTAACTAAATAGCCCCAGTTTGACATTGGCAGGCCCAAGCAACGACGAGGTCAAGCTTTTCAACAAGGCTTCATAGCCATTTTCAACCGATGAATCACAGGCCAACCCATTAGCGTCGACAAGACGAGAAGTGATTTTATGGGGCGCGGGGTCATCCAGATCCGGCGGAATTGGCGCAGCATTCTTGTGGCTCAACAGCTGACGGATATTATAGAGCGATTCACGATCCCAACTACTGGCTAAATTCAGACCATAATCCATATTGGGAACATCGCTGCCACCAACCCCCGTAATCGTCAGTAACGGTTCAGCGCCAAACTTATCATTAACAAACTCTCTAAGCTTCGTTTCGTTGCCATCAAAGTACCCGTACATGACACATTTGTGAGTAACCGTTTGATAGTCAAACTCCTCAATCTCACTATGTTTCGCGGAAACTTTAAGGTTGGTCCCGATCAATTCAACGTTACTTTTATCCTTGATAACCGCTTCCCATTGCCTTAACACATCAAGGGTTGGCATAGCATGAATAGGCAAAGACAGAGAGCCAAGTTGATAGGGGTTCCATGACAGTTCAAACTTTTGGATAAGCTTGGGTAAATCAAAGGTGTCAATGACGAGTTCAGTAATGATGCCGTAACTCAACCCTCCCCCTCCTTTCAAGGCCCATAAGAGGTCTTTCTCATTTGGGTTAATGGTTAACTCATGTATTGTTCCATCTCCCAAAAGAATCCTAGCGCGAACCAATGACTCACAACACATACCATGCTTTCGAGTCCACGGTCCCCAGCCTCCTCCCATGATGAACCCACCAATTGCAACAGTCGCGCATGTTCCATGAGGAATCATCACTTGGTTTTGTGCAAGCACCGTCGTCAATGTTTCAAAGCGCACACCTGGCGTGACTCTCACTCGCTTAATACCTTGCTCATTGCCTTCAAACTTTATTTGGTCGGTTTCATACTCATTAGTAATCTGTGTCGCGGTTACTGACGCCAGTGTTAACTGACTTAAATCAATGACTATAGTGTCATTAGCCGAACACTCTCCTTCATGGTCATGCCCACCGGAACGTACTCGTATTGGCAAATTATTACGTGTCGCGCACTTGAACGTATTAGCAACATCTTGCTCGGTTATACACTCTACAATCGCAAGTGGCTTAAATTGAAATTTTCGATTAAATACTTGTGCCTTTTCATTATATTGATAACGTGAATCCTCGCTTAGTGTCGTCACTTGATCTCTCGGTACGCACAACGCCATTTCTCGCATGAAGCTAGTGAAATTAAGCCCTTGTACTACCACTGGGTTGTCACCAATGTAAACCTCAGCAACATACAGGTTGTGTACATTTAATTTGATACTTTTCTGAGTGACAAGACGACTGTCTTCATTAGCGAAACTATTAAGTGAAACCCGAGGATCAAACTGACTGGCTTCTAAATCAATTGTTATGCGATTGACATTACTCAATTCATCGTGATACACAGCCTGTAGAGCTATCTCCGAAACGTGAGGAATATAAACTCGATGATACTCCCCTGCTTTGAGGACCTCGGGAAAATATGAAGCGGCGTCTTCTTTGGCCACTTTAAGCAATTCCGACTGAGAGTCATTGCGTATCACGACCGAAATCAACCCTATTGGTAATGCACGGCCAATAGCCCGCCCAACAAAATACAGCGCAACAGGGTTTAAACACTCCGCTTGGCGGTCAAAATTCAAGCTCAACACTCGATTGGAGTCATCGAACATTTGAGGGTGACAAATGCACTCCATCACTTTCTCAGCGCTTAACGCCGCCAGATAAATATTAATGGCACCAATATCACCGCTAAAATGATCCGCTACAGTGTTCTCGTGATGCCATGCGCCAACATAAAAAGGACTCACCGAATCTGACACATCAGAATATCTTGTCTCTATGTCATCGATCGGGATCACTGCGATCGTTTGACCGTTAATTAGAATCGTTAATCCTTCAATGTGCTTGACCGCGCTAATATGATACCAACGGCCATCATTGAAACCTGATTCTGCCGATAACACTCCTTTAATCGACGATTCACCACCGATAATAAATCGTAGCGAGCCATTACTTTGTATGCTCAGTAACAAACCAGACGCTTGATGGCTAATTAAAGTGCCAGAGTCCGTTGTCTTAAACCAACACTGTAACGTTATATCCGTGTCGAGCGACCCACTAGCGAGCTTGTCCAGCGAGCTCGTTAAATAATCATTTCCAGAAAATCTCAGTGAATAGTGCATAATTAACCTCTTTAGAGATACCGTGAACCACGCTCGACGATATTAATTAGATTCGTATAACGAGTTACTCTAATACCAATTTGAGCGATTTATTATTACGGTTTATTACAGCAAGCAAGGGATGAAGAGAAAGATTGCAGCTATGTGGTCAACAACCATATTGCAATTTACAATGACAAGGGACGCCTCCCTTGCCATCAAGTCATTTACCAATCAATTCTGCTGAATTATTACCCACAATCGTCCATGCAGAGTGGTTGAGCATTAAGAAAGCCCCAAACAAAGTCTGTTTGTAGCACTTCTAAAGATTGGTTACCGTTGTCTTGGTAATACCATTTTTGATTGGGGATCCCATCATGCGACTGTTGATAGCCAAATTCACTGAATGTTGGTTCAAATACACCTAGGTGGAAGAAATTTGCTTTATCTCGCTCGCCCGTTTTCGTTGCTTCAATGAGTGCAACACCCGCCCTTGCATGACAACCAATACAACTTGAGTTAGACATAAACCCAGCCTCTGTGATCGAGTTCCCTAAATGAGTGGGTCGACCTTGGTTATCCGTGAAGTTCACCTGAGAGCCCTTCAAGCGATAGTTTTTCCAAGCAAAGTTCGATTTACTCGGAAGCACACTGACAGCTTGCGGTTTGCTTTGTGTTGCTATACCAAAATGCGACAATAACACCGTGAGTTGCTCTGTTGGCTTCCCTTCTGGGTACTGGAGATCGCGAGCGAATACCACGGAACTTTGAGCTAGATTGTCGCTTTTCTGCCATGGCGAAATATAGTTAGTGGATTCTCCAGTAACAGGCCTTGTTGCCCTATACCCAAAGCTATCATTACAACCCGTAAAGTCGCAGCGCCCGGGGTTATTTTTATGCTCAAACGTCGTCCAGACCCAGCGGGGAATATCTTTCGAAGAGACATGAAAAGCCATTAACAGGTGATTATCCGTAATATGGCAATTTTTACCATTTTTCAACGTGACCGGTGTCTTGTGTATCTGTCTGATATATTGATCTGATGCCGCAAAGTCAACCATTTGCTCTGGATATTTTGCGCGCATCGCGCCGATCAATTTTTCACTTAACCAGTTACTTTTAATCATTATTGATTGAGGAGGAAGGTCAACCGTTGCTAGTTTGCTTGAAGCAGAATTCACCGCTGACTGATTACCAAGATGATAAGGTGCATTGTTAACTTGATTAGCATCGTTTCGGCTATACACCGCTAACACACCATCACTATTGTATAAATTGTTGCGATATAGGTACTCGTGAAACTCCTGATTTCTGATGGTCACTTCTGCATTAGTTTGGCGAAGTACACGACCAATGCTCTCAGGGTCGTTCGGTAGAATGGTATCGATCTCTGCAGAAGTACATTCATTGGCTAAATAGGTCGCAATTTGGTCTTGTCTCTCCTTGATTACCGGGTTACCCACTTTGATCAAACTCTCAAAGTTTTCGACGAATGACTGTACATTGCTGCTATTAGCACTTTTTGCATTGGTGGCATGCTTGGCTTTTTCAATAAGTGCCTGTTGCTCCTCCCCTGGAAAATAAGGGCAGTTTTTAAGGTAAGCACTGTCTTGATTAACCACCTGATTAGGGTTACAGCAATCCGCTGAATTTTCTGAACTACATAACGGTAACGGATTTTCGGGCCAATTTTGGGTCTCATCTGCCCATTTCACCCAAAACTCATCATCAATCACTTTAGTAAATAAGTACCACGAAAATAAATCTGGACAGGTCATCGCCGGATTAGTCACCCCGTCTCCAAAACTCAATCTTCCATTATCGACAGAAAGCTGGCAAAACTCCGCATCGCGAATATCAGCGTCAAAGTACATCCCATAATCAATATTATTGGGCATGATCTGAACGAGACCATTCTTGCCGCCTTTTGCATTGGCAAACGCTCCCTTTCCATAATACGTACCGCTCTCTACCGAACCAGTCGCGACGTTTGTCTCAATGACATTGTCACTAAGCGCATTTTCGAAGGTGAGCCTAAAATATCTTGAGCCACTAGGGCACTCGCCCTCACAAGCATCAAGATAGTTTGCATTGCATGAAATTCGGTCTTTATAGCTTGCAAAAGTAAAGTCGGCACCATTGAACAAAGGGCCACTCACTGTGACGTTCACTGCTTCACATTGGCCTGATTCTGAAGAAAAAACAAACGACCCCTTTGCCTTTCCACCATCATCAAAGATGACATTCCCCAGTGTCCATATGTTCGACTCGATACTGCTCGCCACGACAGGTCCAAGTGCCAGCGATGCCACTAAACCAATTAATATCCGTATTGTTTTCATCCTAGTCTCCTACTCTTTAACCAGTACCTGATTGCATAACCAGTACAACGTCAGCAATCAAATGGCCTCTGTGCTTTATCCAGTGCAAACATTCTGTCCACCCAAGGATAATCGCCACGGACAAAGAGTAGAGCGAAAAAACGCAAGATGTTATTACGGCTTATTACAGCAGGATCTGTCGAGAAGCATAGCTAGCCATTTCACCTAAACGATGAAGGGCCAGCCTGTTCACTTTCATAAATATCGGAACACTCAAACGATAAGGAAGACAGCAATGAAGTCATCACTATATGGATGTTGAATCTAATTCTAGCGCTTGCCCTTTGAACACTTTAAAATTGGTCGCTGCCAATCTCACTCGACCACGTTTTCGCTCAATAAGCAGTGGCTCACAAATCCCAGCAGATAACAGCTTGTCTGAAATCTGCTTCCTCGCCCTGTGAATTTGAATATTGACATGAGATTCAGACAAACCAATATCTTTGGTTAACTGCTCTATACTACGCCAGCCTTGTAGATCGGCAGGCAATGAATTAAGTCGATCTTGCCCTTTGTATCTCGCCAGCAACGCTGTTAAGTAGTGATGAGTGCGTGTATCGCAATCAATATCACCATTGCGATTCTTTAATGTGAGTTCCGTCAACTCTTCATCTTGGCTAATGTTGAAGACATAACATAAGTCAGCGTCGACATTTTCGTTAATCGCGACGGTTTCATTAACCGTTTGATCAACCCCTTTCATCAACTGCCACATTGAGTGAGAAAACTCCAACATCTCTCCATCTTCAATTTTATGAACCGAGGATTCCGATAAGTTTTCGCAGTACCACTGCTTCTCACTGACGTCATAGTAAATGATCAATTCAGGTGAGGTTTCAGACGGTAAAAAGTGATATTGCTGTAATAAAATGGGCTTATAAGTTTTACTGTCATCGGGCTCAGAGGAAGACATCGGCACTAAAGCATCACAAGGTTTATCTAGGTTTTCGACCACGAAGGTAATGTCTCGACGATTTGCAAAACTGATCGTATCGTGGAGTGATAAAGGCTGCAATGAATTGGCAGTAATAGGTTGATTATTTAGCCAAATTCCATTTTTACTGATATCTCGAATATACCAACCTGCGTCTATCCACTCAATAATGCCATGAATGCGTGAAATTTCCGGACTGTCAATGACGGTATCGACTGCCGAGGTCAAACGCCCAAACTGATGGAATGCTTTCAGGTAAACCTGATAATTTGTCGACTGTGATATTAAAAATGCCATAGCTCCCCTCACAAAATAGTCATTGCCAAGCCCGTTTAATAAGACTCTATATCGGTGATAATAGCGTTGGGGCAATAGAAGTCTATTACACCAGTATTACAAACTAAAACATGCCACTAAAGACCCACGCTATACGGTTATGCCGTTCATTCGACAGCGACCATCTTATCTGCAATTACCATGTAACGTGATGCATTGTTTGCCCCACGAAATTCACCAAGGCTGATTTATCTTCGTTCTTATTGATAATTAGTTGTGACAACTTCATAGAAATTTCATTGTCTAAGCGTTCAAAACCCTTACCGACATCAACTTCACGTAGACGTTCTGCTAATTGCTCTGGGTTTTCCGTTTTATTGATGACTTCTCTTAGCTCTTCGTTACTCGCCACCTTAAGCATTAACAAAGTCACACTCTTAGACTGCCCCGTACTTGGTAGCTTCTCACCATCATCATACTTAATATCATCCAAGTCACATAGCTCATCTAAAATGGAAAAAGCACATCTATACGCCGCTTTTCCTATCGTCAAAGAGATCTGCTGAGTCGATGTAGTGCGGCTAGCACTCTCTTTCACTAAATTTCTGGCATACTCATCACTCATAATAGCGTGAGAGACACTCAGATCGCTTTTACTTAGATCATTACCTGCACATTTTAGTAGTAATGCACTTAACACTGGTGTGTTATCGAATTCAAGAATGGCACTGGGTATATAAAATATATTCTGTAATATAACTTGTAAGTTTTTACTTTCATCAAGATACTGGTATATGCTCGATGTTTGGTCTTGAAGCTGACTGCTGGTTATTATCGATGTCAGCAATTTCAAGCAACAAAATTGATCTCTAATTACAAATGCTTCAGTTAAGTCTGTTTTTACGTTCATTTTATTTTCCTTATTGTAAGTAGGTTAAAGTCAACCCAGCCTTCCTTTCTTCTTGTATTGTCGTTCAAAAACATCATTTCATTTCTTAACTCTCCCTCCTGTGTTTTATTGCCTTGCGTATGACACTGGGAACACCCAGACAAAGGCGTATATGGTTCTAATACATTATTTGCTAAAAATGGTTGATCATCTGAATCTGTCCTTTTATTTTTAGCTGTTGACATTAATACTCCCCCCTCTGACCATTGAACTCCCACAGGGGTATAATTTTTCCAGACTGTATTCAATATCGGACTTTCTGGATCCACTGGGAAATCATCTGAAAACTCTCCATAGTCATTCGACAGTATAACGCTTGGCTTTATATTTGGATTATTAACTACACAAGATGTTTTATCGGCTACTTTATAGTTAGACAGCTTAGCCTTTTCACCATAAAAACACTGATTTTCGATTTCCTCCTTAGACATCTCTTTACTGAAAAATAACCACCTGCTGTCTAAATACGATCCATCATCAAACTCAGTAGTTGTAGGCGAATTGTGTTTGTACTCGTAGGTAGACCATGTCCACAAATTTCCTTTATACGCATTTGCAAGGTTACTGGGAATATCTCGACTAACTATATGTAGCCCAACCAAGCCCACTAACTCTAACTCACATGTCTCGGTTTCATCATTTACGACAAAAGAAACCGTTCGATGTAAGTCTGTATTGTCCTCTTGTAGAATTTTCCATGCAGCTTTTACGAATATAGCGCCTCGCTCACTGTCGTTCACGCCATTAAACGTACCAGATTTAAACTTGACTCCACCTAATTTTATTTCATCCTCATATTCTAACAAGCTGTTATATGCGACATTATTAAAGTACACCTGAAATTTGAGTTTATTCTTTTGTTCATCATACACACGATGGCCTGAGGCTGTCTTATCCATAGTGAGCACTTGAACTTTGGGTCCAACGGGCACCGACTTGTGTTTCACTAAAAATTCAGACAATCTACTGTTACCCTTTTCATCGCCTGCAACTAGCTTTTTACACGACTGAGGAATGCTCGATCTTGAAGAAAACCATGTCATGTCCTCTTTATCATCAAGTACATAAAAGTCATTCAGCGTCATCCATGACTGCCACACTGGATACGTGTCATATGTTGTATCAAATTTCGTTTTTAAGTCAGGAAGCCCAACATGACGTGCCGACACTGGCCAACTTAAAGAGTTAAACTGTTGGACTGTTAGCCCTTTTACGTCTAAATCTGTAATCCTATTTCCAACGACAGCAGGAAAACACGCTTGAACATTGGTATAACCCCGTTTTATGTAGTTATCACAGGCGATAGGAAGCTGCTCTATAGCATTCAACTTTGCCTCGTCGATGCGTTGTTCTTCACCTACAACTGGTATCGATAACGTTAAACTTAGAACCGCTATAATTCCTTTAAACATAATTCCCTAATCCAATGATATTGATTACCTAACTACTAACGACTTATTCAACAGCATATTGTCAATAAACCCAGTAGCTTCCTGATTGAGTGCACAATGATGAGACCTATTAAAATATTCGGACTTTTGTTTATTTCCGTTCTGGTACTCACTCATCAGCAGATAACTTCCTGCTAAATAAAACTTGTCATCGTGTTCTTCTGCAAGCGTGATTGAACGCTTCAGTATTTCAATAGCTTCCGTTAAATTTCCAGACAAATACACACCTTCGGATAGCAACGTTAATAAAAATGAGGTGTGTCCAACACCACCAGTATTAACGTACTTTTCATAACCTGACCTAATGAGCTCTACACCATCACAATTATTGCCAACTTTACATTCAACCCACCCTAACATTACTTCAGAATGGGCAATCCAAACCTCATGGTTATACTCTACCGCCAAATCAAAACATATTTTTGCATATTTCTTTGCGTTATCGATATCTTTTTTAAAGACAAACAAAAACGCACAATAATTGTATACATGTGTTTTATCTGTTGGTAAGTCAGACTGTTCACAAAGTTTGATAGCTGTATTTAAGCATCGTTCACACTGTTTTTCATCGCCAAGGAACCAATAGTTGATTGCTTGAATAATATATAAAGACACACCAGGATCGAACGAATATATTGACAATTTTTCATGGTGTTTTTCATAACAAAACAGATCAATTACTTCATCTTGTGTTTTAACCGATGTTAAAAATCGTCCTTGTGCAAACTCAACAGCACCTTTTAGTTGTGCAGCCGCAATGAAAAGGTGCTCTAACCTTGAACTTTGAGCAATCTCATATAGCGCTTCAATCTCCTTTAAGGCTTCCCTATGCCGTGCTTTAACTACCAGCATCATTGCAGAGCTCCACTGTATAAGGAAAAGTTGCTCTGCTTTTTCATTTATTACCGTGATTGAATACTCCCGGCACAGAGCCATTGCTCTTACGATTTGAGGAGTAATACTTTCATGAGCATAGCCAAGGGTGGCAGAGTATGAGATAGAAATCGCACTTCTGGTGTCGATTTCTATCTCAGCAAGGCTCGCGGTTTGTTCTATTCCCTCGATAAGAGATAACGACTTCTCATAGCCAATAATGGCGGTATCATGTAAACCCACCTTCTTATTTTGATCACCAAACAACTTCCATAACGCAAGACTTTTCTCTGTCCTTCCTGCTAATTCATAATGGTTTGCCATTAAACGAATATCTGCTCCCATGCTTACCTCTAACGCTTCGGCTACCGATAAATGGGCTGCTTTTCTCCGGTCTTTATGAGTACTTTCATAGGCGGCATCCATAACTAAGGCATGCTTGAAAATATAACTATTTCCATTCATTTTACGCTGCAAAATCACCAAATCGGCGTCAACCAGTTCTTTCAGATCCAATTGCACCTGAGCTTCGTCTTTATCAGAAGCCTTAACCAGTAATCGATAATCAAAGTCACGTCCAATACAGGCCGCAAGTTGCGCGGTATCTTTCGAAAATGATAAGGAATCTAGTCGCTGCTGCAGCAAAGCTCGCAACGTAACAGGCACCTGACTCTTCATATCACTATTCACAAAATCAATGACACCATTAACTTTGTGAACCAATCTCTGCTTCTGTAGACTTGCAATCAATTCTTCGATAAATAAAGGGACGCCGTCACCTCGTTCAACCAATAATGTCAATAGCGTTTCTGACAACGGTTGTTTATCAAAAAGATCATTAATAAACACCCTTGACTGATGCACACTTAGTTTGTCAAGTTGCACTAGTGTTTTGGGTATATTCACTAAGGATTTAGGTAATGAGTTTCTAGACGTGGTCAACCATAAATGACGCTGTTGTACAAACCCTTCGGATTGCACGAAATGTTGGATGAACTCCCTACTTGTTGGATCACTCCAATGTAGGTCTTCAAAAACAAAAAGATATTGCTCCACCATCTTTTGGTTTCGCGTTTCACTGCTACAAAATAAGCAACTAATCACCTCAAATAGCCGTGTTTTCTGTAACTCCGGTGATAATTCCGTTAGAGAATCAGAATCTGAAATGGGTAACCCAAGCCACGCAGACAAAACAATTAGCCCTTGCTTACCTTGAACTCCGTTCAACGGCGTCTGATCAACGGCCTGCTTGAGGCGCAAAGTACTCTGCAATTCAGTGAGCCCTAAGAGCGACAATTTATGCTTAAGCATAGACAGTATCGGATATAGAGCATTGTTCTTGTGCTCAGGGAGACACTGCCCAACAAGGTGTCTTCTGTTTTGCAAACTGTCTCTAAATTCGATCACCAAGCGAGACTTCCCTATTCCCGCCTCTCCGTGAATATGAATTAGTGGACTAGCCGAATGACTCTCTTCCGATTGATATGCCACTATTTGTGAAAGTTGCATAAGTTCACAGTCTCTTCCAACAAACGACCGGTGTTTACGGCTTCCTCTTAAAAACCCAAACGCCTCCGATTGCCGTTCTCCACATAGCAGATAGCAAGTATTCGTATCCTGATCGCTAACTCTTCTACTTTGTTCATTTAAAACAAGTCCATCAAATTCAACATAGCTATCGAGTATTGCATGCACATTTTCCGTACAAACTATTTGCCCGTTTTGAGCTTGCCGGCTTAATTCCATCGCTCTATTGGCTATTCTTCCTTCTGGCACGCAATTAGGGAGTGCGGCTATTAAACCGATATCAATACCCATTTTCACTTGACTAACAATTGAATGCTGCCATTTTAATAGTGCATTTTTATTAGCTACATTGCTTGCTATTTCAAGTGCAGCACGACTACATAAACGGCTATCGTTATCTGTAACTTGAGGGTAGCCGAAATAAAATAGCAAGGTGTCCCCTAAAGATCCTATATGACATGCACCATAGCGCACCGCAATATCAATGCACTGCTGCATTTGATCTCGATGGAGCATATCTACAACATCTTGAGCAATCCGTGGCGCATATGAATCTGCCACGCTATCTGAACTAATAATGAGTGCCAGCACTGCAATTTGTTTACGTTCACTTAAATGCGAAAATGATATTTTACCATCCGTTATGACGGTTTCATCATGGCACGAAAAAGGAAGGGAGCTTTCATTACTGTCGTTAACACATAACGGTGAGCGTTCCAAAACGCCTACTAAGTTACTAAAGGTTAGCTGGTTAAATTCATGATACAACTTAGCCGTGTCACTAGGTCTCTGTAGCGGTCTTTTATTTAAAACCCGCCTAAAAAAGTTCGCCGAACTATGACCGGCGAGAACTCCCAAAGGGACATTAGCTTGGCTAAGCTGCTGATGAAAAATTGAAGCTAAGCTCGTTCCTGTGAATGTCGGTACTCCGGTCAAGCATTCTAAAAATACCAACCCCCAGACATAGATATCCGTTTGCGGTAAGGGCGGCTCTCCCCTTAGCTGCTCCGGTGCACTGTATGTCGGAGTACCTAGTGTTTCTTGAGTGAGCGTAATACTTTTATAATCAAGCTGTCTTGCTTCGTTTTTTAGAGTGCCGATACCAAAATCTAAGACCTTTACATGTGTTTTTGCCCCAACTTGATACAGCATAATGTTGGCAGGTTTAATATCACGGTGAATCACACCTTTCTGGTGAGCGTGCGCTAATGCATCCAACACACACGACATAATTTCCGCAGCCAAACACGCATTGAGCGCGCCATGAGTTTGCAAATGCTGTTGTAGTGTTTCGCCCTCAATATACTCATAAACGGCGTAAATTAAGTAATCACCTTGCTGACCTTTGTCGATAAGCGTGACGATATTAGGGTGATTCAGTCGAGAAATTAACTCTGACTCTCGGTGGAAACGTGAAATATAACGATCTTTTTTGCTAACGCTAAAGTCATCGCTGAGAATCAAAAATTTTATCGCAACATACTTCCCTGTACTATGTTGTTGCGCCTTATAAACTTGGCCAAAGCCTCCCTCGCCAATCTTCTCTACAAGTTGATATTCCGTAGAGTGAAAACACGTTTCAACAGAACTCTTTGTCCTTTGCAAATTACCCACACTGTTCCTTAGCATTTGATAAATTGACAGAAACCGAAGTATAGGCAATGTATTGCCTATCTGCTGTAAATGTGGGAGTTTTTATTGACATTATGCATAACGTTACGACATACGACACAAATTGCGTATTGATAAACTACACTTTTACAATAAATTGTGATGTATTTTCGTAAAAATCAGCAAAACAACATTCGATTTAAAATACATTCCTATGCAGAAACGTAATGAAGTAAACCAATATCAATAAGAACATTAGGTGTGTATTTGAAGGAAAGAAAAAGCGGATGCTAAACGGCAGTCATTCCTTCCTTGCCTACTTCGGCTACCTAGGCGGCTACGCGCATATTTCAGACACAATGACGGACCAAGGTTACCGCCAAGCGGCGCTAGAGATGGGGATAACCACCTTAAAATACTTCCCAGCAGAAGCATCTGGTGGCATCAATATGCTTAAATCTTTATTGGCCCCCTATGGTGAAATAGACATTATGCCGACTGGCGGTATTAACACCAAAAATATCACTGATTACTTAGCGCTTCCACGAGTGTTAGCCTGTGGCGGTACATGGATGGTAGACAAAACCCTAATTGAACAAGGGCAATGGGATGAGCTGGCACGATTGACACGAGAAGCGGTAGAGTTGGTTGATTCATAATCACCCCACCTCTCACCTTCCCCGTATTCGCACCGCTGGAATACCGCCAATACGGGGCTTCGCTCACCATCATCAGTGGAACAGACTATCTTCCAACTCTATTGGAATCGCATTACACCCGACCTTTGTTCCGAAGGTGAGTAAATAACACGCTATTTTTGCTTAGTCTTGAAACAAAGCCTAAACCGCTTTTCCCCTATCGCCTCAAAGAGACGACGTTTACGCCATTTCTTTCCATCTCGATGGTGATATTTATCGAATTTTTGTCTACAATGACGCACTTTTTATTTATGTCAGGTCATGAACATGAACGACTCTAAGTCACAACCAGCTTTACCCGATCGCCTTGCAGGCAACCCTCGTAGCCCGCACCACGTAGCAGAAATTTTTGAGTATAGTATTGGTATCCGCCTAAATGGCAAAGAGCGTTTCGACGTAGAAGAATACTGCATCAGTGAAGGTTGGGTTAAAATTCCTTCACCTAAAGCGCTTGATCGTTGGGGCCAACCAATGCTTATCACGCTAAAAGGCACGGTTGAAGCGTTTTACAAATAAAACGAATTCACCAAACGAAAAAACCTCCGAAAGGAGGTTTTTTTATTATGCGGTATTACTTATCCATTAAGAATCCAAGTCTTTCTGTTGCTTTGCTCTTAAGTCTTCCAGCACATAAGGTGGGGCTATTTTACCAAGCTCATCTAAACATGAATTTGCATGCTCATTTCCATAGCGCACATAAATGTCACAAACAGCGTATAATTGCTCCGGGGCACCAGAAATTAAATACGCTTTTTCAAACGACTTTGTTGATTTATCAATGTCATACTCTTCTTGCAGCACACCATTTAAATACCAGTAGTAGCTATTGTCTTTTGCTAACGTTGCAGCCGTTTCAATCTCATTGGCCGCGTTCTTCTTTTCATCCATACGAACCAAAGTTAACGATTTAGCATAGTGGAGAGACGCCACATCTTCATTAATGCTTATTGCGGTATCGAGCGTTTCAATCGCCAATTTATCTTGATTTTGCGCGCGATAATTATCAGCAATATTTAACCACACTTGCGGGTTATCATCATTTTCGATGAGCAACGTCTGATAGTGTTTGTCGGCCAGTGCCCACTCTTGGCTCCAGCGTAATACATCGGCTAGCAGCAACTGGGAATCAAAATCGTCTTTGTTGGCTAAATAGTCCTTAAGTTCTGCAATAGGTATTTGCAATTGTTGCTGCTGCTCTGGCGTAACATTGGCGTAATCGCGCACTAAGCTGGCGGTAGCCGTCACTCGCACCACCTCATTTTTGTCTGTCAGTAATGGGGCAACAATACGCCAGCGATGTTCTAGCTGATAAGGCTCAGCACCAATTATGGCCGCTTCTCGCACCACGTAAGAGGGATCTTTGAGTCCTCGCGCCACGGCCACCAGCGCATTTTGACTAGGGTAATTCGCTAACTCTCTGAGTGCCTTGGCACGTACTTGTTCCGGTTCGTTGATATTCTGAGCGGTATAAGAGAGTTGGCTCAGTTGCTGCTCAAGTGTGGTTGTTACGGTTTGTTCATCGGGCGTGGTAACCGGTCGTTCATTATGGTTTGTCCCAGATGGCGCAATGTTGGCGGCGATAACGGATGCGGATGCAAGCGTCAGAAAAGCACAGGCTAACGATTTTTTCATTTGAGTTGGTTCCTAAAATTTGCTGCTAAATGACGCTGTCACGGTGGTCTTTTTCGCGGACATCTCGACTTGGTGTTGGCGCAGTGCTTCATCACTAAACTTGCCGTGGGCAACAGGGTGACCCGTCGCTCTTAAGATATAAGCTAATGCCTTATCGGCATGCGCAAAAAATTTATGCCAACCGGCGCATAAATAGTTAAGCCCCGGCTCGCCTGCTTTAGTTCTAATAAAGCGGTTCTTAGGACATTCGCCATGACAGGCAAATTTATAATCACAACTCTGACACTGGCTAGTTAATGTGCGTGACTTAGCAAAGCCAAAATTTTGCTGAGCTGGGCTGTACGCCATCTCATCCAATTTTTGATGGTGAATATTGCCGATTTTGTATTCTGGGTAGACATAGTGATCACAACTATACACATCACCATTGGGTTCCATTGCCAACCCTTTGCCACACAATTCATTGAGCGTACAGAGTGGATTAGGACGCCCTGTCCACGTTTCAACGCTCGCTTCAAAATACTGAACGAACACTTTACCGATGTCTTTTTGAATCCATTCATCAAATACCGCGATAAGAAAGTTGCCCCATGCTTGATCAGATACGCACCAAGGTTCTACGACGGAATCTTTATGGCCCGGGATCAAACGTTTATCGCCTTGCTTTAGCTGGTCCGACGCCGCCCATGTTTGTGGCGCAGTAGTTCGGAATGTTTTCTGCTCAACAATAGGGATAAATTGCATTTGAGGGGACTTAACAACATCGCGCAAGAATCGATAGACCTCTAGAGGGTTTTGACTCGTCAGATTATTCACGCAAGTTAATGTGGCAAACTTGACGTTATGTTTATGCAGTAACTCAACCGCATTCATTACTTGGCGAAACGTACCTCGACCCGCTTTGTTGGTACGGTAAGTATTATGAAGGAGTTCGGGACCATCAATACTCAACCCGACTAAAAACTGGTGCTCAGACAAAAACTCACACCACTCATCATTAAGGAGCGTACCATTCGTTTGTAAGTCATTTGAGATCACAATGCCAGCAGGGCGATACTTCGCCTGTAGCGCTACGATTTTTTGAAAATACTCCAACCCGAGCATGGTCGGCTCCCCACCCTGCCAAGAAAAAATAATCTCAGGTGTATTTTGTCCTTCAATGTACTGACGAATGTAAGTTTCTAATGTCTCGTCATCCATTCTAGGAGAGCATCCTTTTTTGTATTCCAGCAAGTCCTGTTTGCTTAAGTAATAACAGTAAGTACAGTCGATATTGCATGCCGCACCAATCGGCTTGGCCATGGCATGTAACCTTTTCGACGCTTTACCGTTAAATTGAGGGCCTTGAGTGATATGCATACTGAGAACACCTGAAATGAGTTGGACTGTCCCATCATAATTCTCATTCACTGTCTTTGCTCGTTATACCCTTTATAACCAATTGGAATGACCAAAATCGGTAATCTAGCCTTCCACACAAGACCAGAGATCCTTGTCATGCCATCATTAAAAAGTAAAACCTATATTGGGTGTTGTACCCTCTCATTAGCCCTTGTCATGACAGGATGCACGACACAACCTAACCACCCTATTGCCAAACTCATCAATGATGACCTTGTCTTGGTTGAAGGCGGGAGTTTCGTGATGGGTTCAGATGGAGATACCGCTTCAAAAGCTGAGCAACCCTCTCGAGAAGTGACCGTTGACAGTTTCTATATTTCTAAATTTGAAGTCACTCAATCTCTATTTGAGTCCGTGATGGGTTCATCCATGAGCTACTTCTCCGGCGCGGACATTCCAGTCAACAATTTAAGTTGGCAACAAGCGAATTACTTCATTGAACGCCTCAATGAGTTAACTGGTGAATCCTATCGATTACCTACCGAAGCCGAATGGGAGTTTGCAGCCAGAGGGGGCAACAAGAGTAAGGGCTATACTTATAGCGGCTCAAACAACATCGACGATGTCGCATGGTATGCGAGTAATTCAAACAACCAAGCGCATCCAGTAGGCTTAAAAGCGCCAAATGAACTGGGTTTATTTGATATGACAGGCAATGTCGGTGAGTTCGTTATTGATGCGTTCGATGACACTTACTATCGTTATGGCCCTACAGACAACCCTAACAATGCTCATGATAGCAGCATCAAACTCGCCCATAAGTCGTTACGTGGTGGCAGCTTCTCATACGCAGAACATGACTCTGAAAACTATCGCCGTGATTTTGCCAGCCAATCCATTATCATGTCAGATATTGGGCTAAGACTTGCTAAAGACAAGTAATCATGCCGTTCAATAAACATAAAGCCACTGACAGTACGCTGCTCATATGATCGTAAGACAATACCGAAGGTAAGATACCGCAAAAATAGGACAACGGATCGTCCTTTCACTCTCCGGCTATGAGCTCACTCTCCAGCCATTAACTCATCGCTCTTTGTTGAACCCAATGCTTTGCCGCTTGCTTAAACTTATTCCGCAACCAGCGATGACCACTTTCATTGGTTCGGCTTGGATGCCAAATCATAGATAAGCCAAGGTACGGTAAATCAAAAGGTAAAGGGATGGCTTTTACCTTATATTTATCTGCAAAGTCAGCAATGGTCGTCCCCGGTAAAATCCCGATGTAATCCGTCCCCGAGATCACAGGCAACATCTCTACCGCGCCAGCCGCCCGATACACCACCCTTCTTTGCTGAAGATCACTAAAATCTTCAACCTCTAGTAGGCTTCGTCTTGTGTGCCAACGCGATACCACAACATGTTCTTCCTGTAAAAAATCCACCATTTCTATCGAGTCATTGATTCTGGGATGAGTCTGGCTACACACTACGAACAAGTCTTCGTCATACAACACTTCATGCTTTAAAGATGTTCGCCCTTTAGGGGTCATATCGATAATTAAATCATAGCGTTGTAAACGAAGATCGGATTCATAATCTTCGGTAAACAAAGGGTGTACTTCTAGAAAAATATCCGGTGCTGATGCGGAAATGAGTTTGACCACAATAGGAATAAGATTGAAATTTGTCGGCGATACGCACGCGATTGAAAATATCCGCTTCGATTTCTTTGGATTAAAGTCGCGAGAAGCCGAAAGTGTGGACGTGTAGTTTTTTAATGCCGCTGATAACGCGGGATAAATATCGCTAGAAAATGGGGTCGGCTCCACACCCGATGCATTTCGGTGAAACAGTGGATCATCATAAATATCACGCAACTTGGCCAACGCCTTACTCACCGCAGGCTGGCTGATATCCATACGGTTGGCCGCTTTTGATAGATTTTTTTCTTCATAAATCGCCACGAAAATAGGGATAAGATTCAATTCTGTGTTTTTCATAAGTATCCATCGCAACCCCACTGAAATTTGAGGTTGCTGTTAACGTCGACATTGTCTGCAATTCAACATCACAGACACTATTGAAACAGTTGGCAAATTTACTCTTTTGGCAAATTCAATGCAGGAGGAAGGATCCGATTTTTTAGTACCGTAAACCGCGTACTGCACTTTGTACGCGGTTTCAGCGCATCCTCACTGTGCTTTTGACTGACTTTACGCCACACCTGCATCAACAAACTGGTGCTTTCCTTACCCGTTTGCCACTGCCTTGCTTGCTCTTGCCAATGCTCATTATTTGAAACCGTAGATAAAGCAACTTTCCCTTGAGACATTTTCAGCTTTCGATAGGTCAGTAAACGTAATCGCGAAAAGTTTTTGTTTTTCAATGCGAATAGTAAATTAAAACCCTCTGAGAAACCTTGCTGTTGAACACGTCTGTAAAGCAAAACGCTACCAGCAATAAGCATGAACAGTAAAACCGCCATGCCAGCAAGCCAGCGCTGATATTGAGCAACAAATGACGATAATGTATGACGAACCGAAATCGTTTTACCTTCTAAGGTCACTGTTTCCAGTGTTTTTTTGCTGCTGTTCCACCAGACAACATCGATATCTGGGAGTGTAAAGTTGCCTCCTTTTTGCAACACATAAGTATGCTGTTCAGTTCGCTGCGCTTTATACGCCCCCCGTTCATGGCTATCACTTAGGCGAGGCGGTTGACGATAAACTTGATAAGCATGCGTTGCATCTGTGGGTATTAAGCTAGGAATAAGAATAGAAAGGGTATCGTCAGCGTTAAGTGTTACCGTGCGGGTAATTGAGTCTCCGGCCTTGAGCTCATCATTCGACGTCTCCCATTGCTGTGTTAGCGTCATATCACTCGCCGAAAGCCATGACTGCTGCTCTGACAATTTTCCTGTCGGCATTCTAACCTCAAATGTCATTGGCTGCGTATATAGCGTCCGAGAGGCCGAGCGTACATTTTGCGTCGATACTTGCGTTTGGATGGCGATAGGAGGAATAACAAATGTCCCAGAGGTTTGTGGATATAACGTCACCTCCCACCGCTGCTTTGACCACGTGATGCCATTCTTACGCTCTGTTGAATTAATGGCCATTGGGTTACGTTGCTTGGCAATAAGATTAGGCACATCTATACGACTGATACGTGTGCCCCCGGTAAACCAACGGGGGGTAGCGACTTCAATCGACAAAATTATTTGCTCATTGACTGTAAATTCTAGAGGCTTGTCGGCATTTTCCTGTCCTAACCAGGCCGACATTTTAACGGTTCGAATCTTCGAGCTGTCCTTCTCATTGGCAAAGGCTGAATGAGACAACATCGCTACTATCGCAAGCAACACTAAAACGAATTTATATTTAAGGTTCACTTGCTGCCTCCCAACGCCATTTGATCGCGATATTGAAGTTGAAATTTGGCACGTAAAAATTGTTTTGGATCTGCCTCTACCCGTTTTAACCACTTATCCGCCAGCGCCTCGCTACCCAGGATTTCATTGGCATTTAATGTCTCTTTTTTCATCAATATACCCGAGGCCATTTCTTCCGCACCATCTGCCGTTTGTGGGTTATCCCCTAATTCAATAGACTCTTCCATGCTTTCTGTTGTGTTGGTTTGACTCTCGCTCACTCGATTGATTTCGTCGATAATGCTTTCCATGACGGTCAAATTCTGTGTGGCATTGCTTCGTAAATTGTCATCAATAGTTTTGGACTCTACGACCGTACGGAGCATGTTTCTGGCCGCTAGATACTCTCGCTGACGAGCAAGGGCAATGGCGGCATAATAATCGCCTCGTTCACTGTCCATTTTAACAAACTCCGTGTGCGCCAATCGATATTCCATCGCGTAATAGTAAGCGACACCTTTATATTGGGGTTTGGTATAATGCTGAGCGGCTTCTAGATAGCGCTGCTGGTCGAATAAACGCTGGCCTTGTTGATCTTGAGTAAACCAAAGATCCATCCACCATTGATACCCTTTATCCATTAGCGTTCGCGTTTGCATTACTTCGTTGCCGTTTGTCTCAAGGCTAGATGTCTCAATGCTAGATTCAGCGCTCTCCTGCAGTAATGAATCTTGGTTGGCAAACGCCGTCGTAGGCGTGAGCGTGGGCACAACCAACACGATAAGTAGACACCATTGAACTAACCAACCTTTTCTAAACCAAAGCAGCATCAGTAACGCAATGGGAACCAATAAGCCATACCCCATGTCTTTCCATGGCATGGTCGACTCTCCATTGATTTCCATATGCGTATCAATATCACGAGACAACGCCTGAATATCACTGCTATCAATACTAGTCTGAAAAAGGCGGCCATTGGCGGCATTAGCCAATTGCTTCAATGCCACTATATCTAACGGACTATTAGTGACAATGTCACGGTTCCCCATCGCAAGCACCAATAGTTGGGTAGAAGATGACGCAAATTCAGATTCAAAAGCCTTGACCGTTGCTGGGGTCGCACCATCGGTAATGAGTAGCACCGTGCTACCAGGCTGGCCGTCGAGTTGCTGTTTAATGATCGGTAAGCTGTTCTCCGCCGCTTTCCCCGCCACTGGCATTATTTGTGGGTCTATCGCCGCAAGAAACGGCGCAAAAACGCGGTTATCCTGCGTCGTGGGCATCGCTAAATGCGCCGAGCCGGAATAAACCACAAGCCCCGTTCGACCGCCATGTCGTGTCTCTAGCAAATCGTGTATTTTATGCTTCGCGCGCTCTAAACGATTTGGCGCAACATCGGTTTGCAGCATACTTTCGCTAACATCAAGCACAATCATTAAGGACGCTTTATCTTCACCAAAGGGCGAGGCCTGACGTTGCCACGTCGGTCCAGAAGCGACGACAATAAGTAGAGTGGTACCGAGTATCAGCATTTTTAGCGGCAGTTGGTTATTCCATCCTTGTGATTCGATAGTCAATGCTTGCCGGAGATGTGACGGTAAAAATCGGCTATCTTCAGAATTCGCTTCTTGTTTCCACCGCACATAGAACACCACTGCCATCGGGATAAATGCCAATAGCCATAATGGTCGTATAAAATGAAACTGTGTAATAACCTGTTCTAACCATTGCGTGTCTATCATAACGTGTCTCCCGCTTTCTTATCTTCAGCGCTTCTTGGCTGAACGGGGAAAAATCGCCGGGTCACACTTGCTACAGTAAATGCCACCAACACTAAACCAATCACAATGGACACAAGATAGTGATGGATACTTTGCTTTGGTCTGAAACTGGTACTCTCATATAGCCTTGGCTCGAGTTCAGAGATTACCTGGTATGCTGCCGTTAACGAATCACGATCGAGCGCCTCAAAAGACTCGCCTCCTGTTTCACTCGCAACACGGCGAATGGTCTCCATGTCCAACGCTTGTTCTCCAACGGTTCTCGGATCGCCCATTGCAATCATATGGATACGCACGCCTTTTACAGCGGCCACTTTGGCGGCATCAATCGGTTCAACAAAGCTTCCCGTATCATTGCCATCTGTCAAAACAATCGCCACTTTTTCTCGCTCAGACTCATTACTGCTGTCTTCTTGCTGATTTTCAAACACCTTAATTGCTAGACCTATGGCATCGCCTAGACGAGTACTTGGCCCCGCCATTGCTACACTGGTTTGCCCTAGAAGCTCTCGCCACGCTTGATGATCGGCGGTAAAAGGGGCTTGTACAAAAGCTGCATCACCAAACAAAATCATCCCTAAACGGTCGCCCTTTCGTCCATCGGCAAACTCGTTCAAAACGTCTTTGGCCGCATCTAAACGCGACACTTTCTTGCCTTGGCGTGAAATAAAATCTTCTTCAGCCATCGACCCAGATAAATCGAGTACCACCATGACATCACGCCCAATGCTTTCTCGATATTGCGGCGGCCCAAGTAAGGTCGGCTTTGTTAACGCTAGAACCACTAATATCCACGCGACCAAAAGCACAGCGCGTTGCCACCAGCGCGCTTTAAGTTGGTGGGCACCTTGCCGTGGCGGCTCCCCTAAAGCATCGACAAGCAATTGAAAAAACGGCACTTTGGTTGCTTTTTTCTTGGTTCTATAGGCAGGAATAAGATGATAAATAACCAAGGGTAACGGCAGTAATAATAGCCATAATGGATGGACTAACTCTACACTGCTCCATTGGAATTGACTGATATCAAGACCGGTAATGCCTATGCTAGCAAGTAACATGCGCGTCTCCAGAATCGTGATGAAGAATCCACTGCTTTAACTCACTCACCAAGGTTTGTTTTTGTTCATGGGTTAACGCTGATTTTGGATTAACGATACTCTCCATCCACTGCATGCCTAAATGCTCATCAACATGACAACGATCGTTAGGCACCCAAACCGGGTTACTTGGATTCATACGGTCTAACGTAGTAAGAAAATCCACGCCATACAACGCTGCAGCCTCTTTGTCTCGGTAACGTAATACTGCTTTCATCACCAAAAATATTTGATACTCAGCTTCGGGTTCAAGCACGTTAACTTGCTGTATCGCTTGCAATGCTTCGCCACGATAACGATTTTTCCACCAATGCATCACTAATTTAGCGATAACCACCAGCAATATAGCGACAAACACCACTGCGACAATCTTCCAGCCTAATGTTTGAGGAAACCAGCTAATCGGTTCAGGTATATCGACATCTACCATCTCTCGAAGTATGTAAGTACTTGGCGGTTTATGATCCATCTTTGCAGCCTCCCACCGTTTTCTTGAATTGGGCGATGTGCTGTCCAGATGTATCCAACTCGACTAACGGAATATGATAACGATGCATCAGCTTGGAAAGTTGCTCTCGCTTGGACTCAATACGGTCTTGTAGCTGACGATTGACGACTTGTAGCATCGCCTCATTCTGGATACTAATTTGTTGGGATCCATTACCCATCACCCAACCTTGCGTGGACGCATGAGTCGGCAATTGCTGCTCAAACTGATCAGACACCATAATGGCTAATACGTCATTGTGCTGTTGTAGGCGTTGTAAATGGCTAATGTTTTGAGTACTCGCATCACTCCAATCGCTGATCAATATCAGCGTTGTCGATTTAAGCTTTAAGCGCAGTAGTAACTGAACAATATCGTCAAATTGCGTCCCTGCGGCATCGACACTCGCGGCATCAAGCGCTTGGTTGGCGTGGGCAATGCGCTTTAATTGTGCCAACAGATCATTTTGGGTTCGTTTCGACTTGCTCCATGTCAAACGCTGGCTATCAGCGAGCAAAAAGCCAACTCTATCGCTGTCTTTTAATACCCGCCAAGCACACAATGCGGCAATTTCCGCCGCAACGACCGATTTCATCACTTGCACAGAGGAGAAAAACATCGCACTACGTTGATCAACAACAATCACCACATCTCGATCTTTCTCTTCGGTATAGGTGCGAACATGCGGCTTGCCTGTTCGCATCGTCACCTTCCAATCTAAGTTTCTAATATCATCACCAAGTTGGTAATGGCGCAGTTCTTCAAAATTGAGTCCGCGACCTCTAAACAGAGATTGATGTCGCCCGGACAAAGCACTGCCCGCTTTAAGGTTGGGGAGTAAATGAAAAGATTGAGATTGAGACTGCAAACGAACCAATTGCGCATAATCGCAATAAATTCGCGCGTCGCGACTTACCGAACTAGGAGGCGTGGTTGGGCTTATCATATTAATGACACCCTCTATCCGATTTCAACGCTATCAAGTAACGTGTCCACTACAGCTTGGTGACTCACACCATCAGCTAAAGCGTCATAAGACAAACTAAAGCGATGCCCCAAAACCATGAAAGCCATTGCCCGTACATCATCTGGCAAGACATAATCTCGCCCTTCTAACCACGCATTGGCACGGGCACACTTATCTAACGCGATGGATGCTCGCGGGCTTGCCCCCACGGCAATCCATTCGCTCAGTTTACTGTCTGGATAACGTTCTGGTTTACGTGTTGCCATCACAAGCGCCACAATGTACTTTTCAACCAAATCTGATACCGCAATCGTAGGCAATTCACTGCGTGCTTGAAGAATTAATTGAGGGTCAATCGGCGGTAAAGGTGACGCATGGTCGGCTTGGCGATCAACCTTCTTCTCCTCACTTCGAACTAAACGAATAATGGCAAGTTCGGCATCATCTTCTGGATAATCCACGTTCACTTTCATGATGAAGCGATCCATTTGCGCTTCAGGCAAAGGATACGTTCCCTCTTGTTCGACTGGGTTTTGAGTGGCGAGAACCATAAACAATTCTGGCAATGCGTGTGTTTGGTCACCAACCGTTACCGTGGATTCAGCCATTGCTTCTAGTAACGCAGCTTGCACTTTAGCGGGGGCTCTATTGATTTCATCCGCCAATACAATGTCATTGAATATCGGACCTTGCTGAAACGTAAGCTGTGGTTTGCCTTCTAGCTCTTGATATACCTCCGTACCCGTAACATCGGATGGAAGTAAATCTGGGGTGAACTGAATTCGTCCAAATCGACTATTAAGCGCACTCGCCAGTGCTTTAACTGAACGCGTTTTCGCAGTCCCCGGTAAACCTTCTAATAAAATGTGTCCGTTGGTGAGTAATCCAAGCACCAGTGCTTTTACAACATGCTGTTGTCCCACCACATCTTGCTCAATACGGGTAATGAGTTCGCTAATTTTTTGCTGTGCTTGGTTCATGTGTCATCTCATAAAGTTAGGTACTTTGCGTGTATTGAACGTTCAGAAAAAACGGCTCACGCAAGAAATCAAACGGTTATCAGTTATTACGACGATCAGCCAGTGATTAAAACCACCAGGTAGCGTGCCAACACTCAGAGATGGCATCTTAGTGACATCGTCATAAGAGATAATTAGATAGTAGTCTAGGTTCGATAGTACTCAAGCAGCTCATAACCTTTGGTTATAGTCAGTATAAAGCGACGCATAGGCGTAATAGGATTAGTTTAGTTGTCAGTAGGACGTTTCACAGAAATAACGTCCCAACGTCCAATCACAAAATAACAATTGGAGTCCCTATGACGACCCGTTTAAACAAAGCTGCTGTTGGAGTCAGCTTACTGGCTGCTTCTGGTGCCGCAGTCGCTGCTGAACAACCGAATATTCTTGCCATTTGGGGTGATGATATTGGTATCTACAACATCAGTGCCTACAACAATGGCATGATGGGATATCAAACGCCAAACATCGATCGCATTGCCAACGAAGGTGCATTGTTCACCGACCATTATGGACAGCAATCCTGTACTGCTGGTCGAGCTGCATTTCTAACGGGTCAGGAACCATTCCGTACCGGTCTCCTCACCATCGGTATGCCCGGCTCTGATCACGGCATCCCTGATTGGGCACCGACCATTGCAGACTTACTGAAAGAGCAAGGCTATATGACCGCGCAATTTGGTAAGAACCACATGGGCGACCAAGACAAACACTTACCGACCAACCACGGCTTCGACGAATTCTTTGGTAACCTTTATCACCTTAATGCGGAAGAAGAGCCAGAAACATACTATTACCCGAAAGATGCTGAGTTCCGCAAAAACTACGGCCCCCGTGGCGTCATTAAATCGTCTGCCGATGGCAAGATTGAAGATACAGGTCCGATGACGCGTAAGCGTATGGAAAATGCCGACGAGGAATTCTTAGAAGAGTCGTTAGCGTTCATGGAAAAAGCGGTCAAGGCAGACAAACCATTCTTCATCTGGCACAACACCACACGTATGCACGTTTGGACACGTCTACAAGAAAAATACCAAGGTAAATCTGGTATCAGTATCTACGCCGATGGCATGTTAGAGCACGACGATCACGTTGGTATCCTACTGGATAAACTTGACGATCTAGGCATCGCGGATAACACCATTGTTATCTATTCAACCGATAACGGCGCAGAAACCGTCTCTTGGCCAGATGGCGGTGCGACGCCGTTCCACGGTGAAAAAGGCACGACATTTGAAGGCGGCATGCGTGTACCGCAACTTGTTCGTTGGCCTGGTGTGATTGAACCGGGTTCAAAAATTAACGACATCATGGCGCACCAAGACTGGATCCCAACCCTTCTAGCCGCAGCTGGTGATGACAACGTCGTTGAAAAACTCGCTTCAGACAAAGGGGCAAGCTACAACAATAAGAACTGGCGCGTGCACTTAGACGGCTATAACTTCTTACCTTACTTTGAAGGAAAAGAAGAAAAAGGCCCTCGTGACTCGCTACTGTACTTCTCTGCGAATGCTGAATTAAACGCAGTTCGTTGGAACGACTTTAAAATCTCATTTGCGTTACTAGAAGGTAACATCACAGATGCGGTTCGTTTCCAAACAAACTGGCCTCAAATCGTTCACTTACGTGCCGACCCATTTGAAAAAGCACCGCACGAATCAGGCATGTACCTTCGCTGGATGGCGGACAACATGTGGTTGTTTGTACCAGTAGGCGGAAAAGTTCAAGAGTTCATTGCAACCTTGCCTGAATACCCAATGCAACAAAGCCAAGTACTTAACCCTGGTAACTTCAACCAGAATACTTACATGCTTCAAGGCAAGCTAAAGCAACTTGAGCAAGCTAGCCAACAAGTAATGAAATAGCCCTATGTTATTTCGTTGACCTTAATCCTAAGCCGCTAATTGTATTAGCGGCTTTTTAGCGAGAACCATAGTGAAAAAGAACCCTCGCAGTGGTTCTTCACAACAAAACCCTACCAACAACAATGAGAAATAGTATGAACGCGATAAAAAATATAATGCGTATCATCATGGTGATTATTAAGGTGCTGATGAAATTTTCAGTCTTTATGTTAACCATGTTTTTAGGTGCTTACTTGTTAGCACCAATGGGGACGATCAATTCCAAGAACGTTGATATGACCACCTTTACCAACACTCCAAACGACGCCATGATGATGATTTTCAATTCAGAGTACTTTAGTGGTTACCTGTTTTCCGTCACCATTGCCCTCGCCGTTTTCGTTGTTTACCTACTTTGGCGCGTCCATGAAGTTGCCGTGCATAAAGCACATGAGCGCAAAAGCTCTCATATTCAGCTCGTTTTCGCGCTGTCGCTTTGCGGCCTGTTTGTACATAAAGCCTGGTGGGTGCTGGCGATCATTATTGCCTTCGCTAACTGGGAGCACATTGGCGCATCCATCAGCCGCGTGATTAAAAACAGCCGAGCATCAAACCTTGATCTTTCCGATACAAAACATGAGGTGCAATCATGAAAGAAGTAATGATCCCTTATATTTTGATCATGTGGATTTTGGTCTCAACAGGGGCCATTCAATGGACTCTAAGAAATGCGTTCTGGATTATTTCTGGAGGCGTATTCATTCTGGTGATCTTAGGTGTGCTTTCTCGCCTTTGGGCGCCAGTGGATTTAACCTACTCGTCTACCATCAAGGCGCCACATTCTGTTTTATCCCCTCTACTGCGGGAGCAAATCAATGAAATTCACGTCGACCACAATCAGGTCGTCAAGAAAGGCGATGTCATCTACACCTTAATCGATACGACTTCCTATGCTGAATTAGAAAAAATTAAAGCTTCGATAGTGAAACAAGAAGAATCTATTGCTCAAATGAAACGAGATCTGCGTAGAGCGAAAACCTCACCAGAGATATTTAAAGAGCGTGATGTCGAAAACTATAGGTCACAACTCAGAATTTCAGAATCTTCCCTCGCGTCGTTGCATGCTGATTATGATCGTGTTGAATTTGAACAAGAACGTAAGACTGTACGCGCGCCATTTGATGGACAAGTCGCGGTAGTTAACGTCGCCGATGGTAGCCGTGTAGGTAATATGCATATCTACGATACATCGCGTAAATTTCTAGAGATGCGCATTCCTGACCAGACTTTTCGATACGTCAAAAAAGGACAATTCGCTGAATTCTATGTTGATGCTTACCCGGGGGAAGTGTTCCGTGCTCGCGTACACAGCTTTACCGCAGGAACAGGCGAGTCATCCATCTCACCGATTCAGGGGCCACAAAGTGTGCGTCAACACGTAGGCGCAAACACCAGTACCCATGGTCGAACAGTGGTTCTAGAGATCATTGAACCTGAAGGCAAAGTGATTCCTATTGGTGCGACGGGTTCGGCGTGGATTGCTGCAACCAAACCACACGCTTTCTTTGGCTTTATAGATGTGATTGGAGCTGCGACGGTACGTTTACACTCTTATAAATCTTATCTAAACGCCATGTAACTGAGTAATTAACGTAGCGACACACCGTCGCTCAATCGCTAACGTTCAAGGTTTGCTATCAAGCTACGCTGATCTTGGACGTTGCCATGTCCCTTTGGCAACCCATACACGTCGTACGTCTTCGACTTCTGTGCTTAATTTAGTGCTACATACTGCCTTTCTACCATGCAATTACGCATGACCGTTTTATAGTTATTCAGATTGTTACTTTGCTGCGCGGCTTGATTCGCATTACCATGCATACGACCCACAACCAAACCACCCGCAGCCCCTACTTTTGCGGTATCGGAACCACTACCGCCCGAAATGGCCCCAACAGCCGCACCAGCAGCCGCCCCTTTAAGTAAACCGCGAACAGCAGAGCCTTGATTGCTCGTCACCTCTTCTTGCGTATGGTTCGCTAACGTTTGGCAATGGGCAAGCTCTTGTCGAGCCACATCTTCGGTAACATTGTTATAAGTAAAAATCAGCTTGGAGTTGGGATCAACAATATCGCCCCCCGTCGTTTGGGCAATAGCAAAGGGTGATACGATGATAATAGCAGCAGAAACAATAAGCTTATTCATGAGCGGTTTTCTCTAACTTGTTGATTAGTGGAGTTTGGATAATTATTAGTACTTATTCGTTATCAACGCTTGTTCACAGTCAATACTTGTTAATAATCAACACTTGTTAATAATCAAGAATTGACTGTAACTAAACTTTTTAATAACCAAACCTTGTAATAAGCAAAGTTTTCAATAACTAAAGTTTTCAATAACTAAAATTATAAAAACTAAAACTTGTAAAAACTACAACTTATAAAAACTAAGAGTTGTTAACGAGTCAGTGAGTTTGAACTATTTACTGTCACTTCATAGCGTAAAATTACTGATTCAAATAAATACAATTAAAAAATACCGTAATTTTACGGTGTTTATCGTTTTATAAATTATGGACAATAATCCGAAACCCACAATACAGGTCACGTTCCGTGAAAACCAGTAAACACAAAGCAATGGCATATTTAACACGAGATATCCTCAATCAATCGATTGCGCCTAATGAAAGGCTTGTCATCCAAGAGTTGTCCAACCGATATGGTCTTGGACTATCGCCTATTCGCGAAGCCACACAAGAGCTTGCATCGCTAGGATTTATAGATTACCAGCCAAATATTGGTGCGTATGTCACCCCGCTTACGGCGCTTGAATTACGTTCTTTAATACAGTTTTTAATTTCCCACTTTAGAGACTTTGGTAATAGTGTTGCCTTTCAAGAAAAAGAGAGGTCCTCTATTGATAGGCTAACAACGCAACACGCCGAGGTTATTTTTCATTGCATGCAATTACGTAACGAGCTAAATAAAAATGAACGTCATAATTTGAACGTGATTATTATTGAAGACCATTTAGTTGCTTTGTTGTCACTGCTTAGAAATCAGCGAGTCGCCGCAGTAGTGGATGTGTTTTTTGGCTCGGTGATGACAAATCTGCGCCGTTATATCCGGCTCTATTTGATGTATTACCCAACACACTGCGTACAATTGATCCCTATTCATATCATGGAAAATATCATGGTTACCTTTACGCAAGATAACCATGCTGATTGTTCCGAGCTCGTTGCTCAATATCTGTGCGATATGCAAGATATTCTTCTTCCTGCACTACCTTGGGATGCCGACGCTGGAGTATCTAAGCCCTCAGAGACCGAACACTCCACCGTTTTCGTTTAAGCGCTAAATGTTGACACGGAGAGGTTACCATCACTACTCAAGTTCAACTGGTGGGCGGAATGTCATTTCATGCATGACAATATCCGCAGGGAGTTCTAGCAGGTGCGCAATGGTTTTAGCCACACTGGTTGGGTTCATGTATTCCGGACGCTCAGCTTCACGAAAGTTAGTATCCGTTCCACCGGGAAATAGCGATGTGACTTTAATGCCATGAGGCTGTGCCTCTTTCATTAAGATAGCACTGAAGCCTGCAAGGCCTTGCTTCATTGCCGTATAAATACTCATGGTCGCATTCGCGCGCTTAGCCACAGTACTGATGACATTGATAATTTGTCCTTGTTGCTGTGGCTTCATTACTTTAAGGGATTCACGACACAACAAAGAAGGCGCACGAAGATTAATGGCGTACTGCGCTTCGTATTCTTCTAAAGTGAAATCTTCAATCGAGCATTTACGGGAGATCATGCCCGCGTTATTGATTAATACATCTAAGCCGCCTAAATGAGAACAAGCAGACTCAAACATACTCAACACGTCATCGACGATACTGAGGTCGGCGGCAATGGTATGGCAACCCGTTACCGAACTCAATTCATACAGTTTTTGCGCATTTCGCCCTGTCGCGACAACATCATGCCCTTTTTCACACAGCTCCAACGCCAATGCGTAGCCAATACCGCTCGTTGCGCCTGTTACTAAGATTTTCTTTTTCATTAGAGCCCTTACTTAACCTTCAAAAAGGAGACGTCGCTGATTTGCCAACTATGAATTAAACCATTAGCGGCTAACTCAACTGATTAAGCCACTAAGTGTAATAGGTTCCACGTGTTTAAGTGAGTAAGTTACCGGATTCAATATCACACTCTGGTAAGAAAGGACCATGAGGAGATGGACACGCGGTGACATCACCACAATTGATGGTTACGACCAGATGGATTGACACCCAATACAAACCCTACCATCTGCTGACATCGTCTTCACTTTCGTTTACTCAACATAGACAAAAATAGCGGCTGACTATTATTAGGTGCGAGATTTATGAAGAACAACACCCGCTATATAATCGGCATGACTTTACTTATCCTTTCTTGCAGTAGCTTGGCTGACCCTTGGAAAAAACATAAACACCATCGCCATCATAAAAAAGAGGTGCACGTTGTCCATCACTACGACCGCCACCGCCTGCCGGATTCAGCGATATTTCTTGCCATTGCTGGCGTGTCTTATGCCTTAATTAACGGTCAATACTATAAAGAGAATGATGACCATTATGTCGTGGTCGAGAAGCCACCGAAAAGACGCTATCGCTTAGGTCAAGTGATCAGAAAATTGCCAGAAGGTGCAACGGCGGTCAATAAACGAGGTCAACAGTACTTTGTCTCAAGAGGAGATTGGTTTTTATCGACAGGTCAGGGGAAATTTGTGGTCGTCAGACCGTAACGTATTATGGCTTACGTGTTAGTGAGACGTTTATTGTAGACGCTCTATCAGTCATACCACTCGCGGATGAGGGTAAAACCTTGGAGTAAATAGCGTTAGAATAAATAGCGTTACAGTAAAAAGGTGCCCGCGTACTCGCGGTAAGACCACTAACGGGGTAGAGGTAACCAAGCAGGGAACTTACGCGATACTCATGATAATGCTAAGAGTATCGCTCGGTTTCATGTCCCTGAAAACGAAGTATTACATCACCCAAGTAAGGCTAAGTAATAGAACCACTGCTGACGTTGCTAAAAACATCGTCGCTAGAGATACGATTTCTACAAGCGTTGACGTTTGTTTAGTTGCAGTTTGGGCTACTTCTGTTTTTTCTGCTGAATTGTCGAGTGTTGATAGTAGTGCTGAGTTCATTTTATGTACCGTTTTGTAATTTGATTTCAAGAACAGGAAAAATTTTACTCTAATTGTGACGTAGGTCAAATATTATTTGGTAATTAACTTACTAATTATATTCATGTTCGCTTATTAGAAAAGCTAATGCTTGGCCAATAATCACCACGACTTCTATCTCACTATCGGTTTGCTCGTGTTCCCTAACTAGAACTGATAAACCGTCATCAGCACCTCCTCCTCTGCCAACCCTTTCGATTTATCCTAATTCAACGCTCTCAACCCGATATATTAAAAACGTCGATTTAATGCAGAGATGAATTGGCGTTTCCTATCACTTTTCCAACCGTATTCCATCATCAATGACCAATCACGATTAAAGTTGTAGTTCGCACCAACGAGTCCCGCCCATTTATCGGTATTGCTTTGTTTTACCTTATAGTCAATACCAACCCCACTGTAGGTGTAAGTCCCTGTCAGAGTTAGCGTGCTATCAAGATAGGTCGCGCCGGTATATAACGCCACTGATTGTGAGCCCACAGTAGGGATCACTTTACCCACTCGAGGCGAAACATTGAGAATCAGCCCTTCTGCATCATTTTTTCGCATGTCAGCATAAGTAAATGAAATTGGCAGGGTAACAAAATAATCATTCCATCCTGTCGCTAAGATGGTACCTAACGTATAGTTATTTCCGTCAAGCTGAGCTGGCGCGACAAACTCTGCTTCCTCATCTTTCAATAAACACACTATTGGTCGTTGGAGGGGCGGTAAACTGCAGTCTGCTCCCATTTGGTTGATGAGATCATTACCACTGAATTTAATCCCTATATCAGCCGTGCCAGTGATTTTCCCCACTGCGCCAAACACATTCATAAAGGGAAATACCCAAGCATCAAGTTTGAGCTGAGGTGACTGCGTATTGTTGCTATTGTTATCAAAGGAAACAAACTCTATCGGGTACTTCTGAGAGCCATTTATCCCTACATTAAGGTCTGTTATGTCCATATACTGAAAAGTATCGGTATAGATAATGCTAATACCATAAGGCTTAGGCAGTGAATACCCTTTATCAATCACTTCCTGAGCAAAAAACGGCAGTGCTCTATCCCATTTTTTTGCACCTTTCGGTGGAACCTCGGTGTTCAAGTCTTTATTCGCGATACCAATGTCCCCAACTCCAGTTTCCGTTAAGTCATAGTTCACTGAGCTCGACACTACCCTGACGCTACCAACGGCTGATGCACCAGAGCTCGTAATTAAGTATATTGGAACATCATCATCACCCGCTAAAGTAGTACTGGCATGCGAACTACTTTCTCCCAAACTCACATCCGCCCCAATTGAAAATCGCCACACACCGGCTCGATAGGACTCCAACGATTGTTCATCGTCAAAGATAAGCAAAGCTTCATTGCTGCCCAATGCTAAGCCTGCCCCAACATCGTAACGATCAACATCAATGTAGGTCACGCTACCATCTTGGTTATTGTAGATCGCCCCAATTCCGGTGCCCCCACCTATAACAGGCACTTTGACTCCCGCCATGCTGATTGCAGCATAACCGTACGCTTCATCGACTAACGTCGGTATTTCACTGTACTCATCACTCAGTTTTCCAACAATTTCAGCGGAAGTTGCATCTATCTCATCACGCACCATTTGTCGCTCATTGGGAGGAATAGCGCTGCTACACCCAAGTAACACAAGAGATGACAAAGAACCTAACCACCGTAAACTTGTCTGCATGCTTTAAAACCTCATTTTTATTATTATTCGTGCGGTCAACACTATGGCGGCACATCCTACTAAAACCCACCCACTAGAAATACCGTACTTTTACTGTTGCCCACACAACACTCCGCCTTGAATCCGTTGTAAACATCAATCACGTAGAATACTTATTTTTAGTCCCTAGTAGTAACCATACGCCATGACCAACGATTTTTCTCGGTACCTCAGAAGACTATTTGTTCTTACCTCACAACTTAAGTCTAAATACAGAGTAAACCGCCATGCCGTAGACTATTATTTTCCGCTTACACAGAGCAGCACAACGGATGTACATATGGGTGTTTAGTAGAAAACACTCAACAAAAGGAAGATGGCGATGTATCAAAAGACCGAGAAAATAGACCACGTTAAGGCGCTAATAGGAACCGATTTACCCATTATTCAAGCCCCAATGGCAGGCGTGCAAGATCACCGCCTTTGCGTTGCGGTTAGTCAGGCAGGAGGACTTGGTTCACTGCCATGTGGCATGTTAGATATCGACACAATGGTCAATGAGATTCGATCCATCAAAGCTAAGACGACACGTCCCTATAATCTCAACTTCTTTTGCCATGACATGCCGAGTTATAACGTCGCCAAGCATACTAAATGGCAGCAACTGTTAACGCCGTTCTTTGATGAATTAGACATTGATAAGAGTACTCTACCGACAAGTGCCAGTAGAACGCCCTTTGATCACAATATCGCCGATGCTATCGAGCCCTTTTCGCCTACGGTAATCAGCTTTCATTTTGGTCTCCCTAGCCCGGAGCTCGTTAGCCGAATTAAAAGCTGGGGAAGCAAGATCCTATCAACCGCAACCACGGTTCAAGAAGCAATATGGTTGGAGTCTAACGGTGCAGATGCGATTATTGTGCAAGGTGTAGAGGCTGGTGGACACAGAGGGATGTTCTTATCTCAAGATCTTTCTAGCCAAATGGGGCTTATGGCACTGCTTCCGCAAGTGGTTGCGCAGGTAAATATCCCTGTCATCGCCGCAGGAGGCATTGGCGATAATTTAGGCGTCGAAGCCGCCCTTTTACTAGGCGCCACAGCCGTACAAGTGGGTACTGCCTATTTATTATGCTCAGAAACCAACACGTCCCAGCTCCATCGGGAAGCGATAAAAACAAACTCGATACAATCAAATACGGCAATAACCAATCTCTTTACTGGTCGTCCGGCCAGAGGGATTATCAACCGAGTCATGAAAGAACTGAGCTACATCAACAAGACTGTCCCTGACTTTCCTTATGCGTCGATAGAAATGGGGCAATTACGCTTAAAATCTGAGTACAAAGCATCTAGCGACTTTTCACCATTATGGTGTGGTCAAAATACCCTGGGGTGTGCCGAAATATCGGCACAAGACTTGACCTTGAGTTTAGCTGGCCAGCGATAAAAAATATCCATGCGAATAGCCCATTCTGCGATTTAACTATTCGCTATTAAGTGATTAAATTACTCGCTTTTTAAGTGATTAAATTACGCTTTTACACAAACGATGATTGCATTACCTGAGCGTTGATCCCAAGGTAATATTTTATCGTAATCGTGCTCAAAAATGTGTACCTCAAACCAAGGTTTAAGCATGGCCGATATTTCTTCAATGGTGAACGCGACCATAGGATGCTCATCTTGCCAAACTTGTGTTTTTTGACCGTCTGCCTTTTCAATATTGAGCTTAAGTAGCTGCTTTTCACCTTCGCCAGCGTAATGCCAACCAGAACGAAAACTGAACGTCTCACCTTGATGCTGAGTAGCGTGCTTCACAAATGAGCGATTGTCTATTTTAAGCCGATCAACAACATTAAAACAGAACACACCACCGCTATTGAGTGCTTTGAACACACTAGAAATGCAATCTTGAAGCTTTTTCAGTCCATCACAGTAGTGAATCGAATATAAGAAGCAAGTAATCAAATCTAAAGGCTGCGCCGCGTCAAAGTCACTCATGTTTTGCACAGTAAATCGCGCCTCAGGGCATCGTTGTGCTGCAATATCAAGCATAGGTTGGTTGATATCTAACCCACTACTTTGGTAGCCAAAATCAATAAAATGACGAACGTGAGGCCCCGTCCCACAAGCCAGATCGAGATGTGATTTACCCGAATTGCCAAATATTTGGTGCAACCTTTGAACGCAATGACTCTGAGATTGATAGTCAATATCAGCACACATAAGATCGTAGTAATGGGAAAGGTCAGTATAAAGGGCGTTAGCAGACATGGTGGCCTAGTCGTGGTAGACATAATTTTTTGGTGGCGCATCGTATACGACTTTACTGGTTTCCCTAACAAGATATTGCCTCAATGGCTTAGAAATCCAAGCGACAGCATCTAAGAGTCTATTAAAGTAAATAAAAACAAGTAGTTAAAAATAATCTTTCGAAGAAGGTATGAGATTTACTGACCATTGATCATGTAAGGTTTATCTGAGAAACACATTTTTGGTCATTTGCCACCTAGAGAGCTTGTTAGACCTTCACGGTAAAGCACAAATTTATTAATAGGTGATTGGCTGCACAGCCCATATAGAATAGGGCTTCCAGCGTGTTCTGTGATAACATACGCCCATCAGCTTTATGAATGTGCAACTGATCTCATTTGTTTGACTGATCATGGTAGCAACCTGCTATGAATTAACTAAATGAGGATCCACCAATGAGTAAATTAACAGCAGAGCAAAGAAAAGCTCGTGATGATGAGCGCTTTTCACAACGTGTGGCAGAACGCAGAGAAAAAGGTGAAGACGTTATCGCCTATGCGCTGACGACAAAAAAAGCCGTGAAGTTTTTAAGTAAGTCTGAGAGAAAAGAACTCAACCGTAGAAAGCTTGCTAATCAAGAAGAAAAGCAACTCAAAGAAAAAGAAGAACTTAAGCGAATTGAAGCGTCGTTCACCAACGACACTGACGCTGAATAGATTAATTAACCTTAATCGGTGAACGTTAAGCCTAGTATCGACATCATGCCTTTAACAAGAAAGGTGTCGTCACTAGGCTTTTTCAGTATTACGCTTCTCGATCAGTCCTATTTAACACCAATCTCTTACGACTTGCTGTTAAGTAGCTCAGCATAACCACCTTCACGCAGCGCTTTCTCCATAATATTGACCACACGACGACTGGTTGTGTGATTAAGTAACTCAGATCGAGTCTCATTGCTTAGCACTAACGCTGATATATGCTCAATTTCATCAGCAAATCCCCCACCCTTAACTGGCATTGAAATCTGCTTGAACTGACCTTGATAAGTTATGTCTATCGTCGTTGGGTTCCACCACTTACCATGAATAACAATTTCTAACTTAGGACCGTGGATAATGGCTTCTCGAGTGAGATCTCGAGTAATGGAAGCGCCTATTTTACCTTCCAGCGCACCTGAAAAAGTAAACGTAGCGTTTTCATCCACTTCACTTTGAGGATTATCTTGCGCAAATTCAACCTGTGGTTCAGTCACCGATACTCCAGCCAGTTGGCATAGATCCGCATACAACCACAGGCCATAAACGCCAACATCTAACGTCGCACCGCCACACAATGTAGGGTTAAATAAATGCCATGTACTATCAAATTCATGCCAATTACCAAATGACGCCTCCACGGAAGTAATGGCAACATTTTGCTGTCGAATAAATTGCTTCATCTCACGGTAAGCGGGAAACGTCACGCTCTTCATGGCTTCAGCTAACAGTAAACCCTTACCTTCAGCCAATGCTGCCATCGCGTCCCAATCGGCAAGATTGGTCAATGCGGGCTTTTCAACGAGCACATGTTTACCGTTGTTTAAAAACAGCTCAATCAATTCTTTATGAAATGGGTGAATGGTAGCGATATAAATGGCATCGACTTGGCTGTCTGCCGCTAGATCCGCGTACGACCCATAGCTCGTATTACAGCCATATTGTTCTGAAAACTGTTGTGCTCTACTTAGATCTCTCGCCGCGACGGCGTAGAGTTCTGCGTTTTCCACCGACCCCGTTAAGTCCTTAACAAATCGATGAGCAATATTACCCAGACCTGCAATGCCCCAGCGTACTTTGTTATTCAAACGACTCTCCTTCACGGTTTGGCTATAAATGGTGATTTGATTAGGTTATTTTCCCCATCTCAGGGAAGCTAATCAAGCAAACCTGCCATTATTCTTTATGATAACTATATTGAATTCTTTATGATAACCGTGTTGGCATCGCCACATGAATCAGCAGTCGGCACAACATTCACCAACCAAATGGATTAACTTATGGCAAACCCTGAACATCGTGAAGAATTGGATAAGCTCGACAAAGTGAGCGTCTGTTTTTATCGGTTCGGCATCTCTCTATTTTCTATTGCCTTATTTGGCTGCGCCTTTATCGCGTCACATCAGCTTAAATTAATCACACTGCCTGACAATGCATCACAAGTGGTGATATTGGTATTTTGTCTTGCGAGCGTGTTCACCGCTGCGAACTTGCATGTTTACAGCAAACACGTCCGAGCGATTATCGTTTGGTCAACGTGGCTGGGTTTATTGATCATGCTATATTCCGCGCAACAAAACCTATACTGGCTCGCGCTTGGTTTTTTCTTTGTTACTTTTTCCGGTATCGCCCTAAAAGAGTCATTCTGTTTTAAGGTTTACGGTCTAAAATTGGTGCCACTATTTCTCGCAATGAACACCCTTTTCATTTTGCTGGAATACTGGCAAGGCGTACTCGTTTGCTCTTCTATCACTGGGTTAATCATGATGTATCTGGCAGTGCAAAAATGGCGAATGCCGCTGCATTTTGATATTGGTATTAAAGCCAATTATGAAATTTAGTATACAGCCATAGAGATAGAGACCGAAAGGGATCCCCCCTTTCAGTCTAGTTCAGCTAATATTATGTTTAGCTTACAAAAACTAACCGCCGCCATCGATTAATACAATGCAGCTATGCAATGCACTTATATAACGCACTAATGCAATAACTAGAAGTGAGATTGAGCCACGGACAAGCTCATGCCGTCGTCTTTCACTGAGTAATCCTTCAGATCTTTCTCTTCAAATTGTAACTCACCCTCTACAATTTTTACTGACATATCAGCTCGGCTATCAAACACAAACTTACAGCCAGTAATAACCTCGTGGTACATCCCTGACACATCGAAAACGTCTTTTTTTACTTCAATTTTTTTTAACTGATGAAGCTTAGAGCCATCATTAAAAAACATCACTGTCTGACAACGATTTTTCAATGACGTATGTAGATGAAAGATCTCATTACAAGAATCTATAGTAAATATAATCATAATTATTATTTTTTTGCCTTGAACGGAGCAGAAAGACTAAAGGATTATAATTACTACGACCATCTACTCTTTGTAAGAGTTTTGTAATGAAAAGCCAGTAAACATAGAGCTTTAGCTCAACACTATACTTTCCATCCCTCGCGTAATAACTGTGTAATATCTTAAGCTACATTTTTGCACTAATTTAAATACTGAAATCACAACGGAATTTCAAACAATTAAAAATAAGGGAATAAAATGTCGAATGCAAATATTGTCAGTGACTGCATGGTAAAACAAGTTGGCGAAGTAGTTGAAGTGACACTTCATGGAAATATCACTACTGGCTATGACTGGTACCTTAAGTCAAAACCTGATGCGCTTTGGTTGTCATCCGCGGTATATACAACTGACCTACACGCACCTGGTATAGTAGGTGCTCCCGGTAAGCGAACCTTCACTTTTTTAGCCAAAGAAGCCTGTACAAACGAGTACTTAGAGTTCGCATATATGCGACCGTGGGAAAAGGCACCCGTTCAGACTACTCGTTACGAAGTAACAGTTTCTCAAGGGGAAGCAGCTCTAGCTAACGCCTAACAAAGTCAACTATCCCTCTATCTTGTGGAGTGAGATACAAGGTAGATGGATAGTTTGATCAGGTATTTACATCGTCAAAAATCTGATTTTCGCATTAAGGAAAACATATTATGGATAACCAAATAGCCATTGCCGGTTACAAACTTACTAATATACACGATGGTGTTTCATTTATTATTAATTTGAGCTGGGATCTAGCTGATAGCAATACAATTTCTGGCATTGGGAAAGTGATTGACGATAAAGGAAACACATTAGTTAATTCGAATATTGTTGGTGACTTTCGCCCGTACTGGATCGATGGACCACGGGGCTTTATGATTAATCTTACAGGCTATCCATTCGTTATGGGCATACCACCTGTTGGTGAATATATTCCACCAAATACAAAGCTAAGAGTGATTTTAAATGACTCTTGGAATCATGGGAAGAATAATGCGGAGTTTAGCTACCAATTAAATGACAATTGGCATTATGTCGATGCAGCAAAAGTCGAGCGACTGTACTTCCATGTTATGGCATACGGCTCCAAAGTTAATTTTGATAAACGTGAGGTAAATTTGACTAATTGATTTGTCACTGCGCTCGATAGTGGACGAGTGACAATCGACTAAACCAAGCCCTGACTATAACCCCCTCGCTTATACTCCGTTACTTCCAAGGCACAGGCGCTAATCGCTGCTTTAATAACGAGATAAACCCAGAGATACGAGCGGAACGTTCTTTCTCTGGGCTGCTTAACAGGGCGACGATATTAGCGTTAGGTAAAGAATAATTCGGTAACAGGCGCACCAGCTCACCATTATTAATTTGAGGTTGAACGTCCCATTCCGATCGCATGATGACGCCTAAGCCCGCCATAGCCCAATCCTTAATGACTCGACCTTCGTTACTTGCCAATGCCGGATTGATTCTGATTACTTCATGTTTCCCATCTTCAACATGGGTAAACTGCCACAATGTGACGTCCTCATTATTCTCTCTTAGCGCAATACACTGATGGTTAACTAACGCTTGAGGGGTTTCAGGGCACCCCATTGCTTGAATGTAAGTTGGCGATGCGCAAATGAAGCGCTGATTCGTCGCCAGAGTGATCATTTTTAATGATGAGTCATTTAACGCGCCGATGTAAATAATGATGTCCCACTTATGATGACTCGACCAAATAGGATTGTCGGACAGCTCCAACTCGATATCGAGTTGCGGGTGTTGCCGTTTATATTCCCCCAGCATCGGAGCAACATAATCATTACCAAAACCAAGCGGAGCCAAGACTCTCAGCTTGCCACACACCAGTTCTTTTCTCTCATCAAGCTGTTCTTGTAACTCATCTAACTCTCTAAGAATAGAAAGCCCTCTCTCCAACAAGATCTGCCCTTCTTCTGTCAGGCTCACGACTCGTGATGGTCGCTGGATAAGCTGAATCGATAATTTTCGCTCTATGTGCTGGAGCCTAAGAGTGACAGAAGGCGGCGTGATATTTAAAGCTCTGGCCGCATCGGCTAACGTTCTATGATTAGCAATTGTGGCAATGAATTTAAGGTCTTCCGTCGTAATCATTTAGCTAAAACCTAATCTATGAGTTAGTAAATATTAATGTAAAACAAAACATAGTTTTTAGATACTGTTTACTCATCAACAGATTTGGTGTCTTCGAGATACATCAATCTAATTTAGCGTCTGATACATTAGGTCATGCCACTATGCTTCAAAATTCAGATTTAAAGATTCACTACGATAAGTTGGATACTCCATTCTTATTCGTCAATAAGCCAATATTTTTTAATAACTTAACAAGATTGCGCACTGAAATAGAGGGACTCAAGTGTGAGTTGCGACCACATTTTAAAACCCTCCGAGCCCTTGAATCAACACCGTATCTACTGCCTAAAAAAAGTTCTCCTATTACCGTCTCTACCATGAAAGAAGCGGAAGCACTGGCAAGCGCAGGCTATCGCGATATCATTTATGCGGTTGGTATTGCAGCGTCTAAGTTACCGCGTGTCGCTAACCTCTTATCCAAAGGCATCGAGATCAAAGTCATACTAGACAGTGTCGAACAGGCTAACCTCCTGAATGACTTCAGCATAAACAACCATTGTGCTATCTCGGCACTAATAGAAATAGACTGTGATGGACATCGAGGTGGTATCACACCTGACGATCCTACATTGGTCAAAATTGCTCAATTGTTGGACCGTGGTGCAGCCTGCTTTCAGGGTATACTCACTCATGCCGGAGAGTCATATCAATGCTTTGATCAAGCATCATTACGCGCAGCAGCCCAAAACGAAGTCGACGCGGCAGTCAACGCAGCCCGTCACCTTCGCGCCACCGATATTATCTGCAACATTGTCAGTATTGGCTCGACGCCTACCGCACACAGCTACCAAAATTTAGATGGCATCACCGAAGTGAGAGCCGGAGTCTATGGTTTTTTTGATCTCGTCATGACAGGAATTGGGGTGTGCACGACCCATGATATTGCCGCGAGTGTTGTCACCACAGTGATCGGTCATAATAAGGAAAGAGGCAGCCTTTTTATTGATGCGGGATGGATGGCGCTCTCTTCTGATCGGGGAACCGCCAGTCAACCAAAAGATTGCGGGTATGGTCTATTAACAGATAGCGCAGGTAAGGTACTCGACAACCTGCAAGTCACTACCGTAAACCAAGAGCACGGTATTATTGAAGCCGTGGACGGCAGCAACATTAATTTTGATAATTTCCCGATTGGTTGCCGCTTACATGTCCTACCTAACCATGCTTGCGCAACCGCTTCAATGCACCAGCACTATCACGTGTTTGATATACAGACGAATACCTACGATGTATGGACCAGAGTTCAAGGGTGGTAACATGATTTATTTAAGCGAAACACAAACAGCACAATTAATTTCTCACGAGCTCGCCTATGTTGCAGTAAAGGAAGCACTCGTCGCCGCAACAAGCAGTGAGACGCAGTTATTTCCCGTCGTCAATGCACAGGGTCCACAAGTCGACTCCATGTTTTCACTCAAGTCTGCTTGTACTGAAAATTTGGTTGGTTGGAAAACCGGAAGCTACTGGCCAGATAACCATCAGCATGGCATACCTTGCCATGGTACGACCGTTTTTTTATTAAGCCCAGAAACGGGTGAGTTAGTTGCAGCGGTCGCGGCGAGTCAAGTCAATGCCTACCGGACTGCTGCTGCGGATGCAGTTGCCGTCGATTACTTAGCTAGAAAAGATGCATCAGTATTAACTGTGTTTGGAACAGGCCATCAAGCTCAGTATGAAGTATCTGCCATTGTCGCCATTAGACCAATATCTCGGGTCATTGTGGTTGGCAGAAACAAAAGTAATACCGACATATTTGTTGAAAAGCTCATCAAAAAAGGCATTCCTGCCGAAGTGGGCACTGCTCAATATGGTTGTGAGCAAGCCGATATTATTGTTACCGCTACGACAGCGACCGCGCCATTATTCCAAGCCGACTGGGTTAAGCCTGGCACCCATATCTCTGCGATGGGCGCAGATAAAGTTGGCAAGCAAGAGCTACCAACGGAACTCTACCCGCGTGCAAGACTATTTTGTGACTACGAGTCTCAATCTGTTGTTATTGGCGAGTTCCAGCATACGACCAATGCTTCTATTACAGAAATTGGAAAAGTCATTACCAGTGTCGCTATTGGGAGTGCAAATACCGACGATATTACTATTTTTGATAGTTCAGGTATCGCAGTTCAAGATCTGTTTGTTGCAGCTAAATTACTTGAAATGGCGAACGTCGAATAATTCACATTCAGAGTACCGTGAGGACGGGGCTAGAATCATATCACCAAGACAAAAAGCGAACGATGTGGTTCGCTTTTTCAACTAAGTGACGAATACTTATAATCATTGTGAGATTCCCTTAGAGTTCGACTACTCAAGTAATGGTGGGCCATGCATGTAAACAAAATGAGACCCTCCTATCCTCTGATGTTATAGGCATTTAGAATCAAAAAAGCGAGCCACTTGGGCTCGCTTTCACATCGTCTTTGTTATCGCTTAATTTACAGTAATTCTACCGACTGCTGAGCAATCACAAATTCTTCATTAGTTGGCACAACTAAAGCCACTGCGCCTAGCAATTCTGAATTACCAATGATACCTGCCGCGCCAAAACGAGCAGCTTCATTGCCTTTCTCGTCTTCAACAAAACCTAGTAGCTTAAGGTTACGCATGATCTCGCGACGGATAGGAAGCGAGTTTTCACCAATGCCGCCCGTGAAGATAACTGCATCTAAGTGGTCAAGCGGAATCAGGTAAGAACCAATGTACTTCGCCACACGATATGTAAAGACTTCAAACGCTAGCTTAGCACCCTCATGACCGTCCTCCATCGCTTCTAGCACGCCACGAGCGTCAGAAGTAATACCAGACACCCCTAAGAAACCAGACTTCTTATTAAGCGTCTCAAACACCTTCTCTTGGCTCCAGCCTTTTTTCATTAGGAATTCGATAATGCCAGGGTCTAGGTCACCACAGCGAGTGCCCATCATCAAACCCGATAACGGGGTAAAGCCCATAGACGTATCCACACTGTTACCGTTGCTAATGGCACATACAGATGCGCCATTGCCAAGGTGAACAGAGATAAAGCTTGATTCTTCTACTGGCTTGTTCAGCATTTTCGCAGCTTCTCGGCTAACGAAGTAATGGCTAGTCCCGTGGAAGCCGTAACGACGGATACCATATTCAGAATACAATTCACTCGCGATAGCGCCTGTGAACGCTTTTTCAGGCATTGTTTGGTGGAAAGCCGTATCAAATACTGCAAATTGAGGAAGCGCAGGGAACGCTTCGATCGCAGCACGAATACCAATAGCGCCCGCTGGATTATGCAATGGTGCAAGATCCGCAAGTTTTTCAATTTCTGCCGTTACTGCTTCATCAATACGTACTGTCTTCGTAAATTTCTCGCCGCCGTGAACAATACGATGACCGATTGCAACGATATTACTCGCTAAACCTAACTCTTCCGTTAAACCAACTAACTTACCGATTGCTAGCTTGTGATGGTTTTCTTCACCTTCTACTGCGATTTCGGATTTTTGCCCGTTAAATTTCCAACTCATACGAGCATCGGCTAGGCCAAAACATTCACCCAAGCCACTTAAGACTGCCTCACCGCTTTGAGAATCGATAACGGCAAACTTGAGAGATGAACTACCAGAATTGATGACGAGAACAAACGAATCAGACATGCGAAAATGTATCCTGTTATTGAGCATTAGTGGAAGAACGCCTTCCTAATATATTCTACACGTATTATTCAATAATTTTTGAATCTTTCAACTTTCTTTTAAATAAACATTTGTATCAAAATGACATTTGTTGATGATGATCAATATTTAAATTAATTCACCCATTGAATTTAATCAGAAAACCTAACCCTTTTGGGTTAACAGTCTGCATGTGCGAATCTTATAGGCACAAAAAAGCCGAGCATTCGCTCGGCCTTCAATTAGTGTTTAATGCTCAATAGCATTAAGACTCAGTGTTACGTGATTGACCACGCTCACCACGGTGGCTACCACGGTGGTCGCCGCCACGGTTACGGTCGAAACGACGTTCACCTTCAGCACGTTGACCACGATTAGCACCGTCACGGTTACCACGGTAACCGCCACCTTCGCGATTGCCACCTTCACGGTTGCCGTCACGTTGGCCACGGTGACCTTCACGACGCGCACCACGGTGGTTATCACGACCGCCGTCACGACGAGGACCACGAGACTCGCGGAAGTCGCTAAATTCAACAACCACTGCGCCAACTTCTTTCTGACGAATACGTAGCTTACGAAGTTTACCAGCAACGTCAGACGTCATTTGCTTAGGCAGTTGAACGTAAGTTTGGCCTTTATCTAGCTTGATAGCACCGATAGAGCCTTTAGTCAGACCAAGTTCGTTCGCTAGAGCACCAACGATGTCTTTAACTTGAACGCCTTGCTCACGACCCACTTGAAGTTGGTACGTATCCCAATCTTGAGTGTTGAAGCTACGACGACCATCACGGCCAGCATCCGGGTTATCACGACGCTCTTTACGACGCTTCTTGTCACGTTCAATCGCTTCGATCATTGGATCTGGACCAACGTAGAACAATGGACGCTTGCCTTGCTGACGCTTAAGAAGAATCGCTGCTAGCGTTGCTGCATCAATTTCTAAACTTTCTTGAAGCTTTTCAATTAGCTCAGCGAAGTTCTCTAGAGACTTGTGACCTTTCTCTGTTTCAAGCTCAGCACCAAGCTTAACCAGACGAGCGGCTGCAACTTGGTCACGAGGAGGAAGTTGAATCTCTTCCATTTGAGACTTAGTTACGCGCTCAATCGTACGCAGCATACGGATTTGGTTTGTGCGAACAAGAAGGATAGCTTTACCCTTACGTCCAGCACGACCAGTACGACCGATACGGTGAATGTATGACTCAACATCGAACGGGATGTCGTAGTTAAATACGTGAGTGATACGAGGCACATCAAGACCACGAGCAACAACGTCTGTTGCTACTAGGATATCGATTGAACCCTGTTTGATGTTGTCAACAGTACGCTCACGTTGAGATTGAGGAATATCGCCGTGTAGTGCTGCAGCGCTAAAGCCACGTGCACTTAGCCAATCCGCTAGACGCTCAGTATCTTGACGAGTACGAACGAAAACGATAGAAGCATCAGTCTCTTCAGTTTCTAGTAGACGAGCCATTGCTTCGTCTTTTTCTACGCCTTTCACTACCCAGTAGTTTTGAGCAACTTTATCAACTGTGTGGTTAGTACCCGCAACGTCAACACGTGCTGGATCACGCAAGTAGCGATCAACAATTGTTTTAACCATTGGAGGCATAGTTGCAGAGAACAGAACGCGTTGTGCGGTTTCTGGCGCTTTTTCTAGAATCCAAGTAACGTCGTCAACGAAGCCCATTTTTAGCATCTCATCCGCTTCATCAAGAACGAATGTGTGAGCTTGGTCTAGGTGTAGACGGTCACGAGTTAGAAGGTCTTTAACACGACCAGGTGTACCCACAACAATGTGAGCACCGCGGCTTAGAGCACGCATTTGATCAACGATAGAAGCACCACCGTAGATCTCTAAAACTTTCAAACCTTTGATATCACGACCAAGGTTTTTGATTTCAGCAGCAACCTGAATCGCAAGCTCACGTGTAGGAGCCATGATGATCGCTTGAGGTTTGTGCTGGTTAAGATCGATTTTGTTAAGAAGCGGCAAAGAGAATGCTGCTGTCTTGCCCGTACCCGTCTGAGCTTTACCTAACGCATCTCTTCCTTCTAGTAATAGAGGAATTGCAGCCGCCTGGATTGGAGTTGGCGATACAAAGCCCATAGAGTCTAGAGCTGAAAGGATGTTTTCGTTAAGCGCTAATTCATTGAATTGAATTACAGAATCTTGCATTGGGATCCCATTAAAGTAAATATAAACACAGGTCCCATGAGCTCTACCAATTCCAAACTGATCCAATACTGTCGAAATGACAATAGATAAGAGCTGATTCCATTCAGATGCGGAAAAGTGACAAATCGCATCAAGCCACTAGGGACGTAAACAAGGAGGCGGATTATTCCCTAAATGCACAAAAAAAGCCAGAAAAAATTGAAATACATCACAATTTTCTTCATACATCGTCATTTTTGAGTAATGTGCAATCGAATTGGCAACTTTTTAAGCGTTCCCCTCTTATATTACTGCGCTTTCACCCTTGAGTTTCAACTAGGCAACAACCTAGCCTTTGGGTATAGTGTTGGCACTTTCATTGCTAAGAAGTAGATACATGTTTCAAGATAACCCGCTACTCGCTCAACTCAAACAGCAGATTCAAGAGAACCTTCCTAAAAAAGAAGGCACAATCAAGGCAACCGAGAAAGGTTTTGGCTTTTTAGAAGTTGATGCTAAAACCAGTTTCTTTATTCCACCACCGCAAATGAAGAAATGTATGCATGGTGATAAAGTCGTGGCCATTATCCGAACTGAAAATGATCGTGAATTAGCAGAACCACAAGAACTGGTAGAGCAAGGTGTCACTCGTTTTATTGGACGAGTAAAACGCTTTAAGGGCCGTCTCAATGTCACACCCGACCACCCTGCCCTTAAAAAGCTATCACTGAAAGCGAAAACTCAAAAGGGCATCAAAGCCGATGACCTTAATGAAGGCGATTGGGTTGTTGCACACGTTATCAACCACCCTTTAAAAGGGGACAACGGTTTCTTAGTTGAAATTTCTAAGAAGATCACCGATGGCGACGACAAAATTGCGCCTTGGTGGGTAACCTTAGCGCAAAATGATTTACCTAACAGTGAACCGACTGGTTTAGAGTCTTGGGAAATCAAAGACGACTCAGCATTAGAGCGTACTGATCTGACAGCCATGCCATTTGTTACCATTGACGGTGAGTCTACCAAAGACATGGATGACGCGCTGTATGCGAAGAAAAAAGACAATGGCGACTTTGAAGTCACCATCGCCATCGCTGATCCTACCGCTTATATTACACCTGAAGATGAAATGGACGTTGTGGCTCGCCAGCGTGGCTACACCATCTATCTGCCAGGTCGCAATATTCCAATGCTTCCTCGCGATCTCGCTGACGATGTCTGCTCACTGATTGAAAATGAACTGCGCCCAGCACTTTGCTGCTCGGTCACCGTAGATAAAGATGGCGTTATTCAAGATGACATCAAATTCTTTGCGGCAACCATGAAATCTCATGCAAGATTGGCTTACCAACACGTATCCGATTGGTTAGAGACTGGTTCAAGCGAGACTTGGCAACCAACTGATGAAATCGCGACGGTTGTCCGTGACCTCTACGACTTCTCTTTAGCTCGCGCAGCATGGCGTGAAAATAACGCCGTGGTTTTCCCTGACCGCCCAGATTACCGCTTTGAATTGAGCGATGATAATGATGTTATCGCTATTCACGCGGACTCACGACGTTGTGCTAACCGTCTCGTTGAAGAAGCCATGATCACGGCTAATATTTGTGCGGGTCGTACGTTAAAAGAAGCGTTTGGCTTTGGCGTCTTCAATACTCACGCAGGTTTCAAGCCAGAAAAAATTAAAGACGTACTCGAGTTGGTTAATCCAGTAAACGAAGAGCCTATCTACACCGATGAGCAAATCACCTCATTAGAAGGTTTTGCTGCATTACGTCGTGATTTGGGCGGATTAGATTCAAGTTATTTGGATAACCGCGTTCGCAAGTACCAAGCTTATAGCGAAGTAGGCAATGAACCGCTTCCTCACTACGCGATGGGACTTGATGTCTACGCGACGTGGACATCGCCCATCCGTAAATACGGCGATATGGTCAACCACCGTCTTCTTAAGGCACATATCACTCAAACAGAGCCAACCCAAAAGCCTGATGATGTATTAGGCGATGAACTGGCAGTCCACCGTAAGCACCATAGAATGGCGGAACGTACAGTGGGTGATTGGCTCTATGCGCGTACGTTGGTCAACGAACCAAAAAACCGTACCGAATTTACTGCCGAGATTTTCGACATTAACCGCGCAGGCATGCGTGCCCGTTTGACCGAAAATGGCGCAGCAGTCTTTATTCCAAACTCGCTCATTGTGAGTAATAAAGAACGTATTGTCAGTAATAACGAGAATGGCACTGTGTCGATTGATAAGAACCTCGTTTACCGTTTAGGCGATACACTTAAAGTTCTATTGTCAGATGTAAATCTAGAAACGCGTAGCATTGTCGCTAAACCAGTTGAAGTGTTTGCTGAGCCCGCCATGGCCCCAGAAGAAAAGCCGTCTTCAAACGAAGTGTAAACGCCTCACTTGCTAAATCGAATAAAGCCAGTTGGTATTCCCAACTGGCTTTATTATTTTCTGGGTATTATTTTCCGGGTATTACTTTCTGCCCACCCAACTTTTTCTGCGCCACCAAGGATAACGCTCAACGACCATCTTAATTAGGTCAGGGGCAGATCCACCCTTAGTCGATAATTTGACTGAGATTCAACCTTTTTAATTACGCTACCCTGTAACTTAATGCCATCTATGTGTATTTCAGCTTCTCGTATATCAGGTAAACGTCGGTATGTTACGTGAAATTGAGCCCCTCTAAATTCTCGTTTCACCGTCAGTTCTGACCAGCAAGATGGGAGTTTAGGGTCAATCATTAGTCCTTCCTCACAGCCTTTTAGCCCCAGCATTTCTTCAATAACCATCCGATAAAACCAAGCACCAGTCCCTGTGTTAAATAAGTGACTTGAACGCCCAGCAGTATCTGGATACTGATAATAAGCCCCACGATAATAGTTAGGGATATAAACCGGTAACTGCCCTCTTCGCTCAAACGTATCACTTTGTGGGTCTGCTACCATTTTACGTAACACACTAAATGCGCGATCTGGTTCATTAATGGCATAGAGACTAGCAGCATAAAATGCCGCCGCGTGATTATAAATAGAGCCGTTTTCGCCAGATCCTGGCCATTTTTGTGTTACCCGACCCACATCTTCACGCATGGCAGTAAAAGCGGGCGCGCACAGCATCACACCGTAAGGTGTATCCAATTGCTCATCAATAGCCGTAAGCATTTTCTGTTTCTGAACGGCACTTGGCATATTCGCTAAAAGCGCCCAGCTTTGTGTATTCAAAAAAATGCGTCCTTCTTTATCTTCCGGCACACCAAACGTCACACCATCATCAGTTATGCCACGGGCGTACCAATCCCCCTTCCACAAATATTCATGGGAGATCGTAGCCAATTGTTCTATTGTCGACTCAAACTGTTTAATCAGTGCCTCATCATTATACTTACGTGAAATCTTCACCCACTTTTGTAACGCCACACTGAGTGCTTGCGCTAGCCAACCCGATACCCCTTTACCTTTAGGCCCAACCATATTCATAGGATCACACCAGTCACCCTGTGCAATAAAAGGTAAGCCTCGATGATCGCGCGCTTCACACATATATATCATGGCTCTATTCATGTGCTCTAACACTGAACTTGGTCTTTCATCATCCGCCCAGACCACAGGGTAATGAAGAACCTTTAAATCATTAGTTTCATTCAAATAGGACTCAAGAATAAGAGCAAGCCAAACGGAGTGATCGGTATGCGGGATCTGGTTAATGTACTTCAACGTTGCTTCTGGCGTGAGTAAAATGCCGTCTGGCATCTCTCCATCCACCTTTTGTTGAGATAATGAGGTCAGAATCACCTTTCGAGTCGCTTCACTTTGTACATACGCCATCCCCATACCGTCTTGTAAGTAATTTCTAGTTTGAGGGTCTGTCGTAAGACGGTGTGTGTCACCATGGTAAAACACTTGCCTAGGCAACCAATGGTTCACGAAGTGGTTAAATGTGTCGTCTGGTGTTTCAATCTCAATTACACCAACACCAGATGATACGTAATCTGCATATGCTCGCGTTGCGCTATCTTTTTCATCACCAGTATGCGCGTCAATAATTTGCTGAATCTCTTGCTTATTCAGTGCAGGACCGAAGACAAAGTTTAGTGCTTTTTTCTCTCCATGCTTAAGGTCCAATTTAAATTGCATCGCGCAGGTAGGCATCTCATAGCACGCTTCTTTACAGCTCAAATCCCCCTTATGTTGAAGCGCACTAGGGTTATGAAGTCCGCCTTGCCCTTCAAATCTGGGAAGGCTTGTTTCATAAGCGTCCGGAGCCATATCAGAATAAAAAAAGGTCATATCTTTAAGATGCTTATTCTTTTCGTAGTCTTCTAGCTTTTGATAAGGCGTAATCGACGTGCACACAATGCTATTGAGGGAAGCATCATAGTGCGCCCCCATGTTCATCCAAGACATGTAACCAACAGGAAAATAAGGAATGATGGAGAGTTTACGCTGCGTTGTTCCCGTATTGGAAACCGTGACATTCCATAGCTCTGCAGCTTCATCTTCTCCTAATGTTAAAGTAATGACCAATTCAATGTCACTGTGCTTCACTACCCATTTCACATCCGTTAATCCCGGTTGAAACTCAAAGCTATCAAGTTGGGTTTTTATGGGCGCAAACGGCGCCGAAAATAACTCACCCGTTTCATCATCTCTTACATAAAAAAAACGCCCTGGATGATGAGCAAAATACGGTTGCTCTGGCTGCATAAAACTTGTCGCGGCGAGGTTGGGAACATGCGTATACTTCTTGGGCTCAGGATTCATATACTGTGCCACTACATAACCTTGGCAATTAACATGAATCATCATCTTACGATTCCACAAATACCCTGCAGAGTTCGGAAGAAGCGTAGGATCCGAAAGCGAAAATCGGGTTCCTTGTTCGAGAAATGTGGACATGATGAGACCTCTTTACACATTATGGTTATGATTTTCTGACCTGTTTAATGACGTGTTAAAGCTAAAACTATTTCGCACATCGTATGGAAGCTCGGTTACTTCCTCACAATGCCCGTTGATTTTCTAATCGTTAAAGTGGGTTCAAAACTGTGCTCTATAGGCAGTTGTTCGTCGTAACATAAATTCAATAATTGATGGCAAGCATTACGGGATATTTCTTCAAGTGGTACATGAATGCTGGTCATTGCCGGAGAGGTATAACTTGATATATCGATATCGTCATACCCTACGACTGAAACGTCCTCACCAACACATAGTCCTTCACGATGCAACGTTGCCATCGCCGCCATCGCGCTGTTATCGTTACCACAAAATATGGCGGTAAATGGTTTATCTTTATGCAACAAACGTTGGGTCGCGAGCGCACCTTGCTCAAAGCTATAGCCACCTGACTCGACCAAATCATCATCAATTTCAATACCCGATAATTTCAGCTCATCCACAAAACCCTGATGGCGCTTCTTCGCATCCTGTGCACTCATTCTTCCACTTACCACTGCAATATCTCTATGCCCAAGCGCAACAAGATGTTGGGCAGCGAGCTTTCCGCCTTGATAATGGTCTGCGCTAAACGTTTTTTGACTCAATTCTTCGATATCACGATTAATAAACACCACTTTTGGATAACGTGCTTCAATTTTCGCCAATTCAATCACTGACAACTCCGGGCATGACATCAGTATTCCGTCACAATCACGTTCTATGAGGTAGTCTAAACATGCTATCCGCTCTTCATCCGTAGTCGCATCCTCCGCATTCGCTAGAATGATGTGTTTGTCACGCTTGCGTAATTCCCTTTCTATTGTTTGCAACATTTTTCGATGAAACGAACCAGAAAATGAGGGAACCCAAAGACCAATAATGTTCGACTTCTTAGATGACAATGAACGCGCCATACTGTTGGGGCGATAATTAAGTTCTGCCATCGCTGTCGCGACTTTATCCATTGTTTTTTGCGAAATCGAGGCGTTACCCGACAGATATCTGGAAACAGTTCCAACACCTACTCCTGCTAATTTCGCTACATCTTTTATCGTCGCCATTGAACATTACCTTATGAGCTACTCACGTTTATACTTGCTCCATATTAGTTAACTTTCATCACTTTAGACACCATTTTTTACACGTATCATACAAAGTCGTAAAATTCGTGACGTAATTCTCATGTTTATAAATTACTCAAAAAGTTTCTAGATCTAGAAATAAAGAAGCGATATAAAATAGCAATTGGAATCGATTCCATTAAAGAAATACTACTTAGGAACAATAACAAATTAACGAAAGGGTATTCTCATGATCAAGAACGTGACACTCGCTGCTGCCATCGCCATTTCCGTCTCACCTGCTTTTGCCAAAGAAGAAGCTGAAGTTATGCACTGGTGGACATCTGGCGGAGAATCCGCTGCGATAAAAGTATTAGCGGAGGCTTATGAAGCCGATGGAGGCGCTTGGAAAGACAGTGCTGTAGCTGGTGGCTCAAACGCTCGCTCTGCTGCTATTAACCGTATGATTGGTGGCTCGCCTACGACAGCCGCACTGTTTAATACCTCGCAGCAATATCATGAGATGATCGCCGAGGATATGCTCAATAATATCGATGCGGTCGCCAAAGCCAATAATTGGGACCAAATCCTGCCACAGCCAACGCTAGATGCCATCAAAGTCAATGGTCACTTTTACGCAGCCCCTGTCAATATTCATATGCCTGGTTGGTTCTGGTATTCCAAAGAAGCATTTGATAAAGCAGGCATTCAGCAAGAGCCGCAGACTCCAGAAGAGCTGTTTACTGCATTAGACAAATTAAAAGCTGCCGGCTATATCCCCCTCGCACTAGGCGGACAAAACTGGCAAGAAAACCTCTTATTCGCCACCGTACTGAGTAATATTGGCGGTAAACAACTCTATCTTGACGCTTTGGGTAAAAGAGACTCGAAGACGTTGAACTCTGATGAATTCAAAGCCGTAGTAGACACATTTTTAAAACTCAAACCATACGTAGATACTGGCTCACCAGGCCGTAACTGGAACGATACCACCAGCTTAGTGATCAACGACAAAGCCGGTATTCAGGTGATGGGAGATTGGGCAAAAGGCGAATTCACCCAAGCGAAAAAAATTCCGGGTCAAGACTATGGTTGTTTTCCTGGTTTAGGCGATGATTCTCTTTATATTGTTGGTGGCGACGTCTTTGTCTTTCCTAAAACCAACGATAAAGAACAAATTGCGGCTCAACAAAGTCTTGTCGAATCCATGCTGAAGCCTGAAACCCAAGTGGAATTTAACAACTTAAAAGGGTCTGTCCCAGTTAGAACGGACATCGATGTGTCTTCCATGGACATTTGTGCACAAAAAGGCGCGGCCATTTTAAAAGTTGCAGAGCGTCAGATTCCTGATGGCTCCATGTTGATGGAAGAATACCTCTATGGTTCATTAAAGGACGCCGTGACCGAAGTTTGGAACTCTCCAAATATCACCACAGCTCAAGCCGTCACTGTCTTTGAGCGCGCACTAAGAGACTAACCTGACAGGCATCAACGGCTATGCTGCTGATGCCTTTTTCTGTATCCAATTAACACGGGAGATCCCCTATGGATCTAGTCGCCATTAAACGGCATATTAGAAGAAACACGCTAGCTTATGTAGCCATCCTTCCAATGGCGTTTACCGTTATTGTGGCTTACATGGGCACGATGTTTTGGTCGGTGAGATTATCGTTTACCAGCTCCAGAATGTTACCTAAGTATGACTTCGTCGGATTATCTCAATATGAACGCTTATTCGAAACATCACGCTGGGTAACGTCGCTCGAAAACCTACTCATTATTGCCTTTTTATTTTTGGCTATTTGTTTTGTTCTTGGGTTTTTACTCTCCATATTTATCGACCAAAAAATCAAAGCGGAAAGCTTTTTTAGGACCATCTTTCTTTTCCCTTATGCCATGTCTTTTATCGTAACTGGCTTAGTGTGGCAGTGGATTTTCAATCCACAGCTAGGAATTCAAAGTGCAATGCGCAGTCTAGGTTGGGAGTCGTTTACTTTTGATTGGATCGTGAATCCAGACATGGTGCTCTATACCGTTATTATCGCTGCCGTCTGGCAAGGCTCTGGTCTGGTTATGGCATTGTTACTTGCTGGACTTCGCGGTATTGATGAAGACCTTTGGAAAGCGACCAAAATCGATGGCATTCCGACATGGCGCGTCTATGTCAGCATTATATTGCCCATGCTTCGTCCAATGATTATCACCACCGTCGTACTGCTTTCTATCAGCATTATCAAAATGTATGACGTGGTGGTAGCAATGACACTTGGTGGGCCAGGTGTCGCAAGCGAAGTACCAGCAAAGTTCATAATGGATAACCTTTTTGAAAGAGCCAACATCGGCATTGCCACCGCAGCATCAACTGTGATGCTCACCACCGTTCTGTGTCTTATCGCACCGTTCATTTATACCAATTACATCAAGAAACAAGGTAGGTAGGCTATGAATACTCTCTCACCTACAATGACGCCAGCCGTCACTAAACGTCCAATGTCACCAAGAGCACGTTGGGGACGGGTCGGCATTTACGGCTTTTTGATCATAACAGCACTGTTTTTCTTACTGCCACTCTATGTCATGGTTGTGACTTCATTTAAAGAACTCGATGAAATTCGTATGAGCAGTATTTTTGCCCTGCCCCAGCAACTGTCTTTCGACTCATGGAAAGTCGCTTGGAGTAGCGCGTGTACTGGACTCGAATGCAATGGTTTGCAAGTTGGCTTTTGGAACTCAGTTAAAATTTTGATACCAAGTGTGATCATTTCTGTTCTGTTTGGCGCGGTTAACGGCTATGCGCTTTCCTTTTGGCGAATAAAAGGCGCTAACCTTTTATTTGCTTGTTTACTACTTGGAGCATTTATTCCCTACCAAGTTTTTATTTACCCGCTTATCCGCGTCTACGCGGATTTAGGTATCTATGGCACACTTACTGGCGTTGTGGTATCGCATGTTATTTTTGGTATGCCAATAATGACGCTACTATTTCGTAATTATTACAGCACACTCCCCTTGGAATTGTTTAACGCTGCCCGAATCGATGGCGCAGGTTTCTTCAAAGTGTTTTTTGCCATCATGCTGCCTATGTCTGTGCCTATTATCATCGTGGCCGTGATTATGCAGGTAACCAATATTTGGAATGATTTCTTAATTGGTTTGGTTTTCGCTGGTACCGAGAACTTACCAATGACAGTACAGCTTAATAACATAGTAAACACCACAACCGGTGAGCGTGCATACAACGTCAACATGGCCGCTACCATTCTTACTTCTCTTGTTCCTCTGATCATCTATGTGGCATCGGGACGTTGGTTTGTCAGAGGCATCGCTTCTGGTGCAGTAAAAGGATAATCATCATGGGTATAGTCAATATTAATAAGCTTGATATCAGCTACGAGAGCACCAAAGTAGTAAAACAATTAGACCTATATATCAATGATGGCGAGTTTCTCGTTCTTCTCGGGCCATCAGGGTGTGGAAAGTCCACCTTACTCAATGCAATTGGCGGACTGATCGACTCCAGTGGTGGGAGTATCTCATTTGATGGAAAAGATGTGACATGGACGGATCCCAAGGATCGTGGCATCGGTATGGTCTTTCAGTCCTACGCACTTTACCCAACAATGTCGGTTGAGAAGAACATGTCTTTTGGGCTTCGTATTGCAGGTGTTGATAAAGATATTATCGCCAAAAAAGTACAATGGGCGGCTAAATTATTGCAACTCGAAGCATTACTCGACCGTAAGCCATCAGCGCTTTCTGGTGGGCAACGACAACGGGTTGCGATTGGTCGTGCACTCGTCCGTGATGCCGACATATATTTATTCGATGAACCTCTTTCCAATTTAGATGCAAAACTTCGAGCAGAGCTCAGGCTTGAAATCAAGAAACTTCACCGTACCTTGAAATCAACCATGATTTACGTCACTCATGACCAAATTGAGGCGCTAACTTTAGCGGATCGTATTGCCGTCATGAAAGATGGCATCATTCAACAACTTGATACACCACATAATGTTTACAATAAACCGGCCAATCTTTTTGTGGCAACATTCTTAGGGTCTCCAGCGATGAACTGTGTTGAGGGGCAATTGAAGATCAAAGGTCAAAGCACGTATTTTCAATCCCATCAGCTGTCGCTTAATGTCACCGACTATCCGTTTAAATCACCAGCGATTGATGGCATGCCTGTCACACTCGGCATGCGCCCAGAACACTTGTTCACATCGTTAACCAAAGATGATGACGAAAACAGCCTAACGGGCGTTATCGAACTGGTTGAGCCAATGGGTTCAGATACTCTCGTGTGGTCAAGATTTGACAGTGAACATACGTTATCTCATCGCACAACCACAGAATTTGAAATTCATGCCGGGGAAAACATTACCGTAAAAGTCGACGCCGCACGCTGTTCAATATTTGATTCCAACACTACCCAAAGGTTATAAAAACTAGGTCCCGATACTACGCAGTACCGGGACCTCTTTTTTACCAGTCTGGTCTTGCTGGTAACAATTACCTTACTCCCAGATTCCTAATATTCTAAGTTAATTTACCGAATCAATGTCAATAATCATCACTCGAATTTCGGTACTGGATGCCGCTTCATAAATAACCCCTAAGGTTTCATTACCATTCACGCCTTGATCTTTTAAGACAACAATATCTGAATAGGCACTATAGCCATCTCTAAATTGAGTACGCTGCGTGAAATCGTAAACACCACTACCGTTATCTATTGCGCTCCATATTGCTAGATCGTTTCTATCAGAACTGATTGCTCCGTTCCCTTGTGGGCCAGACATAAGCACTCGATTATCTCCGTACCGAACTAGACCAATATCCACTTGATCCAACTTGAAGAATATCGAGCCATTGACTGAGTGACGAGATTCGACAACCTCAACCCAACTCACGCCATCGTCTTCACTAATATAGTGATATCGATTAAAGTTACCTGTCCCAGTGACGCCATCGTTACGAGCAGACATGAGCAACCGTCCATCATTAAGCTGCACCATATCTGCTTCACTTGGTTCTTGGGCATAGGTCGGGGTTTGCTGTCCTGCATGCCAAGTTACGCCATGGTCATCACTGTATATAGACACCACTGAAAGGTGCGAAAACGCATCCAAAACAATCGCCGGGAAAATCAACCGACCTGACGTTAATTGAATACCCTGACCCGGTCCGGCGTTAATGCTCTTCCATCCAGGATCACCTTTCCCACCGCTTGCACCTGTTTTAGTCCACCCCTGCTCACCTGGATGATTAACCACATTGCCATTTTCACGTCGCATTAAAGTGGCATTAAAATCACCCTGTAATACATTCGCCACGGTGAATGAAACCGATTTATACGCTGAACTTCCTTGCGTGGAAGAACAGCCATTCCCCCACGTGACTGTTTTCGAGCTGTGTGATTGTCCAGCCCATTGGCTGGCAATTAACGTACCATCGACATAGAAACTCGCATGAGTTCCATCGCCAGTAATACGATAATCATGGTAACCACCAATATCGAAACCTAACGGGTACTCGAGATTTTGACCATTCGCGTACAACACCGCTTTGACTGACTTGTCCTCGTTCACGACTAAATCAACCAAAAATCGCGTATTACCATTACCGTAGTATTGAACGTTACAAGAGCCATTTGCCACTCTTGACTGCCACCCTAACTCCCAACCGTTGCTGTTTGCTTGGGTAATGACACTCGATGCCGGTGTTAGTGACCATGTTGCTCTACCATTAATAGCCGCATCTCCGTTAGCAAACCAGTTCACATCGCGAACTTGGTCCAACACATCCGTCGCGGTAGACCACGTCTGACCATGATCATCACTCACGCGATAAAGCAATTTATGGTTGGGGTCATCAAACGGCACGCAGTTGCCATTTTGAGCGCAATCGATATCCCACTGCGTATAAAAAACAAACAACCGCCCTGAAGTGGAATCTAAAATAGGTCTAGGATCAGAAAACGCCTGACCAGACACTTCATGGATCGCCTGATAAGCGGACCATGTTTGACCGTTATCCACTGAACGTCGGCTTTTTATACTGGTCGCTACGCCATTGCCCGGATCCCCAGATGTACCGCGACCTTCGGCAAACGCCACGAGTGAACCATCAGCAGCGACGATCATTGATGGTATTCTAAAATGGCTGCTGCCTCCTTCTCCCCCTTTAAAAACCACCACATCTCGAATATTTGGGGCGATAGCATTCGCTGGTGACGTCATTAGTAATAGCGTAAACAGCAACGATGCCAGCCACGCCACTTTCATTAAATCTGTCATCCCTTTTATTGACTTTATAAATTCTTGCACTGTCTTTCTCCTTGTTGATACAGAAAACGACACGCACCACCACAGACATCGAGTATCCCGTGAGGATACTCACAAAGTGTTTATCGTTTAAATATTGTTGGCAATAACTCTCGACTTACTTAACGACTTGCAAAAGCGCACATTGCGTCGACGCATGCCCCTTACCGTCTTCTCCCCCGATAACTAACATACCCAGATCTGTCGAGACACTCATCCCGTATGCACATGCACGGGGCAACCGGCCTATGCGCTGCCATTGCCTAGCAGAAAATAACCACACATCGTCGCAATAGGTCTTGGTTAACCCCTGATGGGTATACCACTGCTTCTCTTTCGCCCTTTGTTGACTACCAATAAAGTAAGCGCCACCCGCCACTAAATACCCAGAAATTGTTAGTCCGGAAAAAGCACCCGCTACACCTTCATGTTTCGGAAACGACTGCTGAATACAGGGCAATAAATGGCTAACGACTGGATGGCGAGGATGGAACGTGAACTGTTTAACTTGAGTGCTGCGTAGCCCTGGTTTCACTTCGCCTTCAATTAAAACCACCTTATGCCCATCATGAATCAAACTGGCACCGCAATTAGCGGGGTATGGATTTTTCATTAAGACTTGCCACGTTTGAGTTTGGCAGTCGAACAACCACACATCCTGATTCCATTGGTAATCTTCTGGTGCCATTGACATGTATTCGACTAACGTCTCTTGATGTTTAACGGGATCTTCCTGCGAATCGATTAAAGATAACCGCCGAACAAAATCATCAAACAACGGTTTGTTATAGCCGCCAAAAAATGCGATTTTGTCAGGACTAATCTCACAGGCATTAGCACCTAGCAATCCAATAGGGGTATCTGAAGACGCTCTAAGCCACTGACTTTCTTCAAAGGCAACGGATGCACCAACTTCTAAATAATATCCATCCGTCAGCACTTGAGTTGTAAAGCTGTTTTCGGCTAATCCGGCACCAGAAAATACCCAAATACGGTGTTCGGTCGCCACCATAACTGCGTCGTTTCGCTCTGAAGCAGGAAAGGTGGGCAACGGCTGCCAGCCTTGATGCAACGTCTCTAAATCTAAATAAAAAAGTTGCGTTCCCGCACTTCCTAGCCCAGCAAAGACTCGCTGACCAACACGCGCCGCGACACCATTTTTTATAGCGATGGGAAAATCAGGATAAGCGGTTATTGACAGAGTCATGGTGCGCTCCTAATTCGTCACTTGAACCGATTTACCATCCCAAGACAGTAAGTACACTTCTTTACGAGCCTCACGTTGCTGATCTTCTCCCCCAATGACTAATACGCCTTTATCAGTGGTAAATGACGCACCATAAGCCAGACCGTGCGGTAAACTTGTCGATTGTGACCAGAGCCCATTAGAGAGCACGTAGGTTTCTCGGTTAAATGCTTTGCCAAATCCGTTATGGGCAAACATGTTACCTTGCTCAAACGCACCTTTGGCTCCGTGGAAATTCGCCCCGCCAGCCACAATCATGGCACCATTACTTTCACCTGCGTATGCCCCTGCTACCCCTTCTTGCACACCCTGGCCTGTAGGTTGAGGAAGATCATGCAAACTTACCCATGGTTGCTCTGCGCCAAACTGGAATTGTTTCACCTCAGCCGTTCTCAGCCCCGGTTTAATTTCACCGCTGATTAATGTTGCCATTGGCCCTTTCGTTACAATGGCAGAGCCACAATTAGGAATAAACGGTGAAGCCCCTAAGTCATCCCAACGTCCAGTTTGGGGAGAGTAGCTCAACACATTCTGATTCCATTTATAATCTAGCGGCTTCATTCCCATGTAATCATCAACAATTTTCTGCCACTTTTTAGGCTGTGTTTTCTTATCGGTTGCGTTAATGTCTGAAAGATATTGGTCAAAGTAACCCTTGTTGTAACCGCCAAAAAACAGCACCTGCTTCCCATCGGGAGAATAAGACGCTGCTCCCAATAGGCCGACTGGAGTTTGCGTCTCAACCTGCGACCACTCATTGCTCTTAATGTCATAGCGGTACACCGTATCAAACAAAACAGGAGCAGCATCGTTAACACTTTGCTTTCCTGAGCCACCAAATATATAAATATTGTTATCAACGACTGTCGCGGTTGCACCACTACGAGAAGGGCCTGTAAACGTCGCTTGTTCTCTCCAACCTTGCGATACATTATCAAGGTCAAGCATATAAAATCCTTTACCTGCTGAGCCAAGTCCGACGTAAAGCTTGTTGTCAACCTGGACACCGACGCCACTTTTAAAACCAACCGGCAGATCCGGCCATTGCTGGTTGGCATATAGCGATGCGCTACATAAAAGTGTGAGACTACCAAGGAGTGAAGTTGCGAGAGCCGGGATTCGGGCACGGCGTTTAGTGAGATTGTCCATTCTAATTATTCCTTTTATTTATACCATGATGCCAACAACGCTCCAGCCAACATGAACGTCGTTTGTTTAATTTTCATACATAGTATTGATCAAAAAAAATAATTTTTACAAGATCAATTTAACAAAAAAATAATCTTTACTGAAAATAGCAAGAATTTTGGCGGTGAAGGTGTAAACCAAGTGGGACATAAAAGAAAAGCCCGCCGAAGCGAGCTTATTAAATTTATATAATCAGAGTACTAACTCGTCATTAGAGGCATAACCACTTCCGCAGTTTCTTGTACGGATTCTGAGTATTCAGGGTAGGTTTCAAGAAGCTTATTGACTAACACATCCACCAGCAACAATGCGCCCACTTTTGACGCAAAAGCGCCGCCAGTCAAGGGGCCTTCTGGCCTTGCGGCAACCAACATTTCGCTCGAAATAGCCGATAATGGGCTATGACTAATATTCGTTAACGCAATCACTGGGATATTGCGTTTGTAGGCTTGCGTGGCGGCATGGACCACTTCTTTGGTTGAACCCGAACTGGACACCGATATCCATAAATCGCCCTCACTACAGCGAACGGCGTTCATCGCTGCAAGATGAGTATCTTCATACATAGTGACCTTTTTGCCAATTCTTAGTAATCGAAATGACAAGTAACGCCCTACAATACTCGATGCGCCGACCCCTACACAGCTAATAAAACTGGCTTTATGAACAAGGGTACAGATTCGGTCTAATGATTTTCTATCTATGAGCTTGGCGGTATCTTGTAAACTTGCTACCGCATTTTGAGCAGACACATCGCATACGTCTCCATCAACGATGGGGGCATTGCGCGTCGCGGTTTGGCTTAAATCTATCGCAAGCGCCATACGAAAATCAGAATACCCTTTGTACCCCATATCACGGCACAGCCGGACTACTGTCGCTTCACTGGTTTGAGTATTCTTGGCAAGATCGGTGATCGTTTGAAACTGCACGTCATGCGCATTTTCTATGATGTAATCAGCGACGATTCTTAGTTTTTTACTCAACGGCTCAATATTAGAGCGCATCCTGACTAAAAGGTTTTTAGGCGAATTCACAATAGCCTCTTTCTCATGTTGGCATAGCTTCTGCTAGCGTAAAAATAGCAGACTCAGGAAAACAATGACATAGCCCTAAGTATTTAAGCAGTAAATTAGTAGATTCAACAAATAAAGCTGCAATTTAATGGTTGGAAACCATACAAAAAGGGGATTTTCCGTGGAACGATGCCCCTCTTTGTATCGCTCAGTACAGACTTAAATTCTTAGAAAACGGGGTTTATAAGAAATCAGCATCTCGCATTTTTGCTATAACATCGGCTTTCTGTGTTGTCGTTAAAGCGCGAATAGGCAAACGAGGATCACCAACATCAATACCATGTAACGCCATGGCCGCTTTACCTGCAGCGACACCACCGTACTCAACTAATACCCGAATAATGGCGATAACCTTATCCATTAGAGCGCTAACCTGAGCTTGATCACCACGATTAAACGCTTCAATGATCGCTAAATATAAAGGCGCTGCGTAGTTATAAGTGCTACCCACCGCGCTCACTGCCCCAACCGCTAGACCGGCAGGCAAGAACTCATCAACTCCAAACGGTACGTCAAATTTCCCACCAGCCACACGCACGCAACGTTGATACTCATAAAGGTCACTATGATTGAACTTAGCGCCAGACAGATTAGGAATGCGTTCATTTCCTTGAATGAGGAATTGCTCTAAATCAACATTCACCCCGGACATGCCAGAATGATAATAATAGAAGCCCTTCGACGGTGCAGCCGCCGCAACTTGAGCACAATATTCAACCAAATCCTCTACATTACCCGGCTTAAAAAAGCAGGGGCCAATGGCAGATGTCGCTAGGATATCAAGCGTGTCGGCATGGCGAGTCAATTCTAATGTATCAACAATGCTCAACGCCCCGGTATGTACAATTAGATCTAACTGACCATCCGCCGCTTTCTCCCAGCGCTTGGCAATGATTTTTCGCTCTTCGACCGAGCAGTGGATCCCTTCACCTGTGGTTCCACAAATGTATGCGCCAGTAACGCCCTGTTCAATAAGGTGTGCCGCTATCTGATCAATCGCCCCAAGATTCACGCGATTTGCAGAATCAAACGGCGTATGAGGTGCAGCAATTAAGCCTGACAATTTTTTCATCTTCATCCCTTAAAAATAACATCTATATATTCTGGTCATATCGATGGAACAGAGGTCCCTATTCCATCTTATAAGTTGGTCTCGTTTCTTTTTAAGCACTAGCGTGATGATCACTTGAATAACCTAATGCTCAAATGGCTCATTACTTGGCTACTGCCCGTATCCCAACATAAGTTCTGGTAGGAACAACGTAAATTGAGGGAACACCGCAATCAGCGCCAACACAATAAACAAAGGCACCAACAATGGAATAACGCCTCTTGTTAACGTGTGGAATGGAATGTCACCGACTTTCGAAACGACGTACAAAGCCATCCCCATCGGCGGTGTCAAAATACCAATCATTAAATTCAAAATAGCCATGACACCGAAATGCACCGGGTCAATACCGACCGCGGCCGCGACGGGTACTAAGAAGGGAACCAATAACAGCAATAGTGCCAGTGATTCAATAAACGTACCCAAAAACAGCAGGAGTAAATTGATAAGTAACAATAGAACCAGAGGGTTATCACTAATGGTTAGGAAGTAGTCCGCCATCATTTGTGGCAATTGCTCACGCGCAACAATCCAACCAAACACCGTTACACCCATCACCATTAGAGCCACTACCGCTGTGGTGTTAACCGTTTCTTTTAAAATATGTACAAAACTAGAAAGTGTTAATTGACGATATACCACCGTACCCAAAAATAGCGCATATAAAGAGGATACAACCGCCGCTTCTGTTGGTGTGAACTTACCAGAGAAAATACCGCCAATAATAATGACGGGGGTTAATAGCGACAAAAACGCTTCTTTAAGTGACTTAAACTGGTCTCGGCGAGATGCACGAGGTAGCGTCATATAGCCGCGTTTCTTACAAATGACATAGCTCATAATCATGAGCGATGCCGCGCACATTAAACCCGGTATTGCACCTGCGAGAAACAATGCGCCAATGGACGTATTAGACACGACACCGTAAATAACTAACGGAACCGATGGTGGCACCAGGGGACCAATAATGCATGATGCCGCCGTAAGTCCACCAGCAAAATCGTCGTCGTATTTTGCATCTCTCATTGACTTAATTTCTAACTGCCCAAGACCACCCGCGTCGGCCAAAGCCGAACCAGACATTCCAGAAAACAGCAGGCTTGCCATGATATTGACATGCCCTAAGCTGCCCGTAATGTGGCCAACCATAGATTTGGCGAAATTAAAAATTCGCTCTGTAATACCAGCACTGTTCATTAGGTGCCCAGTTAATACAAAGAACGGAACAGAAAGTAAGGTAAAGTTATTGATACCCCCCAGCATTTGCTGAGCAGCGAAGTTAATACCGGTACTTTGTGTCAATAGCAAAAATACCAGCGCGACAAAAATGAGTGAGAAGCCTACTGGCATCCCTGCAAAAAGAAGGGCTAACCAGCCAAAAATTGAACCTGCCATATCGAATCCTACCTAGCCATTGTTTGCGAGCTCTGCTCACACTCTACTTCGTCGTTGCGACGAAAATCCTTTACGAGCTGAACCATTTTTTCCACTTGGCGAACCACCATAAACGCCCCACCCACTGGCAAGCTGTAGTTCATCCATTTACTGGATATTTCCAATGTAATCAGTTCAAAAAATGCGGTACGTTGCACGTGTTGATAACCAAGGTAGACGATGGCGAAAATAGAAGCTAAAACCGCCAGTTCCAGAGTGAAAGCCAGTACAAAGCGAGTATTGTAGGAAAGCTTATCCGAGAAAAATGTGATTTTGACGTGTGACCCGCTTTTGATTGCCAATGCGCAACCAATTAACGACATATACATAAAGAGCAGCCTTGCTAACTCTTCGCTCCAAAGGGATGGGTCATTTAACAGCCATCGTGTGCCTATTTGCCACGTCAACACTGCCAGCAACACCGCCATTAGAGGAACCGTTATAATTTCTTCTATATTATCAATAATCTTACGTAACATTTTTAGCTCCAAGGCTGGCCCCTAATGGCCAGCCAAGCTTGTTTACAACCAAAGTAAATCGCGACCTATTGTTTAGGCTTAGTCCTTACATTCCGGCTAATTTTTTCACAATCGGCTGACCAATTTTTGCTTCAAACTCTGAATACAGTGGCTCCATTGCTTGACGGAATGGTGCCAAATCAGGGTAAGTGACGTTAACCCCTTCAGATTCAAAGAAAGCGACCAATTCAGCTTCTTGTTGTTTCACTGAAGCCGTATGCGCAGCCCCCGCTTTTGCTACGGCTTCAGTGACAACATTACGCTCTGCATCAGACAACTTCTGCCATGTCGTATCTGAAATGATCACCATTTGATCGTTAACAATATGATTAGTGATGGCTAGGTTCTTTTGAACCTCGTAAAACTTCATCGTTTTAATTGTTGGAAGTGGGTTCTCTTGACCATCTACCGCATTGGTTTGCAGTGCCAAATACACTTCAGAGAACGCCATGGGTGTTGGAGAGGCGCCAGACAGCTTCGCGTAATTCAAGTTTGGTTTGGCATTTGGAACACGAAGTTTCAATCCTTTAAAATCACTGATCGATTCCAATGGTCGGTTTGATGTGGTTTCACGAGTACCGTTGTACCATGTGTCCAAAGCACGCCAGTTAAATTTAGTCAGCATTTCCTCACGGATGCCTTGTCCAAAGTCCGATTCAAACATACGGCGCAGATGCTCGTAATCCTTAGCGACGTAAGGCAACGTAACAGCTTCAGCTCGTGGGATCCAAAGACCCATTCGCCCAAACTCTGCATAAGTAATGTCCAAATCGCCCATGCTTAACTGTTGCAACATTGCTCGGTCATCACCAAGCTGTGCGCTTGGAAAAAGTGATAGTTTCAATTCACCATCACTAAGCTCTTCAATGGTATCGGCAAGCAATTTAGCTGACGTGTACTCAACCGATCCAACCGACGCCTGCATACCCATTTTTAGTGTTGTTGCTGCTTGTGCTGAAACTGCAAATCCGAGTGTCAGCATCGCGATGGTAATTTTGTTCATGGCTTTCATATTGTTCCCTTATATTTATTTTCTACCTGATTTCACCACTTTCAAAAAAAAATTTTATTTTGTTTGAAAAAAATCTTCGTTATGGATTATCATAGCGGTGAAGATTATTTTCAAACCTAGATTTAACAAAATGTGATCACGGGCAGATATTCGAACCAGATAACATTCAAAGTACTCATCTAGTGCCCTTGTCCATTTACATTTTTTTGTAGTAACACTTGATTTGAGAGGTCCACCGTGAGAGATAAAGCGATTAACATCAATGATTTAAAAGGAATTCTTAACGGACAGACTGTCGTTTCTATACAACCTGTAGATGGCAGCCCGCTTGCTAAAACCGAGATTGTGGTGGCGATGGCTCAAGCCGCCGAACAAGCAGGGGCTCGAGCGTTAAGAATTGAAAGTGTCCGTAATGTTAAAGCGGTTTCGGCTCACGTGGGTATACCAATCATTGGAATTGTGAAGCGAGACCTAGTCGATAGCTCGGTAAGAATCACGCCATACTGCAGTGATGTGACCGCATTGGCCGAGGCTGGCGCGACCATTATTGCCTTTGACTCCACCGACAGACCAAGACCAGAAAGCAGAGAATCCATTATCGCTACTATCAAAAAATCGGGCTGCTTTGCGATGGCAGATAGCGCCTGCTTTGAAGATGGGCGCTGGGCTCATGAGCATGGTGTTGAAATCATTGGTTCTACCCTATCGGGTTATGTCGGTGACGTCGAACCTACTGAGCCAGATTTTGAACTTGTTAGACAGTTTTCGCAGGCGGGATTCTTTACAATGGCGGAAGGTCGATATAACACACCAGAACTCGCCGCCAAGGCCATTGAATGCGGCGCCACGGCAGTCACCGTTGGTTCTGCCCTCACAAGACTAGAAGTCGTGACTGGTTGGTTTAATCAAGCTACGCGCGCTGCCGAGGTACACTAATGAACACCCTTGCTATAGATATTGGGGGCACAAAGATTGCTCTGGGATTGATTAAAGACGGGCAACTTGACGAACGAATACAGATTCCTACCACCCGTGCGCTTTCAGCAGAGCAGTTTGCTGGCTACATTCTCGAACACTGCCAAACGTGGCTTAACGAGGTGGATAAAATCGGCGTGTCGACAACAGGCCTAGTCACCGAGCAAGGTATCAGCGCCATCAACCCCGATACACTCGCCTTCCCTACCCCATTTCCCCTTCAGCAAGCACTGGAAAAAGCGACCAATAAACCAACGCTCATGCTAAACGACGCGCAAGCCGCCGCTTGGTATGAATATTTACATATTGGTCATGGCGCTAACAATATGGCATACCTCACAGTATCGACTGGTGTTGGCGGTGGACTCATCATCGATGGAAAGCTCCATCGAGGCCACAACAATTTCGCGGGACATATTGGTCATATGGTTGTTGACCCAAACGGGCCTTTATGTGGATGTGGTCTACAAGGCTGTGTTGAAGCCCTAGCCTCCGGCACCGCAATACAAAAGGTGGCTCGCCAACAAATATCGGCTTGTATCACTAATGTTGAATTATTCCAACGAGCTCACCACGACACACAAGCTAACGCTATTATTGACAGTAGCGCGCAAGCCATTGCCACCGTATGCAGCAATTTAAAAGCCAGCCTAGACTTAGATATTATCGTCATTGGTGGTGGCGTTGGCCTTGCCGATGGATATATTGAAAGGATAAGGCGCTACATAGCAAACAAACCCGCGGTCTTTCAAGTCACTATCACCAAAGCAAAAGGCAACCATGACGCCTGCTTACTGGGCGCTGCTGCGCTTTTTGACTAGAACATACAATTTCGCTGACACATACCATACTGTCAATGAGTAGAATGCCGACCAGACGCAATATTAGCAAAGAGACAAGGATTCCGTATGACACTACACGCTATTTCCGCTCACCGCATTTTTGATGGCGAAACCATGCACTTGGATTCTGCCTTACTTTGGGAGAACCAGCGCATTATTGGTATCGTACCTAACGCCTCTGTCCCTAGCCATGCGCAGATTAGTCACTACCCGAATTCAACGGTCACCCCGGGATTTATCGACCTTCAAGTCAACGGGGGTGGCGGGGTCATGTTCAATCAGGACACTGACGCGGACGGTATTCGCACCATTTGTGACGCTCACCGAAAACATGGCACTGCGTATTTATTACCCACCCTCATCAGTGACAGCCAAGATAAAATCAATCAAGCCTTAATCGCTACCGAAGACGCACTGAATGCCAATATTACCGGTGTGATAGGCGTTCATTTAGAAGGCCCATGGCTGAGCCCCAACAAAAAAGGCGCTCATGACAGCCACCACTTCTATGACCCTAGCGTCTCGTCATTAAAAGCGCTGACTTGGCCAACTCATGGCAAGGTGCTCATCACATTGGCACCAGAAGAGGTCAACCACGAAGCCATAGAGTGGCTATCCCAGCAAGGCATTATTCTATCGTGTGGGCACAGCAACGCGACTCAAAGCCAATTAAATCCAGACACTTTATCTTATATCAATGGCTTTACTCACCTCTACAACGCCATGTCTCCTTTTACTGGCCGCGAGCCTGGAGTGGTCGGCAGTGCACTAATGACAGACCACGCTTGGTGCTCAATCATTACCGATGGTATTCATGTCGATCCAACGAGTGTGAAATTAGCGCAGCGAATAAAACCAAAAGGAAAGTTAGTAATAGTAACGGATGCCATGGCAACGGTGGGTAGTAGCGACGACTATTTTGTCCTAAATGACGAAGTAATTCGGGTTGTTGATAATCAGCTAGTCAATGCCAATGGCAGTTTGGCTGGGGCTCATATTGGCATGGACCAGTCCGTCGCCTATGCCATTAGTTGGGGTATTGATGAGTGCGAAGTATTTAAGATGGCATCAACCTACCCAGCTCACGCATTACAAAGTGAACAAACTCTTGGCTACCTTAAGCCTGAGTATATCGCCGCAGCAACTATCCTAGATGAACACTACCAAACCGAAGCCGTCATCGTTGACGGGAAACTCTTTACTTAACCTTCAGCTTGCAGAGCACTTTAATTAACGCTAGCTCTGCACATTAAGCCGCTTAGGCCATACTTTTCCCCCTATGAAAATATGGCCTATTTTTTATCCCAAGTGCTCAGGTTTGACCTTTCACTTATTATCTGAAATCAGGCATAACACTCACATAAGTGAAACGATACATTCAGAAACGCGTTCGCGCCACCATTTATTAATGTTAGTTATATCAGTTATTTACTATAATCCAATCACATCAGCCTATAATCAACGCAAATAAACACCACCAACACCATGCTTCAGATAAATGCATTTCACAATAACACTTACATCCCGCAACATTTTCCAATGTATATTTTCAATTTTTTATTGTTCTTTTGAAAATAAATTGATTTCGATTAATTTCTAAAGCAAATTAACAATCTATTATACCGACATAACAACGAAGTAAATAAAACATACAGGAAGTAAAAATGAAATTAGCAACAACTTTAGCCTTAACATCTTTAGCATTAACGCCTATGTCATCTTACGCCGCTCATACGGTAATTAACGGTTTAGACTTTGGCCCATTAGCGCAACTTGTAGGCACATGGAAAACAGCAGAAACCGGCGGTGTTGATATGTCTCCTGCTCAAGCTGGCACACCACAGGGTAAAGGCGCTCCAGCTGTGACTCCATTTTATGAAGTCATGACATTCGAAGTGGCCGCTGACGCTGTGAACGCTAGTAAACAAACACTTGTTGCCCTTTATTACAAGCAAGAAGTATTCAGAAAAAAAGACGATTCTAAATTCCATGACCAACGCGGTTATTTTATTTATGACCAAGAAAACCAAATTGTTTACAACTCTTTCTGTGTACCAAGAACAACGTGTGTAACAGCAGAAGGCCCTGCCGGAAATAACATGACATTAAAGATGTCAGGCCGTGGTGTTGCTGAGTCTAATTTTATGACTGAAAATGCAAGTACGACTGACTTTACTATGAATCTAAATATTGAGGGTGACAAACTCACTTACTCTCAATCTACTATGCTAAAAATCTACAGTGGTGTATTTGCTCATACTGATGCGTCTGTATTAGAGCGTGTAAAAGACTAGTCCTTATTAATTCAGACCTACTCTGGTACGTATTATACGATTTAAACGTATAGACCATTGAATTGATATATTCCCAAAGTCCCTTGCAAAGAGGGACTTTGTATTTAATCTAGCCTAAAAAACAAAACCATATAGCACTTATCCTTTCCTCGCGACCTCTTCCTCTACTACCCGTTCTACCCATTAGTCTCCGTTCAATTCTAAAAAATCCACACAAAAGCAGCTTACCCCTCAATTTACCCAACTTTCTCTGCATAGATATCGCATTAAAACCTCGAAATACGTCGCAAAGTTTGGCCATTCCCTTCCCCTTATTGTAACTAAAACCTACAACATCCTAACCACTACCTATAGTTCATGAAATTTTTCAAGAGTCCGGCGCATGAACACCCATTTTTGGCTACCATCCAAACAAGTCATCAGATGCCTCCATTTAGTCACGGTGCTGTCCATCCTAATAAGCCTAACAAGTGGAATTAGATTTACACTCATGACGGAAGAACAATGGCAATTTTTATCCCCCGTTCTACTTCAAGGAGATGTCTACACGTGGCACTTCCTTTCAGCCTCATGCTTATCAATATTGTCCGCTGTCTACGCGACTTTCAAATGGAGAAGTTACCAACATCGTCGTCGTGATACTCATACACCCAGTCGCTACCATCGACTCACACGATATTATGGCATCACGGTTTTGCTGCTAACCATTTTGTCCGGTTGGTTCCACTACCTTGACACAGCTCTAATCCAGACCTCACGCCTACATTTATACTCCGCTATTGGCATTATCAGCTACTTAGTACTACACAGTTGGATCTATGTCATTCAGCTAGGAAAAAACAGCGTTCATTGGCTACTCCCCACGCCTACTCGTGGGCTTACGCTTCGTCTCCTTAGCTTTACCACCAGTGTCATTGTCCTTTCGCTGTTACTTTTCTACACCCTATTTTTCCAACCACCCTTCTATAAACTCAACGCTTTGGAAATCAACAATCAATCTTTATTTGTTGTTGATGGCGTGAAGTCTGAGAATTTTTGGGATAACTCACCCATTTTGAAAGTTCAGACCACCGGCGGCGACAATTTCCAAAGTGGTCAAACAGAAATTAGCGTCCAAGCCGCCTACAACTCTGAAGAGCTGATTTTTTATTTTACTTGGCAAGACCCATCTCAAAGCCTTGAACACCTCCCGCTCGTGAAAACAAATGGCCGCTGGAAGGTAAAGCAAAGCCAATTCGATACCTTTGAAGAGTCGAGATTTTACGAAGACAAGTTTGCCGTCATGTTCTCTCAATCATGCGGATATGGGGCCGATGGAAGTGTCAAGCTGGGACCAAAACCCTTACACCATGCACCAGCCAACTGGCATGGCAAAGGCTATCACTACACAAGCGGAGATCTAAAAGATCTGTGGCACTGGAAAGCCGTTAGAACCAATCCAATGGTTCAAGCCGATGATAGCCATATCGGTCCTGCATTAGAGCCAAGGGCGGGACAAAAACGATACACAGCAGGCTACTACAGCGATGCAAAAGAGAGCGGCGGATACACGATGAACTGGCAATGGTTTCAAACTGAGCACATCATACCTAAAAGGCTGCCTACCGCTTCCTTTTCTTCAGCACAATCCCTCACATGGTTTGGCAGCGAACCTTACAAACCACAAAACGACCACTACCCCGAAGGCACATTCCTACCGTCCGTCATTTTACAATCTAATCAGTTTGAAGGCGATCGTGGCGATGTTCGTGCATTCGCGACTTGGAACGACGGAGTATGGTCGTTAGAAATGGCGCGGAAAAAACAAACAGGCTCTCAAACCGATCTTCCCTTCCACGGTACGGTGTGCATGTGGGTTGCTGCGTTTGATCGGAGTCAGATCGGCCATACTCGGCACCAAAAACCAATACAATTGGTGCTCCCGCTATGAAACTTCGAATCTTAAGCTCACTGCTATTATTCGTCTTCGTCGTAATAGGACTATTCGTATTTCCTCATCAACGACCTAGCGAACCCGCATCAACTCGATATTCTAAAATCTCACTCAACGGTTTATTTGTCTCGCCTTGGCAAGGCCCTTGGTCATGCATTTATGACCAAAAAACTAAGCTACTTTGGGAGAAAAAAACCGATGATGAAGGAGTGCATCATGCTAATTGGACCTACTCATGGTTAATCAATTCCAATCCATTTGAGTCCGACCTAAAAAGCACACAAATGCCGAAAGGGACAACCAAAATACAAGGTGCATCCAATAAGGGGGATTGCCACTTAGTTGGGCAGCAATGTGATACCCAAGATTTAGTCGATGCCACCAATAATGAACAATTATGTGGCGCGACACGATGGCGACTCCCTACCTATCACGAACTCAATTCCATTAGGACCTCCCGCCATAGAATAGGAACGGCAACGATCGATACTGATTTCTTTCCTTTCATCCTATCTGGGGATTACTGGAGTGCAACTAAAGAACCAAAGCTAGACGCTATTTATTCCCGCCATGGCAAAGGCGCGAGAAGCGTCAACTTCTTTAATAATAACGACTTACGACTGCCATACCAAAATGCGGCTTTCGTCATATTAGTCTCTGACGATACCTCGCACTTAACGATTACCTATTAGCGATCACCTATTAACTGTTCACTAATAACTATTAACTATTAACTATTAACCTAAACAACCAGCACGCTCAATTAGCTAAAAACAATAAGGAAACGACAATGAAGGGGCTATTTTACCTTGCGACTATTATCATATTCACCCTCTCCTCCTCAGCCAACGCGGAGGCGATCTACCACCGACTCATTTGGGATAACTCCCCTCAATTTGAAGCCACAATTGGCTACACGCCCACCACCAACGCCGAATACTATGTTACTTATGGATTTTCGCCCAATGAACAAAATTGGCAGTCAAAGTCTCCTCATACCTCAACAACCTTCGACAACACGCTAGAAAGCGAGTTTGTCACCCTCTCTTCACTGCCCGCCAACTCTCCCGTTTACTATCGTGTCTGTTCAAGCAGTGGCTGTGGTGAAAGGCTGTGGTTCAAAACTGCCCCTACCGATAACAGCCCTTATACGGTGATAGCGGGAGGAGACACTCGAACCGGTTGGACGACAAGACGCAAAGGCAACCAGCTCGTTGCCAAAATAAGACCTCTTTTTATTATGCATGGCGGCGATTACACCAATGCCAACACCGCCAGTGAAATGTCTGAGTATTTGTCGGATTGGCAACTCACCTTTTCAAATGATGTTATCGAAGGCACGGCTTACAAACGCATCTACCCATTTATCGCCACTCATGGTAATCACGAAGATCGCAATTACAACACGTTATGTCAGGTATTTGGCGTAGATTATAATAGTGATAATTACTGTGATGCCAAAGACACGTTCGGCGCATTTAATATCTCGCCATTGCTACGGGTCTACACGCTCAATAGTCAATTTAAAAATAGTGGCTGGTCTAGCCATGCCAACAGCATGAACCAGTGGCTTTCACAAGACTTATCGATAAATGCCGGCTCAGCAAAATGGAGAATGGCGCAGTACCACAAACCCATGTATCCCCATTACACCGGAAAGTCAGACAACACCATTCTGGTGAGTTGGTGGGCACAGCTTTTCTACAATCATGGGGTTAACCTTGTGGTTGAGTCTGACACTCATATCAATAAAATCACACAAGCGCTGAAGCCCTCTGGTATTGGCTTTACTAGCACGACAACGGGTGGGACCGTCTATGTTGGTGAAGGTAGTTGGGGTGCACCTGCTCGTTCCGCCAATGATCCTAAAAGTTGGACAATCGATTTTGCCAGTATCCAGCAGTTTAAAGTTATCAGTGTCACGCAAGAAAAACTCACGGTTCGCACCGCACAATTTAGCTCAGGCGCAGAGACACTAACGAAATCACAGCGAGACCTCGACCCATTAATGCTGCCCGGAAGTATTCAGTGGTGGTCAGCCAGTGACATAGGAGACTCCCTTGTTCTAAGCAAAGCAACCAACGGACTCAGCATTATTGATTCTGGTAATGGCGGCCCAGTTGATCCCCCAACATCCAAGGAAATAGCCATCGGCGAAACCAAGTCTGGGCTAGCGGGTTCATCGTCTGCGGAGATTCACTTCTCTATCCCTGTGCCAGCAGGAACCAAAAACCTGTCTATTTCTACCAGTGGCGGTTCTGGCGACGTCGATCTTTATGTTAACCCGGGTCAAAAAGCCAGCTCAACTCGCTATGATTGCCGCCCTTATAAAAGCGGTAACGCAGAGTCATGCCAATACACTACTCCAACGTCCGATACTTACTTTGTCATGTTAAAAGGTTACTCAAGCTTCTCTTCTGTCACGCTTAAAGTGACGGGTGAAGTCGATGGCAATACTGGTGGGGGAAACGGAGGTGGTACTTGCGACGTTACCGGTATTGATGTCTATCCAAATTGGCCACAGCTAGACTGGCAAGGTAACCCGAGTCACGCAAGCAGTGGTGATAAAATGGTGTATCAAGACAGTATCTACCAAGCCAAATACTGGACTCAAACCATACCCGGCAGCGACAACAGCTGGAGTACGGTTTGCCAATAAAATAGGCTTAAGACCCATCAAATGCATTCGGTGGTGGGTCTTTATTGGTTAGGGGCCTTATTATTCTTTTACTGTGAATCTGTTTTCTTCAACTCACAAACTAAAAAGTGAGATCGATGAAAAAGACAATGCTCATTTAATACTGAGCATTGTCAACGATAGGCGTACCGCTACGAGTAAGTATTTCGTTACAACGTTTTCATATACTCCACTAACGTTTGCTTTTCTTGAACGGACAGTTGTGTGCCATACACATGGCCCTGATTATTATTACCCAACAAAGACGTATCAAGCAGTGAAGAGTGCTCCGTTTGTTCATTGACGAAACCCACGTTAACAGGATCAAGTTCGCGACTTCCTACGTAGAATGTTTTTAAACGTTCTTTTGGCGGAGTAAGCAACTCCATCAAGCTCAATACTGACCCATTATGTAGATACGGAGCCGTTGCCCAAATACCATTAAGTGGCCGTGCTTTATATACCTGTCCTGTTAGGACTTCTTCGTTAACTGGACTCGGTTTTTGGGACTCAAAAAACTGGGTTATTTGACTGTCTATATCTTTGGCTAGCGCCTTGCCTTTCACCAATTTAATCGTGAGCTCAAGCGCTTGAGAACATTTAGTTGAACCAGCTCGATACGCCTCACACCTTTTATACACCTTAATGAGCTCACCATAAGCATCTTTGAGAGCCGCAAACTCAGCGACCACTTCTGCTTGCTGGAGTGCTTTATCTTTATCAGATACGTTAATTCCGTTGTTCTCATTAGCCGCTAACTTGCCTCCCATATACTGTACGAATGCGGCTCGTGCGGCATCTTCAAGTTGATCGATAGCACTACCAACCACAGAATTCACCAACGGATTAAGACCAAGAGTGGTATACCCTATCGTTGGCCCCGCCACGATTGCTTCTTTACGACCTTGGTAGTTATCAGCGTTTCTCAACGCCACTAAGTTTAAGATTTCTTGAGAGTCGGTTTGTATTTCCGAAAGCGGCGTTAACACGGCTTGGTAATTTTGCCCTTCGTCAGCACGCGCAACAGTAGTGTGACAACTTGCACATTCTTTATCATACAGAGCTTTCCCTGCTTGGCTTTTGTCTGTATCAATCTGGAATGCCGCTAACTTTGCTTCACTCGGCCATTGTGGGGATCTCAGCTGCGCAACGCGAGCTTCTAATAGGCCCAATCCGTTAAAGTCTATCGAGCTACTATAGCCAAGCCCATGACTCTGGCTATTGATATCGATTTTTCCATAAACCCCAAGTACCTCGCCACCATTTCGAATCAAAGCTCCAATACTTAACGGCCCGTTAGGCGCAAATCCCGTCCACTGAACATAATCAGACTGATGCGTCCCCCAGATAAAGGGGTAACTGACTGGCGCATTTGCTGGGCGAGCATTCGTCGGCTCAGCAGTAAAAACACTCAAAACTTGATTGAAAATCGCACCGATCGCGTCTAGCCTTCCATAACCGTAGGGTACTTGTTGGTCGTTAGGGACATTGATCATGTTACGATTACTCAATACGACAATTTGTTCCTGCAACGCCTTCTTTAATGCCGCTTGTTCGGAGCTTGATGTATTCTTGTCTAGCAACATGTTGTCAGCAAAGCGGGAAAATTTTTCAGGATCAGCTAACGTTGCGGTTAGTGCAGCCACCAAATCGACATTAAATGTCTGAAAATCCGCCATTGTCGGCCCACCATCAATCCGCATTCGCAAATCTTGGTAGGTAACTTCCGTTGTATGACAGGCTGCACAGGTTAACCCCACCCACGCTTTTCCATCGCTACCCACATCTTTTGCAAAGCCAACACTTAAACCATCCGGATTCAGTTCGCTTGCCTCACTCGCGATATAACCATATTGTTGAATATTGGCATCACTGCGAAAAAGCGCCACGCTGTCACTCTGCTCTAAGTGTAAATACCACTTATATGGAAGGATCTGGGAACCTTGGGTGGTATAGTAAAATTCTTGCTGTGATGCTAGTGTCCACCCTTGCTGCAAATTCACAGCACCGTTAACACTATCCGCTACAGGTTCAGGATAAACGAGTTCGGATCCCGTTTGATACGGAATCAAATCAAGTAGACCCTTTGCCTCCATCGCCAGTATCCTTTCTCCTATCAAGCTACTGTCTATTTTTTGCTGTTCTATAGTATCCGCGGCATGGGTACTGCCAGCTACTAAACCAATCGAAACCGCAATCAACAAACTAAAATTGCACATTTTCATAATCTTACCTATCTCCGTTAGTTAAAAGGGTTAAACCGTTTCCGACTGTTTTAGCGCAACCCTTAGCGAAGGTTTTTTCTTCAGTCGCGTATTAAGCTTGTCCTCTGTGCTATACCGCTCAACCCCGCCTTTCCATGTTTCTAAGACTGGAATGTTCTGCATCCCTTTGGCAGAGAACCCATCTTGCTCATTAACACTCATGTGGTTTGATTGTTGACTCATGGTCATTCCTTTATCGGCTGCTACTTTTTTAAAAACTATCTTCAAAAACTAATACAAGAGGAACGAAAGGGTTATTACAGCTCATTACAACTCAACAAAGCAGAACAAAAGTATACAGTTCCCTTCAATCGCCTGTTTTAACTCGAAATACGGGGCGTATCTCAACATCACAGACAAAGCCTCTACTAGATTTTTCTTAGCAATAAATGGCAATCAAACACCGCTAGCCCTTTACTATCTCTACGATCCCCCTAAAATGGGCAAAAAATTTAACACTGAGGGTTTCATTCATGTCCATTCAATGGTTTCCGGGCCACATGCACAAGGCACTTAAAGAAATTGAGGAAGTGATTCCGCAAGTCGATGTCATCATCGAAGTCCTTGATGCTCGAATCCCTTTTAGTAGTGAGAACCCAACAATAGCGAGCCTAAGAGGCGATAAGCCGGTCGTTAAAGTGTTGAACAAACGTGACTTAGCCGATCCAGAAAAAACTGAGTTGTGGATTGCACACTTAGAAAAAGAGCAAGGTGTGAAAGCCATTGCGATTACCACCAGTAATCAGCATGAAGTGCAGCAAATCCTTGAGCTTTGTCGAAAGCTGGCTCCAAATCGCGAAGCGATTGGTAAAAACATTCGTACCATGATCATGGGTATCCCTAACGTGGGTAAATCCACCATCATTAATAGCCTTGCGGGTCGCACTATCGCCGTTACTGGTAACCAGCCTGCGGTTACTCGCCGCCAGCAACGAATCAACCTGCAAAATGGGGTCGTGCTATCTGATACCCCAGGAGTACTGTGGCCAAAAGTGGAAAACCCGCACAGTGGATTCCGCCTTGCGGCTACCGGTGCAGTAAAAGATACCGCGATTGAATACGATGAAGTGGCCTTTTATACAGTTGAATACCTTGCGCAGTACTATGCAGAGCGACTTAAAGATCGCTACCAAATTGATGAAGAGCTACCAGAATCTGACCTAGAACTCATGGAGTTGATTGGTAAGAAGCGTGGTGCGCTGCAATCCGGTGGTCGTGTCAATCTTCACAAAGCTTCTGAGATTTTGCTGCATGAGCTACGCAGTGGCACGCTTGGACAGATTACGCTTGAGCTGCCTGAAATGATCACCAAAGAGTTGATTGAAGTCGAGATTGAAGAAGCTCGTAAGACAGAAGCGAAAATTAAGAAAAAAGAAGAACGCCGTAAGCGCTATTTGAAGAATAAGCGCTAGTTAATACCACTATCCGCTCAAAAGTCACTCAATAAAACGCTCTCTTTCATGAGAGCGTTTTTGTATTCGCCAACCCTGTCTCTCGAGACAGACCCGCGCCTTAAGTTAAAGCACTACCTCAAAATCATACCACTAGAATATCGGTGACATTGTCACCTTTGCATTTACTAACAATGTCCAGCCTAACCCCATATAAAAGAGGTTGATTGCTAGCACGGTTATACTTTGCCAGTTTTGATGCGCTAGTGACTCTGCCCCGTTGTCTTTTGTTTGAACGACAAAACGGCGTTGGACACTTAGCGCTAAAATAGAGACCAACAGCAAAGATAAAAAACTGCCCACAAAGCTGGCAATTAACAATAGATTTGCAATGGATTGTTCGAACCACATAGCGGTATAGAGAAATATCAGGCTAGTACTTAGACATGGCCGAAGCGCCACAACCAGCATCACCCAATAGGACGACGAAATATTGGACGCTCTGCTAGTAAATAGCATGGACGGTTCAATCTGCTTTACTTGATCGCTTTGCCTCAACAAAAATACCACTCGTTTAAGTACGCCAAATAGCCCGATTGCGAGCATCCCTGCACCAACCCACTGATTAAGATTGCCCACTAACGTTATGGTGTCTTTAAACCCTAAGACTAAAACCCACTGCAAGGCAGATGCCACCAGCCAAGTACTAAGACCCTGCACGACATTGATTGCCAAAGCAAAACCCGCTATCCGGCGTAGCGTCGGTTTAGAGGCGTGCATAGCAATAAGCAATACCGACTTACCATGACCAGGACCCAGTGAGTGAACAAAACCGTAGCCACAAACCGCAAGAACCACCCACCATTGTGAGCCACTCCAGCCACTTACGCTGAACCATTGCTCCCCTTCTTCTGGCTGATTCACTTCAAGGGCGTCAGTGAGGTGCTCTAACAACGTCCGTTGCAGCGATTGAAAACTCCAACGCAGGTAAACCCAGTTCTCGGCAATCCAATACAGTCCACCTATCAGCAACACGCTTAAAAGCACTATCGTGCAAGCAAACTTAATTCGATGTCGATTATTTACCACAATAGATACTCACCGTTTGGCTAAAGTGCTGGCCCAGATCCGCATCTTCTTCGCTGTCTCTTGCGAGCGACATGGCGTAATTTTGAATGTCTTGCGATGGCGAGGGCTGTGCTAAGCCGACGTGACATTGAGAAGCGACACTCGAATCTAGCTTGATCGCCCGTGAAGATTTCCACGCAATATCAATAAAGTAGGTGTTGTCATAAGTCTGAATAGCCAAGCTCTGCGTGGAAAGTTCAACTGATTTAGAAAGCGGAAGCAAAAATACCAATACCATTCTCTTACCACGCTTTTTTAAAGAGTACGATGTAGGTATTCGAAACTTAAGTGGCTCACCATTCAGATACAGATAGGTAAAATAATGGGTATTAAGCAAATTCGACATTAAACGCCGTGCTTCTTGTGATGCACGCTCCTCACTCTCGAAGATAGAAAAGTCGCCATCCAATGCATAAGCACTGGTAAAAGGATCAAACACCCACTCCATTTCGAGGCTATCTACACGAGTACCTTCTCCATGAATAGTTAAGGTATGGCTTATCCAAGAGTGTGGATGACCGTAGCAAAATGGTGACAGCACCATCACTAACAAAAATAACCGAACGAGCTTTATTGCACGATGTTTTCGATGACCAATCATCCTATGTATGCGCCCCATACTAAGAAGCATGTCGAGCCGCCAGATCGTCGCCGCGACGCTGCCATTGCTGTGAAGAGACATCGTCAAAAGTGGCGATCAGCATCGAAAATGAGTCCTGCTCTTTATCGGCTAGCGATTGTGCCAATGGCAAATCTACCCGCATCGGATCAACGGGCCGGTTGCGCACTAGCACCTCAAAGTGAAGATGCGGACCCGTTAGACGACCGGTATCACCAGACAACGCAATTTTCTGCCCGCGCTTAACTACATCGCCCTTCTTAACGAGAAAGCGGCTTAGATGTAGGTAACGTGTGGTATAAATACTATTGTGTTCAATCACTAAGTATTTTCCCGCGTATGGGTGCTTCCTTAGCGCCAACACTTTACCATCCCCTGTCGAGTAGATTGGCGCCCCTACCGGCGTCGCGAAATCGGTACCATTATGAGGTGAGACTCTTCCCGTAACTGGGTGCTTTCTGTCGCGATTAAAAGGCGATGTGATCCTGCGATATTCTTTGGCAACAGGGTATCGATTGAAAGCTTGCTCTAAGCTGTTTCCGTCACGATCATAGAATCGACCATCTCGCGCTAAAAAGGCGGACACAACATCTTTACCTATATAAAAGCGGACACCTTGTATCTCGGAGTTTCCAGTTGAATACGAGCCTAGATATTGTTCATTCACCAATACTTCAAACTTGTCTCCACGCCTTAAATCACGGGAAAAATTGATTTTTTCAGCCATAACACGACTAATGGTTGCGATTTGGCGAGAGCTCAACCCTTGCTTATTGGCAGATACAGAGAAACTTCCAACAATTTCGCCTATGTACATACGTGGTTTCCACTGCCCCTGCTCTTCTATGAAGTCATAATGAAACAGTGTTTGGTTTGGTTCTTCATCATTGCTGATACGAGAATAGACTGATCGTTCAACCAGGCTATGGTGATAAGTCAGTGCGATAAGCTGACTTGTTGACCTATCGACAACAAACTCTAAGCGTTTCTTTGGCACAAGATTATCGAGCTTTAAATCTGAGATATCCGCCGACAACAGTTCAGGTATCGTTGCGAGCGGCAGGGCCAGTGTTTCGAAAATCGTACTTAACGAGTCGCCGGATTGAATACGGTAATGAATACGTTCAACATTGGCCATGTTGAGCTCTGATACCGATTCAAGATCTGAATCAAGTAAAAGCTTGGTATCAAACGGGGTGATTTTTACCGTGTAGTCGTCGTTCTGCGGGTAAGTAGCGAGTGAGAAGGCATCTGCAATAAAAGATCGACCACTGGTGAGTGTCATGCCAACAAGAATAACAGTGAAACAAATTAGGCTAATGGCTAAATGAAAGGGTCTGTACAACATAGGTAATGAGCGAATTACGTAAATTTGTTACGTTATAACATAACAATACAAAAAAGAACAATCAGAGTGCGTACTTTAACGACATACTCGTTTCTAAGATGGTTCTATGGTTCTATGGTTCTATGGTTCTATGGTTCTATGGTTCTATGGTAAAGAATACATAGAGAAAGAAACAAAGAAATAAACTGATAAAGCCGTCGTCTTTTATTGAAGGGTAAAGGGAGGATTCAGATTTTAGGCACAAAAAACCGCACAGCATAATGAAGTCACTTCATTTAGGTAGTTAGACCTAGCACGTGCGGTTGTATTTAAGGCACTAAACGGAAACGTTAAGAAAATTCAATTCGTCTCTGTTTGTTAATGCACTTTTATCGAATGATGCTTATGGCACACCATGGCCTTTAGACGCCACCCAAACTCGATACCATTGCTCACGGGTAAGCTCAATATCCATTGCCTCTACCGCCGCTTTAACACGATCAATTTTACCTGAGCCTACAATAGGCAGGGGCTTTGACGGCAAGCGCTTCACCCAAGCGAAAATAATTTGATCAATACTGCTCGCACCCACCTCTTGACGAATCGCTTCCAATTCACCGCGAACACGTTGTACTTGCTCAGATTGTCCGGAGAATATTTCGCCACCAGCCAGTGTTGACAACGCCATTGGAGAAACGCGAAGTTGCTGTAGCTGGTCAAGCGTACCATCATGAGCCACTTCAAAGTTCAGTGGATTGATTTCCACCTGGTTGGTCACTAATGGTTTGCTAAGACGGGACTGCAGCAAGTCAAATTGACGAGGTGAGAAATTGGACACACCAAAATGCTTCACTTTGCCGACTTTATGCAGTTCAGTAAACGCTTCTGCCACTTCATCGGCATCCATTAATACGTCTGGGCGGTGTATCAACAACACATCTATCTCATTAACCCCAAGTCGCTGCAAGGAATTATCTACAGACTGGTAGATGTGTTTTGCACTGGTGTCGTAATGATTGATTTTGCGAGCAGCAAATTTTTCACTGCATAAATTGATATCGCATTTAGTGATGATTTGAATCTCATCCCTGATTTGGCTATCTAGCGCTAATGCTTCACCAAACAACTGTTCACATTCATAATTGCCATAAATGTCGGCGTGATCAACCGTTGTTACACCGAGTTCAATATGCTGTTTGAGAAAGGTTAATCGTTCCTGAGGGGTCATACCCCAATCAGCTAGTCGCCAATACCCCTGAACCAACTGTGACAGCTCTGGCCCACTTGGCGCAGTGGTGACTTTCGAAACTGCTTTTGAAGCTGATGTTGAAACCGCTGTTGAAACCATAGGTTTACTCCTTATTTTACCTAGCGATATCCTAAGCTGCTTTCACATTGCCCTCAATGGATAATTACCGCATTTAGTGAATAACACCCTTATCCCCGCGCCACCGCACCTAAAAATGACACACAAAAGGTAAAAAACCATCAACCCAGCCAATGCTCAACCAATACCCAGCAAGCAATCAAATACCCAGCAGGCCAGCAGGCCAGCAGGCCAGCAACCGAGGAAGACCCATTAGCAGACAACCCGAAAGAGTTATTTTTATCATTCACAGAAGTAATCCAAAAACCTAAAACAATAACAACGCACCTATAACGAGAAACATCCAGTTAACACCAATCTTATTTCCTGTCAGTTACCCCCTCTCAACTATTGACAAACATAATAGTTAAAAAAACATCGGTCCAATTTATGTGACCTAGATTAAACACCTGTTTGAAAGAAATATTTTACACTTAACTCAAATGACGCGTAGATGAATTCGCGAATTGGAATACAAGAAAAATATACAAAACTGAAATACTAGCAATATGTAAACCTGTCCCCCAACAGTGGTATTTAAAAATAGAACCTATTTTTAAATGGGGTAATAAACTCCAAAAATGGATAACAATAAAAAGGAACTAACTATGAAAGGTCTATTTAAACTTTCTACGCTTGCAATCAGTGTATTTGCCGCTTCACAAGTTGGCGCGATTGAGCTTTATAATAACGAAGGAACCGTTGTTAATATGACAGGTGCAATTGCTGCACAAGTCAGCAAGTACGATTACGATGAATCAACGATTATTGGTAACCCTGCAGGTCTCGACTACAACAGCGATGCCACCCATATTGAAGATCCAGGCTCTTATTTTGGTTTTGATGTAACGCACACTATCGGTAAATGGTCAGCACTGGCACGTTTAGAGTGGGATGTGAACTTTGGCACCAAAACGGATATCAACGCCGATTTTACGGAACAAGAAGCACTTAGTGACCGAATCACCTATGCAGGATTCCGCCATGAAGACTTTGGTAGTGTGACCATTGGTCGCCAAGAAAGCCCGTACATGAAAACAGACAAAGGCTACTACGCCTACTGGGCAGGCGGTTTAAACATGATGCAATCCGATGAGTTGGGAAGCCGCCGCTCTCCAAACACGATTGTATGGCAACACGATTTTGACAACTTGTACGTGGGTCTTCAATACCAAGCGAAACGTTCTGTAGACAACATTAAGTTTGGTAATGGATTGAACTTTGGTTCTTTCTTGGTTGGTGGTGAGTTCGACGGTACTGAGTTGAAATACGGGCCTGCAATCCAAATCGATGATGGATTCGGTGCTGCAGTAACTTATACATTTGACACTGCAACTTACGTGGCCGTTTCTTACAACCAAGCGAATGGTATCAACGGTAAAATGTACGACTACCTATCAGAAGGTGATTATGGTGTAACGCAATCAGGAAATATCACAGCAACAGACGCAGACATTAAGCAATATGCTATCGCTATTGAACAGCACCTAATGGACGGTGCTTTATCGTTATCTGCTCGATTTGAGCAATTCGAAGCTAAAGATGGTCTTAACGCGTTTGACAGTAGCACACATAACTTCGGCCTAGGTGCCAACCTATATGTATCTGAGAGTGTACGTATTTATGGTGGATATGAAATGGCCAAGGAAACGGATAATAAAACAGATTCAACTACTTCAGAAGTCTCAATGTTTAATATTGGTACAGCGTGGGCGCCAGTACCATGGGGTGAAGTGTACCTAGAGAGCTACACTGATGATCTTAAGCTAAACAAAGCAGCTAACTATACGACCGGTGAAATTGGTGCAGAGTCAAAAGGCACACACTTCTTCCTAGGCGCAGCCGTATTCTTCTAAGCCTAATCTAGATAAAACGTAACGACCAATTCAGCCCTTAAGTTCTCTTAAGGGCTTTTTTACATCTCTTCAACAATACTCCAAATCACTCATATTCACCTCAAACTCGTTATAACTACCAGTAATGATAAAAATCACATCATCAATTCAATTTATCAATACAACGCCTCAATTACCCCGTGATAATCGAATGCATAAAAACTTATAAAAAAATAAACTGTGATAAACCTCATGAATACAATGGCATTTTATTAATAGACTGCTTGCGATAATTATTGGTTATTAAGGCCGTTAATCAGATTAACAAATATTATACATATCAATAATCAAAGTATTATCTAATTAATAAAGTAGTCGCTGGTGTTTTAAACAAACACTCGCTTTTAATTACCTAATATAAGTACAAAAATATGAAGCAATTAAATTTTTCGCACGCCCTTTCCCTACTAGCTTTGGCAACTTTTTCTTCCACTGCAGTGGAGCTCTACAGCGATGACAACACAGATCTGACGATGTATGGTGCCATTGCCGCGCATTTGAGCAGCTATCATTATGACCCAGAATCTCCAATGGGCAGTGGCGATGCCATTGGTTACGAGTCTGGCAACCTCTACATCGAAGATCCCGGCTCTTGGATTGGATTTGACATCACCCATACCCTCGGAGATTATCGCGCCATTGTTAAACTTGAATACGATGTCAACTTTGGCACCCAATCCGATGAATCCGATGTCGCTTTAGCCCAACGACAAACCTATGTAGGCTTTGGCCATACGACCTATGGCGACATTACGATTGGTCGCCAAGAAAGCCCCTACGTAAAATCCGACGTCGGTTACTACGCCTATTTTGCTGGCGGATTAAACATGATGCAGTCAGACCAACTGGGTAGTCGCCGCACTAAAAACACCCTGATATGGAAGAAAGAAACCGATAACTTCTATATTGGGCTGCAATACCAAGCCAAGCGGTCCGAAGACCACATTGGATTTGGTAACCGTCTGAACTTTGGTGCATTTCTGCCAGCTGTGAGTGACGAAATCACCATCGATAGTGGGTTTGGCGCCGCCACTACTTACACAACGTCCCTTGGGACTTATTTTGTCGCGGCCTATAACCAAGCCAACGATATTTCAGGAAAGGTGATTGATTTGCTCGGCGATGCAAACCAAGAGATCACACTAAATAATGCCAATATTAAACAATTGGCACTTGGTGTAGAGCAGCACTTCTTAGACGGCGACGCTTCCCTGTCTGCTCGATTTGAACGATTTGAAGCGCGCAACGGCACCGGTGGCACCGACTTAAATACCACCACCGACAACTTTGGTCTAGGCGCAAACCTATACGTTTCCGATTCTGTGCGCATTTATGGTGGGTACGAGTTTGGCATTGAGCGAGACAACACCACCAACGCCGTTGCCACCAAAACCTCTATGTTTAACCTCGGCACCGCATGGGCGCCTGTTCCTTGGGGAGAGCTCTACCTAGAGTCATACTCTGATGCTGTCACGTTAAACAACTCAACAAATTGGGTAACAGGTGGGGTTCATGACTATTATGGCAGGAACACTCACTTCTTCCTTGGCGCAGCAGTATTTTTCTAACTAAGGGCTGCCTAAGCAGCTAACTTCAGACAACTCATTACGAATAACTCATTCCAAACAAAGAAGCCCAACTAAACATGGAAACAAGAGGCCATTTCTCTTGTTTCCTCTTTCTCCTGTCCCTTCCCTCCTCACACCAATCTCATATCGATCTCTAGGAGCCCGGAACGCGCCATTTCCCTTTAATTTTCCGCTCATATCCATACCCTTTCTGGTGTCTTTCGAGAAAGATCACAACAAAGTGCTATTATTTTACATAGAGTTGTATTGATTAATTACTAGACAGCAAGGAAGGTAAGGTATGTACGACCTAAAAAAAGAGTATGACCAGTTCGGCCCTTGGTTGGTCGAAATCCGGTCAGAACAAGATATTCCTCCGCAATTTTCCGAGCAACAGCATTTCTTTGACGATGCCGTCTATAGCTTCAAAATTCCAGTTCACCAAGAAAGAAGGAACATGAAACCAGGCATGTTGCTCTATCCTGAAGTCGTCATCATTCAAAATGACTTTATTTTGCATCTAAAGATTGATGGGGAACGCATTCAGGCTGAAAAAATGTGGTATACCGACGTGCTCTTTCTCACTCACGGAGGAGATTTACTTGATAACTATATCGGATTGCAGTCCATTCAAGGTGAGATGGTGATCAAGTACAACCTTGTTTCTCAAGACGTCGCGAGCCATGTCATCAAACTGCTACGGGAAATGGTTTCACCACGTAAGCATTACCCAGTTTCTAACGAGTTGAATGATCACAGCTTACTCGACAAAGTGACCTACAGTTTTTATTGCGGTACTGAAAAGCCCATCGATCCTTTACACATTTTGGCCTATCAAAGCGAGCTGTCGCTCACCGAGCGCAAACGCAGTAGTCTGATGGATCTGTACCATAACTTCGTACAATACAAACTGCTTCGCTCGATGATAATGACTGATGGTGTTGATTTAATCATCGCCAATCAGGGTAAGCACATTATTGATATCAAGGATGCCAATTACAAATTTGGTCACACCTTTATACGCTTGGGGCTTATCGAAAGTATTGCATTGGAACCCCACCCCAACTTCCCTGAATTAAACGTGTTGATCATTAAAGTCGCACTGTGTGAATTTACCTTAGCCGTCGACAAACATTTTTCTATCGACAAAGTTCTGCAACTGCTGCATAACATCCATCACGTAGAAGAGATGGTTTAACCGAAATCTCCTGACGCTCACACAGTCTATCGCGTTGTGTCAGGAGAGACCGTCACTTGTGCTATCTTGGGGGTTAAGTTCGCGTATTATTAAACGTAATGAGATACGCATTCTTAGACGCATTGTTGCTGCAACCAGTTAGCCAATTTTTTGATTTCAGGCTGACGGGCTCGGCTATTTTTGTAAACAAAGTAGAAATGATCCCCGGTTTCCAAACCGTGTGACGGTATCATGACCAAATCTTGCAGATCGCGCTCCGTGACCATATAGCCATTAGCAAATGTGATTCCTTGGTCATATTTAGCCGCTTCTACTGCAAGCAACATATGACTAAAATGCTGCATATCGATGGTTTTTGGTAACTCAATTCCCCCTGCTTCGCACCATTTTTTCCAATCTCTCCCCCTTTCTCTAAATACCGAATCGGTTGACAGTATGGGATAATCCCAAATCGCCTCTGGTAACGGTTTATCGTGGATTTCTTTCCATATTTTTTGACTGCAAACCGGATAAAGGACTTCATTATAAAGCGGCACGGCCACGTAGTTTCGCGTAGGTTGTTCAACGGTAATAAAGCAATCTCCCGTTTTATCGGAAAGATCGGGATCCTCTGCCACCATGTTTAGTGTTAGCTCAATATCTGGGTAGAGTCGCTTGAATTCCGATAAGCGTGGTATAAGCCATTTCACCGCAAGGGAACTGTATAACGCCAAACGGATTGTCCCTTGCTCACCTTCTCTAATTCTCTGGCTCGCTTTGGCAATGGAAGCGATAGCAGGGCTCACTTCTTCTAGGTACTGCTCTCCACTTTCCGATAGGGATAATTTCCTCCCTTGCCGAATAAACAGTATTTCACCTAAGTAATCCTCAAGTAGACGGATCTGATGGCTCACCGCACTTTGCGTCACACTCAGTTCCGCCGCCGCAGTCGAAAAACTTAAGTTTCGAGCGACGGATTCAAAGCAGTGTACCGCTCTCAATGGAGGTAATTTCATTATCTAAATAACTCATACTAAAAAAATATTTATCATTTAACTTCATCCTAAAATATCCCTATCCTTTGGTAAAGCAGCAAA
>NZ_JAKRRY010000039.1 GCF_026191675.1 Vibrio qingdaonensis | reverse complement strand
GGCGAGCGCTTTTTCTGCCATCGCCATACCAACGGCATTCGTGATGCCTTGCCCTAAAGGACCGGTTGTTGTCTCGATACCTGGTGCGTAGCCGTACTCAGGGTGGCCTGGTGTTTTAGAGTGGAGTTGACGAAAGTTTTTCAGATCATCGATTGAAAGCTCGTAACCTGCTAGATGAAGCAGAGAGTAAATCAGCATAGAGCCGTGACCGTTAGATAAGATAAAACGGTCGCGGTCAGCCCACTCTGGGTTAGACGGGTTGTGGTTTAGGTGTGAACGCCAAAGTACTTCGGCGATATCAGCCATACCCATAGGTGCGCCAGGGTGACCAGAGTTGGCTTGTTGTACGCCGTCCATGCTTAGAGCTCGAATAGCATTAGCGAGTTGTTTACGATTCATGGTGTCTTCCAAAATTTATAAATGGTAATAAAAAAGGCACCTGTTATCAGTGCCTTTTTGAATTGGGTTATAGTTTTGCTGCAAGCATCTCTTCAAGCTTACCTTGGTCGATAGCGAAGTTGCGAATGCCTTCTGCTAGCTTTTCAATCGCCATTGGGTCTTGGTTATGATCCCAAAGGAATTCAGCGTGACTCATAGCGGCAGGACGTGCTGCTTGGCCTTTAGAATCGATCAGCTTCTCAACGACTTCGCCTTCTGCTTCTTCTAGTTCTTGCAGTAGGTTAGGGCTAATGGTTAGACGATCACAGCCAGCTAGCTCTAGGATCTCACCGATGTTACGGAAGCTCGCCCCCATGACGACTGTGTTGTAACCATACTCTTTATAGTAGTTGTAGATAGAGGTGACCGATACAACGCCTGGATCTTCTTGTGCGTCGAAATCACGACCTTCTTTCGCTTTGTACCAGTCCATAATACGACCAACAAATGGTGAAATTAAGAAGACGCCGGCTTCCGCACATGCACGCGCTTGTGCGAATGAGAAAAGAAGCGTTAGGTTACAGTTAATGCCTTCTTTTTCTAGCACTTCAGCTGCGCGAATACCTTCCCATGTTGACGCAAGTTTAATTAGGATGCGGTCATTAGAAATACCGGCATCGTTATACATCTTAATAAGCTTGCGTGCTTTAGTAATGCTGCCTTCTGTGTCGTAAGAAAGACGAGCATCCACTTCTGTTGAGATGCGACCCGGGATAGTACTCAGGATCTCTTTACCAATGCTCACTGCAAGCATATCGCCAGCATCTAGAAGTTGCTGGTTTTTGTCTTGGCTTTGACCTTTCGCGTACTCGATGGCTTGATCGATAAGAGGCGCATACTCAGCAATTTGTGCTGCTTTCAAAATGAGAGAAGGGTTAGTCGTTGCATCTTCTGGTTGGTATTTACGAATGGCTTCGATGTCACCAGTATCGGCGACGACAGTCGTCAGTTTGCGTAGTTGCGCTAATTTATTGCTCATCGGTACGTTCCTATAGTTGAGGCAAGGTCGTCTCATAATAAAAGGGCGACATCAGTAGCACGTGTGTTGGCTACTGAACAGAATCCTAATCAGCGAGCATTCATGCGTGAGCATGTGTTTGGCTCGTGAGTAAATGTTGATTCATATTTAACTCATGTAGGCTGAAAGTCAATAAAATATACCTGGTAAATTGCTCATTCATCCGATTACTTTCGGTTTTTGATAACGGTAGCGCACTTTTGTAGATTGGCTAGCACCAGTAAAGGCGTGGTTATCCTCGACTAGCTCACAAAATAGGCTGAGATATTGTAATGCAATTGAGCAAATGTCACGAATGTCGTATGCTCATACATATGTTCAGTGTGTGAACCAATGTATGCCTGTTTGCGGTAGAGCAGGCTCGAAAATAGAGCTAAGTGTATGGATAATTCAGAAACAAGTGCAGACGTACTCACTGAAATCGCAGTGGCATATTATCAAGATGGTGCAACTCAAGAAGAAATTTCAAAAAAGTTTGGGGTGTCTCGCGCAAAAATCGGGCGCCTCCTGAAACAAGCACGAGACGAAGGCATTGTCGACATTACAGTAAAATATCACCCAGTATATAGCGCTAAAATAGAGCAACGACTGATGGAGCGTTTTGGCATCAAGCGGGCATTGATTGCCTTAGACCAGCCGGATGGGCAGTCACAACGCAATCAAGTTGCGGGTTTAGTATCAAACTATCTTGCGCAAACATTGAAGACGGGCATGGTGGTCACGGTTGGGCAGGGGCGCAATGTATCCGCAGTTGCCCATCATACTGGTGTCATCAGTCCACGCGCTTGTAAGTTTGTGTGTGGTATCGGCGGTATTCACCCGAGAGGCGGTCTTTTTAATGCCGATCATATTTGTCGGCAGTTAGCGAAAATCTATGGCGGCTCATCGGAAACGCTCTATGCGCCTGCCTATGCAGAGAATAAGGAGCAAAAGCTCGCCTTTATGCAAAATGCGACCATTAAGCAAACACTGGATTTAGCACGTAAAGCCGATATGGCACTCGTTGGTGTCGGTGACATGAGTGAAAATAGCTATATGGTAGATTTAGGGTGGTTTACGGCTGATGAAGTGGTTCAGTCACGGCTTCACCAAGGCGTTGTCGGTGATTTTGCAGGCTATGACTTTTTTGATATCCAAGGTCGGGCTGCGAATACCGTCATGAGCGATCGCGTAATCGGTTTAGGGTTGGAAGAGTACAGAATGATCTCTGAAGTGATTGCTATTGCATCGGAAAATAGTAAACCTATGGCGTTGCTTGGAGCACTCAGAACTGGCGTTATCGATGTTATCGCAACAAGCGTGAGTAATGCACTGACGGTCTTGAACCTTGATGAGCAGATGAGAAATATAGAAGGTAGTCAAACCCACCAAACTTGATGAGTACTGGCTATATCGCTGATTCATTGATTCAGCGATAGGCCATCCAATTTATGGCGCTCTATGTGTATCGTCCAGCAAACCTATGCGCTATCAGCGACTCAAGAAAACGCCCAACCTTTGAGTATGTTTAATAACGCTTGATAACGTGCCGGTAGTTCCCTTCGTTTCTTTTTGATGAGATAAAGAGGCTCGCTGATAACGTTTGGGGTTGGCGTAACGCTCACTTGATTTTGATACGCCGAGTGATTGATCGCAACTTTAGGCAACACGGTTAACCCAATCCCCATAGCAACCGGTTGAAGAATTTGGCTCAATTGGTTGATATAAGTCACTTTAGTCAACTTGGACCAGTCCAAGTCTTGCAGTGCTTTGTCACCGCTATGTTCAAAAAACTTCTCAAAATAATGCTGTGCATCTGGGTGGGCGACGACGCCCAAAGATTCAATATCACTCAAAATACTCGCGCTCGGCACATAGGCTTTTGGCATCACAAGGCTAATTTCTAAACGTCCAATGGATTCACACGTGAGTTCAGATTGGTTAGGCATGTAGGTAACAATGCCTATATCAGCGTTCCCTGAAAGGACATCTTGAATGATTTTTCTGTTGGGACCAGCCTCTAGGTGTGTTGATAGCCCGCGGTATTTGGTTTGCAGAGAAATAAGTTCAGGGTAGATAGCGGTAGCAATAGCTCCGGGCGCTGCAATGTGAAAAGCACCTTGATGTGGGTCATCGAAACTGAGCTGTTCTTTTAGCATATGTTCATGCTTGGCCAGGTTTACCGCGTACTCATAGACGATGTGCCCCTGCTCAGTCAGTTCGAAGGTTTTTCCTTCACGGCGAAGAAGCTCAGAGCCCAAATCATGCTCTAGTTTTTTTATGTGTTGGCTGACTCCGGGTTGAGTCATGAATAGCTTTTCTGCTGTTTGAGTAAAGTGACCGACTTCGACGAGTGTTCTAAAAGTATGTAGCCAAGTAGTGTTTACCACGAGTTAATCCATAACAAAATCTTATCATGTCGTTAGTATACGATAAATTATCGATTTATAAACAGGTGAATCTTACGGGTAAATGGCTGCGTTACCACAGCCACCGGTTTATAACGGATTAACGCATGTTTATTAAGGGGCTGACTGACGCTCAATTCATACCGCTAATGCGTGATTAGCATTCGATTGGTAAGTCATGTCGCTGTCCCCACTCAGTCCAAGAGCCGTCATAAACAGCAAGGTTGTTATACCCACACATCGAGGCGCCAAGCGCCAAAATGCAAGCGGTGACACCAGAGCCGCAGCTAAATACTAGTGGTGTGTTCTTATCGTCATTAATAGAAGAGAATAATGATTGAAGCTCACTAATGGGCTTTAATGTGCCATTTCGCATGAGCTCTAAAAATGGCAAACAAACAGAAGAAGGGATGTGTCCACTGCGTATGCCTTCTCTAGGCTCTTTTACCTCGCCGTTAAATCTTGCACGCGAGCGAGCGTCGACAATGGTTCGAGAAAGGTCATTGGAGATGGCTAACACTTGCTCCGAGTTAAGAAATCGATTGTGATCCACAGGCTGCTCTAGCTTACTCGGCTGTGGGGTAACAAATGCGGTATCAACGGGGTATTGATGTGCTTTCCATGCAGGGAGTCCACCGGATAAGACATAGACATGCTCTAACCCAAGTGCTTTTAGCATCCACCAAGCGCGAGGAGAGGCAAATGTGCCTGAGTTGTCATACACCACAATCGTCGAGGTTGGGGTGATGCCAAGTTGTGAGACCAATTGGTTAAATATCAATTCTGGCGGCATCATATGCGGCAGGGGGCTGCTAGCGTCACAAAAAACGTTGTCATAGTCAAAGCGCTGAGATTGCGGAATTACCCCGTCGTTGTCCTTTGTTGGTTCCATTGGAATCTGGAATTCAATACTGGCATCTAAAATCACAAGCGAGTCATCTTCACCCAGTTTTTCATATAACCATGTGGGCGTGACCAGTGGCAGTGTCATAGCATTTTCCTTTTATTGCTGCTGACAAGAAACCAATTGATAGGTGCTTGTCGAGGAGAGTGGGCTTTGCAATTGATCCAAAGTGGCAAGTGTACCTATTTGGCAACGACGTGCGGGATCAGTCGTGATTCTTACTGTCGATTTATCGGGTAGTTCAACGGTTAAATAATGACGATTGCCATCTAAAGACTGTGTCAGTGTTTGACTGATTACTTGCCCCTGTATTGTGGCGACCGAATGCGTTAGAGGAAACCAAAGAAGAGCGACCAATAGACTAAGACCTGCGCCTAGAACGATAAAAGCGGCTTTTAAAGATTTCAAATTGTCCTCCTTAAGATCCAAAGATAAAGTAACGCGGAAAGCTAAGGGCCAAACACGCGTTTCTAAGCGTTAACATGGTCAAATCTACACAGTCATCAACATCAAAGTCGGTCTAGCAATACTGATGGTATGCTAAACCGAGGGGGGCGAGTCTATTTAACACATTAGCGACAAGTTGGGCAGGCTGGGGATTTAGGTAGGCCCAGTTCGCGCCAAGTTAGGGTCAATGCATCGAATAACAATAGTTTACCTTTTTTAACTTGACCATAGTTCGCAATGACTTTGATCGCTTCTAAGGCTTGCATTGCACCGATGATGCCAACAACGGGTGACATGACACCAGCCTCTACGCACGACAGTGACGTTTCTCCAAACAGCGCACTTAAACACTGATAACAGGGGAGTTGGTCGTCGTCATAGGTAAATACTGATATTTGTCCTTCCATTCGAATAGCGGCACCACAAACAAGAGGTATTTTCGATTCAAAGCAAAGCCGATTGAGTTGATTTCGTGTATCAACGTTATCAGTGGCATCAAGGACCAGTGAGTGCTGTTGTATTAAGTCAGATAACGCTAAATCACCTAGACGTTCTGGAATAGCAATAATCTTAGCATTGGGGTTGAGTGCTTGCAGGGATGCCTTCGCTGACTCAACCTTTGCCGTGCCAATATCGCCATCAGTGTGGAGTATCTGGCGCTGCAAATTAGAGAGTTCAACGTTATCGTCATCAACGACAGTTAACTGACCAATACCTGCCGCGATTAAATATTGACTGGCAGCACAGCCCAACCCACCTGCACCGATCATCAAGATTGATGACTGTTTAAGCGCTTCTTGCCCTTCAAAGTCGAAGTTCTTCAAGATGATTTGACGGTTGTAGCGAAGCATTTCCTTGTCGGAGAGAATATCCACAACGTCCACCTCAATAAAGTGTTGAATTGAGAAGTTGGATTTGCACTGTCTCTCCAACCGACACATTTCCTCGGTCTTGCTCAAGAACAACAAAGCAGTTTGCCAAGCTCATTGAACGGAACGCACCGGAACTTTGGTTGCCCGTTGATTCTACTTCAAACTTGCCATCTACAATGGAGTAAACACCACGTTGGTAGTCGGTGCGTCCAGGGCCTTTTTTAAATGCGGTTTTAGTGATCGTAGGGATTGACTCGGGTGCCTTCCATTGTGTATGTCCAGCCAGTTTTGCAATGAGGGGTTGCACTAAAACATACATGGTTAAGACAGCAGATACCGGGTTACCCGGGAGTCCACAAAACCATGCATGGTCAAGTTCACCAAAAGCAAAGGGTTTGCCTGGTTTGATTGCGAGTTTCCAAAAGCCAATTTGCCCTAGTTCTTCAAGGATGTCTTTGGTGTAATCGGCCTCACCAACACTAACACCGCCAGAGGTAATGACAACATCGGCCTCTTGTTGAGCGCTAATAAAGGTGTTGCGCAGTGTTTCTTGGCAGTCTGGGACAATCCCAAGATCAATGGCTTCGCAGCCAAAATTATCAATAAGAGGCTTGATACCATAGCGATTGCTATCGTATATCTGACCATCTTGCAGTTGACTACCCAGCGGTCTGAGTTCATCACCCGTTGAGAAAAAGGCTACTTTTGGTTTTCTGAATACCTTGATGTGGCTAAAGCCGAGTGTCGCAATCATCGGAATATCACGAGCCGTTAGGCGAGCACCTTGTGCCAGTACGACGTTCCCTTGCTCTATGTCATCGCCGGTTGGACGAATGTTCATATTGTGCTTGATATGATCTTGATTGAAAGTAATGGCATTACCGTTGACCTGCGTATTTTCTTGCATGATCACGGCATCACAACCGGTAGGAATTTTTGCCCCAGTCATAATTCGGATACAGGTTGTCTCGGGCCATATACCTTCAAATGGCTGACCCGCAAAGGACTTGCCTGCAAGTGGCAATGTTGTACTTTGCTCTAAATCGGCAATACGAACGGCATATCCGTCCATCGCTGAGTTGTCAAAAGGTGGCACATTCATCGGGGAGCGTAAATCTTCGGCTAGGACAAATCCTAATGCTTCAGGAAGCGAGCGTTCAATGATGTCTGTAATTGGTTTGATCGGTGTGAGCATTTTTGATAATGCTTCTTCTATTGGCATTAAGCCCGGAGCGTCGCAACAACCCATAAAATATGTATTCCTAATTCATTGCAAATATCAGGCTAACTTTATCATATTTTTGGCCTGTAGCCCCTAAGTAAAGAAGGGCGGTACGACAAAACTAACGATAAAATGGGGGTGTAATTCAAATGGATTCCGAGTATCCTGTCGTCCCTTGCGGGACTAGTAAGAGGTATGCAAATGTCAGAATTAAGCGAATCAGCACAATTGGTCAAGGAAGCTCTCTCGAAGCGCGGGTTAGAGACACCAATGTTGCCAAACACTGTCAGTCGAGAAGAAAAAAAAGAACGCATTGAACATCATATGCGGGAAATTCTTACGTTACTGCAACTCGATTTAGCTGATGATAGCTTAATGGAAACGCCACAACGTATTGCAAAAATGTACGTAGATGAAATTTTTTCAGGTTTAGACTACGAGCGTTTTCCTAAAATTACCGTCATTGAAAATAAAATGAATGTCAGTGAAATGGTGCGTGTGAAAGATATTACGGTCACGAGTACCTGTGAGCATCATCTTGTCACCATAGATGGTAAGGCCGCTGTGGCGTATATTCCACGTGGTAAAATTATCGGGTTGTCTAAAATCAATCGTATTGTTAGGTTCTTCGCTCAACGCCCTCAAGTACAGGAACGAATGACGCAACAAATTTTAGTGGCGTTGCAAACGCTACTTGAAACGGATGATGTCGCAGTTACTATCGACGCGGTGCACTATTGCGTTAAATCGCGTGGGGTCATGGATGCAACCAGTGAAACCACTACAACGGCATTAGGGGGAATATTTAAATCTATCCCAGCAACGCGTCATGAATTCTTACATGGTTTGCGATAATGTGATGTTCATTCACTCGCCCACGACTAATTTCACAACAACGCCTTCGAGATATGAAGGCGTTGTTGTATTTACTATCCGTTTTCAGCCATACTATTGATAATCGAAGAAAATTATAAGACAGAGTTGGCATATTTCTCTAAGCAATGGGTTTGAAACGTGAATCTCGCCAGTTGCGCTAACCTCAGTCTCTTGGACGAGTTGGATGAGTAGACTTCAAAAAATCTATAACTATGCAGAGCCGAACCTATTTCTAGTGGTGATAATGGGCGGGTTAGGCTACCCGTTGTATTATTGGGTATGGGAATTTCTATTTCCTCAGCCATACGAGAACGTGTGGTTAAGACTTTTTTGTAGTGCATCGGCATTGTTGCTGGCTTTTCGTCATTCGCTTCCAAGATACTTGAAGAGGTATCTTCCCCATTATTATCTATTTGCAATTGGGCTTTGTTTACCGTTTTTCTTTTTCTACATGATGTTGATGAATAATTGGTCTGATGTGTGGGTATTGTCCTTCATGTCGTCGATTTTTATTCATATTTTATTGGTTCACGATACACGTGTGATGTTTATGCAGGTCGTGATATCGCTAGTATTGGCTGGGGGGGCGGCGTATTTTGCGTCTAACGGCACCATTGAATTAGCGCATAAAGCCAGCTTCATCCCGATATTTGGCTTTACTTATGTTTTCGGCAATTTATTCTATTTTCGAAACCAAACAGAGCATGAAGCTAAAGTCTCCATTGCTAAATCGTTTGGTGCTGGGATAGCCCACGAAATGAGGAACCCGTTAAGTGCGTTGTTATCATCGTTTGAAGTGATGCGCTCTGTGGTACCAAACAGTAATTCTTCTTATCGACATTCTTATCACCTTAATGCACAAGAAATACAGACCATGAATGACATTATTGATGATTCAATGAAGGTCATCTGGGCTGGTAATGAAACCATTGATTTGTTGTTAACATCGATTGATAAAAACAGAGTATCAACATCGACGTTTTGTAAGCATCGTGCCAAATTGGTCTTAGAAAACGCGGTGACAAGCTACGCGTACAAAAATGAATCAGAGCGTAGAGCGGTTCATATAGAGATTGATGAAGACTTTGAGTATTTAGGTAGTGATACACTACTAAAGTACGTGGTTTATAATTTGCTTAAAAATGCGTTTCGCCATCGTGGAACTGGCAAGTTTAGTATTACTATACGCTCAAAGAAAACCAGTGATGGGTATAGTTTGTTAGTTAAAGATACTGGCTTAGGGATTGAGCCTGAATTGATTAAGAATATCTTTGAAGATTTCTACACAACAGGGAAAAATGGCACATTTGGATTGGGACTATCATTTTGTAAAAAGGTGATGACCTCGTTTGGCGGCAAAATAAAATGTCGCTCTACCCAAGGAAAATGGACTGAGTTTGAACTTCAGTTTCCGCATTATACTTCCAATAAAATTACTCATATTAAGCGCGAGTTAATGAAATCAAAATCTCTACTATATATCGGCCAAGCGCATTCGTTGATTCAGGAAAAACTGAGTGAAGTGAGCAGCCAAACTGAACTGGCACTCAAGACGGTATCAATGGAAGAGGCATCTGAGTACGAAGAGCATCAGTTTGAGTATAACCTTATCGTAATCGATGGCAGGCTTGATCGCCAAGGTTGGGCGTTTATGTCTCGATTAGAAGGTAAACTGTCTTTTACTGAAGCGAGGATAGCATTTCTACATGATCCGATGGACACGAGAAATTTATATTTTCAACGTTATGTCGCGATAGAGTTGTTCGAGTGGCAACAGTTTTTTGAACAGACGGCTAACTCGTTGGACTACCTGATGTTTGATCAGCTCAAACAAGTTGAAAGTTTACCGGCGTATAATGAAATCTCGACTCAAAGAACGGTCATGATCGTTGATGATAATCACTCCCTTCGCTCTATCACATCGATCATGTTAGAAAAGCAAGGATTGCACGTTTTGCAGGCTGAGAATGGTCAGGTTGCTTTGGATAAGCTAAAGCAAGAGTCGGTTGACCTAATATTAATGGATATCGAGATGCCAGTACTTGATGGTTTGACGACAACTCGGATGATTAGAGACTCTAACGAAGAGTATGCGTCCATTCCAATCGTGGGTTACACCGGAGATAAAAGTGAAGAAACCATCATCAAAATCAACGAGTTTGGAATGAACGATTATATTGTTAAGCCCACGCCAAAAGATGAGCTAATCGATAAAGTCGCTTCTTGGATCTAGTGAAACAAGCGTCATTAATGCCTCATCATACTCGCAATAAATTGACAACCTATCGATAAATTTACCACGCCGTTGGTCAGTATTGACTAACGGCGCTATTCGTTTGACTAAAAGAGGACGAGTAGTTTGACTAGAAGAGGACGAGCCAGCGCATACTAAGTGCCCGTGACTAGTCTCGCGCTTCGGTTAGACATTGCTGTAAACAAGACTTTTTTAGGTTCTGTAACGGCCCTTTTTAGTCACGTTCAACCGTTAGTCAAAGATCAATTCAGGGTTGTCCCACGCTTGCTGACAAACATGGATAACACGGTCTAGCTCTTCTCTCGTGTGCTCTGCATTAATCGAGAACCTCAATATATGCTTACCATTAGGTGTGGCGGGTGGGCAGAATATGGAACCAAAAATTCCGTGACTCTCAAAGAAATTACGAATTTTTAATGTATTTGGTGCATCGCCGGTATCGAGTCCAAATATTTGAGACTCACTACGAATATCAAAACCAATTTTTCGTAGCGCTCGATTTAAGTACTCTGCGCTGCTTTGTAGCGTTGCACGGCGTTCATCTGATTTTACAATGACGTCTAATGTCGTATCTAATCGCTTCATTTCATAAGGAAGCATTGCTGAACTAAAAATAGCAGGGTAGGCCACCATTGGAATGCAGTAAGCGGTTTTCTTATTAGCAAGTATTGCGCCAGCGCGGTACGAAAACGTTTTAGCCAAGCTAGCAGTAATAAAGTCGACGTGGGCGGTGAGGCCGAGTTCTGCCACTAATCCCGCGCCTTTTGGACCGTGTGTTCCAAGAGAGTGGGACTCGTCAACGACTAACGCACACTCTTGTTCATAAGAGATAGACACAAGATCGACCAATGGCGCGATAGTACCAGTGGTGCTATATATCGAATCGACTAAGATGATCCCAGGGCCATTACGCTTTATCTGTCTCGCTAGGTGGCGAGTGTTGTTGTGCATAAATGGGTGCAGCTTAGCGCCCGCGATTCTCGCCCCTTCCCAAAGGGACGCATGGGCAAAAAAGTCTATATATACATTGGTGTCTTTATTACAAATCGCTTGTAGCAAATTGACGTTTGCTGTCCATCCTGACTGGGATACCAGGCAACTTTCAAATCCAGTAAGTTGTGCTAGTTTAGTTTCAAACGCTGGATTTTTATCGCTACCGAGCAAAAAAACACCGGACATTAATAGGCTTTCGTCGTTTTCTTGAATGGCACGAATATGTGCATTTTTTATGGTTTCATTGCTATTGAGACTCAGGTAATCGTTAGTCTGCATGACGACATCACCCGCCTTTGGTTGCATGCCACAGATAATCGGTTTTTTATCGGCATTAGAATGAATACGATCTTCTATGAAAAAATCATGTTTTTGGGTAATAAAGTCAGGGAGAGCCTTTTTAATCTGAGTTAAATGCATAACAGTATTCTCTGAGTAATTGAAATTATATGTCGGCCGATGCACTTATTTATTGCCGATAATAGAATGACTGTCACCACCCAAATACTTATTCTTTGGTGATACTTGCAGAATGAACTATAACTTATATTAATATATTAATTTTACTTATACCTGTTGGGGGTCTAGGCAAAGTGGGACTTATCGTTTGGGCCTCATTACTGATAAAAAAGTCATTTTTTGTTCGAGTATTTTAACTCAGGCCAATACATAGCAATAAACCCCACACTTACCCAAATGACTGCAAACGTAGCAATAGTGAGCTCAAGAAACCCAAACTTATGAAGCCAGTGCCATTGAGGGTACTCAACCTCGAAAAAGGCGGTGAGTCTATGCATGGCGATCGAGCTAATAACGGAGGGGAAAGTAATCGCAGCAATAGAGGGTTGAAACTTGAGTTTAAGAAGCCGGAAGTAACATAAATATATCATTAGAGTCATGGTGATAGCGATGCCTGCAAGCGCTCCAGTCAGGATCGGATCAGGCTCATCAAAGTTCACTAGGTAGGCAGCTAATGTGAGATTGATTGGGGCTGCCATAATTGCAATGGTTGGTCTTGCCCGTTTCTTTAGCATGCCTTCAAAAACGAGGCGATATAGAACTAGCGGTAGCATAAAAAAGTAAATGCCAATACAGACACTCGCAATGGTCTCAGAATATACAGTATGTCCAAACTGAGTACCTGCGAGTGAGCTACTAATTAAGCCAACTGGATATAGGAACCAACTTGGGACAATATTTGCAATTTTAAAACTGCGTAATTGATAGAAGAAAAATAAAACGGCGAGTGAGAGATGAAGGGTTAAAGCTGCAAACCACAAAGGATATGCAATAAGTGGCAATATTAATGCTAAGTAATCACAAAGAATAAGTAACGCCATACTCATTGGTGCCATTAAGCTACCAGTAATTGAGTTTTTTATATCCGCTGAAAAAATATGCTTATTTAAAAGGTATTTTAATAAAACCGGGAGCAGAAGCAGGGCACCAATACTCGCCAGAATCGGTTGTATTTGTTTGCCTACATTAGGCAAGTACAACGCCCAAGCATGTCCAAGCCCTATAATACCAAGGGCTAATGAGGCCTGTGAGGTTGGAACATTATGAAACTGAGTCAGTCGTTTTAGAGCAGCTATATACATCGTCACCTAATCAGTTCCCTATGATTATTTAAGTGAATACTGCCAGCGCCGATAGTTAAGCACTAGAAGTCTAGCCGTCTGATTGTATCTCAATTCATTTGAAATTGCGCCCTAGTTTTCTCGACTTGGCAGATCCTCTTGTTTCAATTTAGTATTCTTTAATGTGCGGTGAAGGAGCTGACTATAAATGGGCTGACCACCAAGCATTTGAGCAATGATTGTTGCCCCCAAAGCGGTAATAATTAGTGGGAGAATAAGGTAATAGTTATTGGTCATTTCAATGACTAATAGGATACCAGTGATAGGGGCACGTACCGTGGCAGAGAACAACGCCCCCATTCCTGCAATAGCGAAAACACCGGGCTCAATAGGGAGATCAGGAAAGATAAGCTGTGCCATTAGCCCAAATGCATAACCAAAAGAAGTGCCCAGTGCAAGCATAGGGGCAAAAATACCTCCGGGAGCGCCAGAGCCAAAGCAAATAAGTGTGGTAAATACACGGCCAATAAAGAGAATGAACAGAAATCCTGCGCCAAAATCCCCATTGGTGATTTCAGGTATTAAGCCAATCCCACCGCCTGTTAACTCAGGTACGTAGAGCAGTAAAAGCCCAAAAATACCCCCAATGACAGAACCTGTTAATAGGAAACGCTTTAGATCATTTTTATGCAGTTTAACAAACAAATCTTGAAAGAGAGTGACGAGTCGATTGAAGGCAACACCAAAAATACCAAAGAGTGCACCGAGTACTAGGAACAACCATAATACTTGCATACTTGGTGAGTCATACTGCGGCATGCTGATTACCGCGCCCTGTCCATTGATAGAACGAAAAACGATAGTGGCAGCAACAGCAGAAATCAGCACCGCTTTGATTGAGATTAATGAGTAACGAAAGTGGGGGCGCATTTCTTCAACGACAAACATAATACCCGCGAGTGGTGCATTGAACGCCGCAGCTAAGCCGCCAGCCGCCCCTGATGCGAGAAGAGTATGTCGGCTATCGTCATCTTTCACTCTAAATATATCGGTAACCATACGACCAATATTGCCGCCCATCTGTACGGTCGGTCCCTCCCGTCCTAAAACCATACCTGAGCCGAGTGCTCCTAGGCCACCAAAGAATTTAACCGGTAGCACTCGCCACCAACGTACTGGTCGTATGTTATCCATTGCGCCTTCGATTTCTGGAATGCCAGAACCAGCGGCTTCTGGTGCGAATTTGTGGACAAGGAAATAGCCGATAAATGCCAATGCGGCGCTGATGATAAAGGCAGAAGCCCACAGAGGGAGTACTGAGCCGATCTCGTCCTTTAACCATTCAGTACGGGTGTCAGTGACGAAATGAACACCAAGCTCAAACAATGTGCCAACAAATCCAGCTAATATACCCACAATACAGGAAAGAAAAAGCACAGAAACCGGCGTCTTATCCCTAGACAGAAACTGATTAATGGTTTCTCTAGGTACTCTGACGAGCAGTGACTGCTTAAATTTTTCTCTCTTGGTCATAAAAGTGTGGGCCTTTTCTATTTGACGGGGGATTTAGAACCGAAATTATACGAGTTCTGAAATAGACAAACAGTGACAAGTTTGCAAAGTAGTATTGCAATATTAGTGCGCTTAGAAAGCGTGACCAGTTAGACATAAATAAACGTGTGGCAAACTTGTAATTAGAGGATTATGGTCCATAGTTAAAGCGTAGGGTATGTATTCGACAAGCACGGAGGATTTGAAGCCCCTACGTACAATTTGGATGTGAAATGTTACACATACTACTGCCTCGTAAATGATCTCAGCATCTCGTATGGCTTAGAGATTCGCAAACTCACGATTGAGTAACGAGGGTCGAGGCGCACGCAAAGTGCGCCTTTTGTCGTTTATCATCTGCGCTTTTTTAACGTATTCATATAATTGGTGTTTTGTTGACCATTTGAAGTGAATTTTCAAATAGCGCACTCTGTGATAGCGCAGAAAACCGTTTATACTAAATGCATTATTTCAATTCATTGGATTCTGTATGCCACTTCAAGTGCCTACCAATATTATTACCGGCTTTCTCGGTGTAGGAAAAACAACGACGATTCTTAACTTACTTAAAAACAAACCCGCCAATGAGCATTGGGCCGTACTCGTGAACGAGTTTGGTGAAGTAGGAATTGATGGGGCGATGCTTGCCGACGGCGGGGCAATGATTAAAGAAGTTCCAGGTGGCTGTATGTGCTGCACTGCTGGAGTCCCAATGTCGGTCGGTATTAATGCGTTGCTGCGTCAAAAACCAGATCGTTTGATTATTGAACCGACAGGCCTTGGTCACCCTAAACAAGTGATAAAAACCTTAACGTCGGAACAGTATCTAAATTACGTCGATCTGCGTGCGACCATCACCTTGGTGGATCCAAGAAATTTATCTGACACAAAATATCTCTCTAATAATAACTTTAATGACCAACTCGCCGCGGCGGATGTGGTGATTGGTAATAAAGTTGATCAGTGTAGCTCAGAAGATATCGATACCTTCAATGATTGGGTTAGCGTACAAGAGCCAGCACTCATTTATCACCAGCTGGTTAAACAGGGTAACTTGCCTATAGAGTTGCTTGATATCGAACGAAGAGAAGCGTTAACTTCAACCATTCAGAATGAGCGAGAACAGCAGTTACATGACCATAGTGACATGGAACCAGTGTTTGAGTTACCGCCAGAACAGGCATATATACGCCGAGAAAATAAAGGTCAAGGGTACTTTAGTTGTGGTTGGATTGTAGGGGCAGAGCATTTATTTGATTTTGACCAATTATTTTCTATGTTGAGCGATTTAACCGCCGAGCGGGTAAAAGCCGTAGTGAACACGACTAAGGGCTGCTATGCCTTTAATGTGTCGAATCAAGTGGTAACGGTTAATGAAATTTCATTGCAAGGCTATGAGTCTCGAATTGAAGTGATTGACAGTCAATTACTGCCTTGGGCGGAGCTTGAGACCATTTTGCTTATGCTATGTGGCATAAAAGTCTGAGTCGCACTACGTATCGGTGAACGGGTAGAACAGTGAGTTGAAATTATCGCCATGTGCATCCTAAGGGGGCCATGGTGCTTTGGTGTCGGCTGTTGAACCAACGGTGATGGCAGCAGTACGTGTAATACGGGCTGGTATCAAACATTAGCTCGAATCAAAAACTGGTTCGTATCAAGCACTGGTTCGTATCAAGCAATTGGGATACTAAACTCATTTTTTTGATGATGTTGAGCGCCCCCAAAAAGGTATATGGGGCCGAGAGCGCCGTTCGCGCAATAGGATGACTCGTGAAAAAATTGAATAAAAAGAGTTGGATAGAGCGACAAACACAGGCATGCTATTCGGTAACATGTTTCTAACAGGAAGTAAGAATTATGATTATTGAAAATGGCGTGGTGCATATTGATTCATTTTTGGCGGTAACAATGGGGATCATTGTCCTTTTTGTTGGTAGGCGGCTCAATCAGGTGGTTGGATTTTTAAAAGAATTTAGTATCCCAGAGCCTGTTTCAGGCGGTATTGTTTTCTCGGTTCTTTTTGCTTTATTACATATGGCCACTTCCATTGAGGTTAACTTTGACTTAATGGCGCGAGACGTGTTACTCGTGTACTTCTTTACCACCATTGGAATTAATGCCAGCCTAGGTGATCTAATGAAAGGCGGGAAGCCCCTCATTATTCTGTTGGTGATTACTATTGGGTATATGCTTGTTCAGAATATTACCGGTATTACGGTCGCTACAGCCTTTGGACTTGAACCTATCGCTGGCCTTCTTAGCGGAACGGTTTCCTTGATTGGTGGGCACGGAACCGCGATAGCGTGGGCACCCAAAATACAAGAACAGTTTGGGCTAGATACGGCAATGGAAATAGGGATTGCTAGTGCAACGTTTGGTTTGATTTTGGCGAGTTTAATGGGTGGGCCGATTGCTAAGTTTCTCATCAAGAGATATGACCTTAAACCTTCTCAAGAAGACGCGATGGATGTCGGTGTATCAGACTCGGCCTCAGATACTAAAATCACCTCTTATGATTTTCTCGATGCGATGCTTGCCATCCATACTTGTATTATTGTTGGTTTTTTCTTAAATGAAGGGGTTGAACATCTAGGGCTGCAACTACCGCTTTTCGTCACTTGTTTATTCGCTGGTATTATTCTCTCGAATTTAGTGCCTCATAGCTATCCGCGAATTACGGGAACTCGATGGCCTGCAAATAAACCTTCTATTGCGCTGATAGCGGATATTTCCTTGGGTGCGTTTTTGGCAATGTCACTGATGAGTATGCAGCTTTGGACGTTGGTTGATCTTGCTGGTCCTATTTTTGCTATATTAGGCGCTCAATTTATTGTTGCTATCCTAGTTAACTTGCTGATTATTTTTCCAGCGATGGGCAAGAACTACGATGCAGCGGTCATTTGTTCTGGTTTTGGTGGGATTTCTCTTGGCTCAACACCCACTGCGATGGCGAATATGTCTGCGGTAGCTCAAAAATATGGAAACTCTCATCAGGCCTTTATCGTCGTTCCTTTAGTGTGTGCATTCTTTATCGATTTAGCTAACGCTCTCATCATTCCCTATTTCATGGGGTTACTTGCGTAGCATTAACCTAATATTAGCATTACGCCAACACTCGCATTAAGCTCATAATGTCATTATATCGAGAAGCCATCAGGCTTCTCTTTTTTTTGAAAAATAGCACGGATTCACTAGGATTAAGTCATCGACACTAAGGAATGAAAACAATGGCATCGTATAAAGTACTGTTGATGGTCACATCTCATGGGAATTTAGGATTTACTAAAGAAATGACCGGCGTCGATTTAGTGCAACTTGCCATTTGTTACGCTGCTCTTGACGCTTACGATGTTGATGTAACGGCGTGTTCGGTCAAAGGTGATATGCCACCGATTGACCCTTTATATGATCTTGAGGCTGAAGTTAATGATGGTCAATTATCGGTTGATCGGGGAGCGTTGATGAAGTTATTGGCTTCATCGAAGCGAATTGTTCAGATTGATTGTGCAGAGTATGACGCTGTTATTGTGTGTGGTGGCTATGGAGCATTGTGGGATCTTACCTGTGATCCTGACTCGGTCACGTTACTTGATGATTTTTATAGCGCTGATAAATATATTTGTGCGTTTGGTCATGCATCAGGTGCATTAATTCATGTCACTCGAGAAGACGATACGTCTATTTTGGCTGGAAGAAGAGTGACAGGCTACAGTAACGGTGAGGAATTAGCAGGTAACAGAGCTGACGCTATTCCATTTTTTGTTGAAGATGAATTGGTGCGATGCGAAGCTTTGTATAGCAAAGCCGAGAATAACCAACCGCATGTGGAAATTGATGACCGGCTTATTACTGGGCAAAATACCGCGAGCGTAAGGTGTACGATTGACGCGCTACTGGTGGCGCTTAAGTCGCTTTCTATCCAAAAGGCTTGTTCGAGCCCATAGAGCGACTTACAGTCGCTGACATATCTAACAACACATCAATATTCCCTTTTTAATTCTTAGCCCATAAGATACTGGTGACAAGATAAAGTTAGCGCTGTTGCGTGGATTATATGCACCAAGGGAGTATTTCCCGGCGATTTTTTATTAGCGATGGATTTCTGCAAAAGCAGAGGTCTTTAAATGTTGGATCAGTGATGAAAACAGAAAAACAAAAAATGCTTGCGGGAGAGCCTTACCTTGCTTGGGACACGGAGTTGTATCAAGCGAGAATAAGGTGCCGAGAAATTCTTAAGCAACTTAATGATAGCATTCCAGACTCACCGCAATGGAATGAGGCTAAAGAAGCTCTCATTGAGAAAAATGGGGGAGGGTTGTATCTTGAGCCTCCATTTAGGTGTGATTATGGCAGTAATATTCAAGTTGGAAACAACTTTTACGCGAATTTTAACTGTGTGATCCTTGATGTTAATCGCGTTGAAATAGGCGATAACGTGCTTTTGGCTCCAAACGTTCAAATATACACGGCGGGTCATCCATTGGAGGCTAAGGCCCGTGTGGATGATGGCGTGGAATTCGGCTTGCCAATTAAAATTGGCAATAATGTATGGATCGGTGGTGGGGCCATCATTTGCCCGGGTGTTACTATTGGCGACAACACAGTTATTGGCGCAGGGAGTGTCGTCACGAAAGACATCCCAAGCAACAAGTTGGCAGTAGGCAATCCATGTAAAGTGATCAAAGAAATTAATAACAATGAATGAAAGTGTCACTTATAGCATTTAATTATTGATCGTTAATCCTGGTTGGCTTAATTGCTCTATTGTGTTGCAGGTAATTTGATTATGATAAACAGAAGCGTCAAAAAATTGTTATTTCGCCAACGAAAATTTGACGTTTTATTTGATGTTAATTCCATAAATATTTATGATGTAGCGATTAGTATTATTGGGTTTATCATTAGTGGATCATATGTCGCCAAATACAGCTCTGGAATTGTCGTTCGGTTTGATTGCGAACGCGATGCAAAGTTGCGCCGCGGCAATTTTGATCACCGATGCTAAGGCGAGCATCAAGTACGCTAATGACCAGTTTTATCAGTTAACGGGCTATTCTGCAGAAGATGTCGCCAATCGCAACCCAAGTGTTTTAAAGTCGGGAAAAACTAGCCCTGACACTTATCGCGAAATGTGGTCTGCGCTTTGCAGTGGGAACTCATGGTACGGTGAGCTCATTAACCGTAAAAAGAATGGCGATCTATTTATAGAGAAGGCGCAAATTAGTCCTTTCACACACCAAGGTGAAACGTATTATATTGCGGTCAAACGCGATATTACTTTAGAAAAAGATACCACAGATAAATTAAGTGATTTGGCTTACTTCGACACGTTGACTCGCCTACCGAACCGCACTTCTTTCTTTGAGGAATTACAACGTTTTCTCAGTGTGAATCCGCACTCATTAGATGCATACTCATTATTACTCATCGATCTTAATGAATTTAAGTCAATCAATGACAGCAAAGGTCATGATTACGGAGACCTGTTCTTACAGGCGGTGGCGAGACGCTTTAAATCCGTAATTGGTGAACAGGGTATTGTGGCTAGGCTCGGTGGTGATGAATTTGTTGTTTTGATCCCTTCGTGCAATGGTGACGTTGCCGCTAAATTCGCACAGCGACTCATTGACGCTATCGCCTATATAGAAATCGGCAACAAGTATGAACGCGGTTCTGCTGCTATTGGTATTACCACTAAGTCATCAAAAAATATCGAATCAAGTCTGTTGTTAAAACAAGCCGATTTGGCAATGTACCGTGCAAAACAGTGCCAGGCGAATTGGCTGTGTTATACAGAAGAGATGGGTGAGCAGTGGGGCAGGAAAAAAGCCCTTGCACAAAGACTCTCTGAGGCCATAGAGCAGCATCGTTTAGAAGTGGCTTTTATGCCAGTTGTCGATCTCGCAAATCATGAAGTGGTCAGCTTTAAAAGCCGCTTGACGTGGCATGATCAAGTCTTTGGTGAGGTAAATCGTTTTGAATTTATCCCAATTGCAGAAGAAAGCCAACTCATCCGAAAGTTGAACCTATTTACTATTGAGCAAGCCTGTAAATATGCCTCCGTCGGTGCGTTACGGAAAGTCGCCGTCAAAGTGTCATCGAGAAACTTTGGGCATGGCTCATTTGTGGATGAAATCGTTCATATACTTCAACGTTATAATCTACCAGCGGATTGCCTAATCTTGGAAGTGTTTGAAGAATCCTTATCTAAAAAGCGCAGTGTGGATGAACTGTATCAGCTTGTAGAACACGGCTGTCAAATCACTGTAGCGGATTTTGGTATGGGTCATATCTCAATCTCAGATCTTCGTGATTTACCGATTCAAAAAATTAAAATTAGTGCACTGCTTACAACAGAAATCGCCGAGGATGAATCCGTTGAGCAGGTCGCTAAAGCCATTGTAGGTCTAGCAAACTTACTTAACATAGACACCATTGCCGAGGGAGTGGAAACCGACGAACAGCTCTCGTCATTAAAAGCGATAGGCTGTCACTTTGCTTCTGGGGAATACATTTCCACACTTATGCAATACAGCGCCTAGCGATATCATTTCTTATTTAGTTATCCTGCCAAAAACTTGATATTCACAATTTGAAACTATTCACGTTTAAGGCATCGATACGTTTCGATGTGGTGATAATGATCACATTTACTTCAGTACTTGCTCGAAATTTTGAATATAAGCGCTAGGATTACCGCCATCGAAACGTATCGATGGCGATAATTTTAGTTTAGATGTTCATCGATGACCTAAAGAACCGAGCAGGTACAAAAATGAAAAAAAGTGCACTAATCAATTCTGAGCTTTCATATTTAGTTTCCACCCTTGGGCATACTGATGAAGTCACTATTTGCGATGCGGGTTTACCTATCCCAGAAGAAACTCTGCGAATTGATCTCGCCCTAACGTTAGGTGTGCCTTCATTTCTGCAAACGGTCAAAGTTTACTTATCTGAAGCTCAAATCGAAGGTGTGCTACTGGCGGAAGAATTTAAACGTGTGTCTCCAGCAGCTCACGATGCATTAATGGATCTGATAGACGCTGAAGCAAAAGCAACTCACAAACCGATTTCAGTCACGTATGTGTCTCATGAAGAATTCAAAGTAAGAACGCAAGACTCCAAAGCAGTAGTGCGTACAGGCGAATGCACACCGTATGCTAACGTGATCTTTCAATCTGGTGTTGTGTTTTAGACCAAAAAATTATGTGCGAGCAGGACAGCCCTATGTTGCAACCCATACTACAACTTAGTGAGATAGAAAAAGCCTTTCCGGGTGTCAAAGCCTTAGATAAGGCGAGCCTAAACGTGTATCCAGGTAAAGTCATGGCACTTCTTGGCGAGAATGGTGCTGGTAAATCGACGCTGATGAAAGTACTGACAGGCATTTATGCCAAAGATGCTGGTGAATTACGTTATCAAGACCAAGAGGTTTCATTTGCAGGTCCGAGAGATTCTCAACAAGCTGGCATCAGCATTATTCATCAGGAGTTAAATTTAATTCCGGAACTCACGATTGCTGAGAACATTTACCTTGGACGTGAAAAAACCAACGCATTTGGTCGCATTATGTGGAGCGAAATGTATTCAGATGCGGATGCTTTGTTATCACGCTTAAATGTAAAACATAGCTCAAAAACATTGCTTGGTGCGCTCAGCCTTGGTGAGCAGCAGATGGTCGAAATTGCTAAAGCACTGTCATTTAAGTCGAAGGTTATCATCATGGATGAGCCGACGGATGCATTAACGGATACCGAAACGGCGTCACTGTTTAATGTGATTAATGAATTGCGTCAGCAAGGGTGCGGCATTGTTTATATTTCTCACCGATTGAAAGAAATTTTTGAAATTTGTGATGATATTACCGTCTTGAGAGATGGCAAGTTCATTGGTCAAACTGTCGTCGCGGACACAAACGAAGACGCCTTGATTGAAATGATGGTTGGTCGAAAGCTCGATGAGCAATACCCACGTATTCATGCTGTGCACGGTAAGCGTAGCCTAGAAGTCAAAGGTGTTTCCGGTCTTGGCGTCACTGATGTGAGCTTCCATGTTGATCAAGGCGAAATTTTAGGCGTGTCTGGTTTAATGGGCGCTGGTCGCACAGAACTAATGAAAATCGTTTATGGTGCACTGAAAAGAGAAGCTGGCGATGTGTCACTTTATGGAAAAACGATTAATCCCAATAGCCCTCAGGAAGGGTTAGCCAACGGTATCGCGTATATTTCTGAAGACAGAAAAGGCGACGGCTTAGTGCTGGGTTTATCGGTGAAAGACAATATGTCGCTCTGTACATTAGAGACATTGTCGAACGGCTTACAGCTTCAACATGGTGATGAGGTTATCGCTGTGGAAGATTTCATTAAGTTATTCAATATCAAAACGCCGTCTAGAAACCAGATCATTGGTAACTTATCTGGAGGTAATCAGCAAAAAGTGGCGATCGCTAAAGGGTTAATGACTAAGCCTAAAGTCCTTATCCTTGATGAACCGACTCGAGGTGTGGATGTCGGGGCGAAAAAAGAAATTTATCAGCTGATCAATAAGTTTAAGGCTGATGGCATGAGCATCATTTTAGTGTCATCGGAAATGCCCGAAGTGCTTGGAATGAGCGATCGAATTATGGTCATGCACGAAGGTCGCGTAAGTGGCGAATTTATGGCAAACGAAGCCAACCAAGAAAAACTATTGGCGTGTGCGGTGGGTAAAAAGGTTAACGAGGAAGCAGCATGAGCAACAAAACAATAAGTGTAACAACAGAAAAGAAGACGACGCTATTCAATAAGGAATGGCTAATTGAGCAAAAGTCACTGATAGCGTTGATTTTTCTTATTGTAGTGGTGTCTTTTCTCAATCCAAACTTTTTTACCGTCGACAATATACTCAATATCCTTCGTCAAACATCGGTTAATGCCATTATTGCGGTTGGTATGACCTTGGTCATTCTGACAGCGGGTATCGACTTAAGCGTCGGTTCTGTGTTGGCCCTATGTGGCGCGTTTGCCGCTAGCCTAGTTGGGTTGGAAGTGCCGGTGATGATAGCGGTACCAACGGCGCTTGTTGCAGGTGCTGCATTGGGCGCGATCAGTGGCATTATTATCGCGAAAGGTAAAGTACAAGCATTTATTGCCACCTTGGTGACCATGACGTTGTTACGTGGTGTCACAATGGTGTATACCGACGGACGCCCAATTTCTACGGGCTTCACGGAGACAGCAGATGCCTTCGCTTGGTTTGGGACGGGTTATGCTCTAGGTATTCCAGTACCAGTATGGCTTATGGTATTGGTATTCGCTTCGGTTTGGTATTTGTTAAACCACACACGTTTTGGTCGTTATGTTTACGCACTTGGTGGCAATGAATCGGCGACTCGCCTATCAGGTATTAATGTCGATAAAGTAAAAATCGGCGTGTATGCAATTTGTGGTTTGTTGGCGGCATTGGCTGGCATTATTGTCACCTCACGTCTGTCGTCAGCGCAACCTACAGCTGGAATGGGCTATGAACTTGATGCCATCGCAGCGGTGGTATTAGGCGGAACGAGCTTGATGGGTGGGCGCGGTCGAATCATGGGTACATTAATCGGTGCTCTGATTATTGGTTTCCTGAACAACGCACTGAACCTGCTTGACGTCTCGTCTTACTACCAAATGATTGCAAAAGCCGTTGTTATTCTGCTAGCTGTTTTGGTTGATAACAAAAACAAGTAGAACACCGATTATATAGGAGCGAGATGAAAGCTGGTTTCGCTCCTTATGAAACGCAAGCACAACGCTACATGGTACTTTGTCATGAGGTACCCAGAACTATTAGAACCATTTTACATTTATTAGTAACACCCCCTACATACAATATATAAAGGAATAGACCATGAAAAAATTGGCAACGCTTATCTCAGCAGCTGTACTATCAGCTTCTATGTCTGCGACCGCAACAGCACAAGATACAATGGCGATCGTTGTGTCGACACTGAATAACCCTTTCTTCGTAACAATGAAAGACGGTGCGGAAGCAAAAGCCAAAGAACTTGGCTACAACCTTATCGTTTTAGATTCACAAAATGATCCAAGCAAAGAGCTTTCCAATGTGGAAGACTTAACGGTTCGTGGTGTGAAAGCGATTCTAATTAACCCAACAGATTCTGATGCGGTATCGAATGCCATCCGTATGGCCAATCGTTCAAATATCCCAGTACTGACACTCGATCGAGGCGCAAGCCGTGGTGATGTGGCAAGCCATATTGCATCTGACAACGTTGTTGGTGGTGAAATGGCGGGTCATTTCATTATGGAAAAAGTAGGCGAAAAAGCAAAAGTCATTCAGCTTGAAGGTATTGCCGGTACGTCTGCAGCGCGTGAGCGTGGTGAAGGTTTCATGAATGCAGTCAAAGGTTCTGATATGGAGCTATTGGCAAGCCAACCAGCCGACTTTGACCGTACTAAAGGTCTAAACGTCATGGAGAACTTGCTTGCGGCAAACCCAGATGTTCAAGCGGTATTTGCTCAAAACGATGAAATGGCATTAGGAGCATTACGTGCAGTACAAGCGGCGGGCAAAGACGTTATGATCGTAGGGTTTGATGGTACTGACGATGGCATTGCAGCGGTAAAACGTGGCAAGTTAGCGGCAACCGTTGCACAGCAACCCGATATGATTGGCGCGCTAGGCGTGGAAACGGCAGTTAAAGTATTAAAAGGTGAAACGGTAGAAGTGTATATTCCGGTTCCTCTTAAGATCATTAACGAGTAACGTGCGCTGATTGGTCAATAGACGCCTGCAATGAGGGCGTCTATTGAAGTCAGTTCTTTATTGGAAGCGGTATTTGCTCTTTTCGTTAGTCAGGCGGGCCGCAATAACGTCATGCATTTTTGACAGAGAGTATTTTGGACTAATCGGTTAGTCCAAAGTTTTCTTATTCCTAGTTACAAGGAACACTATATGAATGAGCTCATTGTTTTAGGTAGCGTCAATGCAGACCACGTTTTACAGGTGCCTTCTTTTCCAAGACCTGGTGAAACGTTACACGGTCACCGATACCAAGTTATCCCTGGCGGAAAAGGGGCGAATCAGGCGGTCGCTGCGGCAAGATTAGGAGCGGATACTGGGTTTATTGCATGCGTTGGTGATGATCCGTTTGGCGTAAATATACGTGAAGCTTTTCAAGTCGATGGCATCAACGTGGCAGGTGTGTCGGTGGAAGCCGATACTCCCACCGGTATTGCGATGATACAAGTCGCTGATAGCGGTGAGAACAGCATTTGTATTTCAGCGGAAGCCAACGCCAAACTACTTAAGACGCAGGTGGAAAAACATCGTACGTTGATCGATGGTGCCAGTTACTTACTGACGCAACTGGAAACCCCGTTAGAAGGTATTGAGTATGCAGTCGCACTTGCTAAGCAGTCGAAAACGAATGTCATCCTAAATCCTGCACCAGCGCGTGAGTTGCCCGATAGCATACTATCGTGTATTGATGTGATAACACCCAACGAAACCGAAGCCGAAGTGTTAACGGGCGTGACGGTTACCGATGATGAATCAGCTCAACGAGCAGCAAGTTTATTGCATCATAAAGGCATTGAAATTGTTATGATTACGCTGGGTTCTCAAGGGGTTTGGTTAAGCCAAAACGGACGTGGTAATCGTATCCCAGGGTTTAAAGTAGACGCGACCGATACCACCGCGGCAGGCGATACCTTTAATGGCGCATTTGTCACGGCATTAATACGTGGTGAAAGTATTGAGGATGCCATTATTTTTGCCCATGCGGCAGCCGCGATTTCAGTGACACGTTTCGGCGCGCAAACGTCGATTCCAACTTTAGATGAAGTGAACGAGTTTATTTCGCAGCAAAGCTAGAATGGAGATGTAGGCTAAATGGCTTCGATGAAGGATATTGCAAGGCATGCAGGGGTTTCAACCTCGACGGTTAGCCATGTCATCAATAAAACGCGATTTGTTAGCGAAGAGATATCAGAGCGCGTGAATAAGGTGGCAAAAGAGCTAAACTATGCGCCATCTGCGCTTGCCCGAAGTTTGAAAATGAATCGAACAAGAACGATAGGCATGTTGGTGACAACGTCGACGAACCCTTTCTTTGGTGAAGTTGTAAAAGGCGTTGAGCGCAGTTGTTATCAAGAAAACTACAATCTTATCCTCTGTAATACAGAGGGGGATACTGAGCGAATGCGTGCATCCATTGATACCTTGATGCAAAAACGCGTCGATGGCTTAATATTGATGTGCTCCACCTTAGAAGGGGAGAAAATTGATATTTTCCAGCAATATCCGACGATTCCAGTGGTAGTGATGGATTGGGGCCCTATTCACTTTGAAAGTGATAAAATTCAAGACAATTCATTTTTTGGTGGTTACCTTGCCACCAAGCATTTAATCGAGTCTGGTCATCAGGAAATTGGTTGTATCACAGGGCCGTTAAATAGACAGCAAGCACAAATGCGTTTCGATGGTTACAAAAAAGCCCTTGAGGAAGCCGATCTTGAGCTAAATTCAGACTGGGTTGTGGAAGCAGACTTTGAGTGTGAAGGTGGTGCGCAGGCGCTTAATACACTCGTCGAGCGCGGTCGTTTGCCAACAGCATTATTTGTTTGTAATGATATGATGGCCATGGGTGTTATTAATGTCGCCGACCGACGGAATATCCAAATTCCTGATGAGCTATCCATTATCGGTTACGATGATATTCATATTGCTAAATTTATGACACCGTCATTAACAACGATCCATCAACCTAAGTATCGTTTAGGGAAAGCGGCGGTAGAAACGCTACTCGATAAAATAGAGAAGCGTGTTGAGCGGCCTGATCTCATTCAATTAGAGCCAACGTTGGTAAAACGTGAAAGTGTAAAATCACGCTAGCGCAGCGGTATAGGTCATCGTTTTATTGACGATATGGCGATGTCACACCACTGACGAGATAAAAAGGCGTTAAATAGAGCTCCTCTGAAGCTTCCGTTTAACGCCTTTTTCGTGTCTAGAGCTAAAGTCGGTTAAGTGCAGTGTTAGACTACAGTGCGTTTGCTAATATGGTACGAGTGACATCAAGGGTAATGCCTTTATTTTCACCCATTTCGAGGTAGCCATTCTGTTTTAGCTTAGCAATAATCTGCTCAATAGCGTCACTTTTATCTCCAGGTACTTCTGACAACACGAGATCGACATTTAACCCCTGGTAGAAGCTCTCAATGGCGACGATGGTATGTTCTGCTAATGACGGACTATCGGCTAATCCAAAGACATTTCGCCCCATTTGCTCTAGTTTCGCTCGTTTTGCTTCAATTTGAGCACGAAGTAAAGAAGGTTGAACAATGGCGAGAGAGCGCGCATGGTCGACGTGCCATAAGGCGGTTAATTCATGGCCAATCATATGAGTCGCCCAGTCTTGAGGCATACCAGCGCCTATGAGACCGTTGAGTGATTGATTGGCTGTCCACATTAGGTTTTCACGCCAAGCGTCATCTTGCTGTTCAAATTGACGTCCGAGCACGAGAAGATTTTTAAGCAGCACTTCCGCATAGCCATCTTGAACCATATTGCCCGTTGGGTAGGTGATGTATTGTTCACAGACATGAACCCACGCATCAACCAGTCCATTAATGAGTTGCCTTTCCGGCAGTGTTTTCATTGCACTCGGATCAAGAACAGCAAAAGCCGGTCGAACTGCAGGCGACATAAAGCCGAGTTTTTCATTCGTGGATCGTTTGGTGACTACTGCCCCCATGTTGGATTCCGACCCAGTGGCCGGAAGCGTTAGAATAGCGCCAAGTGGGATGGCGGTTTCAACGGTATATTTGCCCGTCACGAGATCCCAGCTGTCACCGTCATGCAGCGCTGCTGCGGCAATGTATTTAGCGCCATCAATGACAGAACCACCGCCAACCGCGACAATGAAATCAATGCACTCAGATTTCGCTATCGCGATCGCTTTATCTAAGGTTTCTTTGGTTGGGTTAGCTTCAATGCCCGAAAACTCCATCCAGCGATGATCGCTAAGTGCGGCGACAACCTGTTCATAAACGCCGTTCTTTTTTATCGACCCGCCGCCATAAACAACGAGCACATTGGCGTCGCTTGGTACATTAGTGGCTAACGCACTGATTTGTCCAACCCCAAAATGAATGACCGTGGTATTAACGTAGCTAAATTTCATGAAATTGCCCCTTTTGACTCAAAGTACTATGCCGAGACACCGATGTTGATGCCCAGAGAAAGCTGATGCATAGAGCAGCTAACGCATAGATAAGTGATAGGTTTAGTGTATAGGATGGGTTAATACTATGGTGGGGGTGTATTTTTGGGGTTCAAGGGAAACCCCAAAAATAGTTAAAAATGATTAGCTACAAGTCGGCGGTTTTCCAGCGATTTGGCGCTCTTGTTGCAATTCTTTATGCAAAGATTTCAGCTGCGTTTTTGCTTCTTGAGTAGAGCTAACAGATTGGCTTAATTTGATGAAGCGGTTGACCGCATTATCGACCCCTTGTGAGTTGTCTCTGTCGTAGTCAATCAGCGCTTGCATGGCAACGCCTGCTTCTTGATAAGATTGCTGGGAAGCCTGTTCTGCCGCCAATGCTGAGCGAAATGCGGAGTCATATTGACAAGCAATCAGAGCGTTAACTGAGGCGTCTATATCCGGACCGAAATCAAGTGTCGGCTTAGGCTTTGTAGCTTGTTGCGCCGCTTGTTTTGCTTCTTCTTTTTGGTCCTTTGAGTAGCCATCAACAGCTCCTGCTGTGCCGCCTGCTAAAGCGCCAGCAGTGACATTTCGGCTGAGACGATACGTATTCACTTCTCCGTCAACAATAAGGTCGGTGAGTGCACCTAGCATTCCTGCAGACACCGCACCGACAGCTGCGCCTTCTGCGGCACCTTGTGTCGTATTGGCACTGCAGCCAAACAGAAAAGTAGACAAAATAGTGATGGCAATGATGGAAGGTTTCTTCATGGCATAATTCCTAGGTAACTTATTGTTATTGAAAATCTTGTCATTAAAAATTGTACTATTGACCAAGTATAGGGCAACTGTTTTTTGTTCGATCCATTTATAATCGCATCAGAGGTATTTTTGTGATCTGACATCACGCGGATTGGCCAGCAACTTCGAAAGGTATAGGTGCGAATTATGGAAAGGGTGGGGCGTGTCTTTTTTGGTGAATACTATAACGGATGGGTATGGAACTTTCGTATAAAGCTTACTCCCCCCCCGTAAGTTTTATACTCGTAATGGTGATCCATGTTTCGATAAAAATACCATAAAGAAAATTACTTAGAGTACGTAACGATTTTTTGTGCTTGTATATGAGTATATACCAGGTTTTTTACTCTGGAATAGGTTGGATTTGAACCATTTTTTAACATGTGTTAGCATTTGCGCCGAATTATTAATTAGAGCTCTAAATAAATGGAGGGCGGTTTTTTTGTTTTCTCATTTGAGTAAAACAAGTAGGAAGCGTATTAGTTGTATTTATGGAAAAAGCATTAAAGAAATATAGTATTGAGACGACGGACTATCAGGTCGGTCAGGACAATGTACAAAAATGGGGGTTTGATATTCATAACCCAGTATTCGGGACAAGCGCCGCACTGGTCATCCTATGTCTACTTTCACTTCTCATCGTTGAACCTTCCACAGCGCTTAGCGCGTTAAACAGTGTTAAAAATGGCATCATCCAAGACTTTGACGTCTTCTTTATGTGGGTGACCAACTTCTTTATATTTTTTGCTTTAGCATTGCTGGTTTCACCATTAGGAAAAATTCGCATTGGTGGGAAGGAAGCTAAATCAGAACATTCCACGATTTCTTGGCTCGCGATGTTATTCGCAGCTGGCATGGGTATCGGCCTACTCTTTTGGGGGGTAGCAGAACCTACCGCTTATTTCACCGACTGGTGGGGCACCCCACTGAATGTTGAACCTAATACGGAAGCAGCAAAGTCACTTGCTATGGGCGCGACATTATTCCACTGGGGTTTTCATGGCTGGAGTATCTACGCCATTGTTGCGCTATCTCTAGCCTTCTTTACTTATAACAAAGGATTGCCGCTCTCCATTCGCTCTGCGTTCTATCCCGTTTTTGGTGATCGCGCGTGGGGTTGGTTAGGGCATATCATTGATATTATGGCGGTGCTTGCCACATTATTTGGTCTGGCAACTTCTCTTGGGTTAGGCGCTCAGCAAGCGACAAGTGGCATTAACTACGTATTTGGCCTAAATGGTGGAATTGGGATGCAACTTGGTGTCATTGTGTTTGTCACAATGATCGCTGTTGTTTCCGTTATTCGTGGTATTGATGGCGGGGTGAAGGTACTTAGTAACGTTAACATGATCTTAGCGTTTTTATTGTTGGTGTTTGTGACCGCTGTTAGCTTTGACGTCGCTCTGTCTTCTCTTTGGACGACGACGGCCGGGTATTTAGGCAATATTGTTGAGCTGAGTATTCCTCATGGTCGTGATGATACCGTTTGGATGCATGGTTGGACGGTATTTTACTGGGCTTGGTGGATTTCATGGTCACCATTTGTTGGGATGTTTATCGCGCGTGTCTCTAAAGGTCGTACGGTTAGAGAGTTTCTGTTGGCGGTTATTTGTATTCCAACCGTGGTCACTGTGATTTGGATGTCGGTATTTGGTGGTATCGCGATTGATCAAGTCATGAACAATATTGGTGAACTCGGCGCGACAGGACTCACGGACATTTCACTGACTTTGTTTCACGTGTACGACGCTCTGCCATATGGTGAAGTACTTTCAGTGATTTCAATTGTACTGATTTTGGTCTTCTTTATTACCTCATCAGATTCGGGTTCCTTGGTCATCGACAGTATAACGGCTGGTGGCAAAATTGATGCACCAGTACCGCAACGGATTTTTTGGGCTTGTATTGAAGGCGCAATTGCGGGTGTCATGTTGTGGATTGGCGGTAAAGAAGCATTACAAGCATTGCAATCCGGCGTTGTGGCTACCGCGCTTCCGTTCGTATTTGTATTACTGCTGATGTGTTTTAGCTTGATAAAGGGCTTAAGGACGGAACTGCCTGAATATCGATAATAATGAGTTTGTTGTCATAGATTAAATCAGAGGAGCCAGTAGGCTCCTTTTTTTCGGTTGAAGAATGTGAAAACCAAATTAATAACACAATCATTACCTTGGTGCATCATTATGGGTTAATTGATTGATTTCATTTGTGTTGAGTGAGGTGTCTGATGTGCTGAGAAAATAGTCCAAGCATTGACGACAGATTGTTTTAATAGCATGAGTAAAGGAGAGAATAGTCCCATTAAGTAAACATATTTTGGTGATTTATCGTAATTGATAAATGCATTATCGATGCAAAATAAGTGGTGTCGGTTTACATAGATTACGCATTTAATTGCGAGTCAAACGGGTTTTTTTGCCTACAAAACTCTCAATAAGAACGAAAAACGCACACTTTATTTTCTTCAAAGCTAAAGTGGATTTGGTTAATGTAAATGCCTTGTTAACAATCGTATTGCGCTTTAGGGATCGATAGCGATGGCAGAACCAGCACTAGACACTATCTAAGGAGAGAATGGTAATGGAATTCACTAATAGTATTAAACGTACGAGAAAGTGGGGAAAAGTCAGTATTTTAGCGGCTATCTGCTCGACTTCCTTCCACATGCAAGCGAATGCGGTACCGGTAGCAAACTCGGAATGTCGTCCGGATGGGCTCTATAAAACAGCGGGTATCGATGTGCCATATTGTACAGCGTATGATACTGAAGGGCGGGAAATTATGGGGGCGGATCACCCTAGACGTGTCATTGGTTACTTTACCAGTTGGCGTTCAGGCGATGACCCTCAATCCTCCTATTTAGTGAATGACATTCCTTGGGAGCAATTGACCCATATTAACTATGCATTTGTCAGTATTGGGTCTGATGGCAAGGTTAATGTTGGTGACGTTAACGATCCTAGCAATCCAGCAGTAAATAAAGAATGGCCAGGTGTAGAGGTCGACCCGGCTCTAGGTTTTAAAGGTCACTTTGGCGCTCTAGCAACCGCGAAAAAGAAACATGGCGTGAAAACACTGATCTCGATTGGTGGCTGGGCAGAGACTGGTGGTCATTTTGCCGCAGATGGTAGCCGAGTTGCTGATGGTGGATTTTATACCATGACGACGAATGCGGACGGGTCGATTAACCAACAGGGTATTGAGACCTTTGCGACTTCAGCCGTAGAAATGATGCGAACCTACCAGTTCGACGGGCTAGACATTGATTATGAGTACCCTACATCAATGGCAGGAGCAGGCAATCCAGATGATGTGGCTTTCTCGGAATCTCGACGTGCCTATTTAATGAACTCTTATCACGTGTTGATGAAAGTACTCCGTGAAAAATTGGATGCAGCTAGTGCGCAAGACGGCATTCACTATATGTTGACCATTGCAGCGCCATCCTCCGGCTATTTGTTGAGAGGAATGGAAACCATGGCCGTAACCAAGTATTTGGATTACGTCAACATCATGTCTTACGATTTACACGGCGCTTGGAATGATCATGTGGGTCATAATGCTGCCTTATATGATACGGGCAAAGATTCAGAGTTGGCTCAGTGGAATGTATATGGAACGGCTGCCTATGGTGGTATTGGGTATTTAAACACCGATTGGGCTTACCACTATTTCCGCGGTTCAATGCCAGCGGGTCGAATTAATATTGGCGTACCTTATTACACACGTGGTTGGCAAAATGTTACTGGCGGCACGGATGGACTTTGGGGGCGTGCACCGTTACCTAATCAAGCAGAATGTGCGGCTGGTACAGGTGAAGGTGAGAAGAACAATTGTGGCTATGGGGCATTAGGCATAGACAACATGTGGCACGATAAGGATGCCAATGGTGTCGAAATGGGGGCAGGTTCTAACCCTATGTGGCATGCAAAGAACTTAGAAAAAGGCATTATGGGTTCTTATGCAACCGCATACGGTTTAGATCCGGTTAATGATCCTGATGATGCTTTGTTTGGGAATTATACTCGTCACTATGACAGTGTCGCTGTCGCGCCATGGCTATGGAACGCAGATAAAAAAGTGTTCCTGTCGACAGAGGATGTTGATTCAATCAATGCCAAAGCGAACTACGTCATTGACAAAGAAATTGGTGGCATCATGTTCTGGGAGCTAGCGGGCGACTATAATTGCTACATCTTTGACGCAAACGGAAATCGTGGCGCGATCGATCTTACTGAACAAGCCTGTGCGTCGGGTAATGGTGAATACCATATGGGTAATAGCATGACTAAGGCAATGTACGATAAATTCCTTAGTGCGACACCTTATGGAAATAGCGTTGCCACTGGCGTAATACCAACGGAAGCGGTAGATATTTCTGTTTCCATTGGTGGCTTCAAAGTCGGTGACCAAAACTATCCAATCAACCCTAAAGTAACCTTTACCAATAACACAGGCAGCGATATACCGGGTGGCACTGAATTCCAATTCGATATTCCTGTATCTGCGCCGGATAACGCAAAAGATCAGTCTGGTGGCGGTCTTCAAGTCATTGCCTCTGGACATACTCGAGCAAATAATATCGGTGGGCTTGATGGGCCGATGCACCGCGTGGCCTTTACGCTACCAAGTTGGAAAAACTTACCCGCTGGTGCGACGTATGAGCTAGATATGGTTTACTACTTACCTATTTCTGGCCCAGCCAACTATACGGTTAACGTGAATGGTGTGGATTATGCGTTTGCATTTGAACAACCAGATTTACCACTAGGTGATTTGACGACTGGTGGTGGTAATAACGGTGGCGGTAATGGCGGAACGCCGGGCACGTGTAACTCTACGGGGGTTAACGCTTACCCTAACTTCCCGCAAACGGATTGGCAAGGAAACCCGAGTCATGCCAGTGGTGGAGATCAGATGAGTCACAATGGGGTGGTGTACAAAGCAAAATGGTGGACCAATTCTGTACCTGGCAGTGATGGTAGTTGGGAAGAAGTGTGTACTTTGTAATACAGAGCGACGCATGACGTAACATATATCATGTGAAATGAAATTAACGAATAAGCCCGCCTGACTCTATTGCTCTGGCGGGCTTTGTGTTAGACGGGCGTTCCAATAAATATAAATGGGTTTAAATCGGCTTAAATAGATATAAGTCGGCTTAAATAGATATAAGTCGATATTAGGAAAATTGGTAGCCTTCTGGAACGACCACAATACCTTTACTGGAAATAGTAAATCGAGCCGCATCTTCGACTGGGTTCTGACCAATAACCGTGCCATCGGGGATGAGGACATGCTTGTCAATAATGCACCCCTGAAGTTGGCACTGCTCACCGACGCTCACACCATCAAATAGAATGCTATCGGCAACGGTGGCACCATCATTAATTCTGACATTCGACGACAATACCGAACGGTGCACCGAGCCCCCTGAGTTCACTACACCGTTTGAAATAATGGAGTTGATGAAAATACCTTCGTTGCCTGTTGCGGAGGAGACGGTTCGAGCGGGTGGCAGTTGTGGCTCATAAGTTCGTATTCCCCAGTTTTTTTGGTACAAATTCATGGGGGGAACGGGCTCAAGTAAATCCATGTTTGCTTCATAAAATGAGTCGATTGTGCCGACATCTCGCCAGTAGCAGTCTTTTGCGACTCGACCTGTCTCTTCCCCAAAATGGTAGGCGTAGACTCCTGAACTATCAATGAGTTTAGGGATTAAGTCATGACCAAAATCGTGGCTAGAGGATTCTAATTCCGCATCTTGATGAAGCGCATCTTGCAGTGTTTTCATAGTAAAGACATAAATGCCCATCGACACTAAAGACTTGGATGGGTCACTGAGCATCGACGCGGGATCATCGGGTTTTTCTTTAAAATTAATTACTTGTTGCTTGTCATTGGTTTCAATAACACCGAAGGCGGAGGCTTCTTCTCTTGGTACATCCATGCAAGCGATGGTCAGTTCGGCGCCAGTTTGCTTATGAGCATCAATCATCGCGGCATAATCCATGCGGTAGATGTGATCGCCAGATAGCACAACGACATGTTCGGCCTCACTACGCGATAGTAACCACATGTTGTGATAGATAGCATCAGCCGTGCCTTCATACCATTTTCCTCCTTTACGCATTTGCGGAGGAACGACGGTGATGAACTCTTTGAGTTCAGGGTTGAATATCGACCAACCATCTCGAATGTGTTTATGAAGGGAGTGTGACTTATATTGAGTCAGTACCAATATTTGTCTTAGTCCAGAATGGAGACAATTGGTTAGGGTGAAATCAATAATTCGATATTTTCCGCCGAATGGCACCGCCGGTTTTGCTCGGTCATCGGTAAGGGGGCTAAGGCGTGACCCCATTCCGCCTGCGAGAACGATCGTGAGAATATCTTGCATGTTGACTCTCCTGTTTGGTGCACGAGTGATTGACTATGGAGTTAACCTTACAAGAATTGAGCCAGTAATTAAGTAACTGATTGTTGGTTGATATTCATGATTTCATTCAGTGTTTGCACCATATTGAACTGGGGTGGAATGCGCCTGCACTTATGTGGTGCGAACGTTGTCGAGATACAGGGCGACACACAATTCTGGTGGTATTAAAAACAGGTAGTGGCGATGATCACAACTATTACCATATGAAATTGCTATAGTTTACACAATGTAATGCGACGACTATTTTGGCGCGATGACGATATAGAGGTAAGTATCGATGAGGTTGATGGCTCATATCCTATTTTTGGCTTTTTATTTGCCTAGCACTGCGCTAATGGCTCAAACCCCAACTGAGATAATCGAGCAATCTGATCAATCTATGCGCGGTGATGCCAGTTATTCAGAACTCACGATGAGGATCATTCGACCAGAGTGGACGCGTAGTATGAGCATGAAGAGCTGGACTAAAAATCAGGCCTTGTCACTAGTGTTAGTGACTGCGCCGGCAAAGGATAAGGGCTCAGCGTCGCTAAAACGTGATCGCGAAATGTGGAACTGGATTCCAAACATCGAGCGAGTAATTAAAATAGCCCCTTCAATGCTGGGGCAATCTTGGATGGGATCGGATTTTACCAACGACGATCTCATCAACCAATCGTCAATTGTGGTGGACTATACCCATGAGCTAGTGGGTGAAGAAAGTTTCGATGGTGTGAATACGTGGGTGATTGATGCGGTCGCTAAGCCTGATGCACCTGTTGTCTGGAGCAAAGTGAGGCTTTGGATCTCACAAACCTCTTATTTACAGCGCAAAGCGGAATTTCATGATGAGTTTGATGAAAAAGTCAGCACGATGCAGAGTTTTGATGTTAAGACGTTAGGTAATCGAATGGTTGCGACACGTATGGAAATGGTACCCGCGGATAAACCAGGTCATAAGACCGAAATGATTACCCATGCAGCACAATTTGATTTTGCTATTGAAGACGGCTTTTTCTCACAAAGCCAAATGAAAACCTTGCGATAATCGTTGTCACTTAGGCCGTGGTTGATGCGAAACAGTAACAAAAGGGGACTCAATGCTGGTTAAGCTTGCATGGCGTAATCTATGGCGACAAAAAAGAAGAACGATATTGACGGCTGCTGCACTCGCGCTCGCGCTTTGCCTGTCTTTGCTGACGCGCAGCTTTCAGGAAGGGAGTTATAATGCCAATATCGATAACGCAGCACGTTTTTATACTGGGTTGATTCAGTTACAAGATCCTGATTACGCAGACAATGCGAGTATTGATGATCTATTGTCCGCTAATTTGGATGATTTTGCTTACCTTAAGTCTGAACCATCCATCGAATATATCCTACCAAGGTTGGAAAGTGTCGCATTGGCAGCGGCGGGTGAACGTTCAAAAGGGGTTATGGTGTTGGGTGTAAACCCCGAACTGGAAGATCGTTACTCTGGCGTGAGTGAAAAGGTTTCTCAAGGACGTTTTCGTTTTGATAGTGACTCCCTAAAAGGTAGCAGTGTACTCATTGGTGAAGGGCTGGCCAAATATCTACGATTAGAGGTGGGTGACGAAATAATATTGTATGGTCAAGGCTACCAAGGTCAGACAGCTTCGGGTCTTTACACTGTAAATGGGCTCCTTAAATTTCCGGTAATGAGTTTGGATAATCGGCTCGTTTATATGCCAATAAGCGAGGCGCAGCGTTTATACAGTACCGGAAACCAACTGACATCTTGGGTTTTACACACACAAACACTTAGCGACGTTGATTCGGTAGAAGCATCATTAACAGATCATTTTGGTGATGACATTCGAATAAGAGATTGGAAAGATCTTTCACCAGAAATGGCGCAACAAATAGAGATGGATCGAGCTGGCGGTATTTTTCTCATCTACTTGCTTTATGGCATTGTCGGCTTTGGTTTGTTTGCGACGGTCATGATGATGACATTGGAGCGCCAACGAGAGTTTGCGGTTATGTTAGCGGCCGGCATGAGCCGAGGAAAGTTGGTGTCTTTGTTATTTATTGAATCAAGCTTTATTTGTATTTTAGGGATTGCGCTTGGTATCGCCGTCGCCATGCCAATTCTTGGCTATTTCTATTTTAATCCTATTCATATCACTGGCGAGGCCGCTAAGGTCATGCTGGAAGCTGGATTTGAACCTATTCTTCCCGTCTATCTTAACTTGGGGCTTATTATTAATCAGGCGCTTGCGGTCACACTAATGTTACTCATTTGTCTAATCGGTCCAACTTGGAAAGTGCTACGCCTTAACCTGGTTAGTGCGTTAAAAGGAGGTGGTCATGATCATTAAATTGGCGTGGCGAAACCTTTGGAGAAATAAACTACGAACCAGCATCATGCTCGGGGCAATGGTGTTTGGTTTGACTGGTGTTATTACTATGATGGGCTTTATGAATGGGCTTGTCGATAACATGGTACACAACGCTATTGCTTGGCAAACCAGTCACTTACAGATTCAAAATAAGCAGTTTAAAGAAAATTCGGATATTAATGCCTACGTGGTTGATGCTCAAGCGATCGCGGAACGTTTAGATAATCAACCCGACGTATTGAAATGGAGATCCCGCTTTTTAATTGATGGGATGATAGCGTCTGCCCGCAGTACACGGGGTGTTCGAATTGTCGGTGTCGATCCCGAGGTAGAAGCGAGTTTTACCCCACTATCCCAACATATTATTGACGGCTCGTGGTTTGATGGAACAGGGCGGCACCCGATCTTAGTATCACAGAAGAGCGCCGAACGATTAAAGCTAAGAGTAGGCTCGAAAGTCGTTTTGACATTAACCGACCAATTTGGGGAGGTCACGGGCGCGGCCTTTCGGGTTAAAGGTATCTTCAAAACACCATCTACGAATTATGATGAGGGCAATGTTCTCGTTCAGAAGTCCGACATCCAACAGATAACGCACCTTTACGAAGTGCATGAGTTCTCTATTTTAGCCTCTGCTGAACTGGGCGCAGACAGTCGCCTATCCATCGCAACATTGGTGACTAAAATCAACGCTTTACTGTCGCCAGATAATGAAGCCCGAGCATGGTTTGATATACAGCCATTACTTGCGTCAATGATGGCAACCATGGATGTGAGCAATCAAGTGATGCTGATTGTGTTTGTTGTCGCAATGGGGTTTGGCATTATCAATATTATGCTGATGTCAGTGTTTGAACGCACTCAAGAGTTTGGTGTATTGATGGCCGTCGGTATGCCTAAGTTTAAGATTTTTATGCTAATAATTTCAGAGACATTGTTTTTGGGCTGTGTGGGGGCGGTACTAGGTGTGTTTAGCAGTGTACTCGTTATTGGGGTATTGAACGTCACCGGAATTTCCCTTGGTTCACATTCAGACGGTCTTGGAGTATATGGCGTAGATACGGTTTTATATCCTCAGGTCAGTGTGGACCAGTACTTAATGGTGCTTATTACGGTTCTGTTTGCGTCTAGCATCGCAGCGCTGTATCCAGCAAGGCAAATTTTGAAGCAACGACCCGTAGAAGCTATGGCAGAGAGAAATTAGTAATGGGATTCCTTAGCGAACAAATCGGATTTTTGCGTATGACTTTTCAATTTATGGTGTGGAATGCCATGATTTATCGAGTAGTGGGTGTTTAAGTTATGACAATATCAATGAGCGCTTTGACCAAGATTTATAATGCAGATAGTGAATTTCCAGTTCATGCCGTGCAAGCGCTGTCTCTGACGATCGAACCGGGTGAGTTTGTCGCGATTATGGGGCCTTCAGGCTCAGGAAAAACCACCATACTTAACATGATAGGCGGTATTGATGAGCCAACGTCAGGTCAGATTATCATTGATGGGCAAGATATTGTTGGGTTATCTGAGAAGCAACGTATTGCATTTCGACGTGATCATATTGGTTTCATTTTTCAAGACTACAGCTTGCTGCCGGTATTGACGGCGATGGAGAATGTAGAGTTTGTTATGCAATTACAAGGCGTAGAAGAGGGTAAATGTCGTCGACGTGCTAATGAATTACTGGATCAGGTTGGACTATCGAATCAAAAGCATAAACGTCCAGCAAAAATGTCGGGTGGGCAGCAGCAACGAGTGGCCGTTGCGCGTGCGCTTGCGTCTAAGCCCCGATTTGTAATGGCGGATGAGCCAACAGCAAATCTAGATGCAAAAAGCACGAGTGAACTGTTAGACATTATGCAAAAGCTAAATGAAGGAGAGGGGACCACATTTATCTTTTCTACTCATGACCCTCGAGTCATTAAGAGAGCAAAACGAGTGATTGTGTTTGAAGACGGGCAACTCGTGTCAGACACGTTGCAAAGTGGTCAATAATAGTATGTTGTTAATCGTCAGTTTAACGATCTACCCATACCTCACGGCACAAGCAGGCGTAATGATTCAATGATGCTAAAGAAATTAGTAACGACCATTTTTATTGTGGGTGCAGCCTGCTACATGATAAAGGTCAAAGCGGAGATCCCAGGGCTCGTGCCGGAGAGTAACTGGGATCTAGGGGGGTACGTTAAATATATGGCAACGGGGTTGGTACCTGATCATAGTGATAACGCATTGGATCACCTTATTCATCAACGCTTTAACTATGAGTACCGCTTTACTCCGTCATTTCGTTTTAATGCGGGGATGCGTAATAGAGTACTGATGGGAGACAGTGTGTCGTTGCCCTATTATTCACAAGTGACAGAGTGGGATGCCGGGTATTTTGATCTATCACGTAATATTGTGGATAACGACAAGGTTATCGTAAATAGCCAATTTGACCGCTTGTATTTGGATTGGCAGGGAGAGGAGTGGCGCTCTCGTGTTGGGCGCTATCGTATTAATTGGGCGATGAATACGATATGGAATCCAAACGATCTGTACAATGCGTATTCAATCTATGACTTTGACTATGAGGAAAAATCAGGAACCGACGCTATTTCGATTAGCCGCAAGCTAGGCTTTGCCAGTAGTTTAGATGTGGTTTACAGCCCAAGTAAAGACAGTAACTTACAGCGCTATTCCGCCCGTTATCTCTTTAATCTTCAAGGTTGGGATGTGCAAACTTTGCTAGGACGTTCGGGGGTGGATAATGTGATCGGTGCAGGTTTTGCCGGGGACATCAAAGGCGCAGGTATTCGAGGTGAGTTGACTTGGTTTGATCCTTGGTTGAAGGATTATCAACCCCAAACTTACCAGCAACCTCAAGCTTACAAGCAAACTCTAGTGTCTAGCGTTGAAGCGGATTATAGTTTTGGCGGGCAACGTAATTGGCTTGCTCGGGCTTCCGTCCTATATATTAGTGAGCCTCAACAGACGTTTGATGCCGCGACGTATTTAACCTTACCATTAACGGCAAGAACACTTAGTTTTACTCGCTATACGGGGTATGCCGATGTGAGCTTTGATCTGTCACCGCTGAGTCAGTTCACGGCATCAGCAAGTTACTATCAAGACGGGTCGTACTTTGTTGGCTTATCTAACCGATATTCATTAGCCGAAGATTGGCAATTGCTTACCGTAGTGCAAAGATTTGATGGTAGCGCAGAGAGCTTGTTTGGCAAAACGCCCTCTACACTGTTGTTTGCTAACATAAAATGGTCATTTTAAAGGTAGTAGTAAACCGTTACCCTAACGTGTTTAGCTGTTTAGCTGTTTAGCTGTTTAGCTGTTTAGCTGTTTAGCTGTTTAGCTCTAGGTTATGGATATGCTGTTTCACTTTGTTATAAACGAGGGTAAACCAAGCGGTAAACTCATCGCGATGAGTATGTAAATTAGCGTCGAGCTCGTCTTCTTTCCACCATTTGCAGTCGCTGGCTTCATCGGGGTTTAAGCGGGTGCTAATGTCATCAATATTAGCAATCACCACATGGTCGAGCTCGTTTTCCGTTAAACCATTAGAAAATTTGGCGCAGTAACTAATGCACCCAATCTCTTCAAGATTGAGTTTATCTTCAATGCCCATTTCTTCATAAAGGCGTCGAGAGGACGCTTGTGTGATTTTTTCGTCTGGACGCGGGTGAGAACAGCAGGTATTGGTCCACAGACCACCACTATGGTATTTGTTTAGCGCTCGTTTTTGCAGTAGATATTCAAACCCATCGCTGGTTTTACGATAAAGCAATACGGAAAACGCCAAATGCCTTAGGCCTAATCGATGAGCGTTTAACTTTTCTTCTACACCAATTTGATTGCCTAATCGATCTACAATGATCACTACATCGTCATACATATCGTTTGCCTTATCGCTTTATATAAAGTGAGCAAAGCTCCAAGCCTTGTTTACTTGTAAAGATAGCTCACGATGCTCCTTTCGCGAGTGGCGGCGACTATAGCATAATTCTATTTCAAGAACGCCAGTTAAAAAAAGCGTAGTGTTGACGATGTTCAGAAGAATCTAATGCGGTAGCTAACCAATGTGGTGATTGGCTAGGTGGGTGTTAAGACATGGCTGGTGGACTGTTAGACCTTCTTGACGGAAAAATTAAGAAGCATAAGCAGCGCTATTGGAAATAGAGAAGCAATTAGCATCCACGTCCAGCCTTGGGAGAACAGCACAATACCAGCGCCTAGCGATCCGGCTGCCTGGAAAGTGGTAATGGAAAAGTCATTCACCGCTTGGACTTTAAAGCGTTCATGTGGTTGATAAGTTTGTGGTAATAAGCTTGTGCCACCGATAAACAAAAAATTCCAGCCTATTCCCAAAGCAACCAGTGCCCACCAGTAATGATGGACAGAATGACCGGCTAAGCCAACAACAATACAGCCAAGAAAGACCACGCAGCCAACTGTGATCAGTTTATAGAGACCGATACGCTTAATAATGAGTGGTGTGATTAAAGACGGAAGGTACATCGCCATAACGTGGCTCTGAATAACCCACTTTGCATTTTGAATATCGTGTCCATGTTCAGACATTGCTAAAGGTGTGGCTGTCATCAAAAATGCCATCACCGCGTAGGCCGTTAGCCCTGAACCGATCGCTAGCCATAATATAGGCTGTTGAAAAAGTTGTGGTATGGTTCGAACTGGTCCTGAATTGCTATCGGTTTCTCTAACGTCGAGTGGCTTCATCGCGACAGCTAAAATACACGCCCCCACCGCTTCAAGTATCCCTAATGCAACATAGGCATTGGCATATTCCGAGTCAAATATTGCCACCATTTGCCCCAAATTTAACAGTTCTGGACCTAACCATGCGGCGGCGATTCCGCCGACTAACACTAAGCTAATTACCGATGGATGTTGAGAAGGGGTTTGACAACTTTCTATAGCGGCAAAGCGATATTGCCCCACATAGGAGAGCTGGGTGCCCAGGATAAAAGTGCTGAGTGTGAAGCCCCAAAAGTGACCTTGTTCAATGTTCCAACTAGCAAAAAAAGCAGCGAGACTGCTAACGATTGCAGCAATAATAAAAGCATTTTTCCGGCCGATAAGTCGTTGAATTTTTGCCGCGGGGAAAACATTGAGCGAGACACCAAGGATCAACGTGGTGACAGGAAGCGTAGCATAAGCAGGGGAGTCGTGCAGGGATGCACCAATAATACCACCAAGAAACACATTTAATGCGCCGACCGATAACACAAACGGTTGAACGGTAGCAAGTAACCAGGCATTCCATGGCAGGTTTTTCATTCAGTCGTATCCGGAATAGAAGCTAAGATACTGACTGTTGTACAAGAAATATCTATAAAATGAAAGAGAAAGGCCTAGATAGTTGAATATCAAGGCCTTATTAAGCTGTTAGCTGTTAGCTGTTAGCTGCTTGCAGTTCTGCCTTAGCTTGTTTTTTAGCTAGGAACTTAGCGATAACAGTCACACCAGCAATGTACATTGCGCCGCCTAGAAGGCCTGTTGCCATCCATGAGAAGCCATGCTCAACAACGTGATCTTTGTGTAGGATACACATAACCACGTAAGCAAAGGTAATGTAACTAAACGCAAAGTGCGCAACAGGTCCTAGACCAATAGTAATAAGAACAACGCCACCTACATAGATGTAAAATGCGTTTAGACCACCTACATATGGTGCTAGCGCGCCAAGAACAGAAGGAATAAGCATACCCATTGCAATACCAGCGATGCCAGCTGCGAAGATGTTCTTTAATTTGCTCAAATCGAATTTCGCTTCAAAGAAGAAGATTAGCGCAAGGAAAGCAGGCCATTTGTCGTGAATACCAAACTCTTGAAGAATGGCGGTGCCCGCGACAATCCAAAGTGTGAGTAGGACAGTTTTTGTAATATGTGCAGAATTGAATACTTGATTCATGTTCAGGTTCTCTGTAGGGAGTGAAGTAAAACGGTTTGGGCGCGCATTCTATAGACACATGGATTTCAGGTCACTAGGGGGCGTGAGGCAACTATCTGAATTATAGGGATAAGCGGCTGTACGGTATCGATTGTGTTTATTGGTGTGCAAAATATAAGCGGTGGTATTTAGGTGTCAGATATGAAGGTGGGCAAAATTGCACTTGGTGCATTATATAGTGGCTGGGCATACTATTTTTTGTGTTGATGGTGTGGGATTGGTGTATTTTTTAGGGGTATGTTTAGTGAAGGTTTCGGTGGCAAACGAATAACGCTTAATCACAACCAAAAAGGTGTGATTAAGCGTTATATGTAGGGAGTTCTCAAGGCTCAGTATCAGCGCTGCGATTATGCAGCGTTATTCTTTACCGCAGACGGTTTCTCTTCATCGCCTGATTGAGAGGTATCACTTAACACATCGGCAAGTGTTGATTTTGAAAGGTGACCTTGTAAGTCGCCGTTGTCGTCGACAACAGGCAGTGGATGATCACTGTCTAGTGTTTCAGGTATAACGGCTTCAAGTAGCGCATCACTTTGAACGGCAGGGACATCGTCAAGCATCTGAGACGGGATTTCTTTGTGATAATCTTTTTGCTCGACTTGGTCTAACGTTTCTTGCGTGATGACACCTTGGTAACCATCATCGTTGACGACGTAACCATAATCTTCTGACGATCGACGCATTTGTGCAATGGCTTCACCCAGAGTTTCTGCGGTAATACGAGCAATAGGCGGTTGCATGACGGTTTCAACGGTCAGTGCCCTTGCTCGATTGACGTCTTTTACGAAGGCTTCAACGTAATCATCGGCCGGGTTTAACAAGATATCTACTGGCTTATCTTGCTGGACGACAACACCATCACGAAGAATGGCAATGCGATCACCAATTCGTAGTGCTTCATCCAAATCATGGGTAATAAAGATGATGGTCTTATGCAGCTTCTCTTGCAGTTCAATCAGTTGATCTTGCATTTCACTTCGAATTAACGGGTCGAGTGCAGAAAAGGCTTCATCCATTAGCAAAATATCGGCGTCAGTACATAGTGCTCGAGCTAGCCCGACACGTTGCTGTTGTCCACCTGAGAGTTGGCTAGGGTATTGTTGCTCATACCCATCAAGCCCTACGGTTTTAATCCATTCTCCCGCTTTTGCGTAACGGTCTTCTTTACTTAAACCTTGAATTTGCAACCCATAAGCGACGTTGTCGATAACGGTTTTGTGCGGGAGTAGCCCGAAACGCTGGAATACCATCGACATTTTATGGCGTCTGAAGTCACGTAGCTCTTGGTTAGAGAGTTTCATCACATCAGAGCCATCGACGATGATTTCGCCTTCTGATGGGTCTATGAGGCGGTTAAAGTGACGAATCATCGTCGACTTACCTGAACCCGATAATCCCATAATAACGAATATCTCACCGGGATAAATATCAAGATTAATATTTTGCAGCCCAAGGGTATGACCGGTTCTAGCAAGAAGATCATCTTTGCTTTCGCCGTCTTTCACCGCTTGCAAGTAGGATTTGTCTTTCGGCCCGAAGATCTTGTACAGATTTTTGATCTGAATAATAGGTTGAGGCTGAGTCATTAGTCTCGTCCTCCTAAATGTGCTTGCGTACGCTTAGCATAGCTTTGCGAGACGCGGTCAAAGATAATAGCCAGGGCTACGATAGCAAGGCCGTTTAGAAGACCAAGAGTAAAGTATTGGTTAGTAATAGACTTAAGTACTGGTTGACCTAGCCCTTTCACGCCAATCATGGATGCAATGACCACCATTGCTAGCGCCATCATAATTGTTTGGTTAATGCCTGCCATAATGTTTGGCATGGCAAGTGGTACCTGTACCCCAAATAAACGCTGCATCGGACTGGCGCCATAGGCCGTGGAGGCTTCTAACACATCTTTATCCACTAAGCGTATTCCAAGGTCGGTTAAACGGATAACCGGTGGAATGGCATAGATAACAACGGCAATAACACCCGGAATTTTACCTATGCCCAGTAGCATAACCACAGGTATAAGATAAACGAAGGCGGGCATGGTTTGCATGATATCAAGAATCGGGGTGATGACCGCTCGTGCTTTTTTCGATTGTGCCATCAGTATTCCGGTAGGGATGCCCAGCGCAATGGCGACGAAGGTTGAGACGAGAATAATACTCATGGTTCGCATGGTATTGTCCCACATACCAAAGAAACCAATTAAAAAGAAGGCGACGGCAACAGAAAGGGTGAGTTTCCATGAGCGGCTGGCAACAAAAGCCAGACCTGCCAAGATGCCAATAATGAGCCACCAAGGGCTACTTAGTAGCAGTTTTTCAAACCATATGAGGAAGCTTAGAAGCGGATCGAATAGGGATTCAATCGTGTCTCCGTATTCTCTGGAGAACTCTCTATACGCACCATCAAGTGTTTTTCGTATATCGAGTAGTTGTTTTCTATCAAGTTGAGGAATTTCACTCAACCAGCTGGCATCGGACATCTGTCACTCCTTGACCACTTATGCCACTATTTTTTGCCGTTTTAATGCGTCACCACAAAGGTTTGTCATTGGTCACCTTTCAAAGGATAACCATGGCTCAATAGCAAAAAAGGTCGCTTGATATAGCATCTTTGCCTAAAACGAAAAGGTGAAGAATTACGCTAATCCAAAGGCGACCATACTTATCGTTGTTATAAAGAGAGCATTGATCTTCACGTGTCACACTCGTCAATGATCAATGCTCGTTCGCCGCAACAGAGAGTCGCTATTTTCGAACTAAAAATGCGTTCGGATTACTCTCTGTTCGAATTGTAAATACGCTTGAATTACAATGCGTCGATAGCAGCTTGCACTTTAGCGGCAACATCAGCAGGTAACCAAGCAGCCCATGTATCTTTGTACTCTTTCATGAAATGTTCAGCGGCAAATTCACCGTCAGCTTGCTCATCTTCCATCCAAGCAAGTAAACCATTCATCTGTTCATTACTGAACTCACGTTTAGCGAAGTATTCCATCGCGGCAGGCGAATTCTCTGCAAATGACGTTGTCACAACGGTTTCAACAACTGAAGGTGGGTACATCGTCGCTTTTGGTGTTAAACAGTCTTCATTGGTAATGCACTCTTTAAAGTGCTCAGCATCAACGCCGCTACCAAAGTCGACTTTAACCATTTTGTATTTACCTAATACTGCAGTCGGTGCCCAGTAGTAGCCAAACCACGCTTCTTCACGCTCGTAAGCTTTAGCGATTGAACCAGACAAGCCCGCACCTGACCCTGGGTCAATGACTTCAAATCCAGCGTCTTCTAAGTTAAGTGCAGTAAATAGATTGCCTGCTGAAATTTGGCAGTTCCAGCCTGCTGGACAGGAATAAAAGCCTGACTTAGCTGGATCTTCTGGGTGGCTGAAGAGCTTAGCATTAGCGATCACGCCTTCAATAGTGCCAAGCGAAGGATCTTTTTCGACCATATAAGCGGGGACCCAATAGCCTTCTTCGCCGCCATCAGAAAGTGTTGTGCCTGCGTATTGAATACGGCCTTCTTTTACACCCGCATCCAGTGCTTCACGCATGGAGTTACTCCAAAACTCTGGCGCAATATCTGGCTGTCCTTTTGAAATCATGGATGCGCCAGTTGGCATGGTATCGCCAGGAACAAGTTCTGTTGGGCAGTCATAACCATTTTCTAGGATAAACTTATCGATGTTGGCAATGAGAGTGGCAGAGTTCCAGTTCATGTCAGCGATGGTGACGGGTTCACATTCACTAGCAGAGACAGTTTGGAGGGATGAAGCGACGAACAGTGAAGAGATTAGCAATTTCCTTGCAAGGTGTTTCATAATGATTTTCCATATCAGGGTTCACGATTAAGTATATGAAATATGAAAAAATATTACAAACCTCATTCACATTCTGTTCACACCTAGATCACTAATTGTCAATTAATGTTGATTTAATATGCGATCGGTTGCGTCTTTTTTCTCGCTTAGTGAGCCAAATAATAGGCACGACGATCATCAAGGTTCCAATTGCCATAAAAATATCGGGCACTTCCCCAAACCATAATAGACCAACAGCCACAGCGCCAATCAGTCCGCTGTATTCCGCACTGGCGATTTTATTGCTGTCTACGGCACGATACGTCAACACGCACGTCGCGGCGTATATCAAAATAAAAGTACTTGAAGCTGCTGCGGTAGGAAAAGCGCTCCAGTCCCAAGTATCCCCCTCCATATACACTAGGCATAAGGATACTGGGATGCCAACTAGGTTGGTAATGAGTAGCGTATGCACGACCGATTGTTCCTTGGGCAATTTACGAATAAGTAAATTGTTCACGGCAATAGTGAGTGCGACCACCAAAGCGGCAAGGGCGGCAAAATCGATTTGATCGGGTCGAATAATCACCAATACGCCAGCAAAGCCCATGATTGCGGCAGCGATGGTTTGAGAGGAGAGTTTTTCGCCAAAGAATAGGGCAGCCAGTGGCAGCATCATTAAAGGTGCCGCGTAGAAAATCGCGTTGGCGGTGGCTAAAGGCATGGACGAGATGGCGTAAACCATGAATACCGCACCAAATAGCCAGACATGTGCTCGAACAATGTGCCATTTAAGTCCGGCAGTGAGATTTTTGGGTTTACTAAGCGCAAAAAGAGGCAATAAAAGCAATACCGCAGAGATTTGACGGAAAAAAACAAACTGGAAGACGGCAACATCATTACCGACACTCTTAATCATCGCGTCAGACAAAATCGCAATTTGGTTTCCAAAAACAAGCAATAACATTGCGGTGGTGACTGACATCGCTCTCATAAAATT
>NZ_JAKRRY010000038.1 GCF_026191675.1 Vibrio qingdaonensis | reverse complement strand
TGCATTAGCAGGGCTTTTTTTCGCGATGTCGAGGCTAATTACTTAGCTGGACGAGCCGCACGTTTACGTTCGTTTTCAGTAAGAAGCTTCTTACGAATACGAATGCTAACTGGTGTTACTTCTACTAGTTCATCTTCATCAATAAACTCTAGAGCTTGCTCTAGTGTGTGCTTGATCGGTGGCGAAAGAACCTGTGCTTCATCCGTACCAGAAGCACGAACGTTAGTTAGTTGCTTACCTTTCAGACAGTTTACTGTTAGGTCGTTTGAACGGTTGTGAATACCGATGATCTGACCTTCGTATACTTCATCTGCGTGCTCAGCAAACAAACGGCCACGCTCTTGTAGGTTAAACAATGCATAAGTCAGTGCTTTACCTGTTGCGTTAGAGATAAGTACGCCGTTGTTACGTTGACCGATTACGCCACCTTTGTGTGGACCGTAGTGATCAAATGAGTGATAAAGAAGACCTGAACCTGATGTCAGTGTTAGGAATTCCGTTTGGAAACCGATAAGACCACGAGAAGGCATCATAAAGTCCATACGTACACGGCCTTTTCCATCTGGAGCCATATCTGTCAGCTCACCTTTACGTAGACCGATATTTTCCATGATACCGCCTTGGTGCTCTTCTAGAACATCAATCGTTACCGTTTCAAATGGTTCTGTTAGGTTGCCGTCTTCATCTTTCTTGATGATAACTTCTGGACGAGATACTGCTAGCTCGAAGCCTTCACGACGCATGTTTTCGATCAGGATAGAAAGGTGAAGCTCACCACGACCTGAAACACGGAAACGATCTGGGTTATCTGTTTCTTCAACGCGTAGTGCAACGTTGTGTACCAATTCTTTCTCTAGACGCTCAAGAATGTTACGTGACGTTACGAACTTACCTTCTTTACCCGCGAACGGAGAAGTGTTTACTTGGAATGTCATTGTTACTGTTGGTTCATCAACAGACAGTGGCGTCATCGCTTCAACATTGTTCACATCACAGATAGTGTCTGAGATTTTTAGCTCGCCTAGACCTGTGATAGCAATGATATCACCCGCGTTTGCTTGATCAACTTCATGGCGGTCAAGACCTAGGTAACCAAGAACTGTACCGACTTTACCGTTACGTTTCTTGCCTTCAGCATTGATGATAGACACTTGTTGGTTTGGCTTAACGCTACCACGAGTCACACGACATACACCGATAACACCAACATATGAACTGTAGTCTAGTTGAGACACTTGCATTTGAAGTGGGCCATCTAGGTCAACAGCTGGTGCATCTACTGTGTCAACAACCGCTTGGAACAATGGTTCCATGTTTTCGCCAGTGACGCCTTCTTCCATCGTCGCCCAGCCGTTAAGTGCTGATGCGTATACCGTAGTGAAGTCCAGTTGCTCATCTGTCGCACCTAGGTTGTCGAACAAATCAAAGATTTGGTCCATAACCCAATCAGGGCGTGCGCCAGGGCGGTCAATTTTGTTGATAACAACAATTGGCTTAAGGCCGTGAGCGAAAGCTTTTTGCGTCACGAAACGCGTTTGAGGCATTGGGCCGTCAACAGCGTCAACGATCAACAATACAGAGTCAACCATAGACATAATACGCTCAACTTCACCACCGAAGTCCGCGTGTCCAGGAGTATCAACGATATTAATACGGTAATCGTTCCAGTTGATCGCTGTATTTTTAGCAAGAATGGTAATACCACGTTCTTTTTCGATATCGTTCGAATCCATCACGCGTTCTTCTGCTTCACCACGAGATTCCAGAGTACCGGATTGCTGTAGCAATTTATCAACTAGGGTAGTTTTACCGTGGTCAACGTGCGCGATGATCGCGATGTTTCTTAACTTATCAATCTGTGGAGTAGACATGGGTTTTTCTTTCACTCATTAGAGGCTGCCGCTTGATTGCTGCTAGCTGGATTTCAAAAACGCTCAATAATATACCAGATAATAGGCTAGACCCAAAAAATATGTGATCAACTTCGTTGAAATTTTTCTAATTCAGCATTTTTCTTGGCAAAATTGTGCCCCTCTTCCTTCGTATTGTCAGCGCTAAGCGTTTGATTAAGGTTGACATCAATTCAAAAGCCATGCTGAATGTAGGGGCGCTTGATTCAACTTGGTGCAAAAAAATAATTTTGCACCAAAATAGTGCTTACAATGATCATTTTGGTGCACAGAAAGGACCAATTTGGTTCACAAAAGAATCAAGCCAATGAAAAATAAAGGATTTATTTTTTGGCACGGTTTTAGCTTTATAGAAATCAGCATCGATTAACGCACTTCATTAAGCAGACGTTAATCAATGCCGATTACTCAAATCGAAGCTATTAAACCGTATTAATAACACTGGAGGTTATCCAAGATGTCCGTAGAAAATGTTCTATCGCTGATCCAAGAAAACGAAGTGAAATTCGTTGACCTACGCTTTACTGATACTAAAGGTAAAGAGCAACACATCTCTATTCCTGCACACCAAATCGACGCTGACTTCTTTGAAGAAGGTAAAATGTTCGATGGTTCATCTGTTGCTGGTTGGAAGGGTATCAACGAATCAGACATGGTCATGATGCCTGACGCAGCAAGCGCAGTTCTTGACCCATTCACAGAAGATTCAACGTTGAACATCCGTTGTGACATCCTTGAGCCTGCAACAATGCAAGGCTACGATCGTGATCCACGCTCTATCGCAAAACGTTCTGAAGAATACCTACGCGCAACGGGTATTGCAGATACTGTTCTTGTTGGTCCTGAGCCAGAATTCTTCCTTTTCGATGACGTGAAATTCAATACTGACATGTCAGGTTCTTTCTTCAAGATTGATGACATCGAAGCAGCTTGGAACACAGGTTCTGATTTCGAAGGTGGTAACAAAGGTCACCGTCCAGGCGTTAAAGGTGGTTACTTCCCAGTTGCTCCTGTTGATTCGTCTCAAGATATCCGTTCAGCAATGTGTCTAGTCATGGAAGAGATGGGGCTTGTTGTTGAAGCTCACCACCATGAAGTAGCAACAGCGGGTCAAAACGAAATCGCAACTCGCTTCAACACGCTAACAGCGAAAGCGGATGAAACTCAAATCTATAAGTACGTGGTTCATAACGTTGCTCATGCATTTGGTAAAACAGCAACCTTCATGCCGAAACCACTGGTTGGCGATAACGGCTCTGGTATGCACGTTCACCAATCTCTTGCTAAAGACGGTGTTAACTTATTTGCTGGTGACAAGTACGGCGGCCTATCTGAGATGGCTATCTACTACATTGGCGGTATCATCAAACACGCTCGTGCAATCAACGCGTTTGCTAACCCATCAACAAACTCGTACAAGCGTCTTGTACCTGGATTCGAAGCTCCAGTAATGCTTGCATACTCTGCACGTAACCGTTCTGCTTCTATCCGTATCCCTGTGGTACCAAGCCCTAAAGCACGTCGTATTGAGCTACGTTTTGGTGACCCAGCAGCGAACCCGTACCTATGCTACTCAGCAATGCTGATGGCTGGCCTTGACGGAATCAAGAACAAGATTCACCCAGGCGAAGCAATGGATAAAGATCTTTACGACCTTCCAGCAGAAGAAGCAGCAGAAATCCCAACCGTTGCTGAATCTCTAGAAGTGGCGCTTAAAGCTCTAGATGCAGACCGTGAGTTCTTAACAGCTGGCGGCGTATTCTCTGATGACTTCATCGATTCTTACATCGACCTGAAATCAAAAGATGTTGAACTGATCAACATGACAACGCACCCACTAGAGTTCGAACTTTACTACTCTGTATAATTCGAATTCAGGCTGTAAGTTGCAGTCTTGCAATCATTAATAAAGCTCGCCTCGCAGGCGAGCTTTTTTTTATCCAGTCAAAGACCCAGTCACGCTACCCTATGAATGAATTCCGCTATCCCCATAAACCATGTAGGAGATCATCATATGAAGGGCCTTTGGTTAGTATTACTGTTCAGTCTTTTCTCACACGCCAGCAGCAGTATTGATGTGTTTGTCTGGACCGATAAACAAGGCGTCCTGCACTTTAGCGATACACCCGATCACCCCAATGCCCAACGAGTCAACATGCCCAATATGACGCCACCGTCTCCTGAGATCACTCACGTCGAAGGCACTAAAGACCGTGAATATCTCCCTTTTGCTGGAGACAACCATCAAAAGGCTAAACCTCAAGCTCTCAGCATCCGCATCACTTCTCCTGCACATGACTCAACCGTTCGCAGTAATCCAGGGTTTATTGAAGTCACGGGTGATATTAGCCGTCCACTGGCGATCGACGACAAACTGCAATTATTACTCGACGGCAAGCCTTACGGCGCGCCAAAGACCAACCCTTACTGGTCATTAAAGTATGTCGACCGTGGTACACATACGCTAATGATTCAAGTTCAAAAAAACGGCAAGGTTATTGCATCATCCGATACTATCACTGTGCATTTACATCGTACGACGGTGCAATAGCAATACCGACGGCGTTCTCGCTTTTACTCGCTGACAAATTGCGCCATACTTGAATGACCAGTTGCACCATTTTGGTGCTTGGTAACATTCAAACATGTGCAGTGCACCAATAACGAGCAGAGTAAGGGAAGCGAGTGCCAAATAACGAACTGACTAACGCCATATTAAATAATGTCGTGACAGCAACACTCATGTTGGATGAGTCTCTAACGGTTCGCTACGCTAATCCCGCAGCGGAGCAACTTTTTGCTCAAAGCTCTAAACGCTTGGTGGATTCGCACCTTTCTCAATTTATACAACACGCATCTTTAGATTTAGCCCTTCTCACTCAACCGCTGCAAAGTGGACAAAGTATTACCGACAGTGATGTCACCTTTGTTGTTGATGGCAAACCCTTGCTTCTAGAGGTGACCGTGAGTCCGATGTCTTGGAATAAAGAACTAATGCTGTTGATTGAAATGCGCAAGATTGGTCAACAAAAACGTCTCACTCAGGAACTGAATCAGCATGCTCAGCAACAAGCTGCCAAACTATTAGTGCGAGGTTTGGCACACGAAATAAAGAACCCTCTTGGCGGGTTACGCGGAGCCGCACAACTCTTATCTAAAATGTTGCCCGACCCGAACCTCAATGAATACACCAGCATTATTATTGAGCAAGCCGATAGACTCAGAGCTTTAGTGGATCGCCTACTAGGTCCACAAAAGCCAGGAACAAAAAAAGAAGAAAACTTACACCTGATTTTAGAGAAGGTGCGCCAACTGGTCGAATTAGAAGCAGGCACTCAACTCTGTATTGAGCGTGACTATGATCCAAGCCTGCCACCGATCCTCATGGATACTGACCAAATTGAACAGGCGCTATTAAACATTACCAGTAATGCCGCGCAGATCCTCGCGCAACAAGATAATGCAAAAATCACATTGCGCACCCGCACGGTTCATCAGGCCAATATCCATGGTCAAAGGCACAAGCTGGCGGCTCGTATTGAAATCATCGATAACGGCCCCGGTATTCCTGCCGATTTACAAGATACCTTATTTTATCCCATGGTCAGCGGACGCGAAGGTGGCACCGGGCTCGGGCTCTCAATTTCACAAAACTTGATCGACCAACACAATGGAAAAATAGACGTAGAAAGTTGGCCCGGTCGTACCATTTTTACTATTTATTTGCCTATCTAGCGTGATGATTAGGCTTGCTGTAAGGACGTTTGGCTATGAGTAAAGGATATGTATGGGTCGTCGATGACGACAGCTCAATACGATGGGTGATCGACAAAACCCTATCGTCAGCAAATATAAAATGCGAAACCTTCGCAGACGCAGAAAGTGTGTTAATGGCGCTCGAAAGAGAAGTACCTGATGTTTTAGTGTCAGACATTCGCATGCCGGGGATGGATGGCATCGAACTGTTAAATCAAGTCCAAAAAAGAGCGCCTGATCTTCCCGTCATTATCATGACCGCGCACTCAGACTTAGACGCCGCGGTCAATGCCTACCAAAAAGGCGCATTCGAGTATTTACCAAAACCATTTGATATTGATGAAACACTGACTCTCGTCGAGCGAGCGATTGCGCATAGTCAAGAACAGAAAAGTTCGTTAACGGCTGATGAAGTCATTGCGACTGAAGCGCCTGAGATCATCGGTGAAGCGCCGGCAATGCAAGAAGTATTTCGTGCTATTGGTCGACTATCGCGCTCCTCCATCTCTGTACTGATTAATGGTGAATCGGGCACGGGTAAAGAACTGGTTGCTCACGCCCTACACCGTCACAGTCCACGCGCGAGCAAACCTTTCATTGCTCTCAACATGGCGGCGATACCCAAAGACCTCATTGAGTCCGAATTATTTGGCCATGAGAAAGGCGCGTTTACTGGGGCAAATAGCGTACGCCAAGGGCGCTTTGAACAAGCGAATGGTGGCACCCTATTTTTAGATGAAATTGGCGATATGCCGCTTGATATTCAAACTCGTTTACTTCGTGTGCTCGCCGATGGGCAATTTTATCGAGTAGGCGGTCACTCGGCGGTAAAAGTAGATGTTCGTATTGTCGCCGCCACCCATCAGCATCTTGAAAAGCTTGTGACTAACGGTGAATTTCGTGAAGACTTATATCACCGTCTTAACGTCATACGAATACACATACCCGCATTGCGTGAGCGTAAACAAGACATAGAAAAACTCACCTACCACTTTTTGTCACTCGCCGCTGAAGAACTGGCTGTCGAATGTAAGTCATTAAGCTCAGACACGGTCGATATTCTCAACAAGCTCGAATGGCCGGGGAATGTCAGGCAGCTTGAGAACACCTGCCGTTGGCTGACGGTAATGGCGAGTGGCAGTGAAATTCTGCCAAGCGATCTGCCCCCGGAGCTGCTTGATGAACCAAAAAAATTCGCCGAGACAGAACACGGTGACTGGCAACACCTGCTGTCAAATTGGGCAAAAGGGGCGTTAGAATCCGGCGAGTCTGAAATTCTCAATAAATCACTGCCACAGTTTGAACGAATTCTACTGGAAGCCGCGCTTAACCATACAAACGGTCATAAACAAGATGCGGCTAAGGTATTAGGTTGGGGTAGGAATACACTCACCCGAAAACTAAAAGAGCTCTATTAGTCCCTTCCCTGCATAAAATACACCTCGTACGATATTTAGGTAATTTGTAAGAAAATCGCCTAAATATCCGCAACGAGGTGCCGATATATCAAGTATCACTTTCTCAGTAAAAGACACCCTATTACCACGTTGCGATAGGTAACCTCACCATTATATAGAATGATGTATTGTTTATGATTTTTGCTAACCTGTCTCTAAAACAAGCCTTAATTTTGCCCTTTATTGTGGTTTTTATAGGGTCAATTAGTGCAATACTGTGGTTGCAGAGTGGGCGCTATGAGGATATTGCGAATGAAGTCAGCCGTAAACAACTGTCTAGTTTAACCAATAATGTCGTCAGCCGTTTAGATATCTATTTAGACCGCCCAATGGATGCGGTTAGCGCTATCGCTCACGCCATTGAGTATCATGATTTATATAACCCTAACGATACAGCGGCCATTGAAAACTATCTATTATCAACCTTCCAATTATTATATCAAGATGTCCCTCAGGTTGACCTAATCGGCTTTGGAGGTGAACAAGGTGAGTTTGTTGGCGTTAGAGCCTCTAAACAACACCATGAAGGTGAGCACTTTACCCTCATGGCAAAGGATGCCGTTACGGAAAACAGGCTGAATGTCTACTCAGGCTCTTCGCGCCAGCATGCCATCGAAGACAGCATCAGTCCTTATGACCCCAGAACGCGTCCTTGGTACACGCCAATGAAAAACAGTCGCGCTCCACAATGGTCACAAGTTTATACCAATGCTGATGAGCAAAAGGACATTACCATCTCCGCCTTATCTCCCGTCTACTACGCCCATGAAAACCAGCGCGAGTTTGTCGGCGTTGCCGCGGTTGATATCCAAATCAACACTTTTAATCACTTTTTAGAAGGCATTACACGCACCCATAAAGCACACGTCTTTGTCATCGATGCCAGCCGAGATCTCATTGCCCACTCTATCGATCAAACCATTTTAAACAGTCAAGGCCATCGAGTTTCCGCAGACAACAGCCTTCATCCTACTTTACAATTCCTGAGTAGTACCACACTTAATACTGACCTTGCCACGCCGACGCTGCTGTCTTTTGAGCATAATAACAGCACTCAATTTGTCATGGTCAGCCACTATCAAACCGAGACCAACCTAAGTTGGTATGTCGTAGTGACAATCTCAGCATCCGATCTAATGGGTGATATTCCCCTCCTGAGCCAGAAAACCTTAGCCGTTGGCCTTCTGCTGGGCGCTTTGGGTCTCGTCATTGGTGTCTTTACCCTAAACCAGCTCACAATACCGATTACCGAAACCGCACGAGCTTCTCAACAGATTGCAAATGGCCGCTGGGACTACCCACTCCCAAACTCTACGCGAATCAGAGAGGTGGACCAACTCATCAAGAACTTCTCCTCAATGCGAACGCATTTGGAGTCCTCATTTCGAGCATTGCGTGAGCAACTTACCCGAGATCCATTAACGAAGCTGTATAGCCGTTCTGGGTTTATCGAAGTGTGTGACAAGCAACTGAATGAACGCTCAGGCGCGATGCTGCTCATCAATATTAACCAGTTTAGAGACATCAATGACTGCTTAGGACACCAAGAGGCCGACATTTTACTCACCATCGTTGCTGAAAGATTAAGAGCATGGGTTGTGGTGGAAAGTGGGGTACTGGCTCGCACGGTTGGGAATGAATTCGCCATTTATCTCCCCTACCTCAATGAACGCGAGCTGCTCGATTACCTGTACAGAATCAGACAGATCTTTACTGCGCCGTTTATTATCTCCGGTGAATCGTTATCACTGCATATATCGGTAGGTGCTACGCTCACGGACCACAATCGTGATGCCGATTTAAACTTACGAAATGCAAGTATTGCTTTGAGCCAAGCAAAAGAAGAAAACAACCGAACCTGTGTCTATACCCCGGATATGGCCGAAAGCTCTAAAAAGAAAACTCGCCTATTAGCGGCTCTGTACTACGCGGTTGAAAACCAAACTTTTCGCGTCTACTTTCAACCGATTATCGACTTAAAAACCGGAAAAACCATCGGTGCGGAAGCATTGTTAAGGCTTAAAGATGAGCACGGCGAACCTATTTCACCGCTAGACTTCATTCCACTCGCGGAATCTTCCGGGCTTATTGAAGCCATTGGTCAGCAGATGATGACCCAAAGCATACAAGCGGTCTCACAGGCGATAAAGGCTCAGCAACTCGCCGCCGACTTTCAACTGCACCTGAATGTTTCTGTTTGCGAACTACGCTCAGGCCACTATGTGGATTTTCTCCAAGCGGCACTCATAGAAACCGCACTTCCGGCAAGTCAAATCGTTGTGGAATTAACTGAATCGAGAATTGCCGACAACGACCCGATTATCATCGAGAACATGACGCGTTTAAAATTCCTGGGTATTCGCATTGCAATCGATGACTTTGGTACCGGCTACTCATCTCTTGCCTACTTGCATAAGCTACCCTTTGATAGCCTTAAGATTGACAAAGCCTTTATCGACCAACTAACTAAAGAAAATGCGCATGAGAGCGTGGTTTCCGCCATCACTAAGCTATCGAGGAGTTTTGGATTCAGTATTGTTGCAGAAGGGGTAGAAACTCCGCTCCAAGCCGACTTGGCCAAGCGATTGGGTTGTCACTATGCGCAAGGTTATCTATTTAGTACCCCGAAACCACTTGAAGAGTGGCCGCAATTAAAAGCCAGCGCATAGAAAGGTCGACCTTGCGCTGATTCTCACACAAGGTCGTCAAATAAGTGGGGCGTTAAATCACACGTGAAAACTGTTGTTGACGAGCGCGTTGGCGTAGGTATTTGTCGAAGCACATACAAATATTACGAATCAACAAGCGACCTCTCAGCGTCACTTCTATCGACGACTCACCGACCGTAACCAGTTCATCATCAATAAACGTCTGTAGCAATGTCATATCTTCAGCAAAGTACTGGGTAAATTTGACCCCGAAACCTTGCTCAATCGAGGTGACATCCAACTTAAAGTTACAGATAAGCTGCTTAATGACTTCACGGCGAATTAAGTCATCGTTATCCAACACTACGCCTTTCCAGAGTGCATGACGAAGTTCATTGACTTGTGCATAGTATTTTTTCAGCTCTTTTTGATTTTGCGCGTAACTGTTACCAATCATTGAGATAGCCGACACACCAAAACCAACAAGATCGCATTCACCTTGCGTGGTATAGCCTTGGAAATTGCGGTGCAACTCTCCATTACGCTGCGCGACAGCAAGTTCATCTTCTGGCAACGCAAAGTGATCCATGCCGATAAACTGATAACCAGCATCGGTTAAGGTGCCAATCGTATCTTGTAAAATCGCCATTTTCTCTTCGGCGATAGGTAAGTCTTCATCTTTGATTTTTCGTTGCGCAGCAAATAAATTAGGCATATGCGCATAGTTAAAGACCGACAAGCGTCCAGGGCGAAGCGACAGCACTTGCTCTAGAGTGTCTGCAAACGAAGCCTTGGTTTGCTTTGGTAAACCATAGATTAAATCTAGGTTAGTTGAACGGAAACCCAGCTCTTTTGCTCGCTTGACCATGGCAAAAATGAACGCTTCGTCTTGCTCTCGGTTAACGAGGACTTGCACTTCTTTATTGAAATCTTGTACACCGATACTCAGCCGGTTAAAGCCTTCTTGGCGCAGGTGATCTAACATGTCCAGTTCGATTTCACGAGGGTCGACTTCAATACTGATTTCTGCACCGTCTTCAAACACAAACTCGCTTCGCAGAATCGTCATAAGTCGACTGATCTGGCTTTTGGTTAAAAACGTTGGTGTGCCACCACCGAAGTGCAACTGTGTGACTTTTCGACCTTGTAATAACGTGGCACGCTGACGAATTTCATGTTCGATAACATCCAAATACTCGTCCGCCTTGTGCGCGTGTCGAGTAATCACTTTATTACAACCGCAGTAATAACAAAGCTTATGACAAAATGGGATGTGCACATACAAAGAAAGTGGGCGTTCTGGGTACTGGGTGCACGCCATGTCGTAGTCAGAAATAGTGTACGCTTCGTGAAACTCTACCGCTGTAGGGTATGAGGTGTAGCGTGGCCCAGAATAATTGTATTTATCGAGAATCGTTTGATCCCATACAATCTGCTGCTTCGTTTCTGAGTGACTTTGAGACATGGTAATACTTCCAATAAACAGTGTTACTTTAAGCTCCTCTATGAGGAGTCAGATGAGCGCTATTTTGCCATAGGATTGTAACGGATAACGCTCGGACAGTGACTTTTACACAAGCAGTACGCAAAAATGCTAGCGCGATCACTTGTTCGCCAAAAAGAGGATAGACCTCTAACTGACAAGCTTAATGTTGATTTGATCATTAAGGGGGCGAACACTGCTTTGCAGTGCTTTTAACTCTTCAATAATAACATCATTGAGTCGAGCTTCGGCTTTCTGCCGAGCAAGGTTATCGCGCATGCGATCTTGCTTTTTCATTGTCTGTCTTGCTTCGCCGCGTGGCATTGCTTTCACGATATGAAAAAGCTCTGACGTCGCAGGGTATAGCGCGTCAAAATCAACTCGCTTGTCACCCTGCACATAGTCCATGATGTTATAAAGCCTAATCGCGGCTTCTGAAAGTTCGCATTGACCCTGAATGGTCGCAAGACAAATCGTCTCAACACTTTCAAAAATATTCGCGTTACGCTTTTTAATGGCCAGTTCTTGGTGTTGCTTGAGCAACTCCTTTTGCTTTTTGAGTTGCAGTAACAAATAGCCCGCATAGCCAGCTAAACCAGTGACAATAAGCACACCAACAATTGCTAACACAGTAACGGTATTCATCTACGCTTCCCTTCCTTAGTCCTTGAACTGATCCATGTTGATGCCTTCAAACTGTGACAATAATTCATCATCACTTGCCGGCGTTTTTTTCTTTGATACAGGTGCATCTACAGGTGCATCAAAATCATCGTCGTCTTCTTCAGGTAGAACAAGACCGAGTTGATTCATTAAGACTTCCATACGGTCTAGTTTTTCATCGACGTATTTTTGTAGTCCTGCACCAAGATTTTCACCACTTTCAATGCGATCCAACAACACGTTCAGTTGTGCATCATTTTCCAGTAGCTCTAACTCTTTCTCAGCCGATAGCTTACGCTCTTGCTTCGATGGCTTCTTCGCATCCGCGACAATTAAAGGAATCTTCTTTTTGCTTCCTAAGCGAGGGTCACGATTAACCGACGTTCCAGAACGTTGGCTTTCGCCGCCATCTGAATGACGGCTACCCGCTTTCTGACCTTTACGTTTTTTCAGGCGCTTTTGTAGGCGACCATCCACATCCGCTTGCGTGCGATTACGTGTGACTGCAACGGGCTCAGGCGCCGCTCCAGGCTTTCTCGATTTCTTCTTACGACTCATTACGTAAGCTTCCTCAATAAAATTACATCATTACCAATAAATTCGATTTCCAGTCCGTCTCTCTTGGCTAAAAACAAGAAAGTAGCGCGACTAAAAAATACGACATGTGTCTGATCACTTTTGTAGTGCCACGTTGAAAACGCATCTACATCAATAACCATCTTTGTCATTAACCCCAGGTATCCTCCTGGCTTAATGAGCGCTAACCATTGTTGCCAAATCTTGTTTGGCTGATACAAGTGCTCAATCACTTCGGTCGCTGTGACAAAGTCATACTTTGATTCTAGCGCTTTTGACTCTGGATAGTAATACAGGTCATACAGTGACATTGGGAACCCTTTCTCTTCAAACATCACAGAAAGTGTTGGACCCGGTCCACAACCGAAATCTAAACCCATTGAGCCTTGTGGTAATCGTTCTGATAACGGTGACGCTAAGCGAGACAGAAAACGTCGATAACCTGCATCACTCGGATCATTATTATGCAGATCATAAACGGCTTTTTCTGCTCGAGCATCAAGTCGCTGCTCAGCAGGCACAAAGACCAACTGACAACGAGGACACTGCAAGTAGTCTCGTTTTTTATCGCTGTGATAATGTGATGCATTTTCAGCAGCACAAAGTGGGCAAGTTTGCACTCATTATCTCCTGAACGATTCAAGGGTGCGAAACATACCAGAAAGTGAGCGTAGAGGGGAGAGTGATCGAGTGTTTTTTCTACAATTTTGTTGAAAAAAGCCCTGAGAAGCAGGTAAAAGGGGACTCAGTCCCCTAATTGCTTCGATTACATCCAATCGGTATTGCGAATAATACCAACGGCAATACCTTCAATAGCAAGGTGCTGAGCGGTTAAGTCCACTTCTATTGGCGAGAATGATTCATTTTCCGCATGTAATAATACTGTCGAGCCTTTGCGCTCTAAACGCTTTACCGTCACGTCATCATCAACGCGAGCAACGACCACTTGTCCATCTCGAACATCCTGCGTTTTATGAACAGCCAACAAATCGCCATCCATAATGCCGATGTCTTTCATACTTTCGCCATTAACGCGCAATAAAAAATCCGCCGCTGGCTTAAACATGCTTGGATCAACTTGGTAATGAGCTTCAACGTGCTCTTGCGCCAAAATAGGCTCACCTGCTGCCACTTGACCAATTAAAGGTAGTCCTTCATCTTCATTAGCCGCAGCCTGTTCAAGAAGAATACGAATCCCGCGAGACGCACCAGGAATAATTTCAATGGCCTTTTTGCGTGCGAGGGCTTTCAGGTGCTCTTCTGCTGCATTCGCTGAACGAAACCCCAGTTCTTTCGCGATTTCGGCACGAGTGGGCGGCATACCTACATCGTCTATTTTCTTTTTTATTAGATCAAATACTTGCTGTTGTCGTGCTGTTAGCGGCTTCATGCATCACCTGTCTGTTTATACAGTTAACTGTGAGTATATCCAGTACGTTGGTAATTGCAAAGATAATCGGTTGTTTTTTAGCAAATAGTCGCTGAATTCCTCTACAGCCACATCAAGCATAACGATTCTCTGTTTCGCTTTATTTTCATTAAAAGGTAAGACCAGTTTCTGTTATCCTTGCACGGCTCCAAAATTGATGTCTAGGATTAAGGTATGCATACGCGCTGTTGCGACGCTCCACCTCGGCATCGTTTTTTCCGAACAAATTGAGGCTGTGAACCCTATGTCTTCAGGACACTCACTTTTCCGTTCTTTTCTAAAGTTACCAATGTCAGTATTGGTAAAAGGAACGGCGATTCCATCTAACCCTATCGAAGATCTGCACATTGATATCACGAAACCCGTGGTCTATGCGTTGCCGTTTAATTCGAACGTCGATCTTCTCACCTTGCAAAAGCAAGCGATCGCACTTGGGTTACCCGATCCACTCGAGCCTATCGTGCTCAATGGTGAAGAACGAAATCGTTTTGTATTCATTGCCTCAAGACCCACTTTATTTACTCGTGACGATGACGTACCGAGTGATTCCATTGCGTTATTTTCTGACTTACTAAAAGAACATGAAAAAGACGCAAAACTTGATGTGCAGATTATCCCTACCACGGTTCTTTGGGGTCGTAAACCGGGTAAAGAGTCCGATACTAAACCTTACTTACAGGCAATGAACGGCCCACAAAAAGCCAAGGCGTTATTCATGTCTGGTCGCGATTGCATGGTGAGATTTAGCCCAGTGGTTTCATTGCGCTATATGGCAGATGTGCACGGCACGGATGAGTCGATCGCTCATAAACTCGCTCGTGTCGCAAGAATTCACTTTTCTCGACAAAAGCTGGCGGCATCTGGACCTAACTTGCCTAATCGACAAGTGCTATTTCAACGCCTATTGAATTCCCAGGTTATTGAACAAGCGATTCAAGATCATGCTCAAAGCAATGATATTCCTATCGAAAAAGTTCGTAAGGAAGCGCAGCAGATCATGGACGAAATTGCCGCTGACTTTTCCTATCGACTGGTCAAAATTGGCGATGTGGTCATGACTTGGCTTTGGAGCAAGTTGTACCAAGGCATTAACGTTAACAATGCCGCTAAAGTTCGACGCTTAGCGCAAGACGGGCACGAAATAGTTTATGTTCCCTGCCATCGCAGCCACATGGACTACTTATTACTATCTTATATCTTGTATCGTGAAGGCATGGTGCCACCGCACATTGCCGCTGGCGTTAATTTAAACTTTTTCCCCGCAGGTCCTATTTTTAGACGTGGCGGTGGCTTCTTCATTCGACGTAGCTTTAAAGGCAACAAACTGTACTCAACCATTTTTAGAGAGTATCTGGCTGAGCTGTTTGCCAAAGGCTATTCGGTGGAGTTTTTCAGTGAAGGCGGCCGCTCACGTACTGGCCGATTGCTGCAAGCGAAGACTGGGATGCTCGCGATGACCATCCAAGCGATGCTAAGAGGTCTTAATCGCCCGGTGACGCTGGTTCCTGTTTATATTGGTTATGAGCATGTCATGGAAGTCAGCACCTATGCTAAGGAGCTTAGAGGCAAGCGTAAAGAAAAAGAGAACGCTGGACAAATCCTCAAGACCATTCGTAAGTTGCGTAACTTCGGTCAAGGCTATGTCAACTTCGGCGAGCCGATCCCACTCAATCAGTACCTCAATGATAATGCGCCAAATTGGTCGCAAGATATTGACCCTATGGGTGTGAACAAACCACAATGGCTGAACCCTGTTGTGAATAACCTAGCGACCAAAATGATGACACATATTAACGATGCTGCGGCGACAAACGCATTAACGTTATGTGCCACCGCGTTGCTTGCTTCACGTCAACGTGCATTGACTCGTGATAGCCTCGTCAATCAGATCGATTGTTACTTAGCACTACTTAAGAACATTCCCTACTCTGATACCTCCACGGTACCAGCCGGCTCAGCGGAAGACTTGGTCGCGCATGCGGAATCTTTAGATAAGTTTGTCGTGGAGTCCGATACGCTGGGTGACATTATCTCTCTCGATCGTCATCAATCGATTCTAATGACCTACTATCGCAACAATATTATTCACTTATTCGCCTTGCCTTCATTGATTGCACAGATGCTAGTCAGTGAGCACTCCATGCCGCTTGAAACGATTAAGTGCAACGTAGCGAAGCTCTACCCATTCTTACAAAAAGAGCTATTTTTGAGTGTTGAGCCTACAGAACTGGCTGAGTTAACCGATCGCATTGTGGGTGAATTGGTCCGTCAGAGATTGCTGTTTATTGAAGACGGTGTGGTGTCCATGAATCAGTCCAATACCCAAATGCTAATGCTATTGGGCCGTACGATTTCAGAAACCCTACAGCGCTATACCATTGCACTCAATTTATTGGCGACTTACCCAGAACTCGATAAGCAAGAATTGGAACAGAAAACCCAAGATATCGCCCAGCGTTTGGGTCGCTTGCACGGCATCAATGCCCCTGAATTTTTTGATAAAGGTGTCTTTGCCTCGCTGTTCAGTACCTTAAAAGAGCAGCAATACATTGATGTAGATGGCAACTGTGACACAACTAAAACCGATACATTGGCTCGCTTGCTTTATACCCTGCTTTACCCAGAAGTAAAACTCACCATTCAAGAAAGCGTCCACCAATCAGATGAGCCAGCTGTTGAATCTCACGATGACAGCCCAGCCGCATCGTAATTCTTCACAGACTCGCTCCAATTCACAGCAATAAGCCGTGAAAACGAAAAAAGCGCCTAATTAGGCGCTTTTTTTACACATATTAACGGAGAGCAATAGATCGCTTTTCGCTTTACCACATAGCAACCAGCAACCCAATCGTAATCGCCATGCCTACATAGTTATTGTTCAGAAATGCTTGAAAGCAAAGGCTACGCTCCCTGTGTCGAATCAGCCATTGTTGGTACACAAACAATACACCAACCACAAGCAGGCTCCAGTAGTAGCTCGTGCTCAATTGATACCAATGCCCTAATCCCATTAGCATCGCCAACACGGTCATTTGCAGCACACCTACTGCCAGTTTATCTCTGCGACCAAATAGTATGGCTGTCGATTTAATACCAACGTTTAAGTCATCATCACGATCCACCATGGCATACAAGGTGTCGTAAGCGATGGTCCACAGCGCATTCAAAGCAAAAACAAACCATAACACCACGGGCAATTCATTGGCCTCAGCCGCCCACGCCATTGGGATCGCCCAACTAAATGCTAATCCTAAAAAGAGCTGTGGTAAATGGGTAAAACGCTTCATAAACGGGTAAATAAACGCCAGAACTAAACCCATTAACGATAATTTAATCGTTAGCGTGTTCATGGTTAGGACCAATAGAAATGAAGCAATAGATAACACCAGAAACAAACCGATGGCTTCTTTAGACGATACAAGCCCTGACGGCAACGGTCTGTGCTGAGTTCGCTTCACTAGCCCGTCGACATTTCTGTCGGCGAAATCATTAATGACACACCCTGCGCTGCGCATCATCACGACACCGAGGCAAAATACAATAAGTACATGAATACTTGGCATGCCTTCCGCAGCCAAAATCAAAGCCCATAATGTTGGCCACAGCAGCAGTAAGGTGCCAATGGGCTTATCCATTCGAGTTAATTGCCAGTACGCTTTGGCTTTCGTTGAGGTCATCAAGCGCTCTCTCTCTTATATACTGGCGAATGTGGCAAAAAGAGTTCTGCGACTAGAATAGGATGCCCTGCGACCCACAATCGAGAGCGGCGAGCAAATAAAACCCCCTCCGAAGTGGTAATTTGAGCGATTTCTAATGCGTCTCGCTTCGTATCGGCATTTGAAAACACGGTGACTCCTAATGGCGTATCCCCTTGTTGGGATATGTCATAATCCCCTTGTCCCATGGCAGATAATGACATGAGCGTACGACCAATGACCCATGGTTGCTCATCCCCTAATAGGACCACTTCACGCAACCAACAGTCTTCATGCGCCAACCGTTCGATTTCTTCTTCAGTGATTCTATCAGCGCAACTTTTCGTATTACTGACCACTTCGACAGACAAATGGTCACATTCAGCATTAAGCCGATGTGATAATGAACCCTGTTCAGTCAGCCATTGCAGTACATTCGTACTCATCGACTGGAATTGTTCTGGAGATTGCCAGCGAGCTTGGCTTAAGGCTTTTAAATAATCGGAAACTGAATCATTCATTTTACTATTCAATAACACGCGCTTAGCGCGTACAATCATAATTATATTGAGTGGCCGTATTGTATCACTCTATGAGTGAATTAACTCAGGCTGTATTGCGCCATTGTAACAAAGTTAATCGCTTGTAATATCGGCTTAATGGGATTTCCAAGAGGGAAATATGCGTAAACGTTACCTAACCCAGTTTTTCCTAATGCTAGGCTTGACTGTTTCAATGTCCAGCCTTGCCTCTGAAGAGCCTGTGCCATCACTGGCGTACTTCACATTGGAGCCAGAGCTGACAACGAACTTTTTTACCAAAGGTAATCGCTTAGGTTACGTTCAAGTGCGCATTGATGTCATGGTGGCAGACTCTGGTGACCTGGGCATTATTGAGCACCACCAGCCACTCATTAGAGATGCGGTTATTGAGCATCTTGGCCGACAAAATGCCGACGTGATCAAATCGCTGTCTGGGCGAGAAGAGATACGCCATGCATTAGTCGACAAACTGAACAACCTACTACTGGCTGAAACAGGAAAAGCCGTCATTGCTGATCTGCTTTTCACGAAATACCTTTATCAGTAAGCGTGATAGGTTCCAATACCAATACGTTCATAGCCTACGTCAATCTCAGCGACGCGTAAGACGCGAGCTATCGATCATACCGAGCGCCGCACCACTGATTAATCCGGCTAGGTGCGCGGTATTGGCTATCGCCATAAACGGCTGAACAAAGCCTAAGACTAACCAAACCAACATAAAGCCAATGAGCGGTCTAGGCATTTCTAAACCAATATCTGGTCGCTTCCAAGTGATCACCCATAGATAGCCCACAAGCGCATATACCACGCCAGACAAGCCGCCAAAGTTGGCACCATCGACCCAGTATTGTCCGGTACCAGAAACCGCCGCGGAGACTAAAAAGATTTCAAGTAACTTCCGACTCCCCAGTTTCTGTTCTATATCTCCACCGAACTGCCACCACCACAATAAGTTGAAAATGATATGCATAGCAGAGAAATGCAGTAGACCATGAGTAAACCAACGCCATATTTGCCATTGCTGACCGTCTTCGGCGGGAAAATGCAGCGCAGAAAAGATTGCTTGAGCGAGACCAACCTGCTGCAGCACAAAAATAACCGAGCATATCAGCATAATCCCTAACGTCACGACACCCGCTTTTGCTTTGAGCATAGCGAGAAAACTTGGCGTAGAATATTTAAATGGATTACGACGAGTTTCTGCCATATCCCAAGAAGAGGCTTGATACTTGCTATTACCTGGATCCTCGAGAAACAATTTAAGTTCCGCTTCTGTCTCTATCTTGTCTTCGTCTTTCATCAGCCACAGGGCAAATTGACCACTCCCCTCAGGCATCATTTGAATATCGATCTGCCTTGTCGCCATATAGTCGATAAAGGCTTGGCCCATTCTAGGGCTTTGAAGAGTAATCAATCGAATCATAAAAAGCTCTCAACAGGAAAGCCAGCTCTATGCCATGCTTCAAAGCCGCCATCAACGTTATACACGTCATCAAAACCTTGATTAAGTAAATACTGGCCAGCACCTTGGCTGCTAATGCCGTGATAACACATCACGAATACTGGCGCATCAAAGTCAACCTCACGCATGAATTCGACCAGGGAATCATTGGTCAAATGAAACGCTCCCGGTGCATGAGCTGTCGCAAATGTTTGAGGGTCTCGTATGTCGACCAAGCGTGCTTCTGGATTTTCTATTAGTGCCTGCTGAGCACGCTGTACATCGATATGTTGAAGCTGGTCCATAACGCTAATTCCTCACCTTTTTGGCATTTCATCACACAAATTATGACGATTTTCATTCGTAATTTCTCTGTGTCCATATTATCACTATTCAGTGCTAATAAAGTACTGACAATCAATAAGGTTATCCACTAACGTTTAATAAATCACCAGCTGTGTGTAAATCTGTGGATTGCGTGAATAAAGTGTTTTTTGATCTTTTGATCCACTATATATAGTGATGATCTTGATTTTGCTGTGAGTAAAGTAAAAGGTATCCCCAAGGCATAAAGCCGTTGAAAGTACCATTACTCGCCGCTTTCTGACAGCTGGCGAATAATTTCCTCACAGAGTTATCCACAAGAGAAGAGAACGTTTGCGATCGATTTTTCGATCCCTTTTTCGATCCCAATAAAAAAGGCCGCGATCATAAGATCGCGGCCTTCGAAAAGAGTTAAGACTCGGTTAGAACTCGCCAACCGCCGCCTTTAATTTCTTCATGGCATTCTTTTCAAGCTGTCGAATTCGCTCAGCAGAAACACCGTAGTTGTCAGCAAGATCTTGTAGCGTCGACTTGTTATCATTTAACCAACGAGAGCGGACAATATGCTGGCTGCGTTCATCAAGCGTTGATAATGCATGACCTAAACGATTATTGGTGTGATTTTCCCAATTCTCAGCTTCCACATTGTCAGCAAGATCAGAGCTACGGTCTTCGAGGTACAGTGACGGGGCGGTGTAAGAAACGCCTGTATCATCATCATCGGTTGGCATCTCAAACGTCGGATCTTGCGCCGCCAGTCGAGATTCCATTTCACGAACCTCTGAGGGTTCTACGCCGAGCTCTTTTGCAACTGTTTCAACTTCACCGTTATTGAACCAACCTAAACGCTTCTTAGATTTACGCAGGTTAAAGAAAAGCTTACGTTGCGCTTTAGTCGTCGCAACTTTCACAATGCGCCAGTTTCTCAGCACATATTCGTGAATTTCAGCTTTAATCCAGTGCACAGCAAAAGAAACAAGACGAACACCGACTTCAGGATTGAATCGCTTCACCGCTTTCATTAGGCCAATGTTGCCTTCCTGAACTAAGTCTGCCATTGGCAATCCATAGCCAGAATATCCACGAGCAACATGAACAACGAATCGAAGATGAGAAAGGATAAGCCCTTTCGCAGCATCAATTTCACCTTTATAGTGTAATCGCTCAGCTAGCCCACGTTCCTCATCAGGTGTCAACATAGGGTAACTGTTCACTGATCGGATATAGCCATCAAGGCTATCCTGTGTAACTAAAGCCATTGAATACGCTTGGTTAGTCATTCACTTCCTCATTCACTTTGAGTGGGATACAACACCTTCTTAACCCAACAATACTGAACCTAATCCAATAGAGATTCAAGAAGGGGGTTGTAATTATGCATAATCAGTTGCACTAAACAAGAGCAAAAGACGATTAATTTTCACTCATTAATAGGTATTACTGACATATTTGCGACGTTCATCTTGCTATGTGGTTGAATACTCCACCGATTACTCGTTGCTCTATAAATGCCGCCATGCCACTTTCATTAAGACCTGCTTACATTAAACCGGTTCAATTTCTTTTAAATGACGCTTGGCAGAAATTCTTGCCGCGCAAATACCAAGAAATACGCCAACCATGAGTATTAGCAAGGTTTCATCCCAATTCAGTCCTATCAGTCTAAAGTCGCTATCGTAAAGCATCGCTAAATCCGTTACTGCTCGATTTAGGACAACGGTAATTAACGCCGTCAATAACCAAGCAATCGCAGCGCCAAGGAAGCCAAACCACATACCTGAATATAAATAGGGCCTCAAGATGTAGCTGTCTGTCGCGCCGATAAGTTTCATGGTCTGAATGGCTTCTTTATTTGCCAATACATTAAAGCGTAGCGTGTTACCAACAATAAGGAAGACCGATGCCAGCATTAAAACCGATAAGGTAATAACCAGTGTTGACGATAGTGTCTTGATCGCATCAAAGCGGCTTAGCCAATCTTCATCTCGCCGAATATCCGTCACATCCGGTTGCGTTCGTAACTTTGACACCAGACTACGGTCAGTTTCGACACTGGTATTGGCAGGTTCAATCACCAAAACGCCAGGCAATGCATAACCATCGAGCAAGCTTATCGCCTGATCGAGTCCAGAATGCTCACTAAGCTCAGCAAGACCTTGTTGAGGAGTAATGTATTCTACCTCTTTAACCTCTTCCCAACCTTCAATTGCATCCTTTAACACCAATACTCGTGCATCGGGTACGCCCGTTGTGATGTAAGCTGTCACTTGCGAGTGGCTGGTCACATCACCGGCTGCAACCGCCACGTTTTTACCTAGCAAATACAGACAAGCAGGCATCGTGAGAGCCATTGAAATGACAGCCAACGTTAATAAATTGCCAAGAGGACGCTGCCAAAGCTCTTGTAACGACGACTTTGCTTGTTTCCAGTGCACGGCAAAAAAACCATCCGACGCTAACCGCTGCTTCTTAGGACGCTGTTTATTTTTACGTTTAAACACCATCACTCACCTCACTTAAGAAACCCTGATTCAGCTCTAGGTAGCGATACTGAGGACGAGAGCGCACAAGATGAATATCATGCGTTGCCAATAAAATGGACACACCCGCTCGATTAAACTCCTCAAATAACTGTAAGACTTTATTTGACAACTCTGGGTCTAAGTTACCTGTAGGTTCATCTGCCAGCAGCATCGTAGGTCGGTTTACCACCGCTCTTGCGATGCCCACTCGTTGTTGTTCGCCACCAGATAATTGGCTTGGCAAGCATTTCGCTTTATCTAGCAAGCCTGTTTTATCCAACGCCGCAGAAACACGACGTTTAATTTCATTTTCAGCGATCGCTTCTATACGCATGGGTAATGCCACATTATCAAATACGGTTCTATCCATAAGTAAGCGATGATCTTGGAAAACGATGCCAATATTACGACGCAGGAAGGGAATATCCTTTGGAGGAATACGGCTAATATCATGATCATTAAACAAAATACGACCATCTGTTGGGCGCTCCAATGCGCAAATCAACTTCAGGAGAGTACTTTTTCCGGCACCAGAATGACCACCTAGAAATGCCATTTCACCTCGTTTCAGGTGAAAGTCGACCTTTTGAAGGGCTTGTCGTCCCCCTCGGTAAGCCTTGCTCACTTGCTCAAATTTGATCACCGAATCATTCCTCTGATCTGGGTATTCTGTGTTGAAAAGGGATGCTATGCATCCCTATTATCCGTTGTCTTTGTCGCTGACAACTGTCACCTTGCTCGTATTCGCTTATTCATCACGACTAAACAACGCGTCAATAAAGTCTTGAGTCTCAAACGGACGAAGATCATCAATCCCTTCCCCGACCCCGATGTAACGAATAGGGATTTGGAACTGATCAGCAATAGCAAAAATCACGCCGCCCTTCGCGGTACCATCTAGCTTGGTCAATGTAATACCGGTTAATGGCGCAACGTCACTAAATAGCTTGGCTTGGCTTATCGCGTTTTGTCCAGTGCCAGCATCGAGCGTTAACATAATTTCATGCGGCGCTGAGTCATCAATTTTTTTCATAACGCGAACGATCTTACGCAGCTCTTCCATTAAGTTCGCTTTATTTTGCAATCGACCTGCGGTATCAGCAATGACAACGTCCACCCCACGCGCTTTCGCCGCTTCAATCGCATCATAAATGACCGAAGCACTATCTGCGCCGGTATGCTGAGCGATAACGGGAACGTTATTACGCTCACCCCATACTTGCAGTTGTTCTACCGCGGCGGCACGGAAGGTATCTCCCGCTGCTAACATGACCTTCTTGCCTTGTCCTTGGAATTGTTTTGCTAATTTACCAATGGTCGTGGTTTTACCTACGCCATTCACACCAACCATCAAGATGACATACGGGGTTTTAGTCGTATCGATTTCCAGTGGCTTTTCAACATGACTAAGAATTTCAGCCATCTCTTCCTTTAGTAAACCATACAAGGCTTCACCGTCTTTTAAGTCACGACGCGATGCCTTCTCTGTTAAATTACCGATGATCTTTGAAGTGGTATCCATGCCAACATCGGCAATCAGTAGCTGCTCTTCCAACTCTTCAAACAAGTCGTCATCAATTTGCTTATCTTTAAATAAACCAAAGAAGCCGGCACCAATATTTGCTTTCGTGCGACTTAAACTGCGTTTAAGACGAGCAAAGAAGCTCTCTGTTGGTTTTTCTTGTTCATGAATACGCTCTTGAACGCTTTCTTCTTCACTTTCTTGAACACTCACCTGAGCCGTTATCTGAGCGCTTTCGTCAACATGCTCTGCTTCTGCTTCTGCTTCTGCTTCTGCTTCTGCTTCTGCTTCTGCTTCTTCAGGCTGTTTTACCGACGCCTTATCGACAACAACTTCTTCTTTTTCCACAAGCTCTTGAGGCGCTTGTTCAAGACGTTGTTCGTCCTCCAGTTGCTCATCTTGCTGTTGCGGTTTCTGCTGGGGAGACTCTTCGTCACCAAAACCAAGCCAAGAAAGTAATCCGCGTTTTTTCTTTTCTGTCATCTGAAACTATCCTGAATGCTGTCTTTCAAATGTTTTAAATCGGCTCTGAGCCAAAGTCAGTCAACGCATCGCTAAATGCGAAAAATCTCTCTAAAATAAATATGACAAAGCAGTGAAAAATTTCGTCAGAGATTGGTACACTTCGTCACTATTAACTTAAGCTCTTCGTAGGGCTACGTATAGTATCACTTTATTGTCGGTCAAAAAATCTATGGTTAAACGTCGCAAGCAAACTCCATCACAAAAATCTGCCCCAATGGGGAGTGTGCGTATTATTAGCGGACTATGGCGCGGTAGAAAACTACCCGTCCATGATGCCGAGGGTCTACGCCCAACCACCGACCGAGTAAAGGAAACCGTTTTTAACTGGCTCGCGCAAGATGTCCCACACTCACATGTGTTAGATGTCTTTGCTGGCTCTGGAAGCCTAGGCTTTGAATCCGCATCAAGACAAGCCAGTCAAGTTCAAATGATTGAGCTGAATAATAAGGCTTATCAGCAATTGGTCAGTAACACTGCTCTACTCAAAGCGGACAATATTCGTCTCCACAATACCAGTGCCCTTACTTTTCTTACGCAACCTGGTAGTCCACACGATTTGGTTTTTATCGACCCTCCTTTTCGTCAAGGCTTACTACCAGAAACTGTCGCATTACTGGAACAGAATGGCTGGCTGAGTGAAAATGCGTTAGTTTATATTGAGACTGAAAAAGAACTGACTCTAGATGCTATTCCTGAAAATTGGGATCTACTCAAAGAAAAAACGGCAGGACAGGTCTGTTATCGACTTTTTAAAAGGAACCACGAATGAACATACTCATTAAACTGGCCAAGATAGCCTTTGGTTTTATCTGGTTAATTTTAATCCTCAATATTTTTGGCGCCTTTGACGGTTTCGTTGATCGCCAGGGTGCGATCGGACTTTACATCATGACCGCCTTTTTGTTCATCATGCATGGTGTGCAAATGGCGATATTTTTGGGCGCATTCGGCGAGCATCTCAAGCTCAGTACGTGGGAAAAATACTCCATTTTGGCCTTCGGTATCTTTGCCTTACTCGATATACGCCGTAAACATATGATGTAAAAAAAGCCGCTGATGCGGCTTTTTCTTATGATTGGTAAGGCTATTCATAGACAGCAGGCCTATTTAGTCAGTCACCCCACTGAACAAATTATCCACCGCCTATCCAATATAGCCTTTTACCCCATTTAAGAACATCTGCGTTGAAATCATAACCAGTAATAACCCCATCAGACGCTCCACCGCTTTTAGACCACGCTCGCCCAGAAGCTTGTGGAAAAAATTATAGAACATCAAAATAAAGAAAGTCGCTCCCCAAGCAAGCAATACCGCCATGGATAATTCACTTAATTTATCAGGGTGCTGTGTCGAGAGGAGTAGAATAGAAGCAATGACCGAAGGTCCTGCCAACATGGGAACGGCCATCGGCACAATAAACGGCTCTTCACCTGCCGCTAAGCCAGTCACACTCCCTGCTTGTGGAAAAATCATCTTGATCGCAATGATAAACAAGATGATACCGCCTGAAATACTCAATGTTTCTGGTTCAACGTGTAAAAAACTCATAATGCTTTTTCCTGCAAAGAGGAACAACATTAGAATAGCGAGCGCGATACACAATTCTCGTACAAGCACCATACGTCGACGTTTAGGATCGAGATGCTTCAATATAGAAAGTATGATGGGAAGGTTGCCAAGCGGGTCCATGATAAGAAATAGCATGGTTGCTGCAGATAGTATGTCCATGAGTAAAGCCTGCTCGCGAGAGAAATTCGCGTGAGTATAGCAGGCTTATGCTTTCTCGTTTAGTGAGAACAAACACGCTCAATATTGAGCTGCCACAAACCCTGTTGTTCAATCACTTTCTGCTTTGCGATGAAGAAACTGAGCAACGCTTCCAAATCAAAGCCTTCTCGGCTGCAAGTTCGAAACTCTGCATTCTTACCAAACTGTTCTTCGACCAAGCTCACTAGCTCATCTCGTGACATTGGCTTCTCACGCAGAAGGTTAAGTACTTTGTGTGCATGGATTGCTGTTGTCATTATCGTATCCCCATTTTAATCTTAGTGCGGAGTATCACCCGACAGTGAATGGTTTGAAATGATCTATCGCAAAACACGCTCATAAAACTTATAGGTTTGGTGCAATGGCCGACGCCACAATAAGAGCATGTGATAAATAGTAGCTTCCGGAAATACCATATCGCGCGCGAACCTTTTTAAAATGATACTTATCCAACCCCCACATCATCGCTGATACGCTAAGACATAAGGTACCAATAAACGCTTGCAAAGAAGGCCCGTCAGAATGATACAGCCACGCTTCACCTGCGGCGCACACTACATTGACTAATGATAACCCCATAATAGCAACAGGAAGCAGAAAGGAATCCAAACGAGGCAACAAAAGGAAAAAAGTTACGATGGCGACACATAGTAGTAGCGCGGGTAACCAAAGAACAAAATGGCTTTGAACCTGTCCCCATAATCCTAAGCTGTACACCAGTTGCGCAATCACGTAACCCACAAAACTGGCTCGTCCAAAACGACCCGACAAATGGCCTACATCACTGATTAAAAATAGCACTAGGCCGAATGATAGCCATAACTGGTAGTCACTGATGCCTTCTGAACCTAGCAATATTGCCAACAACAAACCATGCGTCATCACACTGAACGTGATCGTTCGCTTCGTATCGCCCTTTTCAGCAGCATAAATAAACAGCAAAGACGATAAACCTATCGTAAGCCAACTCCACATAATCACACCTGTTTCTTATTATCGAAACCAGTGTAAGAAGCTCGACTTTCATGTCCAGTCATTAGACCGAAAAGTTGGACTTGTCTTAAATTAAATAAGTTCCAAATTGACAGCCGTCGTTTTTTGCAAAGGAGTGTGAGTAAGCGGTTTTCACCACAAATAAATAGCAAACGTTTGCCTTGCGCGTTTAAAATAAAGTGCCATACGGGAAATGTAGCCCCGGCTATTTTGGGGCGTTAAGCGGCAGACTCAGGTAAAGACACAAGCCTAAGAGAGAGTGTAAATATCTGTTTTAATGTATCTTTAATGGCAATTATTTGAAATAGCCCAAAACTAAAGCCAAGAGAGCAAACACCTCCATAAAGCTATACTTTTCTCTTCTTAATTTCTATCTCTATCGATTACAAACTCTCAAACCGTGAGAATCTGCCAAAAACTCAATAAACAAAAGCTATAAAACAGCAACCCAAACGCTACGTAGACCAAAACCCCAAAACAACAAGGACAATATTCAAACAATAAAAGACAACAATTAAATCAATACAAAACAACAAGTTAAAACACAATTTAAAGCCAAGGACAATAAAGAACAAATTAACAGCAAGATAAAAACACTGTTTCTTTTGTAAAAATAGCCACAATTAAGATAGTAAACTGTCAAAAACAAAAGCTAGCTAAAGTAACGGTTGCAAAACCACCAAAAACAATGCTATTCTAATTTACATACTGAAGAATAAATAAAGGAGCAGTGTTATGATTTCATCTTCTCAAAAGCAAGGATTAGTGATGATCGCCGTCGTAGTAGGTCTAATGACACTGCCGATACTTTACTAATTGCCATTGCATTAGATACAAAAAGGGCCGCTATCAAGCGGCCCTTTTTGTATCTAATAGCATTTATTTCGACAAAATGTGCAGTACTTTTTCCCAATGAACGTAATAGAAGCCCATTGCCAGTAAGGTAATCAGTGCCATTAGCCACACTGCCGTCCGCCAAATAAATCGACTGCTTCTTGGTGTCAACTCTTGCTCACACTCAGCGCATGCACGCATAAAGCCTTGTTTATCATCAAGCTTATAATCTTCTTCATGAACGATTTTATTGCGAATAGTCGCGATATACCGCAGCTTTCCAACCACATCATGAGGTAACCGCTCTTCACAGCTCGTGATCAGTTGGTGTAACCCTTTGCCATCCGCTCGATATTGTTGTCTTAATAGTTTTTCAATGCGCCGCGTTTTGATTACCACGCTTTCAATATCTGACATATGTTTCCCTCCACAACCAGCCTAATATGTGGAACTGAACTATCGCTGGTCAGTACCCTGTGTACTCATTCTGTTATTGTTATCTATTTGTATCAGAATTTCGACAACGGTTCGGTAAATTCAAGTAAAGATTTAAGCCTAAGTCGCAGAGATTTTGTGTGATATGACCCCAAATTTCATACCGTAAGTTAAATTTGTCCTTATTTTCCGCGTATTTTATGCGATCTTTATTCCATCAGGTTTTGAGTTTGGAGATAAACATGCCCCTTTCTTTAGTTATTGCCGTGGCGGTGCTAATTGTTATCACTGTGTTTCTATTCCTGCAAACTCAGCGCCAGCACACTCATGGTATCAACGCTCCTGAACAAAAAACGCTTATCACCATTTTAGATAAACAGGTTGTTGTTGCGTCGGATCCCTCAGAAGAAGATGAATACTGGATTTATGTTCAAAAAGGCAGGTTTGGACCTAAACGAGAGTTTCAAATCGGTGTGCACTACTACCACCATCTTTCACCAGGGGATAAAGGTATCCTTACCTATCAAGGCACTAAGTTTTTGCATTTCTCACTTACTCGCTGATTTTAAAAAATTTACCCTATAAACAAGTCATGTTAGCTTAGAGTTCTCACCCCACAAGGACGTAATCTCATGCAGCTAAAGAAGCGCTGTCAGCCATGGTGGCTACTGGCTCTGTTTGCCTACGCATCAGCGGGCTGCACTGCAGCCTATCAAGGTAAGGTCAACGATGCTGAAGTTCATCTTGTCGACTATTTCCAGCGTTCTGCTGGCGCGCCTGCTCTCATTGAGAATATGGATGCGTTAGGCATTGACCACGCCTATGTTATGGGGTTACCAGTTATCAAAAAGTGGGATCTCTCTCAGCCCAAAGCCCCGCGCTTTGTATATGGTGATGACGCCCCTGTTTACTATTACTCTCACACTGACGAACTCATCGCACGGGAAGTCGAATCATTACCGAAAACTCAACAGAGCCGCCTTCATCCATTTTTAAGTGGCTTTAACACCACTGACCTCAATGCGGCAGAGTACCTAGAGCGTGAGCTCACCTTTCGACCTAACTTTTGGCAAGGCATTGGTGAAATCATCACTCGTCACGATCACCTTACGGCACTAACCTCGGGTGAGAAACCAAGGGCGAACCACCCTGCCTTAAACAAAGTTTATCAATTAGCCGCCAAACATGACCTTCCCGTGTTGCTGCACGCCAACATCACATCGCAGCGAGAAAACGAGCCACTCTATCTCAATGAACTTAAAGAAGCGTTACAGCAACACCCTGATACTCGTTTTTTATGGGCTCATGCTGGAACCACCAGCACACTCACACGCCATTTGGATATGAACTTTCTTTATCAGACCGTCACTTCGTTACTTAGTGAGCACGATAACCTCTATATTTTGGCGTCATGGTCATTGATTGATGTGGTCATGCCACAGGGGACATTAGATAGACGCTGGGTATCCCTTATAGAAGCATACCCAGAACGGTTTATGGTAGGCAGTGATGTGGTCGGTACATTTGGATATCAAAAAACGGCGCTCAAAACATGGGATCCAGTGCTATCGGCGTTACCAAAACATATCGCGCAAAAAGTTGCCTATAGCAATATGTTGGCGGTATTACCGCAAGCCGGTAAAAACGTTAGCCATTAAGCCTATCATCTTCACTGACAAAATAACGCTAGTGCACCGCCTGCACGTTTTGACTCCAGCGCTGTGCATCCGCTAAAGCCGAGTACACAGCCTGCTGGGTCAGCCCCAGCTGCTGTCTGTATTTTTCCATGCCGCTCCAATCTGCTGCTTCAAAGCACTCTTCCAGCGCTAACAACTGACCATAAGGCCCTTGCCTTTGTAATAAAGCCCCTTTAATTTCACAACATAGCGGTAATTGCTGAATCAGTTTTTCTAAAGAAAGATCCATTAAGGCATCGAGGATGGAAAATAGCCCTATCATAAACGCTTGATCTCGATACTGAGTAAACGGTGCATGCTCCGTCATTAAACGACAGAATTGAGCACGCTGGAGAGATAGTCCGTACAAGGCTTTCGGTTTAGTGTGGGAAATAAACGAGGCTACCGTTAAGGAAACAAACAGCTTTAGCTTGTCTTGTCCAAGGTAAATCAACGCTTGACGAAAAGAGGCGATTTCTGCTTCTAATCTAGGGTTCATCGTATTCACGAACTGCAGTAGTTTATAAGACAGCACAACGTCTTTCGCGACAATTCGTTCCACCTTATCCACATCGATTTCTGGCAAACAAACTTGCTGAAACAACTCCATCGCCACCAGCTGCTCTGCGCTGATATAAACCTGTTTTTGCATAATAGGTTTGCTAAAGAAAAACCCTTGGAAGAACTTAAACCCTGCCTGCTTAGTGAGCCTAAATTCCTGCTCAGTTTCTACCCGTTCTGCTAGGTAATGACGGGTACTCCCTTTGCCTTTCTGCTGTCTGACAAAAGCACAGGCTTTTTCCACGCCCATCGCCATAATGTCGAGTTTAACAATTTGCACAAATGGTAAAAAAGGTTCCCACGCTGACGTATATACAAAGTCATCAAGCGCAATGGTATAACCGGCACGATACAATTCACGAATCGCTTCGTACAGCTCCTGATCAGGTGTGCAGGTTTCCAATATTTCCACCACCACTTTCTCTTTGGGAAGCATTAATGGAAGACGGCGAACTAAGCTTTGATGAGGAAAGTTAATAAAACATCGTGACGAGGCGATTTCAGGATTTACCCCGAGAGAAAGGTAGTTTTCAGTGATCAGTCGGTACGTGGCTCTATTGGCTTCAATATGCCCTGGAAATGCATTATTTTCTCCATCGCGAAAAAGCAATTCATACCCCAATGTATGACGACGAGCATTAAAAATCGGCTGGCGAGCGACATACGTGGGGTTCATGTTCACGATGCGTAACCCTTACGACTTCGCGGCGGCGAGTAATGCACCGCACCCAATAAACATGGAACCAAACAGCTTATTGATTTTTTCCATAATGCGCCCAGAGCGAATATATCGCCCCATCTGAGAAGCCAGCGACGTGTAACCAAGCATCACGGTGGCATCGATCGCAACCGTTGTCGCTCCCAAAATCATAAGTTGCGTGACTTGATTACCAGCAGGGTCAATAAACTGAGGAAATAACGCCACCAAAAATACAACTGATTTAGGATTTGTTAAGTTAATCAACACCGCGCTACGTAGCAAGGTTCCCGCACTACGTGCATCATGACTCGTATCGGCCACCAAACTTGAGGTATCCCGCCACTTCTGGATCCCCAACCAAATCAAATACACCACGCCTACCCATTTAATAATGGTAAATGCTATTGCTGACTTGGCAATGAGCGCTCCGATACCCGCACCGACCAATATAATATGAACAGCCAAACCAATCTGTAGACCTAAAATCGCAGTAAGCGATTTCCTAGTACCATAATTAATGCCATTACTGATTGAGTTCACCATACCTGAGCCAGGTGCGAGACTGAACACAATCGCCGTGACAACATAAGCAAGCCAAACATGATAATCCATTGCATTTCCTTACGACTGATTTACTCTTATCAGCAAAAGAGTCTTTATTCTGTTTTCGGCAAAATCTAACTGGTCGTCAACAGAGGCATCAACACTATCTTGTAGGTTAATTCATGACCGATACCAAATTAATTAACGTTCCTTATACTCAAGAGCAAGATTTTGAGCAAGTTATTCACTCACAAATTGCCACGTTTTGGGCGAGCCGACACGAAGGTCATAAGAAAGCCAAAGATGGTACGACACTGTACTGGTGTAAACTCACCCGACCTGAACATAAAAAAGCCTTGGTTGTTGTCAACGGCAGAATTGAGTCCGCGTGGAAGTATCAAGAATTGTTCTATGATTTTTTCCAGCTTGGCTATGACATTTATTCTTTTGATCACCGTGGGCAGGGACTATCGACACACTTAGCTCCGAATCCTGAAATGGGTCATATTGGCGAATTCTCCGATTATCTTGATGATATGCAGCTCATACTCGAACAATTCGACCTCAAGCACTACGAGAAGCGGCATTTACTCGCGCACTCCATGGGTGGGGCGATCGCCACTCGATATATACAAACGAGAGCGAATCATAACTTTGATAAAATCGCCCTTAGCGCGCCCATGTATGGCGTGAATGTTCCTCCCTACCTAAAGCCATTTGCCATCTCTGCGGCTCAAATCATGACGGCAATACACCCAACACCAACGTACGCACCTGGCTATCAGGGTTATGTCGCAAAACCTTTTGATATTAACCCTTTGTCACAGAGCAAAGTACGTTATCACTGGTTTAGAGAACTGTATGAACTGAAACCAGAGCTAAAAATTGGCGGCCCAAGTACTCGCTGGGTTTGGCAAGGTCTCATGGCAGCGAAACAGTGCATTCAACAGACAAGACAAATACAAATCCCCCTACTGTTATTGCAAGCAGGAAGCGATGTGATTGTAAGTAATCAGGCGCAACAACGTTTTATGGACCGATTACATAAAACCAACAATCAAGCGGAAATGCTCGTCGTAAACCATGCTAAGCATGAAGTATTATTTGAAAAAGATGAGTACCGAAATCAAGCGATGAATGCCCTTCTGCAATTTTTCGATTGCTCGCCATCCGTCACAGGCTAGGCGCAATTAGTGTTCATAATATTTCCTCTCTGCCTAGCAAATGAGGAAATATTTACACTTCCTGTTTACCCTCTTTTTATTCGATGATTTACCCTACAATACCCATAAGGCTCACTTCTTAGCCTATGACCATAACCTATTAGAGAGACCTATGACGCTTAATCACGATTCAATCAGTATTGTTGCTTCTGACCTAGATGGAACACTACTTGCTCCCAACCACCTGCTCAGCAGTAACACTAAGCAAACACTTAAAGAATTACACGACAAAGGCTACACATTCATTTTCGCAACAGGTCGTCACCATGTAGATGTCGCAGGTATTCGTGAATCAGTTGGTATTCCGGCCTATATGATTACCTCTAACGGCGCGCGAGTGCATGATAAGCAAGATAACCTGCTCTATAGCCAAGATATTGCTGAGTCGCTGGTTCAACGTATTGTCGACGAGTTTAAGGTAGACAGTGAGCTGTTTATTCATATGTATCAAGATGAGCAGTGGCTGCTCAGCCAAGAAGATGAGTACTTCGCTAAATTCCATAGTGAAACAGGGTTTAACTACCAGTTGTTTGATGCTAACCGTGCACCAACACAAGGTATCGCTAAAATTTTTGTGACTCACCCTGATAACAATCACGAGCACTTAGTACAGTTTGAAGATACGTTGCGCGCCAAGTTTGGTGATGCACTCAACATCGCTTTCTCTACACCATGGTGTTTAGAAGTGATGGCAAAGGAAGTGTCCAAGGGTGAAGCACTAAAAGCGGTCGCTGAAACTCTGGGGTTAGGGCTTGAACACTGCATCGCCTTTGGTGATGGCATGAATGATGCTGAAATGCTGACCATGGCAGGTAAAGGCCTTGTGATGGAAAACGCTCACGAAAAAGTCAAAAAAGCCCTGCCAAATAATGAAATCATTGGCACGAATGCCGACGATGCGGTCGCTGAATACCTGAAAAAGCACCTTCTCACACGCGCTTAGCAATACTACTCCTGTGCTCCCCCCTATAGGTTTGGTCACCTGTTTAGAGCATAGGAGTATTTTCCTCTCGCAATTTTTAGCTAATGGATGTGTTTCAAGACCACGCCAACCCGACTTCCAAGTGTTTACCGAGTAAACCGTCGTTTATGCCGCGTTTTGTAATGCACTATTTTTTCCGTTAACGAGAGACTCGATGCTGAATCGCCTGCCACTGTGCCGGTAACACTGGCATCACTGATAATCGGTTCCCCCGCTTCACCAATGGCATATCATTTAGCTCTGCCATCGCTTTGAGAGTGCTCAATGTGAGCACTCGATTGAACTTTTCGACAAATTCAATATCTACCATTAACCAGCGTGGATTGTCTCGAGTCGACTTAGGATCGTAGTAATCACTTTCGGGATCAAACTGAAAATGGTCAACGTAAGCGGCCTTACTAATAATGGCAACACCCGCGACACCAATCGTTTTACAAGACGAGTGGTAAATAAGAACATGATCACCGACCTTCATTTCGTCTCGTATCATGTTGCGAGCCTGATAATTGCGTACGCCTTCCCAACATGAAGTGCCTTGGACACGCAATGTATCAATAGAAAATTCATCTGGCTCTGTTTTAAATAACCAATATGCCATAATAGTCCTTACTTAAATCTACTGACGAAGGAAAGTATCCAATGAAAATGTCACGACTGTCATTAGCCGTTCCACTGGTATTAATACTGCAAGCGTGCTCATCTTTCAATACAACATCAAACGAAGCGACCACCACGCCACTTAGAGCGGAACTTTCTCGTCCAGAAACTATTACCCCACAAAGCTACGTCCTAAGAGGACAAGCGATCGTTGGTCATGAATCTCGAACCATTCAACCCTGTGGCAGTACCCAACAGTATTGGCTTGAACTGCCTAAAGAGGCACGAGAAGCGGCAGAGAAGTTGTCTCGCACGCCTTATCAAGCCCTCTATGCGGAAGTAATTGGCCACTTAGAAGCACCAAGCCACCGCGGGTTTGATTCTGATTACACCGGTCGATTTGTTGTTAAACAAGTCAACCTTATCACGGCAGAAAATCCCAACCGCTGTGACCAACCATTGCGACCAACGCAAGTGTTAGGCAATGAACCATTTTGGCATTTAAAATTCAATACATCAAAAATGGCTCAATTTAGCCAAATGGGTAATGACCCTCAAACACTGGAGCTTGAATCCAAGCAGATCACCCAAAACACTCGTCGTTATGAGTTTGATGATGCCAATCTCACGATGAGCAATAAACTCTGTAACGACACCATGAGTGACAGTGTGTATGGATGGAGCGCCGCCTTAGTGATGGATGACCAACCTCGTCAGGGATGCGCGACCGTATCCAACCGCGATCGCACACTAAGCTGGGTCAACACCTATACGGCACAATCAACAGAGAACACTGGCTTTACCGTCTCAATGACTCTTAATGCCGATCACACTGCCATTACTCGCTACGATTACGCCGACCAATCTCCTGCTACAGAAGAGCGCGGATTTTGGCAGCAACTCAATGACCAACAAGTGCAAGTTGTGATGACTCGCCACCAGCAGCAGTACTTAGTGTCTCAGCGCATCTTTACCCAAGAAGAAGGCTCACTGGTCGCAACGGAAGAAAAGGTAGGGAACATCCTCTATCCAATAAGTAATGGTGGCCTAAGACTCTATAAGAGCCAATGAAGATGAATCAATCCCCACATCTCGCCACAACGTGTGTACGTTGTGGCTTTCAACACAACTGTTACTGCGACGCGATCCCTACGATCACCAGTGATCTTAGCATCACGCTATTAACTCATCCCAATGAGACCTCACGAGCCACCAACACAGGGCAAATCGTCAAACAGTTATTGGCCAATACTCATGTTGATATATGGCAACGAAAAGGGCCAATCCCGTCATATATCGCCTCTAAAGAGCGTCCCTCTATCTGCGAACATAAAGGGAACGCGACGCCCGTCTTGGTGTTTCCTTCAGAAAGTAGTGTTCCGTTGACTCAATGGCAATCACAGCATCCGCGCGGGAGTCACTTCATTTTGCTAGATGCCACTTGGCAAGAAGCGAGGAAGATGTTGAACAGAAGTGAGTGGCTACAAGCGCTCCCTCAAGTCAGCATTACCCCGCCGGCGTCTTCGCAATACCAACTCAGACGAAACCAACAAAGCGGCAATCTGTGCACCTTTGAGGTCGTCGCTCAAATGATCAACGAATTGGAAAGCGACAAAACAGCGCGAACAATGCTCGCTTTTTTTAAAGACTACCTAGCAAGGTATCAAGCCGAACGCTGTGGTCATCGTTTAGACAGGCCATAAATAAACAAGCTGCAGCATTCAAGAAAAAGGCTGAAATAAGAAGTAGAACGTCTTATTCGTTGCCTAACCCGTGTACTAAGCAACAAATAAGAATACAACGCGCTTGGGGTTATATTAAAGACAGCAACGACGCTAACTGGTTAATTTCGATATCCGGTAAGTTCTTCAATCGAGGCGTTGCTCTCGCACTTTTTTCTTTGTCATTGAACCAACATGCACTGAAGCCATGACGTTTGGCGCCCAATACATCTGTAATAACATGATCACCGACATGCAAAATATGTTGGCGGTCGACATTAAGGTACGCCGCGGCTTGAGCAAACATATCTTCATACGGCTTTGCTCGTCCATCGGGACCAGCTTTGAGCACCTGTGAAAAGTATGTCGTTAGCCCGATGGCCTCCACATTAACGTTACCATTGGTGATAGCCACCAATGGTATAACTTGACTCAAACGTTGCAAAACTTGATGTGTTTCATGTGGAACATCAAAGTCGCTGCGCCAAACAAGTACCCGTTGAATTAATTCATCAGCTGCGTGCTGAGCATTGGGCCTATCGTAACCCAATTGCATTAATCCCTGTAAAACCTGCTGCTGACGCCACTGCGTCACGTCATGCTTTAACTCAGGATTTTGCTTAAGCAACTGAAACTTAAAGGCTTGCCACTGTGTTTTATCCCAACGCTGACTAATAGGGTGATGAGAATACAGCCACTGCGATGCTTGCTCCTCAACCTTACGGATCACCGGGTGGTTGTCATATAAGGTATCATCAAGGTCGAATGTCATCGCCTTAATCGTCGGCACATTACGGTAAAAGTACATCATTCAGTCCTTAGTTTGTCTTTTTTGCACGAGGGTGAGCCTGATCATAAGCTTGCGCCAAATGCTGAAAGTCTAAGTGGGTATATATCTGCGTCGTCGAGATATTTTCATGACCTAATAACTCTTGTACGGCCCGCAAGTTATTGCTCGACTCTAGCATGTGGGTTGCAAAAGAGTGGCGCAACTTATGTGGACTAACATGGCTAGCAAGAGACTGTTTCTGTCCCCATTCCGCCATTCTTTTTTGTACACTTCGATGGGAAATTCTCGTCCCTAATTTTGAGACAAATAACGCGGGTTCCCCTGACTTAGCAATACTGCCGCGTAGCTTGAGCCATTTCTTTGCCCACTCAACGGCTTGACCGGAGAAAGGGACCTTGCGCTCTTTATCGCCTTTACCAATCACTCGAATTTCACCACTGGACATATTCAGGTGTTTCACGTCAATGCCGACGAGTTCAGCTAAACGTAACCCCGCACCATACATCATCTCCATGATCGCTCGGTCACGAACGGCTAACGGATCCTCTTCGTTCACTTCGAGCAATTGAGCCATTTCATCAACATCGAGATTTTTCGGCAATGGCCGCTGCTTTCTTGGCGCGCTGACTCCCTTGGCAGGATTAGCGTTCAGCTCCCCACGAAGAATTAGAAAATCAAAAAAGCTGCGCAGTGATGACAGGCGAGTGGCAATGCTGCTCGCTTTCATCCCTTCACGCATACCCTTGCCCGCTAATTGCCGAACCCAACCAGCATCGACCTGAGTCCAATCACTCACCCCCATCTCATAAAGGTGCCCACCCATCGTCTCCAGCTGTTGACGGTAGTTTCGTTGGGTATGAAGGCTGAGCCCTTTCTCACTGCGCAAATATTCGTAAAAGCGCTCTAACGGTTTCTGTAAACAATTAGGCAGTACTTGGTCTGACATTGTCTTCCTCAAGTTGACGCCACTCTAAACTCTCACACAAATACGACAACACCAAGGCAAGATGCCTTAGGAATAACGTATCCATATCAGGTTGGAAGTGGCCACCATCTTCACTAGAAAAGATTAAAAAACCTTGAGCAAATTGGCGTTTAAGGGGTAATACTACGTACGAACCAAGCTCAGGAACGCTAGCATCACCGAAAAGTAACTCTCTATCTGCCTTTCTTAACCGACCAAGGTAAGCATCTTTACCGTTCAGGTGATTGGTCGTAAAACGCTGCCAACTTTCCATTGATAACGAGTCACCACCTTTTTCAGTATTGAGTAGCTTGACGTAACCCTTGAGGTTTAAGTCAAGCGCGGTTTGCGTAATGGCTCTCAGTACACTCTGCAAGTCACGGCATTTCAACAGACTTTCTTGCAGCGACATAAATTCATAAAACGTCTTATCATTGCGTGCTGCGAGCGACATTAGGGTGGTAATTTCTTCCTCTAATGCCTCAATCCGCTCACGGTGTCGCTGCAGTTGAATTCCAACCAATGAGACGGCGCCTTGTTGTTGGTGTGGAAGCGCTAACTTCTCTACTAAGGTTTCTCGACCTTTGAAAAAATCCGGATGATCGGATAGGTACTGCGCTACCACTTCTGCAGTCAGGTGATCAGCTTCAAACTCAGACAAAATGCTTCCCTTTGATTCTTTGTCTCTACTTGTCATTCATTAATGAAGACACGAAAAAATGGCGGACCCGAAAACGGGGTCCGCCATTAGTATAATGGGTTATTGGTTAACTGGAAATTTGCTTAGCAGGAAATCTGTCCATCAAAAACGTGTGTTGCGCTCCCGGTCATAAATAACGGATGCCCCTCACCTTGCCACGCAATACTCAAATCCCCACCAGGGAGTCGAACCGTGACTTTTTCGTCTAGTAAGCCTTGTGCTATACCAACGGCAACCGCGCCACACGCACCACTTCCACATGCTTGGGTTTCCCCCGCACCACGCTCGTAGACACGAAGCTTAATCTCATTGCGGTTCACTACTTGCATAAAGCCAGCGTTCACTTTCTCTGGAAAACGTTCATGTGATTCAAGTAATGGACCCAGTTTCTCAACATTAGCGGTATCGGTATCATCCACCACCGTTACAACATGTGGGTTACCCATACTCACCGCACCACAAAACAAAGTCTGCTCCTCGGCACGCATAATGTAAGTTTTCTCTCTTTGCTTCGCTTTGAATGGGATTTTACTCGGCTCAAACTCTGGTTGACCCATGTTAACGGTGACTAAGTCATTCTCTTCTAACTTGAGTACCATTTTCCCTTTCTTAGTGCTAACACTGATACTGTACTTATTGGTTAGCCCTTTCATTTGTACAAAACGAGCGAAGCAACGCGCACCATTACCACATTGTTCCACTTCACTGCCATCGGCATTAAAAATACGGTAATGAAAATCTGTTTCCGGATCATAAGGCGCTTCAACAATTAATAGCTGATCAAACCCCACACCCGTATGCCTATTCGCTAAGCGGCGAATGAGATCTGGCGAGAAAAACACATTCTGAGTAATACAGTCAACGACCATAAAATCATTACCCAATCCGTGCATTTTAGAAAAATGGAAATGCATAGTTGTTTATTTACTCCGGTAAGATGCTCTCAAGTTCCCACAGACTCGCTAATGTTTCACGCTGACGCACGAGATGAGACTGGTTGCCATCCACCATCACTTCAGCGACTCGAGGCCGTGTATTATAATTCGATGACATCACAAAACCGTAAGCGCCGGCAGAACGCACCGCTAACAAATCATTTTGCTCCAATACCAATGCTCGATCTTTACCAATAAAGTCACCGGTTTCACAAATTGGACCAACTAAATCATAACTTACTGCGTCACCCTGACGAGGGATGACAGGGATAATATCTTGCCACGCTTGATACAACGCTGGACGCATCAAGTCATTCATCGCCGCATCGACAATAGCAAAATTCTTGTGCTCGGTATGCTTTAGGAATTCAACTTTTGTCAATAACACTCCAGCATTGGCTGCAATTGCACGTCCAGGCTCGAAGATGAGCTCCAATTCAGGATGGTTTCCTAATCTGGCTAATAGGGCTTTTGCGTAGTCCGATGGCTGTGGCGGAAGTTCATCACGATACACAACCCCTAACCCACCACCAACATCTAAATGACGAATGTTGACACCATCTTCGCGCAGCTGGTCAATGAGCGCTAAAAGTCTATCCGTCGCATCGATAAAAGGTTCAATGTCGGTGAGCTGAGAGCCTATGTGGCAATCAATGCCTTGTACCGAAAGGTGCGTTAAACTCTGGGCAAACTTATACACGTCTGCAGCACGATCAAAAGCAATACCAAACTTGTTATCACGTAAACCCGTGGAAATGTAAGGGTGGGTATGCGCATCAACATCAGGGTTAATTCGAAGAGAAATAGGCGCGATAACATCCAGCTCACTTGCCACCTGATTTAAACGCTCCAGTTCTGGCTCTGATTCTACATTGAAACACTTAATTCCCAGCTCTAAAGCACGACGCATTTCTTGAGCCGTTTTACCGACACCAGAAAAAACCACTTTAGCCGGATCCCCTCCAGCAGCAACAACACGTTCTAGCTCTCCACCGGAAACGATGTCAAATCCAGAGCCAAGGCGGGCCAGTGTATTAAGCACGCCTAAATTAGAGTTAGCCTTTACCGCATAACAAACCAAATGTGGGTGCTCACCAACCGATTTGTCAAACGCATTCCAGTGGCGTTCAAGCGTCGCTCGAGAATAAACATACAAAGGTGTGCCATATTGCTGCGCAAGTTGTGTTAGTGACGTATTTTCAGCCCATAGCTGGCCATCGTCCTGATAGTTGAAGTAATCCAAATCGAGTATTCCTTTAAAATATGGCGATGACTATTGCGTCTGCTCTGTTGCCGGGGCTTCATCAGCTGGTATGTAAAGTGGACCCGTTTGCCCACAACCAGCTAACATTACTGCCACGAGCATAAATATTGCCGTGATCGTCTTTTTCATTTTGCATATCGTGATTATTAATTCAATGCCCCCTATAATCGCACCACGAAATAGAAAAGCAATAGGATAACAAAATGAACGACACGGAATTTCATCAACTCGTCGATGCTCAAATGCAAATCATTGAAGAAGCTATCGATGATTCTGGTGCAGACATTGATTATGAGGTCTCAGGCAACGTAATGACGTTGGAATTTGAAAACCGCAGCCAGATCATCATCAATCGCCAAGAGCCAATGCATGAAATCTGGCTTGCGTCTAAATCGGGTGGCTTTCACTTTAAATGGGTGGAGAGCAACTGGATCTGCTCTCGCTCAGGTGAAGAACTCATGAAAATGGTTAAATCTGAATGCGAAAAGCATGCAGATGAAGAGATCGAATGGGTTTAAAGGTTTACAGCCTTCGATGTTCTTGAGTTGGGTGAAGCGTCATTTCGATAAGGGATGACATATGCTTCCCCTTCTTCTGGATGAATAATCTGGTAATACTGCGGCAAGTTGAAGTTAATTAACTTATTCGCCATTCCGTCGTTTTGATTGACGTTAGAGGTATAAAAACTATTCACACTGGCGATCATCTCATCTTTGCTACCACGCATTTGATGATAAACCTCAACCTGATTCGCTTCATCCAAAACAAAGATATTGAAACCATTATCAGTATTTTCAAAAAAGAACTGAATCAACCCTTCACTCGCAAAGCCATCTACTGCTTGCGGCAATTGGAATTCATCTTCTCGGTCGAGCATTAACAACGGTGAGCCTTGTAGCTTGTTCGTTGAAATACTACGGTAAAAGTCGACAGAGTTTTCAAGTTTTTGAACCGAGACACCGCGACGTTCAAAAAACAACCCATACATTTGGTTTGCCAATTTAATGGCTTTAAAGCGACGACGCTTCTCTTGGTCAACGGGCTTTAAGCGCATTTCAATACACTCAGCTAACAGCTGATAAATAGTATTTCGCAATACACCACGTAAGTTCTTACTATAACAAAAGACATCCACAGACTCTGGAGGTAGCGCATCTTGGTGCATTTTTCCCAAAATCGTTTTTAGCGCATCCAACATCGCTGTATCGCCCTTAAAGTGTAGCGTTCGAACTTCATGCCATGAATTTCGGTACACGAGATCGACCGATCCCACGAGGCTTTGTCCCTCTTCACCAAAACTAAAAATATCGACACTTTTTAAGTCAACTTTCGATGATTTCCCCGATAACGTACTTGTTGGATCGCTTTCAAAATTGATGAACATCGCTAGCTGACTCACTTCACATGGGCTCGCCAAAGCTTGCATACTTGGACGACGTTTACGAAGCGAGAAGGTGTTTCGCAGATCACTCACCATTTGATAAAACTTATCAATATCGATGTGCGCATCACGAACCACTGAATTCAGGTGTGTTGATTCCGTAATAAGGCCATTAAAGAAGGCCCACGATACCAATTTACTCAAATATTCATTGTGCTGCAGTGCAGGTTGCCCTAATAAGCGATGAGCAATTAAAGGCTGTTTATATAAATACCATCCCGATTGATAATTCTTTCCTTCTTTCACTTCAATGAAGCTGAGATCTGGCTCGTGCAAATCTGGCGAGATCTGAGGATTCAATAAAGTAACTTTACCAGGAAGCACTTCAAACGCGGCATACAGCTTACGCGCCAAAATACTGATATCTTGGGGGCTAATCGCTGAAGTAATATCGTTGCGACGAGCAAACTGGATTAAGTTTCGGTAGCTCAGCATCAACGCATCAAGCAAAGCGTTATGCACGACCATGACTTGCTCTACTTTCCAATTACGTCGGTTATCAAGCTCTTCTAATACCGATTGCGGCCATTGCCATTCAGCCGTCATTAAGCCCAACGCTTCACGACGCCAAGGAACAGAGCCCACACCCGGCTCCCTAGAAAGCTTTTCATGGGTTTTCAAATAGAAACAACGGCGAACGAGATCAAGGCGAGTATGGTCACCAATTCGAACTAAATAACGCGTGACTTTTTCCAGCATTAAATAATACGCATCCATCCCATAAAGGTCAGGCTCATGGGCAAAAAATCGACGTTTAGTATCAATACTCAATAACTGAGTATGCGGGTATTCCCATGAATATGCTTCAAGAAGAATCGCTTTTAAAACGGATTTATATGGAGAGTCGATACTCTTATAAAGCTGCCATAAGCTGGAACCAAAGTACTCTTCCGCAGGAATTCGATTCAATCTACCAAAATCAATCCACTCATCGCAGTTGATGTAGCCGCCGTCACAAAGCTGTGTGACATACTCATCGTAGCACTCTTCCATTTCTGGTGGGACGATTTGCCACAACAAACGTTGTCCGCCCAGTCGAACAGCAGAACGGTAAAATTCATCTAATAAAAGAAGGTGCTGAGACGAACCACAATTATCTCCGGTCATCTCTTCTGAAACATTACTACGAAAACGCTCTTCATCCATCAAAAAGAAGTTCGCTTCAACGCCTAGACCTTGCGCCCAATCCGTGATCAATAAGCACTTATTACTGAGTTTTTCTCGTGCATCCGTCGACATGTCAGGGGAAATACACACCCAAATATCAAGATCGCTTGATGTACTTTGACCAATAGATGATGTACTACCCATGGTATAAAGACCAAGGATGTCCGTCTGCTTTGGTGGGGGAAGAGGCTGACCCAGCGCTAGCTGAATATCGTCAATAAATTGCTGCTGAAGAGAATTAGATTCAAAGCCATAAAGTCCACTAGGAGTAGAGCCTTCGAAATAGCCAGGAATAATTGGATGGTTAAAATGGAATAAAGCCGGGATGAGCTGGAATACACGCTGCCCTTGCAGATCCATAAGCGCCAGCGCGCGCTCAATACGCTGCTGATTAAGGTTATCTAGCCTTTGGATAAGAGTATCAGTGTAAGCCTGCAAAGGTTATTCCTAGGTTGGACCCAACTGCTAATTCGCGTGGATCTTAAACAATTACCGCCTCAAAACGTGATCAATGTAACACTTTTCTCATGACTGGTAAAGCAATACTCCGCTAGATAGCACCAGCATTAAGCCCAGATTACAACGAGTGCTGAGACTGGGCCGACCACCTACAATTCTAACAGTAGTCGCCGCATCAAATGCGATTAATCTCACACTATTAGTAATCTTTGTGATATTAGACACAAGACCCTAATTTGCGAGCGGGGAAATCACTAATCATTTAATAGAGACAGTGATAGGATTAATCCCATTACCAAGATGAAATGCAAACGAGAACGACATGACTCAAGCGACACCTATTCGAATTGCTACCCGAAAAAGCCCTCTAGCCTTATGGCAAGCTCACTATGTAAAAGATGCTCTCATCGCCGCTCACCCAGGTCTTGAGGTGGAGCTAGTCACTATGGTCACTAAAGGCGATATTATTCTTGATACCCCACTGGCGAAAGTCGGCGGTAAAGGCTTATTCGTAAAAGAACTTGAAGTGGCCATGCTTGAGGGCCGTGCAGATCTCGCGGTCCATTCTATGAAAGACGTCCCTGTCGACTTTCCTGAAGGGCTTGGTTTAGTCACTATTTGTGAACGAGAAGACCCTCGCGACGCATTTGTATCCAATACGCATCAAGATCTCGATGCACTGCCAAAAGGTGCGGTTGTCGGTACTTGTAGCCTCCGCCGCCAGTGCCAAATTAAAGAACGTCGTCCTGATATCGAAATCAAAGAACTACGCGGCAATGTAGGGACTCGCCTAGGAAAGCTAGACAACGGTGACTATGACGCGATTATCCTTGCAGCAGCAGGATTAAAGCGCCTAAAACTAGAATCCAGAATTCGTAGTTTCATTGAGCCAGAGGCATCATTACCGGCCGTGGGTCAAGGAGCCGTTGGTATTGAATGTCGCCTTGATGATCAAAGGTTAATCGATCTCCTGCAACCTCTTAACCACAAAGATACCGCCGATCGCGTCCTGTGTGAGCGAGCAATGAATCTGACACTAGAAGGTGGGTGCCAAGTTCCTATCGGCAGCTACTCACTACTGGATGGTGATAACATCTGGCTACGAGCCTTAGTGGGTGAACCTGACGGTTCTTTAATTGTGCGTGGGGAGATTCACGGTAAACGCTCAGATGCAGAAGCACTTGGTATCCAACTAGCTAACCAGCTACTAGCCCAAGGAGCCAAAGACATTTTAGAAAAACTCTACCAAGACCACGAGTAATCACTGGTGAAAGTGCTAGTAACACGCCCTGGCGCGCAAGGGCTTGAACTATGCCAACTCATTGAAAATATGGGGGGCTTCGCCCTCCATCATCCTCTTATTGACATCATACCTTGTAAACCTAATGGCAACGTTAGCCGTCAGATCCAAGATGCAGACATCATTATTGCCGTCAGCCAACATGCTGTCATCAATGCCCATCACATCCTATTGGAATCTGGCTCGACATGGCCTGCAAACCGAATTTATCTTGGGGTTGGTCAAAAAACCGCACATGAATTAAGCAATACTTGTAAACAAAACGTACACTACCCGACAACAAGTGATAGCGAGCACCTGCTGAATCTACCTGAATTAAAGGATGTTTCGGGAAAAACCATCGTCATTCTTCGAGGTAATGGCGGACGTGAGTTGATTCATCAACAACTGACTCAAAGAGGCGCTAAGGTACTCTACCTTGAAGTCTATCAACGCCAATTTATCCCTATCTCTTCTAATAACTTGGATAAATGGCAATCACTATCACTTGAAACTATCATCGTAACAAGTGGTGAACAACTCGATTATTTGATCGCGCAAACACCAGAGCCAGCCTACGCTTGGCTGACCCAATTAACGCTATTGGTTCCGAGTGAACGAATCGCCAAGTTTGCAACGATGCACGAATTTCGCAACGTAATAACGACAAAAGGTGCATCACACTCAACAATACTTGCTGCTCTCCAGCGCTTAGATACAGGACTTAAGCATGACGAACAAGAATAAAGACGAGCAATCTCCGTCAAACGATCAACAAGACGTCAAGGCACTAGCCCCTGAGAATTCAACTAAAGAATCTCAAGTCGAACCCGCCATAACAACACCTCAGACACCACCGTCATCGAAAGAGCCTGAGTTTGAAGAAAAACAAGGTAAGCGCGGGGTCAAACTGGGTACTGTCGCTATCGTACTTGCTGTCATTTTTGGTGGTGGGCTCAGTTATCAAATACAACAACAAACAAGTAACTATGAAACCCGCATCGCCGAACTAGAATCACAACTTAAGGCAACTCAAACCAACGTTTCTAGCGATATGGAACAAATCAAAACACAAACACTAGAACAAGCCAAAACAGTCGCCCATAAAGCCGAAGTCATCTTAGCTCAGCAACAGAAAAGTATTCAAAGCCTGCAGTTAGCCGTTGCGGACGTAAAAGGACGCCGTCCTAATGATTGGCTACTCGCTGAAGCTGACTATTTGGTTAAGCTCGCTGGACGTAAACTGTTTTTAGAACACGATGTGGTGAGCGCAACTCGTCTTATGGAGTCTGCCGATCAACGTATTGCTGCGCTTAATGACCCAAGTCTAGTCGCCTTAAGACAATCTATGGCCAACGATATTACCAAACTTAGGATGGTCCCTCTCATCGATCGTGATGGGCTAGTACTCCGACTGACTTCCTTACAGCAACAGGTTGATAGCCTTCCTCTTGCCAATGCAATACTGCCTGAAGCTCCAGAGGTACAGAAACAGCAAGTTTCGGGCGATATTTACGACTGGCAAGATAACTTGATGACCTCACTAAAAGACTTTTCTGAGAACTTCATCACCTTCCGTTCTCGTGACGGCAACGTCATTCCTTTGCTCTCTCCATCTCAGCACTTTTATCTGAGAGAGAATATTAAATCTAAAATTGAAACGGCGATTCGCGCCATTTATCAAGAGCAAGGTGAAATCTATAAAGTATCATTACAAGCGGCTGAACAGTGGTCGACATCTTTCTTTGACCAAGATAATAATGCCGTAAAAGAATTTGATGCCACCCTTAGCAAGCTAAGCACCCAAAACATTCAAGTCGACTACCCAGTTAAGCTAGAAACCCAAGCTCAACTTTCTGACGTCATCACAGATCGCCTACGTCGTGAGGTCACCACAATCATCACGGAGGAGAAATAATGATTCGAATTCTATTTCTTTTCGCCGTTTTAGGCGCGGGACTATTTGCTGGTACGCAGTTTTCCGGTCAACAGGGCTATGTCTTAATATCTATAGCGAATCAGACCATTGAGATGAGCGTTACCACACTGGTCATTTTTGTCATGGCAACGCTAGCTGCTCTTTTTCTACTGGAATACATCGTAAAGAAAATTTTCTACACCAGTGTTTCTACCTTCAATTACTTCAGTGTAAGAAAAATGCGCCGATCTCGCCGTTACACTAACGAAGGCATCATTAAACTACTTGAAGGGGACTGGAAGGCAGCAGAGAAAAAAGTGACTCGCTGGGCAAATCATCATGATATGCCACTTTTGTGCTACCTCGTCGCTTCAGAGGCAGCACTTGGTCAAGGCGACAAGGCTAAGCGAGACTACTATTTAGCCTTAGCAGCCAAGCAACAAGACTCTCAGCTTGCCGTTGACCTTACCAAAGCAAAGCAGGCTGTTCGTGAAGAAGAACATGAACTCGCATTGCCAATATTGGAGTCTTTACAACAGAATTACCCGCACAATACCATCGTGCTAGGCCTACTTAAAACAACGTACCGCGCCTTAGAAGAATGGCAAGCTCTGCTTGATTTATTGCCTAAACTTAAAAAAGCAAAAATGATCGACGAGTCTGAGTTCAGTGCACTAGAAGAACGCTCTCAGTGCGGCCTTTTGGAAGATATTGCCTCCCAACAAGGGAGTGAAGGGTTGATTTCTCATTGGGATAAGCTACCAAGAAAGACACGGCAAAGTGCCCATCTTGTAGGCTGCTTTACCAAGCAACTCATTGCGAGAAAATCAGATACCGAAGCGTTTACTGTCATCAAAGAAGCATTAAAGAAACAATCTCATGATGAGCTTTATACCCTTTTACCAGAACTTAACCTGCCGGACTCATACCCGGCTGTTGTGTTGCTAGAGGATACACTGAAAAAGAACCCAAATAGTGCCAACGCACATAGTGCGCTTGCTCAGTTCTATTTCCGTGAAGAAAAATGGGCTGACTCTCAACGCCACTTAGAACAAGCGCTTTCACTACGCCCAGATGTCTCTGATTATGCGTATCTAGCAGACACACTAGAAAAACAAAACATGACAAAAGCGGCTGGAGAAGTTTCTCGCAAAGCCTTAACGCTCATAGAAAGATAAAATTAATGACCAATACAATGCCTCCTAAAAGTGGAGGCATTTTCGTCTCTAACATAGATCACAAGCCATGCCGCTCTAGCGCTCGATTTGTCAATCTCATGGTAAAATCATTCACCTTCCAATGAGTCGGACACCAACCTAGTAAAAAGCGCTGAAAATCAGCCCAAGCCACGTCAAAAAGTTCACTCCAAGCATCACATACCACGGCACCATCAATTTCTGGCTGATGACGTTTCAAGGCAGCTTTTAAAGCATGGAAATAACAAGATAAGTAAGGCACAAGTGACAGATTTTCGTCTTCAAAATCAACAACGCTTGTTAAAAATAGAACAACGTCTTTAACACCCACGCTAGCACCAACATACTGAAAATCTACAGCAGACACCAGTTCTCCAGAGTCATCAAAACAGAAGTTGGCAAGTTTAGCGTCACCGTGAATAAAAGTTTGATAAGGACACGCTTCCATCAGTTTATCTAAAGTAGCCGCTGCCCGCTGATAGCGTTTATCCGCCATTGCAGCAAGTTCATCCGGTCTAGTCTCTAAATGCCAATACGAACCTTGCTCCCACAACCCCTGAGGATTTTCCCCTAACCAAAATGCATGAAACTCTGCAAGCCAATGTAATACCGAAAACACCTCTACCTGAGTCGGTTTGGTAACCACACGGCCTCGTCCAATCTGATGAAGATCTTGTAACAGCAAAAAATAATGACTCTCGGCTTCTGAGTTCCCTAAACATTTAGGAATCCAGCCAATCGGCATTCTTTCACCGTAATGAGCATACCAATGAAACTCAACTTGGTAGGACTGTCGTTTACGCTGATGCGATAGTAACGTACTCCATCCTCTAGGGTGCGTAAGCGGTGCGAGCTCTGGTAGTTGAATATGCTTAACAATAAGGTGGTTAGAGTGGTGAGTATTCTTGGTCTCCACTCGCAACAACCCACCATAATCTCCCCATAGCTGATGGATTTGTTGCACTGAATCAATAGCGTAGCCAGGCTCCAAAAGAGAAGAAATTTTTTGGTTTAACCATACAACGTCAACATCCATACATTTATCACCTAGCCTCAATTACAAGATTACTATTAAGTGCTTATTGTAATGGCAGTAGATCCGATATCGAAGAAGTCTTTTTGTACGAGGTCTCGAGTGAAGATAGATAATGCTTGCGAGGTATATTTTAGATAGCAAAAAGCCCGCTGAAAATCAGCGGGCTTTTTTAATAGTGGCGGAGGGATAGGGATTTGAACCCTAGAAGGGCTATTAACCCTTGCCGGTTTTCAAGACCGGTGCTTTCGACCACTCAGCCATCCCTCCGCAAATTGTTATCTAAATAAAGTCTTAATTTGTATGCTTTAGTAGATATTTGTTC
>NZ_JAKRRY010000037.1 GCF_026191675.1 Vibrio qingdaonensis | reverse complement strand
AGGATGGTTATGAGCAAAGATCACAGCGCCAGCATTGGCATTGAGGGCAGCCTTTACTACTTCTCTTGGATAAACACTTGCCGCATCGATGGTGCCAAAGAACAGCTCTTCAAATAGTATCAGCTGGTGTTGGTTATCGAGCAGCATCAGAGCAAACACTTCTCGGTCGTAAGATCCCAGCTTGAGTTTCAAATACTCCTTTACATTATTCGGGTTCGTGAATGTCCCTTCGCGCTTGAACTTGTGTGCAAGCGCCTCTGCTGCCGTTTCAAGCAATTCATTCAGGCTAGATGGTTGGTGGGCTGGGTAGTTGTATCTTGGCATGGTATGTCTCCTTAAAGTGAACGGTGGTTCCGATTCACTTTGATGACATATATCTGAAAGGTTTTTGAATGAGGGATTAGTACTTACGGTAGAGACGGAGCGGCAGTCGTTGGAGTTTAGTGGGACCTTCTGGGTAAAAAATTAATGGCGGACTCCTGTTATGAGAAATAACAAGGAAACCAACCCATGAGATTTTTAAAACTAAAAGAAGTAATGGAAAAGACCGCTCTGAGCCGCTCCGCGATTTACCGCAAGATGAATGATGATGAGTTTCCAAAATCCATTAGCTTAGGGGATAGGGCCGTGGCCTGGGTGGAAAGTGAGGTAGATGAGTGGATGGAGGAGTGCTTACAACAACGATGAATTTTGAATCACTGGAAGGCTCCAAGAGCAAATAACAATCTAAAAATATTCTCTCCAATCACCTCGCAGATTTATATAGTCCTGATTACTAAGATGTAAATGTCTTAATCAACCAGGAGCTATACCATGACGGAATCTAAGAAACCTTTAACTCAAACTGATGTTCGCCGCATACAGTCAGCTACGGCGAAAGCCAATGGAGGCAAAATTCCTAAAGGCAGCTTTGCAGCCAAAGCTCAGAGTGTCGTAGATAAGCGTTCTAAATAATTCATTTTGACGTAGGGCCGGTTTACGGCCCTATGAAGGTGTTTATATGCGAAGAATGAGCAAAGATAAGGATATCAATAAGTTTGTGCGTTCATTAGTGAAATTGAGCTGCTGGACCGCTGTCCGTGGTACCAAACATATTGCATTGTTATCGCCTTTAGGTAAACGTATAACCATACCTTCCACTCCCAGTGACCGACGGGCTTACATTAACTTCAAGAAAGACATTCTAAGGGTAATCAGCAATGAAGTTGCTTCACAAAAAACGAGCTAAGCCGTATCCAACTATTCAGTATTTACTTCGCGAGGTCGCTATTGCATTTGACGTAAAAACAGCTAGTGACGAAGATGACAGCAGGCGTGCAGCGAAGCAACTTGATGATAGCTGCAAAGTAGAAGAGCTAAGCATCGACAAGTATCACGCGATATTGTCGTTGAACATTCTGAACCCAATAAGACAAAACTTTGATGACGAGATATCAGCGAGAGTAGAAAACTTTTTGGTTAACTTACTCAAACGTTACGCTCATTGGATGAGAAATTATCCGTTGGACTGTCTTTCTGTTGAACAGGCGAATGAACTGTTTGAGCGCACGCGGTTTTTTGAAAATCTTGTACTTAGTTGCTTTTTGAATGAAGAGGAAGCTGGACAAGCTCTCTGTCTACCAAATGACATGGAGCTAACAGTATTCAATCCGGACATGCTTCCATTACTCCAAAGCTGTTTTGATGATAAGGATATGAAGGACCGTCTACGAACGTGGTGGAATGGAACTGAACTGCCTTCTTTTCGTTTTGTGATGGGGATTGATAGCGCAGCTGACCACGCTTTATCGGACGAATCATGGCGAATGATAAAGTGGGGTGTCATTAGCTCGCGTTTTGTTCGCTATATCCAAACAAGTTCGACATTTACGAACGTATCATTTTTACATGCAAAAGCCTTTCTGGAGGCTAACAGGAATGGCAGTACAAATTATCATGATTTCTGCGAACAGCTTAGTTCATTGAAGCAGTGGTACGAGGCAGTCAGTCATACTTCAAAGTCTGCGGCTGACAAGAACGAGTTTGAAAAGCGGTTAACAAACTTGGAGCTGGCGATTGAAGGACTTCCTGGCCAGATAGAAGCGTATCATCATCTACTTTGGTACAAAGCTAGATATTCCGTTTGGGCTGGGGAGCTAACTGAAGCGAACGAGTACTATCAGCACGCGTTTACAGCGGCTTTGTACCGGGATCATTCAAATACAGTGTTAGGAGAGATCATCAAGGAGTCGTTGTTGGTCGCCGCTCATCAAACTAGGCCAGATTTAGTTTTTCTCAAAAGATTAAAAACGGCACAAATTTACTTTTTTAATGAGCTGAAGCCAGCAAGGTACCAAGCCGAAGATTCGGGAAAATACCAGGTTTTAGCTAACAATGAAGTGGAGGCTTATCGCTCTGAATTTAAGCGTTACTTCCCTGATGAACTTTGTTATCCAGGAATTAAATGGCCGGTATACGAGCAAAAAGTCGGTCATATTATAGAAGAGATCTACTCTTCCGAACACACCAACTCTAAGCGAAATAAAATTGAAATTGGTCTGGAAGGGGGAGCTAAGCGAAAGACAACACCACTTATCTATGCTTGTCTAAATAACGACGTTGAGAAAGTTGAGAAGCTGCTTGAGTCGGCTGCAAGTGTTAATGCTCTTTCGGAAGTGGGCGAGTCCCCGTTATTGATTGCTCTAGCGAATCTTGATTATAGTGAGCCGACGTCGCCACTTGACGACTCAATTTTCAATCTTGTCTCAGAGCATGCGCATAGTGAGAAAACTCTAAATTCAGTCTCTACACGAAAAATGAACTTTCCTTTGTTTGCTGCGGTTGAGACTGGTCGTCCAGAGATCGTGAAAAAGGTGCTATCGATGAGCAAGGATATCACTGTCGATCTGAAGGGAAGTATTGAATATCAAACGCCGCTGTATGCGTGTTTGGGTAAGCTGGCAATGATCAAGAATCCGAGTAAGTTCAAGGAAAGTTTTATGTCGATGCCAAGTGAAGAGGCTGTGAACCGGCTTAAGCCTTTATTCGCAGGGACGAATTCACCATTCAATACCGAGTTAGGTTCTCATTTGAGTGCTCAACTGCAGGACCAAAGGTTCCTCGCTATGATGGACGCCATATTTGAACGTGTAAAGACACGTTTCCCTAAACCTTCATCTATGCGCCAGATTGCTCGAATCCTATTAAATGCTGGTGCCAATCCAAATACCGAAGTGGTAAAAAATGGTATGCGTTATACGCCGCTGATGCTGGCTGCCGAGCTCAACGAGTTACAATTGTTCAATAAAATGATCGAACAGGGTGGAGACTGGAAGAAAACGTATACGGTACCGGTTGGTAGAGCTTTTCCTAAAAGAGCCATTGACTGCTTGGATATTGCGGAACACTTCAAGTCCTATGATGTTGTGCGTTATATACAAAAGAACCTAACCGATTAAGCTACAAAGTTTTTTCCTGTTTAATAGCTAGTGCATGTACTTACTAGTATCGTCAGTTTAGGAAAAAGTGGACCCGTTATGAAAATTGGAAAGTTAGTACAGGCGCTTGTGCCCAAGGTACTGGAGTATTGCGAGCAAAAAAGTCACAACGAGTTCGAGCGCCTTTGCGATGCTGATTACTCCAAGCGCACCTTTAACCTCAACTTTCCTCTTTTGGTTCCAGTCAGCAATCTTCCTTCGGGTTTATCCAAACGATACTGGACCAAAGTTTACTTGATACGTGGGCAAACTGTTCGCGCATGTAGCCAGTGGTTTGAAAAAGATGCGGTTTACTTTACTAAGTACTTAAAACGGATCGGTATCGACTATGACCAATCTCAGTTGGAGAGTGAGTTACTTGAATCAAGAATAACACTCTCGCGCAAGTTATCAGCACCAACCGCCAGAGCAAATAATAGCCGCTACCGTGGTAATGCGATAGGCAATGCTCAAAACCTATTAGTGCGAAATATCCTTAGTAACCTTGGGGCAGAGCAGTTTTCTGAAGCGGATTGGCAGGCAACCAAAGCCTACTTCAACCATCAATGTGCTTATTGTGGAGAGTCAAAGGAACTGGTTATTGAGCACGCAATCCCTATTAATAAGGTTTATCTAGGAGAGCATCGTCTTGGGAACTTAGTACCTAGCTGTAGACAATGTAATAGCGCAAAGGCAAGCAAAGATTTTCGTGAGTTTCTAGAAGGGCGTGATGACAAGATTAAGGCAATTGAAGCTTATATGGACGAGAAAAACTACGTACCTCTTGAGAACAACGAACAGGTATCAATGATTCTCGAGATGGCCTATCGAGAGGTTGGCACAGTGGCTGAGCGATATATCACAATTATCAACGAGCTGTTTGTTAGTAACGATGATTCTCAAGGGCTTTAACTACTCAATGAGCTAGTTATTGTTGATAAGTGGATAAACAGCTTCCCCCCAAATCTTGTCTGCTGAGTCCATCATGATTTCAATAATACTCGGAACCAGTTTTTCTAGAATACCGCAGCAGTCTTTGAGCTGCTGCCTATTCGCCGAGCTCAAGTAAGTAGCTCCCCCATGGATTAGTTGGTTACGTAGGGTGTATAGGCGAGAAAACAGTATAGATAGTACTTTCGCCGTATCATTTTGACTCAGTGCTTTGTTAGCGGCGACTTTAGCTTTGCTGCGTTCGCTCTTCCAGCTATCTTCAGTAATTCTTCCTGCATGATAATCCCAATATGCCTGGAGGATAAATTCGTTATCCAAGATCACACCAAGATCACACCAAGATCACTAGAATAGTGTTGGAGTACTCGTCCCAAACTAAATAGTGTAATTGCTCTCGCTGATCACAAGTGATGAGTTTCTCCAAGAATGTGCCATACAGTCCCTGCTCTCCATAGTGGTGTCGCTGGTCAAACTCTTGCGCATAAGCTGAATTGAACGCTATCCACAGGAAAATAAACTTAGAGTCATCATCGTCGCAAAGTTCTGACCTATTCAGCCAGCTCAAGGCGCGATGGACACGTAGGCTAAGGTTCTGAGGATAAGTATCACGTTCAGCTCGTTGGCGTTCTTTAAGTTGTTTATGGCTGAGCTTACGTCCGTCACGGTGGTTAACTTATTAAACGAGTGTATAGGTAATCAATTGCCCAATGGTTGATCTAACGTAAGTGTGACTTGGTAGCCTAGCTACAAACTTGCTAAAGTGTTGATGGTATTGTGTGGGTTATAGAAGGGACATATGGATTTTCATATTTTTAGTTCGTTGGTCAAGCAGATTGAGGTAGGTAAACAGCTTCCTGATTCAGTCTATGTTCATAGAGATGCAATCAACGCAGTTCCAGAACAGTTACAGCGTTTTATTCCTGCTGTAGCTCAGGCAGTGAACTTACCGGACGATCAGTGGAACCTCATCAAGCTGTTTAAAAAGGAATTCCGTTTATCCTTACTGAATTACCCAACCTTTTACACTGATTCCTACCCAGCGCTAGAACAGAGCCTGAATGTAGATCTGAGCAAACTTAGTCATAAATTGACTTGCTATCGCTCTTCAGAAAACCCTCCGATCCTGCATCGAAAAGAGACGATGGTTCTACCAGGCAGTGACCATTTTGAGCTCTTCACCGCGCTGACTAATGAAGGGGAGGAGGCGGGCCTATACGAGAACACTCGCACTATTGGCTTCAAACAGTCGTGGTTAAATTTGATCCAGAAAAAGGGATACCGGTTAGTCGATGGGAGGTTATTGAAAGCAGAGAGGGACATATCGAGTGACGCCAAACAAGAGCCCGGGATAGATCGCCACAAAACCGCCATTGTACGCCATGAGCTATCTGGCCCAATGAAGACATTGGCTAAGCAAGGTTACCTAGATGGGCGGTTTTCTATTTTCGACTACGGATGTGGCCGAGGGGATGATCTGAGAGAGCTAGAAGCGCACGGTCTTGATGTGTTGGGCTGGGACCCGGTTTTCTCGCCTGATAACGATAAAGTCAATTCAGACATAGTTAACCTGGGGTTTGTTCTGAATGTTATCGAAGACCAAGATGAGCGCCTTGAAGCACTATTGAGCGCTTGGGAGCTCGCAAATAAAGTACTGGTCGTCTCTATTATGCTGGCTAATGATTCCTATATCGCGCAGTTCCAGCCCTATAAAGACGGGGTTATTACGTCGAGAAATACCTTCCAAAAATACTATGCACAATCAGAATTCAAGGGATACCTAGAACGCTCTTTACAAGAGGACGCCATTGCCGTTGCACCGGGCGTCTTCTGCATATTCAAAGATAAGTTAGAAGAACAACGTTACCTCCAAAGTAAGTACCAACGGCACCATACTTGGCAGCAGCTGACGTCGCCTCAGCCTGTAGAGAGCAAAGATAAAGCCAAATTGGTTATAAGCCAAAACAGCACTCTGTTTGATGATTTTTGGAACGTATGCCTAGAACTCGGTCGGGTGCCGGCTAATGACGAATTTAACCGCTCTGAAGAAGTAAGAAGTCTAATTGGTTCTCATAAAAAAGTGTTTGGGTTGCTTCAGGAAATGTTCGATACCCGGGAATTTGCCAATGCAGAGAAATCCCGAAAAGAAGACCTGCTTGTCTTTTTCTCTATGGGGCTGTTTGACAAACGGAAGCCCTACACACAACAACCTGAAAGCCTAAAGCGCGATATCAAAGCCTTGTTCGATGATTACCGTACGGCCATTAATCTCGCGACAGAGCTGCTTTTTGCGATCGCAGATACTGAGCTCATTGGAGAGCAGTGTGTAAAAGCTCACCATCAATTACCGGCTAGTATCCTCAATGAAGGGCACTCTCTGATTTTCCATAAGAGCAATATAGAAAAGTTACCCCTCCTTTTACGTGTTTATGTTGGCGCTGCATTGCAGATGTATGGTGAACTCGATGACGCCATTGACTTAGTCAAAATTCATATCAACTCCGGTAAGCTTACCTTGACCCATTATGATGATTTCGAAAAATCAGTTCCGTATTTAGTCGAAAGAACTAAGATAAAGATGGCAGATCAAGATATCGATTTTTTTGACTATGTTGATGAAGCACGCCGCCCACCATTACTCAATAAACACTTGTTGCTTGATAAGAAGAGTGAACAGTATGAAAAGCAAAAGCGCTTTGATATTCGGTTATCAAAGCTCTTAGGGACAACGGCAACAAATGAGGTCATTTTGCACCGGCAAATGTTCGAAGACTACTTGCTTAAAACAGGAAAAACCGTCTCAGGGTTTAGGCTCAACTCTCGCTAAGCTGATATGGAGGAAGACTGATGCGATAAGTGCGCCGTGCAACTTCTTCGGACATCCCAATAGCTGACAGGACATGTGAAGCCACATTTGAGAGTGCATTACACGCAGAACCTTGAGAAATCAGCCAAGGATAATCGCTCGTAAAGCGCGTCACTTCTTCATCAGTGTGGAATGTAACGCTCCACGTAGACGGCACTACGGACACACCGCCGTTCCTTATACAATCAAACTGCGTCATGACGTCGAGAAATTGCTTTTCGATAGGGTCTGATTTTGTTGGATACGATTCTACTGCAGCTGCGAGTCCGACTATCAACGGGGTAGGGGAGGTGCCGCCTCGCAACCCTGCTTCTTGGCCGCCACCGTGAATCAATGGGACGAGTTCAGAGTCTCGGGCGTCCCGTACGTAAAGCGCACCTATACCTTTCGGACCGTAGATTTTGTGACCTGATAAAGAGAGCATGTCTATATCCATATCGTCTACGTCGATGTCACACTTACAAAAGCTCTGCGCGGCGTCAGTGTGAAAGGGGATATTGTGCTCAAAAGCTATCGCACCAAATTCTTCTATGGATTGAATAGTCCCAAGCTCATTATTGACGTGATGGATAGAAATCAGAATTGTGTCACTTCGTATTTCTTCTGCGAGAGAAGACGGCGATATGCGGCCATTCTTATCTGGCGCGAGGTAAGTCACTACGAAGCCAATTGACTCGAGAAAAGCACAGGCATTGAGAATACACTTGTGTTCGATCTCTGAAGTAATAATATGCCCTTTGCCATCAAGATGTTTGAAAGCAACACCTTTTATAGCGAGGTTATTCGCTTCACTAGCACCACTGGTGAAAATAATTTCACTTGGAAGAGCTCCTATTTTGTCCGCGATTAGCTCTCTTGCTCTCTGGATCGCCTGTGCGCTGGCTCGCCCTGCTTGGTGAGCTGAAGATGCGTTCGCAAACTTTTCGTTCTCCCAAGGTTTCATTGCATTTAAAATGTGCTGAGAGACCGGAGTTGATGCTGCATAATCGAAGTAGTTATTCATAAAGCCCTGAAGGGTTTGAAGTTTAAAAGAAGCATTGTCATCTTATACCTATCGAGGTGAACCTTAAAGCGAATTATTGGTGAGATATTTATAAGCTATTGATTTTTATCATATATTATTCTTTTTCCATGTGCTTGTATATTTGTGTTAGCGTTTTCTATTTGTTTAAATATAATGAACAATCGTTTTTGAGCTTTCTATTGTTCAGAGTCCCATTTTTATCAAAGTACTGTATAAAAAAACAACCCTCTGTCAACTTTCAGCAAAAGCACCTAGACCTGCCGGCATTAATGTGTAAGATCACTGTTTGGATAAAATCTCCAATTCAGCAAGGTAAGCACATTGAGCATCGAATCTACGACACTGAAATTCTCCGGACATCAAACTTTCCCTATCCGTTATGGATGGATTTACAAGATTATTCAAGAGGTTGTAAAAGGAGAGTCCCTTTCTAGTAAGTCGAACATCGAGCAACAAATGCAATCGATGGGCATGGGTAAAAATATGGTGCTGTCTGTGCGGCACTGGATCCGTGCGCTGAACTTGGTGACATGTATTGACAATAAAGAGCAGATTTATTGCCTGACGCCTCTCGCTAAGCGGTTGTTTACGCACAACAACGAGCAATCAGCTTATGACGAATACCTCGATAAAATCGGTACTACTTGGCTTTTACATTGGCTGCTGCAATCTATCAAGCCTAGTAAAGGCGAACTCAATGCTTCCAGGTTTTTCTTTAATTATTTCAATGGAATAAAAGTAAAGAAAGACTCTTTAGCGACCGAAACCAAAGACGCTCTAGCGAATCACGAAAAGGAACTTACAGAGGCAACGCTGAATAAGGACATCGATTGTCTTTTGCAAATGTATGCCCACAAATCGTTACAGTCGAACAAAATCAACGAAGACAGCTTTGCCTCTCCTTTTACAGAACTCGCATTACTCAAGCAAGAGGACGCAAAGAGCTATCTTGCCGAGCTAGCTCGTCGCCCTTCGTTGCCGGTCGAAATTTTCACCTATGCACTGATCGACTATATGAAGCGTAGGCATCAAGGTAGCCAGGTGAACACGTTATCTTTTGATGCATTGCTAAATGATGTAGGCTCCCCAGGCCGGGTTTTCCGCCTATCTTCCGCAGGGCTTAGTGACAAGCTGGATCAAGTCGAAACACTCACTGATGGCAAAATTGCGTGGACCGATACCCAAGGCTTAAGACAAGTACAGCACTCGTTTGACAACATTGATAGCACAGACCCAAGCCAGTACCTTAAACACTACTACCAACCAGAGGATAAATAAGCGTGACTCTCAGTAAACAATACTCTATCGCTACACGCCATCAACGCTCTACACGTATAGATAGTGACTTGAGCACCGACTTCTTTCCTGGCTTGGTTTATCACGGCACCGCACAAGCGTCCTTAGAAACGCTCTTTCGCCAGTACGGCCAAACAGGGCAAAGTGCGTACACATTAACCGGCGCCTACGGTTCCGGTAAATCGACGGTTGCGCTACTTATGGCGGGCCTATTGCACGCTGATTCAGGTATTCGCAGTGCCGCAATCGACACCATTAACACAGAATCACAATCTCTATTAGAAGAGAGTGCTCCTTACCAAAAAGGCTGGCTACAAATACGAGCAGTAGGCGGGGTCACTGGCCCGATCGAATCTTTTTGGAATGCCACGTTAAGAGCACTTGAGGAGCACCCTAAGACGCATAATACCAAAGTGCTCAACAAGTACCGTAAAGCCAGTGTTGAGAGTGATAGCGAACTGATTAGCACATGGAAGGCCCTCTTTGACGATGTAGCACATTGTGTCGATGGCGTGCTGATTATTGCTGATGAAATGGGAAAAAGCTTAGAGTTCATTAACCGAAGTGGCGGTGATTTACACTTGTTTCAAGACATCGCTGAAGAGCTCTCTCGCATTGATACTCCGGTCATCTTCTTAGGCTTGCTACACCAAGCATTTAGTGAATATGCAAAAGAACGCGGCACTAAGCTGCAAGATGAATGGGCCAAAATTCAAGGCCGCTATAGCGACATTCTGTACAATGTATCGACGGATGAAACAGTCGCGCTGATCAGTAATTCAATTAAAACAACGTCGCCACACCGCAGTGGTGATGAGTTAGTGCAACGCGTACTCGCAGCACTGGAAGACAAACAACAGCGTAAAGAGTTGCTGTTCACGCGACTCGAGCAATGTGTTCCCCTTCACCCATTAACAGCTTTGCTCTTAGGGCCTATTGCCAAGAGACGCTTTAGTCAAAACGAACGCAGTACGTTCAGCTTTTTGAACTCGCACGAGCAATTCAGTTTCCAACTTTTCTTGCAACAAACGAGTGACCAAAACGCGCGATACGATCTTAGCCTCCTGTGGGACTACCTTGAAGCCAACATGGAACACGCTATATTAGGCTCTCCGGATGGGCATGGTTGGGCAACCGCGGCAGATGCGATAAGAAAAGCACTCAAACAAGACTTTTCTCCACAATGCATCGCCTTACTTAAAGCGATCTCGTTAATTACCTTGTTTGGTAAATCTGCCAATCTAACGGCGACGGAGAGCGTGCTTCTTACCGCCACCGAGATGACTGATAAAAAGCAGCTTAAAGGGTTCTTACAACAACTTAAAGAAGCCTCATGCATCGTTTTTAGAAAGTATTTATCGGCTTGGGTCGTGTTTGAAGGCTCCGATCTCGATATTGCCGGCTTAGTGGAAGAAAAAGTCGAACAACTACATAACAGCCACGAAGCCATTGAACGTATCCAGTTTAGCTCCCAAGTGATTGCGAAAAGGCACTATCACGAATTTGGTACATTGAGATGGGCCGCTCAAACTGTAGCGATGCAACTTAACCATATCGATATGCCGACCCTAACAGGCTCACGAAATGGCGAGTTTGCAAATTTCTTGTTATTACTCAAAGATGAGCCAGAAGAGCGCCTACTTGAGTTGACACGCAATGATAAATCATTGATGATCGCATGTGCACCTAATGCAAATGAAATCATTAGCTTAGCCAATGAAAAGTACGCGCTAGAGCTCATCAAAAGCGACAAAACTACCGGCGCCGCACTGACACACGACAAGGTCGCTCGAGAAGAGCACAAAGCACGCTCGTTTAACGCTCAGTCGGCTTTAGACGCCGCATTGACGACTGCCTTTAATTTCGCACGATGGATACACAATGGCGTGGTCTACGACAAAGAAACGATGAGTGAAATCGCTACCTTTGCCGCTGATAGCATATACCATCAAACTCCTAGAATTCTTAACGAGCTCGTTAACCGCAACAAACTTTCTGGTACGGCTGTTTCCGCTTTGAAAAAGCTGCTTGAAGCGATGCTTGATGAAGAAGATCAAGAGGACTTAGGTATTGAGGGCTTTCCACCAGAGAAATCCATGTATATTAGCTGCTTAAAAAACACTGATATTCACTCAGCTGTAGGTGAAAAGGGTCAGCATTGGTTTAGAGAGCATCTAGACAAAAAGTTTAATGCCGTATTCACCGCTGCGGAAAAACGCCTAAAAGATTGCAAGGGTAACGAGGTCGATTTATCTGAAATCGCAGAGCTTTGGGCAAGCGCGCCTTTCGGTTTGACAAAGGGGGTCATTCCCATCTTCTTGCTCGCGTTTTTGAAGTCGATGGGTGAACAAATCGCCTATTACGAGAAAGATATGTCTGGTGAATTTGCCTTCATTGCAGAGCCCGATACCGACTATGTGCACAAGCTGATTAAGACCACGGGCAATCTTGCCGTCAAATATATAGTGTTGGCGAAGGATGAGAAAGAGTGGTTGCAGCATCTCGCGATTTTCGCGGCGTCTGAAACAAACCGCGATGTCTCCAATAACATCCTGTCTGTCGCAACGCCGTTAGTGACGACAATGCACAACCTTCCGCACTGGGTGAAAAATGCGCACCATATTCTCCCAGACAATGACGAGCGTAACAGAACCTACTTGAGGGTCCGGGATCTATTTTTACAAGCAAATGATCCTCATACACTACTCATCAAAGACTTGTGTAAAGAATTAGTCGCCTTTGGCGCTGACGATTTTGAGAGTCAAATCGATGTGTTAGAAGACTGCTTTAAGACATTGAGACAAAAGCACGAGCAAATGCTTGCGGCTATTAAAACTAAGGTGAAAACCATTTTCCCAGAAAGCGGTGAAGAGCTTGCTGACATGTGTCAGTATGTTGAGCAAAATTCCGGCGACTTGCGCTTAAAGGCGTTCGCACGCGAACTCGCGAAAAGTGACACCGGACTGCTACAATGGCTGGAAAGCATAATTCAAATTGTCATCGGGCGCGGAAAACAGAACTGGAACGAGGGTATCCTTCAGACCGCATCAAATAAAATCAGTGATTACGCCCAAGACTTTTTGAGTGTAGTGAAGTCCCAACGTAATGGCAGCGATACAGCTTCACAATCGGGCAAAACAAAGCTGGTCTCCCTTGTTTTAGAAGGAGATGATGGCAAGCTGACATCGTTCAAACGAGAAATCAGAGCAATAGAAACAGAAGAGCTGCAAAGTACCATGAGCACGATTGAACGCCAGCTCTCAGAGCTTGATGATTTCCATAAAATCAATCTACTACAACAACTACTGAGAAAATCGCTCGAAGCGCAAAGTTAAAGCACGCAGGTATTATTAATGAGTGATCAACGCAAGGTGAAACATGTCCTTGGCCTATCAGGAGGCAAGGACAGTGCTGCTCTCGCAGTGTACATGGCTAGAAACTATCCTGAACTCGATATCGAGTATTTCTTTACCGATACCGGCAAAGAACTGCCCGAAGTGTATGAATACCTAGAACAACTAGAAATTGTACTAGGTAAGCCCATATTGCACATCAATGACAAGAAAGGGTTCGATTATTGGTTAGAGCAACACAATAATTTTCTACCAGCGGGCCAGCAACGGTGGTGTACGATCCGCATGAAGCTCGAACCCTTTGAAAAATGGATTCGACCTTTTCTGAATGATGGCTATGAAGTCATCTCTTATGTCGGTATTCGCGCAGATGAACCGTGGCGAGATGGCTACCGCCCGAATGAAAACCAAAAGTACCTCACCATTAAAATGCCGTTTGCAGAAGACGGCATAAAAAAACAGGGAGTCTTCGACATTCTCGATAGTGCCGGGTTGGGTTTACCCAAGTACTACGACTGGCGCTCTCGTTCAGGCTGTACGTTCTGCTTTTTCCAACGCAAGATAGAATGGGTACGACTGCGTGAAGAGCATCCAGAAGCCTTTGAGGAAGCTAAGTCTTACGAGAAAAGAGCTGAAACCAGTGCTAATGGTGAAACCTTCTTCTGGATGGGCCCTAATGAACCACTAGAAACGTTGGAAGACCCTGAGCGCATCAAGCAAATCAAGGAAAACCACGAGAAGGTAAAGGCTCGGTTCGAAAAGAAAAAGCAACGAGAAAAGAAACGTCGTTTAGGCATGCATGCGATGGTCGATGAAAGCATGCTAATCGACACGTTAGACATGGATGCAATGTATGATCTAGAAGAAGGCGGTGGCGCCTGTATCACTTGTTATAAGTAAGCGATATGAAAATATAGGAGTGGGTAACCACTCCTTCCCTTCATAATAGTTGCTAGTTATAGCACTGAAATGACGTGCTGTAACTTAGATAAGAGAATTCTATTAGCATTTTTTGGGTAAAAATCGTCATCTTCCTCAGGTAATAGCTTTTTCAGCTGACTAATGTGCCTATTCGTTATATCTTTTGAGGATGTAAACGATGTTAGACTACTTTCTTTTTTTGCTAAAATGAGGTCAATGATAACTTTAGAGAGTATATCTATAGCCTTTTTACTATAATCGATTTCGCCATTGGCTTTACGAATAATACCAGACCAAAAATAAAGCTCTAGAGATTTATAGGCACTCTTGGGTTTGGATTTTTTGTTTTTATATTCTAATGAAAATACTACTTCGTCAGAAACGCTAGAGGAATTGAATGCTTCATACATGGTGTTGAAATCATTGACGAAATTCTTAGTCTCAACCATCAAGTTATATTTATTTTTATCTTCTACTTCTGACAAATATTCATCAAACAAAGCCTTGAAAATTGACTTCTGCCCCATAACAGAAAAGCAAATATTATTTGAAGTTAAGTTGGATATCTCTTTTTTGAACGCATTGACTGATTTTACTGTTAACGTAGAAGAGTCTTTTTCAAGTTCTTTTCTCTTGCCTGTAAATGATCTGAGATAAGTTCTCAAGCCGGAACCTTCGTCAAATGCAGAGCGAGTGCCAGCAATTTGATAAAACTCTTTGAAGGGTTCTAAATTATCAAAAACATATCGAAATACTTCTTTGTATTTTGATGAAAATTCTTTCTTTGCTATTTTAGAAGCTGAAGGGGACCAGCTGTACAAGAATGAGCTTTCTTCGTCTTCGTCATCATCAGCGGTTGACTGTTTAGCGGTATCCATCCTATGTTTGAACGTTTCTTGTTCGCTCAAGAGTCTCTTTATTTCATCGTCTGGTGAAACCCATGCATCTAGTTTAGATAGCCATTGTTGAATATTTCTTTGATTTTGTCGGTCATCAATACTAGAAGCTTTTTTGTCATCAAAAATACATGTCTGTATGATTTGTCTAATAGTGAGGACACCAGATAAAGAAATGTCAGTATTGTGCTTTCCTCCTTCGCAGTCCCAATCGACAACTTCTGGCTTTATTGATGGTGGGGAGGTTTTATCGGCATCATCGACTAGAGCCTGTGTAAAACAAGCCAGTACATCTTTGTCATCCATTAATACAAGTCTTGTTTCATTTACTTCGACTGGAGTATTGTTTATGGTTACAAATAAGTCGCGTGCTATTTCCGTAGGCTTTCTTTTATTTCTCTTGCATAAAGAAGGTAGGTCGATCAAAGTTACGGTGACTCTTAGATCGAAGATATCCTTGTCTATAGCTGCGGCTTCTTTTAAAGCCTTGAATCTATGTTGCCCATCAATTATGACTGATGATAGCCGATTGTTATCCCATACAATATCGCCGGAACTTTGATCGAACGGAATTTCGAAGATGCCGCCTGCAATTTCAATAGTGTCGTCATCAAAATCTTGGTATTTTTCTGGATCTATATGTTTTATACTTCCATCAACAAAACTAGTCGAGAACGCAGTCGTGTCTATATCTTGAAAATTATCTAAGGGAAGATAGTCTTTTCCTGTAGGGATCATTACCGAAATTAGAGGTGGGAAATACTTAGTAACGCCAGAATTTAACAGGTAGTCTACCGCAATTTGTTTTGCTCGCCCATGATCAAGCTCTCTTTGAATCAATGTACTTATAGGCCATACTTCGACATTATTCATCTCTTCAAATATTCTAAAGTTTTTTAATAGGTCATTGACCGATATGTCAAGAAAATAGACCCCTACTTGCTCGTGTTCTAGGCCAAAAAATGCTTTCGTATAAGGTACAGCGGAAGACAAATTGAAGTTAATTTTTTTTGGGGGATTACCGCTCTTCTTCTTTTTTTTCTTTTCTACCATTGTATTATCCTTGTCTATCTGTAAAAACAGGGTTAGTGACTCTTTGAAAAATTATTTCTATAAGATCTGACATATCTTTGTCTGGAAGACTTAGTTCATCCTGTATGAAGCTGATATATACATCACCATGACTTATATTTGCGTTATCAAGTTTATCAAGTAGCGTTGACGAGCTTCTTTTTATATGTTGGTTGATACGATTTGAGATCACATTTGCTTTTCCAATATATAGTGGAGGAAGCATATAGAGCATCATTTCAAACACATTGCTGATTGACTCTATCTTTTCTTTCTGTTCGAGCAAAGTTTCAAGTTGAATTATTTTTTTATCAGTTAGTCCTAAAGAGCTAAAGGGTTTTTCGCTGTTATTACCCAACGCATAGCGACTATATGTCATATTATCGTTATTAACAGTAAGCGCTTTCTCTATAATAGGGTATTCTTGAATTATTTTCTTTAGAAAATCGACTAAATCATTCTTGGTATAACTTTTTGGTTGTGGCCAATATCTCCAAATATATACTCCTGAATAATCGGGTACTTTATTTGGATTTGCGATTATTGTTCTTAACGACTTTCCTCTCATAGAGCGAACATTTGAAAACGATAGCGAATCTTGCTTTCTGACCATATGTTTAGCTTTCTCTTTAAGTAACGTTTGTACTGTGTAGGAATGGTGTTAAATTAGAGAATTATTATTCTCTCGCATTATTTCAATCGCAAAACTTCACTTCTTCTACCCGGAACATAGACTTCAAGTTCATCCTTTGCATATAACTTGGTATACGAATATAGGTTCTCTTGAAGCCCTTTTACTTCTTGCCTGTAAGGTGCAGGATCATCAGCAAGTGCATCGTGCAGTAAACGTGATATTTGCCCAAACCCTAGATCGCGATCGCTAAGATTGTTGCAAACCTGTACCTTTAACCATTGATAGGCTTTACTCTGTTTAAATAAAGCAGAGGCAAGTTCTTTATCATCTCTTGCGCTTTCTATTTGAGCAAATTGAAGGGATGGATTGAGTTCATACTCTCTAGCAAAATCTCCAGGCTTTACTAACGGAAAGTCAGATACAAAAAGCTCTTTAGACTGCGGTAGCACATGCTCGGGCCACGTCAGTTGAAGTTCAGGTTTACATGTACCATCGATAGTTTGTATGTACTGCTCCATTTCATCAATGATTTCCAACGTTAGCTCAGATGCGGAGCTGATAATTTTATCGATAAACTCCTTAGAACTGGAGGAAGCCTGTACTTTGTTACAGGCTTCGAAATTGCAATCATTGACTAAAGCTAGCCCTTTGCCTGTCAAGTTGGCGCTGCCATTAAATATAGTTTCTTCATCAACTTGAAAGATTTTAGCGTGCAAATTAGTGAGTGCCTTAACTTGGAACCCTTGTGAGATGCAATCTCGTAGAGCACCAAAATCACTTGAACCTTGGATAAAATCTAATGGTGCAAAACGCCCGACTAATTTCACTGATGGGCGGCTTCCTTCAACCAACTGACTCAACCAGCGCGTCGCTGGTTGAGTCATGAAGGCGGAAATGATTTTCAAGCTCTTGCAATTAGGTATTATTGTCTCTAACTCTTCTGTTAGCTCAGTACTAGAAATTAACCCGCTCATTAAAACTCGTCCATTCCATCATCTGTTGGCTCTTCTAAGAATTCACTGATGACTAAGCCCCATTCACGTCTAATCGAGTTTAAGTATGCCAAGCGTCTATCGTCGGTAGTTTCGTTCATTACTCGAGCAAAGCCAGCAATTGTCGTTTGCATTACCTCGAGTTCTTCAGGCCCTAGTTTACTAATAAGCTTTTGATAGAAGACATGGTTGGTATTGAACAATACAAGAGTTAGCCCTTTACTTGTCGATACATCAAAGAATGCTTCAGAATCCCTCGCTACATCTTCAATTAAGAATCGGTTTCCTGTCAGAATTAAACGTTCTGCTTTTTCTTCAGCTTCTTCTTCACTCATGCCACCCGCTTTTTTGAGGTGGTCAACCACATCTTTTTTCTCCAGCTTCTCAGGTGGAGTTTCTTTAGCTTTATGCCCGTGGCTATCGCGATTAGCAGAACCTTGCGTTGCTTTTGATGCAGCGCCTTCAGACGTAGACTTCGGTTGTTCTCCTTTAACAGCTTTACCTTCGACGTTGATAGTTTCTAATTTTTTAGTCAAGTCTGTTACGTGCTTCTTAATTGCACCCACAACCTTAAGCACTTGTAGTAGGGAGTCTGAGTTTTCTTCTAGATCACGAAGGTACTCTTGCTCGGAGTCGAAACCTGCTTGAGTAGATATGTTCCTGATTTCATACGGGATCAATTTTACCGCATCTTGCTTGTTGTTGGTTACGCCGAAAACTGCATCCAATGTTGGTGGGAAAGACACCTCGATACCGATAAAACGTCCTTTACTCTCTCTTAATGCGGATGTGAGAAAAGAATCTCTCAAGACAAGCTCTCTGTTTGCACGAATGACGGATACACCCACGTTCTTTCCGCAGTGCTTACCCCAGGCTGTTCCGCCTAAGCGTCCCACTGTTTCTTTGAGAATTCTGTTAGCGACGTTTTTTTTGACCATTGACGTCGTAATTGTTACATCATCCCGCTTTGGTTCTCCATTTTCATCTAAGTATTCTACTGAAATAACCTCTTCATCGACCTTTTCAAAGAATGCTTCACCCTTGTAGTTACCTGGTAAATCTGGCAATGAGGTTTTCTTTTTCAGGTACATAGGATCATTGGCTTTAAACGTTTCACGATCATATACATCGAGACGATCTTCGCCAGACTTCCGGTAAGTAATACTTTCGATTTTTATATTGTCATCACTAATAAAGTTTCGGTACATTCTACCAACTAGATGCTCACAATGACGATAGATGGATTTACCTGTTTTCCAACTGAGTCGGTCCAATTTCGACCAAATAATAAGAGTCCCAGATTCGGGTCTTTTCGTAAAAAATGCTTTCTCATATTTGCTAGGAATAGGCATAGCCACCGGGATGGGCACTTCTTCAAGTTTACCGCTTTTCATTTCATCTACATCTAAATAGGTGTAGTGAGGATCATCGCCTTCTTGCCAGCTCCAAACTTCGACACGTCGACATTGAGATATGGATGAGTTAGGTAGGCCCATACCAAACTTACCCATACCCTTGGTATCTTTTCGGTGAGTTCCTCCACCAAACTGCATCGCGATGCGAAGTGTATCTAAGTCCATACCAACGCCGTTATCCCAGAGAGATATTTCAGAGACTGTATAATTCTTCCTAGCAGCCAGCTGCTCTTCGATAAAGCCGACTTCGACTCGGGTTGCTGTAGCTTGTAGGCTGTTATCTATTAGCTCTGCGAGGGCATAGGCAGTATTGTTGTAGCCGTTATCTCTTAATGACTCTATAACGGTTTCGGCACTTAAAAATCTGTTGCTCATTAATTAGTTTCCTTCTCTGCCCACATATCGTTCCAGTAACCGAATGCAAGGCTGATGCTTTGAAATTCTGGTATATCATCCATGACTGTATAAATTCGACATTCCGTGTTACCGCCACTCTTATGGCCACGCATAGCACGTCCAGCCATCTGCAAGTATTGAACGAGAGAGTTCATTGGCTTGGCGATAATTGTCACGTTAGTTTTTGGTGCGTCAAAACCAGCAGTTAATACATTAAAATTAACTAATACTTGAATCTCACCGGCTTTATACTGCGCTATCTTTGCTCTTCTACTTTCAGAACTATCATTTTTACTATCAATAGATGCAGCTCTAATACCTTGATAGGACAGTGCCGTTGCTAGGTTGATGCCGTGCTCGACCGTACAGGCAAAAACAATAATTTGGGAGTTTTGATTACATTCCTCAATTATCGTTTCTATGATTTTCCGGTTACGTTCTAAGTTGTTGGCTAAGGTGGTCATAGTTTCTATACCACCAGCATCTCTTAGTTCGAATGCCGCAATATTGGAGTGGTCGTAATTGAGGGATTTAAAATTTGCTTTGGCTAAATACCCTTGCTCAACTAAGTAATCGATCGGGGATAAGTATCCGGATACTTTCATCGATACCTTGTTATTGTAGAAAAATGCGGCGAGCCTTTGATCTTCAAGAGATAACCCCAGCTCTGAATAGCTTCTCCCCGGAGTTGCTGTCAGACCTATTAAGTCAGCGTGAAATGCCTTGTTATCAATAAAATCTTGGACAACTTCCTGGAATTTTGGGGCTACTGCTTTATGGGCTTCATCGAAGATAACTAATGTAACTTTCTCAGAGAGCTCTTTGTAGAGTAGTTGTAGTTGCTTCGAATTTGTTTTTCTGAGGCTTAAAAACTTGTGTAATCCTCCAACCACAAACCCAGAGTCTATACCGCTTAAACTTTCGGAAGATGAAGAATAGAAGCCGTACAAAGATGTAGGGCGATTACCAAGAGATTTCCATGCTTTCGCAAATTCTTCATAGGCTTGTGAGCATAGTTCTTCACGATCTGCCAACCATAAGACAACATTGTTTGGAGACTCTCTGAGATGCTCCGATGCAATATTCATAGCTGTTCGAGTTTTACCAGCGCCTGTTGGGAGGTGAATCAATACTCTTTCATGGTTGTTACGAAGGCGACAAAATACTTGTTGACTGATATCTTGCTGGTAAGGGTACAGTCCGTAATTAGGTTCAATGTAAGAGATGCTTTCAAACTCGGCACTTTGTTGTAGTTGGCATTGGTATAAGTTTGACAAGCCGATAGTTGATGCAAATTGTTCGAGGTTTTCTTCTGACCAAGCGCTAATTGCATCATAATGAGCAGCCATAACTTGCGATGCCTGAAGACCAAAACTTGGGAAGAGATTGACTAATAGCTTTGGGCTTAGGCGTTCTATCAGTTTATCTCTTAGCGATTTATCAAAAACGAAGTCTACCTGCTTAACACTTGCAACCACTCTGGCCAATTGTTTCTTATTGTAAGATGTGCTTTCTGAGTTGCTATTGAATTCGTCAATTTCTAATGCAAAATTAATGGAGTTCTTTGGGAGGAATTCTAAGAGTTCATCCTCTGAAAAGTTTGAGAGAATTTCAGTAAGCATTCTTAGCCTTTAGACGTTGTCGTACGGTAGTGTGTACTTATGATATTGGAACGACTCGCTTGAAAGATATGATTCGTTCCGTTAATTATTTATACAATCAACAGATTACCTCAATCCCCTTGTCACGACAATGGTAATAGGGCTACAGTTGTATATGTCTCTCACATAGTTGAATGTAGAGAGCATCGTTTTTTAATTGACTTTAATGTGACATGTGCAACTGAGAGCGCATTATCGTCGAAAGTCTGCTTGAGAAAAGTTAATTAGTTTATCCAAATAGTTGATCTGGCCAAGGCTTAACAAAAAGTAATACCTATGGTAATACTTGCATATGTTGTAATTAATTAATTTGTTATAAATCAATTGTTTATAAGTTTAGGTCTGAGGTCTCACTCCCGCCACATTCTTAAAAAGAGACGCCTTTGGGCGTCTTTTTTTATGCCTGTAAGAAAATTCTGTTTATTTACATCCAGTAACCATCTGTAGCATCTCATCATTTGCGCTGTTGCGGCCGGTATAGTTAAATCCGTCCGCAGTGAGTTTTAATGAATGAGTAAGGGGTAGCCTGTGAATAATTTTAAGTGGAATGCATTTGGTGTGTTAACTCGAGTAGAGAAAACAGACGCCATGGTGTTTATTGAAAATAGTGCAGGGAACGTGCGTAAAATGAGCGTGAAACGCTATAAAGACAGCGCCGATGTTGTGTATGAAAAAGCACAAAACCTAGTAGGGCAGAGCGTAACCATACGAACCAGCCAAAACACCAACAATTGGAGTGTCGATGAGTGGTTTAGTGAGATTGCACCACTATGACTGAACTAGAAACATTACTCTTAGGCACCATCGCGATCCTATGTATGCTATTTGGGTACCTCGCACACCAGCAAAATAAGCGCATCGCAATGCTGGAAAGCGCCCTAAACGAGTCATTAAAGCAAACCTCTTCTGCGGCCATCCAAACCCAGTATCCGACGCCTCCGGTTGCTTGCCCTCGGCAAACCCTGTTTGAGGCATGCATCAATGTAGTCACCCAACATGAACCCGATGATTTTGCTTACTCAGTAAAAAAGGTGTTTCCAGAGCATTTTCAATTTCGCTTCGCGGTATACGGCACTATGGTTGATGACTTGAGTTACTTCCTCGAGGTAAACCCAGCCAATAGATTGGTACTGCTTAGCATGAATGGGCAGAGTGTGAGTACGTTTGCGAGTGTTGAGGAGTTTAGGGAGTGGTTGCGGTAGTGGGGATAATGCCAATCGAGTTTAGCAGGTCGGTCAGCGAATCAATTTCATGTATGAAACGTCAATAAACGTAACGCTGGCTATCAAAAAATGCACTCCCAAAATAGTGAGTTACATCAAAACTCCCCATACTTTTATAGCACTTTCTAGTATTATGCAACCAAGCCCTATACTATGACTTTACTTCAGTCATAGGTTTTAAAAATGTCTATAACATCCTCTTTCTATGAAGAAAATGCAGAGAGTCTTGCAGGGCAATATAACGCCTTACCACCAACAATGGTGCATCATGTATGGGAAAAATATTGGCCAAGTTCTGGCAATGATGTACTCGATATTGGTGCTGGTTCTGGAAGAGATTCCCTGTGGCTGACGACGCGAGGATGTCAGGTTATAGCGTGTGAACCGTGTAATAAGTTGCGTGAAATAGGCGAGGCGCTGACTGGAAAGGATGTCTATTGGAGCGATGACAAGTTGCCCAATCTTGATCGCATTTCGAAGCAAGGCCAGACATTTGATGTCATTTTATTGTCTGCAGTGTGGATGCATATTCCCATTAATTTACGAAAAAGTGCGATCCAGACACTTGGAAGCCTTCTGAAACGTGATGGCATAATTGTTCTTTCGTTGCGCTATGGCCCTTTTAGGGACCGCCGAGAATCTTTTCCAGTATCGGTGACTGAGTTAAAAGAACTCGCGAGTAAGTCGAACTTGACTTTGGTTGACGTGTTTGATGGTGACGACATGCAATGTCGGCAAGAAGTAAGTTGGCAAACTGTTGTCATGCTGAATAAATAATGTATTAAGAGCGAAGGAGTGTCTGGTGCTTGAACTGTATCTGGAAAAGTTCAGAAATCTCAATATGAACAATGCTGGTGGTAGGAAAAGCCCTCATAAGGTGTGCATGCTATTGGCGGTAATAGACCTTATTCATGTGGGTAGTATTGCTAATAATAAAATTCAGTTTAACCAGGCCCTAAAAGATCGATTTACTCACCATTTTAATACCCTTGCCCAAGGTAACGATAAAAACACACCTGAAAACCCGTATTTTCATCTTAGAACTGAAGGGTTTTGGCACCTTAAATATAGTGAGGGTGCGACGGAGCAAAACACTAAACGTTATTCCTCAAAAGCAGTTTCTTATGTTTATCTAGATGATGAGCTTTTCGATTTTATGAAAAGTCACATCGTATCAAACGAGATAAAAGATGCTTTGGTTAGTAATTTATCCGACATAGCGTCTCTTTACTATCAATGGTTATTGGATCTCGGAAAATCGGAGAAAACCGCGAGTAATTATCTGGGGGCGGTTCGGGGCTCAATTTCAAACTGGCTAATGGATGCAAATGAGATTTGTGAGCCTCTAACTGAGGTTAAATCTTATAGAGAGTTCGTACGATTGGACGAAAAAGCTCGAATGCTTGAAACCTTTAAGCAACGCGATAGTAAAGGTAAGGGCATGTATAGTGCTGCGCTGGTTCACTATAATAACTTTTTGGCTGACTTAGCCAAGGTCGATGTTAATGCGGATATACGGCAGGTGATGTCAGATAAGAAGTTAACTGAAACTGAAAAAACTATACTTGTAAATACAAGGGTAGGGCAAGGCAACTTTAGGTCGCAGTTGATCCAGATGTGGGGCGGTTGTGCGTTAACAGGGTATAAGAATACCCAGCTTCTTCTCGCATCACATATCAAACCTTGGCGAGATTCAAACAATGAGGAACGTTTGGATAAATACAATGGATTACTGTTACTTGCGAACTTGGATAAGGCGTTTGACCTAGGTTTTATCTCGTTCGATAATCAAGGCAAGGTGATGATCTCTAAATATCTTGAAAAACCAGAAGTCATTGGTCTTAATGAGTGTATGTCATTTCCAATTGTTAGCCAGCATAAACGTTATTTGGAACACCATCGCGGTATGCTGTTTAAAGGCTTTTGATTCGATACCGATCATTTTTCCCTTTCAGAGCTGGGTTTTCACCGCGACTCTAGCCATCCTTTCCCAAAATATTCTTGGCTTTTAGCGCGTTGACTATAGTTATTGATATCGTGTTTCAATACCTTCAAAGGCACAACTATGCTGCTTCTCTCACTTCTGTTCATCGCAGTCATTGGCTTTCTTGCCCAAACCACTGGGCTTTGTATGGTGCGGGGCGTAAAAGAAGCGACAGGCGGTAAGCCAATATTTTTAATTTCAATCCTCTTGAGTGGGGCCTTTGTTTGGTTGGCAGTCGGTGCGGCGTACTTGCTTGGGCAGCCCGTTCGGTTAGACAGTTATTATCCTACTTTACTGTCTGCGGTTGGAGGATTGATTTTTGGTTTAGGTGCGGCTTTTAACGGTGGATGCGGCGTATCAACGATCAGTCGCTTTGCTCGAGGGAAAATAATGATGTTTGCCACCATGTTGGGGTGGCTGGTGTCATGGCTATTATTTGCTGATCTGCTTAGTGGCCACATGGTCAAAGCGTACGTCATATCACCTGTGTTACATATGGGGATTTTAATCATTCTTTCCGCATTGCTACTGGTTGTGGCATTTAAAAGTGAAGCCAAAATACGCAAACTGTGGCTATCCATGTTGGGCATTGGTGTTATGGCGGGCTTAGTTTTTATTTATGAACCACATTGGACTCCGAGCAGCTTACTTAAATCGATGGGATTGTCTGTGTGGAATGGCCATGACGCGAGTTGGCCTAGTGCTGAACGCTTCTATCTGTTTTTATGCCTTGTATTGGGGATGGTCGTTGCGGCAGTGATGACAAAATCCTTTCAATTTGAATTTTCGCGTTTGTCGCGTCTGTTCAAACATTTTTTAGCAGGCCTACTGATGGGAGTTGGCGCAGTAATGGCCAGTGGCGGAAACGATTCGCAGTTATTAGTGGCCTTACCTGCGTTATCTGCAGCAGGAATGGTCACGACGTTATGTATGGTGATTGGAATATTTATTGGTTTGAAGCTTCAAAATGGTAGACCCATTTAAATAAAACACCCTAAGCCAAGCTGGCTTAGGGTGGATAAAGATATCTCAACGGGTAGCGCCCAATGCATGATCGGCTACGTTGCAAATTGTGGCGTTATCGCGCTGTGAATCACTGCGGCTAGGCTTTACAAATCTCGATGATCGTATCGCCCTTATTGATGACTTTTTCCAATTCTTTTGTAATTGGACTATCAGTAAATAAGTGACTGACTTGATCTATTGGGCCTAGTTCAATAGAGCCTTTCGGAATGAACTTACTAGAATCAAGCGCGACCATCACATGACGGGCTGATTTCATGGCCGTTTGAGTGATGAGTGTTTCACTCAGGTCGTACTCTAGTAAGGTCCCATCTACATCAATGGATGCCGCACTGGTAATCAAAAAGTCGAAACGAAAGTTAGAAATAAAATCTAAGGCTTCTGTTCCTACAATGCCACCGTTGAACGCTTTAACTTTGCCACTAGGGATAAGTACGTCAAATGATTTGTTACTGTGAAGCACATTTGCCACACGTAAACTATTGGTAATTACCTGCAAATTACTCTTATTGAGTAGGTGGCTGGCGATCACCTCTGCGGTTGTACCAATGGTAATGAAAACCGTTGAGTTATCCGGAATAATCTCTGCAATACGTTTAGCGATGGCGTTTTTTTGTTCTGTTTCTGAAACCTTACGAACTTCATAGTCTAAGTTTGTTTTGGTTGCAGGAGAACTGGCTCCACCGTGGTGACGTATTACAAGTCGGTCTCCACTAAGCTTCTTAATATCTCGACGAATCGTTTGAGTGGAAACATCGAGCATTTCAGCGAGTTCTTCGACGGTGTAGTAACCTTTGTCGTTAACGAACTGTAATAATTTATCTTGTCTTGGATTAGTCACGATAACCCTTCTTCTTTTTTATTATTTGTTTGCTATATAGTCATCCACTTCTTTTCTGCTAGGAATACCTTGTCGTCCACCCAGCTTCTTACACTTAAGAGCAGCGACGGTATTAGAAAAGACGATAGACTGACGAGTTTCCATACGCTCAGCAACAGCGACAGCAAGTGCGCCATGGAAAACATCTCCGGCACCGGTGGTGTCGACAACGTCTACTGTTACGCCTACTTGATGTGCGAGTTTGCCGTTTTCAAGCCAATAACATCCTTTTGAACCGACTGTAACATAAACTTGACCTGATGTCTTTTTCTGAGCGATTTTGAGACCTTCAACAGGGTCGTTAGTTCCAGTGAATTTTTCGAGACCTGGTTCACTAAATGCAACGTGATCGGCAAGTTTTACAAGCTCATCAATGGGTTCCGGTGTGATATCAGCATCTAATACTGACGGAATGCCCAATTTTCTTGCTTGTTCTAGTGCATATTTCGCGCCATCTAACCAGCGAACATCTGTAAGAATTGTGGAATATGTCGAAAAGTCAACATTTTCTAGAGGGGTGGCATCAAGAGATAGAGATTTGTCTTGATAATTCACTATCATTCGTTCGCCTTCGTTATCCACGATGACAGCAGAGAAAGCGGAAGATGCACCTTCAATTTTTATCATTTCTTCAACGCCAACACCGTAACCCGCTAATTCGGTTAGCATGGTATCAGCAACGCCATCGCAGCCAACGCGGCCAATAAAGTCAACATCATGACCAAGTTTCGCAACCGCAACTGATGCTGTGGCAGCAGGCCCTCCGCCAACCTCAAAATAATCGTGTGCAACGTACTTACCCCCAGTCGTTGGGAGTTGGGAAACCAATTGCACTCGGTCTAATACAGTTATACCAACACAAGCTATCGCCATTTTTAATCTCTTATTATTTCAACATCATTGGAAAATAGGGGTGAAATTGTTTTCTACGTTAAGCCGTATAGACCATCGCAGTTAACGGAGAGCCTTTTGGATGCTCATGGCTCCATTATAAGGACAAAAACAGATTCCGATGAGAGTATTCTCACAAAAAGACGATAAATGGACACAAAACAACAAAATGTGACAAATGTTGTAGTTAAAAAATCTCGAATGATTATAGTAATTAGCAATTCAACAATAGAACTAAGGACTTTTTCATGTCAACAGTAGGATTTATCGGTTTAGGTCAAATGGGCAGCCCTATGGCAGCAAACCTTATTAAAGGTGGTCACTCATTACGCGTATTTGATATCAGCGAGACTGCTGTTGAGAAGATGGTTGAGTTAGGAGCTACGGCAGCCACATCCCCAGCGGATGCGGCGTTAGACGTCGAATTTGTGATTACTATGCTACCCAATGGCGCGTTAGTAAAAAATGCTCTTTTTGGTGAGAATGGCGTGACGGAAACATTGGATAAACAAGCATTGCTTATCGACATGTCTACGGTTCATCCTTTTGAAACCGATGCGCTGATTAAAGAGATGTCAGACAAGGGATTTTCAATGATGGAAGCGCCGGTTGGCCGAACGTCAGACCATGCGATTAAGGGGGAGTTATTGATTCTTGCCGGCGGTACGTTGCAACAAATCACCACCGCGCAGCCTCTGTTTGATTGCATGGGCTCAGAAACCGTTGATGCTGGCGGACCTGGTAAGGGGATTCGTGTCAAAATCATCAACAATTATATGAGTATTGCTTTGAATGCGCTGTCCGCAGAAGCGGCAACATTGTCGGAAGCGATTGGCCTTAATTTTGATGCAGCACTAAAGGTAATGAGTGGTACGCCAGCAGGTAAAGGACACTTCACAACAACGTGGCCTGGCAAAGTACTGGCTGGAGATCTGAGCCCTGCATTTATGTTAGATCTCGCACATAAAGATCTGGGTATTGCGTTGGACTTGGCTAATCAAGTAAACGTTCCTATGCCGTGTGGCGCTGCATCTCGTGAATTGTATAGCATTGCCCGTGCAGCAGGGCGTGGTCGCCAAGATTGGACGGCAGTATTTGAACAACTGCGTGTTACATCTGGTTTAGAAGCAAAAGTTAAATAATAACTAGAGGCAATAACGTGAAACTAACCGTAGAAAACTGGGGAAAAGTTGATGGCCAAACTGTACCAGTCAAACTCTTTACGTTAGAAAACAATCACGGCATGAAACTTCGTGTGACCAACTATGGTTGTATCGTGACGTCGATTGAAACTCCCGACCGTGACGGTAAACTTGCCGATGTGGTCTTGGGCTATGAGAGTCTTGATAAATACTTAGCGGGTCATCCGTTTTTTGGCGCTATTGCCGGTCGCTATGCGAATAGAATCAAAGATGGTCGTTACGAGCTGGATGGAGAGGTTTTCCAGTTGGAAACGAATGAAATCCCTACAGGTCAACACCTGCATGGTGGCAGTAAAGGTTTTGATAAACAGGTATGGAATTTTGCGATAGAAGAGCAAGGTGAAGCGACGTACCTGCATTTTAGCCGCGTTTCCCCTCATGGGGAGTCTGGGTTTGGAGGTACGCTTTTGGTCAGCCATACCATAGGTTTAGACGAGCTGAATCAAGTGCACTTCAACTTTAAAGCAGTAACGGATCAGCCAACAGTGATTAACTTGGTCAACCATAGCTACTATAACCTTGGTGGCCATGATTCCGGAACGGTGGATAACCACGAGTTGAAACTTTACTCAGAGTTTTACACTCCCGTTGATGAGAGCATGATCCCGACTGGGGAGATTCGAGCCGTCACTCACAGTGATCTGGATTTTAGTGAGTGCAACAAAGTGGGCGCGCGCGAGTTTGACCATAACTTTGTTCTTAATAACGGCAAGATGGAACGCGGTTATTGCTACGCGGCTGAATTATACGATGCTGACACGGGCAGAACGATGGATGTGCTAACCACCCAACCCGCGGTTCAGTTTTATAACGGCTTTAAATTAGCCAATAAATCATGGATTGGCCGACATGGAAGGAAGTACGAAAACCGTGCAGGATTGTGTTTAGAAACGCAACACTTTCCAGATAGCCCTAATCAACCTCATTTTCCTTCGGTTAGGTTAAACCCGAGTGAGCATTTTGAGGAAAAAACGATCCATCGCTTTGGTGTGAAATAAAGAAGAAAAGCTCATCATTGTATATATCGCAGAATGCGATTAATGGTCTCGTGTGGCTATCACAAACTAATCATTAAAACACTGAATTCAATGCGAGTGGTTGATAACGTCACTTGCAATAAAAAATAATGAGGAAACGCCCAATGAAATGGATTAATACCCGATCCCATAACGCATGGTTAGATATTGAAACCGACAGAATTTTCGAGTTTGGCAGAAACGCGGTCGTGCCAAATGGGTTTGGTTGGATTGGTAATAACGGCAATGTACGTGACGAAATGGGTACGCGCCTATGGATCACCGCTCGTATGTTGCATTGTTATTCGCTCGCGGCTCTGATGGGGCGTCCTGGTGCTTACGATCTTGTGGAGCATGGTATTGCCGCTCTTGAAGGGCCGCTTAAAGATAACACTCATGGTGGGTGGTATGCGACCATCGACAATGAAGGTGAGGGTATTGCTGATTCATCAAAGCAAGGCTACCAACACGCATTTGTACTTTTGGGTGCTGCCAGTGCGGTGACTACAGGTCACCCTCGAGCGCAGGCACTTTTAGATGAAGCTATTGCGGTTTATGAAAAACACTTCTGGGTAGAAGACCGTCAGATGTGCTATGAATCTTGGGACCAAGCGTGGACTGAAACGGAAGATTATCGTGGCGGTAACATGGCCATGCATTCAGTTGAAGCCTTCCTAATTGTTTACGATGTAACACAGGATAAGAAGTGGTTACAGCGTGCGCTTAACATCACCGAGTTTATGATCAACAAAACAGCTAAGGGTCTGAGCTACCGTGTGAATGAGCACTTTGATTCCGAGTGGAAACCTCTCCCAGATTACAACAAAGAAACCCCGGCGAGCCACTTCCGTGCGTACGGTGGTACCCCAGGTCACTGGATAGAGTGGGGACGTTTAATTTGTCATTTACGTGCAACGTTGCTAGAGATCGGTGAAGACTGCCCAGAGTGGCTGTTAGAGGATGCGATTGGCCTGTTTGATGCCACAGTGCGAGATGCATGGCATGTGGATGGTGCGCCAGGTTTTGTGTATTCAGTAGACTGGGATGGAAAACCTGTTGTTCGCGAACGTATTCGCTGGGCGCCAGTGGAAGCAATAGGCACCGCTTATGCCTTGTACACAGTAACGGGCGATAAGAAGTATGAAGATTATTATCGTACTTGGTGGGATTACTGTCGTACTTATCTTATTGATTATGATGGTTGCTCATGGTGGCAAGAATTGGACACAAATAATCAAGCTGGTACAAGTAAAGTGTGGGACGGTAAACAGGATATTTACCACTTAATGCACTGTTTAGTGATTCCAAGACTGCCACTGACGCCTGGACTTGCCCCTGCTTTAGCGAAAGGTTTCTTGGATGGGAATCTAAGTTAACTAACTAATAATTAAATAAAAATAGATAAATAATCTCGAAGAGATGACGGCGTGCGCCGTCATCTCTTTTTTGTATTTGGCTCTAAATCAAGGTCAATGCTCTAATTGTCCCAAGATGTGCTCAAGAGCTCACTTTTGTCCATTTGTGTTTATTTTCGTCATAAAGTGATAACTAACTAACAGAAATGGACGGATATGGCTGGTAATTTACTACAGTAACGAACAAGCACAGAGGATTACTTAAAATGGCTTATATGTCAGGAAAAACAATGATTCAAGAAGCGTGGAGCAACGGTTATGCAATCGGCGCGTTCACCGCTCACAATTTAGAAACAATCAAAGCTGTGCTATTAGCAGCGCAAAAAGAACAGTCTCCGATCATGCTACAAATTGGTCAAAAGGCCATCAACGAGATTGGCATGAAACCATTACGTGATGCCGTAGATTCACTAATTCAACATCACCAGATTTCAGTTCCAATATGTATTCATTTAGACCACAGCCGTAAGTTCGAGCAATGTATGGAAGCGGCGACGCGTGACTTCCAATCTTTAATGTTTGATGGCTCTGCACTGCCTTTTGAAGACAATATCCGTATTACCCGAGCTGTTGTTGAGGTTGCACATGCGCTGGGTCTTGGTGCAGAAGGTGAAATTGGCAAGATTGGTGGCACTGAAGACGACATTACTGTTGATGAAAAAGACGCGATGATCACCACAGTAGAAGAGGCATTAGATTTTTCTGAGCGTACAGGTGTGGACTACTTGGCTGTTTCAATCGGTACAGCGCATGGTGTTTATAAAACGACACCAGAGCTTAAATTTGACCGTTTGACTGAAATTAAAGACGCAGTGAAAAAGCCAATTGTTCTTCATGGTGGTTCTGGCGTGCCAGATGACCAAGTTGTTGAAGCGGTTAAGCGTGGTGTTGCAAAGATCAACGTTGATACTGAACTGCGCCAAGGCTTTATTAAAGGTGTTCAGGCGCACTGGAAAGAGAATGAGAACGACTTCATTTTAGCGGATGTCATGAATACCGGTATCGCGTCAATGATGGAAGTTGTGCAACACAAAATTCGCCTATTTGGTTCAAATGGCAAAGCGTAAAACAACCACAATGTCCCTTATGTGACATAAACCCTACAAAAAACGACATATTGTTGCTCAGTGTGAAAACACTCACGGTTCAGAATTACTAACTGAGTTATCAATACAAACAGAGTGAACAATATGTCGTTTATATAACAAAAATTATTATTTTTTATGGTGGTTCTATGCTGAAAGCAATGGAAAACGCTTTAAATACGATTAATGCGCCTATAGCGCGCTGGACTGCGAATTTAGCTGGCTTTTTTTTGCTAGTGATGACAGTCATCGTATTAGTTCAAGTAGCCTTTCGCTACATTTTAAACACCCCGTTGGGGTGGACAGATGAATCGTCTCGTTTCTTGATGATCTACATGACTTATCTATGCCTGCCCATTATCTATTTGGATGAGCGCAACATCGCGATGACTTTTGTCACAGACAAGCTGAAGGGCACTAGAATCTTCGAATTGTTGGCTGTGTTTGGTCATATTGCGAGCTTGATTCTATTCGGTATATGGATCTACTTCGGATACGCGTTCTTTAAAACTGGCTCTGTAATGGCGGATAGTTTGCCAATTCCCATGTTTGTGGTGTATGCCATTCCACCCGTCATGTTAGCAATCTCATGTCTATTCGCTTTGCAAAAATTACTTGGCGCATTACACAATCTTATTCATTTTGATCCTGCTGAACATCGTGGTTCAGCGGTTGAAGCTGCTGAGTAGAGGTAAGTTATGGTTTCCCCAATTTTCCTACTTTATTTTATGGCATTCCTGTTAATGGGTGTGCCTGTGTTGATGGCCTTAGGTTTATCGCCAATCATCACATTTATACAAAACGACCAAGTACTATTCATCAACATGCTGTATCAGCGCTTGTACTCGGGTTTGGATAACTTCTTATTGCTAGCACTGCCATTCTTTATGCTAGCCGGAGAGTGCATGTCGAGCGGCGGTATTACGCCACGTATTATTTCTTTTGCTCAGACTCGCGTTCAGCACATGCGTGGTGGGCTAGGGCACGTTGTTATTCTTGCTTCTACCATGTTTGGGGCGCTAACTGGCTCTGCCGTAGCGGCGACATCGGCAATCGGTAACATGCTGATTCCTGAAATGTCGAAATATAAATACGACAAAAGCTACTCTGCAGCATTAACGGCAGCAGCAACTGTATTGGGTAACATTATTCCACCGTCTGGACTCATGCTGCTATACGCATTTGTCATGAATACGTCGGTCGCGGCTATGTTCATCGCAGGTATTGTCCCAGGGTTCATCTTTTGTGTTGGCCTTATGTTGGTAAACCGAATGCAAATTCGTAAGTACCCACAGGTTCAAACATTGCCTCGTGCAACAAAACTTGAGCGCAGCCAAAGCTTGAAATTGGCCATTCTTCCTTTGCTTACGCCTGTCATTATTCTAGGCGGTATCTATGGCGGTATCTTTACGCCAACGGAAGCGGCAGCTGTTGCTGTAGCGTATGCGATCTTCTTGTCTGTGTACGTCATCAAGGTAACGAATATTAAAGCGACGTATGCATTGTTTGCCAAAGTGGCAGTCAATGCGGCAGCCGTACTGATTATTGTTGCTGCAGCGAGCGGTTTTGCGTCGGCAATCAGTTTCTCTGGTATTTCGAATACGGTGACTGAGTTCTTCAATAGTATTACTCGTGACCCATTAATGTTGTTCTTCATTATCAACATTTTCTTATTCATCGTTGGCATGTTCTTAGATGCAGGTCCTGCCATCCTAATCTTTGGTCCTATTATTGCGCCAATCATGATTAATGCAGGCGTTGACCCTGTTCACTTTGGCGTTGTGATGTGTGTGAACTTGTCTATTGGTTTAGCTACACCGCCAATGGGGCTGGTGCTCTTTGTTGCCTCTGGGGTGTCTGGAGAGCCATTACAAAAGATCTCAAAGGCGATCATTCCGTTCTTGATTGTGGAGTTCTTGATCATCTTCTTAATCTCATTCTTCCCAGAATTAGTAATAGGCCTACCTAAGCTGTTGGGCGTGATGTAGCGCTGATTTAAAAGAATACGTGAAATAAAAACTTATAAAGATAAAAGGAATATAGAATGAAAAAAACACTACTTGCCGTTGCCGCCACAGCCATACTCGCTTCTAGTGCCGCTTATTCAGCGGACTACAAATTGACGGTACCTCATGTTTCTAACCTTGATAGTTATAACCATCAATCGTTATTGGTGTTTAAAAACTTTGTAGAGTCTCGCTCCAACGGTGCAATTGAAGTTGATATCTATCCTTCAGGTCAGCTGTGTGGTACCGCGAAAGAGTGTATTGCAGGGGTTCAAGCAGGGATGTTTGATTACTTTCAAACAACTATTCCAGAACTAGCGAACTTTTGGCAACCAGTGGGCGCATTTGATTTACCTTACATGCTACCAAATGACCGTGTTGCTGAGTGTGTGTACGATAACGAAGCGTTCGTTAGCGATATTCGTGGTGAACTGCTGAAAAGAGCACCTAATGTACGTCTAATGATGGTATCGAACTCTGGTGGTTGGCGTAATATTGCGACAACCAAGAAGCAGGTAACCACACCTGATGATGTTAAAGGGTTAAAACTTCGTACTGTTCCTGCACGAATCCAGCAAGAGCTGGTTAAAGAGCTGGGTGGCTCGCCAACACCAATCTCTTGGCCTGAAGTCTATACAGCACTTTCGACGGGTGTTGTTGATGGCACGAAAAACGGCATTGTTGATATTGTTCAAAACAAATTCCATGAAAGTTTAGATTACATCATCCTTGATGGTCACGCGTACATGGGGGGAGCTTGGGTGTTCAACGATATGAAATTTAAATCCATGTCTGATGAGCTAAAAGCCGTTCTTATCGATGGTGTAGCCGCGCAAAACCAGTACCTACGCGCGTATCCAAAACATAAAGAATTTGAAGCATATGAACAGTTCCGCAAAGCTGATGGTACGATCTATAACCCAACAGCGGCAGAACGCGCTGAATTCAGAAAAGTCGCAGGCCCAGTTAAGGATTACTTCTTAACGACGGCTGGCAAAGAAGGTGAGAAATGGCTGCAACGTTTTGAAAACGAGATCAAAACGTGTGAAGCGAAAATTGATGCTGATTACAAAGTTCAGTTCAAGTAAATCCTTATTTTCTTAATAAATAAGAACAAAGAATAGGGCGCTTTGGTAACCCCATCGCGCCCTCCTTAAAACTATTTTAGTTCAGGCTTTTTGAATTACATGGGTAACTGAGATGAATTTAATCGTTACAGAGCAAGGCTTTTCCTTGCAACACAAAGGTCGTACCGTTATTGAACATAGCGTATCAACTCCCGCTATCTATCTGGGAATCGGTGAAGGCAATTTTGATATGTATCGTGGTAACTTCGATATCACAGATTATGTGACTGAACGCTTAGCGTTACGTCAATTTAAGGTTGAAACCTTCTCTAATGAAGGAAAAGAGTGTCACTCCATTGGATTTTACTTTGATGGCAAAGAAGTCATCAAGATGATTGTCGGCGAGACAAAAGAGTCACGCCTGAAAGCAGAATTTGAAGCGATCGACAAGCGCTTTAACCGTTTCTGGATGCGAGTGTCAGCAACAGAAGAAGAGCGTGTATTTGGTTGTGGTGAACAGCTGACGTATCTAAATCTACGCGGCAAAAATTTCCCACTTTGGTCGTCGGAGCCGGGTGTGGGTCGTAACAAGAATACTTATGTGACGTGGCAGGCTGATATACACGACAAAGCCGGCGGCGATTACTACACCACAAACTACCCACAGCCGACTTTTGTGTCAGACAAGAAGTACTTCTGCCATTTAGAAACAACAGCGTATGCCGATTTTGACTTTACTAATTCGGACTTCCATGAACTGCAAGCATGGGATATTCCTCAGTATATTTTGTTTGATGCCGAGGATAACTACCCGCAATTGATGACAAACATTACCGGGGTATTTGGACGACAGCCTGAAATGCCAGATTGGGTCCATGATGGTGTAATACTTGGCATCCAAGGTGGCACAGAGATCACCGTAGCAAAAGTTGAGGCGGCTAAGAAAGCAGGTATTAAGGTAGCCGGCGCTTGGTGTCAAGATTGGCAAGGTATCAAGATGACGTCGTTTGGCAAACGCTTGCAATGGGATTGGCAATGGAATAAAGACCTATACCCTAAACTGGACAGCAGAATTCATGAGTTAAAAGCGCAAGGAGTGCGTTTTCTTGGCTACATTAACCCCTATGTCCTGGAAGATTTTCCGCTGTATGATGAAGCGCAGGCGAAAGGGTATTTAGCGACGCAAGAAGACGGGTCGAAGTACGTTGTTGATTTTGGTGAGTTCTATTGCGGTGTGGTTGATTTTACGAGTCCTGAAGCATGTGAATGGTACAAAGGTGTTATTAAGAGCAACATGATCGACTTCGGCCTAGATGGTTGGATGGGCGACTTTGGCGAGTATCTTCCTACAGACTGTTCATTGAGTAATGGGGTGAGCGCTGAAATTGAGCATAATAAATGGCCTTACCGTTGGGCGAAAGTTCAACATGAGGCTATCGAGGAAGCCGGTAAAACGGATGACATTCTGTTCTTTATGCGTGCTGGTGGCACCGGTATCCAAGGTTATTGCCATACGTTGTGGGGCGGAGACCAGTCGGTAGATTGGTGTCTTGATGATGGCCTAGCATCCGTGATTCCAGCGGCACTTTCTTCTGGTTTGATGGGGAATGGGATCCACCATAGTGATATTGGTGGCTATACGACATTACATGGGATGAAGCGCACGAAAGAGCTGTTCCAACGATGGGCTGAAATGGCGGCGTTTACGCCGATCATGAGAAGTCACGAAGGAAACCGTCCTGGCGATAATCATCAATACGACTCAGACGCAGAAACCATGAATCATTTGGCGAAGATGACCAACGTATTTGTTCATCTTAAGCCTTATATCAAGGATGCCGTTGCGCTGAACGCGCAAGAGGGTGTGCCTGTTCAACGTCCTTTGTTTATGCACTATGAGGCAGATGATGTGGCTTACGAGATCAAGTACCAGTATTTATTTGGCCGCGATATTCTTGTTGCCCCTGTCTATAACCAAGGTGAAACCGTGAAGCGCTTATATCTGCCAAACGATACGTGGATTCACGCTTGGAGCGGTGAAGTGTTCGAAGGTGGGTGGGTTGACGTTGATGCCCCGATTGGAAAACCGGCAGTATTTTATCGACAGGAGTCTTCTTATCGACCATTACTTGATGGGATTAAATGTCTATAATTACAACTAGTTAGAATACAGTTATCATTATAGTTAGAATATAATTTGAAGCCCTGCCGTAGTGCAGGGTTTTTTTGATTTGTTTTAAGTTACATATGTAGACAATAAACAACAAAAAGTGACAGCTTGTGGTTGACGAAGCTCACAAAAGAGTGCAAAATTGCGACATAAATCACAGGTTATTACGCAAATTAAAAGGTACTATAATGAACAACTCAGCAACCATGACGTTAACTCAGCCCGCACAAATCATTGATTCAAAATCAAAAGTTATTCTTCGTGAAACCTTATCTTTAGTGAAAATGGCCGCATCGATAGCGGTACCTTTACTATTACTTTCTCTAGCTTGGGTTTAACACTAAACGTCACGCACACATGGACGTGCGAATTCTCTGTTCTCCGCAGTAAAAAATTTAAAAGCCTTCCTTTTTATATGATCCTAGATTCTAGTGCTGCTTAGGTCACACAGCGTAATACTTAAGGGTCAAATTGCTGTTAATACACAGCAACTCTGACCAAGATCAGTGTTATATAGATTAGTTTTGTTACTCATTCAGGCTGTGAATGCGATCACTCTCCTAACGGGTTTAAGTCAGTAAAATAAGTCATCTGCTCAATGCAGCACATCATGCGCACTACTCATTTCTGTCTCAGATTATCGAGACGAACAATTCTGGTTCATCAATGCTTTCTATAGAAGATAATAAAAAGAAGTGGGAGTTTTTTCAGAAACACCACTGGGTGTCTCCCGAATTTATGCTATCTCCCATCTTAGAGTCGTGGGAGCGCTGTGCTAAACAGTCCAGTCCCTATAATTGGTCAAAACCTCATGTTGCTTCAGGGTATACATTAAAGTCTTTAATCAAGCGTAATGAGCGGGTTATCAGTTGTGCCACTACCGTCATTGAGGATACTTATGATCTTCTTAGAGACGAGGCGGTCATTTTATTTGTCACAGATGACAGTGGCTGTGTGTTGTTTACCATTGGGCATGATGATTTGCTGCGTGAAGTGAATGAGTTAGGCTTTAAAAAAGGCTGCTTTTTTTCTGAAGGTAAAGTAGGCACTAACGCGATTAGCTTAACACTCAATACGCATATGCCTGCAGAAGTATACGCTGCGGCGCATTTTAATCGCCATTTACATCCTTATGCGTCGACCGCCGCGCCAATCTTTGACACCTTAGGTCGTTTGAGAGGCACTATTTCATTACTTAAACGAGCAAAGGAATACAGCAAAGAAAATCACGTGATTATTTCTTCCTGTGCTAAAGAAATTGCCTTACAAATTCATATTCAAAACGAGCAAGAAAGCATGAATCGTTTACTCAATGCACACAATGCAACGCTTGAGTGTATGGATGATGGATTGTTGGCCTGGAACGATGAAAATCGGATTACGATGGCTAATCATCAGGCTGAGCGCTTGCTTAAATTCAAAACGTTGGATGTGATTGAAAAAGACATCTTTTCGGTGGTTCGTTTTGCACCCACTATTTTGCGCAGTATAGAAGACAATAATACTATTCGTCGTAAGCAAACAACGGTAGAGATTAGCGGTGAATTCGTTGAAGCGATTATTACTCTTCGGCCGCTTGTGGATGGGTCTAAATTATTGTTTGTGCACCCGATTGATAAGATAAGAGAACTGGCGCAGCAACAAATCGGGGGGAGCGCCAAATATACCTTTGCTAACTTGAACGTTCAATCTAAAGGTATGAAGCATATCATCACGGTTGCCAAGCGCGCTATAAAGTCCAAGTCTCCCATCCTTATTACTGGTGAAGAAGGGGTAGGAAAGTCCGATTTGGCCATGGCTATTCATAATGAAAGTGATCAAAAAGACGGGCCGTTTATAAGTATTAACTGTCGTTCCTTGACCTCAGAAGCCATGATTCGCGAGATGCTCGGCTACGATGATGAAGATGGGCATGGGCTGCCTTCTAAATTTGAACTCGCCCATAATGGCACTTTGTATCTGGAGAAGATTGAGTACATGAGCCCTGAGCTTCAGGCTGTGATTCTAAAGTTACTTAAAACCGGCTTGGTAAGCCGAAGCGATAGCCAACGCTTAATCCCAGTGGCTTTTCAGCTGCTCACCAGCACGACATCTGATATTAGTGAGTATGTTGCCCAGCGCTCTTTTGGCCGCCAGTTGTACTATGAAATCTCATCAAATGAGCTCAATATCCCACCGCTTAGAAAGCGGAAAGAGGACATTGAGCATTTGGTGATGATGATGATCAGCAATTATGAAAAACGTCATAATGTCGCCGTTACCATAGAGCGAACCGTGATGGAGGCTCTAGTTCAGTTTAATTGGAAAGGAAATAACTCTGAACTGAAAAGCCGAATGGAACGAATTCTTCTTAATCGTAGTGCCAATATGATTACCCTCGGCGATATTCCTGAAGAGATTAAGTCGGGTGCTAATGACAGTGCAGCTAAAAATGGCAAACACATATTGACGCTAGAAGACGTGGAAAAAAAAGCCATTATTCAAGCGTGGAACATGTTTGATGGCAAAATGCAGGATATGGCGAAGGCCTTAAATATCGGTCGAACAACGTTATGGAGAAAAGTCCAGAAGTATGGACTGGATGATCTCTGAAAGATTTTTAATTCTTATTCGTGTCATGAATAAAGGCTAGCATTTGCTAGCCTTTTACGTGTTACCAATTCATGGTTACTGCCCTAACTGGTGTGCAGTCAAGATAGCGGCAAACACACTGTCCGCAGTTACCGGGAATGGCATGTTGTGAATCGTCTCACCCTCTGCTGTTGCTCCTTCGGCGACTTCGAACAGCTTGTTTTTGTTGATTTCTTTCACGCCCATGTCGAATAGGTTAGTTGGTAGACCGACTTCTTTACAGAAGTTGAGCACCGTATTGATTTCTTCCATCGGTGCATTCTCGAGCACAAGCTGCACAAGAGTACCAAACGCGACTTTTTCACCGTGGTAGAGGTGATGACATTCTTCAAGCTTCGTCAAACCATTATGAATAGCGTGCGCCGCGGCAAGGCCCGAACTTTCAAAACCAATACCACTTAGATAAGTGTTTGCCTCAATGATATTCTCAACGGCTGTGGTACTTACCCCATTCTCAACCGCGACTTTAGCTTTTAGACCATCTTCTAGGAGTGTTTCGTAACACAGTTTTGCCAACGCTTGAGCTGAGCGTGTGGGTGCGCCACCAGCCATTGTTGGTTTGCCAGAAGTCATGTTTGCACGAGCTTCGAAGTAAGTTGACAATGCGTCACCCATACCTGCTACGAGTAGACGAACCGGAGCTCCCGCGATGACTTTCGTGTCCATGACCACCATGTCTGGGTTTTTCGGGAACAATAGGTATTCTGCAAACTCGCCTTCAGGCGTGTAGATGACAGCCAGTGCGCTCGTTGGCGCGTCTGTAGAGGCGATCGTCGGTACCACGACGACAGGGATCTTGGTGAAGAAAGCAACCGACTTAGCGGTATCTAGAGTTTTACCACCACCAATACCTATAATGACGTCGTTTTTCTGAGTGGCACAGATATCAGTCAGTCGGTCAATTTCAACGCGTGAACACTCACCGTTAAACACATCCATCGCGAGCGGCATCTCTTGTTGAGAAAAACTTTCTTTTACTGTGTTACCCACTAGATCGGTAACGAATTCATCAGCGATAGCAAGTGGGTTTGCACCGAGTGCTTTTACATAGCTAGCGATAGCGCCTAATACGTTTTCACCCTGAACATATTTGCTCGGGCTAATAATTATTTTGTCCATTTTTTCAGACCTTCTGTTAATGGTTATTTTTTGTTTCAACGTTGAGCCCATAATAGGTAGAAAATCTTCATTTACTAAGCCATTCCCAAGTGTGAGTGTCGTTTTTATGACATAGCTAGCAAAGCGTGGTTTATCAAGATTATGGTCGGTATTTATACCTTGGAGTAGATCACTAAAAGCTTTTAATATATGGGTTTGTGTTTCAAAGTGGAACAATAAAAAAAGTAAAACGTTTCAATGTGAAACATAAATTATTTTCGTTGTTGCCGACTGTTTTGTTCATATGATGTATTAAAAGTTACATAAATCCAATTAAACGAACATTAAAATTACAAAAGAGAAAAAGGTATGAAAAAGCTAATCAATAGTGTTGAAGACGTTGTAAAAGAGCAAATGGAAGGGCTTGCTGCCTCTCGCCCGCAATTAAAAGCCAACTACGAACCACGTTATATGTGGCATGAAGAAACCCCAGGGCAAGTTGCCCTTGTTTCAGGTGGCGGTGCAGGTCATGAACCTCTACACGCCGGCTTCATTGGTAAAGGGATGTTGACGGGGGCTTGTCCAGGTGAGGTGTTTACGTCACCAACACCAGACCAAATGTATGAGTGTGGCAATCAAGTAAACACGGGCGAAGGCGTATTGTTCTTCATTAAAAACTACACTGGCGATGTATTGAACTTTGAAACAGCTGTGGAGCTGCTTCACTCTGATGGGATTAAAGTTGGCTCAGTGCTGATTGATGACGATGTAGCGGTGAAAGACAGCCTCTATACCGCTGGACGTCGTGGCGTTGCTGGTACGGTACTGGTTGAAAAGATCGTAGGTGCCGCTGCCGATAAAGGGGATTCGCTAGAGAAATGTGAAGCGCTGGCACATCGTATTAATAATAACTGTCGCTCATTCGGTGTGGCCCTTGATGCGTGTGTGGTTCCAGCTGCAGGCAAACCGTCATTCCAGCTTGCTGACGATGAAGTGGAGTTTGGTGTTGGCATTCACGGTGAGCCGGGTATTGAGCGCATAAAATTCACGAGTGCTGATGAACTGGTTGACAAAATGTTCCTAGAACTTAAAGAAAATATTTCATACAGCCGCACTTTACGTCTTTGGAATCGTGTGGAAGGCGAGTGGGATGAAGTTGAGTCAACGGTTGAAGATTTCGTTACTAATCATGACTACATCGCTATTGTCAATGGGCTTGGTGCAACGCCTGAATCTGAGTTGTACGGTGTCTACAACCGTCTGGCTTATAACTGCGAGAAAGAAGGGTACCGTATCGCCCGTAACCTGGTTGGTAACTATTGTACATCGCTGAACATGGAGGGTGTTTCTATCACACTTCTTAAAGCGGACAAAGAGATGCTAGAGCTGTTTGACGCTCCGGTAGATACAGCAGCAATGAAGTGGTAGTCGAGGAGAAACAGATGCAAATTGAAAAACAACACATTATCAACTGGCTAGAGCTTTGCGCCGTATCGTATGAAGAGAATCAAGATTTTCTAACGGATCTAGATCGTGATATCGGTGACGCTGACCATGGCTTAAACATGAATCGTGGCTTCAAGAAGGTGAAAGAAACCCTGCCAAAGGTTGAAAAACAAAACATTTCAACCATCTTGAAAAACACGGGTATGACGCTGCTTTCCAGTGTTGGCGGTGCCAGTGGTCCATTGTACGGTACCCTCTTTATCCGCACGGCAGCTTCTGTGGGCAGTCGCGAGTCATTGACCTTCCAAGAACTGATTGATGATCTTAAGAGCGGTGTAGATGGTGTTATCTCTCGCGGTAAAGCTGAGCAGGGCGACAAGACGATGTGTGACGTCTGGCTACCCGTGCTCAATGAGATGAAAACGTCTTTAGAAAACGGCACGAGCCCAGACCACTTACTTGATGAAATGGTTGAAGTGGCAGAAAAGAGCGCAACTTCAACAATTGAAATGCAAGCGAGGAAAGGGCGCGCAAGTTATCTAGGTGAGCGTAGCATTGGTCATCAAGACCCGGGTGCAACGTCTTCACTACTCATGATCAAAGCACTAAGACAGGCAATAGCAGGGAAGTAAGCATGGTAGGCATTGTAGTCGTATCGCATAGCCGCCTATTAGCCGAAGGAGTGGCCGAATTGGCCACTCAAATGACGCAAGGCAAAGCTAAACTCGCGATCGCAGCTGGGGTCGATGATCCTGAAAACCCAATCGGCACAGATGCCATTGCGGTAATGGGCGCCATTGAAGAAGTGTGTGACCAAAATGGTGTAGTGGTGCTGATGGATCTTGGTAGTGCACTATTAAGTACAGAAATGGCACTTGAACTGCTAGATGATGAGATTCGCAACAAAGTCGCATTGGTTTCAGCCCCGATTGTTGAAGGGACGATGGCTGCGTCAGTGGCTGCGGCTGCGGGGCTATCAATTGATGCGGTTATCGCAGAAGCAAGCAGTGCGCTAGATGTGAAAAAAGAACACCTAGGTGAAGAAATAATAGCCGTTGAAGCGGTTGGGGTTCCTGACTGCATCGTGACTGATACTCACGCGTTGACCTTTAAGTGGCTTGTGAAAAACCCTCACGGTATTCATGCCCGACCCGCCGCGGCCATTGTAGGTTGTGTTGCCCCATTCTCTTGTGATGTTCAGTTAGAGAAAGCAGGGCAACAAGTGAGTGCAAAGAGCCTTAACAGTATTGCTAAACTTGGTGTGCGATGCGGTGACGAAATCACCTTTTACGCCAGTGGCGCAGAGGCGCAACAAGCATTAGATGCGTTTGTTGTTCTGGCGAATCAACATTTTGGTGAAGCAGAGCAAGTCGAAAAAGGGATCGATAACAGTAATGAGTCTGGCGAGGAGCCAATCATCGACACTGATATCGAAGGGGCACTGGCGGGTATCAGTGTGAACGGCGGCATTGTGACCGCACCAGCGATTATCTTCATCCAGGAAATGCCCAATGTTCCAAATCGCGATTTTGTTAACGCCGAGCAAGAAGTTATCAAGGTTGAACGAGCAATTTCAGAGGTTAATCAGCACCTTGAAGCTCAGGCTAAATTTCCGCACGGTGACATTTTTGCTGCCCACGCCATGATGCTTGCCGACCCAGAAATTGCGATGCAAGTTGAGGCAAAAATCGCAGCTGAAGTCATTGCTGAGCAAGCTTGGTTAGAGGTCATGACGGCGTTAGCTGCTCAGTATCAGGCTGCTGACAGTCAGTACATGCGTGAGCGTGAAGCGGATGTCTATGACATCTGCCGCCAGGTGATGATCGTTTTAACCGGTGAAAAGCCTAAAGCGATTACCATCAACGAACCTAGCGTGCTTCTTGCTCGAGATTTGATGCCTTCTGATGTGGCAGGTCTGGATAAGTCGAAAGTGGTGGCGATCTGTTTAAGTGAGGGTGGGAAAACCTCTCACAGTGCAATCCTTGCTCGTGCTATGGGTATTCCAGCCGTTGTCAAAGTGCAAGGTTGCCTGGAGCAGGTAAAAGCGGGCGATGAAATAACCATTGATGGCTTTAGTGGCTTACTTTGGTTTGCGCCGTCAAAGGCGGTGCAAGAAGAGCTTAATGGCAAACGACATGAATGGTTAGCGGCCCAAGAGTTGGCATTGCAACATGCACAAACCAAAGCTGTGACACAAGATGGTATTGAGATTCAAGCTCTTGCCAATATCGGTGGACCTGAAGATATAGAATCGGCGCTTGAAAATGGAGCTGAAGGTGTAGGGCTGTTTCGCACAGAGTTCTTGTTTCAAGACAAAGCCGAACTGCCGACAGAAGAAGAGCAATATGCGGTTTACACACAAATTGCTCGTGCGTTTGGCGACAATCCAATCACGATTCGAAGCCTAGATGTTGGCGGTGACAAGCCTTTGGCAGCATACCCTATGCCTGAAGAGGAAAACCCGTTCTTAGGTCAACGCGGTGTTCGCCTCTGCCTAAAGCATGAAGCGTTGTTTGCAACTCAATTGAGAGCGCTCATTAGAGCTCATGCAGCACAGCCGAACATCCAATTGATGATTCCAATGATTGCGACTGTCGCGGAAGTTCGGGCGGTAAAAGCGTTAATTGCAAAACAGTGTAAAGCGTTAGGAGTCGAGCAAGCGGGGCTATCCGTTGGTATCATGATTGAAGTTCCTGCGGCAGTATTTAATGCCGATGCATTGGCGGCGGAAGTGGATTTCTTCTCTATTGGTACGAATGATCTGACTCAATATGTGATGGCGGCAGACCGAGGGAATACCGAGGTGTCTGAGTTGGTCAACTATTTTGAGCCAGCGGTACTAAAGGCGATTGAATTGACGATACAGTCAGCCAATAAAGCGGGTATTTCAGTCAGCATGTGCGGAGAAATGGCGGGGGACGTCAAAGCGACTCAGTTGTTGATGGCACTTGGCCTTCGTAAGTTCAGTGCCAGCTCAACCTTGCTGCCAGCGTTGAAGCAAACCGTTCGTGCGCTTGAAGCTGTTAGTGCCTAGTACTTAGAGCAACTTGGCAATGAGAAAAGCCCAAACTTTTTCAGTTTGGGCTTTTTTATTGATGCCATTGTTGTTGAGTGAAACGCGAAACGACAAGTCTCATCACTTGCCTTATCGTTATACAACGGGAGATTAATCGCCTTTTTCTTTGGTCCCTACCGTGCAATGGACCCCTCGTTGAATGAAATACTCCGCGATCTGGTTGACCCGTGTTTGAAAGGTTTGACGTTCAAACTTCAGATCCTTCATTGGATAGGTGAGCCCTAATGAATGATATTTTTCCTCGCCAAGGCGCATAAAGCTTAGAAGTTGCAGCGTTTTCACTTTTCCATTCAATTCATTGACGATGAAATCAGCAGTGGCCTCCATATTGTCATCGTCATCGTTTATCGATGGAATGACTGGGATCCTTAAAATGACCTCTTTATCGAATTGAGACAGGGCTTTTAAGTTGTTGAGTATCTTTCGATTATCGACCCCTGTGTGCTGTTTATGACGTTGACTGTCCATTAACTTGATATCGGAAATAAACAGGTCGGTAAAAGGCAGTAGTTTTTCAATTCGATTCCAATTGGCGAAGAAGCTCGATTCGACACAGGTATGGATGCCTTCTTGTTTACAGAGCTTAAAGAGCTCTAACACAAAGTTACTTTGTAATAGAGGCTCGCCGCCTGAAACGGTCACGCCACCTCCAGAACGTTGATAAAACCCTTTGTCTTTTCGGATCAGTCGCATACATTCATCAATGGACATGGATTGCCCCCATTGTTTGATGGCTTCTGAAGGGCATTCGTCCGCACAAGCAAGGCATGACGAGCATTGGTCTCGAGCTACTTTTTGAACGCTGGCATCGGAAAAGATAAGCGCATTAGGGGAAGGACAGACATCAAGACACGAACCACAGTGCTGGCTGGTGATGCATTTGTTATGAAAAACACCGACTTCGGTGCGTCGGTTAAAGCTCTCGGGGTTTCCACACCAATCACAGCGCAGCGGACATCCTTTGAGAAAAAACTCAGTGCGAATACCCGGACCATCGTGCAGGGTAAATCGTTGTACGTTTAGAACGGTTGCTAGGTTTGACACAAATAACCTCGGTATCGTGGGTAGGTGGGCGCAAAGCACCCACCTCATTGACACTATTAGTGTGTGTTGACTAGAACCTAAGTTCTGTTCGCTGAATTAAGTCGTCTTGCAGTGGTTTGCCAAGTTCGACGAAGTAAGCGCTGTATCCCGCGACACGAACCAACATATCTCGATAAAGTTCAGGGTTCTTTTGCGCTGATTTCATTTTCTCAGAGCTCATGATGTTGAACTGAACGTGCATGCCTTGTTTGGATATGTATTCGTCAATAAAGCTGCCAAGTATGTCTCTCCCCTCAATGCCTGATACCGCATCTTCAGGGAATCTGAGGTTGAGTAGCGTGCCGTTAGTCGCGAGACTGTGATCAACTTTGGTCACAGAATTCACGATTGCGGTCGGGCCGTGAATATCATGAGAGCCTCCAGCGGTATGAACTGGTCCCATGTTGTCAGAGATAGGCTCTTTGTTTTTACGGCCATCAAGCGTGGCATTGGTATAAAGTCCCATCCCTACATTGGCATTTACGGTATACACCCCTGGGCTAAATTTACCGCCTCGTGGGTTCTCTCGTCCTTTGATATGGCGACAGTAGCACTCAAACATAAACGCAAATAGCGCGTCCGCTTCATCAATATCGTTGCCATAATGAGGGATCTTCGAGCTATTGATGAGCGCGTACAGCTTTTCGTAGCCCACCCAGTTATGTTTAACCGCATCGAGAAGTTGGGCGCCGGTGTACTTCTTATCGTCAAAAACTAACTTTTTAATTGTGGCTAATGAATCGGCGCAGGTCGCGATTCCAGCCGCTTGTGGCGCCGTACCATTGTATTTCGCACCTCCAGCGGTCATATCGCGCCCTGACTCAATGCAGCCTTCGAAGAACGCTGAAATGTAGGGGGTTGGTTTGATCATTCGATGGATTTTGTCAGTGACGTTTAGACAGCTACACAACTGATCACACCAATACGCGAACTGCTTGTCGACACTGGCCAATACCTCATCAAATGTCTTGTAGGTTTCCAAGCTGCCAGTATCGGGCCCCAACTGCATACCTGCATTTGGGCCCGAAAGAATGCGGCCGCCATTGATGACCATTTCCATCATTTTTGCGGTGTTGACATACCCCGCGTCAAGCCAACCGTGCTCTTTACCGGGAATGGTAGGTTCAACACAACCGACCACGGCATAATCACGAGCTTCTTGTAATGTGACACCTTTTCCCTGCATGGCTTTAATTGCTGGACCGTCATTGAAGAGCTTAGGGTGTCCGTAACCAGCACGGATACACTCGATGGTCTTGATTTTTAGCTCGTAAGGCGTGTTTTCATGCATCCTCAAACAAACCCAGGGATTCATCATTCTGGTATGCGCGGAAGCTTCTAGCATTAGCATGGTTAGGTCATTGGTGGCGTCTTGCCCGGCTTCGTCAACGCCGCCTATGGTAAGACTTTCTCCGCCAAAACCACGCCCATTACGCACTTTCACCGTGCCTTTGTCTTTTAACTTCGTTGGGTTGTTCATTTTGACATAAAGCACTTCAATCAATTCGAGAATGAAGGCTTTTGGCACACCACGTTCGTTGATGTCTTTTTGATAAAAGGGCAATAACCACTGATCCATACGACCATAAGAAATGGAATGACCATTCCCTTCAATTTGAGTGAGTGTGACTGCAAAGTTAAATAGCTGGACCGCCTGCCAAAAGCTCTTTGGAACACCTCCGGAAATCTGATAGCAGTTCGTTGACATCGTTTCTAGTTCTTGTTTTCTTATCGGGTCGGACTCTTCTTTAGCCAACGTGTTGGCAAGACTTGCATAACGCGAAATGTACGTTTTTGCTGCTTCAAGCGTGATAATGGTTGCTTTGTAGTAATCTCTCTTGTCACAGAAGTCAGGGTCTTGTTTTGATAATTTGGAAAATGACGTTCTTGTCTGCTCTAAGATCCCATCGTAGCCCAGCGTCATAAGCTTTTTGAAATCCATGGCAAAGTGACCGATGCCAGCAAAATGATAGTTGTTGGTTTGAAATACTTTCTCTCCCATATGGGAGCCTTTCTTTTGGTCTTCATCCAAATGTGCAGTGATGATTTCGTTGGCACTTTTCCCTTTCCAATACGCACATAACTCGAGGATTTCGGCTCGATCCTCATCATTGCGAATATAGAACTGGTCGTTACTGCGCTCCTCAAACGGGGCATGCGTGATCTCGTCAATGATCCAGTCCGCTGAAAACTCGGGATAGATCGGAGAGGCCTTAGCGGGCGCCGCGATCTCACCCGCGATTAAGTCTTGTTCGTAAATGTATAAGGTACTGTGATGAAGAATGTTTTCAAACGCGTAGGCGCACTGGAGTATACGAGGTACTGCTTCGTATCTTTTATACGCTTCAGTGACCAACCGAAGCCTTTCAACGTCAATATCGTAGGATCGATTGAGGAAGGTTTGTCGTAAATAATTGACACGAGGGTAGGGAGACCAGTCTTCATGTCCAACCTTGTAGCCCAAACCATAGATCTTATCGAACTCGTCGACTCCTTTTGCCAGAGTATGACCGCTTGCCTTTATGCTAAATATGCTTTCATTTCCTGCTTGGAAGTTCTCCATTGTTTACCTCTCAAATTTTAAAGCGTTAATAATGTATGAAAATGATGAAATTCTTGGAGTCGTTTGTTGGTTACCCGTTTCGATAGAAAAGCGGATACTTTGGTCAAATTGAGCCAAGGGCGACCAGATTGACGACGGCTTTCTTGCTGATTACCTAAGCTCTTGCTGGTTATCTAAGCTTTTGCTGATTATCTAAGTGGAATGGTCCAAATTAACCGCCTATGGGAGGGTCTTACGTTAGGACAATATCTAAAATTGGTAAGTGAGCTAGGTGCAAATCATATTGTTTGGTGTTTGTATGAATACTTACATTATACGAAGGGTTTTAAGTATATCTGAGAAAAATATCACAAGTGTGAAAGTAAATTTACATAAAACAACAAAATGTGACATGCATAATGGTTATTTAATCTGTGGAGTTTATAGTGTGCTTAACCTTCTTCCGCTAAGTAATAGGACATATGGACACCACTTTACTATTCGTTTCGCTGATCATTGCATTGGCTGGCTTTACTCAAGGATTGACGGGGTTTGGTTCGGCACTTGTGTCAGTACCACTACTCTCTTTTATCGTTGGCGCGCAAACTGCTGTGCCAATTGCTGGGATTTTTGGCTGGTTAGTCACGCTACCGATCGTGTGGAAAATGCGTCATTCTATCCAAAGACAAACAGGGCTAATTCTTTTTGCTGGTTCTGTGCCTGCATCTTTTGTTGGCGCAAAACTGTTGGCCACTATGCCTTCTCATTACATTCTTTTAACGATGGGAGTGGTGCTAGTTGCTTCTAGCTTACATTCATTGCTCTCCACTAAACCTTTGTTTAAGAAGACATCTATTCCAGTGACGGTGGGAGCGGGTTTTACTTCTGGCGTTTTGGGGGCAAGCGTAGGTGAGTCAGGTCCTCCCGTTATCGCATATACGTCAATGCAGCCGTGGACGGCTGATCAGACGAAATCAACATTAGCGTTTTTCTTTATGTTGCAAATGATTGGTGCCAATGTCAGTTTTTGGAATGAAGGGCTGATCACCGCAGAAGTTTTGTCGTTGGTGATGTCTGCAATGCCTGCGTTTATCATTGGTTTAACGGGCGGCATGATTGGCTATCACTTTCTGCATAAATACAAAATTGATTACCATCGAATTGTTCATATTTTCTTGTTAGTGATTGGTTGTATGCTGGTGGTAAAAAATGTTCATTTTTAACAAGTGTTGCTATGTAGGTATTGACTTGGAAAATCTAAGGGACTTATCGGAGTGAACTCATTCTTCATTGAATACCTACACGCAAAAAAGCGCCCATTGGGCGCTTTTTATCATAAGTTCAGTACGTCGTGTTAGTACTGATCGCTAAGTGACTTACTTGGTTTTTTTCGCTGCTTTTGCCGCTTTTGCATAGCTAGGCGTTTTGGCTACTTTGCGCTTAGATGGCGCTTTTTTCGCTGCTGGCTTCGCCATTTTCTTTTCAATCTCAGCTTTTGCTTTTACAAAACGCTCTGGAAGGATTTGCGTGGCAAATACGTCTTCTACTGTTTCAGCACGTTTGATTAGCTCAGCTTCGCCGTCTTTAACCAGTACCGTTGCAGGGCGTGGCAGTGAGTTGAATTGGCTTGCTTGAGACTCTGCGTAGTGACCCACATCCATGATAGCAAGTACGTCGTTTGGTACCAGCTTAGGCATGCGTGCGCCGCTTTCCCAAATAGATGGGATGCAGATAGGGCCTGCGATTTCAGTGGTTCTATCAACAAGCGGTTGTGTCATCTTGTTCGCTGGAAGCACTGGGTTTTTAGACTCTTGAGATTCCACTAGCGTTGCTAGGTAAGTCGACGCGTCCACCATGGTGTACGTGTAGTCCATCTCTTGGTCATCTTTCACTACGTAAACAGACGTCAGTAGCGTACCGATGTTACCTGCAATGTAACGGCCAGGCTCTAGCCACAGTTGTGGGACTTCAAAGCCTTCTTTGTTGAACTCTTCAAGCATACCGGCACACACGATTTTCGCGTAGTCTTCGATAGTGTTTGAGTTCATCATGTGCTCTTTGCTACGACACTCTGGCTCACGCTCACGTGGCCAACCGCCGCCTAGGTCACATTGGAAAGGTTGCACGCCACACTCACGAGAGATCTCAATGATGTTACGTGCGTATTCA
>NZ_JAKRRY010000036.1 GCF_026191675.1 Vibrio qingdaonensis | reverse complement strand
TCTGAAAGAGGGCTTTAATGATGACTTGCCAACGATTAGTTTTGGCGGTGTCTGATGAAATACATCATCGCTAAAACAGGCTTTCCCCTTCCGAGGTATCACTGGAGTACAAAGTATCCGTGAGACTTTCTTGAACGTATTCTTTTGGTTCAGTGCCAATCTCAAAGTACTCAAACATAGACGATGAATCGGTTTTGTTTGATAGTAATCCTGAGTCACGATCAATACGCACTCGAGATATCCCATTAGGGATAGCTTTGGAAGCTTGTGGTTTATCATCCAATGCAATGCGCATGAAATCGACCCATGCTGGTTGCGCCGTTTTCGCTCCTGCTTCCGCGCCCGTAATTTGCTCTTTGCCTAAGTTACTGTTGGTTGTGGTTCGGCCGAGCTTTCTTTGGTGATCATCAAAACCAACCCAAGCAGTCGCCACAATGCCTGGTCCATAACCGTTGTACCACGCATCTTTAGAATCGTTTGTGGTACCTGTTTTTCCGCCAATATCGCGGCGTTTTAACACTTGAGCTCGCCAACCGGTGCCGTTCCATCCCGTGCCATCACGCCAGTTTCCACCGCCCCAAATGTTGCTATACATCATTTCACGAGTGAGGAATGCCGTTTGCTCAGAGAGAACCTGTGGCGCGTAATTAGGCTCGTTTGTATCAACATCTTCCTCATTGAAGCTGGCCATGTCGATAGGCTCAAGCGCTGTTGCACTCGTCGCTTCTTCAATACTTGGAGCATTGTCATCGCTATTTGATGTGAATGTCTCGGGTGTAGGCACTTGTGCACAGCCAGTTTGGCAAATGATATTCGGATGCGCTTCATACTCAACCTTACCAAATGGGTCTTCTACTCGGCTGATGTAGTAAGGCTCAACATAGTATCCGCCATTAGCAAAGACCGAGAAGCCTTGCGCCATTTGAATCGGCGTTAAGCTTCCTGCACCCAGTGCGATAGTCTCTGAACGTGGCACCTTGGTTTTATCAAAACCGAAACGTGTTAAGTACTCACGGGTATCATCCAGCCCCACTTCACGCAAGACACGGACAGCCATAACGTTTTTAGACTGAGCTAGACCGATACGAAGTCGAGTAGGACCAGTATACGTCGGAGGTGAATTTTTTGGACGCCAAGCGGTGCCTGCACTCTTGTCCCATTTGTTAATTGGTGCATCATTCACCAAGCTTGCCAGTGTCATGCCTTTATCGAGCGCTGCAGCGTAGATAAAGGGTTTGATACTTGATCCGACTTGACGGACAGACTGTGTCGCACGGTTAAACTTGCTGTGAACAAAGTTGAAACCGCCTACCAGCGAAAGGACAGCGCCGTTTTCTGGATTGATCGCGACAAATGCAGTGTTGGCATTGGGTACTTGACTCAAACGCCATGTGATGGCTTTTTCTGGAGCCACTTCTGCGTTTTCTGTTGGTTCAACATCCGTGACGTCTTCAAGAGTATCAATGTGGCTTGCACGTACCCAAATTTGTTCGCCGACGGCGGTGACGTCACCTGCTGATTTCGGTGCGGCACCTTGGCGGTCATCGGTTCTGAACTTACGAGCCCATTTGATGTTATCCCAATCTATGGTTTGCTCTTGGTAACCCTTCACCCAAACCTTAATAGATTTGGCGTTAACTGCAGTGACAATGGCAGGACGCAGTTCACCATAAGTGGGTTGTTTGCGTAGGTACTTTGTTATGTCTTCCGTTGACATCGCTGGCTGGTTCGCTTTCCAAACCACTTTTTCCGCACCACGATAACCGTGTCGCTCATCGTAGGCCAAAAGGTTGTTGATGGCTGCCGTGTGCGCGGCTTTTTGCAATTTAGAATCTACCGTCATAGTGATGCGCATACCAGATTCATAGGCTTCCTCACCGTAACGATTGACCATCCATGCACGAGCGATTTCAGCGACGTATGGCGCTCTTAGTTCGATTTCAGCACCATGGTACTGCGAAATAATCGGCTCTTCTCGGGCTTCATCGAACTGTGCTTGAGTGATGTACTTTTCACTGAGCATTCGAGCGAGTACTACATTTCGACGATGAGTGGCGCGCTCGACTGAGTAGATTGGGTTCATGGTTGACGGCGCTTTTGGCAGTCCGGCGAGCACGGCAATTTCACTCAGCGTCAACTGATCAAGATCACGGCCAAAATAGGCTTGAGCAGCGGCGCCAAACCCGTAGGAGCGGTAGCCAAGAAATATCTTGTTAACGTACAGCTCCATGATCTCTTGCTTGCTGAGCAGTTGTTCAATATGCACGGCAATGAAGATTTCTTTCACTTTCCGCATAATTTTCTTCTCATTAGACAAGAAGAAGTTACGGGCTAGCTGCTGAGTAATGGTACTTGCGCCTTGTGACGCGCTGCCAGAAGCAATAACGGCCACTGCGGCTCGAGTGATACCAATAGGATCAAAGCCAAAGTGGTCGTAGTAACGACTGTCTTCTGTGGCGATTAACGCATGGATTAAATCCTGCGGGATTTCGTCATAGGAAAGCGGGATGCGTCGTTTTTCGCCAAATTGTGCGATCAACTTCCCGTCTTGGCTATATACCTGCATTGGGGTTTGGAGCTGAACGTCTTTCAGTGTCGCGACGTCAGGCAGTTCTGGTTTTACATAGTAGTAAAACCCAAAAATTGTACTCACTCCAAAGAGTATGCAAATAAATGCAAATACCAACAGTCTCTTTATGAACTTCACCGGAGATTCCCTGATTGATTAAGGTTATGGGTAGGCAGTTACTTGTACTCTAGTCCAAAAACTACCTATAGGGTTAATTAACGCTTATTTGGGCGTCAATCTCAACCTTTTCACATGGTTATTGTATTTGTTGAGGTTATTTCTTATGACTAAGAAATGGATTACGGGCATTGATATTGGACATTACAGCGCCAAAGCCGTTGTGCTGATGCTTGATGGTGTCACGCTGACCGTCATCAACCACCTCGAATTAACAGGCTCTGACGCTATTTTCTCCGATTCTCATACATTAAAGCATCAAGAAACTGTAAAGAATCTAAAAAAATTTAAGACACTGCCACCGATTTTTCGGAAAAAAGCGGCGATCGCCATTCCCGATAGCGCGGCAATCAGCAAAATCATCTCAGTTGAAAGGGGATTGGAGGGGCAAGAGCAAGAGTTTGCTGTGTTTCAAGCCATGAGCCACCAATCCCCTTATCCATTAGAAGAGTTGGCCCTCGATTTTTATAAAGCGTCGCCAATATCTGAAGGACAAACCGACGCCTATCGAGTGCACGTGGTGAAGCAGTCCATTGTTGATAATTGGAGTGGAACTATTAAGGCGCTGGGCTATCAGCCGCAGTATATGGATACCAATATCAACGCACTTCGTGGGCTGCAGAGCATGTTGAGCAACCATCAAGACGTATTTGATAATTGGGGAGTATTAGATTTAGGGTGCCAGCAAGCCGCACTATGTCCACCGAAAAATATGCCGCTGGATATGGCAAAACAATGGCTCTATGACACCACTCATCAACATGGTCTAGACGCGAGGGGAGTGAATCCAAAAAGCCAGGCAGAGCAGGCATTTGAGCAGATAGCCAGCAAAGTGATGTCACAAATTCAGCTGTATCGTTCTGTGCAGGGCGGTTTGATTCTGGAGGGGGTATTGGTGTGTGGTGGGCATGCGAATGCGCCTCAAATAATGGACTTCATTGCGCGTAAGTTGGGTATACCAGCTAGACCTTTAGCACTGCACAACGCTGTGGGGGTGAGCAGTAAGGAAGCCACATTATTAAGTGGTTCATTTGCAGTGGCATTAGGCGTGGCTTATAACGCCGCGCAATGGATGGAGGCGCATTAGATGGAGATGGTTAACCTGCTTCCTTGGCGTGAGAATAGGCGGCATCAACATCGCCGACGTTTTGTCGTTGCACTCATTGTTTCGGTGGTCATCGCTGCGGCGACGGTGCAAACGGCTATGTGGTACGTGTCGATGCAAATTGAGGAGCAGCAGGCGAGGCAGCGTTACCTTCAGCAAAAGGTGACGGAGTATCAAAAAGATATAGCATCATTGGTGAAAGTGACTCAATCCCACACTGCATTGGAGCAGCGGCTTGGTTACGTGGAAATGCTGCAGATACAGCGCAATAAAACCACATTAGTGATGAATGCGTTACCGACTTTAGTTCCCAATGGTGTTTATGTGGACAAAGTTCGTATGGAGGGGACGAATTTTAAGCTTAGCGGTATTAGTAGCAGTACCGCTAAGCTTGCTCAAATGCTGGATCGATTTGAGAGCTCTGGTTTACTGCAAAATGTCGACATGCATTCGATTGTCCATGGCAGTCAACGTTTTGGACAAAGCTACCAGTCTTTCAATATTTCTTTTCAATTCAACTCGAATTCATTAATGGATAGCACCTCAGCGGCCCCTAGGACGGGTGGGGACCGCCTAAAATGAGTTTTGCGGACCTAGAGCTTGATGACATGCCGGATTGGCCTTGGGCTCCCCAAGTGCTGGTCGCGTTGTTACTGTTAATATTGGTACTTGTTGCTGGAACGTTTTTTGTCGTAAAACCAGCGTTAGATGAGCTGGAACATTACAAGCAGCAAGAGCTGGAGCTGAAACAAACACTAAGTCGGGTGGCTAAAAAAGCCGCGTTACTGCCGCTGATGCAAGCGCAACTCAATGAGCTTAATAGTCACTATGATTTCTTACTGCAGCAACTGCCAGAGCAGAAAGAGTTAGCCAGCTTATTGGCCGCGATGAATGAAGAGGGGCTGAATAACGATTTAACCTTTACTCGAATTGATTGGGGAAAGCGCGTCTCTCAGGACTTTTTATTGAAACTGCCTCTCGATATCGAGTTGACGGGCAGCTACAACAATATTGGTGATTACGCACAGTCTATTGCTCAATTACCGCGAATTATCTTGCTTGAAAATGCCGAGTGGCAAAGGGTGAGTCAAGAGAGTAGTACGCTGCACTTTCGTGTTAGGGCTTACACCTATCAGTTTAAACAGGGCGAAAAAAAACAGGAGTAAGGGCATGGGGGCTAGCCGTTGGATGTTACTTTTTTTTGGTTTGGTGGGATGTCAGGCTAACGATGACTCTTTAACAGACTTTGTCGCAAAAACAGAGGCGGAAATTGTCATTGAAGTGGCGCAGCTTCAGCCTCGTTATTCATTTGATGCCGTGCCATTTACGTATTCTAAATACGGTACGCCTTTTGATTTACCTAAGATAGCCCAAGCGCAAAGACCGGCCAATAATCGAGCTTGTTGGCAACCCAAAGCGAGGGGTAAAGGGAACTTAGAGCAATATCGTTTGACGGAGCTGAAGCTCAAAGGGGTGATGAGTAAAGGGAAAGGGTTAACGGGTCTATTGCAATTGCCTAATCGCCAATTGGTTAAGGTGAGTGCAGGGCAATATATTGGCGAAAATAATGGCCAAATAAAACAAGTGACCCCAGATGGCCTTATTGTCAATGAAACCTTATCAGACGGTTTGGGCTGTTGGTTTCAAAGGCAAGTTAAGCTCGCGTTGAATTAATGGAGAAGTGGTAATGCCAAGGGCTGTGAGCAATGTATTCAAAGGGCTATTGATGATGGTGACCCTGTGGTGGGCGGGGGAAAATTTAGCCGCGGAACCCATGAACGCCATTAAAGGGGTTTCGTTTGAACTCAATGAGTTAAAGCAAGGGGTAGTGATTGTTAATTTAGCTGAAGTTGGCAGCGTGGTTGATGTGGAAACCATAACTAATGGGGTTAGCATTGTCTTGAAACAGACCAAGATACGCCCTGAGCAATTGTCTATTATCGATGTTAAAGATTTTGCTAGTGAAGTGAATCAGTTAGAACTGTTTGATGATACGCCGGATGTTAGGTTATTGGTGGAAACCAAAAATAATGTGGATTACTCATACGACATAACTAACAAGCAGTTAAGAGTGACGCTGCTGCCGTTGTCCAAAGAGAAAACCGATGAAAAAAAATGGCTGCTCGCACATCAGGGAAAATTAACGTCTATAAATTTTCAAGACATCCCAGTTAGAAACGTATTGCAGTTGCTCGCCGACTACAATGATTTCAACCTTGTGGTGTCAGACAGTGTCCAAGGCAACCTCACTCTTCGATTAGATGATGTGCCATGGACCTAGGTGTTAAACATTATTTTACGTGTGAAGGGGTTAGATAAGCGGGTAAGTGGCAATGTGGTGCTCATCGCGCCTAAGGCGGAGCTTGATCAGCAGGAAAAAATGGCATTGGAGAAAAGCCTACTCACGGAGCAGATTGGGCAACTTAGATCGGAAATTATTAAAATTAGCTACGCTAAGGCCTCAGATGTTGCAGCAATGCTGGGCGGTGAAGGGGAGGTGAGTATGTTATCGGAGCGTGGCTCAATTGCGATTGATGAACGAACCAATTCCTTGTTGATCCGTGAATTGCCAGACAATATCGCAGTGATTCGTGACATTATTGCTTCCTTAGATGTGCCGGTAAAACAGGTTCAAATTGAGGCTCGGATTGTCACCATTAATGAGGGCAATATGGATGAACTTGGCATTCGCTGGGGGGTCACCAAGGTGAGTGGCGATACCACGATTGGTGGTTCGATTGAAAATAATCTAGGTACCATAGGACTGTATGATCCAGAAGACGGCGATGCGTTTGTTAATGATTTCCTTAATGTCAATTTAGGCGCGACATCCGACAGTGCTGCGCGATTGGCGTTTCAAGTGGCAAGTCTAGGCTCTAACGTGTTGCTTGACCTTGAGTTATCTGCGCTACAACAAGAATCCAAAGCGGAAATTATTTCCAGCCCAAGGTTAATTACTACCAATAAAAAATCGGCTTACATTGAACAGGGAACAGAGATTCCTTATCTAAAAGCTGCGTCAAGTGGGGCTACGTCGGTGGAGTTTAAGAAAGCGGTATTATCACTCACCGTGACGCCACAAATTACCCCAGATAATCGTTTAGTGTTGGACCTTAATGTGACTCAAGATAGACCCAGCCAGGTGGTAAAAACAGAGGAAGGGGAGGCCGTTGCCATTGATACGCAACGAATAGGAACACAAGTTCTGGTGAACAATGGAGAAACCGTCGTACTAGGGGGGATTTTTCAACATAGTATTACCAATAGTGTGGATAAAGTTCCTTTGTTAGGGGATATTCCCGGTTTAGGCGCATTATTTAGGCGAACCTACGAAAAAGTAGGGAAAAGTGAATTACTAATCTTTGTGACGCCAGAAATAATAGTTAACTAAGTTATTGTAAAGGTAGAACTTATTGAAAATAGTGAAAATTAAAGTTGCATTCAGGTCACCTAACCTTGATAATTTCGGGTCTTATCACGTCTTGTCTGTGAGGAATCGGTGTCACAAGCCCTTTTCCCGATGCTTTTATTCGGTATTTTCTTGTGGCGATGTCATTGAATTAACGTTGTAAATTACTGCTAAACATGGCTGAAAAACGTAATATTTTTCTTGTTGGCCCTATGGGCGCCGGCAAAAGCACTATCGGTAGACACCTAGCTCAACAACTTCATATGGAGTTTGTTGATTCTGATACCGTTATTGAAGAACGCACTGGTGCAGACATCTCTTGGGTGTTTGACGTTGAGGGCGAAGAAGGCTTCCGCATTCGCGAAGAGTCGGTCATTAATGATCTGACAGAGGAGCAGGGCATTGTCCTTGCGACTGGTGGTGGTTCGGTTAAGAGTAAAGAAAACCGTAACCGTCTCTCTGCGCGCGGAATCGTTGTATATTTAGAAACCACAATTGAGAAACAGCTTGCTCGCACAAACCGCGACAAAAAGCGCCCATTACTGCAAACGGATGATCCGCGTGAAGTATTGGAATCGCTTGCGGATGAACGCAACAATTTGTATAAAGAAGTAGCTGATTACACAGTTCGCACTGATGATCAAAGTGCAAAAGTGGTCGCTAACCAAATCGTAAAAATGCTAGAAGAAGGTTAATACAACCTTCTTTGAAAGGAGAGCAAACCATGGAACGGATTACGGTTAATCTTGGTGAGCGTAGCTACCCTATTTCAATTGGTGCCGGGTTATTTAATGACTCGGCGCAATTTTCTCAAATTCCAGATGGAAAATCGGTGGTACTGATTACCAATACCACGGTTTCCCCTCTTTATAGTCAATCTATTCTTGCTCAACTGGATAACAAAGGTTGTCAAACCTCTTTGTTAGAGCTTCCAGATGGTGAGCAGTACAAAACCCTCGATACCTTTAATACCATCATGACGCATCTACTGTCTGGCAACTATGGCCGAGACGTTGTGGTTGTCGCGTTAGGCGGTGGCGTTATTGGTGATCTAGTTGGGTTTTCTGCAGCGTGCTATCAGCGCGGTGTGGATTTCATTCAAATTCCTACCACATTGCTTTCTCAAGTGGACTCATCTGTGGGTGGGAAAACGGCGGTTAATCATAGTTTAGGTAAAAATATGATTGGGGCTTTTTATCAGCCTCAGTCGGTGATTATTGATATTGATTGCTTAAAAACGTTACCCGAGAGAGAGTTTGCTGCGGGAATGGCGGAAGTAATTAAGTATGGAATCATCTATGATGCCGAGTTCTTTGATTGGTTGGAAGCAAACTTAGACAGCTTATATCAACTGGATCAAACGGCGTTGACGTACGCGATTGCACGTTGTTGTGCCATTAAGGCGGAAGTCGTGGCACAAGATGAGAAAGAGTCGGGTATTCGAGCATTATTGAACCTAGGTCATACATTTGGTCATGCCATTGAAACGGAACTAGGGTATGGTAAATGGCTACACGGAGAGGCGGTGTCATCGGGAACGGTTATGGCTGCTCATACGGCTCATTTGCTCGGCGATATTTCAGCGCAGCAAGTGGCGCGTATCATTGCCATACTTGAGCGAGCTAAATTGCCAGTTCATACACCAGAGTCAATGACATTTGATGACTTTATGAGTCATATGATGCGAGATAAAAAAGTCTTGTCTGGTCAATTACGTTTGGTATTACCAACGACGATAGGCGATGCACAAGTTGTCTCTGATGTGCCCAATGAGTTGATTGAAAAAGCGATTGATCTCTGTCGCCTCTAATCTTTTATTAGATTAGCGCACGGTATCCATCGACAAAAGGCTCCTATTTGGGGGCCTTTTTTAGATCTTGAGCTCATTAAGTTGTCGCCTCTGTGAGAGGTGAGTCACCTTGGTGAAGAGACACATGAATTTTTAAACTAACGGCTTTTTATTAAAATTGTTAAAGCTACCTATTTTTAAGCTACTTGTTTTAAAGGTTGCGGTATTTACTGCTACTTGCTTTGTAGGCTAAGAGTGATCGCCAATGAGTTTGTCTTATGAAATGCGAGTGATGGAGTTGGACTCGCAAACCCATTTACTGGAAAGGCTGCAGTTGTTAACTCAGTTTTCGTCCAATTTTGTCTCGATTATTGGTGAAGTGGGTATCGGAAAAACCTGGCTGGCTCATCGTTACTTGGAGTCATGGGCGCACGGTAAGAATCAGTCATTGGTGACGTGCTTTCCTCATCAAGATGAGCAGGTGATCCGCGGTAATATTTTGCGTCAGCTCTTTCCTCATGCGTTGTACAGTGAAACAGATACGCTGCAAGACAGTATTGAGCGTATTTTAGACGGCGAGGCGTGCGACATTGTTATCGTTGTCGATGAAGCGCAGCATTTATCTCAAGCTTTACTGGCAGAGCTTTGGTTACTGGTGCTCGCGACGCACAGTGTTGGGCAGCAAAGTGTGAGTGTCGTGGTTTTTAGCGCGAGCCATGCCACGCACAGTCGCGTGTCCCGTCTTAGCCATGGTTTGGATATTAAACCTATTGAACTCGAAGTTGATGAACTTTCTCATTCGGAAGCAACACAGTTTTTTGAGACATTAGTACTGCGCTACCTTGATGAAAGTGTTGAAAAAAGAATCAAAACTGCGTTTACTAAGACGAAGCCCATTCCAGGGAATATATTGGCGCTCGGGGAGCAAACAATGGAAAAGAAAGTGATAATTCGTTCGCTGGTTGGCTCGCCGACTAAGATTGCCGCGTTGGTTGTGGTATTACTGATTATAATTTTTATGGGCTATCGTAGCTTATTAACATCGCCAGATACGGCGGATGATGCACAATCGCTTGTCGTTGTGGAAGAGACAGAAAATCCAGCGACTGAAGCCAAACTAGACGCGTCATCCGCAGAGCAAATTGCTAATGCCAACCAAGATATGCCAGAGGTAGCAGCGACAACGGATGATTCTATGGCGCTACCTCCACAAGTGACTTCCGAGACTGCCAGTGTTGGGGTGTCTGAAACGGGAGAGCGAGTGGTGATTACCTCTGACGTCGTTGATGCTTTGTTGGAGGATAACACGGCGGTAGCCGTGGCAAATGCCGCAGAAATTCAAGCCGTGGTGTTACCAAAAAATACCGTGGTTGATGTTGAGAGTTCTCCAGTGTTGCAGACACCCATAACGTTTTCGTTTGCCCGCGACGAGCTCAAGGCGATGGCCGCTAATACCTATACGCTACAGATCTCAGCGATGACGCAGCTGGATGATGTGCAACAGTTCCTGAACAAGCATACTTTTGATAAACCAGTACGTGTTTACCCGACCATTCGTAATGATGAAAAATGGTATATCGTGACGTACGATCAATACGTCAGTATTCAGGCGGCTCGTGATGCGGCTGAAGCATTGCCTAAAGAGCTACGCTCATTAGGCGCGTGGGCCAAATCGCTAAGCCAAGTTCATCGTGAAATTGATCGCTGGCAAGAGTAGAACCGCAGTGAATCAAAGCTGGTGTTGATGCGAGAAAGGTCAACATAACAGATTGAATTATGATATATTCCCCTCCCTTAAATTTTGGGTGGCAGTAAATAGAGCAAGCAATGAAAAAGCAACGCGCCTTTCTAAAGTGGGCTGGTGGAAAATATGGCTTAGTCGAAGATATCCAAAAGCATTTGCCAGACGCAAGAAAGTTGGTGGAGCCTTTTGTTGGCGCCGGTTCGGTATTTTTGAATACGGACTATGACCAGTATCTGCTTGCCGATATTAATCCAGATTTAATTAATCTCTATAACCTGCTCAAAACTGAGCCGGAAAAGTACATTGAAGAGGCAAAACGCTTCTTCACGCCTGAGTATAACCAAAAAGAGGTGTATCTTGGGGTTCGCGCTGATTTCAATCAAAGTGATGACGTACTCTTTCGTTCGGTTGCCTTTTTGTATATGAACCGCTTCGGTTTTAACGGCTTATGTCGTTACAACAAAAAGGGCGGATTCAACGTCCCGTTTGGTTCTTATAAAAAGCCCTATTTTCCTGAAAAAGAACTCATTTTCTTTGCGGAAAAAGCCAAGAAAGCCACATTTGTTTGTGAAGGTTATCCTGAAACCTTTCGCCGTGCTCGAAAAGGCAGCGTGGTGTATTGCGATCCACCTTATGCACCGTTGTCGAATACCGCTAATTTTACCTCGTATGCGGGTAATGGTTTTTCATTAGATGACCAAGCGGCGCTCGCGGATATAGCAGAACATACGGCATTTGATCGTCACATCCCGGTACTGATTTCGAATCACGATACTACGCTCACGCGTCGCCTTTATCACGGTGCACAGTTGAATGTGGTGAAAGTGAAACGCACCATCAGCCGTAACGGCTCTGGACGCAACAAAGTGGACGAACTGCTGGCATTATTTGAAGCCAAAGCTGAGCCTGAAGCGAAAATCCAACTTGAATCTAAAGCCGACATTGCAGCAAAAGTGATATCGGATTTGGATAAGCGCTAGGATTTAGCCACTGGCTTCGGTAGAATTGCGCGCAATTATTGCTCGCTAATCCATTCTATTGAGGTCAGGTATGACAGATTTTCTAATTGCGCCATCCATTTTATCCGCTGATTTTGCTCGTCTTGGTGAAGACGTCGAGAAAGTCCTTGCCGCTGGCGCTGATGTTGTCCACTTTGATGTGATGGATAACCACTACGTGCCTAACCTCAGTTTTGGTGCACCTATCTGTAAAGCGCTGCGCGATTACGGTATTACCGCACCTATCGATGTGCATTTGATGGTGAAACCTGTTGATAGCCTAGTGCCAGAGTTCGCTAAAGCGGGTGCATCGATGATTACGTTCCACGTTGAAGCAACAGAGCACGTTGATCGTACATTACAGCTAATCAAAGAACATGGCTGTAAAGCAGGCGTGGTACTTAACCCTGCCACACCATTAACGTGTCTTGATTACATCCTTGATAAAGTCGACATGATTTTGTTGATGTCAGTGAACCCGGGTTTCGGTGGTCAATCTTTTATTCCTTCAACACTTGATAAACTGCGTGCGGTTCGTCGCCTCATTGATGCGTCTGGTCGTGATATTCGTCTTGAAATTGATGGCGGTGTTAAAGTGGATAACATTCGTGAAATCGCCGAAGCGGGCGCGGATATGTTTGTGGCAGGCTCTGCGATTTTCAATCGCCCTGATTACAAAGAGGTCATTGATGAGATGCGCGCAGAGCTTGCGAAAGTACAGAAGTAAGAGAATTAATGAATGCAGTCTATCAAATTAGTCGTTTTTGATCTCGATGGTACGCTACTCGATAGTGTGCCTGATCTTGCCCTTGCCGCTGATCAAGCGGTGCAGGCGTTGGGCTATCCAAGTGTCACCGAAGAGCAAGTCCGTGATTATGTTGGTAATGGCGCGGATGTGCTTATTGCTCGCTCATTGAGTCAGAGTGTGAACGTTAACCCAGAATTATCGGCTGAGTTGTGTGAGAAAGCGCGCACATTGTTTGATGATTTCTATCAAGCAAGTGGTCATAAGCTGAGTCATTTGTATGCCAATGTTCATCGTACATTGGATACTCTGGTCGCAGGTGGGTACACCGTGGCTTTGCTGACCAACAAGCCGTCTAAATTTGTCCCTGAATTGCTAGAGCAGCATCAGCTTGAAAAGTATTTTAAGCATGTATTGGGTGGCGATGCGTTCCCCAATAAAAAACCGGATCCCGTGGCACTGAATTGGTTGATGGATCAAGAGCAAGTGTCGCCAAGTGAAGTGCTGATGGTTGGCGATTCACAAAATGACATTCTGGCTGCGCGCAATGCAGGTTGTTTGGCATTTGGCCTGACGTATGGCTATAACCACGGTGAGCCGATTGCCAATGCGAAACCAGACTTTGTTGCCGATGATGTCTTAGATGTCCTAAATGCGGTCAAAAATGGCGGGCCAACTGCCGTAAATTAGCGGCGAAGGCGGTGCTCGGGGCTAATTCGCTTCCTGAGCAATAAAAAAGTCTTCATGGCTATAGCAAAAAATTGGCTAATGGGTACACTGCTAAAACCGCGTAAGAAATTGCGCGGTTTTTCATTATCCTAATTATCTCATTAAGAAGTCGAAGGAATCATAGTTATGAGCAAGCCCATCGTATTGAGTGGTGTTCAACCATCTGGTGAACTAAGTATCGGTAACTACTTGGGTGCTCTACGTCAATGGCAACAGATGCAAGACGATTATGATTGTCAGTACTGCGTGGTAGACCTTCATGCGATTACGGTTCGTCAGGACCCTAAAGCGCTGCATGAAGCGACGTTAGATGCATTGGCAATTTGTCTCGCGGTTGGTGTTGATCCTAAGAAGAGCACGCTATTTGTCCAGTCTCATGTACCGGAACATGCTCAGCTTGGTTGGCTTCTTAATTGTTACACCCAAATGGGTGAACTGAATCGAATGACTCAGTTTAAAGATAAGTCACAGCGCTATGCCAATGATGTTAACGTTGGTCTTTATGATTATCCTGTATTGATGGCGGCTGATATCCTGCTTTACGGTGCGCACCAAGTGCCAGTAGGAAGTGACCAAAAGCAACACCTCGAGTTAGCAAGAGATATCGCAACGCGCTTCAACAATATTTACACGCCAGAAGCGCCACTGTTTACGGTTCCAGAACCGTACATCCCAACGGTGAATGCACGTGTGATGAGCTTGCAAGATGCAACGAAGAAAATGTCTAAGTCGGATGATAACCGTAAAAACGTGATTACCTTGCTCGAAGAGCCTAAGTCGATTTTGAAGAAAATCAACAAGGCACAAACCGATGCAGAAACGCCACCTCGCATTGCTCATGACTGGGAAAGTAAAGCCGGTATCTCTAACCTGATGGGTTTGTATTCAGCCGCGACGGGTAAGTCTTTTGCTGACATTGAAGCGCAATATGCTGGCGTGGAAATGTATGGTCCATTTAAGAAAGATGTAGGTGAAGCTTTGGTAGCGATGCTAGAGCCAATCCAGAGCGAATATAAGCGTGTTCGTGCGGATCGCGCTTATATGGATGACGTAATGCGTCAAGGTGCGGAGAAAGCGTCCGAGCGCGCGGCGGTGACGCTGGCGAAAGCTTACAAAGCGGTGGGTTTCGTGACTCGTCCATAGCGGCAACAGCAACCTCTTTAAAGCCTAAAAACGTCAGTGCCTTGCGCACTGGCGTTTTTTTATTTCTTGGTAACCATTTCTGTTTATAGTTTGGCACACCCTCAATACTTTCGATTTCAAATGAGAGCATCCTCTCATTTATCTGTGCATTAATTACCCATTTGCAATAAAAATGACAACACTCGTCTCGAAAATACACATTCTCATATTCAACAATGTGCAAAAAGGCAAGGACAGCATTGCCAGTTAATTCGAGGTGAATAATGACAAGCACAAATAAAAAGCAGTGGTTAGCGTTAGTGATTTCTTCCATTTTGAGTGGAGGCGCGAGCGCGGAAATCTTTCTTTCGCAATATGTGGAAGGAAGCGGGTATAACAAAGCAATCGAAATAGCTAATAGCAGTGACCAAGAGGTGTCACTTTCTGGGTATCAGCTCGCCAAATCTCCCAATGGTAACGGGACGTGGAATACGTTGGATTTGTCGGGTTATACGATTCCCGCTCAATCGGTACTGGTGTTTGCTAATGCCAAGGCTAGCGCGGCTGTAACGGATATCGCTACCGTGACAACGGCGAACCAAGTGTTAAACTTCAACGGTGATGATCCTATTGCACTGCTCGATAATCAAGAGCAAGTAGTCGATATGATTGGCGTGATGGGAGAGCTGTTTGGTCAAAATAAAACCTTGGTTCGTTATCAGCCTTATCAGCAACCTTCAGTATCTTATCAACCTAAGCAATGGGCAACGCTTGCCAGTGATGATTTTAGTGGCTTGGGACAGTTGGATACATTATTACCACCGCAAGCATTTCAATGTCTCGACAATGGAATAGAACCGACTTTTACCTCAATACAAAGCATTCAAGGAGAAGGCAGTCATTCGCCTTACATTAGCGGTTACCCGTACATAACGACTGAGCAATATTTTGTACAAGGTGTGGTGTCTGCCGTGACTACTGGTGTGAACCAGGGCTTCTATCTACAAGCACTTGAGGATGACCACAACCCTTTGACTTCCAATGGTCTATTTATCTATACCCAAGCGAATCCGGAGCTATCTGCAGGCGATGTGGTATGCGTAAGAGGCAATATTCAAGAATACTATAGCCAAACCCAGTTGAAATTAAATGAGCGAGATTGGCATAAGTTGGGGCAACAAGCGGCACCAGCGGCAACGGCCGTTGAAGTGATAGATTCCGACGAAAGTTTTGAACAAACGCTTGAGCGCTATGAAGGGATGTTGGTGAGTTTACCTCAAGCATTGGATATGCGCGTAAGCCGCACGTTTGGTTATGATTATTCCGCACGTCGCAATAATATGGTGTTGGCTCATGAGCGAGTGAACCTGCATCCTAATCAGCAATATGCGGCAGGCTCAAGTGAGGCAAAGGCACAAAGTGAAGATAATGCCCAGCGCCGTCTTTATGTTGAGTCGGTGAGTCCAGCGGCGAATGGTGAAATCCCTTACTACCCAGAATTTGGTCGCAGTGATATTGATCAAGATGGCAGTACAGAAGACTACGTGCGTATTAATCCTTGTTTGGCATAGAAGGTGTGGTTGGTTACAGCTATGGTGATTATCGCCTCTTTGTGACCAATACCCTCTCCAGTGATAATTTTGTGCGCAATACCCCAAGAACGATGACACCAGAACTGCATGAATCGCCATGGAATAAAGCCGATTTACGCGTGGCAACCTTTAATGTCCTTAACTATTTTTCCTCTCCTTTTGGTGGCGATGAAAACCGATTTGGCGGCAATCGTGGTGCGAACACGGTTGAAGAGTTTACTGCGCAGCAGCAAAAGATCATTAACGCGTTAATTCAACTTGATGCTGACGTGATTGGTTTGATGGAAATCGAAAATAATGGCTTTGGCGACAACGGCGCTATCGCGCAATTAGTGAAGGTGTTAAACGCGCAGCTTGAGCATAAAAAGCAGCACTATGCTTATGTGTCGGTGGACAGTAATCAAGATGGCCAGATTGATGCCCTTGATGCAGTCGGGACGGATGCAATTACCACCGGGGTGATTTATCGTCCGAAGGCGGTGAAGCTTAAGCAGGTCAATGTGTTTGAAATGCCTCGTCAGGTTGCACCTGAAGTGATTGATGACAACGGTAACGTCATTGAAGACGGCAAGAACTATCAACGCGACACATTGGCCCCGACGTTTAAAGTTAAAGGTAGCAAGGAAACGCTGACGGTCGCAGTCAATCACTTTAAATCGAAAGGGTCAAAATGTTGGGAAGATGCAGCGCCTGAATCTGCTGGCGGTCAAGGGGGGCAGGACTTGGATCAGCAAGGCGCTTGTGAGCAATTTAGAGTGGCAGCCTCTGTGGCGCTCGGTGAGGCGTTGACGTCCATTGAAGGACATAAAATTGTGTTAGGGGACTTCAATGCTTACGGCAAAGAAGACCCAATGCTAATTTTGACCGATTATAGCCAAGAGAAGTACGGCAAATCGATTCGTGCGGCGCGCAATACCTTTATTGGTGAAAAGCAGCAGTTTGGCGATGAAGGGGCGGTGATCACTCACAACTATGGTTACATTAATGTCCTTTCAGAGATGCACCCTCAAGGCTGGAGCTATTCATACAATGACGAAGTCGGTGCGCTGGATCATATCTTAATTAGCCCAAGTCTTAGCAAGCGCGTGGTTGATGCGACGGAATGGCACATCAATGCAGCGGAATCGACGCTGTTTGACTACAACGATGAGCGTAAAGGGGATTTACCTAAGTATCTCGATCATTATCGTTCATCTGATCATGATCCAGCGGTGATTGACTTGAATATGAATGGCGGCTCCATCGGCTTGATAGGGCTTTCTATCATGGGTGTGATGGGATGGCGCCGACGTAAGCAGTATTAATATCGATGTAAATATATCAACACCAACGTAAATAACATCAACACAGACCAGCAGTAAAGTCGTTATCGGCTTTGCTGCTGCCTTTCTTCCTCTTTTTACTTGCCTTTCTGCCATCTTGTTGCAAAATACCGCCTTATTTTGGGCAAATTCAATTTTACAGCGAGCGCTATGCTACTCATCATTGATAACTACGACTCCTTTACCTACAACCTATTTCAGTATTTTTGTGAATTGGGTGTAGACGTTAAAGTCGTGCGCAATGACGACATTGATATTGCTGGTATTGAAGCACTTAACCCCTCTCACCTTGTCATTTCTCCGGGTCCTTGTACGCCTAATGAAGCTGGGATCTCACTGGATGCTATCCGATACTTTGCCGGAAAGCTGCCACTTCTTGGAGTCTGCTTGGGTCACCAAGCGATTGCTCAAGTCTTTGGCGGCGACGTTGTCCGTGCTCGCCAGGTGATGCACGGTAAAACCTCACCAATTAAGCATAACAACCGCAGTGTCTTTGCCGGACTCAATAATCCGCTGACTGTCACTCGCTACCATTCACTGATCGTGAAGCGAGAGACGCTCCCAGACTGTTTTGATATCACGGCGTGGACCGTGCTGCCAAATGGTGAGTTTGATGAAATTATGGGTTATCAGCACCGAACGCTGAACATTCATGCCGTACAATTTCACCCTGAATCCATCAAAACGGAACAAGGTCATGAGCTATTGAGTAATTTCTTACACGCTTAGTTTCTGATCAAGATCACCCTTTCATCTTTTCTTATCCTTCATCAGTTTTACTTATGAAGATGCAAAACTATTCGCTAATTCTGATGCGGATAGCTGACAGAGCCCTGCCTGTTCATTTATTTGATAAATCATGAAAAAACACTTCATTTAAATTCAAAAATAACGCATAAATACTCATTGTGTTGTGCCTTGATTGAGTTGATTGATGGTGGAAAAGCATTTTCTGCTATTGTGTTAGTTAAATAATTGTAAATACAATGCTGCATCTATGATGAGTGGTGAGAAGTTTCTTCTTTGCTAGAAAGCGTGAAGGTTTGCTCTATATTTGTATTAGAGCCCACGTGAATAAGAAGCCCCCTTTCTCATGCGCAGTAATTAAAAGGAACGTGTTATGACAATGGAAAAAACAGTATCCCGTGAATGGTTTGATGAGGTAATGGTACCTTGTTATAACCCAATGGAAATGATTCCGGTTAAGGGTGAGGGTGCACGCGTATGGGATCAGCAAGGTAATGAGTATATTGATTTTGCTGGTGGTATCGCGGTGAGTTGTTTGGGGCATTGTCACCCAGCGATGGTCAATGCCGTGACTGAGCAGGCGAATAAAATTTGGCATTTAAGTAATGTGATGACGAATGAACCTGCACTGCGCTTAGCAAAAAAATTAACCGAAGTCAGTTTTGCTGAACGCGTGTTTTTCGCTAACTCTGGCGCGGAAGCCAATGAAGCCGCATTAAAACTGGCTCGTCGCTGGGCGGTGGATGTACACGGTCCGGAAAAATCAGAGATTATTGCGTTTAATCAAGGGTTTCACGGCCGTACTTTCTTCACCGTTACTGTAGGTGGGCAAGCGGCGTATTCCGATGGGTTTGGACCTAAACCCGGTGATGTGAAGCATGTACCTTACAATGATATTGCCGCGCTAGAAGCGCAAATGTCGGACAAGACTTGTGCCATTATGATGGAGCCACTGCAAGGGGAGGGGGGAATTATTTCGCCAGAACCGGAGTTTGTACAAGCGGTTCGAGAGCTCTGTGATAAATACAACGCACTGCTGATTTTCGATGAAGTACAAACGGGCAACGGTCGTACTGGACAATTTTACGCGTATCAAGGCCTTGGTATCACGCCAGATATTCTTAGCACGGCGAAGTCACTAGGGGGCGGGTTCCCTATTGGTGCGATGCTCACAACGAAAGCATTAGCGGCTCATATGAAAGTGGGTACGCACGGTTCAACCTATGGCGGTAACCCATTAGCGTGTGCCGTTGCTGAAGCGGTAGTGGATGTGGTGTCTTCCCCTGACGTTCTAGCGGGTGTTGCTGAGCGTGAAGCCTGGTTCCGTGAGGGACTAGAAGCTATTAATGCGAAATACGATATCTTTAGCGAAATTCGTGGCAAGGGGCTATTGCTCGGCGCAGCACTGAATGAACAGTGGCAAGGGCGCGCTCGTGATGTATTAGTTGCGGCTGGTGCACAAGGCTTGATGGTACTCGTGGCGGGTATGAACGTGGTGCGTTTTACCCCATCACTTGTCATCACCAAGCAAGAAGTTGAAGCAGGTTTAGCGAAGTTAGATAAGGCGATCAGTACTCTCGTTTAACGGGTACTCTAGTTTAACTCGTATTTGAATGGCTCTCTTGGGTGTGGATGTACCAAGAGAGTTTGCGTCGGAGGGATTATTGATGCTTGTTGTTCGTCCTATTACGATGTCGGATTATGATGCCCTGCACACTTGTGCAGTTGAGTCTGGTCACGGCTTTACCTCTCTTCCCGTTAATGAAGAGCTTCTTACCAATCGCATTACTCACTCAGAATACAGCTTTAGTAAGCCGGACGTCTTAGGGCCGACGGACGAAGGCTACCTGATGGTGGGCTATGACCGTGACACTGGCGAGGTGGCTGGTACTACGGGTATCGAAGGGGCGATAGGTTGGGATGTGCCGTTTTACTCCTATCATATCAGCACAGTGGTGCACTCTTCTCCTAAGCTAGGTGTGAATAATGTGGTGAAATTGCTGACGTTTGGCAATAACTACACCGGTTGTAGTGAGATCTGCACTTTATTTTTACGACCTGATTATCGCGCGGGGCTTAACGGCCGCTTGATGTCGAAATCTCGTTTTTTAATGATGGCTGAACACCCGCATCGTTTCTCCAAAACCATTTTTGCCGAGATGCGTGGCGTGTCTGATGCCGAAGGTAACTCGCCATTTTGGCAATGGCTACAAGAGCACTTTTTCTCCATTGATTTTACCATGGCAGATTATTTAACGGGGATCGGTAAGAAAGGCTTCATCGCGGATTTAATGCCGAAGTTACCGATTTACGTCAACCTGTTAAGCAAAGAGGCGCAAGCGGTGATTGGTCAAGTGCATGACAATACCAGACCCGCTTTAAAGTTATTGGAAAGAGAAGGTTTTACGTGCCGTAACTATGTCGATATTTTTGACGCAGGTCCGACGGTGGAGTGTGACTTACAGAACATTCAGGCGATTCGTAACTCATTCCGTGCCAAGGTCACTATTGCCGAGCATGCCAGTTCGCAAGATTACCTTATTGCCAATACGTCATTTGAACACTTTAGAGCGACGGCGGCAAAAGCGGCCTATGATGCTGAAAGTCAGCATGTATTGCTAGCACCTGATGTCGCTGACGCCTTGAACCTTTCTGAAGGCGATATGGTTCGTATGTTGGCGCAATAACGCGGGTTGCTGCATCTTTGTCGTACTTATCACGACACAATATGAAGATGCAGACTCTTCACTATTTACTAGGTTAAGGAACTTTTGATGACGCAATGGATCGCAGGACAATGGATCGCAGGAATGGGTGAGCAATTTCACTCGCTGTCGCCGTACAACAACGAGGTGATTTGGCAGGGACAATCGGCTACGCCAGTGCAGGTTGAATCTGCGGTCTCTTCGGCTAGACAAGCTTTTGTCAGTTGGAAAAAACGCTCGTTTGAAGAGCGTGAAGCGGTGGTGCTTGCGTTTGCGGAAAAACTCAAGGCTCGTAGTGAAGATATTGCAGTTGCGATAGCCAAGGAGACGGGTAAACCATTGTGGGAAACCCGAACGGAAGCCGGCGCAATGGCAGGTAAAATCGCCATATCAATCCGAGCGTATCATGACAGAACAGGCCGTTCTCAGCGAGAGGCTGCGGGTAATCAAATTGTACTGCGCCATCGTCCTTTAGGAGTAATGGCGGTCTTTGGCCCCTATAACTTTCCAGGGCATTTGCCTAACGGACATATTGTTCCGGCGTTATTGGCTGGCAATACCGTGGTGTTTAAGCCTTCAGAACAAACGCCATTAGTAGGTGAGCTTGCTATGCAACTTTGGCAAGAGGCTGGGTTGCCAGATGGCGTGATTAACCTTGTGCAAGGCGGTAAAGAAACCGGCATTGCTCTGGCTGACGCTAAAGGCATTGATGGGGTGTTGTTTACTGGTAGCGCGAATACTGGGCACGTATTACATCGTCAATTTGCCGGTCAGCCTGATAAAATGTTGGCGTTGGAAATGGGTGGCAACAACCCGTTGGTCGTGAGTGATGCCTATGGTGATCTTGATGCGACGGTCTACACGATTATCCAATCTGCCTACATCAGTGCCGGACAGCGTTGTACCTGCGCTCGTCGCTTGTATGTGCCGTTTGGTGATAAAGGTGACCAGCTTGTTGACGCATTAGTGGCCGCGATAACCAAGATTCGGATTGATGAACCATTCGCCACGCCTGCGCCTTTCATGGGGCCGCAGATTTCCATGCAGGCTGCTCAGCACATTATTCAGGCACAAGCGACATTGCAATCGCTAGGTGGCAAGAGTTTAGTGGAATCGAAACAATTACAGGCCGCGTTTGTGACGCCTGGTTTGATCGATGCTACGGCAATAAAGGCGCTACCGGATGAAGAATACTTCGGTCCATTACTGCAGCTTGTGCGTTACGAAACGCTACAACAAGCCGTTGATCTTGCTAATGACACTCGATTTGGTTTATCGGCGGGCCTGATTTCAACCAATGATGATGAGTGGCTGTATTTTGTTGACCATATTCGTGCAGGTATTGTGAATCGCAACCGTCAGCTAACGGGCGCAAGTGGTGATGCACCATTTGGTGGTCCGGGTGCGTCGGGGAACTTGCGACCAAGCGCCTATTATGCGGCGGATTATTGCGCATACCCTATGGCGTCGATGGAAGGGGAGCACACTGTGCTACCTGCGACATTAAGCCCAGGTCTCGATCTTTAAGGAGCGAAAGATGACGGCAGAACAATTATTTGCGCAGTTGTGGCAAGATTACACTCAGCGATTATGCCCTTCAGCGGCAAAAGTGCAGGCGTTGTTAAAAGAAGGGGAGGCACTGATTAATGATCATATCGCGTTACGCACCTTCAATCTCTCGCCTGTGGGTATTGAAACATTAGTAAAGCCATTTCTTAAGCTTGGTTATCAACAAGCGGGTGAGTATGACTTTGAAGCGAAAAAGCTGTCTGCGATTCATCTACAACACAGTGACGAGTCGTTGCCGAAAGTCTTTATTAGTGAGCTTCGTGTTGAACAGTGCTCAGCAGTGCTGCAAGCTATCGTAGCGAAGCTAGTAAGCCAAGTGGACAGTTCGCAATTAGTGGTTGGTGATTTCTTGTTTGGCGGCCGTATGTGGACGTTAAGCTCAGAAGACTACCAAACATTAGCCAAAGAGAGTGAGTATGCGGCATGGCTTGCGGCACATGGCTATGGCGCTAACCATTTTACCGTTAGTGTTAACCAACTTAATCGTTTTGTAGAGGTGACGGAGGTGAATGATTACCTACGTACAGAAAGCTTCAACATTAACGAGTCGGGTGGTGAGGTGAAAGGGTCTCCGGAGGTTTTACTCGAACAGTCTTCGACGATGGCTGATAAGGTACCGGTGATGTTTAGTGATGGCGAGCAGAGTATTCCTGGCGGCTTCTATGAATTTGCCAAGCGCTATCAAATGGCAGATGGAAATTACTATCAAGGGTTTGTTGCGGCGTCAGCCGACAAAATTTTTGAGAGTACCCATCAATAAGTTTGAATTTTTACTTTAACTAGCGCGACTTGTTGGAATTAACCACCAATAAAAAAGCCACCTTGCGGTGGCTTTTTGAGTGTCTAAAGGCGTCGATTAACGAGTGCCGTAGACCACAATAGTCTTACCGTGAGCAGAAATAAGGTTCTGCTCTTCCAGCATCTTAAGAATACGTCCTACTGTCTCACGAGAACAACCAACGATTTGGCCGATTTCTTGACGAGTAATCTTGATTTGCATGCCGTCAGGGTGAGTCATTGCATCAGGTTGTTTCGCTAGGTTAAGTAGCGTCTGAGCAATACGACCCGTTACGTCAAGGAACGCAAGGTCACCCACTTTCTGGCTTGTCACTTGTAGGCGACTTGCCATCTGAGAAGATAAGCGCATGAGAATATCTGGGTTAACTTGGATAAGTTGACGGAATTTCTTAAATGAAATTTCAGCCACTTCACAAGGTGATTTAGCTCGCACCCAAGCTGTACGTTCTTGGTCTTCTTCAAATAGGCCTAGTTCACCGATGAAGTCACCTTGGTTAAGGTAAGACAAGATCATCTCTTTGCCTTCTTCATCTTTAATAAGCACTGCTACTGAACCTTTTACGATGTAGTAAAGGGTTTCAGCCTTCTCGCCCGCATGGATCAGCGTGCTCTTTGAAGGGTACTTGTGAATATGACAATGTGAAAGGAACCACTCTAGCGTTGGGTCGGTTTGAGGTTTACCTAGAACCATATTTCTTACTTCCTCTGCAGGGTATGCTTGCTGCTTTCCATATATTATAGCAAGTCCATTGTGTTAGGACTTACTAGCATAAAAGCACTTTGAAGATGGCGCAAGCGATCTTCTGTTTCAAAGAAATAGTATCCTTTTTTGCGCGGACTTTCTTGATTTTAATCGTGTCATCAGACCATTTTTCTATACAAAACTGTGCACATGATCACGGTATAAAAAATCATCTAAGTTTAGGCGCAAAAAATTAACCTATTTTCCCTGTTTCTATTAGCTGCTGTAGTATAGGTCGGACGATTAATTCCATCGCGAAGCTCATTTTTCCGCCGGGCACAACGATGGTGTTATGACGTGACATAAACGACCCATCTATCATGGCAAGCAGGTAAGGATAGTCGACATTTTTAATCCCTCGTAAGCGAATGACCACAAAACTTTCATCAAGGCTTGGGATTCCCTTGGCATTGAGAGGGTTTGAGGTGTCGACAGTCGGAACGCGCTGAAAGTTAATATGAGTACGCGAAAACTGCGGGGTAATGTAGCTTAGGTAGTCATCCATTGAACGTACGATGGAGTCGGTTACCGCTTCACGAGAGTGGCCTCTGTCACGCGTATCACGAACGAATTTTTGAATCCACTCAAGGTTGACGATTGGCACCATGCCAATCAGCAAATCCACATGCTGAGCCGCGTTGATTGCTCCATCAACCACGCCACCATGTAGCCCTTCATAGAATAAAACGTCTGAATTTTCTGGTAGGTCTTGCCACGGCGTAAATGTGCCCGGCATTTGGTTATAAGGAACGGCTTCATCAAATGTATGTAGGTAACGTCTAAATTGCCCCACACCGTTTTGTCCGTAGTTTTTAAAGAAGGTTTCGAGTGCAGGAAAGTCATTCGCTTGGGGGCCAAAATAACTGATGTGCTTTCCTTGTTCTTTCGCTTTTCGGATCTCTACGTCCATTTCTGGACGCGTAAAGCGGTGGAAGCTATCACCTTCAATGAAAGCAGGCTTGATGCTCATCATATTGAACATCTTGCGGAACGCTTCTGACGTTGTTGTGGTACCGGCTCCTGAGGAGCCGGTCACCGCGATAATCGGGTGTTTGGCTGACATAACACTTCCTGTGTAATTTTCTAGTTATTGTCTCTTCCTGTGTGTGGGAGAGAGTTATCGTGAAACTGATGCCGAGTCTTAAAGCTTAAATCTTTAAATCTTAGAGCTTAAACCATGGCGCCGCGATGTTAGCGCCAATGGGCATCGCTATCGTCGATGTGGCATTTTCTAATAATGAGAGGCTTACTATAGCACTTCATTACGCGACGCGTGTTCAAAGGCGAGACATTTACAGCGAGTGACGCAATTTGATGTCGACCGTTTCATGCAGTTCAGAGAAAACAATGACGGCTTCGCCTGACTCGAGCTGGCCTCTGACGTGCGCTAATTTGTCGGCGAGACTGAATTCGCTTTCACCGTAATCCGTTCCTTCACGCAACACAAACTCTTGGATTAAGTTATCCAGTGTTTCAGGTGCGATTTGTTGCCATGGAATGATCATAAATACCTCTCTCTTTCATGATGGCGTGAGTATACCAGAGTTAGCGAGTTCTTAAGTTAAATCACGGCTCGGTGTGACTTGTAGGTGGTGATAGTACTTAGGTAGCACCTCCTCAAGCCAAAAGGTAGGCTTTAACCAACTGCCAGACAAAAAGCCAACATGACCGCCTCGTTCGAGTAAGTGATAGCTGAGGTGTGTGGGCAGTTCATAGCGAGGAATGACGTCATCGTTCATGAAAGGGTCGTCTTTGGCATGGATGAATTGAGTCGGAATCACGATGTCGCTCAACCGAGGCAATGCTGAGCATTGTTGGTAGTAATCGTCGGCGTTTTTAAACCCATGCAGTGGGGCGGTGATTAAATTATCGAACTCATAAAGCTTCGTCATGCCCCGGACGTGCTCAGCGGTGAGATCAAGAGCCTCGCTCAAAAGGTGTATTTTTTTTAACGCGTTCTTCTTTAATGAGGACACGAGATACTTACGGTAAACCTTTGAAAACCCTTGTTCGATACGTTTAGAGCAGGCCGCAAGGTCAAGGGGAGCAGAGACGATGGTCGCACTGGTCAGTTTGGTGTCATGCTTATAATAGGCAAGATAATTACTCAGCATATTGCCGCCAAGCGAAATGCCTACGGCAACCTTATTGGCATTTGGGTAACGATGTTCTAAAAGCTCAATGAAGTGTCGAGCATCGCCAATTTCGCCAGAATGATACGCGCGAGCCAGTCGGTTTGGTGTTGGACCACAGCCGCGAAAGTGCATCATGACTGCTAGCCAACCCTGACTGGCAAACGCGTGCATTAAGCCATTCGCGTAAGGGCTATCAAAGCTGCCTTCTAAGCCATGAAACAGGATGAAAATAGGTTTATTTTTGGCGCTTTCATGGTGTGGTTCTTCACTCCAAGCTAACTCGACAAAGTCACCATCTGGCGTATCGAGCGTCTCCCAGACAGGGGTGAATAGTGTACCTCGACGAATGAAGCGCGGAATTAAGGTCTGAATATGAGCGTTGCCAAGCCCTTTGGCGGCGATAAACGGCAGTAATTTTGGTGTGTTCATAGCGTAAATTCACTGATTGGATTAGATAATAATAGTGTCTTAAGTTTTTCTACGCCGACGTTAAGCTGTTCGATCGTTTGTGGTGAGCTTAACGAAAGGCGAATGGCGGGTGCCACTGTACCGCCCGGTGGCGCGAATAATTCCCCTGATTTTACAATCACGCCTGATTCTGCCGCTTTTTGTACAAACTCACTCAGTCGCCACTGTTCAGGTAGCGTCAGCCAAACGTGAAAGCCGCCTTGTTCGTAGCGAAGGTTAAATGCGCCAAGCACTTGGGTTGTCGCGGCCATTCGTTGGCGCATTTCGTTACGAATCATGACAATGTTGCGCTCTGCATCCCCGGATATCAACATTTCGCATGTCAAAGCAATCAGCAAAGGGCTGATCATCCAACTGTGGTTTTGCAAGGTGACGACCAATGGTGGGTAAAGTTTTTCTGGGGCGCAAAGGTAACCAACGCGAAGACCTGGTGCCAAACATTTTGAGAACGCACCAATATAAATGACATGGTCGGGTGCCAAGTTCACCAGAGGTTCTGGCGCAGAATCTAGCAATAATCCATTGATGTCATCTTCAATAATATAAACGTTATGCGCTTGGCAAATGGTGACGATAGCCTGTCGTCTCTGCGGTGACATAATGGCTGTCGTCGGATTTTGTAATGTCGGTGTTAGATAGAGAAAACGCGGTGAGTAGCGATTGCAGCATACTTCTAATGATTCGGGAGTGATTCCCTCATCATCCATCTCCACGCCCTTGAGTGTCAGTTGATTCTGCCGAGCAAGGCTGATCACACCGGGGTAGGTGTATTGTTCGACCAGCACGGTATCGCCGGGGCGTGTAAAGGTGTCTAGCACCATTTGGATGGCGTGTTGGGCACCAGAGCTAAACAGCAGCCTATTAACATCTAAGTGGACGCCTTTTTCTTTGAGCCACTGGCTTACGATGGTGCGATGGCTATCAAACCCAGCTGGTGGTTGATAGAGCATGAGTTGATTCAGGTGCTGGGGGGATTGACTAATACGCTGCATGGCCTGTTTCAACATATCACTGCGATCGAGGCGCGGGGGAATGTTGTAACTAAAGTTACACTCGCTCGCGTCGTCGGCGATCTCTTCAAACAACCAAGTTGGTTTGTTGTTATCCGTGACATAGGTACCCGCCCCGACTCTTGCTTCGACTAAACCTCGGCGTTCGACTTCCGCGTAGGCTCGGGTGATGGTGCCCACAGTAACGGATAGCTTGTCGGCTAACCAACGATGAGTAGGGAGCTTTTCATTGCTTTCAAGGCGGCCACTTTCAATCTTTTCACTGATTTGATCGGCGATCTGTTTATAGATCGGCACAGGATCTTGCTTGAGTACGGTAATATTTTCGATTGTCATGGTGACAATAAACCTTTTGCGTCGAGTTTAATCCATTGTTATGGTTATTTTGTCGGCTATTTTACATTTTATCAACACTTATTTGTAAGATTGTATCGGTACAATTTAATTTTGGATTAAGGAGAGTGTGATGGAGTGGTCATTTATTGTTTCTGTTGCTTTATTTGCAGCAGTCATGACAGGAACTCCGGGGCCAAACAACGTGATGTTGACCGCTTCTGGGGCGAATTTTGGTTATGTAAAAACCCTGCCGCATTGCTTGGGGATTGGCCTAGGACTCATTAGCTTGATATTACTCAATGGTGCGGGGCTAGGGGTGGTATTTACGAATTATCCGGTGGTCCAAACCTTATTGAAGTGGTTAGGGAGTGGCTACTTATTGTATTTGGCGTGGCGGATTTTATCGGCGGGGATCAATAAAACCGGTCAAGATGATCAAGCGAAACCGATGACGTGTCTTGAAGCTGTGCTGTTTCAATACTTAAACCCCAAAGCGTGGTTAATGTCGGTCACAGCGGTGAGTTCATTTTCATTATCGGGCGAGCACTATTGGTTTTCATTGCTGGCTATTTCAGTGATTTTTTTATTGATTCAACTTCAGACGTCATCGGTGTGGATTGGGTTTGGCACTGTGATTCGCCGCTGGTTGTCGACACCAATCGCGTGGAAGCGTTTTAACTCGAGTATGGCCATGCTGACGGCATCATGTGTGCTTTTTATTTGGTAAGACGTTTATTTGGTAAGAACGCGATTCGTTACGAGAACATACGCGCTAACAAAGCTCGTCGGGTTGGTAAGATTATTTGCGAGAAAAGTACACTGAGCACGGCGTCGAAAATATGGGGCTGAGATGCTCAGCACCGAGTTGTTGGCAATATTTACTGACTAAGGGTTGCTGTTGATTGGTGGTGAGGGTAAGTGAATTGACGCAATCGACAAGATCGGATTGCTGCTGTTTCTCTACGCTCAATTCAAAGGCGAGTGCTTCGCGATAGAGATTGTCACTAACATTGTTTTTAAGCTGTCGACGCAGTCGGCGGAAATGATGAAGAAGCTGTTCGGTGCGACCCAAACAGCTTTGAATGAGGTGCCAATCTTCGGCAGCAAAGTGGCGCTGTTGTTCATCAAGCCATTTGAGCATCAACAGTAGGTTCACGTTGCCATGGTAGTGATTTTGGATAGTCAGACACGCCTCTTTTATCTCTCTCACACCATAGTATTGCAGACTAAACTGCCATAAGTGTTCGAGAGATAGATGTTCGAGGTGTGCTTTATCCATTATCCACAGAACTCCTGTTCCATTGCTTCTAGTTCTTCTTGAAGCCCCATCCACTCCATTTCAACCTCTTCAAGTTCAGATTTACTTGTGGATTGTTGTGCGAGTACTTTAGTCAGTTTAGCTTTGTTTTCGGCATCATACAGTGATGATTCGGATAATTGCGTTTCCGCCTCACTTAGCAGCGCGCTCAGTTGGTCCATTTTCTTTTCAAGCTTTTCAAGCTGTTTACGAACCGGCGCGGTTTGTTTACGAAACTCGGCCTCTTTGCGTTTTTGCTCTTTTTTTGATGCTGCGCTGTGTACGGAGGTTTTGTTTGGCTCGTTGTCTTGGGTTTCTTTGCGCTCAAGCTTTTGTTGCTCGGTTAGCCATTTATAGTAGTCCGTTAAGTCGCCATTGAATGGTGCAACTTGGCGATCATGGACTAAATAAAGATCATCGGTGGTTGCACGTAATAAATAGCGGTCGTGACTGACAATAACCATTGCCCCTTCAAAGGTTTGTAGTGCAAACGTCAAGGCTTGACGCATGTCTAAATCCAAGTGGTTGGTTGGTTCATCAAGCAGCAATAAATTCGGTTTTTGCCAGACAACTAAGGCTAACACTAAGCGCGCTTTTTCTCCGCCAGAGAATGGCGCCACTTTATCGAGCGCTTTTTCACCTTGGAAGCCAAAGCTGCCTAGATAGTCGCGAAGCTGTTGCTCGGTTTGGTTGGGCGCAATTTGCATCATATGCTGCAACGGCGTTTCTTCTGGATGAAGGGTTTCAAGCTGATGTTGGGCGAAGTAGCCAATTTTTACGCCTTGAGAGTAAGTAAAATCACCGCCTTTCGCGGCGAGCTCTCCAGATAGCAGCTTGATCAGGGTGGACTTACCGGCGCCATTGCGACCAAGTAAGCCAATACGGCTACCCGGTACTAAATTAAGTCTAATCTTTTCCAAAATGAGGTTGTTGTCATAGCCTGCTGAGACGTCGTCCATCATCATAATAGGATTAGGTAGTGCGGCTGGCTCTCTAAATTCAAAGCTAAATGGGTTATCTAGCTGAGCAGGTAAGACTTTTTCCATACGCTCAAGCGCTTTAATACGGCTCTGTGCCTGACGAGCTTTAGAGGCTTTATAGCGGAAGCGATCGATGTAGCTTTGCATGTGCGACATCTGCTTTTTCTGCTTTTCAAACATCGCTTGTTGCAAGATGAGCTTTTGCGCCCGTTGCTCTTCAAATGAAGAGTAGTTGCCAGTGTATTCATTCAGTGCTTGATTTTCGACATGAATAATTCGGCTGACGATCGGATCAAGAAAGTCGCGATCGTGCGAGATCAGGATCAAGGTGCCCGGATAGTTTTGCAGCCAGCGCTCTAGCCACATGACGGCATCGAGATCCAAGTGGTTGGTGGGCTCATCAAGTAGCAATAGATCTGAGCGGCATAGTAGCGCTTGTGCCAGGTTAAGACGCATGCGCCAACCACCGGAAAACTGCGTCAGATTCCAGCTCATTTGCTCTTGGGTAAAGCCTAAGCCGTCCAGCAACTCTGCCGCTCGGGCGCGAATGCTGTAACCACCAATGACTTCAATTTTTCCGTGTAATTCAGCGACAAGGTTACCGTTGTCGGCTTGCTCGGCTTTTAGCAGATCTTGTTCTAATCCGCGGAACTCTCTATCGCCATCAATCACATATTCAATTGCGCTACGGTCTAGGGCAGGTGTTTCTTGTGCGACCCAAGCCAATTCCCAATGGGAAGGCTGATGAAACGTGCCCGCATCAATAGACAATTCATCTTTTAGTAATGCAAATAGAGTAGATTTGCCACAGCCATTTTTCCCAACGAGACCGACTTTGTCTCCTGGATGAATGGTGGCAGAGGCTTGATCGAGGAGAGGCTTTCCACCTCGAAGCAATTGAATGTCGGAAAAGGTGATCATAAGGCTATAACTAACGGTGAGTTTGAACTTTGGAATACTAGGGGCAAAGTGGATAAATGTCGATCATTATCCGTTTTGCGTTATGATGGATCAAACTTATAACAATTATCTTACTGCTAGGTAGTACAAGGAACGAATTCACGGAATGACGTCTTCACAAATAAGCTCAGTTCCCTCTCCGAAAGTTCTGGTCATTTATGCCCACCCAGAGCCGCAAAATTCGATTGCCAATCAAGTCATGCTTAACAAAATCCAATCGCTTGATAATGTGACGCTGCGTGATCTCTATGCGCTTTATCCTGATTTTTTTATTGATGTGAATGTCGAACATCAGCTGTTGCTTGAGCACGATGTCATTGTCTTCCAGCATCCTCTTTATATGTATTCATGCCCCTCATTACTCAAAGAGTGGATAGATCGTGTCTTGGGTAAAGGCTTTGCGTTTGGCGATGAGTGTGCGTTAGAAGGTAAATATTGGCGCAGTGTGATCACTGCAGGAGGCAAGGAAGAGGCTTTCAGTCAAACGGGGTATAACAAGTACCCTCTTGAGCAAATTTTGCAACCTTTTGAGTTATCGGCGGCGCTTTGCAAAATGCACTGGGTAGAGCCTTTGGTGTTGTATTGGTCGCGGCGAGTCGATGATATCGAGCGCTATCAGCATGCCGATCAGTATCGACAGTGGCTGACGAACCCTTTGGGCAATGCGCATATTCTTCCTAGCTATTTATTACCGGAGGACAAAGATGGCAGCGACGAGTGATCTTTTGCAAAACAGTGTCATCTTTTTATCGGCAGCGGTAGTAGCAGTGCCCATTGCCCAGCGGTTTGGCTTGGGTTCAGTTCTAGGGTACTTGTTGGCTGGAGTAGCCATTGGTCCTTGGGGGCTTGGTCTTATTAGTGATGTTAGCGAGATCTTGCACTTTGCTGAATTTGGCGTAGTACTGCTGCTTTTTCTGATTGGTTTGGAGCTCAACCCCAAAAAACTCTGGCAAATGCGAGTACCCATATTGGGTTTAGGTGGGGCGCAAGTGCTGCTGACGACGTTGGTGTTATCCGCTATTGCTTCTCTGTTTGGACTAAGTTGGCAAACCAGTTTAGTGATTGGTATGGGATTAGCGCTGTCATCGACGGCGATTGCTCTCAAGGTGATTGAAGAGCAAGGGCTAGCGGGTGGCGAAACCGGACAATCTGGCTTTGCGGTGTTGCTATTTCAAGATATCGCAGTGATTCCGATGCTGGCGTTATTACCCTTGTTGGCCGGTAACACATCGGGCAACTGGGCGGACATTGCGTGGATGTTGGCTGGTGTGATTGGCTTGCTGGTGGCGGGACACTTTTTAATTCGCCCTTTATTTCGCTATGTCGTGATGAGCGGTGTACGAGAGTTGTTTACGGTCGCAGCGTTACTACTGGTTGTTGGCATTGCCGTATTTATGCAAAAGCTGGGGTTGTCGATGGCGTTGGGTACGTTTTTAGCCGGCGTTTTATTGGCAGAAAGCGAATATCGCCATGAGTTAGAAATTGCTATTGAGCCATTTAAAGGTTTGTTACTAGGTTTGTTCTTCATTGCCGTGGGGATGGCGGTTAACCTTGGACTGTTGGTTTCAGAGCCGTTTAAGGTCTTGTTAGCCGTGACTGCGCTGGTGGTGATTAAAGGCTTGCTGCTGTATGTCTTAGCGCGTTTGTTTGGCACTCGCCCTAAAGCGCGCAGTAAGATGGCGGCGATTTTGAGCCAAGGCGGGGAGTTTGCTTTTGTTATTTTCACTGCGGCAAGTTCTCAAGGTCTATTGTCGAGAGAAGAGTCTGCGTTTCTTTTGGTCGTGGTGAGTTTATCCATGGTTACAACGCCACTGTTATTGATGGCACAGAAAAAGTGGTTTGAGAAATCGTTAAATAATACCGAAGAAGCGTCTATTGAAAGTGATGTCCATGATAGACAGCCTCGCGTCATCATTGCTGGCTTTGGGCGTTTTGGGCAGATTATTGGCCGATTGATGTACGCCAACAAAATCAAAATTACGGTTTTGGAAAGTGACGCTAGCCAGATTCATTTGTTACGTAAGTTTGGCTACAAAGTGTTTTATGGTGATGCGACACAACTTGATTTACTGCGAGCGGCAGGTGCGAGCAGTGCTGAGGCTATTATTATCTGTACCGATTCTCCTGAGGAGATTATGGAGGTGGTCGATATTTGTCATGCCCATTTCCCTAAACTCAAGGTACTAGCGCGGGCACGCAGTCGTGTTGAGGCGTATCAATTAATGAACCATGGCGTCACTAATTACTCGAGGGAAACCTTTTTAGGTGCCCTTGATTTAGGTCGACAAACACTCATTGAGTTAGGGTTTCACCCTTATGAGGCTAAGCGCGCAGAAGCACACTTTAGAAAGTTGGACAATGCGATGCTTAAAGAGCTTCTGCCACTGCATAGTGAAGATACGCAGCTGGCTCAGCGCTCTAAAGAAGCTCGTAAAGAGTTAGAAGAGATTTTTGGTAGAGAAATGGAAAATGATCGCCAATCGAGAAGTTTTTGGGATTAGCCCCAGACTTTTGGTATTAGCGCTACAGTTAGGAAGCAAAATGAAGCAGATTAAAAAAAGATTTATCGCAGGAGCGAATTGCCCAAAGTGTAGCACTCAAGACAGTTTACGCTGGTGGATTGAAAATAATGTTGAATGGGTAGAGTGTGTTGAGTGCGAATTTCTAGAGCAGCGCACACCACAATCGGTCGAAAAAAGTGAGCGTGGTGAAGAAGCATTAATTGGCATTTTTAAGCCTGAGTGATTGAGTTTCTCAATTTCATCCCCATAATGTGCACATAAGCCGCACAAGCGGTGATTATTTTGTGAGGCATAGCCTCAAGTGCCAATCCTTTGGAGTTCACATGAAAATTGCTAAGAACGTAGTCGTGAGTGTCGCGTACCAAGTAAAAACTGAAGACGGTGTTGTTGTTGATCAATCAACAGTTGAAGCGCCTCTTGATTACCTTCACGGTCACAATAACCTTATCGTAGGTTTGGAAAAAGAGCTAGAAGGCAAGGAAGTCGGTAGCAAGTTTACTTCTGTTGTTGCTGCTGAAGAAGCATACGGTGAGTACAATGATGCGCTAGTACAACGCGTTCCTGCAGACGTATTCCAAGGCGTTGACGTAATTGAAGTAGGCATGCGCTTCCTAGCGGATACAGATCAAGGTCCTATCCCTGTAGAAATCACGGAAGTTGACGGCGACGAAGTTGTGGTTGATGGCAACCATATGCTAGCGGGTCAAACGCTAACTTTTGATGTGGAAGTGGTTGCACTACGTGAAGCGACAGAAGAAGAAGCGGCGCACGGTCACATTCACCAAGAAGGTGGCTGTGGACACGATCATGACCACGATCATGAAGGCGGTTGCTGTGGTGGTGACGATCACGGTGAGAAAGCTGAGAAGAAAGATGGCTGCTGCGGTGGCGGTGGCTGCGGTTCTCACTAATAGCAAGAGCTGTTATTGATAACATGATTTCAAAGGCCTCCTTTATGGGAGGTCTTTGTGTTTTTATCGTTTTATTTAGCGGATAGCTGATAAGGGACGACAGGATGACAAAGCCTTTTTCTATTGCGATTCATGGTGGTGCGGGCACGATTCTTAAAGAACAGATGTCTGCGAAACTTAAACGAGAAATTATTGAAGTATTGTCAGCATCCGTTAAAGCGGGTGAACGAGTTCTATCTTCTGGTGGGGATGCGATTGATGCCGTGGTGGAAGCGGTAAAAGTGATGGAGGACTCACCTCATTTTAATGCAGGGAAAGGCTCGGTACTGACTCATAATGAAATGGTTGAGATGGACGCTTCTGTCATGCATGGTGCGGAAATGGATGCGGGTGCCGTCGCAGGTGTTCGTCATATTCGAAACCCTATTGAGCTAGCTCGCGATGTCATGCGCGATAGTGACCATGTATTACTTATCGGTGAAGGCGCTGAAAAGTTTGCGTTTGAGCATCAGCATCCTTATACCGAGCAAGATTATTTTTTTACTGAGCGTCGCTATGAACAATTGCTTTCCATGAAAGAAAAAGGTTTGTTTGCGCTGTCTGAGTCGAAGTATCCAGATGACAAAAAATACGGCACAGTAGGGGCGGTGGCGCTTGATAGCCATGGTAACCTTGCTGCGGCGACCAGTACTGGTGGGGTCACGAATAAGAAATATGGCCGTGTTGGGGATACTGCGATTATTGGTGCGGGTACGTTTGCTGAAAACAATAACGTAGCAGTATCGACGACGGGAATGGGCGAATACTTTATTCGTAAGACGGTAGCCGGTGATGTCGCCGCGCGTATGCGGTATTTAAACGAAGATGTCCATACTGCCTGTGAAGTGATCATTCAAGGCGAACTCAAGGCGATGGGCGGAGAGGGTGGCTTAATTGCGATGGATGCACAGGGCGATATTCATTTTGCGATGAACAGTTCTGGTATGTATAGAGCGTCCATTGATACCAGTGGTGAGCTAACAGTGAAAATCTATGCTGATGAATAAAAAGAATTTTTAGGTCTAGCTTTTCGGACTGAGTCGGCGTTGCTATTAAGCATCAAAATTACTTGCTTATTTTCCGTTCTTTCTATAACATTCGCGGTCCTTAATTCTCGGTCTTATTTATTCGTTCCTTGCTTCCTCTGGACGACCGAGCCACTCGTGGAAGCTAATAATCCGTAAGGAGCAACCTATGCGTCATTACGAAATCGTATTCATGGTGCACCCTGATCAAAGCGAGCAAGTTGCTGGCATGATCGAGCGTTACACTGGTTCTATCACTGAAGCTGGCGGTACTGTACACCGTCTAGAAGACTGGGGTCGTCGTCAACTGGCTTACCCAATCAACAAGCTTCACAAGGCGCATTACGTTCTTATGAACGTTGAAGCACCTCAAGAAACTATTGATGAACTAGAAACTGCTTTCCGTTTCAACGATGCAGTTCTACGTAACATGGTTATGCGTACTAAAGCGGCTATCACTGAGCCTTCTATCATGCTTAAGCAGAAAGAAGAACGTGCAGAGCGTGCTCCTCGTCGTGAAGAGCGCAGCGAAGCTAAGCCAGAAGCAGCTGCTGAGTAATTCTTTGCTTGACCATTGTCTCTGCCTTTAAGGTTTGGATAGGTCATCAAGAACACTCAACATTTGGTACAAGGTAGTGACATAGCAATGATAAGAACATGTTCTTATCACCATCTGAAAAGCTGGATCGTTATGTAACTTACCGACAACAGACTTAATTTAAGATCAGGAGATAGCCCATGGCTCGTTTCTTCCGTCGTCGTAAATTCTGCCGTTTCACTGCAGAAGGCGTACAAGAGATTGACTACAAAGACGTAGCAACTCTTAAAAACTACATCACTGAAGCTGGTAAAATCGTACCTAGCCGTATCACTGGTACAAGTGCTAAATATCAGCGTCAACTAGCTCGCGCTATCAAGCGTTCACGCTACCTAGCTCTACTGCCGTACACTGATAAGCATCAGTAATCGGCACCGTTTATTTAGATAGAGGATTAAACAATGCAAGTTATTCTACTTGATAAAATCGGTAACCTAGGTGGTCTTGGCGATACAGTTAACGTTAAATCTGGTTACGCTCGTAACTTCCTTATCCCACAAGGTAAGGCTGTAATGGCAACTAAGAACAACGTTGAGATGTTTGAAGCTCGTCGTGCTGAACTAGAAGCTAAAGTTGCTGAGCAACTAACTGCTGCTGAAGCTCGTGCTGAAAAAGTTAACGCTCTTGAAGCAGTTGTTATCGCTTCTAAAGCTGGTGACGAAGGCAAACTATTCGGTTCTATCGGTACTCGTGACATCGCTGATGCAATTACTGCAGCTGGCGTTGAAGTGGCTAAAAGCGAAGTTCGTCTTCCTGAAGGCGCTCTACGTAACACTGGTGAATTCGAAATTAGCGTTCAACTTCACTCAGAAGTTTTCGCTACAGTAACACTACAAGTTGTTGCTGCTGAGTAATCTCAGTTAAGACACCGATAAAAACACCAGCCTCGGCTGGTGTTTTTTTATGTCTGAAATAAATGAAGGCAGTGACAAAGGTTGGAGTTAGAGGTTAAGCGACGACTAAAAGTTAAGAAAATGCCAGAAGCCGAGATAACACTAGAAATTAAATAGTAAATTTACGGTAAAGATAGAGTCTCTTTTGCTTAAATCACCAGGCACTTGGTCATGATATTTGCTGCTATATGCCACTTTAAGCGCAATGGTCTCAGTGATATCGTTGGTGACGTTTAACTCCGTATCAAAACGGGTATTACTTTTACCCGCAATCACCGTGAGCTTACTGCCTATTGTTAGGTTAGTTAACGGCTTCCAGAGAACATTAACGTTGCCTCGAATGATCGCTTCGCGCACCACGTTGGGAAAGACAATGTCTTTATCGCCAATCTCGTCAATGTTAGGTTCTTGGTAACGAAAACCCGGACCGATTTCCGTCTCCAATAGTAGCGTTTCGGTGTTCGTGATCTGATAACCCAAACCACCAGAAACGGTGTGGTCTTCATAATAGGAGCTATAAAGAGACGTGAAGCCGTTATAGTTTCCGTATAAATAGGTTCGTTGGCTTAACTTATAGTCCGATTGCAGCATGTAGTTCTGCTGATTTTTGTCTTCTACATCGTCTTTATACAACTGATAGTACTTCCACTCCCCACTAGTACGGTGGCGACCTTCGGTATATTCTGCCGCGACTCGAGCGTTCAAAGAGCGTGAGTCGGTATTACCTGTGTGCGCTTGAAAGCCAAACTCTACTTCGGACTTTAATGGTGACGGTGGTGTGTCTTCGCTATCGCTCGATGGCAAAAATTCTTCAGCAAAGGCTACTGGCGATGCGAGTAAGACCAAGCTAAATAGCAAATTCTTTGACACTGAAACCTCACGACGATGAAAAGGGCTAGGATTATAATTGTCGTATATTCGGTCATCGTCAACGACAGGTCAATTGTTGATTGACGAATCTCTCTGTTCATAGCACTTTCTTTGCTTTAGCCATCTTTCATTTCGCGTATAATGAAGGGTCTTAGTGTGTTATCGAGTAAAGTCATGGCGGATATCCGAAATCAGAATGGTAAAGATGCTCAGGTGGAAGCAATTAAGCTCCCTCCTCATTCATTGGAAGCAGAGCAGTCAGTGCTGGGTGGTTTGTTATTAGATAATGAACGCTGGGACACGGTCGCTGAGCGCGTGGTGACTAAGGATTTCTATAGCCGTCCTCATCGGCTGATTTTTGACGGTATCAGAACCCTTTTAGAAGAGAGCCAACCCCTAGACTTGATTACGCTGTCTGAGTTTTTAGAGCTGCGTGAACAACTTGAAGATGTGGGTGGTTTTGCTTATTTAGCCGATTTAGCTAAAAACACACCAAGTGCGGCTAACATCAATGCCTATGCCGATATTGTGGCAGAGCGCGCTTTAGTACGTAATTTAATTGGCGTGGCGAATGAGATTGCGGATGCGGGCTACGATCCGCAAGGGCGTAGCTCGGAAGATTTGCTCGATCTTGCTGAGAGCAAGGTCTTTGCGATAGCAGAAGATCGCACCAACGAGAATGAAGGCCCGCAAAACGTCGACAACATTCTCGAAAAAACACTCGAACGTATCGAAATACTGTACAAAACGCCGCAAGATGGTGTGACAGGTGTAAATACCGGTTATGACGATCTCAATAAGAAAACGGCTGGCCTACAGGGGTCGGATCTCATTATTGTTGCTGCGCGTCCATCGATGGGTAAAACAACCTTTGCGATGAACTTATGCGAAAATGCGGCGATGTCTCAAGAAAAGCCAGTGCTTATTTTCTCTCTAGAGATGCCTGCAGAACAAATTATGATGCGTATGCTTGCGTCATTGTCTCGTGTTGATCAAACCAAAATCCGTACCGGACAGCTAGACGATGAAGACTGGGCAAAAATTTCCACCTCCATGGGCATGCTCATGGAAAAGAAAAACATGTTTATTGATGACAGCTCAGGTTTGACACCAACCGAAGTACGATCGCGAGCGAGGCGTATTGCGCGCGAAAACGGTGGGTTAAGTCTTATCATGATCGATTACCTGCAATTAATGCGAGTCCCTTCGCTGTCGGATAACCGTACACTCGAAATTGCGGAGATTTCTCGCTCCCTGAAGGCGTTAGCCAAAGAGCTCAATGTGCCTGTTGTTGCGCTTTCTCAGCTGAACCGTTCCTTGGAGCAGCGTGCGGATAAGCGCCCTGTAAACTCGGATTTGCGTGAATCGGGTTCGATAGAGCAAGATGCGGACTTGATCATGTTTATCTATCGAGATGAAGTGTATCACCCTGATAGTGCACTAAAAGGAATTGCTGAAATCATCTTAGGTAAGCAGCGTAACGGTCCTATCGGTTCCATTCGACTCACGTTCCAAGGGCAGTATTCGCGGTTTGATAACTACGCAGGCCCTGCGTTTGATGAAGAGTAGGGTTGAACGATGAGTTATATGAAAGCGGCGACGGCGCATATTGATTTATCCGCACTGGCACACAATCTGAATTGCATTAAACAGCAAGCGCCTAACAGTAAAGTAATGGCTGTAGTTAAAGCTAATGGCTATGGACATGGTCTGAAACATATTGCGAAGCACGCTAAAGGTGCCGATGCTTTTGGTGTTGCGCGCATTGAAGAGGCGCTACAATTGCGTGCCAGCGGTGTGGTTAAACCTATCTTGTTATTAGAGGGTTTTTACTCACCTAGTGATTTGCCAGTTCTCGTCACCAATAATATCCAAACCGTTGTGCACTGTATTGAGCAATTGGAAGCGTTGGAGCAAACGGAATTAGAAACTCCTGTTATGGTGTGGCTGAAAGTTGATAGCGGTATGCATCGACTTGGCGTGCGTGAAGAGCAGTACCTGGAATTTGTTGAACGTCTGCACGCTTGCAGTAATGTTGCCAAACCACTGCGTTATATGAGTCACTTTGGTTGTGCTGATGAGCTGGATAAAACGGTGACAACGGAGCAGATCAACACGTTTTTGTCTTTGACGGAAGGGTGTAATGGTGAGCGTTCCTTGGCGGCTTCGGCGGGTTTGCTTGCGTGGCCAACAAGTCAACTTGATTGGGTTAGACCAGGTATCATTATGTATGGCGTCTCGCCGTTCGGTGAGCGAACCGCTGAAGATATGGGTTTTAAGCCCGTCATGACGTTAAAGTCACACCTTATTGCGGTACGTGAAGTGAAGCAAGGGGAGAGCGTAGGTTATGGCGCAAACTGGACCAGTGAACGAGACACCAAAGTGGGTGTGATCGCGATTGGTTATGGCGATGGTTACCCTCGTATGGCGCCAAATGGCACTCCTGTATTAGTGAATGGCCGCAAGGTGCCAATTGCTGGACGTGTCTCTATGGATATGTTGACGGTAGATTTGGGGCCAGAAGCATCTGATTGTGTTGGTGATGAAGCAATATTATGGGGTGACGCATTACCATCCGAGGAGGTAGCGGAGCATATTGGCACGATAGCGTATGAGTTGGTGACCAAGCTAACGTCTCGAGTTGAGATGAGTTACTCCTCCGATAAATCGCACCTTTAATCGACGTCCCTCACCAACGCTAGGTGAGGGAGCATCATTTTTTGGGTATTAGCCTTATCGGTCACCCATATTCTCCCCAGTTGTAGACATATCATTCTAAGTACGTTTGCCCTTGTAACGTGGCAATAATACGTCGTTCACCACCATGATCCCTGTGCTCCCCTAGGTAAATACCCTGCCATGTTCCTAGAGCTAAATAACCCTGACTGATAGGGAGCGAAATACTGGCTCCAAGCAGTGCACTTTTTATATGCGCAGGCATATCATCACTCCCTTCATAAGTGTGCTCGTAGTAAGGGGCGTCTTCCGGCACATAGCGATTGAAGTGGCGTTCCATGTCTTTTCTTACGGTGGGGTCGGCATTTTCATTTAAGCTTAAACTTGCCGAGGTATGCTGGATGAATAGATGTAGTAAACCTACAGAGTAGCCTTGAAGTTGGGGTAGCTGTTGTTTAATTTCATCAGTAATGAGGTGGAAGCCTCGAGGTTTTGCTCGGATAAGTAGGCTCTGCTGTTGCCACATAGACTGTCCTGTGTATTATTGAGGATTGATAGGTCGAGTGCATAAAATGTATTGCTTATATTGTGAACCGTTACGTGACTTAACTCAAGGAGCGTGCTGACGCTCTGGTTCATAATACGACCTGAAAGTTTATTACTAAATTTAAGCCATCGATTTGTAAATGGCAGAGAAATTTTGCTGTGAGTCGCGTGACGTTTACGCGCCCCAGCTATATTTAGATTTACACGTTTTATTTTCGCTAACCGGGGGTTCCTTTTCCTTGGGGGGATAGGGAACAAAAACCGACAAAAAATTGGGATAGAGACCATGTTGAAAAACATTAATCCAACGCAAACTGACGCTTGGAAAGCACTGACAGCACACTTTGAATCTGCGCAAGATATGGATATGGCAGCGTTATTTGCTCAAGATGCAGAACGCTTCAATACATTCTCTACAAGCTTTGGCTCAGACATTCTTGTTGATTACTCTAAGAACCTTATCAACGAAGAGACCATGAAGCACCTGTTTGCTCTCGCTAACGATACTGAGCTAAAAGCGGCAATCAGTGCGATGTTCTCTGGTGAGGCTATCAACCAGACGGAGGAGCGTTCGGTACTTCACGTCGCGCTACGTAACCGTAGCAACTCACCAATTATGGTGAATGGCGAAGACGTCATGCCTGCAGTGAATGCTGTGCTAGAAAAAATGAAAGGCTTCTCTGAGCGCATTATCTCAGGTGATTGGAAAGGCTATACCGGCAAAGCGATCACAGACGTGGTGAATATTGGTATTGGTGGTTCAGATTTAGGTCCGTACATGGTGACAGAAGCGCTGTCTCCTTACACTAACCACCTCAACATGCATTTTGTTTCTAACGTCGACGGTACACACATCGCCGAAACATTGAAGAAAGTCGATCCTGAAACCACGCTTTTCTTGGTTGCATCAAAAACATTCACTACTCAAGAAACCATGACGAATGCACATTCTGCACGTGATTGGTTCTTGGCAACTGCAGCAGATGAAGCGCACGTCGCGAAGCATTTCGCGGCACTGTCTACCAACGCAAAATCAGTTTCTGAGTTTGGTATCGATACCGACAACATGTTTGAATTTTGGGATTGGGTTGGTGGTCGTTATTCACTATGGTCGGCAATCGGTCTATCTATCATCCTAGCGGTTGGTTATGACAACTTTGTTGAGCTTCTTGCTGGTGCTCATGAGATGGATAATCATTTTGCTAACACTGAACTAGAAAATAATATTCCAGTTGTACTTGCTCTGATCGGAATTTGGTACAACAACTTTCATGGTGCTGAATCAGAAGCGATCCTACCGTACGATCAATATATGCACCGTTTTGCTGCTTACTTCCAGCAAGGCAACATGGAATCAAATGGTAAGTTTACTGACCGCAATGGTGATGCTGTCGATTACCAAACGGGTCCAATCATCTGGGGCGAGCCTGGTACCAATGGTCAGCACGCATTTTACCAGTTGATCCACCAAGGCACGAAGCTTATTCCTTGTGACTTCATTGCACCTGCGAACACTCACAATAAAGTTAGCGATCATCATCAGAAGCTGATGTCTAACTTCTTCGCTCAGACGGAAGCATTGGCATTTGGTAAGTCTAAAGAAACCGTGGAAGCTGAGTTCATCGCAGCAGGTAAAACAGCGGAAGAAGTGAAAGATTTAGTTCCATTCAAAGTGTTTGAAGGCAACCGCCCAACGAACTCAATCTTAGTGAAGCAAATCACACCTCGCACGCTAGGTAACCTAATCGCGATGTATGAGCACAAAATTTTCACACAAGGTGTCATTTGGAACATTTTCAGTTTTGATCAGTGGGGCGTGGAACTGGGTAAGCAACTGGCTAACCAAATCCTTCCTGAGCTAGCTGATGATAATAATGTGGATTCACACGACAGCTCGACAAATGGCTTAATCAACGCATTTAAGGCGTTTAAAGCTTAGTGATTACGAGGCATTAGATCGAAAAAGGTGCCATATCGGCACCTTTTTTATTGTTACGTTTCATTCAAATTTATTGCGCTTTAGGCAATACGACAACTTGTGTTTTTGCCCATATATCTTGAAACCCGCGCTTTTTAGTATCGATAGGAACGGCGAGGTTAGCGAGTCCAAACGCCGAAGTGGCAAGGCGGATTAATGCTTGAGTGACGGTAATGCGCCCACCTTGTAAATTTTGAACTTGCAGTTTCCACGCACGCATTCCTAATGTTTGTCCTGCTTTCGTCCAGAAATAAACAAAGAAATAGACCCAAACAATCGCAAGATACGCTGTGTAAATAGGGCTCCAAATGGGGTGACGACTGAGTAAATCGCTTGCATCGGTATAAGAGCCATAAGAGAGCAGCCCAGCTGCGACCAGAGCCTCAAGAATAGCGACCACGAGACCGCCCGCCATCATCACTAACGCTAAGACGACTAAGCTATCGTAAAACAAGGCACCAAGTCTGCGAAAAAGGCCTGCTGGAGGCAAAGGTTGTGTTTTCATTTCATCTACTTTTAAAATGTATAATCTGACCACAGAATAGCGATTCTAAAGGGCTTGTGAAACCCTCGACTGTGGAAATACATCACGTTGTGACCAAAAAAACAGCAAACAAATGAATAAACAGTGTTTTGTTCTTGCACGTCATCCAAGCTTACGTATAATGCCAAACATCAAAGGGCAATAGCCTAAAGATGCCGGTGTGGTGAAATTGGTATACACGACGGATTCAAAATCCGTTGCCTTCGGGCGTGGCGGTTCAAGTCCGCCCACCGGTACCATATTTAAACAAAAAAGCCTCGACGAAAGTCGAGGCTTTTTTGTATCTTCTCAAAAGCTTATCTGTATTATTATACGTCACTGTCGACAACGATGGCGTCCACCAGAGAGTTGGTATTCCTCCTTAGCGACTGCTGAAAATCTCTTACTTTCAATAAACGGTTTAACGGATGTTAGTGGCCTAAAACTGACGGAGAGGTTCTGGCTGTACTCGTCTTTCAAGGCGAAAGGCGCTAAAATCAAAGTACTAGATAGGAGAGTGATTGTGAGCGCGAAGTTTACCCATATTGCATGGCAACAAACGAATGTGGAAGCGAGTGAAAAACTTGTATTGCTGAAGCTAGCGGATCTCGCTGGTCACGATGGGAGTGTGTCAATTGCTCTTGCCGATATCGCAACTGAATGTTTATTGGGTGAGTTTAGGTTGGCTGATTTGTTTACATCGTTGGTCAACAAAGGTGTCATGACTAAGTCTCATGTGGAAACGAGAGGCAGAAAGCAAATACATCATCTTAAACTGCTTGCGCCAGAGGGAGAGTCTGTCTCGATTCCTGTGGTGTCGATGCCCGTTGAGCAAGCTAGTGCTCCGATTAAGGTCAGTGCCCAGAATGAATCCAGCGCCCCTGGTTGGTCACACCAGCAACTTAACCTATATAAAGTACCAGCAAATCGTCGAGATGACGTTTGGCAAAGCTTTATGCAAGAAAGCAATCCATCGCCTACGATGAATATTAACCGACTCGCGGGCCAGTTAGATAATTGGCTTGAATATGCGAAGCAGTCTGGAAATCTTCGTTCAATTGTCGGCGTGCCTGCGAAACAACAATCGACAAACACATTTCCTTCCGCATCGACAAGGCGTAAACAAGGTCAAGTACAGGGTGAAAGCCAGCAGTACATTTCAACTCATGAACTGAATGAATTTGTGGTTCCTGAGTGGGCTCAGCAGCCACTGGCATTTTCTCGCTTAGAAATCGATCCGAATCTCTTTTGGGAGAAATTTGTGGTGTACTATAAAGCTCGAGCGAATGAGTATACCTCAGTTACGCAGATGCTGAATAAGCTGCGTCTGTGGATTGTAAATGAGAAACAGGCTGAAGATCGCCGAAAACAGGCTGAAGAAAGAAGACGTCAATCGTATCAAAGCAATAAGTCAGTTGATGTTAGTCCTTCTGAGGAATTTAGAGAATTTTTGAGAGGGCAGGGCAAGAAGCCAGACTTTTAGAATGATGGTTGCTTCCTTTTTCTATAACGTAGGTGCTTAATATGGGTAACGGTAATAAACCAAAAAATGTGGACTTTGGCTCTATGGAGAAAAAACTCCGTGAGATGGGCGTGAGTGGCAGTTTAGAGCATCTTAAGGCTTCAGGAGCGAAGGCAACAACACCTGTTGCTCCTAAGTCCCCTTCATCTGCTCCGTCTAAGCCCGTGGTTTCTCAACAAAGAAGCAGTGTGCCAAAATCTTTAGTCGATGAAACGCAGCATGAAAGAATACCAAGTGATTGGTGTAACTATATTTTTGGTACTCTACTTAGCATCTATGAGTCGACGTGGCTGAAATCTTATGGTCGTCGGCCAACAGGTCGATTTTTAGATTTTGCGGATAGCGTGACTGAAGCCGAATTGATGCGAATCATGCAACATTGTCGGGAACGGCTTCAGGCCGGAGAGAAATGGCCACCTATTATGGGCGAATTGACGTTACTCAAAAGTCAGTTAACCGAATCAGAGCTTATGGAAGCGATGAATCGAGTGGTAGCGAAGACGCCGCAAAATCAACTCGAAACATGGATCATTCAGAATAAGGGATACGAACTGAGACGGGTTCCCCAATCCATGATCATTCGACGCTTTAAAGAGTTTTATCGTGAAGCAATGAGCCTTCAAGAAAAAGGCAAGCTAGTGACAGAAGTACCGAAGGGCATTGCGCAACACTCTGTGAAGAATCTCATTGATATTAAGCGGGAAGAATTTGAGCAGTCACATGGCAAGAGTCTCGATCCTAGAATAGCCGCACTATTAAAAAGTAAACCAGTAGAATAAGTGCTATTAATGAGTCTAGTTTGACGAAATGCACATAATCCGTTGTGTTTTTTAACTTATAGATGAAGATTGACGAGGAGTTCATTAGACTCCTCGCGTGTTTTACTCATTGTTGCATGTGACTTTGTGGCTAGTATAAAAATGTCGGTGAGCCGACTTCAACCAGGCTTACATATTAGGCTCCCCGTAAGGTGGAGTGACCATCCTTTCCTCTTCAATACCTTCAAAATAAAATCAGACGAGCAAGTACGAGTTATCAAGCAACTCGGAATCAAGTATGTGTATGTTACGCCTGAGTTGAGTGACACAATACCGCTTCCTGCAGAAGAGTCGATAAGTGAACCTTCACATCTATCAACGAATGAGGCATCTGATGAAGCGGAAAAGTTGTGGGCGGAAAAGCAAGAGCGAATCGAAACGTTAAGTAAATATCGCCGCAGGGTTTCTCAGTGTGAGAAGGAATTTGATAGATCGCTTGCGCGTATTCGCAGTATTATGGCGAAGTTACGCAGCCGTCCTGAGCTAGCGATTCAAGAATCAGAGTCACTGGTAGAAGATATTGTCGATTCTCTGTTGTCGGAAGATGAAGTTACGCTGCATTTGATGGGCAGTAAAAGTGAATTCGAAGATCTCTACTTTCACTGTCTCAATGTATCCGTGCTTTCGATGATGATAGCCAAAGCGAAAGGATTTAGTGGAGAGAAAATTAAAGATGTCGGTATGGGGGCACTTTTTCACGATATCGGCAAAGTGAAAATCCCATCGGTTATCTTACGAAAAACAACCCCGCTTTCTGAGCCCGAGTATAATTACCTGAAACTGCATACTAAGTATGGTGCCGACATTGCAAGAGCAATAGGTACACTACCTGATGATGTCATTACGGTTATTGAGCAGCATCATGAATTACTTGACGGCTCTGGTTACCCGCTAGGGTTGAAGGGGGACGAGATTGATTCAGTCACTCAAATTATTTCAGTGGCTAATGCTTTTGATGGTTTGTGTCATCATCAGAACCCGAGCGAGAAAAAAATACCGTATTCCGCGCTTTCCTATCTCTATAAGCATAGTAAACATCTTTACAACGCTGAGAACCTGAATATGCTAATCAAGTATATGGGGGTTTATCCGCCGGGCACGATCGTTAAGCTTTCGAATGATATGGTTGGCTTAGTTATCTCTATCAATAGCGGTAGTTTGTTGTGCCCAAATGTCTTGCTGTACGACCCTAGCGTCCCCAAGCTACAAGCACCTATCATTACGTTAGCACCAAAAGAACTCACCATTGAATCAGTGATTCATCCAGAGAAATTACCAGAAGAGATCCGAGAGTATCTGAATCCTCGAGCTCGAATCTCTTATTATTTTGAGGGTAATGCTACTTAATTAACGACAAATTATTGAGTAGCTGTTAGTAAAAATAAAGATGGTTCTGAATTTGGGGTCCAACTTGCTTGTGATACGTGAGCGGTAATGACAGTGTATTGCAAGCCGTTATATACCACAGAGTCCCCTTGTTCGTAGTTAACGTTTAATTTCCAGTTTGTTGCAGGATCGGCGTTATACCATAGTGTTGATTGTAAGGACGGTGCCCAATCGCTTTGAGAGTAATGAGCCTTTTGTGCAATGTAAATGGTACCTTCGTGGTTCACATGTTCTCCCACAGAGTACTGCACTTCTGGTTTCCAGCTAGGAATATAGTTATCTAAAGTATCGAACACATACCCAGCCTTTAGCGCAAGCTCTAAGAATTTATCCAGTTTTGGGATATTTTGGGTTTCGCCCATGCCTCTGTGCCCATCTTCAAATAGGAACTCATGGGTGAGGACAATGACCTTGTCTTTATGGAGTGGAGTGTCACATGGAAAATTCTGTGATTTGGAATTAACAGGCTCAATAGTGACAGGTGCACATGTATTGATAGAGGCCTCGACATACTCAAGAAATGGTTCCGGCTCCGTTAAGCTGTTAGCGGGCATTTCGATCCCCCAGTTTTCAGGTGCCCAATCTAGATCCCAGCCGAATAGCTGATAACTGTCATTGGTCAACATATCGGATAGTGTCATAGCATTGCTTGAGCTATTTGATGGATTGTCAGGGTCGCAAACATAGTTAGGATCCCAAGGTAAATAGTCATCTGAAGTTGCACAGAGCCCATCAGCTTTAAAACTTTTTGCTACTCGCCAGCCATTGGTATACGGCAAACGAGCGTACTGATCGGCGACATAATTGTCATAGCTGCTGATGTTAGTTACATGCTGCTCAAGTTTAGCCAGATTTAACGGGAAAAAGGTGTAATCATAGGCGGGATCACGATAAGAGTTAACGTTGTGCATACCTGTCGCATTACATGCCGCAGCGGTATTCTCACCGTGCGCACCGTCGCAGTTGTGTACCATATGATCATAGCTATGGTTTGCCACCATATGGCCGGTATTGAGTGCAAGCATCAGAGCCTCTAGTGCTCGGTCTTCATTTTCATCCCCGATACCATCAAGGTGCCACGCATTGAAGAAAAACGATCCTTTTACATTGTGCTTATTGAGTGTTTCGATCACTTTAATTGATGCATTTATGGGGCCATCGTCAAAGGTGAGGTAGATAGTGGCTTTAGGATCTTGCGCTATAGCATTGAATGATAGAGGGATAAGTAAGCTACCGATTAAACTAGAGACCTTTCTCATAAATAGTCCTTATTTTATTGATTAATAATAACGAAATGGAAAAAGCTGATATTTAATCTAATGAAATAGTTATAGTAATAAATCAGGTGTTTTTATTTTTGCGATCCACTTCAATCAAAAGCGCAACCGGTTGCGCTTTAATGTTAAAGTTGTTTTTGTTAGGGTGGTTATATCACTGTGAATGGAGGTTATATGAAGAGAATACTACTTTGCTGCAGCGCTGGAATGTCGACCAGTATGTTGGTGAAAAAGATGCAAGTGGCAGCGAAAGAGCGAGGTGTTGAATGTGAGATTCAAGCAAAGTCTGTGTCGGAGTTTGATGAAGATATTGCTCACTACGATGTATGTCTACTCGGCCCTCAGGTAAGGTTTCAACTTGATGAGTTACGAAAGGTAGCGACTGAACATGGTAAAAACATCGAGGCAATTTCACCACAAAATTATGGAATGATGAAGGGAGAAGAGGTTCTTGAACAAGCGCTCGCTCTCATTGATTAATTGATTATTAGTTTAACGTGAAATAAAGGAATATATTATGAAGCTTTATGATGCGATTATTAATATCGTAGAAAAGCATATTGCCCCCCTTGCGACTAAAGTGGGTAATCAGCCCCACGTTAGAGCGATGAGGGATGGTTTTATTGTTGCAATGCCATTTATTATTGTGGGTAGTTTTATTCTCGTTTTTGCTTTTCCTCCTTTTACTGAGGAGACCACTAATTCTTTTGGTCGAGCATGGCTCGATCTAGCGACGACTCATTTTGATACCATTATGATGCCATTTAGTATGTCGATGGGGATCATGACGATATTCGTGTCTCTTGGTGTTGCCTATAGTTTGGCGAGGTCCTATAAAATGGATGGCATAACGAGTGCGACCTTGTCATTGATGTGTTTTCTTTTAGTGGCTTCTCCGGCAAAAGATGGTGGACTCCCTACTGCTCACATGGGGGGCACAGGGATCTTTACCGCTGTTATTTGTGCCTTCTTTGCGGTCGAGTTGTATCGCTTTATGAAAAAGCACAACATCACGATTAGAATGCCAGAGCAGGTGCCACCCGCGATTGCTCGCTCGTTTGAAGTCTTATTGCCTGTCCTCGCCGTTTTTTTGATTCTCTATCCACTCAGCCTTTTTGTTCAGACTCAATATGACATGCTCATCCCTGATGCTGTGATGGCGATGTTTAAGCCTCTTGTGAGTGCTTCAAACACACTGCCTGCGATTATTGGTGCTCTGTTAGTGTGTCAGCTTCTTTGGTTTGCCGGCATTCACGGTGCTGCGATTGTTGTTGGTCTACTATCGCCAATTTTCTTAACCAATATTAGCGCTAATATTGATGCGTTTGTTGCGGGTGAGCCAGTTCAAAATATCTTTACTCAACCATTCTGGGACTTCTATATCTTTATTGGTGGTTCTGGTGCGACGTTCGCGTTGGTTATTTTGATGATGTTTAGTCGTTCTGCGCACCTTAAAAGCTTAGGTCGTATGAGTGCCGTCCCTGGCTTATTCCAAATAAATGAGCCGGTCATTTTTGGTAGCCCGGTCGTGCTGAATCCAATTTTGTTTATCCCATTTGTTTTCGCGCCAGTGATTAATGCCACCATTGCTTATTTTGCTGTACACGCAGGCTTAGTAGGTATGGGGGTCGCGACGACACCATGGACAGCACCCGCCATTATTGGAGCATCTTGGGGGTCTGGTTGGACGTTGTCACCCGTATTACTAGTGGCAATCCTGATGGTCATCGATCTATTTATCTATCTTCCATTCTTCAAGATGTTCGAGAAACAACTGCTAGAGCAAGAGCAGCCTCAAGATGAAAGTAAGGTAGTCACTGCAGATAAACCTGCAACAGCATAAAGATAAGGACGAGGAGATTATTATGGATCAAGAATTGGTTGTTATGGAGATTATCTGTAATGCAGGTGAAGCAAGAAGCCTTTGTTTTGAAGCGTTAAGATCAGCTAGGAATCTGGACCTAGCCTCTGCAGAGGGCTCACTAGAAAAAGCAAAAGAGTGCTTGAACAAAGCTCATTTAATTCAAACACAGTTGATTGAATTAGATCAAGGCGAAGGGAAAATCCCAATGACCTTAGTGATGGTTCACGCTCAAGATCATCTTATGACGACCATTCTTGCTCATGAGTTAGCGACGGAAATCATTGAATTACGAAAGGGCTTACCACAGGGGTAATATGATGACGTCAGGTTCATTGAAAATTGCAGTGATCGGTGGTGGTAGTAGTTATACCCCCGAACTAATAGAAGGGGTTTTATTACGTCTTGATCGCTTACCGGTAACCGAGATTTGCTTAACGGATATTAAAGCGGGTGAGGAAAAGCTGTCTATTATTACAGCTTTGACCCAGCGTATGGTATCAAAGGCGAAGGCGGACATTGTTGTAACTCAAACATTGGATCGAAGAAAAGCGATTCAAGGTGCGGATTTTGTTATGACTCAGTTTCGAGTTGGTGGCTTGGCTGCAAGGCAAAAAGATGAAGCTATACCACTTCGTTACGATAGGGTCGGGCAAGAAACTACGGGCGCTGGTGGATTTGCCAAGGCGTTAAGAACTATACCTGTCATTCTTGATATCTGCAGAGATATTGAAGAGCTCGCTCCAAATGCATGGATGCTTAATTTTACAAATCCTGCAGGCCTTGTGACAGAAGCGATTCAAAAGCATAGCCAAGTTAAAACCATAGGGCTGTGTAATGTACCCGTTTCCATGCAGATGATGGCGGCGGATATGTTAGATTGCCAACCTAGTCGGTTGAAAATGAAGTTCGCAGGATTGAATCATTTAGTATGGGTGACGAGTGCCTATTTAGATGGTGAGGATGTTACCCAGACCCTACTTAAAAAAGTGGGAGATGGCGTTAACTTCTCAATGAAAAATGTGTTTGAGGAGCCTTGGGACCCCAACTTTTTGGATGCTTTAGGAGTCATCCCCTGTCCTTATCATCGTTATTATTATCAAACGGACGCAATGCTTGCTGAAGAGCAAGAATCTTATCGAAATCAAGGCAGTAGAGCGACCCAAGTTATGGAGACGGAAGCGGCGTTGTTTCGGTTATATCAACAAGACTCGTTAGATAGTAAACCAAAAGAACTCGAAGAGCGTGGTGGAGCATATTACTCAGATGCTTCACTCGATTTGGTAGATTCTATTTACAATAATCGTAATGCGTTACATGTGGTAAATGTGAAGAACGGTGGTGTCATTGCAAGTTTACCGAATGATGCTGTAATTGAATGCTCTGCGGTCGTAGGAAGCGAGGGAGCAACCCCGCTTGCCACAGACCCTTTACCACACTATGTCGACAGTCTCATTGCACGAGTAAAAAGTTATGAGATGCTGACTGTGGATGCAGCTGTTTCTGGCAACAAAGAGACGGCGTTATTAGCGTTGGCAACTCACCCACTGGTAAATGATATTCAAGTAGCCAAATCTTTACTTGCAGATATCTTAGTGGAAAATGATAACGACCTGCCGCAATTTAGTGCACGCTAGTTCCAACGTAAGGAGGATATAGGTGAAGTTAATTTTCAATGCAGATGACTATGGATTATGCCGAAAGGTCAATGAAGGAATTATTGATAGTCACCTTAATGGTGTTGTGTCGTCAACTACGATGATGGTAGCGATGCCCGGAGAAAGTGATGCGTTGCTGAGATTAAAGCAAGCACCTGAACTGAGCGTCGGTATTCATCTGAGGTTAACAGCTGGTTCGCCTATGTCTTCGAATTACCCACTAGTCAATGAAAACGGACTCTTTTTAAGTTATCAGCAATTGATGGTAACAATAACGCCTGAACATAAAGCGGATATATACAAAGAGTTGCGACGTCAGATTGAGCACTTTTTGAATTATGACATTCAGCTTAGCCATATAGACAGTCATCACCACGTCCATTTACATCCTGTTGTACATGAGGTTGTCAAAAAATTGAGTGAAGAGTTCGGTGTTCCCTATCGTGCTCAGCCTGAATTGAAGCAGTATTTATTTACTGACGGTTTTTACGATGTCACGGCGACACTTGATTGGTTGATTCCGAATTTACGAAAGTGGGCACTATCGCATTCTGTTGTGGAAGTCATGTGCCATCCGGGTATCGCTGACAAAGAATTGGTTTCGATGAGCTCTTATAGCACCTGCCGAGAGCATGAATTGGAGGTTTTAAAATCGGCAGAGTTACGCTCTTTGCTTACTAGCAATGCGATAACGCTGTCTAACTATAGTGCTGTTGTTTGATCGACACGGTTGTCGATAACCGTGAGTACGTTCCCTAGCATTCACCTTGTACTCATGGTTACCTCTTTTTGTTACCCAATGAATTAACGTACTATTGGGCCTGCCACTTAGTTATCAATCACAAGGAAATAATGTCAATGGCAAGTATTAAGGAAGTTGCTGCATTGGCGGGGGTCAATCGCTCAACCGTCTCTCGAATCATCAATGGTGAGGGAAGTTTTCGTGCTGACACCAAACGTCGTGTTGAGGAAGCGATGGCTGAGCTGGATTATAGACCGAGTGCCATTGCTCGCTCTCTAGCGAAATCAAACTCAAACATGATTGGGTTAATGGTTACCTACTATACTGGTGGTTTCTTTGGTCAGATGATGAATCAAGTGCAGTTAGAACTTGATGAGCAACAAAAGTTTTTAATTACAGCGCAAGGACACCACAGCGCTGAAGGAGAAAAGAAAGCCATCGATAAGTTTCGTGATTTACGTTGCGATGGTTTTATTTTGCATAGTCGTAATCTCAGCGATGAAGAATTGATTAACTTGTCTAAGACGACATCATCATTTGTTCTTTTAGATAGGTATATCGCTGGTATTAAAGAACGCTGCGTGACATTTGATCATCAAGCAGCATCTGCGTTAGCAACGAGCTATCTAATAGATAGAGGTCACCGTCATATCGTATGTGTAACAGGGCCGTGCGATAGGGACAGCACGAAAGTTCGCTTAGCGGGTTTTATTCAAGCTATGTCTGAGTATCAGCTCGTGGCGTGTCAAAGTCATATCATTGAAGGCGACTATGAGTTGGATAGTGGCTATGATGCAATGGCGGCCATAATGGCACTACCGAAAAAGCCGAGTGCAATATTTTCCACAGGTGAAGAGATGACCCGTGGAATAATGAAGTATTGCTATCAACATGGTATACAATGTCCGGAAGACATATCTATTATCAGTTATGACAGCGTTGATAGCTGTCGGGGATTGTATCCTCAAGTAACGACAATTGAGTTTCCTATCAGCCGTATGGCACATGAAGCCGTTTTACTGTTAACTGAACAGCTTGCTTCTAATGTGTCTCACAGCAAGAGGTCTTCTATTGAGCCATGTATTAAAGAGGGTCAGAGTGTGAAAGAAATAGGTGTTTTGAACAGTTAATCTGCGATTTTGGCTGGTTTTGTTTGATATTCAATCAAAAGTGCTTATTTTTGATTTTTATGGTGAAAAACACTTGCCAATGTGACTTCTATCTCTATAATGCGTCCTCACTGACACGGCAGAGCCCATAAGGGTTCAAGGCAATGTTCAGCAAGGCTTCTAGCCAAAAGAGAGTTCGAGATTTGTTTTTGAAATAAGTAAAAAATAAATCAATAAAGTGTTTGACACGAAAGAATATCTCGCTAGAATAGCCGCCTCTTCAAATGGAAAGCCAAGCGCTGACCAAGTGA
>NZ_JAKRRY010000035.1 GCF_026191675.1 Vibrio qingdaonensis | reverse complement strand
AACATCGCTTGAAGCTCATGAATCAACCCAAACTCTTGCTGTTCCGCTTGTTTGTAAGCGGGCACTACTAGCCACTCACGCCACGTATATTTCGGGTTAACTTGCTTCATTCGCTTTGATAAATCGTCGAGACTTAGCGAGGAGTCAATCTGGCTTCGCCAATGACTCAACCAATCCTTCCATTGTGTCATCAGTTCTTCTTCTGGCGTTGTATAGAAGCTCTGTTCCAACGTCGAAACATCATTTGGGATTCGCGACAGTTGGCGAAAGAAGATGGTGAAATCCACGTGGGTCTGCACCATTAACTGAAACAGCGCTCGTAGAAGGTCACTGTCGGGTTTCTCAAGGCCGAGTTTCGTCGCCCACATACCGCTTAACTTCTCATGCATTATGGTTGAAAAATCATCTTGTATTCGCCCGAGTTTCTCAATGGTATCAGCGTCTGAGTCAATAAGCGGCATCAAAGCGGAACAAAAGCTTTCGAAATTTTTCTCGGCAGCGAGCGGTTGGTTGAAAAAAGAAAAATGACGCCCGCCTCCTGTCCAAGGTTGAAAATAAAGTTCAAAACGCTCACAAAATCCAAAGGGGCCAAAATCGAGCGTGAATCCACCCACTGCGCAGTTGTCACTGTTAAAGTTACCTTGGCAGAAGCCAACACGCATCCATTGTGTGATTAACGAGGTGAGCCTATCTCTAAATGCCATCGCGAGTGCGAGTATTTTGTGCGAAGTTGATGCGTTTTGGTCTATCTGTTCTGAATATTCGCGCTCTATTGCATGATTAACTATCATCTCGAGTTCACGAATGGCATCAGGGTGAGTTTGACTGCGAGCTCGACGGGCAAATAACTCAAGCTGGCCAACTCGTATAAATGATGACGCGACACGAGTGGTGATTGCTACAGGGTTTGAAACCATGATATCTGGATTGTCCGAGTGTGAGCCATCCGTGTACCAAGGTCGGTTGACTCTTTCTGATTGCGATACAAATAAACTTAGGGAACGCGTTGATGGTACACCTAACGCGTGCATAAATTCTTGCGCAAGAAATTCTCTAACACTCGAGCGTAGCACCGCTCGACCATCGGCCCCGCGGCAATATGGTGTTGTGCCACCGCCTTTTAATTGCATTTCCCAACGTTGGTTGTTAAGAATGCCTTCAAAGACAGAAATAGCCCGCCCATCGCCATAACCGTCACCCGTTTTAAATGGGCATTGTTCGATGTACTCGGTTCCATAAATGGAGAGAGCATACCCTGTTGCCCAGCCGAACGTCTTCATTGGACTCGGAACATGACTTAACTCGCCTGAGAACAAGTGACGGAATGCATCAGTTTGCGCAAATGCATCATCTAGCCCCAGTTCCTGAAAAAGCGAGCGGCTGTGGCTGACATAAATAGAGTGCGCGATTGGCGTCGGTTTAACTGGAACATAGTGGCCAGTAAACACGGGCCTGATCTGGTAGTCTTCGCCTGTGCTAGTGGCATCAGGGTCGCGGTTAAGCGTATCCATCAATGAATAGTCAGCGGCTTTCGCTAAAGCCTCAATAGTGGATATTCGCTCATTTACCTTATTGCGTTCCGCTTGACTCATCCTTTTTAACCTCTCTATGTTCAAGTTTTAAACCTGTAAACTGATATCTTAAGGGAAAGTACTCAGTAAGTAGGACTTCTATTATAAAAACGAGCTAACCGTCAGTGGATTAGCCTAATCGATCATACAATATGTTTTACCGTTTCTGCCATTTACTACGGAATATCAATGACTCAAGGAATTCGCTACAAAGTTATTCTTCTCGCTTGCCTTATCATCAGTGTTGGTCAACTTAGCATGGGCTTGGTGTTTCCATCTCTACCGTGGATCGCGAAAGATTTTAATATCACACTTGATGAAGCTCAGTTACTGGTGGGCATCTACCTTTTAGGTTTTGGGCCTTCTCAGTTTTTGTATGGGCCGATATCGGATGCAATAGGTAGAAAGAAAGTACTATTAAGTGGGCTTGTGATTGCTCTTATTGGCTTAGTGCTCATCATCTTTATGCAACACTCGTTTGAAGGTATGGTGTTTGGACGATTTTTGCAAGGGCTGGGAACGGGTTGTTGCGCCGTACTTGCTAGGGCATCGACACGCGATCAGTTTAGCGGTGCACAACTACCATTGGCAATGTCATATATTGCAATGGCGGCATCAATTACCCCTGTCATCGCGCCCGTTTTAGGCGGTTTTATTAACTATCACTTTGGCTGGAGCATGGTGTTTGTTTCGCTGTTTAGCTACGTTGCGCTGGCATGGGTTGTCATCGCCGTTAAGTTTAAAGAAACCGTCGCAGAAAAATCCTCGATTCCTTCCCCTAGAATGATGATCACGCAATACCGTGAATTGCTTAGGTCTAGTTATTTTATGAGCTTTGCGAGTGTCGGGTGGCTGAATTTTAGTCTGATGATTACAACGGTCTCGGTAATGCCATTTATCATGCAAGATCAAATTGGAATGCATTCTGATGAGTACGCATTATGGGCGCTTATTCCCGCGCTGGGTATGATTTTGGGCACGACACTTTGCAATCGAGTTCGCCCCATTATTGGTAGTAGAAAAATGCTACTGTGGACTCCGGTGCTTCATGTTTTTGCCGCGTTTTGGCTATTTCTATGTCCACTTGAACCAGTCTACTTGATGTTAGGTCAGCTACTCATGATTCTGGGTAACGGTATTGCTATGCCTTGTGCTCAGGCCATGGTGATGTTGCCCTACAAGAAGCAAGCGGGTGCAGCAGCAGCGTTGTCTGGTGGTGGCCAAATGATCGTATCGTCAATTGTCAGTATGTCTTTGGTGCAACTGGGGTTAAGTAAACCGTGGCATTTATCGATAGTGATAGCGGTATTTGCCGTAATTACGTTGTGCAATATTATCCGTGGGTTTAACGTCGCTCAGCCGACTGAATGCTGAGTATGGGTAAGCTATTGAATAATTAGGGATGTTGTGATTCTTTGTCTCGAGTGGATAACGTAAAGGGGGGCAGTGATATACGACATCATCGTAGCAAAGAATATAGCACTTACAGAAAAGGCGAACCAAACGGTTCGCCTTTAGTTACTCAAAGTCAGTTTCCGATTTAATTATCGGTTTCCAACTCAGTTATCACAGTTTCCAACTTGGTTATCTGTGATCAACCGTAAACCCTAATCAATATAGTTATCGATGCTTGGGCAGCTACATACTAGGTTTCTATCGCCGTAGACGTTGTCAACTCGGTTAACGGTTGGCCAGTACTTAGACGCTTTCGCCTGTCTTGATGGGAAACAAGCGAGTTCACGTGAGTACGGACGTTCCCAAGTGTCAGAAGACAGATCCACTTGAGTATGCGGTGCATTAACGAGCGGGTTATTGTCTAGCGGCCAGACACCGTCTTTCACTTGTGTCATCTCTTTGCGAATGGCAATCATCGCTTCGCAGAAACGGTCTAGTTCTTCTAAATCTTCCGATTCAGTTGGCTCTACCATTAACGTGCCTGCTACTGGGAATGACATAGTTGGTGCGTGGAAACCATAGTCCATTAGACGCTTGGCAATGTCTTCTTCGCTAATGCCTGTTTCTTCTTTTAATGGACGAATGTCAATGATGCACTCGTGCGCAACACGGCCATTTGCTCCACGGTAAAGAACAGGATAGTGAGGAAGCAAGTTTTCCATCACATAGTTCGCGTTTAGAATCGCGACTTTAGTGGCTTCGGTTAGGCCTGGTTCACCCATCATCGCGATGTAAGCCCACGAGATTGGCAAAATAGACGCGCTGCCCAAGTCTGCTGCCGACACGGCGTAGTCTTCGCCTTGTACACCGTTCTCGATGTGACCTGGTAGGAAGGGTGCTAGGTGCGATTTAACACCAATAGGACCCATACCTGGACCACCGCCGCCATGAGGGATACAGAAGGTTTTGTGCAGGTTAAGGTGCGAAACATCAGAGCCAATAAAGCCCGGAGTCGTTAGGCCAACCTGTGCATTCATGTTAGCGCCATCTAGGTAAACTTGACCGCCGGCTTCATGAACCATTTCACACACTTCTTTTACTTGCTCTTCATACACACCGTGTGTTGAAGGGTAAGTGATCATAATACTGGAAAGGTTTTCGCGATGTTTTTCGATTTTCGCAGCAAGATCGACCATGTCGATGTTGCCTGCATCATCACATTTCACCACAACTACTTTCATGGAAACCATAGAAGCCGTTGCTGGGTTGGTACCGTGCGCAGAGCTTGGGATCAGACAAACGTTACGGTGACCTTCGCCGCGGCTTTGGTGGTAGCGTTGAATTGCAATAAGACCCGCGTATTCACCAGATGCACCTGAGTTTGGTTGCAATGAGAAGTCATCGTAGCCAGTAATTTCACAGAGCTTTTCTTTAAGATCTTGTGCCAAAGCCGTGTAGCCAGCCGCTTGCTCTAAAGGTGCGAACGGGTGGATGGAACCAAATTCCGGCCAAGTGACAGGGATCATTTCCGCCGCCGCGTTTAGCTTCATAGTACAGCTGCCCAGCGGGATCATACCGTGCGTCAGTGAGAAATCTTTATTTTCCAACTGCTTAAGGTAACGCATCATCTGAGTTTCACTGTGATGCGTGTTAAATACTGGGTGCGTTAAGTAGCGAGTGCTACGGCGGCAGTTTTCTGGAATGGCGGCAAATTCGTTGCCCGCAATTTCACTAGAAAGATCGTTAACGGATTCGTTTACGCCAAATACGTTAAACAAAGCGTTAATATCGTCAACCGTGGTGGTTTCATCACAACTGATACCCAGCTTGCCATCTAACTTACGTAAGTTAAGGTCAGCATTTTGTGCCGCAGTAAATAGCGCATCGGTTTGCTCACCAGTGTTGATGGTGATGGTATCGAAAAAGCTATTATTTGCTAATTCAAAGCCTGACTTAGTTAGGCCAGCCGCCAAAATTGCCGTCATGTGGTGAGTACGACGAGCGATGGTTTTTAGACCTTCCTCACCGTGATAAACCGCATAGAAAGACGCCATGTTGGCGAGCAGAGCTTGCGCAGTACAGATGTTTGACGTGGCTTTTTCGCGACGGATATGCTGTTCACGCGTTTGCATTGCCATACGAAGTGCTTGGTTGCCGTTGCTGTCAATAGAGACACCAATGACACGACCTGGCATGGTACGCTTATGTTTTTCTTTGGTTGCCATGAATGCAGCATGAGGGCCGCCGTAACCCATAGGCACACCAAAACGCTGTGCAGAGCCAATGACAACATCCGCGCCCATTTCGCCAGCAGGCTTGAGTAGCGCTGACGCGAGTAGGTCCGTCGCCACCGTCACTAAAGTCTTATTGGCTTGCGCTGCAGCAATAATATCGGTTAGGTCGTGTACTTGGCCTGTTGTACCTGGGTATTGAACCAAAGCGCCAAATACGTCTTGCTCCGCTAGAGAATCTAGTGAACCAATGACGACATCAAAACCAATGAACTCTGCTCGCGTTTTGACGACTTCAATGGTTTGTGGGTGCACATCATCGGCGACAAAGAAGGTTTTGCTTTTGCTTTTTCCAGCACGCTTACAAAGCGTCATCGCTTCCGCTGCGGCTGTTGCTTCATCCAGTAGAGAAGCGTTCGCAATTTCCATACCCGTCAGGTCCATGACCATTTGTTGGTAGTTCAGCAGCGCTTCTAGGCGGCCTTGAGAAATCTCAGGCTGATAAGGCGTGTACGCCGTGTACCAACCGGGGTTTTCTAATACATTTCGCAGAATAACGTTAGGAGTAAAGGTGTTGTAGTAACCTTGACCGATAAATGAACGTTTGATTTGGTTCAGATTCGCGAACTTTTTCATTTCAACCAGCATGTCGGACTCGCTCATAGGTGCGGCCAGAGTCATGGATTGTTCTAGGCGGATCTGTGCTGGAACGGTTTCTGTGATGAGGGCATCAAGATTTTGGACGTTGATGGCATCCAGCATTTTTTGTTGGTCTGATTTATTCGGACCGTTATGGCGAGCAACAAACTCGTTTTGTGTGCTTAGCGTGTTAAGTAATTCAGTCATGGTTCCTTTACCTTCTCAAAGATCCTCTGCGAGACCCTTAAAAAACAAGCTGCCCAAAATTGGGCAGCTTTGATTCGTGCTTGGCTTACTCGTCTTCGATAGACGCAAGATAGTCTTCAGCGCTCTTAAGATTGTCCAGTTCAGATGCATCAGACATCTTCACTTTAACAATCCAACCGCCTTCATAAGATTCTTCGTTAATAAGCTCAGGGCTGTCTTCAAGCTCTTCGTTGATTTCTACAATTTCACCAGTGATTGGCGCGTAGATATCAGATGCTGCTTTCACAGACTCGACAAGAGAAAAGCTCTCACCGGCTTCAATTTCGTCTTCGACTTCTGGTAAGTCAACAAATACCACATCGCCCAGCATTTCTTGGGCGTGCTCTGAAATTCCGATAGTCACGGTGCCGTCACCGTTATCACGAACCCACTCATGGCTGTCAGAAAACTTCAAAGTGTTATCCATTGCTATATCTCCAAATATTTAAGGATGTTTATTCTTTATTGGTACAGTGGGAAGCGAGCGCACAAGGCTTTCACTTCTTTTTTAATGCGTTGCTCAACGTCTGGGTTGCCCTCGGGGGATTCAACCAAGCCATCCAGAACGTCACCAATCCACTCTCCGATGAGTTTAAATTCTTCAGTGCCGAAACCACGTGTGGTTCCAGCTGGTGTTCCTAAACGAATACCAGAAGTAATCATAGGCTTTTCGGTATCGAATGGGATGCCATTTTTATTACAGGTAATGCCAGCACGCTCAAGCGCTTCTTCTGCTTTGTTGCCTTTAAGGCCTTTTGGTCTTAGGTCAACCAGCATCAGGTGAGTGTCGGTGCCGCCCGTTACGATGTCGCAACCGCGAGTTTGCAATACTTCAGCAAGAACTTTTGCGTTCGCGATCACTGAATCAATATAAGTACTAAATTGTGGCCCTAATGCTTCACCAAACGCGACCGCTTTTGCCGCGATAACGTGCATGAGAGGGCCACCTTGTAAACCCGGAAATACCGCAGAGTTTATTTTTTTGATGATGTCTTCGTGGTTAGTAAGAATCATGCCACCGCGTGGGCCACGTAATGTTTTATGAGTCGTTGTTGTAACAACATGGGCGTGTGGCAGCGGGCTAGGGTGTGCACCTGTCGCGATGAGACCTGCGATATGTGCCATATCGACCATTAAGATGGCGTCGACTTCATCGGCAATCGCGCGGAATTTAGCAAAATCAATGGTGCGTGGGATAGCAGAACCGCCCGCGATGATCATTTTTGGTTTGTGCTCGATGGCCAGTTCGCGAACGGCGTCATAATCGATTTCAAGCGTGGTTTTGTCTACACCATATTGAACGGCATTGAACCACTTACCAGACAAAGCTGGGCGAGCTCCGTGGGTTAGGTGACCACCAGCATCTAGTGACATGCCCATAATGGTATCGCCAGGTTGCAGCAGCGCCAGTTTCACCGCGCCATTAGCTTGTGCGCCAGAGTGAGGTTGAACGTTTGCGTATTCACACTTAAAAAGAGATTTAGCGCGTTCGATAGCAATAGCTTCAACGGTGTCGACATGTTCACAGCCACCATAGTATCGGCGATTTGGATACCCTTCGGCGTATTTGTTTGTTAGACAAGTCCCTTGGGCTTGCATGACCGCTTTGGAAACAATGTTCTCAGAAGCAATAAGCTCAATTTGTTCATTTTGGCGAGTAAATTCGGCTTGAATGCCAGTGAAAACGGCGTCGTCAGTCGCTGAAAGATTGGTTGAGAAAAAGTTTTCTAAGCTGTGGCTTTGGTAGCTTTTTAGGAACTGAGCAGTCATGGCAGTTTACCTTCCGTTGTTTGTTCAATATGACGTTTATTCAATATGACGATCATTCAAACTATCTGTTATGTAGAGCCCGTAATGCGGTGCTCTTTTACGATTGAATAACGCTTGTCTTTGTACTGAGTGAACAAAATAACTTGTTCAAAAAGGCAGCGTGAATAGGTCCCAATGACTAGGACTAAATCATTCAGTTAAGGTGGAATTGAGCCACTTCACTGATTGCGTCAATGCATCTCTTCATCTAACAAGTCGGTAACATACCTCGCGTGGCGTGAACAATCAATCAAAAATTTCCTATAGGAAACACAGTTTCCAGTTTTGTTAACCAGAGCACGCTTTATTTTTGTACATGACCTTTAATGAATAAGTCGCTTCATGCAACAATGTGGACAGGACAAAGGAAGCGACTATTTAGAGGGATAATATGTCTGAAGACATCTATGATGAGTACCCATCTTTGACGCTAGCGAAAGACGCAGCGGATGAACATATTGAACCCCTTAAACTGGGTGAACGATTAAAAGATATTCGAGCAAAAATGGGGTTGACGTTGGAAGAGGCCAGTCAACGAACAGGCTTGGCACGCTCTACATTGAGCAAGATAGAAAATGAACAGATCTCTCCAACGTTTCAGGCTATGCAGAAGTTAGCGACAGGCCTTCAAATAGATATGCCGCAACTCTTTGAACCACCAAAGAAAAAAGTAGCCACTGGGCGCCGAGACCTGACTAAGCAAGGCGAGGGGAAACCTCACCCAACGCCAACTTATGAACATGAGTTGCTTGCGACGCAGCTTTCTAATAAAAAAATGATGCCGTTTAAAAGCACAGTCCGAGCGCGTGCTTTTGAAGAATATAGTGATTGGGTTCGTCATGATGGAGAAGAGTTTTTACTCATCCTTTCAGGCACCGTACGCTTCTTTTCTGAATTCTATGAGCCGGTAGAAATGAACGCGGGTGACAGTGTGTATTATGACGCTAATATGGGGCATATGCTGATTTCTGTCAGCGACGATGATGCGCATATTTTGTGGGTGACGGCGAAATAGTCAGCAAACAGGCAGGTTTCTTATAATAGAGGCAAACGTTTGCTTTTGTGGCTAAATGCACATAAATCCCATCAAATAGGGCAAAAAACACGTGAAACAGGCGGCTTTGTTCGCTTTTTGTTTTGTGATTGATTTGTTAAATGTCACATTTCTGTCTGTTCGAATGTTGTTAATGATGAAAAATTGGCGCATTCTTGTTTATTATAGGAAACAAGGTTTCTGGCAGGTGTATTTTTAATCATTGAGTTTATTAATGATACATGGCGAGAAACGCTCTAAAGCAAATTAATGGGCTCTAGCGACGAAAGCGTTAGAGCTAATAAAGATGACGTGAAAGTTAAACAACGGCTGATTACAGCTCACGGAGAATAAAATGGCACAAGAACAAGTGACTCAAGATCTACTGACGACACCTTTACACGCACTTCATGTTGAAGTTGGCGCTAAAATGGTTCCATTCGCTGGTTACGATATGCCAGTACAGTATCCTTTGGGTGTAAAAAAAGAGCATTTACATTGTCGTGATGCTGCTGGCCTTTTTGATGTGTCGCATATGGGTCAATTGCGTTTACACGGTGAGAATGCCGCGAAGATTCTTGAGTCATTAGTTCCTGTTGATATCATTGATTTGCCTGTCGGTAAGCAGCGTTATGCTTTCTTTACTAACGAGCAAGGCGGCATTATGGACGACCTGATGGTGGCGAATCTTGGCGATCATCTGTTTGTTGTTGTGAATGCAGCATGTAAAGAGCAAGACATTACTCATATCGAAGCACACCTTACGGATGGCGTTGAGATGGAAGTGATTCAAGACCGTGCATTATTGGCGATTCAAGGACCCAAAGCGGCGCAAGTTTTAGCGCGTTTGGCACCGGAAGTTGCCGATATGCTATTTATGGATGTAAGAACCGTTAATTTGCTGGGCGCAGACTGCATTGTGTCGCGCAGTGGTTATACCGGTGAAGATGGTTACGAAATTTCTGTTCCGGCGGAGCAAGCAGAGGCACTAGCTCGCAAGCTTACTGCTGAAGAAGAAGTGGAATGGATTGGCCTTGGTGCTCGTGATTCACTGAGACTTGAGTGCGGCTTGTGTTTATATGGCCATGATCTTGATACGACAACGACGCCAGTAGAAGCAAGCTTACTGTGGGGTATCCAAAAAGTACGTCGCGCCGATGGTGAGCGCGCTGGTGGCTTCCCAGGTGCGGATATCATTCTAGATCAAATAGAAACGAAAGCGGTTAGCCGTAAGCGTGTTGGTTTGGTTGGGCAAACTAAAGCGCCCGTTCGTGAAGGCGCAGTATTATTTGATGCAGATGACAATGAAATTGGTGTTGTCACCAGTGGTACTGCGGGGCCGACCGCAGGTAAGCCGGTTTCTATGGGTTATGTGAAAACCGAGTTTATGCCTGTGGGTACAGAAGTATTCGCAGAAGTACGTGGCAAAAAGCTAGCAATGACCGTTGAGAAAATGCCGTTTGTGCCTCAGCGCTATTATCGTGGTTAGTCAGTATCCTGAATAGAAAGTACCGTGGATAACAAGTGCCGCTGACAGTCAGTGGTTATTTTGAAGACGCCGCATTATGCGGTGTTTTTTTATACCTTGTGAGAGGGGCTATCACCACCTATATCTAAGTGATTTACACCGCTAGCTTTGCTAGGTATTAGTTTCTTTATCCTTACATCACTTTTCTTTCTATACTGTTAAAGAACGCCTTATGGATATTTAGTTTTTGATGAAAGCCACCTATATTAAGGACTTTGTATGGTAGCGATGTTGAAGAAGCAAGCTCGCAGAATCGTTCTGAAAATACTGTTACTTTCTGGTGTCTTGGGAGTGTTACCTATTCACGCCGACGGAATTGACATTTCGCCTATGATTGTTAATGGCGAAAACGCGAATGCCGAAGACTACCCATCATATGTCGGCCTTTTTATCGATTCTTATGAGTATAATGGTCAATACTCTAGCGGAGCATATTGCGGGGGTACATTACTTGACTCCGACTATGTCCTCACTGCCGCTCACTGCATTGAAGGCGACCTTGCTGCTGGTTTGTTTACCACTGTGATACCGATGTTGGAAAATGAGAGTAACTTCCTCAACACTGATAGGCGGCGAGTGGTTGAAGTGTATATTCACCCAAACTTCTCAAACAATATTACAAAATTGTTGCCTAATGATGTTGCGGTTCTTAAGTTGGAGACATCAACTTCTTCGGGCGAGGGTTCCAAACTTGCTTCGACAGAGTCTTATCGTTTATCAAATAACACGTATACCGCCGTGGGACATGGCAATATTAGTTCCGGCGTTGGAGGCACATCAATCTTACAACGCGTGAATTTAACTTTGGTGGATAACATTAGTTGTAAAAACAACTTTAATAATGGTAGCAACTTAACAGATAAGCAGGTGTGTTTTACTGGGCCGTTGATAGATAAATTAAAAGCTGGAACATGCCAAGGGGACTCAGGTGGACCAATATATTGGAACGATGCGGGTGTGCAAACTCAAGTAGGGATTACCAGTTTTGGTCCATCTATATGTGGAGATAAATACTCGGCGGTGACTGCAGTGTATACTGAAGTCAGTGACTACATATCTTGGATTAACAGGGTGAGAGATGGGTCTGAATTAGAGTCTCGTAGGTATGTGTCTGATGACTTATCGAGGAGAAACTATATAGAGAAGTATGGCAAGGTGGTTTATACCGGTGGAACATTTGCTTCTGGTGGAGGTTCTGGTGGCGGTACGACTAGTTTACTTTGCATTGTGTTATTAGTTGGCGGAATTTTGATAAGAAAACAGTAAGTTGATTTGTAATAAAGTTATTGTTATTTCTGGTCGATATATTACTCTGATGTATCAAATGCTAGGAAGAACAGAATAATGATAAAAAAAATAGCAACTATAGCTATTTCGGCTTTGGCTTTGGTTGGATGTGACGAGTCTACAGATGACAGTGCTAATCAAGAGGGACAATGTATTGCTGAAAGGCATACCCCTTCGCCAAATCTGCCAAATAACAATAAAGAATGGTATGACATATATGTGTCGTCGGCAGAACTTCCGGACAATAGTACAGTGATACCGTCACAATACTGTTTAACTCAGTCGGGTTACACGGGTGGTGCAGTAACTTTTGAAGTTTCCAAGTCAGATGTTCTATCGCTTCGATATGATAGTGGAACAAGTAGCAGCGGTGATTATCATAAGTTGTTATCGAGTGATCCAAATAATGAGCAAGATGATTTTGTCTATGATGTGAAATACAGTGGTACTGATGCACCTAATGTGGATTCATTCCAGTTAGAGACGGAGCTAGTCGGCGGGTATACTTACATTGTTTTTGAAACCAATGGAGGCGTTCAAGTAAAAGTATTAGAGACGCAAGTACTTGAAGAAGTAACGGCACAGTATCCATTCCTAACAGAGCAAATAGCAGTATTAAATGCTAAGCAGATTTATGACTTAAAAGCTGACTATCTAGACTTTTAGTCGTAGGGATACTTAGTGTAAAAAAGGCGCTGCAAATGCAGCGCCTTTTGTATTGAGAGGGTAACTTAGTCGGAGCGTATTTAATTTAACTAAGCACTTGCCACTTGCGCGGCTTCTGCACGACGCTTCAAGAACGCGTAGGTAAAGCCTGTTACCGCCGTACCAGCGGCGATAGCAACTAAATACATCAGTACAGGAGAAATTGCACCAGGAATAAGCAGTACGAACAGACCACCGTGTGGTGCCATCAGTTTTGCGCCTACTAGCATAGATAGTGCACCCGTTAGCGCACCACCAGCCATACAGGATGGGATAACACGCATTGGATCTTTCGCTGCAAATGGAATGGCGCCTTCAGAAATAAAGCACATGCCCAATACGAAAGAGGCTTTGCCTGCTTCACGTTCGCCTGCTTCAAATTTATCCTTAGCAAGGAAAGTGGCAAGGCCCATACCCAGCGCCGGAACCATACCAGCGGCCATGATAGCGGCCATAGGAGCATAAGTTTGAGAAGCCAGTAGACCAACACCAAAGGTATACGCTGCTTTGTTGACTGGGCCACCAAGGTCGAAACACATCATACAACCCAAAATAACACCTAGCAGAACCGCATTCGCAGACCCCATGTTATTTAGGAAATCCGTCATTGCCGACATAATGCCAGCCACTGGACCACCCACGATGTAAACCATCACAAGACCAGTAAATAAGCTGGCAATAAACGGAATGATCAAGATCGGCTTGAGCGCTTCCATTGATTGTGGCAACTGGACTTTATCGGCAATAAGCTTGGCTGAATAACCCGCTAGGAAACCGGCCACAATACCACCTAAGAAGCCAGCACCAGTCGAGCTTGCTAGCATGCCGCCAATCAGACCGGGTGCAAGACCTGGACGGTCAGCAATGGAAAAGGCAATGAAACCAGCAAGAACAGGAATCATTAGTGCAAACGCGCTGCCACCACCTATGGTCATAAGCGCGGCAGGTAGAGACCCTTCTTCTTTAAAGGCTTCAATACCAAATACGAACGAAAGGGCGATAATCAAACCACCAGCAACCACAACAGGAAGCATGTGAGATACACCGGTCATTAGGTGCTTATAAACGCCTTTTTTCTCTTCGGTTGCGGGTGCTTGATTATTTCCACCTGTGTGAGCATAAGGAGAGGCTTCAGAAAATGCCTTGTTGATCTCTTGTTCGGTTTTTTTCAATGCAAGACCTGTGCTGGTCTTGTACATGTTTTTACCGTTAAAACGATCCAGAGGCACTTCAATGTCGGCTGCGATGATAACAAGATCAGCATCGGCGATATCTTGATCCGTCAGCTGATTTTTTGCGCCTACTGATCCGCGTGTTTCCACTTTAATTTGATGACCAAGGCGTTTTGCTTCGTTTTCCAGTGCTTCTGCTGCCATGAACGTATGCGCGACACCAGTCGGGCAAGCTGTGATAGCGACAATTTTTTTCGTGGTAGCCAGACTGTCGGTATTCACAGACTCGGTAGACGAAATGGTGAGTACGGCTTCTTGGCTTAATGGTTGAGCATCACTGATCGCTTTACTTAAAAACGCTTTAGGGTCACTCGTGCACTCAGAAATACTGGCTTGATAAACCCGTTTACCAATTAGACGCTGCGTATCAACGGGCGCGTTTGCTGCAATGATAATAGCGTCAGACTCTGCGATTTGTGCCTCAGTTAATACTTGTGTCTCAACAACACTAGAGTGGCATTCAACGCGGGCATCGTGGCCGAGTGCTTTGGCGGCCTGATCAAGTAATCCGGCGGCAATAATGCTGTTTGCTACCCCGCTAGGGCAGGCGGTAATAATTGAAATTTTCATAGGTTCGACCTTTATGTCCATTTTGTCGTGTTAAATCAGAGTCATCAATACAGATGCTTAACGATTTAGCGCTTGTGACTGTATTTGTTTTTGTAGGGATACAACGTCTTCTTTACTTGGCACACCAACGCCAACCTGACCAACGGCCAGAGCGGAAAGGGCAGTAGCAAAGGAGAGTAATTCTAGTTTTGGCATGGATTGCATGTGACCCCAGCAGAGCCCCGCAACCAAAGTATCGCCAGCACCTACGGTGCTAACTACGTGCATTTTGGGCGGCTTAGCTTGAAGCCATTGATTATCGTGTAACCATAGAACGCCCTCTGCACCCATCGAGACAACGATATTGTCGATGCCTTTATCTGAAAGCGTTTCTGCCGCTTCCAAGCATTGTTCTTGAGTGGTGAGTTCACGCCCGACAAATTGCGAGAGTTCTTCGTCATTGGGTTTTATTAACCAAGGCTTAGAATCTAGACCTTGGGTTAAGGCATCGCGGCTGCTATCAAACAGAACACGTTTGCCGTTGTTTTGTAGTTGTTCGATCCACTTCGCACACTGTTCTGCGCTAATTCCACGAGGTAAGCTACCGGCAAAGACAAAGTAATCATGAGTGAGCATCAATTGTTCTAGCGTCGCTTCAAACTGAGTGATGGCTTGTGCGTCCACCAGTACACCAGGAAAATTGATATCATTGACGTCACCGTTACTTTCAACAAGTTTGACGTTAATTCGTGTGGAACCCGAAACACGGATGAATTCATCTTTGGCGTTGAGTTCATCAAACAGCTGGCAAAACAGCTCTTGATTATCTGTCCCTAGAAAGCCCGTAACAGTGACGTCTGCGCCTAAGTCGGATAATACTTTGGCAACGTTTACCCCTTTACCAGCGGCGTGCAGGGAACCTTCGTTCACTAAGCTGACCGAACCTTGATTGAGCTTGTCTAAGCTGCCGGTGAGATCCAATGCTGGGTTGAGGGTAATCGTGACGACTTTATTTGTTAGTGAGGTATCTAATTGAGTGTTCATAATCAATCCTTACCCTTCACCAAGACCTGAGTTGATGGCTTTGCCAATCGCCTCTAGTGCTTGCTGTGCATCTGCGCCGTCCGCGCTAAATTGCAACTCATGACCGTGCTTAACTCCCAGAGCAATCACTTTCATTAGGCTTTTCGCGTTGACCACTTTACCGTCGCCATTTAGATTGGATACTTGAATGGTGGAGTCAAACTTCTTCGCTTCAGCAACCAACATTGCGCCTGGGCGAGCATGTAAACCATGAGCATTTTTGATTTTGAACACCGCTACGTTATCGCTTTGTGTTTCAGCTGTGGAGGTTTGTTCACCCGTAAAGAAAGCCAAAAGTTGTTCTGTGGAAAGTGACAACAGTTTGCTTTGCTCTTGCTTAAATACGAGTTCAGTAATTTTATTAAGCATGGCTTCGTGAGCGTTGTTGCACGCAGCGAAAGCAATCAGCGCTTGGACTGGCGTGCCATCAAGTTCACATTGGTTGATGGTTGAGACAAAAGCCATCCCTGTGCGGGTAACGGCTTTGTCGCTGCTGACAAGCCACAAACCGTTACCAAGGTGAGTAGGAGACTTGGTCACAAGGTCTGCAACAAACTCCGCGCCAGTACCTCCGGTGTTTTTAAGTAAACCACCCGCAACGGCAGCCATTTGAAGCATGTCACTTGCAGGGAAATTAAGTTGGATCAATGAAGCATCAAAATCGGCTTCAAGTTGCACTTCGCCATTCAATAGCGCCATGATCTCTTGTTCGGTTTTTGCTTGTTTCAGTTTTTTCTCAACGCCGTCGGCTGACAGCACTTTAGTGAGTTGTTTCAAAATGCCCAAGTGTTCATCTGATTTAGCCGCAATACCAATGGCGATATAAGCGATATTGCCATTGCCCCAATCCACACCGTTAGGGAAGTGATGCACGGCAACGCCCGTCGTTTTCACAAGATCACGGGTATCTGTCGTGCCGTGAGGGATCGCAATGCCATTACCCAGAAAAGTAGAGTTCTGACCTTCACGATTCAGCATACCGTCGACGTAACCTTCTTGAACGAGCCCTTTTGCCGTTAGGTCGGCTGCGATTACTTTAATGGCGTTCAGTTTGTCGTTTGACGATTGATTAAGTTTAATGTTGTCGCTGTTTAATTGAAGCATGTTCGCTTACCCACGTTATTCTTGTTTTTGAACCGATTAAGTTAATGACTGACATAAAACTGAATCGATTCAGCAAAATTTCAAAAAAATTCAGCAAACCAAATTTTGTGTGTTGGCTTTGCTGTAGCGATGTCCTATCGACGATGTATCACTATAAATATAGGCCAGTTTTCAAAAGTGTGAACTTTGCTGAATCCTTTCAGCTTTTATACTGAACCGATTCAGCATATAATTCAACTTGTCAGTATGGTTGGAATTCATTTATATGATCCATCGCACAGAAAGGATCGAGATATGACTTTGGATGAAATAGCAAAGCTTGCCGGGGTATCAAAGACCACAGCAAGTTATGTGATTAACGGGAAAGCACAGAAATATCGGATTTCTGAAAAAACCCAAAAAAAGGTGATGGCAGTCGTCGAGGCCCACAATTATCGCCCCGATCACGCAGCCTCGTCGCTGCGGGCAGGACATAGCCGTTCATTTGGTCTTATTATCCCGGATCTTGAAAACTCCAGTTACGCGAGAATTGCTAAGCTCCTAGAGCAAAACTCTCGGAAGGCGGGATTCCAAATTTTAATTGGTTGCTCAGATGATGATCCAGAAACGGAAAAACGGGTCGCAGAGGCATTAGTGTCGCGCCGAATTGATGCGTTATTCGTTGCCAGTGCCATCACTGAAGCCAGTGACCACTATCTTCCAATTCAGCAACGGGGGACGCCGGTTATTGCGATAGATCGCTCGTTAGATGATGAGCATTTTAGTTGCGTGATCAGTGAAGACTTTGGTGCTGCGTTTAATTTGACGTCTTCAGTATTGGATGAAACGACCACCAGTATAGGGTTAATTGGTGCACTACCTTCACTCAATATCTCTCGTGAACGTCAGTTAGGTTTTGAAGCCGCGGCTAAATTGGTGACAACACATTCTGTGGTGGCTTATGGTGAGCACTTTAATCGTGAAGAAGGTAAACGTTTGTTGGAAAAGTGGCTCGACGCTGACCAACTACCAGACTCGATTGTGACAATGTCGTACACTTTGCTTGAGGGCGTTTTGGATGTTTTCTTAGAAAGGCCCGAGCTGATGAGCAAAGTGAAGTTGGCGACCTTTGGTGATAATCGACTATTGGATTTCCTTCCTTTCAAAGTCAATTCCTCTCCGCAACAGTTTGACCTTATTTGTGATAGCGCGATGGAACTAGCCTTGAATGCTGCGGCTAAGCGCTACAACCCTGGTATTGAGTTGATTCCGAGAACGATGACGATACGTCACACTTCGGATTAATTGGCCTATTGAATCAGTCTCGAAGGGCGGCATGTCCTGACATAAAAAACAGCGTAGCGGTTTGCTTAACCTTTACGCTGTCTATTTATTTGCTGCATCGAAAAGAGTATTTGGTCCGCCGAAAAGATTACTGCTGAGCGCAGTTGATGTCACCTAGCGCTGTGCAGATCTGTTTTTCTTGTTTCGCCTCTGCTTCCATTTTGTTGCCAATTTCTTGATTGTTACGGTTCTCATTGGGTGCCGCGCATCCCGCTAAAATAGCCGCTAACCCTAATGCACATACCACTGCGAATTTAGAACGCATAACGAACTCCTTGTTAATTATTGTTACATAAACTTATCATCTTTATTTCGGTGGTTATAGTGATTAATTATATAGCCGCACTGATTGCTCATTAATTGACTGAGTTATAGGGTGAATATCACGGTAACGAGGCATTTTCGCACAGAACACGATATACCATAATGCTTATGTTCCTTACCCGATACTCTGTCGGCTTACCCATGAATACAAAATATGAGGTTTCCCTTTTCTTATTGGTTCGAAATTCGTAATGTTATGACTCAACAGGGAATAATAAGAGAATCCACACCACCAATGTCAGTTCAAAAAATGTCAGCTCAAAAAGCCACCATCTATGACGTCGCCAAATGGGCAGGCGTGTCAGCAAGCACCGTTTCACGCTATCTAAACCGTACGTCTTTTATCGCGAAAGACAAAGTAGATGCCATCGAGTTGGCGATATTTGAAACGGGGTTTAAGCATAAATCTCGTAAAGGCGAGCCAGATACGAAAAGGAATATGACGATAGGTGTGATTGTCCCATCATTTGATGCGCCATACGTCAGCCGGATTTTACTTGGTATGGATGAGCAGATGCACAAGCACAGTTATGATCTTATTATCGAGACCACGAATTGGGACATCGCTCGAGAGCGCAGTGAGCTGAATGATCTGGTCAGCCGCCAGGTAGATGGTGTGATTATTATTGGTGGTGAATTGGTTGAGAGTGAAATCGCTCAGGTGACCGCAGACATACCGGCACTTCTGATGTGTCGCAGTGGCTCTGGATTGCTGCCTATGATTAACGTTGATAATGAAATTGGCGCGTATCTTGCCACGAATCATCTGTTGCAACTAGGGCATAGTAAAATTTTTCATGCTATGGGCGCGAGAGGTAACATCGAAACAGAGCAGCGATTAGCAGGCTTTAAAAGGGCAATGACAGCGGCTGGGTTGCCAAGTGGCGAGCCCACATGGATTTCAGCGAACTTCGAACCAGACGAAGCGTGTCAGAGAACGATTGAAAAAATTGAATCTGGTGCAGAGTTCACCGCCGTGTTTGCCGCAAATGATCTCTCTGCATTTGGTGTTATTCAAGCCTTACACCGAAAGGGGTTACGTGTGCCTGAGGATGTGTCAGTTATCGGTTTTGATGACTTGCCTATCGGCGACTTTTATATCCCAAGGTTGTCGACGATGCGTCAGCCGTTTGCACAGATGGGCGAGATCGCGATTCGTTATCTGTTGGATCTTATCAGTGGTAATAGGCCGGACTATGACATTCCCCCCGTGTCGATTGTGGTTCGAGACAGCACGAGTAGCATTGCGCTAAGCTAAGCTAAGCTAAGTTAAGTTAAGTTAAACTAAGCTAATTACTAATGGTCATTAATTAGCTAAATCAAGATGTACAGAATGTTGTGCGCAAATATTGGCCATGTGAATGTTCATACTTAAAGGTTTATTAGTAAGTTTCATAGTAAGTGACTGATAAGTAATGACATAAATGAAGCTGGATAGATAAGTTTCATAGCGTCTGAAGGTATTGTGGAATGTTTCTGAGTTTTGCTACCTACCCTGAGAGGGGCGTATACCCTGTGATTTAGGTCACGAATGAGTCTCTCGTTCGCTTATATCATCACGGAACATTTTGAGTTCAGTGCACCTTCACCTCTAACGCCTCTGCGAGAGCGTGCATTGGCATCTTATTTATACCTCCGGTATCACATCCTTAGGACATTTCAAATGACAACAATCACGCCGTATTTCTCAGACTGGCCTACCATCAATTCTTCTATTAAAAAAGATCCTACGATTGAGAAGGAAATTGTCCGTATTGTTGCTTTGATGACGGCAGAAGAAAAACTGGGTCAGATGATACAACCTGATCTTCGAGGCGTCACACCTGAAGAAGCGAAACAATATAAACTTGGCTCTATCCTAAATGGAGGCGGCGCGTGGCCAAATGAGAATAAACGCTCTTTAGCGCAAGATTGGGCGGATAAAGCCGATGAATTTTGGCACGCAACGGAAGAGGCATTCGCAGACCGACCATTTCGCATACCATTTATGTGGGCAACAGATGCCGTGCACGGTCATAATAATGCGTATAGCGCGACGGTATTTCCCCATAATATTGGACTTGGCGCGGCGCGAGATCCTGAATTAATTCGTCGAATCGGAAAAATTACCGCATTGGAAGTCGCGGCAACGGGTTTAGATTGGACATTCGCTCCGACCGTAGCGACACCTAGAGATCTTCGCTGGGGCAGAGTATATGAAGGCTATTCTGAAGATCCTGAGATCACTTACGCTTACGCGTCACAAATGGTGATTGGCTTACAAGGTGACCAGAATGAACTGAAAAGTGAGTATAAAGTCATCTCTAATGTAAAACATTGGGTAGGGGATGGCGGAACTCAGGCCGGAGTCGATCGTGGGGTGAACGCCTACTCCGAAGATCTGCTGCGTAACATTCATGCAATGGGCTATTTCAGTGGCTTAGAGGCTGGGGCACAAGTGGTTATGTCGTCATTTAACACTTGGGAAAATCCGGCTAACTATGATCATTCTCCACACAGTGATATCACTGGAGAGGGTGATGCATACAACTATAAAATTCATGGCAGCAAGTATCTTTTAAACGATGTACTTAAAGACAAAATGGGCTTTGACGGATTGATTGTGACCGATTGGCATGGTCATGCGGAAATTAATAAATGCACAGACGGTAACGCTACGTATGCGATTAATGCTGGTAACGACATTTTAATGGTACCGGTTCATGAACACTGGATTGAAGTGTATCGCTCGGCATTAGCGGATATTCACTCTGGTGTTATCTCAATGGCACGTATTGATGACGCCGTAACGCGGATTTTGAGAGTGAAAATGAGAGCAGGATTATGGACGAAACCCGCGCCTAGTCAGCGCGTGCTTGCTGGTAACCAAAGTTTGCTGGGTGCACGGGCACACCGAGAGGTGGCTCGTGAAGCCGTACGTAAATCTTTAGTGTTATTGAAAAATAAGAATCAAATACTGCCACTGAGTAACAATCAGAAAGTGCTGATAACAGGCAGCGCCGCCGATGATCTTCAAAAACAATCGGGTGGTTGGAATCTGACGTGGCAGGGTGATGAAAACACGTTAGAAGACTTTCCTGGAGCGACGACACTGAAAATGGCGTTAGTGGCTGAACTCGGAGAGCATAATGTCACGTTTGACCCAGCGCTCAAAGAAGAAGTAAAGCCAGGTGATATCGCGATTGTGGTGATTGGTGAAGATCCCTACGCGGAAATGATGGGCGATATTAAAGCGTGGCAAACCCTAGAATTCGCCCAGTTGAAGCGCAGTTATCGCAAAGATGTTGAGAAAATACATCGCTTACATGCAGCGGGCGCCAAAGTTATTACGGTGTTCTACAGTGGTCGTCCTTTGTATCTTAACGAAGAAATAGCGATGTCTGACGCATTCGTTGCTGCTTGGCTTCCTGGTAGTGAAGGCGAGGGCATTACCGATGTATTGGTCGGGGATGAAGAGAGACGCCCACGTTATGACTTCCAAGGTAAGCTGTCTTATAGCTGGCCAAATAAAAAACTGAGTGCGACCGTGAATCGAATTCCTCCGCACATCCCCAATTACCAAGTCTCAGAGCATGAGCAAGATCCTCATGGGGAGCATGCGCCATTGTTTAAGTATGGTTACGGGTTGAATTATTCCTCGTTATTACAGCAGCGCGATCTGGATCAGCTTGATCTCGATACGAGTGATGGTTCCTCTGAAGGCAGTGTACCTCCGGCAATAGAGTTGTATGGTGTTCGCTCAACGATTGGTGATTTTCAGTTACTTGTTGCCCAAACACCCGGTGAAAATGGAGTTGAAGTGTCTCGGAATAATCCAATGAGCTTTGCATCGATCGAGACTAAACCCTATAACTACCAGCAACAGCAAGATGCAGTAAGCCTTGAATTCAAAGCGGCTGGCGCGTCAGTGTTCATTGCAACAACGGATGGGGAAACCGAAGACTTCAGTCGTTTTGCACATTCAAAAGGTGGTTTGAGTTTTGACGTTAAGGTTAGCGAGTGCCCAGCCGGTAGCGTGTATGTGGCAGTGCAATATCGACAAGAACATGGCTTAGTGGCGAGTGTTGTGAAAATTGATATTACGGAGCAACTGCAAACTCTTGATGAGTTTGTGACCGTCACGGTTTCAAGCGAAGAATTTATTAACAACGGGGTGGAATTAAGCCAACTTGATACGCCATTTATGTTGTTAGCCGACACACGATTTGCGATGGTATTAGCGAACATCCGCTGGTGGAATGCGCCTTAGTTTGTTGAAAAGCGCACTCAGTCTATTAAAAGCGTTAGCCTATTAGGTTAACTGGGCTAATGAAAAAAGGGGGGATTCATTGAGAATCCCCCCTTTTTGTGATCTGAGTTGTTGATGAATGCTAGCTATCGACTTTAATGACCAGAGTTAGCTTCTTATCATCGGACTTAGATTCTTATCATCGCGCTTAGCTTCGAGTGCGTCGCTTTAATCGGCAACCGTTGGTTTTGACGCCAATACGTACAGTAACTCAAGAGCAATAGTCGCCCCGGCTAATGCAGTAAGATCGCTCTGGTCGTACGGAGGCGATACTTCAACCACATCCATGCCAACTACGTTCATACCGGCTAAACCACGGATAATTTTCAACACTTTATCAGAGTTAAGGCCACCACAAACTGGGGTGCCGGTACCCGGAGCAAAGGCGGGATCTAAGCAATCAATATCAAACGTGATATAAACCGGTTTATCACCTGTGATGGCTTTAATCTGCGCCACGATTTCTTCGACACTCATATCATTAGCTTGCATGGCATTAATGACGTTGAAACCATGATCGTCGTAGTCATATTCCGTGCGAATCCCAACCTGAACCGAGTGCTTCGGTGAGATCAGGCCTTCTTTTGGCGCATGATAAAACATCGTCCCGTGATCGTAGCTGCTGCCATTCGCATAAGTATCGGTATGAGCGTCAAAATGAATCAACGCCATTTCACCGTGGTGTTTTGCATAAGCACGTAAAATTGGCAGCGTAATGAAGTGATCACCACCAAGTGCGAGCATGGTTTTGCCATTTTTTAAGATGTCGCTTGTCGCGGCTTCTAAACGATACGTAAAATCTTCAGCATCACCACAGTCAAAAACCAGATCACCTGAGTCGATGACTTTGAGTTTATCAAATACGTTAAATGTCCAAGGGAACTTTTTCCCTTCCCACGCAAGATTGACAGACGCACGTCGGATAGCATCTGGGCCTAAACGCGCGCCGGGACGGCCAGAGGTCGCCATGTCGAGTGGTACACCTAGAACCACCACATCAGCGTCGGTTCCAATCGGGTTTCTCACGTAAGGACGGCGGACAAATGTCATCGCATTCGAATACAGAGAATAATCAGTTTTTGTAAACAAATCATTCATTTATAAATCCTCTAGATAGGTATAACCGGTTAGGCCATACTCTAACTCTTCTAAAATAAGTGCTTGCTCGTCAGTATGAATATGACGCTCAACCAGTTCTCTATAGTTACTACGAATAGCATCAACGTCAATGTGCACATAACGCATCATGTCTTCCACCGTATCACCAAGATCGATGGTCGCGAAATCAATATCACCACTATCTGTGACATTCACCACTGCACTGTGTGTATCACCAAATAAATTGTGCATGTCGCCCAAAATTTCTTGGTAAGCGCCAACAAGGAAGAAGCCCATTAAGTAGGGTTGATCCTTGTTCCATGCAGGAACCGGTAATGTGGATTCAATACCTTGCCCATCAACATACTGCTCAATGGTACCGTCTGAATCACAAGTAATATCAAGCATAATGGCTCGAGTTTGGTCTTCTCTGTCTAAACCAGATAATGGAAGAACAGGGAATACCTGCTCAATACCCCATGCATCGGGTAATGATTGGAACAGCGAGAAATTCACAAAGAACTTATCGGCCAATCGCTCGTTCAATTCGTCAAGAATTGGACGGTGGAAACGGTTTTTGTTGTCCATCTGACGATGCAATTCGCCATAAATGGTTAAGCTCAATTGCTCTACCCATGCTCTTTGGTGCAAATCCACCACACCTGTTGCGAACAGGGTTTGAGCTTCTGATAGATCGCTTTGCGTATCGTTATAAATTTCGATCAACGCACGAGCATCGGTTCCCGATTTTAGGTTTTGCCAGTTCTGCCACATGTTTTGCAGTAAAATCGGCGCTTCCTCAGACGGCGCATCCACTTGCTCGCTGGCATAGCTTTCAGTACCAATAACATTGGTGATAAGCACAGCGTGATGCGCGGTTAATGAACGGCCAGATTCTGAAATGATCACTGGCGCTTTTTCGTCATACAGCGCACAGACGTCACCTACCGTGCTAACAATGTTACGAGCATATTCAGCCAGCCCGTAGTTCATAGAGCTGCTTGATTGGCTGCGACTACCATCGTAATCAACCGCTAGGCCACCACCTACATCAAAGTAGGCAATCGGCACAGACATTTTACGCAACTCGCAGTAAAAGCGAGCCGATTCGTTCACACCATTACGTACGTCACGAATATTCGCCATTTGCGAGCCCAAGTGGAAATGCACAAGTTGCAGCATATCCAATTGATCTTCTTGCTTTAGGCGCTCAACGACTTGTAGCACTTGCGAAGCGGACAAACCAAATTTAGATTTATCACCACCGCTTGATTGCCATTTTCCTGCACCTTGAGACGCTAAGCGAATACGTAAGCCAATGCGTGGCTTAACATTGAGGCTACGAGCCTCTCTTAATACCGTATCAAGCTCTGACAGCTTTTCTAACACGATAAAGACTTTGTGCCCTAGCTTCTCACCAATGAGTGCCAAACGAATGTACTCACGGTCTTTATAGCCGTTACAGACGATGACAGAGCTTGCACGTTGCGCCATTGCAAGCACGGCAAGTAGTTCGGGTTTGCTGCCGGCTTCTAGGCCGAGCTGCTTAGTTTCTGCTTCAGCTTGGCTTGCTAGGATTTGCTCAACCACATCTTTTTGTTGGTTTACTTTAATTGGGTAAACCAGCAAGTAATCATTTTGATAACCGTAATCATTAATTGCTTGGTTAAAAGCGTCACAGATACCGTGGACACGTTGGTGAATAATTTGCGGAAAGCGCACCAACGCCGGAAGTGTGAGACCTTTATCTTCCAAAGCCTGAGCGATACGAGTTAAGGGAATATGATGTTGAGCATCTTGACGTGGTGAGACGTAAACGTCGCCATCATCATTGATACCGAAGAAGTTTTGGCTCCAATGTTGCACATTGTAGTTAGCACGAACATGGTCAAGTTTGGAAGTGTTAGTCACGGCTTATATTACCAAAGCAATAGGTTTTACTAATCTTTCTCGATTGGATAATGAATATTAGCGTTAACCTGAAAAATTACACCCCGTGATTGTCGTCCTTGATGGTCACGAAACACCTCTTAGCAGGGCAAAGTTGTGGAGAAAACGCCCTCTAGAGTCGGACGCATTAACGGATAAAAAGGCGCCTGAGTCTAATGAAAGATTTTTATCGATTCGATAGAGAATTATTGTCGTGAGAGGGGGCTGGTATGTCCTTGATTATGCGTTGGTTGATGAGGTCTTTGAACGTCTGATATGGGGGGCTTCCAAACGATGGAAGTTGGAGAGAGTAAGCGAGTGTAATTGGCTAACCACTTGTTTTTAATGGGTTAGTGGTTGCTTTGCTAACGAGCGGGTATAAAAAAGGCCTCGATTACTCGAAGCCTAGAAATTTTTAGCGCGCTGTTATTGAGGAACAACGTTAGTCGCTTGTGGGCCTTTTTGACCTTGTTCAACTTCGAAAGTGACCGCTTGGCCTTCTTTTAGAGTTTTGAATCCGTCACCAGAAATAGCACGGAAGTGAACGAATACGTCTGCTCCGCCATTTTCTTGCTCGATGAATCCGTAACCCTTTTCTTCATTGAACCATTTTACTTTGCCAGTACTTGTGTTAGACATTTTTTGTCCCTTACCTTTCAGATTAAAACGCTCGCCTTGCGGCTGTCTTGCTTAGTGGTTCTGTTTATTTAATCGAGGCGTAAATGGATAAAACGAATGACAAATACTCGCATATGGAACTATCTGACAATACAACTCGCACTCTTTTTACTCTTACGTTAAATAACTCTGAACACCAGAGCAAAATTAGTTTAGCACAGCAATTGGGCGATTAAATGAAATTCTCATGACGACGAGCACAAAACAGGGCAACAATCATACAATTGTTGCCCTGGGTAGAAGCCGATATGAAGGGAGATGTCCTTCGGGCTAGCGCTTAAATGTGACGTCTTCAACCGCATCTAAGTGAATCTGCGTTTGTGCAGGTTTCGTTGTGGCAATAATCTCACCCTTGCGGATTGAGTAACTGACCGGTACTTGGCGTCGAACGGCATCAAATCCATTGTCGGCAGGCAGAAGCAATAAGCTTCCGTCTTTACCCAAATCTAATCCATGCGTGGCCTGGATGTTGAGTGTCTTAGCTGAGTTGGTACTGATCAAATCCAACGATTGATTGATTTGATCATAACCCATGACTTGGCAGACATGCAGGCCCATGTGCAGTACTTGTAGCATGTTTGCTGTACCTAATGGATACCAAGGGTCAAAGACATCATCATGACCAAAGCAGACGTTAATATCAGCAGCAAGCATTTCTTTTACGCGTGTGACACCACGACGTTTCGGGTAGTCATCAAAACGACCTTGTAGGTGAATGTTCACCAACGGGTTAGCAACAAAGCTGATACCCGACATTTTTAAAAGACGGAATAGGCGTGAAGCATACGCACCATTGTATGAATGCATGGCTGTGGTGTGGCTAGCTGTGACCTTGTCACCCATTTCATATTTGTGTGCCAGTGCCGCGAGTGTTTCAACAAAGCGTGACTGCTCGTCGTCAATCTCATCACAGTGGACGTCAATCAAGCAATTGTACTTGTTGGCAAGCTCAAAGACGTAGTGCAGTGATTCGATACCGTATTCGCGAGTAAATTCGAAGTGTGGAATCGCACCAATCACATCTGCGCCAAGCTGAACCGCTTGTTCGAGTAGTGCTTTACCGTTGGGATAAGACAAAATGCCTTCTTGAGGGAACGCAACGATTTGAATGTCGACCCAAGGTTTCATTTCTTCGCGTACTTCCACCATAGCTTTAAGCGCAATGAGTGTTGGATCAGAGACATCAACGTGGGTACGAACATGTTGGACACCATTGGCGATTTGCCATTTTAGCGTCTGCTTAGCGCGTTTTTTAACGTCTTCAATAGACAGTAATGCTTTACGCTCTGACCAGCGCTCAATGCCTTCAAATAGTGTTCCAGAAATGTTCCAACTCGGCTCTCCAGCCGTTTGCGTGGTATCTAAATGGATATGAGGTTCACAAAATGGTGCGACGGCCATGTGTCCGTCAGCATTGATGACGCGATCAGCCTGCATTGGTTGTGAGCCTGCGGCCTCGATTGCCGTGAACACGCCGTTTTCAACAAGAATGTCAAAGCGACCTTCTCGTTGATCAATCGCGGTATTTTGAATGAGTAGAGATGACATAACTGGCACTTCCTAATTATTGAGTATCAGCGCTAGCAAGTGCTGCACTGTTTTTATTGAGCATTGGGTTTAATACAAGATAGCTCAAAGCACCACCGAGTACGGCATTCACTGGAACCACACCTGGTAAGAAGTGTCCTGCCGCTACACCCAACGCGACCGCAATAATACCTGCCCAGTTCACCGTTTGGAATTGAGTAGTTTCAAAATGCTGATACTTTTTACGATTCGCAATGAAATCCGCAATGATAACGCCGCCGATAGGAGGAATCGCAATGGATAGGAACGTCAACCAACCAACAAAATTGTTGTATAACCACAGTGCGCAGAGTGTGCCTACGACACCGTTAGCCATAGAGATGTATTTGCTTGGCAATCCCGTTACATTGGAGAAACCTAAACCAGACGCGTAAAGCGCGTTATCGTTGGTGGTCCAAATGTTCAAACCAAGCACAATGATAGCAGGCAGTAGTAAGCCCTGTGCAATCATCACTTCAGAAATATCAGATTGACCCGTTACTGCCGCACCAGCTGCGCCGAAGATAAACATCAGTGAGTTACCAATAAAAAAGGCCGTCATGGTAATAAACACCGCGCCTTTTGGTTTCTTACCAAAACGAACGAAATCGGCAGTGAGCGTACCTGCGCTGACAAAGGAACCAACGACCATCGCAAGTGCGACTGAAAAGTCTATGGGTTCGGATGGTTGTATTTTTTGTAGCTCGGCGACACCGCCAACGCTATCAACCGCTGTGAATACAGAGTAACCACCGAGTATAGCAATAGCAGGCACCGCGATAGTAGAAAGTACCATCAAGGCAGAAATGCCAAAGTAAACAGTCGCCGTCATTAGTAGGCCACTGACGATAATTAGCGTATTGGTATCAATGCCTGTGGCTTTTTGTACTGGAATAGCAAACATCGCCACGCCAACACCAAACCAGCCTACTTGAGTGCCGCCAAGTAAAATTGATGGAAGCCATGAGCCTTTAGAACCAAAAGAGAAACGAGCAAGAAGATGTGTAGAGAGGCCAGTAGAAGAGCCGATGTAACCAAGAAAAGAAGTATAGATGCCGAGGATTAAGTTGCCGATGAGAACCGCGAGGAAGAAGTCATTAAAAGAGAGTCCGGTACCGAGGGAACCACCTGTCCACATACTTGCGGAAAAAAATGTCAGTCCCAGCATCACCATAGTGAGTGACGCTACCCCTTTCCTAGCCGATGTGGGAACCGGTCCAAGACTGTAGTTATTATCCGCAGCCATTTTTTACCTCTCGTTAAATCAAAATACTTAAGTCAAATTCCTTACGGAATGCCTGCTTATTTCGCGCAAACGGCGTGCATTATGGAGATGTAACTTTTAGAGTCAAGTAGAGTTTTTGAGTGAAGAATACAATAAATATGGCTTTATGATATTTTTGTTATTTAAAACAATTCATTAGTATTCTCATGAGTCATTAAAAAACTATTCAATTTGTTTACTTTATGATGTTTTTATCTAAAGCAAAGGATTGCTAGTGAGATTGAGTGGTGGAATGGTCATTTCTATTGTTATGCTTGTAGAGGCATAGGTGTGATAGGATTGATCTAGCGAGCGATTTCTATGTTGATATGTTTGAACAAGCGCGCTGATCTAACTTAACGTCATTTGTCCTAGTAACAAAAAAGGCACCTTGTTGGAACAATAAGGTGCCTGATAATACGAATGACGATTATTAGTTCAGCTTAGTCCATGCTGATGTCCAATGGCTGCCCACACCCGGTTCATACTGCGTTGCAGTGGGTGACCACTGAATACAGTAGCCTGAATATGGGAAAGGTTTACATTGATAAATCTGACCATCCGTCGCTAATACCTTCGTCCCTTCTGTGTATTGAGACAAGCTATTTGGGAAAACGAAATCGTAATCGCCAGGCTCAGTTGCATCGACTAACATGAAATCACGCGTTGTTTGATCAATCAGGTTATCATTTTCATCTTTTACGCGAGTCACAAGCATGTGATGCCCCGGCTCGGATTTAGACAATAGCAGGCTGACATTTTTTGATTCACCATCTGCTAGTGTAACCTTCTGGTTAGCAAGCGATTCTTGGCCGTGGTTGTAGACGTCCATTTCAACTTTAACGTTACCCGTTGCCGAGATGACCAGTGCGAGCTCTACGGGGGAATCCGATAGAATATATTCTGGTTGTAGTCCAGAAATGTCGACACCAATCACAGGTGGAGGCGTTACGATGTCATAGCCAATTTCCACGCGCTCTAAAGCACTATTTTCAGCGACATACAGAGGGTTTGCTCCGTAAATAGGCGTGGCATTTCCCTGACTGTCCATGGAGCCCGCTTTAATATCGGTGCGATCGCTATTGATTTTAGTCGCAAGAGCATGAGCCCATTGATTAGCTTGGCCTTGGTCAGCGCTTTCAATCGTAATGCTGGTGGAAAGGTGTGGTAACTCGCCATTGTTATCAAACACACGAGTATAGACCGAATCACCAGTATTAAGATCCATTGTCGGGTTGATGCTACCAGCTGGTGTCCAACCCGGAATACCAGGGTTTTCGCCACTAAACTCGACATCAATAACATTGTAGAAAGCGGCAGCGGTATCGCCCACATCCCAGACAGCAAGAATGACTTGATAACCACTACGTTCCGGCACTTGGCATTGGTGTGACATCAGTTTAGGTGGTTTTTCCATATTACCGTTAACGACGCAGAAAGGAGTCAAATCCAACGAATCGCGAGTGAGTGCTTGATTAGGGTTCCAATCTGGCTTCGTAATATAGTATTTCCAGTCCCTAGTGACGTGGTTTGCGGTAAACGTCCATTCAAAATTTTGCATCCCAGAGGTAATAGGGCGTTTGACCCAGCGGTCAGCCGTTTGTTCGTTGAGTGGGGAAAATTGAGTGAGCCCAGCGCTAGCAATTTGCCCATCTACAGGCCCGCCTTGAGGAAAACCTTCAGGTCCTTCAATACTTTGTGGTTCCCACTGTACTGAACCACAACCCGTATTTTTTTCACCCGTGCTGGCGGGGAATTTACATAATGTCCCCCTGGCTTCCGCAATACCATTTTCAATGGCTGATACATAGCCATGGCTAAAAACCTGTGGGCTCATTGCAAGCCCGATAGCAACCACTGGTAAAAGAACTTTTGAATTCTTCATACTATTCCCTTCTCTTATAATTTTAACGGTACATCTCTTGTAAATGGTTTGGACGTACTGCTGCGCGGATCTTTACTTTCGTTACGTTCGCACGTGCAAACGTTAGCCAGTAATTTAGCGTCATAAAATAAGTGAGGCGAATGGGTTGCGTGTTTTATGGAATTAATTTCTACATTTTCGCTTTTATATCCAAAAAATCACATTGAGAAGATGATTATTCTAAATGTTTGTACTATGAATGGAGTTAATGTTGATATTATCACTTACTGAGAAAGGTACTGCTGGCGAAGCTAGAACTTAGCATCGCCAGTGAAAGGGGTTTTAGTCTGCGTGTCGCGTTAAACTAATGTCTCTATTCCGTAGTCGCTGCCATAGTTTTCAACGACAAAATCGATGTCTTTGTCACCACGGCCAGACAAGTTAAGCAATATCGATCCTTTTTCACCTAGTTGAGCTAGCTTAATAGCATAGGCCACCGCATGAGCGGACTCGATGGCTGGGATGATGCCTTCTAGTCGAGATAGTTCAAAGAATGCATCGATGGCTTCTTGATCGTTGATGTGACCATAATTCACTCGCCCAGAATCTTTTAGGTAGGCATGTTGTGGACCAACCGACGGATAATCTAACCCACTTGCAACGGAGTAAACTTCTTGCGGTTCGCCGTTTTTGTCCGTCAGCATATAAGACTTGAAACCGTGCATGACTCCAGGCTCACCGAGTGTCAGCGTGGCCGCATGCTCACCAACGGAATGCAAATCGCGACCGGATGGTTCAACACCATAGATGGCGACTTGGTCGTCTTCTAAGAAGGCGCTAAAGAGTCCCATGGCGTTAGACCCACCTCCAACGCAGGCAACAAGATTGTTAGGTAAGGTATTGGTCATCTCTTGAAACTGGATACGAGCCTCGTTACCAATAATGGATTGGAAATCGCGAACCATCGCAGGGAAGGGGTGGGGGCCAACCACGGAACCAATTGCGTAGAGTTGAGTGTGTGGATCTGATAAATAAGCTTCAAATGCGGCATCTACCGCCTCTTTTAATGTTTTACGACCATGAGTAGCGGGGATGACGTTTGCTCCTAAAATACGCATCCGTACCACATTTGGGTGCTCTTTAGCGATATCGACTTCGCCCATATAAATATCACACTCAAGTCCGACTAATGCAGCTGCCGTCGCCAAGGCAACACCATGTTGTCCAGCCCCTGTTTCTGCAATCAGTTTCTTCTTACCCAGCTTTTTGGCGATTAAGGCTTCGCCCAAACAATGGTTGATCTTGTGAGCGCCAGTGTGGTTCAAATCTTCACGCTTTAAGTAAATATCAGCGCCGTATTTCTGTGAGAGATTTTGAGCATGGAAAATAGGACTTGGGCGACCAACAAAATGCTTATAAAGGCGGGCCAACTCGGCCTTGAAAGCCGGATCTTGGCGACATTCATCGTAGGCTGCACTAATCTCATCCATAATTTCTTGAAGCTGAGGTGGAATAAAACTTCCCCCATATTCGCCGAAATACCCGTCTCTATTTGGCATTTTGTGCTCAAAAGTATTTTCCATGATCGTTATCTCATTGGTTGTGAACGTTAGCTTGTTATAACGCAAATGAATGCATGTACACATGGATTCATTGCAAACTTGTGATTACTCACAATAGAAAATCGCGAGCGAGGAAGGGCGATGTGCTTAGAAATGTGGTGTCGCTAATATGCTCGGTGACACTCGAGGTATTGATTGACCTTGTTAAACGAGTTGCTTTTAACCGCTACGCTAACAGAAACTCTTTAAAGTGGATGGCGACGGCTGACGCCGTAGCAGGTGGCTGATAATAAACATTTAAGCTCCAAACACTGGTATCAAAATCCTCCAAAATGGGGATGATTTCGCCACGCTTAATGTAATCGTCGACCAAAAATAATGGCAAGTAGGCAATACCTGCCCCGTTTAATGTTGCCTGCAACAATAGGTCGCTATCGTTGACCTCGAGTGACTTAGGCACCTTTACTATCTGGCATTCATTATTTTGATGAAACACCCAGTCATTGCTGCCGGTCAGGGTGGTGGCAAATAGACATTGGTGGTTGGTTAACTCACAAGGAGCAGCAGGGGTCATATGTTTTGTCAGGTAGTCCGGTGAAGCGACAACGACAAATGGACTTTGCATGATTTCGCGGCGTACCAAATGCAGATCGCGCTCTCGGTAACCCTGATAGGAGGCATTGGCGCTGATGGTGATATCACTGTCAGCAGCATGATCGAGCGCCCAAGGGGTGATGTTGAGATTGAACGTCACGTTCGGGTTAGACGTTAAGTATTGGCTTATTTTTTCCATTAAGAAATGGTTAGCAAAGACGGGTGTGCAGATAATATCGATATGACCTTTATCGTACTGTTGATAATCTTGCATGCTACGCACCACGGCTTCCGAACGATCGACAATAATGGAAAAATCGTCGAAGAGTTTTTGACCCGCGGGTGTGGGTTTCAACAGGCGGTTATTACGTCGATATAGGGGCAAGCCAAACTTTTGCTCCAGCTCTTGTAACCATCGGCTTCCTGCGGAAACGGAGATATTCAGTTTTCGGGCCGCCGCTGAGATCGAACCTGTGCGTACGACATAAATAAAGAACGCCATTTTATCTAACATAGATTCTACCGCGGCTTATAGTGAAAAAGAAAACAGGCTATTCACTCAAATAGCCTGTTATTACGATGGTTGTGTGATTTATACAGTTGCTTCAGTTGTCTTAACTGGCGCTTTTTTTCCTAACTTTTTAGCCATGACCTTTTCCATATCTTCAAGGCTAACCCCTTTAGTTTCAGGGACATATTTAACAACAATCACCATACAAATCAGTGACAATGCTGCGAATACCCAGAAAGCAAAGGCGCCATTGAAGTTCTCTTTTAGATACGGGTTTTCATTGAGCATAGGGAAGCTTTGAGTGACGATGAATCCCGTAAACCACTGAGCACCAACCGCGATAGCCATCGCTCGTGAACGAATGCTGTTCGGGAATATTTCAGAAATCATGGTCCAGCATGCGCAGCCCCACGACGTCGCATAAGCCACCACATACAAACACAAGGCAAATAAAGCAGCGTAGCCTTCTGTTCCGGTGTAGAGGACATAGCCCACAATCGTCATGCCCAATGCACAGCCAAGCGTGCCGTATTTCATTAGTGGTAAGCGACCAACTTTATCGATTAAGTACATACCTAGTGCGTTACCAAGAATGAAAACAATGCCGACAAACGTTGTTTGGAATAACGCGTTTTCAGTACCACCCGCGATAGGTTTTAGAATTTCAGGTGTATAGTACATGATGACGTTAATACCAGTCAGTTGTTGCGCGGCGGCAACAAAGGTACCAATGACTAAAATTGAAAATAGAAGCGGTGAGCGTAGGCTGATTTTGCTGTTTTTTGATGCGTTTGCTGGCACTAATGATTTTTGAATATCAAGAATAACACGGTCAGCATGTTCAGGGTTTGATATACGGGAAAGGGTTTCTTTTGCTTTACCAAGTTGGCCCTTCAATACAAGCCAGCGTGGCGATTCTGGAATCATGATCAGTAAGCAACCAAATAATGCTGCAGGCAATACCTCTGATGCCAACATCCAGCGCCAACCGACATCAACCAGCCAAGCTTCAGACATGCCTTTGGCGATTAGGTAGTTAACGTAGAAGACGCCGGTTTGACCAATCACAGCGGATTGTTGGAACATACTGACCGCACGTCCTCGAAAATCTTTAGGCGCGACTTCCGACATATACATTGGAGAAACCACACAAGCGATGCCAACTGCCACGCCGCCCACGATTCTTAATAATACATAGATGGTAAAAGTGGGAGCAATGGCAGAACCAATGGCGGATATAATGAATAGTACCGCTGATAAGAATAATGCGCTTCGACGTCCATATTTAAGAGCAACGGTCCCCGCTGATACCGCGCCAATGATACTGCCCAGAACAACACTTGATACGGCCCAGCCAGTCTGCGCTGGTGTTAAGCCGAAATAATCTCTAATGGGTCCAATAGCACCTGATATTACGGCGGTATCGTAGCCGAGCAAGATCCCTCCTAATGCGGCGATACAACAAATTCTAACGATATAGGCGATATTGTGTTTATGAGACTGTGTCTCAGAGTTAGGTGACATTACATGCTCCTTTGTATGAGACCCGGCACTAACTTAACCATCAAATAAGGCAGTGTGGGCAGCTATCCGATCAACCAATGAATGTAGGGTAAGCGTATCGGATTCAATAAGTCGCCAGCGAATATAATAATAATTGTAAATACGTTTGATAAATATTTTTCATATTGGCGACGAGGTAAATCATAAAGCCTCAGGCTAAATAGGGCTATAAATTAAATGACCCATTGTTTTATAATGTTAAGTCGATCAACATATGGAAAATATTTATCGAATGTCATCATGGTGTTAAGTTATTGATTTAATTCAATATATCCCAAGTGTGATCTGTGCCACTTTTCCCCTTTAGCCCGCGAAAACCCTAGCTTTTTTCAACTTTCATTTAAATTTTCCATTAATTCATTTTGAGTGAAAAATATTTTTCATGATGTGTTTTTTAGATTATATTGGTCCCCAGTGAAGCAAACTGGTGCGGTCAACCTTTCTACCACATACGCATTTGCAGTGATTAGAAAATAACGGACCTCATTACATTTAACTTATAAAAACATTTTTGGAGTACGAACATGAGCAAAGTTCAATATGGAATTAGTCCTTTAACTTGGACAAACGATGATATGCCAGAGCTTGGTGGCGAAATCCCGTTGGAGACATGTTTGAGTGAAATGTCGGAATCTGGTTTTACTGGCACAGAGCTAGGGACAAAATACCCAAGAGAGCCAGAAGTTCTTATTCCACTGCTTAAAAACCACAATTTAGTGCTGGCGTCTGGTTGGTTCAGTGGCAATTTAATGACATTAACCGCCGAAGAAGAAATTGCAGAAATGCAAGGTCACATCCTCCTACTTAAAGCGGCTGGCTGTAAAGCGATGGTTTACGGTGAAGTGAGCAATACGGTTCATGGTGATATTACTAAGCCATTGTCATCTCGCGTTATTTTAACGGATGACGAGTGGAAAACGTACGCGGACAAATTGACAACGGTCGCTGACTACCTATTAAACAAGCACGATATCAAACTGTCTTTCCACCACCACGTGGGCACGATTGTTGAGACAGAAGAAGACATCAACCGCTTGATGGAACTGACGGGTGATTCTGTGTACCTCACTTTGGATACTGGTCACATCACGTACGGTGGTGGTAATCCAGTCAATATTATTGAGCGCTGGGGTCACCGTATTGGTCATATGCACTTTAAAGATCTGCGTATTGAAGTGATGAATGCGGCGCGTGATGCAGACAAATCATTCCTAAATGCAGTGCTTGATGGCGTGTTTACCGTTCCAGGTACCGGCGATGTGAATTATGACGACGTGTTTGCGGCGCTTAAAGCCCGTAACTACGAAGGCTGGTTATTAGTCGAAGCCGAGCAAGATCCGGCTAAAGCACATCCACTAACGTTTGCAAAAACCGCGTACGAGAACATCACAGGCTACGCGAATAAATACGGCTTGTAATAAAAAATGGCTTATTGAAGGGGAACCCAACAATAAGCCAAAAAGTCGACATATATGGAATACGCAATTGGCACGGCAATGTACCAATTGCGTGTAAGAAATATCGAGGAAGAAGATGAAAACTGTACGCCTAACTGTTGCTGAAGCCCTAGCGAAATACCTTGCAGCGCAGAAAATTGTAGTCGATGGAAAAGAAGAGCAACTGTTTGGTGCTGCCTTTGCCATTTTTGGTCACGGCAATGTGACATGTTTTGGTCAGCAGCTTAAGAATATCGAAGAACAAATCCCGACGTGGCGTGGTCAAAACGAGCAATCCATGGCGACCGCGGCCATTGCTTATGCAAAAGCGAATAAACGCCAACGTATTGGCATCGCGACGAGCTCAATTGGACCTGGCGCAACGAACATGGTCACTGCAGCGGGTATTGCTCATACTAACCGCCTGCCTCTCTTACTTATTTCGGGTGATGCTTACGTTAGTCGTCTACCAGACCCTGTGCTTCAGCAACCAGAAAACTTTGAAGATCCATCGGTCACCTCTAACGACGCGTTCAAACCTCTTACTCGTTATTGGGATCGTGTGTTGTCGCCTTCACAGCTGATGCATACGCTACCTCAAGCGCTAGATACCATGCTTGACCCAGCAACTTGTGGTCCAGTTTTCCTTGGCTTGCCTCAAGATGTCCAAGGCTTGGCTTATGATTTCCCGGAAGTCTTTTTTGCTGAAAAATGTCACCGAATCCGTCGCCCTGAGCCGGAAATGATTGTGCTCGAAGAAGCGAAAGCGATTCTAACTCAAGCGAAAAAACCACTGATTATTTCTGGTGGTGGGGTGCATTACTCATTGGCGACCGATGAACTTGCGGCATTTGCTGCTAAGCACAATATTCCAGTGGTGGAAACCATTGCTGGTCGCGCCACTATGCTGCAAGACAACCCGTTGAATGCTGGGCCTATTGGTGTGACAGGTTCTAATTCTGCCAACCACATGGCGAATGAAGCCGACGTGGTGGTTGCCATTGGTACGCGTTTACAAGACTTCACCACTGGTTCTTGGAGCGTATTTAAAAACCCAGATATGCAACTTATTAGCATCAACGTGGCTAAATTTGATGCGATTAAACACCGTTCACACCCAGTGTTGGGTGATGCACAAACCTGTATGAACAAGCTTTCAGGCCTGTTGGCGGACTGGCGCTCAAGTGACGAGTGGGCTGCGAAAGCCAAAGCAGAAGCGGATGAGTGGAAAGCGTTGGTTCACCGACGCACCCACCCACAAGACGGTGAATTACTTGCGGGTACCTCTTCTTATGCTGAGGTAATTGGCAAACTTAATCACAGTATGGAAGAGGGTGACACCGTTCTGACTGCCGCTGGTGGCTTACCCGCTGAGCTCTCGATGAACTGGCAAAACTACCAAATTGGTAAATTTGATATCGACTTTGGTTATTCCTGCATGGGTTACGAAATTGCGGGTGGCTGGGGCGCTAAAATTGCCAACCCTGATAATGATGTCGTGGTTCTTGTCGGTGATGGTTCATACCTAATCCAAAACTCGGACATTTACTCGTCAGTGCTAACTGGGCACAAAATGATTGTCGTAGTGTGTGACAACGGTGGTTTCGCCGTTATCAACAAACTACAAAACAACACGGGCAACGAGTCATTTAATAACTTGCTAGAAGATTGTCGTCGACCAGATGGTGAGTTGGCTCGCGTCGATTTTGCCAAGCACGCTGAAGCACAAGGCGCGATAAGTGAAAAATTAACCTCAATAACTGAATTTGATGCCGCGTTTGCAAGAGCAAAAGAAGCGGACCGCACTTACGTCATTGTTGTTGATATTGACCCGGTTTCTCCAGCTGCTTGGTCTAAGTGTGACTGTTGGTGGGAAGTTGGGCTTCCTGAAGTGACTCGCAATGAAGAGACCGCCAAGAAAGTGGCCGACTGGGAAGAAGGTCGCGTCAGTCAGCGCCGCGGTGTTTAAAAAGAATATTACAAAATCTCAATAACTTAACCACGATACATCCGTGTGATCGGATGTATCAGGTAACGGAGCAAAATTATGTTTAATGAAGAACGTCGCTTTGAACAACCTCTACGCTGGGCAATGATTGGTGGAGGACGTGGTAGTCAGATTGGTTATTCCCACCGCAATGCTGCGCAGCGTGATGGTTTGTTCAAATTAGTCGCTGGAGCGTTTGATCTTGACGCCGATCGCTGCCGTGACTTTGGTACCAACTTGGGCTTAGCTGGCGATCGTTGCTACGCCAACTATAAAGAAATGTTTGCTGCGGAAGCGCAGCGTGAAGATGGCATTCAGGCGGTGTCTATCGCAACACCAAACTCAACGCACTATGAAATCTGCAAAGCGGCTCTAGAAGCCAATCTTCATGTGGTCTGTGAAAAACCGATCACTTTTACTTCAGAAGAAGCAGAAGAGCTAAAAGTCATCGCCGCTCAAAACAACCGTGTCATTGGTGTGATGTACGGCTACAGCGGTTTCCCTATGGTTCAGCAAGCGCGTGAAATGGTACAGCGTGGTGATTTAGGTGACATTCGCGTCATCAACATGCAATTTGCTCACGGGTTTCACAATGAAGAATATGAACTTAACGATCCAGGTTTGAAATGGCGTGTTAGCCCAGAAGTTTCAGGCCCAACTTATGTGTTAGGTGATATTGGCACCCACGCCTTTTACTTGTGTGAAGTGATGACAGGCTTAGAGGTCGACCGTTTGTCTTGCATGCGTCAAAGCTTCATTAAGTCACGCACGCCGTTAGAAGATAACGCGCACGTCATGATGGAATTTAAAGGCGGCGCGGTCGGGACACTTTGGGCATCAGCGGTGAATGCAGGTTCTATGCACCAACAGAAAATCCGAATCGTCGGCTCAAAAGCGTCGATTGAATGGTGGGATGAGCAGCCCAACCAACTTCGCTTAGAAGTCCAAGGTGAGCCATCGCGCATCTTAGAGCGTGGCATGGGTTACTTGCACCAAGATGCACCGGGTGTGGCAGCGAATCGCGTTGGCGGTGGTCATGCAGAAGGCTATTTTGAGTCTTGGGCGAACCTTTATCACCGTTTTGCACTGGCTTTTGATGCCGCTGATCGTGATGACCAAAATGCCTTGTCTGAGATTTGGTTCCCAGGCATTGACGCTGGTATCGAGGGGGTTCGTTTATGCGAGAAGTGTGTGGAGTCTGCAGACCAAAATGCGGCTTGGGTAGAATACAACTAATAGGGAAACACTATGACTAAGATTGCACTCCCTCAGGATCGCAAGCTCGACGCCATCGTGTTAGGTCGCGCTGGGGTTGACCTTTATGCGCGTGAATTTAATACCGACATGGCCGACATTACCGGTTTCAACAAATTTGTGGGCGGATCAGCAGCAAACATTGCGGTGGCGATTAGCCGCTTGGGCGGTAAAACCGGGTTTATTGGCTGTGTTGCCAATGATGCGTTTGGTGGCTACGTCAAAGGCTACATGCAAGAGCAGGGTATTAACCTTGACGGCATGATGACGGATGACTCGGGTTCTCGTACTTCGGTGGCGTTTACTGAAATGAAGCCCAGTGACTGTACGGTTCTTATCTATCGCAACAACGCCTCTGACCTCACTATCAAGCCAGAGCAAGTGAGTGCGGACTATATTGCCAGCTCAAAAACACTGGTGGTAACGGGTACTGCGCTATCTGAAAGCCCAAGCCGAGAAGCCACGCTTATCGCGATGGAACATGCTCGCAGAAGCGGCACGGTGGTGATTCTTGATGTGGATTATCGTCCTTATTCATGGCGCACCGATGTGGATGCGTCGATTTATTACGGCATTGCCGCAGGTCTGTCTGACATCGTGATTGGTAATCGCGAAGAGTTCGACATGATGGAAACCGTCCTTGCTCCAGGTAACAAAGATGATGACCAAACCGCGCAGCGTTTTTTACGTGAAAACACGCAGGTTGTTGTGATCAAAGCGGGCGAGCTGGGCTCTAAAGTGTATTGCAAAGATGGCTATAAATTTGAGCAAGGCATTTTTAGAGTGAAAGCAAACAAACCGTTTGGCTCTGGTGATTCATTTGCAGGTGGACTGATTTGGACCTTGGTGAACGGCGGTGAACTAGAGGACGGTGTTCGTCATGGAACCGCGGCGGCGGCCATTAACGTGAGTGGCACCAGTTGTACAGAAGCCATGCCAACAAAAGAACAGTTGCTCGACTTTGTAGAGAGTAGAGCATAACGCTTTGGGCTTGAACCTTCATTTATCACGAGGGTGTAAGTCAGCCGGGTCGGTATTTTTATAGTAATAAGACACTATGGATTGCAACCATCTCGACCCGGCATTTTTGTCCGTAATGAGTGAAACAATAAAAATTATGTTGAGTGGCGAAGACGACTCAACGATAGAGGAGAAAGAAATATGGGTAAGCATATACCCCCGTTCAACAACCAAAACCAGCCGATTGTCGATGTGAATGATGACGTCACCCCGCTTTGTTATTTTAACCAAGTACGTTTGAGCCAGAGCGAGCAACATATCCATACCGTTGAAGGCTATGAATCTGTGATTGTTCTCGCGGGTGGCACATGTTGTATTACGGTGAGTAATGGCAGCGATGAACCACAGGTGTTTGATAATATTGGTAAACGACGAACCGTTTGGGATGGTGAACCAGAGTCTGTCTATGTTCCTCTGGGCTATACCGCAACTATCGATTGTGTCAGTGAGGACGCGGACGTGATGATTGCAGGCGGTAAATTCGATGCCTCTTTAGAACCGTTTTGTGTACGAGCAGACGAAGTGGAAATGGTTCAGTACGGTTCTGATGACACAAAAACACACCGTAAAATCAAACACGTTTTGGGTCAAAGTAATGCCGATAAACGCGGACGTTTACTCGTAAGCGAGTTGTTTACTGTCGGCGCTGGTGGTTGGTCGGGTTTCCCACCGCATAAACATGACGAAGACCGCATCAAAGAAGATGGCAGCAAAGAAACGCTGTATGAGGAAGTGTACCAATTCCGCTTCAACCCTGACTTTGGTTTTGGCGCTCAGTTCCTTTATGAACATGAAGACGACTTTGGCCCGGTGTACCACGTTCGAACGGGCTCTGTGATTGCGATAGACAAGGGTTATCACCCTAGCGTCGCGGCGCCTGGCTATGAAATGTATTACTTCACTATCATCGTGGGTAAAACCTCGAAGTCTTTAGTTCAACACTTTGACCCTCACCATGAGTATCAGGTTGAGACCATTCCGGGCATCAAGGACATGATAGCCAAGTTTAAATAAGGGGAACGTTATGCTGGTTAATTTAAACGATTTATTGCCTGACGCTGCAGCGTCTAATTACTCGGTACCGTGTTTTAACGTTTTTGGCTTTGAGGATGCGCGCGCCGTTGTGGAAGCGGCGGAAGAAGTGAACAAAGCGGTGATCTTGGCATGTAATAAAGACGTGGTGGATTTTTATGGTGTCGAAACCGCGGCTGCGATGTTTCTGGGTCTCGCGACCAAAAGCACAGTGCCAGTGTGTTTGCATCTAGATCATACTTACGAAGAAGACATCGTGTTTCGAGCGCTAAAAGCGGGTTTTAGTTCTGTTATGTTTGACGGCTCTCAGCTTAGCTTAGAAGAGAATATTGCACGCACTCGTAAGGTCGCGGATGTGGCGCATGCGCTTGGCGCATCGGTAGAGGGTGAAATAGGGTCGGTACCTTATGATGAAGGTAGAGATCATATTAAAACGATTGATACGAGTCCGGAAGACGCCGCGAGATTCGCCCGCGAAAGTGGTGCCGATTGTGTGGCTATCTCTGTAGGAAATATCCACCGTTTGACCGAGCCAACATGCACCATTGATTTTGGTTTGCTTGACCGGATCGCCGCTGAAGTGCCTATTCCATTAGTGATTCATGGAACCAGTGGAATTCGTGATGAAGATATGGAAAAACTCAAGCACAGCAGGGTTTCAAAGTTCAATATCGGTACCTGCTTGAGGCAGGCTCTTGGCAACAATTTACGTGGTTATATGAATGATGAGCCTGAAAAATTTGACCGTATTTACTTCATGCAAAAAGCGATGCCATACGTGAAAGAAGAAGCAATACGAAACTTTGAGCTTTTATCTTAGAATTAATACCCCAGAGTGCTGAGCCTTGGGGTATTATTGATTTTATAACACCAGAAAAACAGGAAAGATGTAGGGTATGGAAGTTGAAACTACGGAAATTCTTCAAGTGCCTGCTGATTTAGATTCGCTAAAAGAGCTGATCGTAAAGCGTTACGACACGCTTAGCCAACGGTTACAACAAGTGGCAGATTATGTGTTGGCTCAACCAATGATGGTCGCCGTTGAAACGATGGCAACGATTGCGGAACAAGCCAATGTCCCGTTATCGACACTCAGTCGATTTTCCAATGCAATGGGCTTTAGCGGTTTTAGCCACATGCAGGCGTTGTTTCGTGATCAGTATCTAAACAGACCTCGTGATTATAAAGACCGAGTGCGCAAGGCAAGAGACCAAGACACATATCGACCTGAATCACCTACCGCGATCTTCAATGACTATTGTGCGGCGAATGTGGATGCGATAGAAAAACTGCAAGTATCAGTCTCGCCTCATAAATTAGAACGTGCTGTCAGCTTAATGGACCAAGCTGAGACCATTTATATCCAAGGGATGCGCCGAGCGTACCCGGTGGCGTTCTATCTTTGGTATGCGTTGATGAAATCGGATAATAACGTGGTTCTGTTAGATGATCACGGTGGCATGCTAACGCCGATGATACGTAACATGAATGAGAAAGATGTGCTCTTTACAGTGACGTTCGCACCGTATGCGATGGAAACGAGTAACGTGATTGAATGCGCGCACGACAGAGGCGTTCCTATTATTGCTATTGCGGATAATCAGATGATGGCGCACGGCAGTAAAATGGACGTATGTTTTGAGGTAGAGGAGGGCGAAGTGATGGGCTTTCGTTCTTTGAGCTCTTCAATGTATCTTGCTCAGACATTAGCCGTTAGCTTAATGTGCCGAGAAATTAAGTAGCGTGAGGGGGACAATATTTCGCTCACCTCAATATGAAAAGCCGATGATTCATCGGCTTTTTTTATGCTTTCAATTTATTGAGGACTGGTCGCACTTTTTCAGATCAGTTAAATAGACGTTTCATGCCGAAAAGCATACTCGTCGCCGTGTCGTAATGGTCGCCTTCCCACAGCTGGTCATTTAAAAATTCCCCAGAGTAGAACCCATCATACCCCGTGCTTTGTATCGCCGCTGTCCATTCTTGTAGAGGGATCTCCCCTTGTCCTATTAGGCAGTTACGCAGTTCTTTTTCATCAACCCAAGGTGCGCCTATATCAGGGCGGTGACCATCCGATATATGGACGTTGTAGATTAGAGATGCGTCAATCTTCGCGATGTCTTCCGGTGTCGCGCCACGACACGCCCAAAAATGCCACGTGTCTAAAACAAAACCAAAATTATCGCGATTTACCGCATCGTGCAGCTGGAAGTAGTGTTTCAATGTTGCAATTGGCGTCCATGCCGCGCCTTCATATTGAAAGCGAATGCCATGTTCTTTACCGATGTCGGCGATGCTCCGAATATTTTGAGCGGTAATTCGGATGTTATCCTCAGTGGATAGTCCAGTAAGCGCTTCGAATGCGTTTAATTGGATGGTTGGTGCGCCAATATCTTTAGCAAACTGACATAGAATTTCGGTGTCTTTGAAAAGCTGCTTTTGCGCAGCGCTGCCTGTGCTCTCGACACTCCCGATAATATCAATAGCGGAAGGAGCGATATTAGCATCTTGTAGGCGAGTTTTTAGCTCTTGGCTAGTGAGGCCAGCGTTGATGTAACGCCATAGTTTCTCTGTGTGAATCTCTAGACCGTCATAGCCGGTCTCTTTGGCTAGACGAATATCGCTGACAATATTGTTGTGCAATGAGCACATTCCATGCAATGCGTAACGCATAAATTATCCTTCTATAGTTATGAGCCGTCATCTTGCTATCCACGTTCGATTTCGTCGGTGGCGTTTAACAGAGTAAACTCTATTTTCAATCGCGTGATAAATATTTTCCAACTCCTTTTTCTCTTTATGTGACTACACATCAGTATTTACATTGATCTAGGCATTGCGTGGGTTTTTTGGTAGGTTTTTAGGGGGTTTTAAGGTAACTTTGTGTGATAATTATTTTTCATCTTGTCGTTGTTGATGCGTACTTTTTGGACTGCGGTTTATTAGTAAGCGTAGGGTTGAAGAGCGAAGACGAGAAATAATAGGCTTCATGGATGCGGTATTCGCATTTATCTTTTTAACGCTTACGTTCAGTAATGACGTACGTGACATGGCAAGGAAATTAGTATGTTTAACATTGCTTTATTTGGTGCGGGCCGTATTGGTAAAGTACACGCCGTCAATATCCATAATCATCCTGACACCAAGCTGTATTCGATAGTAGACCCTTATGTTGAGGGAGCCAATCAACTGGCTCTGCAATATAATGCGAAGATCCAAACAATAGAGGAGGCAATGCTAGACCCAGATGTACATGGGGTGTGCATAGGCTCTGCAACGGATACTCATGCCAATTTTATTGAGCTTGCAGCACAAAATGGTAAAACTATCTTGTGTGAAAAACCGATAGATTTGGAGCTAAGCCGTGTGCGAGATTGTTTGGCAGTGCTGGCGAAAACCCCGGTTTCTATGCTAGTTGGATTCAATCGTCGATTTGATCCGCAATTCAAAAAGCTTAAGTCGCAGTTTGGCGCTGGTGTGATTGGAAAAGCAGAATCATTACTGATTACTTCGCGAGATCCCTCTCCCCCTCCTGCCAACTATGCTAAAGCCTCGGGTGGTATGTTTCGTGATATGAGTATTCATGACCTTGATATGGCTCGTTATATTCTAGGCGAGGATCCTATCGCTATTACCGCTCACGGAAGCTGTATGGTAGACAAAGCAATCGGAGAGGCTGGGGATATTGACACTGCGGTTATTGTCATGAATTTTCCATCAGGTGCTATCGCCACTATTTCAAACAGTCGTCGCTCTGGGTATGGTTATGATCAACGTATGGAACTGCATGGTGAGAAAGGGCTACTACAAGCGGGCAATATGAAAGAAGATCTCGTTCAGCACTGGGGTGAAAGTGGTTGTGTTAGTGCAAAACCACAATACTTCTTTTTAGAGCGATATGAGCAAGCTTACATTGCCGAGTGGGCCCATTTTGTCGATGTTCTAGCAGGAAAAGCAACGCCTATCTGTGATGGCAACGATGGCGAACGAGCCTTGGTACTAGCCGAGGCGGCTTTAGAGTCGATGCAAACAGGTAAAACGGTGCTTCTTTAATTCTTATCGATTTGGCAGCACGTATTCTTCAGGAGTGCTGCCTTGTTTAAATGCGAGCGCGACCGCGATGGACTGCACTAAACACAACGAAGCGGACTGTGAGCGAAAAGCGTCAACCTTCGCCTCTTTCACGACAAAACATACGTCACTGTACTCCGCCAACGGACTGACTAGACTGTCGGTAATCATGATTTGCTTCGCCCCAGCTTTACTTGCTAATTTATTTAGATTGACGGTTTCCTGAGCGTAGGGCGAAAAGCTGATTGAAACCACGGCGTCGTTTGCTCCAACCATACTAAGTTGCTCTTCATACATACCTCCTAATCCATCAATCAGAAATGCTCGGCACTCTAAGTGGCGCAGCGCATAAGTAAAGTAGGAAGCAACACTGAAAGAACGGCGTTGCCCAATGAGATAGATGTTGTCAGCGCTGGCCAAAATGTCGAGTGCTTGCTGAAGCTTTTCGGGCGATGTTTGCTGAGCAAGCTGCAGCATGGCTTGAGAATTTTCGTTAGCAAACTCATGTAAAATGTCCAAGGGTGTTTCTCTAGGGTGATCGTCACTGAGCGCTTTGACTAACTTTGCCCGCTGTGTGTAGCTGGTTGTCTCATCGACCAGGTGTTGACGAAATATTTGTTTCAGTTCATTAAAGCCACTGTAATTAAACGCATTCGCAAAACGGATTAATGTTGATGGGGGAACATCGGCGGCTTTGGCAATAACGGCGACGGTATCGAAGGCAATGCTGTTGGGGTTTTCCAGAACGTAGTGGGCGACTTGCTGCAAGCGTTTGCTTAACTTACTGTGTTGTTGACGAATTTGGCTTTCAAGTTCGCTAAGGTTGCTTGCAGAACCCATAATAAATACCTTTAGAATGTCTACGCCAGACGCAGCTGGCTTGGTGAATGACTATAGTACAGAGCTATTCACCGATGTGAAATAGCGAAAACAGAAATGAAACACTTATTTCACTACTTCATTATTTTTAACTCTAGATTTTGTATTAATTCGGCTTTTTAGCATCAGTCACCTTTCGTCATCGTCATTTTTGGCAACGCCTCCCTTTAGTCACAGTCACCGCTTTAGGTGTCGCGTATTCGTCAACGTGAGCTTGCCATACCGTAATAAAAAAAAGCCACGATAGCAGGACACTTCGTGGCACGGAAAACCTCAGGGGAGGTCCCTACATTCAATCTTCTGTGGTAACGGTGTATCTAGAGTGAGCTGTATGACGGCTATTTGCTTTTCTTCTGGCGCTTCATATCAAAGATAACCGCGACAACAATCACCAAGCCTTTGACGACTTGTTGCCAGTAAGCGGAAACATTGAGTAGGTCGAGACCATTTTGCAGTACACCCATGATCATCGTGCCGACAATCGTGCCTTGAATGGTACCAATTCCGCCAGCGTGCGATACGCCGCCTACCGTTGCTGCCGCAATCGCATCAAGTTCGTACATGTTACCCAATCCAGGTTGCCCGGAGTTAATACGAGCCGTCAGAATTAAGGCTGCAATACCGGCGAGGAAACCTGCATAGACATAGACCAGGATTTTGTATTTGGTCACGTTAATCCCTGACACATAGGCGGCGGTTTCGTTACCACCGATGGCGTAAGCGTATTTGCCAAATCGAGTGTAATTGAGTAACAAATAAGTAAATAGCGCCATGACGAGGAATATCACCACAGGCACTGGAATACCCGCAATGCTACCTTGACCTATCCATTGGTAGGAATCGATTAGGCTACTGATAGGGCGACCGTCTGAATATAAAAGCGCAGCGCCACGAGCGATGATCATCATGCCTAAGGTAGCAATAAATGGTGGGATGCCCGTGTAAGCGATCAGTGCTCCGTTAATTAAGCCACAAAAAGCCCCCACACCGAGCGCGACCAAAATAGGCACAATAACCGGCAGTTCAGGCAAGTTTGGGTACATTCTCATGCCCCAGTCGAGGGTTTGCGCGGTACTGGCTGATACCACGGCTGCTACCGCTAACACCGAACCTGAAGATAAGTCTATCCCGCGGGTGATGATGATGATGGTGACGCCTAACGCAAGTAGACCGATACTGGCCATCTGTGTCATTACATTGAGTAAGTTAGCGACGGTGAGAAAAACCGGAGATAAAATGCTCATGACCACGCACATGGCGACAAAGACGACATAGATGGCGTATTTGGAAATAAAACGAGTTTTGTTGCCAGTTTTCGGTTGATCCGACGTGGCTTGAAGAAGTTTAGCTATCATAACTACTTTCCTTGATAGGTTGGGCTAGCTTGCGGTGCCAATTAAACACGTATTAATTGAACGCTAATGACATGACTTGTTGCTGAGAGGCCTCGTGACCGTCCAGTTCGCCTTTGAATTGACCATCATGCATAACAAGAATTCGGTCACTCATACCAATGACCTCGGGTAATTCTGATGAGATCATGACCAGGCTTTTCCCCATGCCTGTGAGCAGACGCATCAGTTTGTAGATCTCGGATTTTGCACCAACGTCGATACCTCGTGTTGGCTCGTCGAGAAACAGAATGTCTGGCTTGGTTAGCATCCAACGAGCCAGCAATACTTTTTGTTGGTTGCCACCGCTTAAATTATCAATGGCTTCAGACATGCCAGGGGTTTTCACTTTGAGTGACGAGCATTGCGTTGAGCAGTCTTTCTGCATTTTTCTGACATCAAGTAAATTACTGACCTTATGGCGGTAAGCGTCAAGGTGGGCAATGGAGGTATTAGCAAAAATATCCAACATCAAATACAGACCAGAATGGCGGCGATCCTCGGTAAGAAAGGCCATCTTGTGGTTGATGGCGTCGGTAGGGGTTTTGATTTCAACGTTGTCACCGTTGATCCAAATTTCGCCTACGTCTTTTTTTCTCACTCCAAACAGCGTTTCAATCAGTTCGGTGCGACCAGAGCCCACCAGTCCGGCTATTCCAAGGATCTCGCCTTCATGAAGCTTGAAGCTGATATCACTGAACTGACCCTCAACAGAGAGGTTTCGTACGTCTAATCTCACTTTGCCTGGTTTAGCCGTGATTGGCGGATAAACGTCACCAAGATCGCGTCCTACCATCATGTGAACGAGTTCGTCGTTGTTAGTGGAAGCCGCTTCACGTTCACCAATGAAATTGCCATCTCGAAAGACGGTGATGTCATCACAAATACGGAAAATCTCATCCATTTTGTGGCTGATATACACCACTGCGACGCCTTGGGATTTGAGTAATTCAATGATCTCGAACAGATGGTCAACTTCTTTGCCCGTTAAAGCAGAAGTGGGTTCATCCATAATGATGATCTTAGAGTGATAGGAAATCGCTTTTGAAATCTCGATCATTTGCATGGTGGCAACGGTAAGTTCACTCATGGGCGTGCGAGGGTCTAAGTGTAAATCCAGCTTTTCCAATAACGTGGTGGTATCACGGTACATCTTGCTATGGTCGATGAGATTGAAAGGCCCCTTAGTGGGCTCTCTACCCAACCAAATGTTTTCAGCAATGCTGCGGTGAAGAATAGGGGACAGTTCCTGGTGAATCATCGAAATTCCAGACTCAAGCGCATCTTTAGCGCCGGTGAAGTTGACGGGAGTTCCTTGATAGCGAATGGTGCCATCGTCTCGTTGATATATCCCAAAAAGCACTTTCATTAGGGTGGATTTTCCGGCACCATTTTCGCCCATTAAGGCCATGACGCGCCCCTTTCTTAATGTCAGTTGCACATTATCGAGGGCTTTAACTCCAGGGAAGGATTTAGAAATACCACGCATTTCCAAGAGGGCTTGACTCATAATTACAGCTCCGTTTGAAATGTTCTATGCGCCGGTTCTACTTGAACGGTAAGACAGCACATAGAACATATGAGTAAAGGTGACGTTAACCTTGTTTAGCTTTGAACTCAGCAAGGTTGTCTTTGGTGACAAGCTCGGCAGGTATCCATGTGATTTTTTCACGCGGTTGTTTTTTGATGCCATTGAGTGCTGCGTCGATCGCGCCGCGAGCCTGACCACCGCCGTCTTGGAACACGGTGGCATCCAGTGCGCCGCTTTCAATCGCCATTAATCCATCTGGCGTTGCATCCACGCCAACCACAATGGTGTCATCAAGTTTGCCTGCGGCACGCAGTGCCTGAATAGCACCCAGCGCCATGTCGTCGTTATTGGCAATGATGACATCAAGTTTGTCGCCCGAATTGATCCAGTTTTCCATCACGACCATGGCTTGCGAGCGCTGCCATAACGCGGTTTGCTTACGAATGATGTTGAAGTCAGGTTTGTCTTGGAAATAATCTTCGACACCTTCAGTTCGAAGGATCGCGGCTTCAATGGTCATCATGCCCATCAAAATACCGATGTTGCCACCATCACTTTTATTGGCGACGTACTTCGCTTGTTCTTTACCAAATTGCAGCTCTTCAGAGCCGACGTAAGCCACTCCTTCTGGAAGGTAAGAAGGGCGTCGGTTGAGATAAACCAATTCGATCCCTGCATCCAATATTTTGTCTGTCATCGGTTGCGTTGCATCGGTATTTACCGGCACCAAAATAATGCCGTCGACTTGTTGGATGATGAAGTTTTGTACCTGACCGAGCTGCTTAACCGTATCTTCTTTAGCATCGACAAAGATGAGTTCAATATTGTCTTGCTTCTCTGCATAGGCGGTCATTGAGTCTTTCATATTGACTAAGAAAGTATCGTCAAAGTTAGGAATGGCGACGCCAATTGTCACAACATCGCTTTTGCTCTCTTCTCCGCCACACGCGACAAGGCTCATTAAACCAATAGCAACGAGACCCGTTTTTACCACTCGTTTAGTGGTCTCTTGATAGCAAGCAATCTTATGCGAGAAGCGGGTTACACATTGAAAAAGAGTGTTCATTTTTGATGACATTGACTGTCTCCTTGTTGTTATCACTTTTACTGCCTATCACGGGACGTTTCACAATGTAATGTCGACGATTAATGAATAGGCATTATAAATTGGGTCTTTTTATTCCATTAAAGGGTGATATTTATTGTGTATTTTAAATGATAAATATTTTTCATTTGTTTCGCTGATAACTATATAGATAGAAAATTATTTTTGCCATTAGATAGTGAGCACAATTGTTATAATTGTTACATAGATCTTGTAGGTGTTAATTTTTGTGATATGTCGCAGTTTTATAACTTGATGATAAATAAAGGTAAAACATCAAGGTTGTTTCTGTTTTTATCTCTAAGTTATTGATTTAGATTGGCTAAAGAATTTGGGTTACAAAAATAATTCGATGAAAAAAGAGTTGGAAAATTTTTTCTATTTTTTCATTTTTTAGCGTAAGACTAAAGTCTAATAACAAGCCGATAATGTAACCGTGATCACTCATTTGGATTAAATATTTCGTTTTACTTTGATTTTAGAATGTACATTTCATATAAAGAGTAAAACAGAATGATCGTTCTCTTCATTAACCTAATTTCATTTTGTTTGATTGATCATCTTTTCAGTTGGTAAAACAGCACACACTGTTGTTGCTATTGGAACCGCTAAAGCGCAGTGAGTGAAATGAACGCTTAGTCGTAGGGAATAGAAATATGAAGTTGGAAGATAAAACGCTGGATTTAATTTGTTTGGGTAGAGTCGCGGTTGATCTGTATGGGGAGCAAATAGGCTCGCCGTTAGAATCAATGAGTACATTTGCAAAATACTTAGGTGGTTCGTCTGGCAACGTTGCGTTTGGCACGGCTAGGCAAGGGCTAAAGTCTTCCATGCTCGCTCGAGTGGGTGATGAACATATGGGACGATTTGTACGCCAAGAATTGCAATCTGTCGGCGTTGATACAAGCCACCTAATTACTGATAAAGAGCGGTTAACGGCATTAGTGTTGCTGGGGATTAAGGACGAAGAGACGTTTCCGTTGGTGTTTTATCGAGATAACTGTGCAGATATGGCGATCAGTGTGGACGATATTTCTGAATCCTATATTGCCTCGGCACGATGTTTAGCCATTACCGGGACACATTTATCCCACCCACGAACGCGTGATGCGGTACTGCTGGCCTTAAGCTATGCGAAAAAACATGATGTTAAGACAGTGCTCGATATTGATTATCGTCCGGTATTATGGGGTTTAACCGCATTAGGCGACGGAGAAACGCGCTTTATTGGATCCGATGAAGTAACACAACAGTTGCAGCACGTGCTGGGTCTTTTCGATGTGATTGTTGGTACGGAAGAAGAGTTTCATATCGCGGGCGGATCAACGGACACGGTGGAGGCGCTGCGTACAGTGCGGCGTGTGAGTCAGGCTGATCTTGTATGTAAACGAGGTGCATTAGGATGCTCTGTGTTTACAAACGAAATACCTGAGTGCCTTGATGACGGTATCACGATTGAAGGGGTGCGTGTTGATGTCCTTAACGTTTTAGGCGCAGGCGACGCGTTTATGTCCGGGCTGCTGCGTGGTTATCTCAATAATGAAGGCTGGGAGCACGCTTGTCGTTATGCCAACGCCTGTGGCGCTTTGGTGGTATCTCGACATGGTTGCGCGCCAGCGATGCCAACGAAAGAGGAGCTCGACAACTACTTACTCAGGGCATCAAGCGTACCGCGTCCTGATCAAGACCAGCATTTAAACCACTTACATCGTGTCACGACTCGAAAAAAACACTGGGACGATTTATGTGTTCTGGCTTTTGATCATCGCAGTCAATTTGAACAAATGGTTCTAGATACGGGGGCAGATCGGTCTCAAATCGCCCCGCTAAAAGCGTTGATCTACCGTGCGTCACAAGAGGTCTCTGCTGAGGAAGGGCTAGCCGAGCAGTCGGGTGTGCTTTGCGACAGCCGATTCGGTCAATCGGTTCTGAATGCGGCGACAGGAACAGGGGTGTGGATAGGTCGGCCCATTGAACTTCCGGGCTCTCGACCGCTGCAACTTGAGCATGGGAATATTGGTTCACAACTCCTTTCATGGCCCTTGGAACATGTGGTGAAATGCCTGGTCTTTTGTCATCCAGATGACGAGCCGACGCTTCGTCATGCACAGGAAAAGACGGTTAAAGAGGTGTACCAAGCTTGCTGTCAGTCTGGGCATGAACTGCTTCTTGAAGTTATCTTACCGAAAGGCTGTGAAGCAAATGATGGGTTTTATGTTGCGTTATTGCAGCAATTCTATGCAATCGATGTCAAACCCGATTGGTGGAAATTGCCACCATTGTCACCTTCTTCGTGGCGTTACGTAGAACGAATCGTCCATGAAAATGATCCTTATTGTCGAGGAGTGTTGATTCTCGGTTTAGATGCGCCGATCGATGAGGTAAAAGCGGGTTTTAACGCAGCGGCAGATTGCTCGCTTGTTAAAGGTTTTGCAGTGGGGCGCACTCTCTTTGGTCCACCGTCTAGCTTATGGTTGTCGAATGAGATAGGGGATGATGAGTTCGTCGCTCAAGTAAAAACCAACTACCAACGATTAATTACTGCATGGCGTGAGCGCCAATTGAACGAGCCGAATTCAAATTCAGTGCAGAGCCTTTTACAAACAGAATCCACTACATTGGTATCAAATTAAGGAACGCAGTTATGGAAACCGTATTTAACTTTATTAATGGTGCAGTTCATGATGCTGTTGGTGAACCGCAGTCTAACCGTATCTCTCCCATTTTTGACCCCGCGACAGGGCAGCAGACTAAGCAGGTTAGACTGAGCGATGAGGCGCAAACCCAACACGCGATTGCAGCCGCTCAACATGCTTATGCCGACTGGGCGAAAACCTCGCCACTAAAACGGGCCCGAGTATTATTTGCCTTTAAAGCGTTAGTGGAAGAGAACCTAGAGCGCTTGGCTCGTTTGATTTCTAGTGAACATGGAAAGGTGTATTCGGATGCCATTGGAGAGCTAGCGCGTGGGCTTGAAGTGGTGGAGTTTGCATGTGGCATTCCGCATTTACAAAAAGGCGAACACTCTTCTAATGTGGGGACAGGGGTGGATAGCCACTCACTCATGCAACCTTTAGGGGTTTGCGTTGGTATTACCCCGTTTAATTTCCCGGCAATGGTTCCAATGTGGATGTTTCCGATTGCGTTGGCGACGGGTAACACGTTTGTATTAAAACCGTCAGAGAAGGATCCTTCTCTGGCAGTCGAGCTAGCGCTCTTGCTTAAGCAAGCGGGTTTACCTGACGGTGTATTCAACGTGGTTCAAGGGGACAAGGAAGCAGTGGATGTTCTGCTGACGGATGAACGTGTTCAAGCGGTGAGTTTTGTTGGCTCAACGCCCATAGCAGAATACATTTATGCAACGGCTTCTGCGCACGGCAAACGATGCCAAGCATTAGGCGGTGCTAAGAATCATTGCTTAGTGATGCCCGATGCGGATTTAGATATGGCCTCTAATGCCATTATGGGCGCGGCTTACGGCGCGGCGGGAGAACGGTGTATGGCGTTATCGGTGGTGGTCGCGGTGGGAGATGAAACCGCGGATCGCTTAATTGATAAATTACGAACCCAAATAGCAACGATGCAAGTGGGTCCGGGTATTGTTGAAGGTAAAGAAAATGACATGGGGCCGGTGATTTCTGCGCCGCATAAACAAAAGATTTGTGACCTTGTCACAAATGGGGTTGAGCAAGGCGCGTCTTTGTTGGTTGATGGGAGAGATTTGACAATCTCAGGCTACGAGCAAGGTTATTTTGTGGGACCGACATTGTTTGATCATGTCACGCCAGAGATGACCATTTACCAAGAAGAAATCTTTGGTCCGGTACTCGCCATCGTCCGTGTGCCCAATTACGCCACCGGACTGGAATTGATTAATCAGCATGAGTACGGTAACGGCACGGCGATTTTTACTCGCGACGGTGAAACCGCTCGTCAGTTTGAAGAAGAAGTGCTTGCCGGGATGGTTGGCGTGAATGTGCCACTGCCAGTACCCATGGCGTTTCACAGTTTTGGCGGATGGAAGCGCTCTATCTTTGGACCATTAAATATGCACGGTGGCGACGGTGTTCGTTTTTATACACGCATGAAAACTGTGACAAGCCGATGGCCTGCCAGCGTGCGTTTGGAAGAGCATGCTAGTCGCTTCAATTTTCCTACGATGTAACGTTAAATTGGTCGTTATCAAGCAGTCGCTCCGGCGACTGCTTTTTTTTGAGCCGCAGTTGCCGTTTTCCGAGCGATGAAAATATCTTGGCATTGGATGAGTGCGCCCCTTTCGCACTTTTTGATGTTAATACCGTAATTCTACGGTTTCGTTTGCCACTCTCTCCTCCTACTATACGCAGCGCTTTTTCTAGTGACGCGTGATCACACAACGCGTCGCTTTCATTACTGCTCAGAAACACAATCAAATTCATCTATTTTTTAACATTACTTTCGGAGATGTTGTGGCAAGTCACCTTTCACAATCAAGAGATACATGGGGATCAAAGCTTGGCTTTGTTATGGCCGCCGCCGGTTCCGCGGTCGGACTTGGGAATATTTGGAAATTCCCGTATACCGCTGGTGAAAGTGGGGGTGGGGCGTTTGTTCTTATCTACTTAGCTTTTGTTATTTTCATCGGATTTAGCGTGATGTTGACGGAATTTGCTATTGGTCGACATACCCAAAAGTCAGCCGTTGGTGCATTCAAAACAACGGATCGACGTTGGACATTTACTGGTGTCATTAGCGTGGTGAGTGGTTTGTTGATCATGGGCTTCTACCCTGTGGTAGGGGGGTGGTCTATCGCTTACGTCTACAAAGTCGCAACGGGGCTGCTTAACACTCCAGAGTTAATCAGTGACAGCTTTAGCGGTTTTATTTCAACACCACTAGAACCATTAATGTGGATGGGTGCTTATCTCATATTGAACGTTCTCATTGTCATGAAGGGTATTTCTGGTGGCATTGAAAAAGCCGGTAAAATCTTAATGCCCATGCTGTTTATCATCTTGATTGTAGTCTCAGTAAAGGGATTATCTTTACCTGGATCAAGTGCGGGACTGGAGTTTTTATTTAGCCCAGACTTTTCAAAAGTAGACAGCAACGTTGTATTAGCGGCACTTGGTCAAGCGTTCTTCTCTTTGAGCTTAGCCACAGGCTGTATGGTGACGTACGGTAGCTATCTAAAGAAAAAAGAAAACCTAGTACAAACAACCGCGATGGTGGTAGCAATGGACAGTGGGGTTGCATTGTTGGCTGGTATTGCTATGTTCCCAGCGATGTTCGCATTTGGTATGGAGCCTGCGGCTGGTCCGGGGTTAGTCTTTGTTGTGGTACCGCAGCTGTTCGCAGAAATGGGCGGTGTAATAGGTTTGCTATTTGCGTTACTTTTCTTTGTAGGCCTTAGTGTGGCAGCGCTGACTTCTTCAGTATCATTATTAGAAGTGGCGGTATCATACTTGATTGACGAAAAAAACATGACACGCGCAAAGGCAGTGCTTGTCTCTAGTATAACAATGATTAGTATGTGTACGTTGTCATCATTATCGCTAGGTGGCATTGGTCCCACGCTGTTCGATACTGGTGTTTTTGATATTTTTGACTTACTTACCGACAAGATTTTCTTAGCGGTATGCGGTATGTTTATTTGTATCTTTGCCGGTTGGAGATTGGATAAAAAAGATTTAGAAAATGAAATCACCAATAATGGTGAAGTGTCATTTCCTCTGTTTCATGTTTGGTACGGTTTGGTGAAATACGTTATTCCTTTCGCCATCGCGATAGTCGCCTTTATGGGTGTGAAAGCAGGCTTTGAAAGCGGGAAAGGCGAAATAATGCTACTTGGTATCGCATTCATCGCATTCACAGTTGTGGTTTCTAAACGATTTTAATCGGCATATTCAACATGAAAACTAGGCTCTGGAATAGAGCCTAGTTTTTGATATCTTGTTATCACTCACTGACTTCAGTCCTATCCCTCCACTATCAATCCTTTTTTGCCGACTAGACGGCAGGTTCGTCAACCCTCATCACTGTACGCAATACTGTTTTTATACACAGTTCTTTTGATTTGGATACAAAAGCCGAACTTATACGGAAAAACTCAAGCTTTTGTGATGAGCAACAAGTTTAGTAATCACTAGCTGGCTGATTTTAAAGCAGTAATGCTCTAACATAGAATAATTCTATGATAATAGAAGGCGGTAGCGTGCGAGAAAGTACGGAATAAGTCCGTCTATAAAGCGTTAGGTACTCAGAGGGAATTAAATTGAAAACTCATTTTGGCTCTTGCCATTGCGGGCGTGTACGGTTTGAGTTTCAAACTGATATAGACCATGTTCGTCAATGCAACTGCTCTATTTGTTCAATTAGAGGGACGCTCAATTTTAGGGTGCCTGATGATTCTTTTAAGATGTCCTCATCGCCAGAGCTACTAGCTGAATATAAATGGGGTAGTGGCACGGCTACAGATTATTTCTGCCTAAAGTGTGGAGTTATGACTTTTCGTAAGCCTAGCCAATTAACATCGCATGAAATCGCAGCGGGTAAGGCTTCATTCCAAGGTTGGGCGATTAATTTGAGGTGTGTAGAGGAAGTTGACCTTTCCACTTTGCCAATCGTTCATATTGATGGTGCTTCATTGTGAGGACGCACCTAACAAACGCTTCAAGTGGATTCGTAACGCTTGGCACTTTTGGCGTCAATTCTAGCTTTAGTGCTTACGGTGGTAATTTCAGCTTCGGTGGTGCGTCACTCACAACTTAAGCGGGCGTTATGTACTTTTACGGTAAATCAAAAGCTTATGGATAAAAATACTGAAATTTGGCGCCAGTACTACGATAAGGCACTGTCTCGCCCACACTCAAAACGTACTGAATTTGCAGTGCGACTCAATGAATCAAACCTCAAAGTAGCTACTGACTGTGGTTGTGGAACAGGTAGTGATATCGAATA
>NZ_JAKRRY010000034.1 GCF_026191675.1 Vibrio qingdaonensis | reverse complement strand
ACCCAAAGGCAGCGTTTTCTCAATCACTATCAATGTAAACTAACTACACATCCAAGTTTGCTACTTTTAGCGCATTTTCTTCAATGAAGTTACGACGCGGTTCAACTTGATCACCCATTAATGTGGTAAACAGAAGATCAGCGCCAACGGCATCTTCAATCGTCACTTGCATCATGCGGCGAGTTTCAGGATCCATGGTTGTTTCCCAAAGTTGATCGGGGTTCATCTCACCCAGACCTTTGTATCGTTGTAGGCTAAGACCACGACGAGACTCTTTCACCAACCACTCTAATGCTTCAACAAAGCTAGAAACAGGCTGAGTACGCTCACCACGCTTAATGTAAGCGCCCTCTTCAATTAAGCCTTCTAGCGCTTCTGATAGATCCGCTAGTTTGCTAAATTCCTTCGAGTTAATGAGATCAACACTCAAGACATGCTCGTAAGTCACACCGTGAGTACGAACCACAACCTTCGGTACACTCAGACCCAGCTCTTCATGTTTTTCAACTTCTAAGCTGTACTGGCTCGCGCCCGCTTCTTTGGCATTCAGTTGCTCAACAAGCTGTTTGCCCCACGCTTCAACCGCGGCATCATCATGACATTGCTCTGCCGTTAGGCGAGGTACGTAAATCAATTCGTGTACCAACGCACGCGGGTAACGACGACTCATACGATCAACCAGTTTAATGCCTGCATTGTACTGCTGCACTAATTTCTCTAGCCCTTCACCAGCAAAAGCGGGTGCTTCAGGGTTAACATGCAACGCGGCATTATCCAAAGCCAACGCCACCTGATACTGGTTCATGGCGTCTTCATCTTTGATGTATTGCTCTTGCTTACCTTTCTTCACTTTGTAAAGTGGCGGTTGTGCAATATAGATGTAGCCACGCTCAATAAGCTCTGGCATTTGACGATAGAAGAACGTCAAAAGTAGTGTACGGATGTGCGACCCATCCACGTCGGCATCGGTCATGATGATGATGTTGTGATAACGCAGTTTATCTGGGTTATATTCATCTCGGCCAATACCACAGCCCAACGCAGTAATCAGCGTCGCGACTTCTTGGGAAGACAACATCTTGTCAAAGCGCGCTTTCTCAACGTTTAGAATTTTACCTTTCAGTGGCAAAATTGCTTGGTTCTTACGGTTACGCCCCTGCTTGGCTGATCCGCCAGCAGAGTCCCCTTCCACAATGTATAGTTCAGACAATGCAGGGTCTTTTTCTTGGCAATCGGCAAGTTTACCTGGCAAACCTGCTAAATCTAACGCGCCTTTACGACGAGTCATTTCACGAGCTTTACGCGCGGCATCACGAGCACGTGCTGCATCAATAATTTTTGAACAGACAATCTTTGCTTCACCTGGATTTTCCGCCAGGAATTCAGACAACTTTTCGTTCATTGCCGATTCAACCGCTGACTTCACTTCTGAAGAAACCAGTTTATCTTTCGTTTGGCTTGAGAATTTAGGATCCGGTACTTTCACAGAAACAATCGCGGTCAAACCTTCACGAGCATCATCGCCAGATGTCGATGTTTTGGCTTTCTTAGAGAAGCCCTCTTTGTCCATAAAGGTATTAAGCGTACGTGTTAGTGCTGAACGGAAACCCGCTAAGTGGGTACCACCATCACGCTGAGGAATGTTGTTGGTGAAGCAGTAGATGTTCTCTTGGTAACCATCATTCCATTGCATTGCAACTTCGACGGTAATGCCATCTTCACGTTCAAAATCGAAGTGGAAGATTTTTTGAATGATAGGCGTTTTATTGGTGTTTAGGTGCTCAACAAACGCTTGGATACCACCTTCAAACTCGAAGTGATCCATTTTATCTTCTTCGCGCTTATCAATCAGCTTGATAGACACACCAGAGTTCAAGAAAGAGAGCTCTCGAAGACGCTTCGCCAAAATATCATAATGGAATTCGATATTCGTGAACGTCTCTTCACTTGGCCAGAAACGAATCTCAGTACCCGTTTTATCGGTATCTCCTACCACCGCTAGTGGCGCTTGCGGCTCACCGTGATGATACGTTTGAGTATGAATTTTACCACCACGATGGATAGTTAATGTCACTTGCTTAGACAGTGCGTTTACTACTGAAACACCAACGCCGTGCAAGCCACCAGATACTTTGTATGAGTTATCATCAAATTTACCACCGGCGTGAAGTACCGTCATGATAACTTCGGCAGCAGAGACTTGCTCTTCTGGATGCAGTTCCGTTGGGATACCACGGCCATCATCGCGAACCGAAACAGAGCTGTCCTCATGAATAGTCACAATGATGTCATTACAGTGACCAGCCAACGCTTCATCTATTGAGTTGTCAACCACCTCAAAAACCATGTGGTGCAGACCGGTTCCATCGTCCGTGTCGCCGATGTACATTCCTGGACGCTTACGTACTGCATCCAGACCCTTTAGTACTTTAATACTCGATGAATCGTAATTTTCTGACATGAGTTTCTCTCACTATTTACCTGGTTCTATTGTGCCATGTTCCACATGAAACATCTTGCCATTTTCGTCAACCATATCGGCAACTTGACTTTGGGTAATAGAACTTACAAAAACTTGAGCCTTCGTCTCTTTTAAGTAATCCGCTAAGCGTTTACGACGGAGGCTATCTAATTCTGAAGCAAAGTCATCAATTAAATAGATGCACTGCTTTCCCGTTAATTCTGCTAAATGTTGACCTTGCGCTAAGCGCAACGCACACATCATTAATTTCAACTGGCCTCGTGATAACACATCCTCAACAGGCGTGTTGTTCACTTTGATCCGTAAATCGGCCTTATTGGGTCCACTAAAGGTATACCCCAATGCTTGGTCTCGCTCAAAACTTCGCTCTAACAACTCGCTGTAAGGTGTGCCTTTCTCCCAACCACGATAATAGCCGAGCTTAATGTCCAATTCTGGTAAAAAGGACTGACACATCGTTTCAGCTAATGGCTGCATTTGTTCAACGTAGCAACGACGCCAATCGTCTATTTGAGTGGCCAGTAACGCAAGGTCCTTATCCCAAAACCGCATCTCTCGATAGCTGGTGGCAGATTTAAGTAACGCATTACGTTGCTTATTCAGACGCTTAAAACGCCCCCAGGCTTCATGAAAGCCAAGTTCAGAGTGAAACACACCCCAGTCGATAAATGCACGTCTAAATTTGGGTCCATCGGTCAGCAATTCAAAACCTTCGGGATGAATTAACTGCAAAGGTAACACCTTAGCAAGCTGAGCGAGTTTTTGCCCAGATTGACCGCCTATTTTAACCTCTGTTGACCCATCACGCTGCTTATTAATGCCAATAGGTAGCTCAAATTGATCCGAGTTCAAAAAACGACCATGCACAAACAGTTCTTGGCAGTCATTTTGAATCACTCGTCCCGTTAAAGTACTTTTGAATGAACGGCCATGGCCTAGCAAATAAATGGCTTCAAGCAAGCTTGTTTTGCCACTTCCGTTAGGGCCAATAATAAAGTTAAAGCCTGTGGATAGTTCAATATCACAGGCTTTAATATTGCGAAACTGCTGTACGATTAGACGCGAAAGCGGCATAAAGCGATGCTCATATTAGAGACGGATTGGCATCACCACATACATGGCGCTTTCATCTTCACTATTTTCAATAAGCGCACTGGCGTTCGCATTAGACATCGAAATGCGTACCTGATTACAACGTAAACTGTTCAATACGTCCAAAACATAAGAAACATTGAAACCAATTTCTAGCGCATCACCTTCAAAGTTCACGTCTAGCATTTCTTCCGCTTCTTCTTGCTCTGGGTTATTCGCAGTGATGCGCATTTCACCGCCATCCAAATTCACTCGAACACCACGGAATTTTTCATTCGACAAAATCGCAGCGCGAGAGAAGGCCTGACGTAGTTCACCACAATCTGCTTCTAGCGTTTTATCGGTATTTTGCGGTAATACTCGACGATAGTCAGGGAAGCGACCATCCACTAACTTAGACGTGAAGATAAAGTTGTTCACTTCTGCTCGAATGTTAGAGCTGCCAATTTGTAATGTCACTGGTTGCTCTGGCGCATCTAACAATTTAGACAGCTCTTGCACCCCTTTTCTAGGCACAATAATTTGTTGGTTCTCAAAGCTACCTTCTAAGGTAACAGTCGCGACCGCCATGCGGTGGCCATCAGTCGCCACAGAACGCAAAGTATTATCATCGAGCTCAAATAGCATACCGTTAAGGTAATAACGAACGTCTTGGTTCGCCATTGAGAATTGTGTTTTCTCTATCAAAGATTTCATTTCAGCCTGAGTCACCGTCACGGCGACCTCTTGTTGCCAATCTTCAATATTAGGAAAATCACTTGCCGGTAATGTCGTTAATGAAAAACGACTACGACCAGAGCGCAACTGAACACGATCACCTTCCAGCACAATGGTGATCATGGCATCATCAGGCAAACCGCGACAGATATCGAGAAACTTTCGTGAAGGCACGGTCACACTGCCCGCTTCAAAATCACTTTCCAGCGTTACTTTACTGATCAGTTCAACTTCGAGATCAGTCGCGGTGATAGAAAGCACACCATCGGATACTTTTAGTAGTAAGTTACCCAAAATAGGCAAAGTTGGTCTACCACCCAACGCGCCAGAGACTTGCTGTAGCGGCTTAAGAAGGTGATTACGCTCGATAGTAAATTTCATAGATAACTCTTCGCAAAGATGGCAATCCATGCCACTTAGATTCGAAATATAATAGATTGATGCTAATTATAGTGATTCTGACACTATTAGGAAGAAAGCGTGCGAATTAAGTTGGAGTAGTCTTCCTTAATATCGTGACTTTCTTCTCTGAGCTGGGCTATTTTACGACATGCATGAAGCACTGTGGTATGGTCACGACCACCAAACGCATCACCAATTTCAGGCAAGCTGTGGTTGGTGAGTTCTTTCGCAAGCGCCATCGCCAGCTGACGAGGACGCGCTACAGAGCGTGAACGACGCTTAGAAAGCAAATCCGCGACTTTAATTTTGTAATATTCTGCGACCGTTTTTTGAATATTATCGATGGTCACTAATTTTTCTTGTAAAGCCAGCAAGTCGCGTAACGCTTCACGAACAAAATCAATGGTGATAGGACGACCGGTAAAATTCGCGTTCGCGATGACACGGTTAAGTGCCCCTTCCAGCTCACGCACATTTGAACGAAGACGCTTAGCAATAAAGAAGGCTACTTCATCAGCGAGATGAATTTGATGATCTTCTGCCTTTTTCATTAAAATCGCGACGCGAGTTTCTAATTCAGGAGGCTCTATGGCAACCGTCAGCCCCCAGCCAAAACGAGATTTAAGGCGATCTTCAACACCATTAATTTCTTTTGGATAGCGATCAGAGGTCAAAATAATCTGCTGGTTACCTTCAAGCAAAGCATTAAAGGTGTGAAAGAACTCTTCTTGAGAGCGTTCTTTGTTAGCAAAGAACTGAATATCATCGATAAGCAACGCATCAACACTACGGTAATAACGCTTAAACTCTTCAATCGCGTTGTTTTGTAGCGCTTTCACCATATCTTGCACAAAGCGTTCAGAGTGCATGTAAATCACTTTCGCATTGGGCTTATTATCGATAATAGCGTTACCAACGGCATGCAATAAGTGCGTTTTACCTAAGCCTGTACCGCCATATAAGAATAACGGGTTGTAGGCCGCTCCGGGATTATCCGCCACTTGGCGAGCAGCCGCTAAACCTAATTGGTTCGACTTACCTTCCACGAAGTTATTGAACTTATGCTTAATATTAACGTTGGAACGGTGATTGATGTCCGCTACTTCCACTTCATTATCCCACGTCTTATGCACTGGCTGTCTTGCTTGTAATCTTGCTGGTGCTGAAGATTCTGCTGCGACATCGGCCGCGCTCTTCACGGGTTTAGGTGGGGGCGGTGCCGATACTCGTCGGCTACCCACTTCAAGACGCAGGCTTGGGACATCGTTACCACAATATTCTTGCAGTAAGCGGTTAATACTATTGAGATAACGATCTCGAACCCAATCGAGTACAAAGCGATTCGGCGCAAATAGAGTTAGGGTATTGTCATTAAGCTCAGCTTGCAGTGGTCTTACCCACATGCTGAATTCGGTAGCTGGTAGCTCTTCTTGTAGTTGTTGCATGCATTGCAACCAAAGCGAAGATGACACGTTGCGCTCACTCTATTATTGAATTGGGGAAAGACTGCTAATTTTACCTGTTGATAACCAAGATCGCCAGCAAATGATCTCGCTTACGGTGAATAAGATCGAAGTTATTCACAATTTTTATGGCCATTTTACTTGGATCCACACAATTTGCCCTTATTTTACTCACACAGTCATACACAAAATGGCGATCTACTCACAATTACCACGATTGATCTAACTTGTGTATAGATCAGTGATTAATCTGTCACCGAATGATGGCAACTGATCAAAGCAGTGGTGAAAGCTTCATCATTCAACCGCGAGTTTGTTATGGTTAATAACAACTAGTTATTTAACTTATCGACAAGTTTGCCAGTAACATTCCTCCCTATAAACATAAGGAGTAGTAAAATGAAAAACTGGATTAAAGGCGCATTAACAGCCTTAGCACTTTCTGCAACCGTATCTCAAGCAGCATATGCTGCAGTCGCACAAGACGTGAAAGTGGGTATGTCTGGTCGCTACTTCCCATTTACGTTTGTGAAACAAGACAAACTACAAGGTTTTGAAGTCGATTTATGGGACGAGATTGGACGTCGTAATGACTACAATGTCGAATACGTGACGGCGAGCTTTTCAGGCCTGTTTGGGTTACTTGAAACGGGACGAATTGATACGATTTCAAATCAAATAACCATTACTGACGAGCGTAAAGCAAAATATCTCTTCGCTGACCCTTATGTCATCGATGGCGCGCAAATTACCGTCCGTAAAGGCAATGACAGTATTCAAGGTATTGATGACCTCGCCGGAAAAAATGTCGCGGTGAACTTAGGTTCGAACTTTGAACAGTTGCTGCGTCACTACGATAAAGATGGCAAAATCAATATCAAAACCTATGACACCGGTATTGAACATGATGTCGCACTGGGTCGCTCTGATGCATTTGTTATGGATCGCTTATCTGCCCTTGAACTGATTAAAAAGACAGGTCTTCCACTGCAGTTAGCTGGCGAACCATTTGAAACCATTGAAAACGCGTGGCCATTTGTTAATAACGACAAAGGCCAAAAATTACAGCAAGAGGTTAACACAGCACTAGCTGCAATGCGTGCAGACGGCACTTTAGCCGATATTTCTGAAAAGTGGTTTGGTGCTGATATCACTAAAAAGTAAGTGAACACTATGCATACGCCCACTACTCTTATCAGTAGTGGGCGTTTATTTTTCTAAGTTTTGGATGCGTTATGGGATTTGATTTTCAATACATGCTCGATCTATTGCCAATACTATTTAAGTACCTTGGAACCACAATGGAGATGGCAATATGGGGGCTGTTTTTCTCACTGATCCTATCAGTGATATTAGCCAATATTCGAGTATTCAAAATCCCGGTATTGGACCAGCTCAGCCAACTGTATATTAGCTTCTTCCGTGGCACGCCGCTGCTAGTGCAACTCTTTCTGCTCTATTACGGGTTACCGCAAGTTTTTCCGTGGATGGTAGGATTGAATGCCTTTAGCGCTGCGGTTATTGGTCTTACCTTGCACTTCGCCGCCTATATGGCAGAAAGTATTCGAGCCGCCATTATTGGTATTGATCGCAGTCAGATGGAAGCCAGTCTGTCTGTCGGCATGACGAAAAGTCAGGCCATGCGCCGTATTATTTTACCGCAAGCGACACGAGTCGCACTGCCATCATTAATGAACTACTTCATTGATATGATCAAATCGACATCACTTGCTTTTACCCTTGGTGTCGCCGAAATCATGGCCAAAGCTCAAATGGAAGCTTCTTCAAGCTTTCGATTTTTTGAAGCGTTTTTAGCCGTCGCTCTTATTTATTGGGGAGTTGTGTTAGTGCTCACTCGCGTTCAAGCATGGGCGGAACAAAGATTGAATAAGGCGTACCAACGATGATCAAATTACATAATATTCATAAACGCTTTGGGGATACCGAGGTCTTGAAAGGCATCGATATCGATATAAAACAAGGCGAAATCGTGGTGGTCATTGGTTCAAGTGGTACCGGTAAATCCACGCTGCTTCGTTGTGTTAATTTCCTCGAAGAAGCCAACCAAGGCACAATCTCTATTGATGATGTGACGGTTGATTGCCAAAATCACACCAAAGCAGAAGTATTGGCACTGCGCAGAAAAACAGGCTTTGTGTTCCAAAACTACGCCTTATTTGCCCATATGACGGCAAAACAAAACATTGCTGAAGGTTTAATTACCGTAAAAGGCTGGAAAAAGCCGCAAGCATTGGCACGAGCTCAACAGATTCTTGATGATATCGGTCTAGGGGACAAAGCGCAGCAATACCCAGCGTCACTTTCTGGTGGTCAACAACAACGAGTTGGAATTGGACGCGCCATGGCTCTGCAACCTGAATTATTGCTATTTGATGAGCCAACTTCCGCTCTTGATCCTGAATGGGTCGGTGAAGTATTAAATTTAATGAAAAAATTAGCCACGCAACATCAAACCATGTTAGTGGTTACTCACGAAATGCAATTTGCCCGCGAAGTCGCTGATAAAGTGATCTTTATGGCCAATGGTCACATCGTGGAACAAGGTCCACCAGAGCAAATTTTTAACGATCCACAGGATATACAGTTAAAAAAGTTCCTAAATCAGGTCGGGATCGAATAAGGATCCTTGCGCTCTGGCTCACAAAACGTATAATCCGCCGACCGGAATTGAAATTGAACTGATTATTGACTCTTTGAGCCACAGTGATTACAATTCCGCCTCTTTGTTGAGAGGCGTCGGATTTCCTCTTTATTTATAGAGAAGGGTATTTCTCCCACGCCGGGTTCAACGAGAACCTAAAACTACTGATCAGTAAAGGTAATAACCATGTCTAAACGCACTTTTCAACCTTCAGTTCTAAAGCGCAAGCGTACTCACGGCTTCCGTGCACGCATGGCGACTAAGAACGGTCGTAAAACAATTAATGCACGTCGTGCAAAAGGCCGTGCGCGTCTTTCAAAATAATTGACTATTTTGAATAAGAAGCACGCCTTTATTCGGGAGTTACGTTTGTTAACTCCCGAGCATTATCAAAACGTATTTAAGCAAGCTCATCGAGCCGGCTCCCCTCATTTCACCATCATTGCTCGTAAAAACTCTCTTTCACACCCACGTCTCGGTCTTGCGGTTCCTAAAAAGCAGATAAAAACAGCTGTCGCTAGAAATCACTTTAAACGACTTACTCGTGAAAGCTTTCGTAACAAACAACATGAACTTCCAAACAAAGATTTTGTTGTTATTGCAAAGAAGAGCGCACAAACTCTTAGCAATGATGAAATGTTCCAACTTCTCGATAAACTATGGCATCGCCTGTCTCGCCCTTCGCGTGGTTAGCAATCGGACTTGTCTATCTTTATAGATGGACCATTAGTCCCCTAATCGGACCTCGCTGTCGGTTTACCCCAACTTGCTCCCGTTACGCTATAGAAGCCTTACAAGCTCACGGTTTTGTAAAAGGGTGTTGGCTATCTGGCAAACGTCTATTAAGATGTCATCCTTTGAATGAAGGGGGATACGACCCCATTCCACCAGTCCAAAAACAAGACAGAGATAAATAACGATGGATTCTCAACGTAATATTCTGTTAATCGGCTTGGCGTTAGTTTCTTTTTTGCTATTTAACCAATGGCAATCGTACAAGAATCCAGCACCAGTACCGACACAACAGGCTCAAGGTAGTACCCTACCTGCACCATCTTTCGCTGATGAACATGATCCAGCTCCTGGTCATACTTCAGCTGCAGAGAAAATCATCACAGTGAAAACTGATGTGCTAACGCTTGGCATCAATACGATCGGTGGCGATGTAGTAACAGCAGATCTTAACGAATACGCGATTGAGCAAGATTCAGCAGACCCTTTTGAACTTCTTAAAGATTCACAAGGTCATCAGTTTATTGCACAAAGTGGTCTTGTTGGCCCTCAAGGTATTGATTTAAGCAGTACCGACCGTCCGGCTTACCAAGTTTCAACAGAAAACTTGACGCTACAAGATGGTCAGGATGAACTTCGTATCCCTATGACGTTTACTGCGAATGGCATTAACTATGTTAAAACCTTCGTTCTTAAGCGTGGCAGCTATGCCGTTGATGTTGAATACAACATCGACAACCAATCTGGGCAAAACGCGACGTTTGGTATGTACGCTCACCTGAGACAAAATGTTCAGGATAAGGGCGGCAGCATCACGATGCCAACTTATAATGGCGGTGCTTACTCAACTCAAGACACGCGTTATAAAAAATACAGCTTTGAAGACATGCAAGATCGCAACCTGTCTCTTAACCTGACTGATGGTCAAGGTTGGGCAGCAATGATCCAACACTACTTTGCAGCCGCATGGATCCCACGCGAAGCACCGGGTACCAATCTCTATACCCGTGTTATTGGCAACCTCGCTGATATTGGTGTTCGCATGCCAAATCAGACCATTGGTAATGGCCAAACCGCTGAACTTAAAGCGACGCTTTGGGCGGGTCCTAAGCTACAAGACCAAATGGCCGCTACAGCGCCAAACCTTGACCTTGTAGTGGATTACGGTTGGTTATGGTTTATTGCAAAACCACTTCACACGCTATTGTCGTTTATTCAAGGCATTGTCGTGAACTGGGGTCTAGCGATTATCTGTTTAACCTTCATCGTACGTGGTGCTATGTACCCACTGACGAAGGCTCAATACACATCGATGGCAAAAATGCGCATGCTACAGCCTAAGCTGCAAGCAATGCGTGAACGTATTGGTGATGACCGCCAACGTATGAGCCAAGAAATGATGGAACTGTATAAGAAAGAGAAAGTGAACCCACTGGGTGGCTGTCTTCCAATTATCTTACAGATGCCAATCTTCATTTCGCTTTATTGGGCACTCATGGAATCTGTTGAACTGCGTCACTCGCCATTCTTTGGCTGGATCACTGACCTTTCAGCACAAGACCCTTACTACATCCTTCCATTATTGATGGGTGCGAGTATGTTCTTGATTCAAAAAATGAGCCCAACAACTGTGACGGATCCAATGCAGCAGAAGATCATGACCTTTATGCCGGTTATGTTTACTTTCTTCTTCCTTTGGTTCCCATCTGGCCTAGTTCTATACTGGTTGGTTTCAAACATCGTGACTCTGATTCAACAAACTCTAATCTACCGAGCGTTGGAAAAGAAAGGATTGCACTCTAAGTAATCCAAAACGAGTAAATAACAATAAAAGGCGACCTTAAGGGTCGCCTTTTTTAGTCTCCATGATTACAATTTGGCTAACGTATTGCGATTAAGGCAAACCCCATGACAACAGACACTATTGTGGCACAAGCCACCGCACCTGGCCGTGGTGGCGTCGGTATTATCCGCGTCTCAGGCCCTGCGGCATCTCAGGTTGCGCTTGCCGTCACCGGACGTGAACTTAAACCGCGTTATGCAGAATACCTTGCCTTTAAATCTGACGATGGTTCAGAAATTGACCAAGGCATCGCCCTGTATTTCCCAAACCCGCATTCCTTTACGGGTGAAGATGTCCTAGAACTGCAAGGCCATGGTGGCCCGGTGGTCATGGATATGCTGATTAAGCGTATTTTGCTTATTCCAGGCGTTCGCCCAGCACGACCGGGAGAATTTTCCGAACGTGCCTTCATGAACGACAAAATGGATTTAACACAAGCAGAAGCGATTGCCGATCTTATTGATGCCAGTTCAGAAGAGGCGGCAAAATCGGCGCTTCAATCACTGCAAGGTGAATTCTCTAAACGTATACACGTGCTGGTGGAATCCCTAATTTACCTACGAATCTACGTAGAAGCCGCCATTGACTTTCCCGAAGAAGAAATTGACTTCTTAGCCGACGGTAAGGTCTCTAATGACTTACAGTCGATAATCGATAACCTTGAAGCCGTTAGAAAAGAGGCCAACCAGGGATCGATCATGCGTGAAGGCATGAAGGTCGTCATAGCAGGTCGTCCAAATGCAGGTAAATCAAGCCTACTCAATGCCTTATCCGGTAAAGAGTCTGCCATCGTAACGGATATCGCAGGCACTACGCGAGATGTACTACGTGAGCATATCCACATTGATGGCATGCCACTGCATATAATCGATACCGCAGGTCTACGCGAAGCATCCGACGAAGTAGAAAAAATAGGCATTGAACGTGCTTGGGAAGAAATTAATCAAGCTGATCGTGTTCTCTTTATGGTTGATGGCACCACGACAGATGCCACGGATCCAAAAGAAATATGGCCTGATTTTATGGATCGTCTTCCAGAATCTATTGGCATCACCGTAATTCGCAATAAGGTGGATGAAACCAATGAGGCGCTTGGCATTTGTCACGTCAACGCACCAACACTGATTCGCTTATCGGCACGAACCGGTGAAGGTATCGATGCCCTTCGCGAACATTTAAAGTCTATCATGGGCTTTTCTGGTGCGAATGAAGGCGGCTTTATGGCTCGAAGACGCCACCTTGATGCATTGGAGCGTGCTGCCGAACACCTCAGTATTGGCCAACAACAGCTTGAAGGCTACATGGCAGGAGAAATTTTAGCAGAAGAGCTAAGAATAACTCAGCAGCATCTCAATGAAATTACGGGTGAGTTTAGCTCTGATGATCTACTGGGTCGTATTTTCTCATCGTTTTGTATCGGTAAATAAAGGAATGAGCATGATTCATATCATTACAGGTAGCACACTAGGTGGTGCGGAGTATGTGGGTGACCATCTAAGCGATCTACTCATAGAGCAAGGGTTCACCACAACAATTCATAATCAACCTCAACTCGCAGACATTGAAGCCGATGGTATCTGGTTCATAATCACCTCTACTCACGGTGCGGGCGATTATCCAGATAATATTCAACCGTTCATTGCAGACCTACAAAACACCCCACCCCGAATGTCGACAGTAAAATATGCCGTCATTGCGATTGGTGACTCAAGCTACGATACATTTTGTGCCGCAGGAAAACATGCCTTCGATCTTCTCGAAGACATAGGCGCAACACCAATCGCAGAAGGCCTCGAAATAGACATTCTTAATGATCAAGTCCCGGAGGATGCCGCTGAAGCTTGGCTTAACGAAAACATCAGCAAATTCCAATAAAGAAAAAGCGGCGAAAGCCGCTTTTTTTACAATTGTGCATAACTTCTCTCTAAATTTCCTTCCCAGAAACTAAAAAAATCACCAATCTTATGTGGATAAGTCATACTGTTTCCAGTGTAAAAGCTATATTTATCCAAATAGTAACTTTTTCTTGTTTTGCCCCCTGTGCATAAGTAGCCTTTTTGATCCCAGCTAATACAAGATTAGATCAAAGCAAGATCACAAGAACTGATCATAAAAAGATCCATGGTTTTGTTGATCATTTTTCAGTTATCCACAGAAGTGGTCGATCCTAATAATAGATCTAATAAAAGATCATATATATAGATCCCTATTTAATAGCTCTTTTTAACAAGATCCAAAAGTTGCGAAAAGCGATGTTCTCGCTACAAGAAAAGCGGTAGAATACGTCTCCTTTTGGTTAGTCCATTTTGTCGATTGAATACGAGGTCGGTTCATGCTTTATCACGAAACATTTGATGTCATCATAGTCGGTGGCGGACATGCAGGAACGGAAGCCGCACTCGCATCTGCCCGCACCGGGCAAAAAACACTTTTACTGACACACAACATTGATACGTTGGGACAGATGTCATGCAACCCAGCAATAGGTGGTATTGGTAAGGGTCATCTGGTTAAAGAAGTCGATGCTCTGGGTGGTTTGATGGCCAAGGCGATCGATCATTCTGGTATTCAATTTCGAACATTAAACGCCTCTAAAGGACCAGCAGTAAGAGCAACACGAGCTCAAGCGGATCGAGCCCTATACAAGGCTTATGTTCGTAATGTGCTTGAGAACACACCTAACCTAACGTTATTTCAGCAATCTGTGGATGATTTGATCGTAGATAATGATCAAATTCGCGGCGTGGTGACAGAGATGGGTTTGAAGTTCCATGCACAAGCTGTCGTGTTAACGGTAGGGACATTCCTTGGCGGAAAGATCCATATTGGAATGGAAAGTTCATCTGGTGGACGTATGGGCGATCAACCGTCTATCGCGCTTGCGCATCGACTGCGTGATTTACCATTTAGAGTCGATCGTCTAAAAACAGGTACACCACCTCGTATCGATGCACGCAGTGTCGACTTCTCAGTACTAGAAGCTCAACATGGCGACAATCCAACACCGGTTTTTTCTTTTGTTGGTAAGCGTGAACAGCATCCAACTCAAATCCCGTGTTTTATTACTCACACCAATGAGCAAACTCATGATGTGATTCGAGCAAACCTCGATCGTAGCCCAATGTATGCCGGTGTAATTGAAGGCATTGGTCCTCGATACTGTCCATCGATCGAAGACAAAGTCATGCGCTTTGCTGATAAAAATAGCCATCAGATCTTTATTGAACCTGAAGGCCTAACAACACACGAATTATACCCAAATGGAATTTCGACCAGTCTTCCATTTGATGTACAGATCCAAATTGTTCGTTCCATGAAAGGGTTCGAAAATGCCCATATCGTTCGTCCTGGGTATGCAATTGAATATGATTTCTTTGATCCACGCGATTTGAAGCAAACGTATGAAACAAAATTTATCCAAGGCTTGTTCTTTGCCGGACAAATTAATGGAACAACTGGTTATGAGGAAGCCGCGGCCCAAGGGTTGATGGCTGGCTTAAACGCGAGTTTGTTCAGCCAAGGAAAAGAAGGGTGGAGCCCACGTCGTGATCAAGCCTACATGGGCGTATTGATTGATGATTTATCGACGATGGGAACGAAAGAACCTTATCGAATGTTTACTTCTCGTGCAGAGTATCGTTTGCTGCTGCGTGAAGATAATGCTGATATGCGATTAACAGAACAAGCGAGAACACTTGGGCTGATTGATGATCACCGTTGGCAACGTTTTAACGAAAAAATGGACAATCTAACGGCTGAGCGTCAACGCCTAAAAGAAACGTGGGTTAATCCAAAGTCGGACGGCATCGATGCGCTAAACGCATTGTTGAAAACCCCAATTTCTCGCGAAGCAAGCGGTGAAGATCTATTAAGACGTCCAGAGATCACTTATCAAACGCTGACTTCTTTGGATGCATTTTTACCTGCGATCGAAGATCAACAGGCGGCTGAGCAAGTTGAGATTCAAGTAAAATATGAAGGTTATATTCAAAGGCAGCAAGACGAAATTGCCAAAGCAATGCGTCATGAAAATACCGCGATTCCTGAAAATATTCGTTATAGCGATGTAAGCGGTTTATCCAATGAGGTGGTCGCTAAATTGACAGAAGCTAAACCAGAAACGGTGGGCATTGCTTCTCGTATTTCCGGTATTACCCCAGCGGCTATTTCGATTATTCTTGTTTACCTCAAGAAGCAAGGTTTACTTAAAAAAGGTGAAGCAGCGTGAGCGCTCTACGAGAAAAATTAGATCTATTACTGTCAGAGACGTCACTGCAAGTGTCTGATCTTCAAAAAAAGCAGCTCGTCGGGTATGTTGAGTTGCTGCATAAGTGGAATAAGGCCTATAACCTGACTTCCGTTAGAAACCCTGAAGATATGTTAGTGAAACATATTCTTGATAGCATTGTGGTTGGTGAGCATATCATCGGTGAGCGGTTTATTGATGTGGGGACGGGGCCTGGTTTACCTGGGATTCCGTTGGCCATAATGCATCCAAATAAAACCTTTGTATTACTGGATAGCTTGGGAAAACGAATTCGTTTCATTAAGCAAGTTGTTCATGAGCTAGGCATTGAGAACGTTACGGCTGTTCAGTCTCGCGTTGAAGAATTTGACCCTGAAGGTGGATTTGATGGCGTCTTAAGTCGAGCTTTTGCATCGATGACAGATATGGTGAATTGGTGTAAACATTTACCCAAAGAATCAACAGGATGCTTCTACGCACTGAAAGGTCAGGTTCATGAACAAGAAGTTTCTGACTTACCTGAGTGGTGTTCTGTGACCGATATCAAACCTTTGCAAGTTCCTGAGTTGGAAGGTGACCGTCATCTTGTAATCTTGTCCAAACAGGGATGATGGAGAAGTTGTCGTGGGAAAAATTGTCGCTATCGCCAACCAGAAAGGTGGCGTAGGAAAAACAACTACATGTATTAATTTGGCGGCATCAATGGCTGCGACTAAACGTAAGGTTTTGGTGATCGATTTAGATCCTCAAGGCAATGCGACAATGGCCAGTGGCGTCGACAAGTATCAAATCGAAACAACTGCTTACGATTTGCTGGTTGATGAGCTTCCTTTTGAACAAGTAGTCTGTACGCACACATCTGGCCAGTATGATTTGATTGCGGCTAATGGTGATGTAACTGCTGCTGAAATCAAACTAATGGAAGTGTTTGCACGCGAAGTTCGCTTAAAACATGCTCTTGCGCCAATCCGCGATAACTATGATTTCATCTTTATCGATTGTCCTCCCTCTCTCAACCTACTTACAATTAACGCGATGGCTGCTGCAGATTCTGTATTAGTGCCAATGCAATGTGAGTATTTTGCATTAGAAGGACTTACGGCGTTAATGGATACCATTAGCAAATTGGCGGCAGTCGTGAATGATAATCTCAAAATCGAAGGCTTACTCCGAACCATGTACGACCCTCGCAATCGACTTTCGAATGAGGTGTCTGATCAGTTAAAGAAACATTTTGGTGACAAAGTTTACCGAACTGTCATTCCTAGGAATGTTCGTCTAGCAGAAGCACCGAGTCATGGTAAACCAGCAATGTATTACGATAAGTACTCTGCTGGTGCCAAGGCTTATCTTGCCCTTGCAGGTGAGATGCTTCGACGCGAAGAAACACTGGTATAACACTCTTAAGGAATTGATTGAATGTCTAAACGTGGTTTAGGAAAAGGACTCGATGCACTGCTGTCAACGAGCTCTATGGCAAGAGAGAAGCAGCAGGTTGCCACTCATAGCCAATCGCTTTCTTCGGACGGTGACTTAACCGATTTATCGATTAATAGCTTACGTCCAGGTGTCTATCAGCCTCGTAAGGATATGGCTCCTGAGGCGCTTGAAGAACTGTCTGCGTCAATCCAATCTCAAGGTATTATCCAGCCTATCGTGGTTCGACAGGTTGATCATGAGCAATATGAGATAATTGCAGGTGAGAGACGTTGGCGCGCAGCAAGACAAGCAGGCTTAAAACAGGTTCCGTGCATTATTAAAAATGTACAAGATAAAGCGGCCATTGCGATGGCGTTGATAGAAAATATTCAACGTGAAGACTTAAACGCCATCGAAGAAGCCCAAGCGTTAGAGCGCCTACAAGACGAATTTGAACTCACGCATCAGCAAGTTGCCGACGTGATTGGAAAGTCGCGAACCGCGGTGAGTAACTTACTTCGTCTTAATCAGCTTGAGTTGCCTGTTAAGGCGCTTGTCGAAAATAAAAAGATAGATATGGGACACGCAAGAGCATTACTTGCTCTTGAGGGTGAGCTTCAATGTGATATCGCCGCCAGCGTAGCTAAGAAGAGTCTCACAGTCCGTCAGACCGAAGATTTAGTGAAAAAGTGCTTAAAACCGAACTCTTCTGATAAAAAACAGTCAGAAGATAGCGCAGCACAAGAAATTTCACTGCGTTTGAGTGAAAAGTTAGGGGCTAAAGTATCTTTAACTCGAAATGCAAGCGGAAAAGCAAAACTTACTATAAGTCTTGATGAGGCTCACAAATTAGAGCAACTTATTGCCAAGCTTGAAAGCTAAATGAGATAATTGATGTAGGTCAATTATCTATAAATTGATTTTTTGTGCGAAAGTTATGGTTTTGTGAATAAAAGTGCACCTTTTTGATGTGCTTTGATTGCAAATACTTTGGTGAAACGTATAATTTTCGCAAATCTCTTTGCACAGTAGTAATAGGTGCGTAGTGGATATAAACAAAGGTAAGAATACATGGTAGCAGTGCTAGCTAAACCAGGACGAGAGCTCGCAAAGCGATTGTTGCTGATTCAAGTGTGCGCGGTTACGTTTGTAGCTGTTGGAATGACAGTTGCCGTAAATGCTGAGTGGGGAATTTCAGCGCTAATTGGAGGTGGCATTTTTGTTATCGCCAATGCAACATTTGCGTTTTGTGCATTTCTGTTTAGTGGGGCTCGTGCTGCTCAAAAGGTAGCCGCGTCGTTCTATGCAGGAGCTGCATTGAAAATCCTCATTACGGCGGCTCTATTTTCAATCGCTTACATGTATATTCAGGTGGAAGTACTTCCCTTGAATTTCACATTTTTACTGGCTCTCTTAATTAACCTTATGGCGCCAGTAATTGTCGTTAACAACAAAAAATAGGATGAGTTATGGCTGCGCCAGGTGAAGCGCTTACATCGGCCGGATACATCTCTCACCACTTAACTAACCTTTCTTTAGGAAGTTTAGGTCTAGTGGAGGAGACGAGTTTCTGGAACGTACATATCGATAGCCTGTTTTTTTCTGTGTTGACTGGTCTTATATTCCTAGGAGTATTTCGTTCAGTTGCTAAGAAAGCAACAGCTGGTGTGCCGGGCAAGCTGCAGTGTTTTGTTGAAATGGTCGTTGAATTCGTTGACGAAAACGTCAAAGAAACGTTTCATGGACGCAATGCATTAATAGCCCCCTTAGCACTAACTATCTTCTGTTGGGTATTTTTAATGAACGTCATGGATTTAGTTCCAATTGACTTCATTCCTTACTCTGCAGAGCAGATAGGCATCCCTTATATGAAAGTGGTTCCTTCTGCAGATGTTAATATCACCATGGCTATGGCGTTAGGTGTTTTTGCTCTGATGATTTACTACAGCATCAAAGTGAAAGGACCAGTAACGTTCATCAAGGAGTTGACACTCCACCCATTTAACAATCCAATCATGATTCCATTTAACATGCTTATCGAGGTTGTGTCTTTGCTTTCGAAGCCATTATCACTAGGTATGCGTTTGTTTGGTAACATGTTTGCGGGTGAAGTTGTCTTTATTCTTTGTGCTGCAATGCTACCGTGGTATTTACAATGGATGGGCTCATTACCATGGGCAATATTCCATATTCTAGTTATTTTGATCCAAGCTTTCGTGTTCATGATGTTAACAATTGTTTATCTATCAATGGCTCACGAAGACGATCACTAATTATTTAATTAACGCTTTTTATTTGGGCAACTTTAAGCCAACAACTATAAATTGGAGATAGTAATGGAAACTTTACTGAGCTTTTCTGCAATCGCCGTAGGTATCATGATCGGTATGGCAGCATTTGGTACGGCGATCGGCTTCGGTCTTTTAGGTGGTAAATTCCTTGAGGGCGCAGCTCGTCAACCTGAAATGGCTCCGATGCTTCAAGTTAAGATGTTTATCATCGCTGGTCTACTTGATGCGGTTCCTATGATCGGTGTGGTTATCGCACTGCTATTCACATTCGCGAACCCATTCGTTGGTCAGCTAGGTTAATCAGCTTTTCTCTGACAGGTTTTGGACTTGTCATCTGATTAATTTTAGCTAATCAATGAAATATTAGAGGGGTAGCTGTTGTGAATATGAACGCAACTCTGCTAGGTCAAGCAATCTCATTTGCTATGTTTGTTTGGTTCTGCATGAAATATGTATGGCCACCAATCATGAATGCGATTGAAGAACGTCAGAAAAAAATTGCTGACGGTCTTATGGCAGCTGAACGAGCTGCAAAGGACTTGGATCTAGCACAAGCCAACGCTTCTGACCAAATGAAAGAAGCGAAGCGCACTGCAACTGAGATCATTGAGCAGGCAAACAAGCGTAAAGCACAAATTGTTGACGAAGCACGTGAAGAAGCTCTGACTGAACGTCAGAACATCCTAACGCAAGCGGAAGCAGAAATTGAAGCTGAACGTAACCGTGCCCGCGATGAGCTGCGCAAACAAGTTGCAACTCTGGCTGTAGCTGGTGCTGAGAAAATCCTTGAGCGTAGTATCGATAAAGATGCGCAAAAAGATATTCTTGATAACATTACTGCAAAACTTTAAAGCGAGGGGCGCCCATGTCTGAACTGACAACAATTGCACGCCCCTATGCTAAAGCAGCTTTTGACTTTGCGGTTGAAAAGAACGCATTAGACCAGTGGGTCGACATGCTAACTTTCGCCGCGGAAATCGCCAGCAATGAAAATATCGCAGACCTGCTTTCAGGTTCTGTGACTGCAGATAAAATTGCAGAGATTTTCATTACGGTTGGCGGTGAACAGTTTGATGCTTTTGGTCATAACTTAATAAAAGTAATGGCTGAAAATGGTCGATTAGCGGTATTGCCTACCGTGTTAGTTGAGTTTGTTGCGCTGAAAAAACAGCACGAGAAACTCATCGATGTAGACGTCATGTCTGCAAGCGAGCTAACCGATGAGCAAATTGCTGAGATCAGTAGCAAACTTGAAACACGCTTTGAGCGTAAAGTTAAGCTGAATTGCAGTGTAGATGAGACCCTACTTGGTGGGGTTATTATTCGAGCCGGAGATCTTGTAATTGATAACTCAGCACGCGGTCGTTTGAACCGCCTGAGTGATGCAATGCAGTCTTGATGGGGATTGGAGCATGCAACTTAATTCCACAGAAATAAGCGACCTAATCAAGCAGCGTATCGAATCTTTCGATGTTGTGAGTGAAGCTCGTAATGAAGGTACAATCGTTTCGGTAAGCGACGGTATCATTCGCATTCACGGCCTAGCGGACGTGATGCAAGGTGAAATGATTGAATTACCGGGTGGCCGTTATGCACTCGCACTTAACCTCGAGCGTGACTCGGTTGGTGCAGTTGTAATGGGACCATATGCCGACCTTAGAGAAGGCATGAAAGTAACAGGTACTGGTCGTATTCTTGAAGTACCAGTTGGTCCTGAAATGCTTGGTCGTGTAGTAAACACACTAGGTGAGCCTATTGATGGCAAAGGCCCAATTGAAGCTAAGCTTACTTCACCAGTAGAAGTGATTGCACCTGGCGTAATCGACCGTAAATCGGTAGATCAACCAGTGCAAACCGGCTATAAGTCTGTCGACTCAATGATCCCAATCGGTCGTGGTCAACGTGAACTTATCATCGGTGACCGTCAGATTGGTAAAACAGCACTGGCGATCGACTCAATCATTAACCAGAAAGATTCTGGTATCTTCTCTATCTACGTAGCGATTGGCCAAAAGGCATCAACAATTGCTAACGTAGTGCGTAAACTGGAAGAGCATGGTGCACTAGCGAATACTATCGTTGTTGTTGCATCAGCTTCTGAATCTGCTGCACTGCAATACCTAGCACCATATGCTGGTTGTGCAATGGGTGAATACTTCCGTGATCGTGGTGAAGATGCACTAATTGTTTATGATGACTTATCTAAGCAAGCGGTAGCTTACCGTCAGATCTCTCTACTATTGAAGCGTCCACCTGGCCGTGAGGCTTTCCCTGGTGACGTATTCTACCTTCACTCTCGTCTTCTAGAGCGTGCAGCTCGTGTAAGCGAAGAGTACGTAGAGCGTTTCACTAATGGTGAAGTAAAAGGTAAGACTGGTTCTTTAACTGCTCTTCCTATTATCGAAACTCAAGCTGGTGACGTATCTGCATTCGTACCGACGAACGTAATCTCGATTACTGATGGTCAAATCTTCCTACAAACTGAAGCATTCAACTCGGGCGTACGCCCAGCGGTTGACCCTGGTATTTCAGTATCTCGTGTAGGTGGTGCAGCTCAGACTAAGATTATCAAGAAGCTATCTGGTGGTATTCGTACTGCACTAGCGGCTTATCGTGAGCTAGCAGCGTTTGCTCAGTTCTCATCGGATCTAGACGAAGCGACCAAGCGTCAGCTAAGTCATGGTCAGAAAGTGACTGAGTTGATGAAGCAGAAGCAATACGCTCCTATGTCAGTATTTGACCAAGCGCTTGTGATCTTTGCGGCGGAACGTGGTTACTTAGAAGATGTAGCAATCAATAAGATTCTAGACTTCGAAGCAGCTTTACTATCGTACGCTCAAATCCAGTATGCTGATCTTATTAAAGAGATCAACACAACGGGTGCTTACAACAAAGAAATCGAAGCTCAGTTGAAAAAGCTGACGGACGATTTCAAAGCAACCCAGACTTGGTAATTAGTGGGTGACCTTTAGGTCACCACTTATGGAGAGTAACGATGGCCGGCGCAAAAGAGATACGTAATAAAATCGGTAGTGTGAAGAGCACTCAGAAAATTACGAAAGCGATGGAAATGGTAGCAGCTTCAAAAATGCGTCGTTCGCAAGACTCGCGTGAAGCTTCTCGTCCATACGCTGAAACTATGCGTAAAGTGATCGGTCATTTGGCAAATGCAAATCTAGAGTACCAACATCCGTACCTAGAAGAGCGTGAAGCCAAGCGTGTTGGTTACGTCATTGTTTCTACCGACCGAGGCTTATGTGGCGGTTTGAACATTAACTTGTTCAAGAAGACTGTCCTTGAGCTTAAGGATTGGAAAGAAAAAGGTGCTGAAATTGAGTTGGCTGTTATCGGCTCAAAAGCAACGGCATTTTTTAATAATAGCGGCGCTAAAGTAGCGGCACAGGTTTCTGGTTTAGGCGATAGCCCAAGCTTAGAAGACCTTATCGGTACAGTTGGCGTTATGCTAAAGAAATATGACGACGGCGAATTGGATCGCCTGTACGTAGTGTATAACCACTTTGTGAACACTATGGTACAGGAACCAACGATCGATCAATTGCTACCTTTGCCTAAATCAGAAAGCGAAGAAATGCAGCGCAATCATTCTTGGGGTTACATTTATGAGCCTGAGCCAAAACCATTACTAGATGCACTATTGCTTCGTTATATCGAATCTCAAGTGTATCAGGGTGTGGTAGAGAACCTTGCTTGTGAGCAAGCGGCTCGAATGATTGCAATGAAAGCTGCAACAGATAACGCGAGCAACCTGATTGATGATTTAGAACTTGTGTACAACAAAGCGCGTCAAGCGGCTATTACACAAGAGCTATCAGAAATCGTTTCAGGTGCGGCTGCAGTTTAAGCTTAGGTAAAACGAAATAGATAGAGGATTAACGATGGCTACAGGTAAGATCGTACAGATCATCGGTGCGGTAGTCGACGTAGAGTTCCCACAGAGCGATGTACCTAGTATATACGACGCTCTAAACGTTACAGAATCTAAAGAGCGTCTCGTTCTTGAAGTTCAACAACAACTAGGCGGTGGCGTAGTTCGTTGTATCGTAATGGGTAGCTCTGATGGTTTACGTCGTGGTTTGACAGTAGAAAACACTGGCGCTCCAATCTCAGTACCAGTAGGTACTAAGACTCTTGGTCGTATCATGAATGTTCTTGGTGATGCGATTGATGAGTGTGGTGAGATCGGTGCGGAAGAAAGTTATGCGATTCACCGTGAAGCGCCAAGCTATGAAGAGCAATCTAGCGAGACATCTCTTCTAGAAACAGGTGTTAAAGTAATCGACTTGATTTGCCCATTCGCTAAGGGTGGTAAAATTGGTCTATTCGGTGGTGCTGGTGTAGGTAAGACCGTCAACATGATGGAACTTATTAACAACATCGCACTACAACACTCTGGTTTGTCTGTATTCGCAGGTGTTGGTGAGCGTACTCGTGAAGGTAACGATTTCTACTTTGAGATGCAGGAAGCTGGCGTTGTAAACGTTAAAAACCCTGAAGAATCAAAAGTAGCAATGGTTTACGGTCAGATGAACGAGCCACCGGGCAACCGTCTACGTGTTGCACTGACTGGTCTAACGATGGCAGAACGTTTCCGTGACGAAGGTCGTGACGTACTACTGTTCATCGATAACATCTACCGTTATACCCTAGCGGGAACAGAGGTATCGGCACTTCTAGGTCGTATGCCATCTGCGGTAGGTTACCAGCCAACTCTTGCAGAAGAGATGGGTGTACTACAGGAGCGTATCACGTCAACTAAGTCAGGATCGATTACGTCGATTCAAGCGGTATACGTACCTGCGGATGACTTGACGGATCCATCTCCAGCAACGACGTTCGCGCACTTGGATGCAACGGTTACACTAAACCGTAGTATTGCTGCAATGGGTCTATACCCTGCGATCGACCCACTGGATTCTACATCTCGTCAACTTGATCCACTTGTAGTAGGTCAAGAGCACTATGATGTGGCTCGTGGTGTTCAGCAAACGCTTCAGCGCTATAAAGAGCTGAAAGATATCATTGCGATTCTAGGTATGGATGAGCTGTCTGAAGAAGATAAGCAACTTGTATCTCGTGCTCGTAAGATTGAACGTTTCCTAACTCAGCCTTATCACGTAGCTGAAGTATTTACTGGCGACCCTGGCATCTATGTATCTCTTAAAGAGACACTACGTGGCTTTAAAGGTCTACTAGCTGGTGACTACGACGACATTCCAGAGCAAGCGTTTATGTACTGCGGTACTATCGACGATGCTATCGAGAATGCTAAGAAGCTATAAGGCTAAATAGGAGGCGATATGGCAGCAATAACCTTTCACCTAGACGTAGTAAGTGCTGAGAAAAAGCTTTTTTCAGGTCTTGTTGAGACGTTTCAGGTGTCCGGTAGCGAAGGTGAACTTGGTATTTTCCATGGTCACACACCGCTGCTGACCGCTATTCAGCCTGGTATGGTGCGTATCGTTAAACAGCACGGCCACGAAGAGTTCATTTATGTCTCGGGTGGTATTGTTGAAGTTCAGCCTGGTACAGCGACTGTACTGGCTGATACAGCAATTCGTGCTGAAGAGCTAGACGCAGCAAAGGCAGAAGAAGCCAAACGCAAAGCTGAAGAGAATATTTCGAATCAGCATGGCGACATGGACTTCGCGCAAGCGGCCAGTGAACTGGCTAAAGCCATTGCTCAGCTTCGAGTAATTGAGCTGACAAAAAAACGTCGCTAATCTCGATTAGCAGCGATGAGAAAGGCGGCCTTATGGTCGCCTTTTTGCTTTCTGTCGATCATTTGTCTATTTAAAGAAAAAATATAGCGTTACCGAATTAACATCCTACTCAATCATCGCTAGAATGGTTGCAGCTTAAATAAACGTCAGTGGTTAATAATAATGAAATTTAGTGCAGTTGTGCTTGCCGCGGGTAAAGGTACTCGCATGTATTCCAATAAACCGAAAGTGTTACATACGCTTGCTGGAAAGCCGATGGTTAAGCATGTTATTGACACATGTGAAGGCTTAGGTTCGCAAAATATCCACTTGGTCTACGGCCATGGTGGAGAAATGATGCAATCAGAATTACAACAAGAGCGTGTTAACTGGGTATTGCAAGCCGATCAGCTAGGCACAGGTCATGCTGTTGACCAAGCCTCTCCCCACTTTGCTGATGATGAAAAGGTGTTGGTTCTTTACGGTGATGTGCCACTTATCTCAGAGCAGACCATTGAAAATTTATTAGATGCTCAACCAAATGGTGGAATTGCGTTGTTAACCGTGGTTCTGGATAACCCGATGGGCTATGGCCGTATCGTGCGTAAGAATGGCCCGGTAGTGGCGATTGTGGAGCAAAAAGATGCGACAGAAGAGCAGAAGCTAATTAAAGAGATCAATACGGGTGTGATGGTGGCGACCGGTGGTGATCTTAAACGTTGGTTGTCAGGCCTTAGTAATGATAATGCGCAAGGTGAATATTACCTGACGGATGTTATCGCGGCAGCACACAATGAAGGTCGCGCGGCAGAGGCGGTTCATCCCGCGAACCCGATTGAAGTGGAAGGGGTGAATGACCGAGCTCAACTGGCTCGTCTTGAACGTGCCTTCCAATCTATGCAAGCTCAAAAACTGCTAGAGCAGGGCGTGATGTTACGCGATCCAAGCCGTTTTGATCTGCGTGGTCAGTTGCAGTGTGGTATGGACGTAGAGATTGATGTGAACGTGGTAATTGAAGGGTCAGTTTCTTTGGGTGATAACGTGGTGATCGGTGCGGGTAGTGTACTGAAAGACTGTGAAATTGATGACAACACGATTGTTCGTCCATACAGTGTGATTGAAGGTGCCACAGTTGGTGAGGCGTGTACAGTTGGACCATTTACCCGTCTTCGTCCTGGCGCGGATCTTCGCAATGACTCACATGTGGGTAACTTTGTTGAAGTGAAGAATACTCGTTTGGGTGAAGGCTCTAAAGCCAACCATCTTACTTACCTTGGTGACGCAGAAATTGGTCAGCGAGTGAACGTTGGCGCCGGTGTGATTACGTGTAACTACGATGGTGCGAATAAATTCAAGACGTTAATTGGCGATGATGTTTTTGTTGGTTCTGACGCTCAGTTAATTGCACCTGTTGCGATTGCCGATGGGGCAACGGTAGGCGCTGGCGCAACCGTCACAAAAGACGTGGCAGCGGGTGAGTTAGTGATTACTCGCGCTAAAGAACGCCGCATCGCTGGCTGGGTACGCCCAGTAAAGAAAAAGTAGTCATCGCATTTTAATGGGTGGCTAGGTGACTCTCGGTATTTAGCAAAAGGCCTCTTTGAGGCCTTTTTTATGGTCAGTGGCTTGGGATAGCAATACGCTTTTCTACCCAGCGTACCCCTTGTGATACCACAAGAATAAGTACTAAATACTCCAGTACTAAAAAGCTATAGATCTCCAATGGTAAGTACTCATTGACCACTAACTCATTGGCACGTCGTGTGAGATCGCTTAAGCCTATCACACTAACGAGTGATGACATCTTGAGGATGTAGACAAACTGATTCCCAAGAGGGGGCAATATTTGCCTAAAAGCTTGAGGTAAAATGACCAGTCGCATTTTTTGCCAATAGTTTAACCCTAAGGATTCGGATGCTTCATGCTGCCCTCTGGAGATCGCCTGAATCCCACCTCGAAAGACTTCAGCCATAAAGGCACTTTCTGCAATCGTCAAAGCAATCACGCCAGCCCAAAAATGATTGAGAGAAATATCCAGCAGGGTTGGCATGCCGTAGTACACCCAGAGCAATAGCACCAAAACAGGAATAGAGCGGATCACCTCAACATAGATTCGGTTTATGGCTTTGAGCCAGTTGTTATTGGAGAGAGCAGGAAAGGCCACCAGCAACCCAATGGACATTGCTAACAACATGCTGAGCAAAGAGACATAAATCGTGTCTTTGAAACCCGCAAGAAGAAATTTAAGATTGATTTGACCTTGTTCGGTGGCTGGATTTAACACATACCACCCCCACTCGTAGTCAGAGCAGCCTGATAATATGGGTAAGCACAGCATGATAGTTAGTATTCGATAGCTCACAAACGTCCCTAATTTTCCCTGAAAATTCCATCTGTTACTGCTATGTTATCAAGGTTGTATTATAAATGTTTAATAATTTTAGGGACGCATCAATGAAGAAGTGGATTCTTGGTTTTATCATTGCGGCTTTGTCAATTGGACAGGCTGTGGCAGAGACAAGTCGATTACAAGCAATACTGGACGCTGGGGTGCTCAGAGTGGGGACCACTGGTGATTGGAATCCGATGACGATGAAAGATCCGGCAACCAACTCATATCGTGGTTTTGATATTGATGTAACGACCGAGCTAGCCAAGGATCTTGGCGTTAAGGTCGAGTATGTTGCGACGGATTGGAAAACACTGGTTAATGGGATCACCGCAAATAAATATGATATTACAGGAAGTGCTTCACTGAACATGTCGCGAGCGAAAGTTGCCGGATATAGTCAACCATATTTTTATTTAGCGTTTGTCCCCGTGGTACAGAAAAAAGATCTGCAGAAATTCTCCGATTGGTCAGACTTTAACAAGCCTGATGTAAAAGTGGCCGCGACACTTGGTACTGTGCAAGAAAAAATGGTTAAGGCCTTCTTTCCAGATGCAAAACACATTGTTATTGAAGCGCCAGCGCGAGATTTTCAAGAGCTGTTAGCTCGTCGTGCTGATGTGTCAGTCACCTCGAATGTTGAAGCGGCGACGTTGGTGACGAAATTTAAGCAGTTGGCGATAGTGCCGGTAAAAGCGCCACGCAAGCCTACGCCTATTTCCATGCTATTACCGCAAAAAGACCAGGTCTGGATTAACTACGTTAACCACTGGGTCGAATTGAAAAAGACTCAGGGCTTCTTTGATGAAACAGCGGCAAAGTGGGGGCTAAAAAGTCTTTGAGTAAAAAAGGGCGACATTGTCGCCCTTTTTTACTTTGTATGTTGCTTGTCTCAGGAGTGGTAACACGCGTTATGGTTTACTCATCATTGGCCACACGTGAGTTATCAGGAATGGTCAGTTCGCTTGTTAATGCAGGGTTCGAAATGACATACCCTAGCCACATCAATACTAAACATCCTAAAATGACATAACCTACGGCCGTTTGCGCAATCACTGCGAATGTGGCGACGAGAGCACTGGCCAAGCTACTGACTCCTATCTGAATACTGTTTTGTAGTCCCGCTGCAGTGGCAGAGCAGTGTGGTGCGCTAGATAGCGCACGATTAACCACGATAGGATAGATTGCTCCGTTTGCTACCGCGAGTAAACAGAATGGCGCCAATATTGGCCAAACTGAGGTTAATTGCCATTGGCAAGCCGCAAACACCAGCAGAATAGCAACCGTTTCTAATCCGAGCAGTTGCTTAAGAACGGCTTCATCACCGAGTTTAGCCACTAACTTCTTACCCATGTAACCGCCGACCATAAAGGCGATAGTTTGCGGGATAAAGCTGAGTCCAATATCTTTCGCGGAGTAGCCTAGCTGGTTCATTATTTCTGGCATACCGGTTAAGTAAGCAAAAAATGCGGCCGAAGCGACGGCGTAAATAATGACATTACCGATATAGTCTCGTGATCCTAACAAGCTTTTTAGATCGGCAGAGACGGATGTTGTTTTGACCTTACTCGTGCTGCTATCTTTCATCGATAAAGTGATGAGCGCTAGCAATGCACCTGTCATCGCAAGGACGACAAAAATACTGTGCCAACCCCAAAATTCAGTGAGCAGTACGCCAAGTTGAGGTGCAAGTGCTGGAGATAGTGCCACTAACGGCATGATAGTCGCAAAGATTTGTTGGCTGGTCTTTTTATCAAACTTGTCGATAACCATCGATTGCCAAATGACCGCGGGAGCACAAACGCCAATGGCCTGAAGCATTCGTAATGTCAGCAATTGCCATACTTCTTGGCTCCAGGCGAGACCAATCGATGCGATGGTAAATACGACTAAGCCAGTAAAAAGGGTTTTTCTGTGGCCAAAACGGTCACTGGCTAAGCCCCAAACAAATTGTCCTAGTCCCATACCCACTAAAAAGACTGTCAGCGATAACGCGATCTGTTCTGGTCCAGTAGCAAAATCTTGCTCGATTAATTTGAACGCAGGCAAGTACATGTCTGTGGCAATAAAGCCAAGCATGGACAAGATGGAAAGATAGATAAGTTGCAGTTTTGAGATTTTCATTGTTATTCCTTTGAATTTTTTTCACAGGAATGAGTTGGCGCCAGCCCATGCTGTTAGTGTGGTGTATTCTATTTTTGGAATTAGAAAAAATAAAACGCTATATTTTGTAGTTATAAATCAAAAAATTTGAAAGGTAAGGTTATGTACTCACGTCCGTCACTCGAAATGTTAGATATGATTGCACGACTCGGCAGTTTCAGTGCGGCAGCAGAAGCATTGCATAAAGTCCCGTCTGCAATCAGTTATAGCGTACGCCAGATAGAGCAAGAGATTGGTACTCCTTTATTTAGGCGATTGCCTCGTCGTGTGGAACTAACACCTGCGGGCGAGGTGTTTATTGCTGAGGCGAGGCGCTTGCTTCGTCAAATGGATGAATTGACACGCCATACTCGGCGTGCGGCTTCAGGGTGGCAGAAGCGACTCAAGTTGACCTTAGATAATATTGTAAAAGTCGATAAATTATCGGTGTTGATCGAAGACTTTTACGCAGAGTTTGAGTCGGCAGAATTGCAGATCAATATGGAAGTGTATAACGGATCCTGGGAAGCGATTTCCGAACAGCGAGCGGATATTGTGATTGGTGCGACATCGGCGATTCCGGTGAGTGGAGAGTATGGGGTGAGGCCGATGGGGGAGCTACAGTGGACCTTAGTGATGTCACCCCTCCATCCTTGTGCGCAAGTGGCTGAGTTAGATGAAGAGTTTGCCAGTCAGTTTCCAGCTATTTGCTTAGACGACACGTCACGTGTGTTGCCAAAGCGTCATACACAGCACAGCCCTAGACAGCGGCGACTATTGTTGCCCAATTGGTATTCGGCAATAGAGTGTTTGAAAAGTGGTGTCGGTATTGGCTATATGCCTCGCCATATAGCAGAGCCCCTTATTGATAGCGGCTCGCTGGTGGCGCGTTCGCTTAATAATGACACCATAGATAGCCAATGCTGTTTAGTTTGGCGTAAGGATGACAGTAATAAGTTGATTCACTGGATGCTTAACTATCTTGGTTCATCAAGCCAATTGCATTCGGACTGGTTAAAACACTGAGTGGCGCCATATTCTGATTGCCCTTGATTAAAAAGAACGCTATTTTGTTTATTGTTAATACGCTGTTCGGTAAAGGGTGTTTAAGAATGTCGAAGTTAATTGATAGGAAGTGGCAGCTGCTACCAGTAATGGCGCTTTCTGTGGTTATGATAGGTGGTTTATATGGATTTAATATTACCTTAGAACGCCTCGTTCATGGGTCAGTAAAGCGGACAACGGACTCTCTGTTGACCGATGTAATTTACGAAATTCACGAAGATAATCCGAGTTTTACCAGTCGCCTACAAATAGATGATTATATTGGCGATCTGACTCAGGCTGATGCAGACGCCAGAATTCAGGTGATTAATAGTAACGGGGTCGTGGTGGGCGATACCGCGCTATCTGACCGAGCGCTAGTGGATCTGGACAGTCATGCAAACCGACCCGAATTTATTCAAGCTTGGGAAAGCGGAGAAGGCGGAGATGTTCGTTTTAGTTCCGTGTTATCTGTCGACTTGTTGTATTCCTCCCGAAGGGTGACGATTGATCAGCAAGATTATGTCGTGGTTTTAGCCGTTCCAATGCATCATTTGGAGAATATGACGTTTCAGTTAATGAGCATCTTAGTGGGCTTAGCGCTGTTAAGTATCGCGATGCTGATTGCAACGTCTTTGCTTAGTCATCGCCAGATAGAAGCGAGCGTTACGGCGGAAAAGAATAAACAAGATGAACGGATTCATCAGCGAACTCTTGAAATAGAGCTGATGCATCGTTTAGCGAATATGCTAGCAGCGTGTCAAAACCTTGTAGAAGCCCAGCGTGTCGTTGAGGATATTGTGCCGCGCATTCTGGGACAAGTGAATGGCAGTATTTCATTGATGCGTTCATCCAGAAACCAACTGGTTAATCAATTGGATTGGGGGGATAAGTGGCCTGGGAGTAAAAGCTTTGCTCCTGATGAGTGCTGGTCATTACGTACTGGGCGCAGCCATTTATCTATTGAAGCGTTTCACCATTTATCGTGTGAGCATATGTCGTCGATTGATAACAATCAGACCTTGTGTATCCCGTTAACCGCACATGGTAATACCATCGGTATTATGCACTTATATTTTGGGCAGGGAGAGATAGAGGTCGAGGAACTCACCACACAACTGGCTTACAGTGTCGCGGAGCATCTTGGCCTAGCTCTGGCGAATTTAAGTTTACAAGAAAAATTACGTTCACAGGCACTAAGCGACCCATTAACGGGTCTATACAATCGTCGCTTCTTTGAACAAAAGCTGACAGAGCATACTAATAACTCAGCAACGAGCAGCGAGTCATTGTCACTACTCATGCTTGATCTCGACCACTTTAAGCGTTTTAACGACAATTTCGGCCATGATGCTGGAGATTATGTGCTAAAAGAGATCAGTTCTTTACTCAAAAGGACCGTCGCTGATGATGAAATAGCGTGCCGATTAGGGGGAGAAGAGCTCGCGGTGATCTTACCGCACTGCAATATGGCAGATGCCACGGAATACGCTAATAACATTGTTAACCTAATCCGAACCTTGCACCTAGAGCATAAGGGGTTATCTTTGGGGCAGTTGAGTGTGTCAATTGGTGTCGCGACGTACCCTGATCCGGCTTCCGATATTGAAGCGTTGGTTAAGATGGCAGATAAAGCCTTGTATCTAGCAAAAGATCAAGGGCGAGACAGAGTGGTAAACTACCAGCAGTACAATGAATTTAAATCTCCGGAGCTTGGACTGGTTGAAAACCAGTAAGAGGGGATTACTGAGAAACTTGCCATCAAAAAACGCCTCATCAGAGGCGTTTTTATTAGGTAAAGCGTCGATTCTAAATAGAAACTGAGCGCCCGTTACTGCAGCGTGTTAAGACAAGAAAAATTGATACGATGGGTTATCCGTTTCATCTTTACACTGGTAGCCTAGTTCACGCAGATGTGAAGAAAACTCGGCGAGGTCACTGTCTTGTAGCTCAAAACCACACAGCACCCGACCGTAGTCAGCGCCATGGTTACGGTAGTTGAATAAGCTGATATTCCAATGCGTCCCCAGCGTGCTCAGGAACTTCAGTAGAGCACCTGGATATTCTGGGAACTCAAAGCTATACAAACGCTCTTGAAGTGGCTTAGAAGGCTTGCCACCAATCATATAACGGATATGTAGTTTGGCCATCTCATCATCTGACAGATCGACAACCGGGTAGCCACCAGCACGTAAATCTTTAATGATACCCTCGAGCTCTTCCTGACCACCAGCGAGACGCACACCGACAAAAATATTCGCCAGTTTGTCATCATTGTAGCGGTAGTTAAACTCAGTAACGGCTCGCCCACCAATGATATTACAGAACTCAAAGAATGCGCCCTGATGTTCCGGAATAGTCACGGCCAACAAACCTTCACGCTTTTCACCAAGCTCACAACGTTCGGAAACATAACGCAAGCCATGGAAATTAGTGTTGGCTCCAGAAAGCACGGTGCCTAGCTGTTTGTTCTGCAGTGCGTGTTTTTCGGCAAACTTTTTAAGTCCAGCCAGAGCAAGCGCGCCAGAAGGCTCAGCGATGGCGCGCGTGTCTTCGAAAATATCTTTTACAGCAGAGCAGATTTCATCACTGGAGACGGTAATATGCCCATCAATATATTCTTGGCATAGACGGAAGGTTTCTTGACCGATAATTTTAACCGCAACCCCATCAGCAAACATACTTACTTGATCTAAAGCGACGGGTTTTCCAGCGTCCAGCGCGGCTTTTAGACAGGCAGAATCTTCCGGTTCCACTGCAATCACTTTGATTTCTGGCATCAGTTGTTTAACTAATACCGCGACGCCAGCGGCTAAACCGCCGCCGCCGACTGGAACAAAAATATAGTCGAGGTGACCATTTTGCTGCAGCATTTCCATGCCGATCGTACCTTGTCCTGCAATGACAAGCGGGTGATCAAAGGGAGGCACAAAGGTGTAACCGTGCAAAGCGGATAAACGCTCTGCTTCGGCTTTTGCTTCATCAAAGTTGTTGCCGTGTAATACAACGTGACCGCCAAAGCTGCGTACCGCATCCACTTTAATGTCTGGCGTGGTCTTAGGCATCACGATAGTTGTACTAATACCCAGTTTGGTGCCAGACAACGCCATGCCCTGTGCGTGGTTGCCCGCGGAGGCTGCGATAACCCCTGCTTTTTTCTGCGCTTCAGTAAGGTTGGATACCATATTATAGGCACCACGTAGCTTAAATGAATGCACGGGCTGGCGATCTTCACGTTTGATTTGCACGTTATTATGAATACGAGCAGATAAGCGAGGCATATCTTGCAGTGGCGTTAATGTCGCCACTTCGTAAACAGGAGCGCGCAATACCTGGCGCAGGTACTCTGCGCCGGTTTTGGGATAACTTTCGCTACTCATTAGACTATCCCTCGAGTTTAGACTTATCTCGTACCGCACCTTTATCAGCACTCGTTGCCATGCTCGCATACGCTTTCAGCGCTAAAGAAACCACACGTTCACGATTGGCTGGTTTCCAACCAAGCTGGTCTTGTGCGTTACGTCGAGCCGTCAATTCTTCCTCTGGGACGTCCAGTGAGATGGAGCGGGCTGGGATATTAATATCAATAATATCGCCATTGTTCACAAGGCCAATGGTGCCACCGTTAGCGGCTTCTGGGGACGCGTGGCCAATAGATAGGCCAGAAGTACCGCCAGAGAAGCGACCGTCGGTGAGTAGTGCACATTCTTTACCTAGACCCATAGATTTCAGGTACGTGGTTGGGTAAAGCATTTCCTGCATACCAGGACCACCTTTAGGCCCCTCATAACGGATGATGACCACATCGCCCGCTTTGACTTTGCCGCCTAAAATGCCATCTACCGCGTCTTCTTGGCTTTCGAAAACGACCGCTGGACCACGGAAGACTAGACTACCTTCATCGACGCCAGCTGTTTTAACAATACAACCGTCGACGGCGATATTTCCGCTCAGTACCGCCAGTCCGCCTTCTTGGCTAAAGGCATTTTCCTTGGTACGAATACAGCCATCTTTGCGATCGTCATCAAGGCGATCCCAGCGACAATCTTGAGAGAAAGCTTTCGTCGTACGGATACCTGCAGGGCCCGCTCTGAAGAATTTTAATACTTCCTCATCCTCGGTTTGCATGATGTCGTATTGCGCTAGCTGCTCTTTCATAGAAAGACCCAGTACAGTACGTGTATCGCTATTGAGTAATCCTGCGCGATCAAGCTCACCAAGAATCGCCATCACGCCACCAGCACGGTGCACGTCTTCCATGTGATATTTTGGTGTCGATGGTGCCACTTTACATAAGTGTGGTACTCGGCGTGACATTTCATCGATATCATTCATGTCGAAGTCAATCTCACCTTCTTGTGCAGAGGCTAAAAGGTGTAAAACGGTATTACTTGAACCGCCCATAGCAATATCCAACGCCATGGCGTTTTCAAATGCGGCACGGTTAGCGATATTACGTGGCAGCGCAGACTCGTCGTCTTGCTCATAGTAACGCTTGGTTAATTCGATAATGCGTTTACCGGCATTTAGGAATAACTGTTCACGGTCAGCGTGTGTTGCGAGCATAGAACCGTTGCCTGGTTGAGAAAGCCCCAGCGCTTCTGTTAGACAGTTCATTGAGTTGGCTGTAAACATGCCAGAACATGATCCACAAGTCGGGCAAGCGGAACGCTCCACTTGCTCACTTTGTTCATCAGAAATAGTTGGATCAGCCCCTTGGATCATGGCATCGACCAGATCCAGTTTGATGATCTGATCGGAAAGCTTGGTTTTACCCGCTTCCATTGGACCGCCAGAGACAAAGATTACGGGAATATTGAGGCGCATTGCCGCCATCATCATTCCAGGGGTGATTTTGTCACAGTTGGAGATACATACCATGGCGTCCGCGCAGTGCGCGTTAACCATGTATTCAACAGAGTCGGCAATTAGCTCACGTGATGGCAATGAATACAGCATGCCACCGTGTCCCATTGCGATACCATCATCAACGGCAATGGTGTTGAACTCTTTGGCAATACCGCCTGCTTTTTCAATTTCACCCGCCACCAGTTGACCCATATCTTTAAGATGGACGTGACCTGGGACAAATTGGGTGAACGAGTTTACGACGGCAATGATAGGCTTACCAAAGTCTTCGTCTTTCACACCCGTTGCTCGCCAAAGTGCACGAGCACCCGCCATGTTACGACCATGTGTTGAGGTCGCGGATTTGTAGATAGGCATTGTACTCGTTCCTTATTTTACTGATGCAGTGTTCTTGTCGGCGTCTTGTGGGTAGACATAATCGAGCCAACCCCATTTATCTTCGGTGGTACCGTTGAAAAGACCAAAGTAAGCATCCTGCATGACTTTAGTGATAGGGCCTCGTTTTCCTTCGCCCACTTCAATTTTATCAACCGAACGAACGGGTACGATTTCAGCAGCGGTACCCGTCATGAAAATTTCATCGGCAAGGTAGAGTGCTTCACGAGCAATGTTGGTCTCACGAACGTCGTAGCCCATATCTTTGGCCATGGTCATGATGCTGTCACGAGTGATGCCTGGAAGAATCGCGCTGGTGGCTGGTGGCGTCATGATAATGCCATCTTTAATGACAAAAATGTTTTCACCGGCACCTTCGGAGAGATAGCCATCAACACTCAGAGCGATACCTTCGTCATAGCCGTGACGACGCGCTTCACCACCCACAAGTAAAGATGATAGGTAGTTACCGCCTGCTTTTGCGGCTGTTGGGATAGTGTTAGGGGCAGCGCGATTCCAGCTAGATATCATAGCATCGACACCATTTGCGAGCGCTTCTTCACCCAGGTAAGAACCCCATGGGAAGGCCGCAATAATTAATTCCATGACAGAATCTTCAGGTGGGCAAACACCAAGCCCGACATTACCAACAAAACCTAGAGGACGAATGTACGCCGACTCGAGTTTATTTTGGCGAACCGTTTCACGTGTCGCTTCCATGATTTCTTCTTCCGTATAAGGAATAGGAAAGCGATAGATTTTTGCCGAGTTCTTTAGACGTTTGGCGTGCTCTGGGTGACGGAAGATCACCGGACCGTTCGGAGTATTGTAACAACGAACGCCTTCAAAAACCGACGTACCATAGTGCATAGCATGAGTAAGGACATGAACATTTGCCTCAGCCCATGGAACCATTTCACCATTAAACCAAATAAAATCTGCTGTACTTGTAGCCATTTAGCGTTCTTCCTTATGCACTTTGTTCTTGTAGGTTGTGATTGGTCAGCTGGTTAGTTTTGAGTTCAGTGACGTCAACAGTACGAATATCCCAGAGTTTTTCAATCTGATTGGTCAGCGTAGAAATCGGACGATCACTATCAACGATTATCTCTACACTGGCAATCTTGCTTTCATGATTTTGTGTCGCGGCAACTTGCTTGATGATAAATCCACGGTGGCGGATCACGCGCAATACTCGCTCAAGTAACACGCTTTTATCATCGGCTTTTATATCTAATAGGTATCGGTTCATTAGGTATTCTCCAACATATCGCTGTTTGAGGCACCAGGTGGTACCAATGGCCATACGTTCTCTTCTTCGTCGATCAATACATGCAAGAGGTAAGCTGTTTTACTTTCTAGCATCTCTTTTAAAGCGGGTTCGACTTCTTCTTTTCGAGTAATGGTTTTGCCTGGAATATCGAACGCTTTCGCTAGCATGACGAAGTCAGGATTGTCATCCAAAATGGTTTCACTGTGGCGACCATCAAAAAATAGGGACTGCCATTGTCTAACCATACCTAACCGTTGGTTGTTCAGTAATACCATTTTGACGGGGATCTGGCGGCGCTTGAGCGTACCCAGCTCTTGTACATTCATCATAAACGAACCATCACCAGAAATGAGGATAGATTGGTCGTCAGGTCGCCCTACGGCGGCGCCCATTGAGGCTGGTAAGCCAAAGCCCATCGTGCCCAACCCTGCCGACGTAATAAAGTTTTCTGGCGATCGCGGTTGAATGTGTTGTGCTGCCCACATTTGGTGTTGCCCGACGTCCGTTGAGACGATAGAAGACTCAGGCATCATGTCAGACAGTTGCTTCAGTAGCAGTGGAGCAAAGATAAGATCGCCCGGATGGTCATAGCGCCATTTGAAGCCACTTCTTAGGCTTTCACTATGATGAGCCCAAGGGGAGATGTCTTTAGAGAGCTCTAGCTGGGATAAAATGACATTAATGTCACCGCGTAAAGCGGCATTCGCCGTTCTTAACTTGTTAAATTCCGCTGCATCGATATCAATATGAATCACTTTAGCGTGAGGAGCAAAGGTATCGAGCTTACCGGTGACTCGGTCATCAAATCGTGCCCCGACGACAATCAGCAGGTCACATTCCTGTACGACTAAGTTAGCCGCTTTAGTGCCATGCATGCCTAACATGCCCAAATAGTGCGGGTCGTTACGCTCAATCGTTCCAAGGCCTTTTAAGGTGCTGACTGATGGCATAGGGTTTAAACGTAGAAACTCGCGAACAGAATCCGTGGCATGAGCAAGTTGTACTCCACCACCTACGTAGAGAACTGGACGGGAGCTTTGGTTGAGAAGTTGTTGTGCTAGCTGTATTTGCTCTGGGTTTGCTACCGGCATTGCTGGTGGCGTAAATGGAGGTAAAACATCAACAGGGGTTTGAGCAAGTTGAACGTCTTTAGCAATATCGACGATAACAGGGCCAGGACGACCGGTCTTCGCAACTTCAAACGCTTCCGCTAAGGTAGGCGCAAGGTCATTGATATCGGTAACTAAGTAGCTGTGTTTAGTACAAGACAATGACATACCAATCACATCCATTTCTTGGAAGGCATCGGTACCAATGTGGGAGCTGGCGACTTGACCAGTGATTGCGACGAGGGGGATGGAATCAAGAAAAGCATCGGCAAGGCCGGTAACAAGGTTGGTGGCGCCGGGACCTGAGGTTGCCATACAGACGGCGACATCTTTGGTCGCTCTTGCCATACCGATAGCCGCCATTGCTGCCCCTTGCTCGTGTCGGCAGAGAATATGTTCTACCCCGCCATCATAGAGTGCATCGTAGATGGGCATGATGGCTCCACCGGGGTAACCAAACACAGTCTTAATACCTTGTTGCGCTAACGCAGCAACAACTAACTCAGCACCTGTCATTGCTTTCTCCTTGTTGACCGCATTGTGACTTGCGGTTTTCTATCGTTCGACTGCACATTGTGTGCTCCCATATCTTGCGTTTTGTCATTATAACGAAGTGACTCTCGTTTTCGTGACCGTCATCAAATTTGCGTTTTAGAGTTTGTAAAAAAACCCCCGGACTTTTCAGTGCGGGGGTTTTTTGAATCTTGCGGCTATTTTCTGCCCACATTCCCCCGTGTGTTCCTAATCAGGACCACAATAATCAGAGTAATCAGAGTGTGAGCATAAGCACTAAAAGTCATTTCAAATATCTAATCGTTTGCTTTGTGTTGAACAAAAGTATCTATGTCCTTAGTGGTATCACATATTTCTGTTACCTGACAAGCAAAACCTCATTCTTTTTTCACATTTTATCAGCATCAAATCAGGCTATATAACAAGGACTATTTATAAAACTCTGCATTTTTGAGGGTTTATCGAATGAATTTAGTTGGAAAAAGGAATGACATGGGATTATCGATTATTTATAGCCGAGCAAGTGTTGGCGTCGAAGCACCGCTCGTTACAGTGGAAGTACATATCAGTAATGGTATGCCTGGTTTTACCTTAGTTGGGTTGCCAGAAACGACAGTGAAGGAATCAAAGGACCGAGTTCGCAGCGCCATTATTAATTCACGATTTGAGTTTCCTGCTAAGCGCATCACGGTCAACCTAGCGCCTGCTGATTTACCTAAGGAAGGCGGGCGGTTTGATCTTCCTATTGCTTTAGGCATTTTAGCGGCCTCTGAACAGTTGCCCAAGAGTCTGTTGTTGCAGCATGAATTTATCGGGGAACTGGCTTTATCGGGATCATTACGAACGGTCAAAGGGGTACTGCCTGCTGCGCTAGCTGCGGATAAATCAGCACGCCAACTTATTGTGCCTGAAGGGAATGCTAATCAGGCAGCGCTTGTGGGCAAAGATAAGCATAAATCCGCCTCGGGATTACTGGAAGTGTGTGCCTATTTGATGGGGCAGCAGGCGTTGGGTTTGGTGACGTCACCAGCTATTAAAACAGTGAAACAAGACGTTAGAGATCTGCAAGATATCATAGGGCAGCAGCAAGGAAAGCGCGCGCTAGAGATAGCGGCGGCAGGCAATCATAATTTACTGTTTTTGGGCCCTCCGGGTACTGGAAAAACAATGTTAGCGTCACGTTTGTGTGACTTATTACCGATTATGAGTGATATGGAAGCGATTGAAACCGCTTCGGTTGGCTCACTCACCCAGTTAGAGATTAATGAAGACAACTGGAAGCAAAGACCTTTTCGAGCTCCGCATCATTCAAGCTCTATGGCAGCGTTAGTTGGGGGAGGGAGTATTCCTAGACCGGGAGAGATTTCCTTAGCACACAACGGGCTACTGTTTTTAGATGAAATGCCTGAGTTTGAGCGTAAAGTCCTCGATTCATTGCGTGAGCCGCTAGAATCAGGGGAAATTGTGATTTCTCGTGCACAAGGAAAAACCCGCTTTCCAGCGCGCTTTCAATTAGTCGGTGCTCTGAATCCGAGTCCAACAGGTTACTATGATGAGAGTCAAGCTCGCGTTGCACCTCAGGCGATTCTGCGTTATCTAAGCCGTCTATCGGGTCCTCTGTTAGACCGATTTGATATGTCGATTGAAATCCCCTTACTTCCTAAAGGCGTACTTGCCGAAGGGGGCGATCGAGGCGAGTCGACGGCAGATGTAAAGTTACGAGTTATTGAAGCAAGAGACAAAATGTTAGCGCGATCTGGTAAAGCCAATGCGTTACTGCAAAGTCGCGAGATTGAGCAGTATTGCCCGTTGGCGAAGCCGGATGCGGAGTTTTTAGAAAGCGCATTGCATCGGCTTGGTTTATCCATTCGAGCGTATCACCGCATCATTAAGGTCGCGCGAACCATTGCAGATTTGTCTAATGAGCCCGAGATTCAACGAGCTCATTTAGCGGAAGCGTTAGGGTATCGCGCTATGGATCGCTTGCTAAAGCAGCTTACGGCGCAGTCGGTTTAAAAGGCGAAGTTCATACCAATCGAGGTGATCCAGTCTGCTGAATCATAAAAAGTGATACTTGAGTCAGTGGCATTGTATCCCGACAAAGAGATCAGTGAGAGTGACTCTATGTTCCATAAAGAAAGATACTCATAGGCTAAGAAAGCACTGTATTTGTCATCGATTCTGCCAGCATGGTCAAAAATGACATTGTAACCCTGATACTCATGGTTCATGTAACTTAGCGTCGCAGCAAAGCTGTGTTGGTTATGTGCAAACAGCGTGGTGAGCTCTGCGCCTGCGCCTTGGTTATTGACCGCGACCCCTTTGGTGTCATCCAGTATGTAGATAAGCGAAGGGAAAAGTACCCACGAGTCATTGACGGCTAAGGTGTAAGAACCTTTCGCATAGTAAAAATCACTGTTGCGATCATATTGCGTGGCGTGGGCTACTGGACTTTGGGTCGCGGATGCTTCTGCTGCAACAACCCGTGTCCCATAGGCCATATCTATAGTAAAGAGTGAGCCTGCAATGTTTTCTACTTGCAATCGAAACGCGTCGCCAGTGGCTTCTGCTTGCTCAAGTTGGTCTGCTGCCACGTATGGATTTTTCCAGATCGGCTCACCGACGACAGTTGGCAGATAGGAAAAACTCCAAATTGAGTTGTCAGCAAATTGCTGTCGGTATCCACCTTCAAGTACGAAGGTACCGACGGCGATATCATTACGTGATGTACCGATAAACCATTGCTTGTTTAGGGTAGGGCCATAGGTATAGTTTAAGGTGCCAAGCGGTAGCCAAAAATCATCGTATGCTTCTTCTGTCGTGCTAATGTTGGGGTTTTCACTAGCGATAAGGTTAGACTTGTCACCTATTTTGGCGCTACTTATTGAGACTTCTCCGCTAAATCCTTGTGTTGGAGCTAGAGTTGCAAATGCTGTTGGGGTACAAGCAATCGAAGTGAGGAGCGTAAGGAGAAGCAGCCGTGCAGTCATGAACCATCCATTGATTAGTGAATTGGATGATTGTGATTCACCCAATTAAACATTTAGGGTGGTACTGTAGCGATAAAAAATGGCTTAACAAAATGCCTTGTTAAGCCAACTATCACTCAAGTTAATGGGTCGTCAGGTAACCTATTAAAAGGCCCAGTTTAGACCAACGGCAGTAATCCAATTCTTTTCATCGTAAAACGCAATATTGGAAGTACTGTTGGTGACACCTCCGAAGGCAACAAGCGAAAGATTATTAGAATAAAAGATGCCAGGGTACTCATAAGCCAGGAAAGCTTTCCATTCATCGTCGCTGCGAGTGGTATCGTAGAGGGGGTTGGTGGCGTCATAGTCTCGTCTTAAGTACCCCAAAGTAAAGGCCAACTTGTGGTTCCCAAGCGAGGCAAAAGAAGACACTTCCGCTCCGTAGGTGTTGTGCTTCATTGCACTGCCTTTGGCGTCTTGTTGGGTGTAGATCAAGGCTGGGTAGAGTAATACTTCTCGGCTGATTGGCAGCATCATTTTAAATTTACCGTAGAGAATGTCTGCATTACGGTTGAGTGTTTTCGCCTGTTCAGGTGTGATAGCAGCGTTAACGTTATTGCCTAAGCCAGATTTTTCTTCATCCAGCTCTCGCTTACCATAGGCGAGATCAAGGCTGAATAATGAGCCTGCAATATTGTCGAATTGCACTCGGTAGGCTGTGCCTTTTTCATTGGTGGTGGTTCGAGCATCGCTGGTATATGGGTCTTGCCATACCTCACCTTCAAGAATGGTGGGCAAAATAGATAAACTGACCTTTGTGCGGTCTTTAAATAAGTATTTGTAGCCCGCTTCTAGTGCGACGGTACCGACGGCAATATCCGCTCTTGATGTGCCGAGAAACACCTGATGATTTGAACGGGAACCAAACGTGTATTGCACGTTACCCAGAGGTAAAACGAGGGCAGAACTGTTGTTTTGTTGGCCGCCATTATAAAGACGAAATTCATCGTCAGTGTTGGTTAAGTTAGAGGTGCTGCTGCTATAGGCAGCATTAATAGCAATCTCACCACTAAAGCCGTTACTTTCTCCAAGCTTGGCAATAGAAGGCGCTGAAACGCAGCTGACGGCAATTGCTATGACAGTCCATGTCAGATTCATACCTTTCCTTTTTTGTTTAAAGACGTTGTTAATCTAATTATATGTTTCTGTTAGCTTATTGGATCAGAATAAGTGTATTTTGTGTGACTAACAAGACAATAAATTCATCGGTTTGTGGTGAGGATTACTCTTGAGGTGAAAAAAAGCCGAGCGTAGTCGCTCGGCTTTATGTGTATGTCGTGGCTATTTTTTCAGTAGGAAGTTCACCAACGCAAAGTACTCATCGAGTGACTGAATGCCGCCTGCTTCGACAAGGTATTTGTTGTTGACGATGACCGCTGGAACGCCAGAAAGGCCGCTGTCTTTGAATTGTTTATCAAAACGACGAACCATGGAGTCGACGGCAAAACCGTTGAATGTCGCGTCGAATTTCTTCGCATCAACGCCTTCATCTAAGAAAATTTGGCGCAGCTCTTCGTCGTTACGAGGCGCTTGTTGCATGGTGTGAATGCGATTAAATAGTACTGGAACCATTTTATCTTCGACTTTCAAAGCAATCATGGTGGCGTACGCTTTGCTCATCGACATGCCCATGTTGCCACCCATGAATGACACATGGTTCTTTTGGAATTTGGCGTCAGCCGGAATTTTTGTTTTTAGCTGCTCTATGATTGGCTCAAAACTATGACAGTGTGGGCAATAAAAAGAGAAAAATTCAGTCACTGTCGGCTTAGTAGTTGGTTCTGTGTCTAGCACTTTATAATGAGTGCCTTCTTCAAATTGTGCAGCGCTTACACCTACACTCACAAGAAGCGTAGCAAATAATGCGATAAATCTTTTCATTGTTGTCTCCATGTACAATTTAAATCCTTAAAAACGGATAGTCGTTAGTTTGTCACCACTGTGGCTGTAATGAAAGTGGCTTTTCATTGAGTGCGGCCATTTGTTCTTTAAAGCCAAGCACTTGCCCTTCCCAATATTTAGGGTCATTGAACCAAGGAAAAGCCAAGGGGAAGGCAGGGTCATTCCAGCGCTTCGCAAGCCAAGCCATGTAATACACCATACGTAGACCGCGCAGAGGCTCAATTAGTTTCAGCTGGCTAGAAGGAAAGTCATTAAACTCTTGGTAGCCTTCAAGAATAATGTCTAACTGCATCATTTTATCTTGTCTGTCGCCACTTAATAACATCCATAAATCTTGTACGGCTGGACCATTTCTAGCGTCATCTAAATCGACAAACATCGGGCCATCGCGCCACAGAATATTACCTGGGTGGCAATCGCCGTGTAAGCGAATGATGCTGCTCGGCTCCCAATGCGTTTCAATTTGAGCAATGAGCATATCGAGGTCATTGAAGAAAGCGTTCTCGAGATGCATAGGGATAAAATTAGACGATTGCAGCAGCTTTCTCGGTTGATAGAGGTACTCTTCCAAACCAATGGTTGGGCGGTGCTCAAAAGGCTGTGCCGCCCCTACTTTGTGCATTCGACCCAGAAAGCGACCCACCCACTCTAGTTGCTCTAAGTTGTCGACTTCAAATTGCCGGCCTCCCTCGCTAATGAAGAGGGTAAAAAAGTAGCCTTCATATTGATGAATGGTTGTGCCATTTAGAACAAGAGGTGCTGAAATAGGCACATCATGCGCGACCAGTTCATGGGCGAAGTCGTGCTCTTCTTGAATCTGAGCAAGTGACCAACGCTGTGGACGATAAAACTTGACGACATACCGCTTTTTGTCTTCATCGGTAAACTGATAGACCCGGTTTTCGTAGCTGTTAAGTGGAAGAAGTCCGGATTCGGCTCTTATACCAATACTCTCTAGTGCATACCACATAAAGTCTGGTGTTAGAGCGTCAAAATTGAACGCTTGGTCTGTCATTATCCAACTAAAAAGGCTCATTACTGAGCCTTTTCCTATTATTGATGGTGAAGGGGTACTCGGCTAGAGTTTCTTAAGAAATCGGCTTTCCACTTCGATAGAAAAGTCATTATTGTCACTCAGTATAAACTGAATTGTGGCAACGGGTGAACTGAGTTGTTCTGGGTCAACGCCAAGGCTCATTGGCAGGTTTAACACTTCGCCAGGTTCAACCGTAATCGTTTGTTTTCCATACCAAATAACGGATTCTAAGCCAGAAACAGAAAGAGTGTATTGTTGTTCTTGCTGTGTTTTGTTAATGATTTTTAGGGTGTAGGTATTTTCAACGAGACCATCACTGTTAGTCCGGGATAGCTGGCTGCGATCTCTTAACACGCTTAATCCGGCAGGGTCCACTGCGGATATTTGCACAAAGAATAGAGCAATCATCACAAGAAGAATGGCACCGTAACCTAGCAGTTTTGGTCGCATGACTTTCGTATGTTTACCCGATAGACGATGCTCTGTGGTGTAGTTAATCAAACCTTTTTCGTACCCCATGCGATCCATCGTTTTATCACAGGCGTCAATACAGGCACCACAGTTAATACATTCGTATTGCAGTCCGTCACGGATATCAATGCCGGTTGGACACACCTGAACGCACAAGTCGCAGTCAATGCAGTCGCCTAATCCGAGTGCTTTGTGGTCGGCTTTTCTAGGGCGTGGACCACGCTGTTCCCCGCGCTTAGGGTTGTAGCCGACAATAAACGTATCTTTATCAAACATCGCGGATTGGAAGCGTGCATAGGGGCACATGTGAATACACATGATAGAGCGCATCCAGCCAGCATTGCCATAGGTACAACCAGCAAAAAACAATACCCAAAAGGCGGGCCAAAAACTGGCGTTGAAACTAAAGAAATCGACCACTAAATCACTAATAGGAACGAAATACCCAGTGAAGGTAAAGCCAGTGGCGAGTGCGATAGCTAACCAGGCTATATGTTTTAGGGCTTTTCTTGCTGCGAGGTTTGTAGTGAGTTTATTTGAATCTTGTTTTCGTCTTTTGTTGGCGCTGCCTTCCAGTTTTTCTTCAAACCAGATGTACATAAAGGTCCAAACGGTTTGGGGACATAAGTACCCACACCATACGCGCCCTAAAAAGGTGGTAATAAAGAACAGTCCGAAGGCGGCGACCATAAACAACAGTGCAAGTAATGTTAAGTCTTGCGGATAAAGGGTGGTGCCAAAAAAGTTAAACTGCTGGTTGCCAATATCGAGGAGAATGGCTTGCCTTTCACCATATGGGATCCAAGGAACAATAGCGAATAGAACGAGTAGAAACCAACCGCCGTAGCGTCTTAGTTTTTGAAATGTCCCTTTACTTTCACGTACATAAATACGATTGCTAGGGTTAAAGCGATCTCCATTGCCTTTGTGTGTTTTAGGATTGAACGTTTTTGGCGTCACGTCCTTTATGTCAATCTTATCCTGACTCATGTGAAGCGGTCCTTCTTAGGCTGACGGCATGTTTTGACATGCTCTATTTTTCCGACATTGCGAGGTAACCTTTACCCATGAGCAGCGCTAAGAGCTAGCAATCATTGATAAAGTATAAGTTTCTACGTAAATAGAAAACGCGCCGATTATAACCTCGATAACAAACTCTTTTCTTTAAGGCTATCAACCTTTAACAAGAAATATGAAATCAATGGATATAAAAACGCTCCTACTAAGTGAGGAGCGTTTTGACAAAAGGTGAGTATGACTACTTGATAATACCGCGAGCTTTCAATAATGCGGTTTTAAAATCATCTTCTTGGTCTTTGGCAAGGCCAGGGATCATGTCGTCCTTTTGGCTATTACGCATCTTGAGATGATAAATGAGTACATCGTCAGTCAGTTCAGCAAGTTCGCCGTTATAGCCCGCTTCATTGGCGAGTTTCGCGATGAACTCCATTAGGTTGAGATCTGGCTCTTTTTGCCATTCCGGCTGCATAAGTTCGATGAGCTCGTTGAGGCGATGACACTTCATAGTTTTCTCCACAATTCTTATAGTGATTTTTGCATCAAAATATCAAAGTTCATGACAATAACCAATATGAGAAAGCGCTAGGCATAAAAAAAGCGCAGGGTGTCTGCGCTTTTTTATTATGCTGCTTTAACGACTTTTGTTGGAGTCGGTGCCAAAAGAGCACTTTTTTCAACAAGCGTCATAGAAGGAGCGGCCTGTTTTGCGACAAAAGCAGGGGCAAAACCACTGCGACGACGCGACGCACCACGATTTGAGTGCGAAAACCTGACAGGAGTAGGGCGCATTGCTATACCTAACAGTCAGGCAATTCCATTGCCAATCTAATGGCCTGATTATTTATGAGTCATTGAAATACAATGGCTCTTTTTTGGCGGATGCCAGTCCTAATAAATAATCAGGAATAACGATATGCATGCATATCACGTATAGAATATCACCAAGTGTTATTTGGTTCGATAGCCTAGATAAAATTAATTGCTGCTTTTTTGCACATGTGGTTTTTTTGCTATGTATATTTGTTTTATCGTATCAATTGCGATAAAACGGTGAGTAGTGAATGGAGGTGCGTATGTCTTTTTTTAAGAAAACCTTAGCAAGCTTTGGGATTGGTGCGGCGCGAGTGGACTCTGTATTGCACCAGGAGTTCCTTTATCCTGGCGAGAACGTCAAAGTGACGGTTCATGTTTATGGCGGCAAAACCGCCCAAACGGTCGATAATATTAATATGCGTTTATGCTGCCGTTATATTGATGAAGTCGCTCGTAGTCATCATGATAATCAGAATCAGCCAGGCAGTCCTAAGAAGCGTGTAGCGAAAACCTATGAATTGGAAACGTGGACGTTACCTTATGCGTTTACGATTGAGCCCGGTGAAACGCGAGATTTTGAAGTAGAATTGGCGGTTCCTTGGAATACTCCCGTCACGTTGGGTGATTCTAAAGTGTGGCTCGAGACAGGGCTTGATATCGCACTAGCCGCCGATCCCACAGATAAAGATTTACTTACCGTGAGACCCGATCCTTTGCTTGATGGAATTTTTTCTACGTTAGAGCATGAAGGGTTGCGAATTCGACAAGTTGAATGCGAAGCGGCAAAAGGGTTTGCGATGCCGTTTGTGCAAGAGTTTGAATTTGTGCCGACCACCGGGCCTTACCATGGTCGTTGGAGAGAACTAGAAATCGTAGCTTACCGGGATGAAAGCGAACTTAAATTGTGGTTTGAAATTGATAGAAATAGAGATGGCATTGGCGGAATGCTTTCTAGCTTGATTGGGTTGGGGCAGTTAAAGCGTGAACTAACCCTACCAAGCTCAATGACCGCAGAAGAAGCGGGTAAGAAAGTGCTCGATTATCTCGATCAAACCTCTTAGAAAAGGAATGCTCAATCATTCAGCTTACATTTGTAAGCTGAATATGTCATGCTGCAAACAAGTCCTATCTTGAGTATGTACCATGTCATCAGCTTCATTGTATAGTTTGCACGAAGAGCGCGCGAATAGTGTTACCCACGCACTTGGTGTCGCTTTGTCTGCCGTTGGCTTAGTGTTACTTGTATTGAAATCGATTCAAGCCAATGCCGATGCGCTCACATTCATTAGTATGAGTGTTTATGGCTGCAGCATGGTGACATTATTTCTGGCTTCGACACTCTACCATTCTATTGATGACCCCACGCAAAAACGTCGCCTGAAAACTTTTGACCATTGTGCTATCTACCTGTTGATCGCAGGGAGTTATACACCGTTTATGCTGGTGTGTTTGCGAACACCTCTTGCGGTGTCAGTTATGGTCATTGTTTGGTTGTTGGCAGTAGTGGGGGTTGTCATGAAGCTTTTTTATGCCCACCGTATTAAGCGTTTTTCATTGCTGACTTATTTAACCATGGGTTGGCTATCGCTTATTCCGTTGTATCAGTTATCTCAAAGCTTAGATCCGTCAGGTGTTATGTTGTTGGCGCTGGGCGGGGTGACGTATACCTTGGGTGCGGTATTTTATGCGTGTGAGCGCATTCCATTCAATCATGCTATTTGGCATGTGTTTGTTTTGGCAGGCGCGGCTTGTCACTTTTTCGCTATTTATTGGTATGTACAGCCTCGTTAAGTCATGAGGTTACCGATGTTAACGACGCCAAAACGCAGGGAAAAAGAGCACAAGTAGTGTCAAAATCTCGAGGCGTCCCATTAACATGCCGAGACTTAATAACCATTTAGCGGCATCGGGCAGTGATGAGAAATTACCTGTAGGGCCGATGATGGTCCCCATTCCTGGCCCGACGTTAGCCACGGCCGTAATTGCCCCTGAAATGCTGGTGACTGGGTCAAGTCCCATCGCGCTCAGTGAGGCTGCAAGCACTATGATAGTAACAAAGAACATCAATACAAACGCGACAACAGAGCGAACAATATCATCATTGACGGGGCGATGGTTGTAGCGTTGTACGAAGACACCTGATGGATGGATAAGCTTCATCATCTGTTTGTTTAAGAGCGTAATGGCAATCTGAATACGGAATATTTTGATGCCACCAGACGTAGAACCAGAGCAAGCGCCTACCATCATTATAAATACAAAAATAACGCTGGGTAAGGCTCCCCACGCGGTAAAGTCTTCTAAACCAAAGCCAGTGGTTGTCACGACAGAGACGATGTTAAACATCGCGACTCGAAACGCATCACTCAATGCGTAATCGTTTTTGATAATGAGCCACAGTGCAACGATGGTGCTGGATACTAAGAACAAATAGGTGAAACCGCGAACTTGCGCGTCATTGATGATGACACGAAGATTACGTTTAGTGAGCGCAGAGACAAAGAGTAGGAAAGGCAACCCACCCAAAAACATAAAAATGGTGCCTACCCAATGGGCACCATTGGAGAAGTGGTTCATCGAACCATCGGAGGTGGAATAGCCTCCTGTAGACAGCGTTGTAAAGGCATGATTAATGCCATCAAACAATGACATTCCAGTTGCTAGGTATCCAAGCAGACACAGCGCGGTCAATACCAAATAGACTAAGACAATATTCTTTGCGACGGTTTTTGCTCTTGGGCTGCTTTTATCTGACCAATCGGACGATTCGGTTTGGAATAAGCGCATTCCCCCGACATTAAGCATCGGCAATACCGCTACCGCCATAACAATAAAGCCAATACCACCAAGCCATTGCAAAATAGAACGCCATAGCAAAATACTTGGTGCCATATTGTCGAGCCCGCTGAGAACGGTTGAGCCTGTCGTAGTAATGCCTGACATGGTTTCAAAGTACGCATCGGTAAAGCTGATATGGTTGATGAACACAAAAGGTAGTGCGGCAAATGCGCTGGTAATCATCCAGACGAGGCTGGTAATCAGGAACATATCACGCACACTTAGATGAAAATTCTTGGTGCGACCTATTGATAGGCATAAAAATGCCACAAGATGGGTAATTGCTACCGCTAAGCCAAAATCAAGAAAACCATCGGTACCCGTGAAAAAGGCGACTAATGTCGGGACGTACATAAATAGGGCCAGTTTTGAAAGAACTAACCCAATAACGAACGCGACTGGACGAGCATTGACCATAAATGTGCCTTATAAGAAGAATGCACTTGGTTGGAATAGTGCTTCTACATCGGGAACATACTTTTTGTCCACAAGGAACATGACCACGTGGTCATCTTGCTCAATGACGGTACGATCGTGAGCAATCAGCACTTCTTCGCCACGGACAATAGCGCCAATGGTGGTGCCTGGTGGTAACTTGATCTCACCAATGGCTTTGCCTACCACTTTGGATGTGGTTTCATCACCACGAGCGACGGCTTCAATGGCTTCAGCAGCGCCGCGTCTTAATGACGATACATTAACGATGTCAGCACGTCTTACATGGGTTAGCAGCGCGGAAATAGTGGCTTGCTGGGGTGATATTGCTACGTCAATGGTGCCACCTTGAACGAGATCAACGTACGCGCCTCGTTGAATAAGCACCATCACTTTTTTAGCGCCCATCTTTTTCGCTAACATTGCAGACATGATGTTAGTTTCATCTTCATTGGTTAGCGCAATAAAGACGTCTACTTGGTCGATATTTTCTTCGGCAAGTAATTCTTGATCCGCCGCGTCACCGCAGAACACGATGGTGTTTTCGAGTTGCTCAGAAAGCTTCTCAGCTCGTTGATAACTGCGTTCGATGAGCTTAACGCTGTAGTTTTGTTCTAGGCGTTTCGACAGGCTTGAACCGATATTACCCCCACCAACAATCATGATGCGACGATAAGGTTTTTCGAGGCGTTGAAGCTCACTCATGACCGAACGAATATGGTTACTGGCCGCAACAAAAAACACCTCGTCATCAGCTTCAATAATGGTGGTGCCTTGGGGGCGAATAGGGCGACCTTGTCGAAAGATGGCAGCGACTCGCGTGTCGATGTGCGGCATGTGTTCACGCAATGTTGATAGGGCATTGCCTACCAGTGGACCGCCATAGTAGGCCTTCACCGCCACTAGGCTGACCTTCTCATCGGCAAAACTGACCACTTGCAGCGCGCCGGGATATTGAATTAAGCGTTCGATATAACTGGTGACCAACTCTTCTGGCGCAATTAAGTGGTCAACGGGTACTGCCCCTGAATTAAACAGCGTTTCTTTTTCAATGAGATACTCACGTGAGCGAATACGAGCGACACGGTTTGGGGTGTTAAAGAGCGAAAACGCCACCTGACAGGCTGCCATATTGGTTTCGTCCATATTGGTGACGGCAACCAACATATCGGCATCTTGAGCTCCAGCTTCACGCAATACGTCGGGGTGGCTCGCATAGCCGTTGACTACCCGTAAATCATACTTATCTTGTAGTTCACGCAGACGGTCACTGTTTTTATCTACAATGGTAATATCATTGTTTTCACCCACGAGGTTTTCTGCGAGTGTGCCACCGACTTGCCCTGCACCAAGAATGATGATTTTCATAACGTTTCGCTCTTTTGATTATGTCGACTCAACGAGTCGCTAGAATAACTATCAATACCTTAGCATTCTATGCTTTTTTTAATACTGCGTAATAGAAGCCATCCATATCTTCTTCTCCAGGCAAAATCTGACGTCCTGGGTGGTTGATATCTGAATCTACTAGCTGGGCATTGCTGGTTCGCGCCAAGAATGCTTTCACTTGTTCTACGTTTTCTTGCGGTGTAATTGAGCATGTTGCGTACACCATGGTGCCGCCAGTTTTGAGCTGTTGCCACATTGCATCAAATATTTCACGTTGCAGCTCAGCAAGAGCCGCAATGTCTTCAGCTCGACGCAGCCATTTGATATCAGGGTGGCGACGAATAACGCCCGTTGCAGAGCAAGGCGCATCCAACAAGATGCGGTCGAATTGTTCACCTTGCCACCACTCTTGCGGTGTTCTTGCATCACCACAAACGACGGTCGCTTGAAGTTGTAAACGCTGCAGGTTGTCGTGAACGCGCTTTAGGCGAGTTTCATCACAATCAATGGCAACGACTTTGCTGCCTGTTGTGCGCTCAAGAATATGAGCCGTTTTGCCACCTGGCGCGGCGCAGCAATCTAGAATTAACTCACCATCTTGAGGCTGGAGATAATTAAGAGAGAGTTGCGCTGCGGCATCTTGTACCGATACCCAGCCTTTATCAAAGCCTGGCAAGTTGTTGACGTCGCAAGGTGCGGCCAATTTTAGAGCATCTTGCGCTTCTGAGTGTGCTGTGCAATCAATGCCTTCATTTTTGAGCAGTTCTAAGTATTCATCTCTTGTGTGATGCTGGTGATTAACACGTAACCACATCGGTGCTTTGGTGTTGTTCGCTTCTAGAATATCCGCCCACTGCTCTGGGTAACTATTTTGGAGCAGTTTTAGCAGCCAGCCTGGGTGACCATATTTACCGGCATTGTGACTCATGGATATTTCATCGAGCTGTTCTTGATTACGTTGATAATTTCGCAATACCGCATTGATGAGTCCACGCAATTTCGGGCCTTTTAGCGTTTTCGTTGCTTCAACCGTTTCACCTACTGCGGCGTGTGCTGGGATGCGCATATTGCCAATTTGGTAAATGCCAACAAGGATCAGGTGATGAAAAACACGCTGTTTGCCTTTAAGCGGTTTTTCCATGAGTTCAGAAGCAATGGATTCCAAGCGAGGTAGGATTCGCAGGGCGCCAAAACAAATTTCTTGCAGTAAAGCTTGGTCACGTGGTTTGACCTGCTGTTGACCGGCAGGAAGCGCATTGGATAGGGATTGACCTTTATCAACCACTTGAAACAGGATGTTGGCCGCAACAGCGCGAACGTTCATGTTAGTTACCTAAAATTGTGTTGTTATTAAAACAAACTAGGGCCTGCACTGGTCAGTACTGGCCCTAAAGATTGTATGTAGGGAGTATCGTTAACCTAGGATACTGCCGACTTCAAACCAGCTGGCTTTGGAGTTTAGTACATCACTGACCGGCATGGCTTTCTTTCCTGGGATCTGGATCTGCTCCAGAACTAAGGTGCCCTTTCCAGTAGCAATGTAAATTCCTGTTTTATCAGCCTTAAGGATAGTGCCTACTGCCATTTCTGTCGTACTTGCCTCGACACGAGATTGCCAAACTTTGATGTTGTTCTCTTCCACCGAGAAGAAACTCATTGGCCACGGGTTAAAGGCTCGCACGCAGCGCTCGATAAACTCCGCGTCTAGCGACCAGTCAATCTTCGCTTCGTCTTTGCTCAACTTACTGGCGTAATTGGCTTGCTCGTCGTCTTGCTTTACTGGTTTTGTATTGCCAGCAGCAATGTCACCTAAGCAGTCAACTAAAGCCTGCGGACCTAGCTCGGCGAGCTTGTCATACATAGTGGCACTAGTGTCGGTGGCTTCGATAGGAAGTGTCGCGATTTTTAGCATGTCACCAGTATCAAGACCGATATCCATCTGCATGATAGTCACGCCTGTTTCTGCATCGCCCGCCCAAATAGAGCGCTGGATTGGCGCTGCGCCACGCCAGCGAGGCAAAATAGAACCGTGAACATTGATGCAACCCAATTTAGGGGTATCAAGGACTGCTTGTGGGAGCAATAAACCATACGCAACGACGATCATAAGATCGGCATTCAAATCTTTCAGCGTTTGTTTGGCTTCATCTGATTTAAAATTCACTGGCTGGTAGACAGGAATATCATGCTCAATCGCCATCGTTTTTACTGGGCTAGCGGTTAGCTTTTTGCCGCGCCCCGCCGGTCGATCTGGTTGGGTGTAAACGGCAATAATGTCGTGCTCCGAAGACAATAACGCCGCCAAGTGACGGGCGGCGAAGTCTGGAGTACCGGCAAACACAATGCGTAATGATTGGCTCACAGAAACCTCACTTAAGTTATTATTGTTTCGCGTTGAAGCGCTGAATCTTTTCTAATTTATCTTTGATACGCTTACGCTTTAGAGGGGAAAGATAATCGACAAAAAGTTTGCCCTCTAAATGGTCCAATTCGTGCTGAACACAAATGGCGAGTAAGTCATCGGCTTCAAAGGAGAACGCTTCACCATCGCGGTTAAGCGCAGTGACGCTGACTTCTGCTGCGCGAGCAACGAGTGCGCGTGCGCCAGGCACGGACAAGCAACCCTCTTCAATACCGTCTTCACCGCGTTTTTCGGTGATTTCTGGATTGATAAGGACCATCGGTTCATCGCGTGTGTCGGAAATATCGATCACAACAATACGCTGGTGGAAGTCTACTTGCGTTGCCGCAAGACCAATTCCTTCTTCGTCGTACATGGTTTCAATCATGTCATCAACGACTTTTTGAATCTCCGGAGTGACTTCAGTGACAGGCTTTGCGACTGTTCTTAGGCGCTCATCCGGGAAAGTTAATACTTGTAATACAGACATATACACTCAAAATATTGAACTGTGCCGAATAGGCACGGACTTCGTTGGTTCAATTCTAGACATTTTCGCACCTAAATGACAGCATCCCATGAAACAAAGCAAGGGAATGCTGACGATGAAACAACAAATATTGAGATCGAAGTGGCATTTTATTCTGCTCACACTCTCTGTATTTCTTTGCTTTCCTGTGGATTCCGATGAATTAAAGATCAAACCTAATGTCCCTAGGTCTTATGTGGTTGTGGCAGGAGATACGTTGTGGGACATCTCTACATTATATCTACAGTCACCATGGCGATGGCCTGAACTTTGGGGGCAAAACCAGCACATCGATAACCCACACCTCATCTACCCTGGCGATCGACTCTCGCTCATCTGGATTGATGGCAAGCCTCGTCTGACAAAGAAGGCCTTTGAAAAGTTATCACCTCGTATTCGTATTAACCAAAAAGTTGCCATTTCGGGCGCGGAGCGCGCTACGGTGACTCGTTATCTAGAAAAAGAAGGGCTTGTCGAATCCTCTCGATTAGAGACATTCCCGGTTGTTGCTGGGTCAAGTCGTGGCCTGGACTATGTGACGGATCGTGATGAGCTCTACATTCAATATGAAGGGGCAGAGCGTGAGTGGGGGATTTATCGGGTTGGCAAAGCGTATATATCGAGCGATGAGAAGGCTGAAATGACGGAAATTCGCCTATTGGCGGAAGCCCATACCGTTGATCAGAAAGAGGGAATGACGACGTTAATGATAACCAGCCTTAAAAGAGAGCTTAAAAAAGGTGATCTCGTTATTCCGTTTAGCGTCCATCAGGATATGTCTCTAGCCGCCAGTTTTTATCCTCAACCTGGACCTGATATTACGTCTAAGCCAGTTCAGCTTCTAGGTTCGCTAAATTCGTTGAACTATGCCGTGCAAGGACAGACAGTGGTGCTAAATGTGGGTGTATTGGATAGCGTGAAGCAGGGAAGTACTTACCTTATCAAGCGGCGTTCGGAAGATTTTCGCTTTTCATCAGGGGAGAAAGGACTCACCAAAGCCACCAAGGTATCCACATTCCCTAAAGTTGAAATTGGGCAATTGATGGTGATTCGTCCGTATGCGCATTTTAGTATCGCCGTGATCACGACATCGACAGAACCAGTATCAATGATGGCAATCATTGAAGCGCCAGAACGGTAATGACACTGATGGTTGAGCGTAAATCGTTAGAAGACGAACTAGCCGCATGGCTGACGTTGGCCTTGTGTCCGGGTATTGGTTCGGTGACGTTTCATAAGTTATGCGCGATTGCGGCACCCTCAACGCTGATTGATTTTGATGAACTTCAGCTACGTGCCATTGGTCTAAAAGAAAAACAAATTCGTTTTATTCGCCATGATGCCACGAACGTCGTGCAAGCTTGCTTAGAATGGCAGAATCGCCCATACCACCATATATTGTTGTCGATAAACCCTCATTACCCTGCTTTACTTAAAGAAACAAAGGGGTATCCACCGATACTGTTCGTTATTGGTCATCCACAAGTATTGAGTGCTCCGCAAATTGCGATGGTTGGCAGCCGCAATGCCACAATAGAAGGGCTAGAGACAGCATCGAGTTATGCGCATACTTTTTCTGAACAAGGGTTTGTTGTCACGAGTGGCTTGGCGCTGGGTGTGGATGGACACGCTCATCAGGGGGCGTTGAATGCCGGTGGTAAAACGGTGGCGGTATTGGGCTCTGGTTTAGAACATATTTATCCCCATCGACATAAAGGGCTTGCGAGCCGAATTCAGGAGCAGGGTGCACTAATTAGCGAACACCCTCCTTACAGCAAACCGAGACCGGAGTTTTTCCCACGTCGAAATCGTATTATTAGTGGCTTGGCGGCTGGTGTTGTTGTGGTTGAGGCAACAGAAAAAAGTGGCTCGTTAATTACAGCGCGATATGCTGCTGAGCAAGGCCGAGATGTGTTCGCTATTCCGGGCTCAATCCGACACCCTTTTCATAACGGGTGCCACTCATTGATAAAAAACGGTGCTTGTCTCGTACAATCACCAAAGGATGTGTTGGATGAAATAGAATCGCTGACAAATTGGTCTAAAGATCATCAACCGAGTTTTTTTGACTCACCACCTGAGAGGCAAGTGTCTGATAAAGAAGCATTGCCATATCCAGAACTGTTGGCTAACGTAGGAATAGAGCCGACACCTGTTGATATTTTGGCTCAAAAGACCCATATTCCTGTGCATGAGGTCATGCAACAGCTCCTTGAGCTTGAATTACTTGGCCATATTGTTGCCGTTACCGGTGGTTATATTCTTAGTGGGAGAGGCAAGCTATGATGATGGACATACTGATGTACCTGTTTGAAACCTATATCCATAGCGATGCGGAACTACAGGTAGACCAAGACGAACTGGAAGATGAATTGCTACGAGCAGGCTTTCAGCAAAAAGATATTTACAAAGCACTGCAATGGTTAGAAGACTTAGCGGAACTGCAAGATACCGATAAGCACTCTGCTATCTCGATGAGTGCATCCACTTCAACTCGTATCTACACCGCCAAAGAAATGTCTCGTATTGACGTTAAGAGCCGAGGCTTTTTGATGTTTTTAGAGCAAGTGGGTGTCTTGACGACAGAAACTCGTGAGATGGTGATAGATCGAGTGATGGGACTGGAAACAAGTGAATTTGAATTGGATGATCTGAAGTGGATTATCTTAATGGTATTGTTCAATGTTCCCGGTAATGAAAATGAATATACGCTGATGGAAGAGCTGATCTACACCACTGAGCAAGGCATGGTTCATTAGAAACCTGCCCCCTAACGTTTACAGAAGAGAGTTTCATGAGCGGTAAAATTGATCATCAACTGTTTTCGGCTCATGAACATGCACTCGATAAAGAGTCATGTCCGCAATGCCAGCGCGGTACGTTACAGCTAAAGAATGGTAAGCACGGCCCTTTTCTAGGTTGCAGTGATTACCCTAGCTGTGAATTTATTAAGCCACTGCATCAAAATGATGGCCATATCATTAAATCATTAGGGGTGTCATGCCCGGACTGTGGTTGTGAGCTATTGCTTCGCCAAGGTCGTTACGGAATGTTTATTGGTTGTAGCGGGTACCCTGAATGTCACTTTATTCAATCGCCCAACAAACCAGAAGATAATGAACAGAATCGTGTTGCTGATGTTTCTTGTCCCGAGTGCCGGAAAGGGCACTTAATTGAGAGAAAATCACGATTTGGTAAAGCTTTTTACGCTTGCGATGCCTATCCTAAATGCAAGTTTGCGGTAAACCACCCGCCTGTGGTTGGCAACTGTGATGGTTGTGGTTATCCTTTATTGACGGAAAAGAAACGAGCGTCTGGAGCGGTACTTGAATGTGCTTCTCGCTCATGTCATAAAATTCAAAATGAAAACGGCTCTTAATGA
>NZ_JAKRRY010000033.1 GCF_026191675.1 Vibrio qingdaonensis | reverse complement strand
ATTGGAAAAACGAACAAGAAAAATCAACAATATCAATCAACTAAACAAATATTTGAGATCTCTTGCTTTCTATTGAGCCTGTGTTTAAAAAAAGAGGCTTAATCCTGACATTTTTAGCCAGTTTACAGTCAATCTGGCCCCTGTTTATCTCACGCAATTAAAGACCGTAAAAAAGCTCTCTAGGATAACGAAGTGATGTGACGGTATTCAGAGTTTAGAGCTATCTCGTTTTAGATTAGGGCTTTAAAGATTCAGTCCGAGAGGAGCATGGTGACTTTTAAATTATGAGTTTCTAGTTGAAAAGACTGACAAAAATCCCCTTTTGAAAAGATTAACAACACTTTTTTAATAAACTAAAACTTCCGTTAAATAGAAAGAATATATTCATGAGTCGAAACCTTAAACATTATCAAGCCTTTGATGAGATCGTGACGAATGCGCTTCTCGCCCTGTATTTAACGATAAGTCAGCAAGGGGGATATTGGACAGCGAAAAGAAGAAATGAATTTTTGGTAAAATTCATCAAACCAAAAATAAAACACCCTCAGTTTTCGATATGTAAAAATGAGCTAAAGACCATGCTCAGCATTGGCCGTAGTGCAACAGGTAACCTTGAAGAAAAACTATGGAATGCCAATCAAATGAACCTCGAGTATCAAGCCAAATTTTCGCAGGCTGATGAACTCTATATCATGTTAACGGAATTATTTGAGCAGCATCAGTTTCCATCTATGTTAGAAAATCTCGAAAAAGAAATGGAGCGGGATACGCTTTACATGAAAGAAAAAAGTATAGAGCAGGGGTTTGATGAAGATAATAACCAAATTAAACCACTGCCAATGAAGGTGAAAACCCATCGGTTGGAAGCGTTAATTGAAGCGCTGCAAGCCAAAGGCTTTTATCGCGTAGAAGTTGACCATGAAGATGAAGTCATTCACCTTTTATTGCATCGAGAGTGATAACGATTATGCAATTAAAGAGGGCCCTTCTATTTCTCGGTTTTACCTTGGGTAGACTGGTGCCCGACTAAATGCCCAACTTCAACCTTGAATGAAAGCTTTCCCATAGGACAACGCACCCCAAAGCTAGTCTGACCAAGTAGGTCATAACGAGGTAGAGTTTTTTCAATACGCAACTCTGGCTTACGCCTGAACCTTTTAACATTCGCATAGGGTATTATTCATTTTGCCACCCAAATCCGGATTTAGGTCGAGTATAATGTACAGCGATACTCGCCATTAAAACAACCTGTAACACGGAGCCTTCCATCCTAATGGTAAGGTAAAAATTCACCCAAAACCTTAACGGACGCCAGTTTACAATGCAGAGACACAATCAGAGTTTAGGACTATTTATACTTTTTCTTTATACAGACACAAGTAATCAGCAATCTGCTCTTACGAGGCTGATGGTTATATGAGATATTCCGAAACACCCCCTTTGATTTACATTGTTACTGAAACTCAACTTGAGAGTGCTCTATCCTCTATAGCCACCAAGAACTTACATATTTACTGTGCATTTACTCAGAAAAGTTTGAACACTAAATTAATCAAAGATATTCAGTACAGCCACTTTAAATCCATAAGCTTTAGCGACGCTCAAACTCTCTACCCTCAAGAAACACTTTCGGTTAAAAACAGGGCAAAGTGATTGATGTTAATGAACAGTAAATTATGCGCCAGCTACACGCTAACAATAACCAAAGACTACTCGCTAACGCTTCCAAGCTCTAAATGTGAGGACTCTATGCCGTCCTACGGGCTACGCCCTACCTGCACAGCAGTAACAAAAAGAAAATACTTCGCACTTCCTTTTCCTTACCACTCGGTATTTTTTGATAACGTTAGATACGATTCGACAACTAAACCTTGGCATCATGTCGTGAAGATTAATGGCAGCGTTTTTTTAAGATAGTATTCACATTACCTTGAATAAGTTCGATACGATCAGCTCGTTTACATTCCCAGGTACTCACAGGAAATTGCTTATCCCATGCCATCATTAACTGACGTTGCTGCTTACTCATATTGTAACGAGCGTAAGTCTCTTCCATATACAAGTACGTTCGAGCAATACGACCACGAGCGCTCATCGGCGGCTCAACTTTACGCTCACTAATTTTCATCGCGCACAATCCGAAGTCAGACTGTTCGTTCGGTAGCATCGTAAAATTGTAATTGCTGCGCATCGCATTAACCGAACCAATTGCAGGAAACAAATTATACAAATCAGATTGCATCAGTCTGTATTCTTGATTCGCTTTGTTCGCGCAGCGTCGTCCTTTATAAGCCTGCCCTTTGCTATTGACGCATAACTCATCCCCTTCACGCCATTCAATAAATGTTCGGCCAAAGTTTTCGGCTGGGACGACATGTTCCCACTCCACTTTTTTTGCTCGCTTCTCGTATTTATCCGACTTAAAACCAGGAGGGGGAATGATGAATTTTTGACCATCAAAGCTGGCATTACAATACAATGTTTTTCGATGATCGAAATAAACACTCTGTTCTAACTGCTTTTTAGCCGTACTGAATGATTCAATATGGTTATTTCCTGCAAAGACATAAAGTGGAAATAACAACACTGTAGTAACAAAAGCTCTCTTCATACTGACTTCCTACCTTCCAAATTTATAATTTGACTCGGGCTTGAGGGGGGTCCCACAGCTCCCCCCTTCACGAGACAACAAATACCCGCCATGATCGGGCTTTTTTAACAATTGTATGGCTTGACGATAAGTGGTGCGCATCACGCGCCAATCGATTACCATCGAGCCGATAACCATCAGGGTTGTCGAGCTGCCCATTTTTAATCATCGACCACAGCTCCACACCAGCGAGTGTGGCTGTTGCACCTTCATTTGATTTCCATCCCAGGCACTAATGCATCTTACCTTTCACTTTCCGATGGCTCTGCTCGACAATGTTGTTCAGATACTTAACTTGAAGCACTTCAATCAGGTTAAGCATCTTCCCTGTCAGCCAGAGTTGAACATTGATGTTATGCAGCGCTAACGCGTTGGCAACACTCTTATCGATAACCACTTTTTCTGGTAATCCATTATAGCCGAGCCTTGGTAAAGAAGGCGCGAGCCGCTTTCTCATCACGGCGATTACAGAGTAAAAAATCAATGACATGACCGTACTTATCAACCGCTCGAGAGTAATATTTCCACTGACCTTTGGCGTTAATGTACGTCTCGTCCATTCGCCACGAAGAAGCGAAAGGCTTCTTTATTTTACGAACCTGGTACTCAAGCAAGGGGGCATATTTAATGACCCAACGGTTCAAGGTTGAGTGGTCAACATTGATTCCGCGCTCTGCTAACACCTCTTCTATTTCACGATAGCTTAGCTTATAGGAAATATAGTAACTAACGGACTGCAGGATGATCTCAGAAGGAAAATGACGGCCAGTGAACTTAATAGTCATAATGTTAAAGCCGATGAATGTTGAGGGTAAGCATAACCTACCACCCTTGTTTGCGACAAAACCGCCCAAAGTAAGTTAGTGCTACGAAACCCACTAAACCTCAATAGATTAGAAAAAGTATTTTAATATCTTAAACACTTGTTCACCGCTAGCTCGGCTGCTTAGGAAAAACCTTTACATTAGTTGATATTTGATACCAATCTAGCTTTTCGCTAACCCAAACATGTGCTTGAGGTTCGAAAATATCAGCTGCAGATAGCTCAGTTGGTTTGAGCTTTAATTTAACTGTTTCCGGTGCATCCGGATTGAAATGGTAAATTCTGTTTCCACAATTTGGACAGAACATCGCGCAATTACGATTGCCACTATCAGCTAAACGCTCCCAACTTTTCAGTTGACCAGAAAACTCTATTTTCTCGGCATCGACAACTGCTGTGATGCTAAATGGACTAGTAGACAGTTTTTGGCATTCTGTACAGTGGCAAGCAAAAACCATTAGTGGTTTTTCATATAAGTCATAGGTCACTTGCCCGCACTGACATGCTCCTTTAAGTGGATATTCCATTTATTGTTCCTCCTCGTAACATATGGCAGCTAACATCGAATTAAGTAACGAGCGACGCTACCGTCTAACCTAAGTCATTACACCGTAAACATAAAAATCAACTTGAATTGAAAAATCCGAGAAGTGTGTCTCTCCCCCTGTAAAGGGGAAATTTTAAATTTAATTTCAATAACTTAAGTGAGAATTATAGCCTAAAACCATTTTTATGTAGCTAATATGTAACTTTATAGTTCTACAGACTTAAACTTCACAACAAACTGTTTATGAAACATTTCTGGACAGCAATGAGCCAGCAGCCAAAAGAACAAACGCGAGAACTATTGGTTCTCGCGTAATAATTTAACCTTACTGGTGCGCTTTCTTGCTTATCGGCTTTAAAACTTTCATAACTAACGACTGTTTCCACATACCAATACCTGTTAAAGCAAGTGCTGGTATTAGACCCCATAGCGTAGCTGTAATATATGCTTCATAGCTTCCTAAGGGTGAATAGAAGGCCGCACCAACAAATAGCGCTAACGCTATGTGTATCCATCTCATAACTATTCTTATGTTCTTACCATTCATGACGCTTTCCTTCTGATGTTATTGTAAGTTCCATGATAAAGCTGCTTTATCTATAGTTCTTATAATTGCGACAAACGGTGTTTACAGAGCGTGAGTGGCTTTGTTGCGTAATTAAATTTAGAGATAGAGCCAACCCGTTTCGCGTATTTCTTAGTCAATACGACAAGTTTCAGGCATACCTAACCTAGTAAGCTTGTTCAACGCTTTTATCATCGCGTAAGTTTCACCCACCTGGGCATTGTAATTTCTTAAGCTCAATTTCCCTCCTAGCAACTCTTTAACTCGATACATCGCTGTTTCTGAGAGTGAACGTTTGTGGTACCCAGACCGCTCTTTCCAATACTTATTTGAGCCGTATAATTTCTGGCAACCCACGGCGAGATTCCGAGGGTGACCACGCTCCCAGAAGGCAGCCCCTTCTCTTGGGGGAATAAGTGCAATGGCTCCCTTAATCTTAATAGCAGCGTGACACGCTCTCGTGTCGTAAGCGCCATCACCAGACACCTCAAGGATACCTCGGCGTGTTTGTTTCAGTAAGTTCGGGAGTACTTCTCCATCTGTAACCGTCGATAAACTTAGCTCGGCAGCAATGATCTCATGAGTGTTGGTATCGACGGCAATATGGAGCTTTCGCCAGACTCTACGCTTGCCATCCGTAACGTGTTTTTTGACTTTCTATTCGCCTTCGCCATAAACCTTAAGGCCAGTAGTATCAATGGCTAGATGCTGTATCGCTCCTCTCGTTTTAGTCTTAAATGAAACCTCAACTTGCTTGGCTCTACAACTGATGCAGGTGTAATGCGGACAACTTAACGGTACATGGGCTAGCCTAAATATCGAGTCGATAAATCCTTGAAGCGCTCTCAATGGCATAGAAAAAACTCGTTTGACCATGAGTGCTGTCGTGATAGCTAAATCACTGAACCAACGCGGCCTCCCGCGCTTATTCTGTTTGCTTTGCGCCCACCCGCTTATTGCTTCTTCATCAATCCAAAAGGTCAGAGAACCACGGTTAATGAGTGATTGGTTGTATTGCTTCCAGTTGGTTGTTTTGTAACGAGGCTTAAGCATAGGACTACGAGAGAGAATGGAGGTAGCTGAGCAGATCGTAGGTTCTTGATTTAGTTCCATTGAATTACGCAACAAAGCCTAGGGAAGTTCAGGTTCAGATAGACGATCCGCATCTTTATGAACCTCTTCGGTTTACGCTGGATTTTATTTTAGATGTAAATAATATATTAATTATAAATTATATTATTTAATAAATTATCAATCACCACTCAAGGCAGGACCATTAACGTACTGTATTTAATATAAAAATACCAAGATGAAAATTAATTACCAATAAATTTCACATTTCCCACCTTTTACCTACGCTATTTAATTTTTATATAATTATATAACATTAAAAAAGAACGAGGTCCCCTTCAAATAAAATTATTATCGAGGAGAGCTAGGGTTTTCTTAGCTATTATATCTCGCTGACTTTATTAAAGAACGACCAATTAAAATTAAGTATTTTATTTATTATTTAGGTTGACGTAATGAAAATTATATTACCCCTTGTTAGTCTTTCACTTCTGCTTCTTCTTGGTTGTAAAGAAAAAGCGGGCTCTGAGGTGCAGAAGATATTTGCCGGTGAATTACTCCTCTCACCAAATGAAATGGTTGGTTTCTCAGAAATCGTGGAGAGCGAACCTCAAATACCTGCTGCAATGAACCCAGAGTTTGAGGTCATGTCAGGGAAAGAGTTCGTAAAACTGACCAAGGATAAAAAGATCGTTGCGCTCAAAAATGGTCAAGCGCAGCTAAAAAATAAACGGAATGGTGATTTATATCACTTAAAAATTGATTCAAATGACTTAGGGACAAAATTTTTAAACATAGCTTTCATCGATTTATACTCGGGACTTGTGCTGACTGAAGATGTACCCCTTACCGTAGGTCATCACTACGCCTTAGGAATGTCTAGCCGCTTCCCATTAAAGCAAAACGATGTGAAATTAAAGACCCCGATGGGGAAACTCGTCCAACAAGATGCCCTCGGTAATATCTTCCTTACTCCTACCGAGGAAAACCTTCAAGACAAAGAAGAGGAACTTTTAATACAAATCCAAGTGAACGGTCGGGAATACGCGAAATATTTTAAAATACAACAAAAACAGTTAAGTGGAAGCAAGCTAATTACTGATCCTCAAAAGCGTTTCTTGCCTGTCGGGGCAAAAGTCTCCCCTTTGGTTTCGTATATTAACGCGGACGGGAAGGTTCACCCTGTTAGAGCGGAGTTGTTAACTTATGTAATTGAAGGACAAAAACTCTCTCTGGCAGAACTCCACGATTTTCTGTCAAATCCAAGGAACATAGGACGTCATGAGATCTTAGTTAAACACCCTAATATAGTCGAGACGGCGAGTTTAAATTATGAAATTGTAACGTTGGGCGATTTTGTGACAATGTTCGAAACCACTGTCAACCTGCCATCTTTACCAGAAGTATTACAAGCACATATCGATGTTCCATATCGTCTACTTATCACAAGCAACGGAGTAGATGTCACATCCTTAGTCGAAATCGAGGTAAGCCCTGACGGGGCTGGGAGGATTGAAGACGGTTTTCTTATTATGTCTGAAAACGCCTTAGTCTCTGTCTCGATTAACGGGAGTAAGCTTTCTTCGTACCTACCCCATCAGCCCGATTATTACAAAGTGAAGGTAGATAACACAGATCTACGTTTAAACCTTAATGTAGCAGATAGCCTCTACACGAGAAGGGATAAAGGCTTGCCCGTCCGTTTATTATTGAATGACGTTAATGTCACTAACCGTAACCTAGAAGTTGAATTCATTAACTCCAACGGTGAAAAAGTCCCCGGAAGTAAAGGAAAAAAAGCCTGGTCAACCTGTAATTTGAGTTTTTCTGAGCCTCGGGCAATGGTTCTTTTTGATGACAAAATTTATGGAGTGCCAGGAAACCAAACGCATGAATCATTGTTCACGTTTGACTGCCGCGAAAGAGATTATATCAACCCCATCCAAGCTATAGATTTTGTGGCGATAAGCAGTATGGGGAGCAATGAGATAATAAACCGCTCTGGCGCACCTTCATTAAAGCACATCGAAGTAAATGGCGTTTATAGGATATCGTATTAATCACCTATAAGCTTGAGATTGATTACAACAACATCAAAACATCAGATACTCACATATATAATCAAAATCATCATTCAATGACTCTTGCCAAAAATATTGAATTAAATGGTCAACAGCTATCTTTCGAAGATATACCTTACCTAAAATTGGGGAGTCCAATAATGGTAAGTGCTATAAATGAAGAAGGTGAAAATACGTGTCATTCAAGGTCCACACTTAGATACGTCAATACCCGTAGGCTCAACTGGTCGCTTGGCATTTAAAAGAAAAGACGGGACAGACTATGAAATTAAATTCAATCGAACCACCTCTTTTTTAAGGTCTTATCAATACATGTCTACAATGTATGGTAATATTTTCTCGAAATCAGGGGGGAATATTTTACCAGTAGATACTAAATTAAATGTAATCAATGTGATAGGCTCAGCTTATCGAAATGGCTTTGGTATCAGTGATAATCTTATGGCCGAACTAAAACAACCTATTCAATATGACTTCGAGATTATCGATCCATCAGGAAACTTATTATTTTACCAGTCCCGCTAACTGATTATCCATTGATTAACAAAAAAATAGACTAAGAATGTCGTCTGGAGCGGCATTCTTTTCTAAAAAATCACCTCAAACATCAAGATTAACGTTTAAAAACTTACACTATAAATAGCCTCCACCCTATTACATCGCACTTATCTATTTTTCGCTGATGATTCAATAAAATTTTATATTCTTACAGATAACTATTAGATAAAACCTACCCCTCTATTGGAAGGGGTTGTGGTGTAAATTTTACCACGCGCTGTATCTAAATTAATACTCCAAGTACTGACAAGATTCTAGAACGCACCATCACATCAAGCAATCCCATAAAATAAATATCATTTAGAGACTGGAGGCATTTCGCAGACAGTATCTAACTCTAAATCCCATCATAAAATCTTAATGAAAATAAATTAAATTTAAATTATTACCAAATAGCCTTCATATTCGTTATTTTGATTTATATAATGATTTAAAATTTAACTAGAATCCCCTATCTAAGGAGAACAATTTACTAGATTTAAATATATTTCCATTCAATTAACTTTAGTCGTTGAAATCATGGTTTTTCTTATAAAAAAAGAGTACGTTGCTATGATAAATAAAAAACTAGAAAAAACAATTCAAAAAAAACGAGGTTTAGAGACTCTATTACGCTATCTTCGGATTAAGTTAAAAAGTAGAAAAAATAAAAATGCATCTCTCGATGTGAGATACCTTTCTGACCATTTAAAAAAAGACATTGGGGTATATGATAAGTACCGCTAACATAATTAATAAATCTTCGTCCTCTTGCTTACTGGTTATGTCGCAAAGTTTGGTTGACTACATACGCACTAATTTTTAGATGCAATTAGGCTGCTAGCACAAAATTAATCCCAAGCAGATAAGCCTTCAGGATTGTAGAGCTGTCTATTTTCATAGCTCCAGTTCTGCAAGCGGCAGAACTGGCTCCATCATCAGGTTCCTATCCCAGGCAAGGAGGCATCTTACCTTTCCGGTAACTTTGCTCAGCTATTAGACAATGGTCAATAACATAGATGTGATTAATAACCAAATTTCCGCTTTATTATCATCTTTCAAGCTGAACAAGAGGGAAACCAAAACATGTATCTAGCCTCATTCATAGCTTTGGTTGGCTCGCTATTATTTACATATTTCGGGATACCATTAGGTGCAATGTTCGGTGCTCTGATTGCTCTTTTATTAACGTCAAAAGCAGGGTTTACTCTAACTCTTCCCAAAAGCACATTGACTGGTGTCCAGTTAATCCTTGGGACCACAGTGGGCTCAATCGTCCCTGTACAAACTCTTTCCAAGGGTTATCCGATATTACTTTTTATAGGACTCGTCCTTTGTATGTCAGCACAAGTTCTCACCTCCTATATCTGGCTTTATAAGCGAGAGAAATGGTCAAAATATGAAAGCCTACTTGGGTCGGTTCCGGGAGCAATGGCCGCGGTTCTTGTCATTAATGAAAAGCACAATTCGCCTTCTAGTAAAGTAGTTTTCACTCACACAGTTCGACTCATATTCTTAATCATTGCTTCCGCTCTTCTTGTCTCAACGGACAAATCACCAATTCCTGGACCTGCTATTTCATTAGACAATCTTTGCATACTTCTCCCACTTTTCCTCGCCTACTTTTCAGGTTTACTTTTCGATAAAATTGGGACTCCTGCACCGTATATGGTAACTGGAATGTTAGCAACTATGTTTGTAAACGCAGGGTTACCGTCATACAATTTTCTTGTCCCGACAGAACTTGTATTTATTGCGACATCCGCTCTAGGGGCATTGATAGGGATCCGTCTAAAAGATATAACCGGTGCAGATGTCTTCTCTTATGCGCGAGCAGGGATCATTGCTACAACGTTAAGTCTTACAGTAACGGTTAGTTTTGCTTATATATTCAGTAAGCTAATTGATAAGGAGTTCCTAGTACTCTTGATGTCATGGGTTCCAGGCAGTGTTGAGTCTATGACTGTTGCTGCTATTTATCTTGGGCTAGAGCCTGCACTAATTATGCTTAGTCATATCATTCGCATGATAATCCTTCATTCTATTCCTCTCTGCTCCAATGTTTATAAACATTTACGAAGCAATTATGAAAGGTGACATTGGCTTAGTTTCATTAAAAAACCTCGGTTAATATTAACGCTATTCTCCTAGGTTAGTCCAAGTAACCTGAACTCTGTAAACGCATGCGAGCCTTTGGGGTCAATTCATATAGCCAAGCCAATCAATATGACCACTTCCCCATTCCTTTGCACTCATTGGTTTTATATAAAGCTCATCGACCTGTTCAACAGCAACACCATAATTCGTGTGTTCATGAAGCCTTAACCAAGAGTTGCTTCCCTTGGTTTACTCGCCACCTTAGGTATTTTAACTTTGGTGTCGTAACTCACACTTATTTACAGAACTCCAAGTGTGACTCACCAAAACCCTAGTCATAAAGTTTGGTGCACTTATGTTATTCCAAAAAACATTTTAATCACCATTCCCAAAAACCCACTTCATATCTAAGCCATTCAACCTCCTCATCGGCACCATGCCATTTATGTCAGTTAGGAGCCTCGAAGGTATTAATAACGAAAGAAGCCACCGAGAGGTTTTATGTCTAAATTTTTGTTCAGATTAAGTGCAACTTCGTTGAATTGATCACTACCGACCGAATAATTTTGAGAGAAACTCAAGAGCAAGGGGCATAAATTATTATTACTTCGATGTGTTTCTATTCTTACGCTGTTAGCCTAAAGATTTGATGGGGTAGAATATGACCCCGACGCTGATGAAAATAGGCCATTTGCTCGAAATTATCCGAGGTTTAAATCAGGCTCACCGTGACATCTTTAATCAACAAGGCTCCTTATGAAAAATAGTACGATTGGCATCATTGGTATTGGCCCTCGAGGACTAAGCGTTTTAGAGCGTATAATAGCCCTCTCAATAGATCCCCCCCATCAACCATTAGATATAAAAGTATTTGACCCAAACCTTCCAGGCTCTGGGTGTCATAATGTCAAACAACCGAATCATTTACTCGTAAATACAGTCAGCTCTCAAATCACTATGTTCGCTGATGAGAGTGTGAGTGAAGCTAAAAATATAATTTCAGGGCCTAATTTTTATCAATGGTTGTGCGAAAGACCCAAAGATGAGCTAAGTCCTAAAACAATATTGCCGAACGAATACTATTCTCGTGCTCTTTTTGGTGAGTATCTGAATTGGGTATTTCACTACCTTGTTGATATGTCCTTTTCACATATCACGATCGACTATGTACCTTCTGAAATTATTGATATCACCAAATTAGATGATAACTCTTGGAATTTGCTTGATGACCGAAGCCTTATCACCAATGTTGAATACCTCTACTTAACTACAGGGCACACGAAAGCCAAATATATAAACCCTGATACTGCCCAAGAAATTTTTAATCCATACCCATTAAAAGAAAAACTAAAAAATATCACTTCAAATCAAACGGTCGCTCTCCAAGGGCTCGGATTAACGGCTTGTGACATTCTGGCAGAGTTGTCGATTGGGCGTGGCGGAGAATTCATCCGCCCTCAAAAAGGTTGCCTTCAATATTTACCTTCTGGAAATGAGCCCAAAATCATCGCCTATTCACGCTCTGGTCTGCCTTTGTCCGGAAGAGCGGAAAACCAAAAAGGAACATCTAAGCAGTACCATGCTAAGTTTCTAACACCTGAGAAGGTCGCCAACTTTAGAGAACGAGGGGACGTCAGTTTTATAAAAGACATACTGCCTTTGCTTATAAAAGACATGGAGTATGCGTACTACGAAAGCTACCTAAGCCAAAAGAAAGGGCTTATTGCGGCCCAAAAATTTTGTAACCAGTTTCTATACTCACGACTGAATGAACAGAAAGTGCTCGTTGCTAAAACCATTTCGATTGAAGATAGGTTTAGTTGGGAGAAACTTACCGCACCAGTCCCAAGCTACGCGCTTGCCTCTCCAGACGTCTATATTGCTTGGCTGATAGATTTCCTTGAAGCCGATATTAAAGAAGCTAAAAAAGGGAACCTCAGTAGCCCAATAAAATCGGCTAGCGACGTATTACGTGACTTAAGAGATCTCATTCGAAGTGTTATCGACTTTAAAGGCCTGACGGAAGAATCACATCGTTGGGTTGATTCTGTGTTTATTCCTTTGATGAACCGGCTCGCCGTAGGTCCACCAAAAGAAAGAATAGAAGAGATGGTCGCTTTGCTAAAAAGTGGTGTACTCAAGTTAAATCTTGGCCCTTCGCCAGACGTAAGACATAGTTCGAATACAAACTTGTTCACTCTCAAATCAACAGTGTGGCCTGAACTACAAGAACAAGCCAACATAAAAATTCATGGAAAGATCACAATACACAGCCCGGAAGACGATGGGACTGAGCTCTGGAAAAACCTTTTAGCTAAACAATATACAAGGCTTTACTTCAATGGAAATTATCATCCCGGTGGGATTGATGTAACACCAAACATGAATGTGATCGATGCAAACGGAATCGAGCAAAATAACATTTGGGCGCTGGGCATTCCGACAGAAGGCAATAAATTTTACACCTTTATCATACCTAGACCTGGTGTTAACTCTACGGCGCTTGTCGATGCAGGTAGGTCGGTCCGGGCTCTCTTTAAACAGTTGTCTTAGGCCCAGGCTTAAGATGAAGATGTCACAAGTTAAACTATTAAACCGCACCTCTTTCGCAGGGCTAGTTGCAATATTAGTCGGGAATGGCATTGGACGCTTTGCCTACATAGCCTTAATGCCTGTGCTCATTCAAAACCGTTGGTTCTCAAGCGAAGATGCCTCCATTCTTGGCGCTGCAACGCTCATTGGTTATATTTTAGGGCCCCCTGCTTCAAGTTTTTTACAGACATATTACTCAATAGCTACACTCATACGTGCCTCTCTGTTATTAAGTAGCTTTAGTTACCTTGGCTGTGCTTTGAATTCTGCTCCCTTTGAATGGTTTTTGACATTGAGAACCATCGCTGGAATATCGGGAGCTGTTCTTATGGTACTCGTCCCACCAATGATCGTTCGCCTTCACCCCCAAGATATGAAAGCAAGAATCAGTGGCGTAGTGTTTTCAGGAATTGGTTTGGGTGCGATGATTTCAGGCACGTTCACACCTCTACTTATCTCTCAAAGTGTCGAAAGCGCATGGCTTGGTATAGGAGCGATCGCTTTCCTCGCGACTGTCTTAACATGGAACACATGGTCTCTCGAGGTTAAACCAAATCACGGCGCTCAAAGTCCCTCTAGATTGAGTGCCTTATCTAAATATGAGCGTGTAAGTATTAGCTGTGTACTTTTAGCTTATGCCTTTAACGCCATTGGTTACCTACCGCATTCTCTCTTTTGGGTCGATTATCTTGTTCGTGAGCTAGGAATGAGTTTCGCGAGCGGGGGTTTTTATTGGGCAGTCTTTGGTATAGGAGCTGCGGTTGGACCAATCGTGACCGGTATATTAGGTGATAAGTTCGGACTTAAAAAAGCACTATTGGTGGCTTTTTCGTGTAAAGCTATAGGGGTAGCACTTCCCTTGCTAAATACCAATATGATTGCACTTTTTGCTTCATCTCTACTCGTTGGTATGTTTACCCCTGGCACCGTAACACTCGTATCAACTTACACCTTAGAAATTGTTGGGACACAACTCCATACGAAATTTTGGGGGGCAATGACAATGGCCTTTGCTATATCGCAAGGCGTAGGTGCCGTTGTGATGGCTCATTATGCCCCACAACTCAACAGCTATAACGCCCTATTTATAATCAGTGCGAGCGCACTCATTTTATCGATAGTCTGCATTACATTTACATCAACCAAAAAGTAACCATAACACTGCTCAAACGATCAGTTAAAAAAGAAATCGATCATGAAACTCTCCCCCATTTTTTTCTAGAGTTGGACGACCTTGGTATTATACGTCAGACGTAATAACTTTTATCGCTCTCAGTCTTCTATCACAGCAGACGGCAAAGCGTACGCTCCTTTCTGTATCACCTTTTCGGCATAATCAAAGCCAACCCTAAATCGAAAAACCCCAACTGGGTTAATCGACTTGGCTCCCAGTTTAGAGAAAGCTCTCCCAGCTTTGGTTCGAAAAGAAGAAGTCTGTGGATTGGTGGTGATACTGACCCGATTGTGACTGATGTCTTCCTCTGGAATAGAACCGGGTGCCTCTCCCACCAAGTAGTGAGCTCGCCCATCTTCGCTGTATTGGACTCGCCCTGAAGGAGCCTCTGTCGCGGTTCTCCTGCGGATCTTATCACCGCTTGTCGCGTATCGATATTCGATCGATACTGGTAAGGTGATATTACCGTCGGCTTCAAAGAACATAGTCGGGCGCTTGTCCAATCCCTGAAAAGCCGTCTCTACCGCTTCGGTGATATCTGACAGAGCATGACACAGCGTCACCGGGTCTCTTTCGGCTATCACTCCCACCACAAAACCTACAGCGCATCCTGCCACTGAAGATACGATATCTCCGGCCAACCAAGCCGCAAAATCTTCCTTATCCTTGGTCGCAATTTCAACAACATAACTCCCAGAGGCGGGGGTCGCTTTTAATGATATCTCCGGTTTGAAAGTAGTGCCCGGCGTCTTACCTCTCATCACTTTTTGCGTTTTCCACAAATTCAGTCTTGCTACCAGGCTGCCGGTAAATTTTTTGTAATAGATATCGTGTGAGCCCATGTAGCGCCAGTCGGTACTGTTGACCGACGTGAGCTGAAATGGCAGCTTACCGCCATGCTTTCTCACCAGCATTGGCAGAATATCAAAGCCAGCTTGTGATGCCTTCGCGTCTTTAAATTGTGGCATACTCCCGCTGACCACCTTTAATGCATCTCGGAAAGCAACCGACATCCACATCGTTGGCATATTACAGTCAGTGTCTGTATCGGTTTTGCAGTAGCCGTTAGCCGATTTTTTCCACGGATTGCCTTTCAGTGCTGGGCTTGGGGCATTGATAATCACTTCCAGCTCAAATACATCAACCAATCCCCTGAGATCCTGACTAGACACATCCAGCCCTAAGCGCAACAGCCAGGAAAATTTGCCATTACCACCAATGTGCTCATTGACGGTGTAGTAGTCCGGCCAGCCCTCCAACGTCGCAAAGCTGTTATCAGCAAATTGTATTGTTTGTTTGTCGACATTAGGATGCTGAGGTAAGTCAGCCAGCAAGGACGGCAACGCAGCGGTATGGAGCGATGGGTCAATCAGAACCGCATCCCTAAAACGCGCGCCAGCATCTCCCGGTGATTGGCACTGACTGACGTTAACCTCAAAAATTTTACAACGCCACCAATTGACCAAATGACCCAATTCTTCGAAATAAAATTTATAAAAATCCGCACTGTTGCGTGATACCAGATCAGAATTCATAACGATCATCGCGTGTTGATCGGTAAAGACCAGACCGGCAGGACGCTTTCCTATGGCTGTAGAATCCACCCAATAGGGTTGGCGCTGCTGATAGTACGCTGGGTCAGCAATGACTTTATACAATTCGTTGGTGACCTGATCGCGTGTCCATGATGTATAAGCAGGGTTGGATTTAGCCACATCTTCATATCCTGTTCCAAAAGAATGATTGAAAATGTTCGCCAGTTTTGTGGCGAAGAGGCTGCCGCCACTCGCATACTCAATCTCAGTCAGAGAATTCGAATCAAAGACCGTCGGGGCGGCTAAGAACGAAGCGAAGTTGCTATTCTGAGGCGTAAACTTTTGCTGGACATTGATTTCCTGCTCACTATCGCCTTGCCAGAAGTCATAGTTAATACGTTGAGCTTGAGAACGCCAGTCAACCAGATTTTGATAGTCAGACTGGATAAGGTTTACTTCACCCGGTTTATCTCGCCACAGGCCCGCTTGACGAATGCTCTCAATCACCTCATCGCCTAAATCATTGATGGCATCGGACACGACGTCTTGTAAACCTTCGCCAATAGTTGAGTCATTACTTAAATCAGTCAGCACGTCGGTCAGAAACTTTATTTCCTTTTGGTTTAACGTCCCTGGTTCAGTGGTGAGCTCGACCACCCCTTCGACTGCTTCTCCCACTGGACCCGCTAACCCCAATAACATGCGTCTGAGATTTTTCGCAGAAGGGTGGCGAGCATAATCGACAATGTGTTTGATTTCTGGGCCAACTAGTGGCAGATCTTCAATCGTCTTCAACAGAACATGCTCCGGGCTGGCATCATTAAGGTACTTCGTCATTGCAGCCTGATAATCCGTTTTGGCTTGTTGCGCGCTTTTATCGTAGCCCGCTTTAAGTGTTTTAAGGTCATCTAAGGTCTTACTTTCTTCCAGAAGTAGACCCGCAAAATGGGTTCCATCATTCTGAGCCCATGTTTCATGTAATTTATGCCAACGGCTCCCACGCGCCAGTTGCACTTTTTCCCGGGATGATTCTAGAGTCGCTTCATACTCTTGATTGAGAGCGTCAAGTGCATCTCGTAAATCATTATACTCATCGGAAGTGACGCCACATGCTACCGCCATCCACCATACCCACGCCCACGCACATTGCTCCCTCTTATCACGTTTTTTACTGGCGACACGTTCTTGTAAGGACGAGATGCGCGGTAGGTAAATGTCTTTAATCCTTTTCGCTTCATAGGCTTCCATCGTCGTGAAAAGGGTCTCCATATTGCTCAATGTAGCGTCGATGTTGGCTTGCACTGTCTGGTGGCGGAATGTTTGTCCCAATGAGGTCGCTTTGGCACACCAGTGCCCGGGTATATCGATTAAGGTTTGATTGCAAGTGACGGGCCGAGCACGACGGACAATGTCTGGATAGTCATTAATATTACGTCCTTCCTCAAACCACTCGCCGCCAAGGAAGGTCCAGATTTTCCTATCTCCAGTCGAAAGTCGATGGACTTTCCCGTTGGGTAAATAGACTGTCACTGGTGACTCCGTCAAGCTAACATCCACAATGACGCGCTTGCCTTGTTCGATAGGTGAACGATGTGTGTAAGTCTCACCCGCACTTGTTCCTGGTGGGATGAACAGGGCTTGCCCGTTAGATGCTAAAGCCTGTATATAAGCTTGTGAATTATTTGATACGGAATAGGTCATAGTCTGTTCGAAGGCTTCGGGTAGCACTAGACTCGCTAAGGTTCCTGTCCCTTGAAGATTCCCATCGAATTTAAGAATTAATTGATTGATGTTGCTAAGATATCCCGCAATCCGATTGGCATTGGTTCCCATGTTTTGCAAAATGAAAGGATTAGTAATCTCGTGCTGCTGGGTGTAATCAAGCTGAGTGACACAGAGTTCTCCATCTATAGAGTAACATTGGGGCTCCCCTTGCAAGCTATCCGAATACCACGAATTGAGCTCCGATGAATTGCCTGCAAACCATTTAAACTCGCTGTTTTTGGCCAAATGGCATGAGTCATCCAGGCTTTCATAGCCAGTGAAACCTAAGACGTTTTCATGGTTTTGCACTGCTGGGCGAGTAACAAAACCGTTATGGCTCCCACACTCAAGAATGGTCAGACGATCGTAATTTAGCTCGTGCGTTGGCACATCAATGATCGTTGTCCCATCGTAGGTCAATAAACCAATCCGTTTTGAGGTCGGCATAACTGCATACAAAAAACCCTCGCCAGCCTGACTAAGTGCTCTTTTTATTTTTAACTGAGGAAAATTTTCAGAAAAATCGTCACTTGGAGGGGCACTGTCTAACCGGGGATAGTTAAATCTGAGGCCATCAATAAGCCAGCCATTAGACCAGAATGAGATACTAATTAAATCTGGTTGAATCTCGTGTTCACTTTTGACAATGTTGGACGAAAAATCAGAACTGCCAAAGGATTTTTTATCTCCGTTGTTATAATGAAATTCGATTTTTACTATCGATGGTTCATCAGCACTTCCCCAATAAAAGTTGCCGCTATATATGACCATTTTATTTAAACCAGCGGTATCTAAGGACGAAATGATGCCGCCCTCACCACCGATCTGATAGATTTTTTCTTCAGAGTCATAAGTGTAAACAAATCCATCAATCGCGGCCCCGTGACGAATTGACAACTCATTGAGCTTACTCATCTCAACATTGACTGCGTATTTGGCATCAGTTCTGCCAAATTCATAGTGAAAAAACCTTTCGTTCGGAGGCTGAAACGCTGAAGAAATAGTGCTGAATACCAAAAAAAATATCCCAAGAAACGTCTTTGTTCCTAAGAGAAATCTGCGTTCAATAACCATATGTCCCTCCAGCTTCCCCGTAGGGCGAATAACATAACTTTATTGATAATGAAATTAGAATAGCGAACAAATAAAGAGACATAATTTATACATAATTATGTCTCTTTATCATAAATCTTAGTTTTCTCGTAAGCGTCTTCAAATCATTGAATTCCTAATATCGACACAGATATCGCCAAATAAGGCGGCATCTATCATTCTGAGTGGTATTCGGTGAGACGGACTATTTCTTCGATTTGAAGGCGCATTATTGGTCAAGCGGCTGCAATTCTTACCGGAAGGGAGCGAGGTAGTAAGCGATAACCCAACCTATAAAACATGGGAAATCAGCAAAAAAGATTTAGAATGTAAAGATTTCCAAGAAAACAGCACTTCCTCATAGCTTCTGCAGAGAGAAAGTACTGTTATAGTAATCAATTATAAACAACCTACTCTCGTAGGTTTGATGCTAGGATGAATAACAGTCCCATTAGTATGAGCTAAATATATTCGTTCATTTTCTAGAACGCATACAAATTCTGATGATGGTTCAACTTGGCTTCTACAAGAAGACGGGTATTTTATCATCAATGGAGAATGTACAATCAGCGGCACTGCAACGAAATCTAATTTTTACTATAACGTTGTTAATGCTGAAGCAACAGGTTGTACTGATTTAGCTAAAAATGGTACTAATTATAATGGGGTTGTAGTTGCCTTCAATTATAAAGGTCAAAGATACCTCAATGGTCTGTTCAAGAATAGTTCAGGAATTCTGCAAGCAAATGTAACCTCAAGCTAAATTTTCTCCAATATACGAATGTAGTTGTCAGGTGAGGAGTTAAACAACTACATTCACTGCGTATCGGAACCTTTTACTTGATTATCGTCACAAAAACTAATTAAATAATAAATTATTCACATCTTGCCAAGTATCGAGCTGCCATTTTCATCAAAATGAGCGACTTCCACGCTTGATAAAAAACCTTTAGAAGTTTCAGTGACCCTGATGTAATCGTAGAACTTCACCTGTGTCCGGCTCTCTCTTCACTGATTTGTATAAAAACTCATTAAATCGTGCCGAAACCAAGCAATTACTCTATATTTATTTTTTATAAAAAATAGAATAATGTCTCTTGATTAGTACCTATATATGTATTAATTTAAATATTATTGTCACACGAAGAAAGGAGATTAAAATGATGAAACTTAGCCCTTTTTACTTCTTTATCTCCCCGAGAATGTCTTGGTATATCCTTGATCCATCAATAAAAAACAACTCAGAAACCTCTAATAACTAATTGGAGTGTAAGTATTTAGCATTATAATCTATGGTTATTTAGCCTACATTTATGCCAAATAAATTATAATCTACATTCATCTCCTTGTTGATAACTTGAAATCATCATCAAAAGACGGGGGGAACTAACTTCGAATTTCACTGATGATGTCATATTAGATGGTAAAGTTATGCTACGACCAAAACTTGAAAACTTAAACGCCTCTATTGGAAACTGTTTATTACAACGTAATGAATCAGGCGCAGAATTAATTCTTAGTAATAAAAAATCATTTTCTATCACAGCACCTGAGAGTTGTATACTTGAGACTCTCATTAAGAATGATAAGCTCATCTCTACCAAAGAAGAGTTGGTCATTTCCGCTTGGGGGAGCCCGGATATCATTGGTTCCAACTCTTTACCAGTTGCGATTACTAATCTAAGAAAAGTCTTAAAACTTGATAATATCAAAATCGTTAATATTCCAAGAAAAGGTTACAAACTTAATATCCCTGAATCTGAAGCTTCGCTAGACTTACCTAAACAGATAAAATTAAATCACTACCCTAAATACGCATTTTGGAGTATTTATTCAACGATCTTAATTACAATAATAATAGGTGGTTATTTCTCTTTCTGGCATGAATTTGAGATTGTCAATGTAAATGTCAATAATCAATCTAGTCAAATATGTTTAACTAAAAAAGATGAACTAGAATTAATCTTAACATCTTCTGAAAAACAAGTCGCTTTTACCGCAGCCTCTCAGACGGTTCCATAATCTCTCGTCATTTATAATTATGCTAAAGAGTACAACATATAATCACTGGCTCTAGTGTACGATTTATTTAAGGTAATTAAGTAAATCGTACAACCCTTTATCACTCTCTAACAACAAGGTAAAAAATTTTTCAAAATAATTTTATAGTTAATGACACCTATATACTAAGGCACAGTCCTACTCTCTTAAAATAAAATGGCCATTCACCTCAAGCTTTGCCTCTCCGACTTCCTTGGAATTAATTATCAATAATTAATTTAAAACGTTATAACATAACAATTAATGTGAGTTGTGTTTTATTAATTAGAGATAATATCAATGAAATGTAGTTGTAGTTATCACTTGAACTTGAAATACCTCAGCATTGCAATTTTGGCTTTGAGCTGTATTACCAAGGCTTTTGCTTCGATTCACGTCAAGGACGTACTCGGAAGGGAGATAGATTTGGAAAAACCAGCAAGCAATATTTTCCTAGGGTTTTATTTTGAAGACTATCTGGCCATCGTGGGACCAGATGCGTACAAAAAAGTGGCTATTTTCCCAAAAAATTCTTGGAAAGATTACCGTCAATCTCAATGGGCAACATATAAAAAAATCATTCCAGAGTTAGAAACGATTATCGATTCAGGCTCTCTTTACACTGGTACTTTTGATTTCGAGAAGCTCTTATTAACTAAGCCAGATGTTGCGCTTATTGCGGCATGGCAATATGAGGCTCTTGATGAAAAAGTTGAAATCCTTGAAAAGAGTGGCATCAAAGTTGTAGTTGTGGACTTCAACGCTCAAACGCTTGAAAACCACGTTGCTAGTGCACGTATTATAGGTCAAGTAATGGGCGCAGAAGAGCGCGCAGAGACTATTGCAACAGAATACGAAAGCGCCATTAACCTGGTAAAACAACGTGTTATGAAACATCTGGAAAACAAAAAAGTACGCAGTGTGTATGTTGAAGCGGGTACAGGTGGGCCGAGTGAATACGGTAAATCTTACTCAACGACAATGTGGGGCAACCTTTTGAACATGGCGGGTGCCGATAATATCGCCAGTGGGATGTTTGAAGGTTCTGCTCAGCTAACGCCCGAATATGTTTTGAGTCAAGATCCAGAGGTAATCTTTATATCCGGAGCCCACTGGGCTAAGCATAGCGACAGCGCACTGCTTGGCTTCGACAGCACAATGGAAGAAGTGCAGGCTAGATACCGCCCATACCTAAACCGTCCTGGATGGAAACAACTCACTGCGGTTCAAAATGGTGACGTTTACGGTATGTACCACTCAGGAACTCGTACTATTTACGATCACGTCTTCTTATTATACCTAGCGAAGTCGATTTACCCAGAAGCATTTAAAGACATTGAACCTAAGACATTACACCAAAATTTTTTTAAGAACTACATGCCGCAAGCGCTCAAAGGCACTTTCATGATTCAGGTGGAAGTAAACCATGAATAAAAGCATTAAAATGACGTCTAACCTTAATTCCAGCGGCGGTATTTATCAACGAATGCAGAAGCAGCGGAGTAAGATTTTGCTGGTCACCTTTCTGGCGATGAGCCTTTCCGCTTTGTTTGATATTGGTACTGGATCATCGTGGCTCGGTGTTGAGCAAGTTCTTGAAGCTCTCCTTGGTGGCCCCTCTGGTGACAACTTATCAACACTCATCGTCTGGCAACTTCGGCTCCCCATCACTCTCACCTGTATCATGGTTGGTGCCTCACTCGGCCTCGCTGGCGGCCTGATGCAAACCCTGCTAGCCAACCCCCTAGCAAGCCCCTATACCCTTGGCATCTCCGCCGCTGCTGGATTCGGTGCTGCCATGGCTTTATTAACCGGTTTTTCAGTGTTTGGTTTGCATTGGTTAGGCGTGCCGTTTGCCGCGTTTTTGACGTCTGGATTAGCGAGCCTAGCGATCTACCTTATTGGTAAGAGTCGAAATATGGACACCAAAGTACTCATTTTATCGGGTATTGTCGTTCTGTTCTTTTTCCAAGCTCTCCAGTCATTAACCCAATATTTAGCGTCACCAGAGGTGCTACAACAAATTGTTTTTTGGTTATTTGGCAGTTTGTTGAAAGCGAGTTGGTTGTCCTTCTTTGTTTCAGGAGTCGTTTTCATGTTCAGTTTATTCTTTGCGCTGTCGAAAGTGTGGGCACTTACCGCCCTCACTTCGGGCGAAGATCGCGCACTGGCTTTGGGGATTAAGGCAAGCAAGTTAAGGCTACAGATGTTTCTGCTTTGCTCCTTATTAACTGCGGGCGCAGTGTCGTTTGTCGGAACCATTGGTTTCATTGGCTTAGTAGCCCCTCACCTCGCAAGAATATTAGTCGGCGAAGATCAGCGTTTCTACTTACCTTTGGCCGCATTGATGGGCGCGTTGCTTTTATGTACCTCGTCCCTTGTTGCTAAGTTGATCGTACCAGGCACTATCATTCCAATTGGTATCGTCACATCCTTGATAGGTGTCCCGATACTTCTTTATTTTCTAATAAGCAGGAGGTTTATCTAATGAAGTCACTTTCAATAGATAATCTCGCCGTCACCGTAGGAAGAAAACTCGTTTTGGAGAAGGTAGAAGCGCACTTTTGGGGCGGAGAATTTTCTGCTATTTTAGGCCCAAATGGTGCAGGAAAGACGACCTTACTCAAGGCCGTCATGGGCATTATTCCTTCTGATGGGAAGGTTAATTCCAGTGGAGGGGACGGAAAAAAGTTAGCACCTAGCGCCTTCTCGTACCTGTGTCAGCTCAACAAATCATCCTGTCAATTAACTGTTTTTGAGTTTGTGTTGCTTGGCTTTGTGCATCAGCTGGGCTGGAATGTCACATTTGAACAAGAACAAAAAGCAGAATCCATCCTTATCTATTTAGGTCTGATAAATCTCGCTCCAAGACAGTTTTCTCAGCTCAGTGGCGGTCAGCAACAGCTAGTTTCCTTGGCACAAGCGCTGGTTGCTGAGCCCGACGTCTTGCTTTTAGATGAACCAACAAGTGCCCTAGATCTTAGGCATCAAGTTCAAATTTTAGACCTTGTTCGTCAATATACACGAGCAAGAGGTATCATCACCATTGCAGTACTGCATGATCTCTCTCTTGCAGCTCGGTACTGCGACCACCTTCTTTTGCTTAGTGATGGCGTCGTACAACACAGTGGTAAACCACAAGACGTGCTCGATTCTGAAAGGCTCAGCCAGATATATCAGGTTCAGGTGAACGTAGGTTGTTGCGTACATGGGCATACTCACGTCACCCCAATTCGGATCCTTGACACTGATTAAAAGCGTAATTGGAATTTATTATGACAATGACTAACAGGCATTATCAATTATTACTCGCTATATCTACATTTGAATCTCAGATCCAAGCTCTGACGCACTACAGTCTTGAAAATTGTGAGTGTTTTGCCCTTTTGCAGGAGAAACTGGATGAATTATCTTCTTGGATTTTGCAAGAAAAACCTCAGGCCATTAGCAAAGAGTTGGAGGTTACCCCTGAGCATGACCGTCGAATTAAACAACTTCGTGAAACTACCATAAAAGCCTTGTGTATGTTGGAGAAGCATCAATCCCAATGTGCCAGAGAGCATCAGCTCAATCTCAGTGAATATTTATACCAACTGTCTGAAAACACCAAAATTGAACTAAAGAACGCAGGGATTGGAAACAACTCACGAGTGCTGTTTATCGGCTCTGGTTCGTATCCGATTTCTGCATTCACTATATCTCAGTTTACCGGTGCTGTAGTTCATGGCCTCGATATTGATGAGCAAGCAGTGACGATGGCGAATCAACTAGACTTATCTCACTTGTCGACCACTTTTAGCTGCAAAGATCTAATTACTGAGTTCGTCTCTTTTCGACCAACCCATGTCGTAATCGCATCTTTAGTAGAACACAAATGGGAACTACTTAAGCAACTTCAACCCCACCTTAACCGCTCTCACCGTATCTTAGTCCGGTTTGGCAACGGTTTGAAATCCGCATTCAATTACCCTTTTAACCCTAACCTCATTGAAGGATGGGGAACAAAACTGATCCCAAACGATACAGCTATATATGATACCGTTTTGATGGAGCGAGCAGAATGACGGCTTCATTAGGAAAAGTATTAATCGTAGGCACAGGTCCAGCCGCATTTCAGACAGCAAAAATCATTAAAAACCAGTGCGAACAATTAGGGTTAGTAAACCGCTCATCCGAGCGCTGGAAAGCCATGTTCGAAAGTTTACACAACGAAAGTATTGCACATGTTATTGCTGCAAAACCCTCTTTGGAGCCACTGGCTGGACAAGTGATATTTGATGCTATTTTTGAAGATTTACGAGCAGTAGGTGGAGAATGGGATACATTAGTTATAGTCACACCATCTCATGCTTATGCAGATGTTCTGGTAGCTTTACCCAAATCTTGTTTAAGCACTATAAAAATAGTGGTTCTCATTTCATCCTTATTTGGAGGGCACCAGCTTGTAAAAGGTTTTTTTGCAGAGCTGAGTTTAGCCCCTAATGTGCTAGTGTTTTCCAATTACTTTGCAGCCACTAAATTCATAACTGGACAAGCTGGGATTCGTGTCATTACAAAAGCAGTAAAAAAACGTATTTATGCATACTCCAGTCAAGCTGAATGTGCAGTCCTGAATCTGTTGGCTCAAACTTTAGCAGATGTCAGTGTCGCAGTTGTCGAGTTGGAAAATGGATTTAGCGTCGAGGGACGAAACATTACCTCTTTCGTTCACCCCGCATTTTTCATTACACCATTCTCGCTCAATCATATCTTAAGTGAGACGAGAGAAGTTAAGTACATGTACAAACTTTTCCCTGAGGGGCCGATCACAACCGAAACCATTCACACTTTGGTTGAACTATGGCGCGATATATCAAGATTGCTGCTGCACTTTAACGGAACACCATTTAATTTGTTACAATTTCTCAATGATGACAACTACCCTGTGCATCCAGAAACCATCCATCGTAGTCAAATTAAAAAATTCATGTCGCTCACACCAATAGAGCAGGAATATTTAGTTTACGTACGATATAGTGCGATTCTGATAGATCCTTTTTCTAAACCGGATACCAATGGATGCTACTTCGACTTCTCTGCCGTGCCCTACACCAAAGGCAAGGTAGAGGAAGGCGAATTGTATTTACCTCGAATACCCAGAGAAGATATACAGACTCTTTACTGGCTTCAAGTATTGGGTATAGAACATGGGATTGCATTACCGAGCATCAACCGTGTATTAGCCATGTTCGAATCTTGGTTAAGAGAGTCTCAACTCCCTAACCTCTTGATTGAAGAATGTCACACTCAAGCGCAAAAATACCTCAAGTGGGTACGCCGAGCAAACGAGCTTTAGAGAGAGACTCATGAGTAACGGTGTAACGTTAGCTATATTTTCTGCTTTTATTTTTAGTGTTATGAACGCACTTATTAAAGCGGCCAGCTTAACGATTCCTAGCTCTGAAATTGTCTTCTTTCGAAGCGCCATAGGAACGGTTCTGATTTCGTGGTTAATGTGGCAAACAAATATCAGGTTTTCTACCACGGGTATTCCATTGCTTCTGCTCCGAGGTCTGTTTGGGGCGTTTTATCTGCTGGCTTTTGTATACACCATTGCCCACATGCCTCTAACGGATGCCATCATTTTGGCTTACCTGTCCCCGTTCTTCGTTATATTGCTTTCCAGCCTGATTCTAGGCGAAAAGCTGCCTAGAAAAGCGGCGCTCCTTTTGCCTCTCGTTTTAGTCGGAGTCGCTTTAATTGTTGATCCTTTTAACTTTGACACGTTTAATCTCTACGCACTAGCAGGGATAGCAAGTGCTTTTTTCGCAGCGGCAGCCTCTATTACTATTCGCCACCTAAGCAAGACCCACCATATTTACGAGATTGTTTTCTACTTTCTTTTCACTGCTATGCTGGTATCAGGTTACTTAATGAAAGATGAGTTTGTGATACCACAGGGCCTTGCCTGGATTTATCTGATTGCCATTGGTGTTGTATCACTGATTGGGCAAGTTTTTTTAACAAAAGCATTCAGTCATGAAAATGCTGGAGTGGTTGCAGTCACCCGCTATATCGGTCTGGTCTTCAACTTACTTTGGGGGGTTATTTTTTGGCATGAGATTCCAGACTGGATGACGGCATTAGGCAGCATCACTATTGTATTCGCATGTATATACCTTTCTTTGAAGAAACAATAGCTCACTTAAGTAATTAATGGCTCCTTGTATATAAAACAAGCCCAAATAGATAAACCTTCGTGGTGGTTGATTTAACTGAGTTATCCCACGTAATGAGAAACTTACTGCAAACCTTATACTGTGACTTTATCAACATTAGCGGCAAAATTCAGTGCATCACTACACCTGAGCCAACAGAGTCCGAGTGACAAGGCGATTAAGAATATCCCTAGCTTTGACCCGATCTTAACTGCTTCGATTGTTAGTGAAGTTAGTTCTGGTGAAAACATTTCAGAATGGTCGGCAATTTTCGGCATGTTTTAGTCACTGATTGTGAGTACGACGTTAATCGCCTTTCAAGCCTATGTAATTGAAAAGGTACTTATTGAATACGCAACTGAGTACAATAGCTGATGAAAAACGATGAACTACCCTTACGACAATCTTATTACGTAACAAGTTCATTGAAACCGTGACTTTGAATAGACACTAAGGAGCGGAATACATCATGGCGCAGGTCGCACAGATGACCTAGAAATAGTTCGATATATGTTACAACTTGCTTTGCGCCCAGCCATACTGCATCTTCATCAATCTAAAAGGTCAGAGAACCACGGTTAATGAGTGATTAGTTATATTGAACCCAATCAGTTGTTTTTTTAAGAATTTTAGGAATAAGGCTACGAGAGAGTGTGAATGTAGATGAGCAGATCGAGGTTCTGAATTTAGTTTCAATAAATGACGCAACAAAACCAGTTTTAATGCGGGTAGTTAAGTGGCACGGTGTGCCACTTAAGTAATTAAGGTTAAACTCCCTCAAAAACGGGCAGTGCTTCGAACATAACTAATATATTGATCACAATGATGACCACACCGTAAATAAATACACCAACCAACACCAACTCTCCTCCCGGTACTTGGTAAGGCTTTGATTTTTTATGACCTTCTTCATTATCCTCAAAATTGTGAGAGGTTACTTGCAGCCTCGATTTCCTTGCTAACAAGGCCGGTACTATACATGCCCAAATTGCAGCGGCCGATGCAGCATAACCAATTGCAGCAAGAAAGCCGAAAGGAAAGAGAAGAGAGAAAATCAACGGCGGAATAAATGTGACCGCCCAAGTTTTGGTTCTGCCTTTCGAAGTGGCATCAAATTGGAATAAATCGGCTAAAAAATCGAATACCCCCAAGCCAACTCCTATAAAACTCGACAAAATAGCGGCCGCGGAAAAAGCGCTAATGACATTTGATAACGTCTCTTCTGCTAATACTGCTTTTAGGCTAATGAGTAAAGTATCTATATTGCCACCTTCGGCAATGATAGGTCCGAAACTTACTCTTGGTAAGTTCCCATAAATACTCATTAACCAAACGGTGTAAGTAAAAAGAGCGATGATCGTTCCACCTATGATGGCTTTTTGTGCGAGCCTTTCCTCACGGTAGTAATCTCGTAATGTTGAGACGCTATGGTGGTACCCAAACGCAGTCAAGGCAATGGGGAAAAAGACCCAAACGTATTGCGCATACTCAAATTTCAGATGAGCAGTATCAAGCAAAGTACTGAGATTAACATTAAACCAAAGGCCTACGGTGCCAAAGCTAAAGCTAATGATCATAAAAAGCATTAGCACAATCGAAATACGGTCGACCATTTTTGTTGAATGCCAAACTAGCCCGGAAAAGATAAAAACGAAAAGGATGGAGGCTAGTTGGGGGGCAATACCAAAATATTCATTCAAAATTAGTCCTGAAGAGGTGATATAGGCATACAGCAAGATCCCCCCAACAAAGTAAATCATTAGGTTATTAAAGAAATTAACCTCTTTACCTAACAAATCTTTCGTTATGGAAGAGAAAGATGACCGGTAAGGGTAATCTTTTAAAACTTCGAGCAATAAACAACCACTGGTTGTCATGATAATCATGGTGAAAACCAAAGCCATTAAAGCCCCGATGGTCCAGACTCCAGCCCCAGCGGCTGGGAGCCCAAGCATACCAGCACCAACGCAAATACATGCGACGATGCAAGCACCTCCAATAAGTGAAGGCGGCTTGGTTGTTATTGCTGGTTTTGCACTGTCCATAACCTGTTTTGTACTATCCATAAGTGGTTACCTTTCATTAGTCCGACATTGCTTTTATGTATGAACATCACCCCATCCGTTCTATCTAATTCTTCTGAAGGATGACTATTAAAAAGCGCTAGAATCTGAACTCTAGCGCTTAAATCTTAGAAAAAAATAATAATTACATACTAAATTAGGCACATAATCTGACTTAAACAGAATAAAGTTCGTCTTGGTTTTCATCTTACTAAAGGATTATTCCCATGAGCGGGAAAAATCCTGATCTTTAAAGGCTGCAGCCAGGCCTGTGACCTGCTGCAATCGTAAAACCTCGTCTTGGTCCATCCCAAGTTCGTAACAAATTTTGTTATTCGTCCAACCCATTTCTTTAAGCTGAATGATAAGGTCTGCAGTGAGCTCTACTTGATGGGAGCCTCGCGCAAGGTTATGACGAACAGATGCCGACATACACTTTTCTTCAGGTAAATTAAGTACCACTGCGGGGATATAACCTTTTAAGGCTTGTAACTCTGGGTTATTTAACAGTAATTGATAACGATGGAAGCCATCGATAACGACGTATTTTTTCGCTGCATTCTTTAAACGATTGACCAAAATAGGCATAGTTACGCCATTTTTCTCCATCGACGTTTTTAGGAGGTTACTTTCTGGAGGCGCCATTTTATTCGGGTTGTATTGGTTAGCTTCTATTTCATCAAGTGGAAGCATTTCAACATGACAAGCCGGCGGTAAATCAGGAATAAGCTCGATGAGTACTTTGGCGGCTTTATTGTAAATTGCTACCTTATCAATTACTTGTTTGTTCGAGTGATTGATAGATTTCAAAGGCTTCTTGGGACGATGCTGATAAGCTAGAATAGGCTCACTTTTCATTAGTATTACTCTCTTCTCCATAGAGGGCATGGTATTGCTTTGCTAAGGACTTGTTGTACCCAAAAGAGAGTCCTCGGCACCAATAATCATTTTTAATCAGTACTTTACAAATTCTTCTCCAACTAGGAACTTGCTTCCTAGATTCCAATTTACTCTCTGCGTAATCGGGGATGCAGGTCACTCCTTTTTGAGGACCGTTTTTACGCCACCATTGTAAGAATTTAAAAATTCGATCACGATAGTGTTGTTCAACATGTGGCGGCATAGTTTTTAGAAGGTATTTACTGTATTGCCGGTAGCTAAGCCCCGGTGGTAATTCAAAGCGATAATAACCAAGGATACGGCCCTGATTTTTTGAATACCGAGCGCCAAAGTTACAGCCTTCAACTCTGGCTACTAATTTTTGCCAGGTATGAGGCTCCAAAATTTGATATAACCAAAGCCCTTTTCTTTGCTCATCCCCAAAAGGTTGGCAAAGCCGTTGCTGTGAAAGAGGAACGCCAGCCTTATGCATTAAGTCGTAAATACAGTTGTAATCCCAATTGAAGCGCGAGTTAGCGATCCAAATATCTGGAGTTCTCCAATCATAAAGAGGGTAAGCCATGTAGACATCGCTCTGCATTTGAGTCGTCCAATATTTATCATCTAATTTCTTTTTGGCACGATTTTTAATGGTTTTAAAACGATGTAAAGACTCATCCGCTCGTATACCAATGAGCACAGCAATTGGCGAGTCTTTCTTTTGTTGGTACCAACGAGCAAATTTAAAGACGAAATCCTCAAACTCCATACCTTTTTTAAAAAACGGGAAATACTCCAGATCGGAAATCACGCCTTCATGTTGTGGTATCTCTCTGACCCATTGCGCTTCCTTATCAGGATCCCAACAAAGCCATTTAGGCTGAAATTGTGAAATTGAATTTCTTAAGCTCAGCGGTAAACAAACCCAGTATGGATTTACTTCACCACGAAGTACCATACGCTCAATAAAAGCATGAGTTTCATGGTATTGGGCTTCGAAATCGACAATGAGTACATCAACAGGTAATCGACCACGTTTTTTTGATTCTTGGATAGTTAAATTTAAAAGAACACCAGAATCTTTCCCACCGGAAAACGAGACATAAAAGTGGCTAAAGTTATCGAGAAGGTACAATATTCTTTGGCGCGCTCCTTCGAGCACATTGTAATCCAGCTGAATCTTGTCTCGAGAGAAGGAACCTTTTCTTCTGCCCTTGGTAATCATAGGTCCGCCAATTTATTAATATTCAAATAAAAATATATAAATCCCGTGCCTTTTATAAATTAATTATTGGTAATTAATTTAATTTCTAAGCACCGATTTAAAGCTTCACAGTAAAGGGCCTCTCTTCCGTTTGTGGTGTAGGGAAGAGCGGCTTGGCTTACATTAAAAACTGAAGTGAATATTACCTCTTAAACCAACAACCCAGCTGTCATCAGCTTTTGAGTTATTCGGTAAAGAATAAAGATATTGCACGTTAGGGGTTAGGGAAATCGGCCCCCAATTCATTCGGTAATAAATTTCTGAGTTATAAGATTCGTCCACTACCCTAGGGCTATTAGGTTTAGCCCAACCAACAGCAACACCAAGCAGACCAGGCCCTACCCCACTATATCCGGTGCCCAACACGACAGAAGATTTGTATAGAGCCTCAGGTCCTTGCGCGACACCGGCTCTGAAAAATGGTATCCATGAGCCCGTTTTATATATGGACGACCAATTTGCGCCATAGTTTTCGCTAGCTTGCTCTTTTCGCCCATCACTGTGCCAAACGGTTAGGTGTGAATTCTTCAAATAAAAATCGTCTTTCGACTCCACCCAACCTATTTCTAGGGACTTAAAGTATTGATTATCATTAATGAACTGTTCAACACCATCGAAAGGCTTAGTCGAATCAGCTTTTGCATCAGAGAAACTTGCATAAAAATAATAATTTTCCGACATCATATGGCGTAGAACGCCGCCGAATGTTGATTCATCTGGGATTGGGATGGAACCGGAACCGGTACTAAACTGTAAGTTAGAAAAACCATAGTAAGGGTTACCCAACTGATAAGTATCAACATAATCAGTCGCATCTAAAAAACCAACCATCATATCGGTAGATTGTTTATTAAAGGTTTGTGTCCAATAAAGATTCGTTAACCTTAAACCTATATCACTAAAAGCGGGTTGGATTAAACCAAACCCTCCGACATTAGCCATGACAAACTCATAGGGCGTACTATCTGTATAACCGTGCTTATGATCGACCCTCAGCTGCAAAGCTCCAGTATCACTCTCTTTTTGATATGCAAGCCAATTTAATGTAATGCGTGCTATGCCAGCCGCTGCGCTGCTCTCCTGATCCGACAAGTTTTCACTCGACGTTAAACCAAACACATAGTAATCCACCGCACCCTTTAGAGCCTTCTCTTCAGCAGCACTCGTCCACGTTGGTGTGATAAAAACGCCAGCACCGACAAGCGTTAACCAAAAACGCTTGGCTTTCTCCGTAAATGGGACTTTTTCTCTCATATCAATAACTTCCTGTTGTTGTCATGGGGTTGTACGACTCAGCTCAACTTTATTTTTATTCAGTCGATTATTAATACGGATTTGGAAAATGAATACTTGTAATTAATAAATAATTTAAGTGTTCTGCTTTATTGATTTGTCATAATCATTTGTTAAAATAAAAAATCCCTCAATTTTAGATACCAACATCAAAAAATGAGGTATATACTATTTCTCATTCCTATATGGAGGCAGAAATGGAAAACCAACACACTACAACCACGTTTCAAGCGCTTAAAACCGGTGCAGACGCTTATATTCAACGTCGCAATCAACGTTTACTGGCTAATCACCGCAAAGAGTTGCGTAACTTCACCCGAGCAGAGGCATCAACCTACCTTGGCATTGATGCAAAAACGCTTGATCGGTACGTTACTGCCGCTGAGATAGATCCTCGTCGTCATGAAGACTCCCAATGGTCGATCGATATCGCGGAAATGTACAAGGTACGTAACCTACTGCCAAATAATCTACGTAAAGACGATAAGTTTATACGCAGTGAGCAGCAAAAAACGCAAGTGATGGTTATCCAGAACCAAAAAGGCGGGGTTGGCAAAACCGTTTCTGCCGCAACTATCGCATCAGGTTTAGCGACCGAGTTTCACCAAGAGTACCGTATTGGTTTAATAGATATGGATGGCCAAGCCACACTTTCAATGTATTACGCCCCCGAAGCCGAGCAAGAAGGTAACTTGTCTGTTGGTGATCTGATGATGAAAACCTTCGATCTTGATGAAGGTGAAACCGTTGAACAAGTTATCTCTGAAGCCTTTCTTGAAACGACTATCCCAAACTTACGCATTTTACCTGCAGCACAAAGTGATCGGGCGATGGAAGGTTGGTTTCATGAGCAAGTGTTCGGCCAAACCTTAGCTTCACCTTATTCACTACTAAAAGACATCATAGATAACGTTAAAGACGAGTTCGATATCATCATTATCGATACCCCACCTTCGCTCGGCTATGCGACCTTTAACGCGTATTTTGCCGCAACGAATGTAGTGTTCCCTTTGTCGATTACAGAGAATGACATTGATGCTACCTGCTCTTACTTCAGTTACATTCCACAAGTGTGGGCGCTGTTAGAGAACGCAAACCATGAAGGCTACGACTTCATGAAAATACTACTTACTAACCATCGTGATAGCTCAACCACGACCGAATTAATGAATAACCTGTACGATCAGTTCTCTCCTTACTTGTACTCTAAAGAGTTTAAGCACAGCGAAGCTGTCCGCCAGTCATCTTCCCTACTCTCGACCGTGTTTGACCTGTCCAAAAGTGAATACCCGAAAAGCAAAGCAACCTTCCAAAGCGCGCAACAAAACAGCTATGAAGTGACAAGCCAGATCTTGCGCGATCTTCTCAACGTTTGGCGTGAACAGGAGAACAAATAATGGCGAAAAAACGTGGCGGTAGCCCTCTAGGCAATGCTCCTGGTTCAGCGCAAGCACAACAGTCCGCGGCCAAAGCTAATTTAGACACACTCACAAATCAACTCAGCACTGAGCTAGAAAAAAGTGGACAAAACGCTGAAGATTACCTTAGAGCGACATTCGGATTAGAGTCCGTTGGCCAAAAAATGGTTTGGCAACTAGCTTCTGGTTCAACAGCGACCTTTAACGAAGTGACATTGTCACACGATCAGGTTAAGCAGAACTCTTTTGTGACTTTTGATGTTAATGGCCGTGACCAATCTTTGCTAACCAAAGAGTCATTGGAAGATTTAAACTCGTTAGAGTTTCAACAGTTTTACCCTGCTGTTGGTCGCGAAATAGATGGTCGTATCGATGTGCTTGATGGCTCTCGCCGCCGTGCTTGGTTCTTATTTCAAGAAGGCCGCGTAAAAACATTTCGAATTCTCGTCACCCAAGACGAACTGTCTACTGCCGATGCCAAAGCACTAGCAAAACAGTTGCAAACCGCAAAAGAGCACAACCAGCGCGAAATTGGATTACAGTGTCAAACTCTCATGAAGAACGGCGAACTCACTCAAGAGGATACGGCAAAAATCTTAAATATAAGCCGCCAAGCAGTAGGTCGAGCGCTAAAAGCAGCCAGTATTGACAGTAAATTGATTGCACTATTCCCTGTCGTTAACGACTTGTCTCATACTGATTATTCACTGCTAGCTAAAGTGATGAAAGCCTTTACCAATGATAATAAAGCTTTGAGTAATTTCATAAAAAAAATAACCAGTAAAGCTGTCAATGCTCAGCCTGAGCAGAGCCAAGAAGACGCCAAAGACGAGCTGATTACTTGCATTAAAACTGAGTTAAAGATTGTTGAAACCAAACAACAATCAGACAAAGCTACCGTGACTTTGTTAGCTGAATTCGACAGCAAAGGTATGTTCGCACGTAAAAGAGTGAAAGGCCGTAACTTCTCGTATGAATTTGGGCGATTATCCAAGGATGTTCAAGCTGAACTTGATGAAGCTATCCAATCAATACTAGGTAAACATCAGTAACCCTCTCAAAAAAGGCTCTATTTCCTCGGAGCCTTTCTCCTTCTCTATAATCACTAGAATCCTACAAAAAATAGGATGACTACAAGTAACACGACTAAGCCATTAATAACAAAATAGGTTTGGGGAACTTCATTATTAGACTTAGCATGACTTCATCCTCTATATCCAAAAAAATTGGCTAAGTGCAGAGTGCTTGACTCGAGGTGAGCCAACGTTTAAATGGTGGTTAAAACCTGACAAAAAAACCATTAATTTATGGCTAATAAATGAACTCAAAGACCTTGAGTTAATCCCACCCTAAAACAATCTATATTTCCGATTCTTGCGCTACAAACTGGGGAAGAAAAGCAAAATAATGCTACTTTCGGGTTGAGAACATCGACAAACACGCTATCCCAAAAGATTTTACGAGGGAAGTGACTAAAAACCGTAGCAAAACCGTCTGAGCGACACTATAAAGCATAGCTGGAAGGCGTAAAGAAGAACCACCGTAACAAACATCAACAACTGATTATTTTCTAGTATTCTCACCCTCCTTTTATTTCCTACTACACTAAAAAAAACCATGACCTCATAAGGACTGCTCTTTTGAAGGATTCTATCCTATACAAATAAAGAATTTATAATTTCATATACTCACCCAGCTAATAACGTATAAGTTAATGTTATTATACTGGTTTATCTATAAATAATATAAATCAGTACAAACTAATGGTTAAACACGTTTATTAATAATCATTTTTTATTAAAAATTCAGAATGTATAACTATAAATTGAAAGGGTACGATATGAATACATTCTCAAAAGGAGTTTTGGGGTATGGAGACACTTATATGCCGTTCTTTCCAATCATTTATCGACTTCTGCGACAATGATATCGTTGAGGGCAAAAATGTTCATTGCACCTTTAAAGCCTGTAAGGATAAAGACTGGCGTTGGATGCAAATCTACTTAGAAGAAAAAAGAGGTAAAGATCTCACCTTTAGCTTAATATGAAATTGGTGGCACAATTTCATTTTTTAAAAAACTCACACTTCAATTCAAAATATGAAACATTATATTAAGTCTAGATATAACCTAATACCCCCCCTAAGAATATGGAGAAATGCTATGTTAAGAGCACAATTGGACAACGTAAAACTACCTATAGGTAATTGCGTATTGCAAAGAGACGAATCGGGGGCTCAACTCATTCTCAGTAATCAAAAATCATTTTCAATCACCCTGCCTGAAAGCTGCATATTAGAAACTCTGATCCAAAAAGAAGAATCTATCTCGACTAAAGAAGAGTTAGTCATTGCTGCATGGGGTAACCCGGATATCATCGGCCCTAACTCTTTGCCAGTCGCTATTACCAACCTCAGAAAAGTATTAGAACTTGATAGTATAAAGATCGTTAATGTTCCAAGAAAAGGTTACAAGCTCCATATCCCTGAGTTTGAAACTTCTCTAGACCCACCCAAACCGATAAAATCACTTCATTCTAACCATTTCAAAAGAACATCCAATAACTACCTAAGACTCTATCAATGGGCTCTTGTGGTCTTATCTTCTACTACCCTCTCTGTACTAATAATCAGCTATTTCTACTTTTGGCACACATTTGACATCGTCAACGTCAACGTCAATAAGCAATCGAGCCAAATCTGCCTAGCTAAAAAAGATGAACTTAAATTCATCATCTTAGCCTCTCAAAACAACTTAGTTTATCAGCCCCTAGAAAGCTATCACACTAACCCATAACCCTCATTACTCTTTAATTTTTCAGAAAAAGAGAAACAGCCCCTTTGCTGTATGCAAAGGGGCACGACTTAAAGTGCAGGTTCAAATGTAGCGTTAAAGTGTCTCAATACCTTAGGCTCATAAGTAAACTTTAAACCTGCAATCGATGAAGCACGTTTCTTTACTTCTTTAAAAGCGGCAATAATGTAATCAAGGTGGGCCTGTGTATAGGTTGCTCTGGGAATAGCTAAACGAAACAATTCAGCTGGGCAAGGAAGCTGCTTTCCTGTTTCAGGATCACACCCTAGTAATAAAGAACCGATTTCTGCACCTCGAATTCCTGCCACCTTATAAAGCTCACAAGACAAAGCATGTCCCGGAAACTGTTCTGGTAAAATATTAGGTAATAATGCACCAGCATCAACAAAGGCAGCATGCCCACCCGCTTGCTGGCAACGAACCCCTAACGCTTCTAAGCCATTAACTAAATATTCGACTTGCTGCAAGCGTGACGCTAACCAGTCTTCTTCCATTCCATCATAAAGCCCAACAGCCAAACGTTCCATCGCCCCACCTTCGAGGCCTCCATATGTTGGAAAGCCCTCCAATAACACACATAACGTTTTGCATTCCAACTGCACATCTAAGAAGCTATCGTCTTTGAAAGCGAGTAGCCCCCCAATAGGAACCATTGCATCTTTTTTTGCTGACATAGCAAAAATATCGGCATATTTAAACACTTCTCTAGTGATCTCTTGAATACTCCACTCTGAATAGCCTACTTCACGCTGCTTAATAAAATAAGCATTCTCAGCAAAGCGGGCGCAATCCATAACAACAGGGATATCATAAGATTTCGCTAATTCATAAACAGCCTTAAGATTTCCAATAGAGACTGGCTGGCCACCTGCAGAATTGCAAGTAATCGTGCTCACAATATAAGGCACGTTTTTAGCTCCAACCTCTTCGATTCCAGCTGCGAGCGCTTTCAAATCAAAGTTACCTTTAAAGTCTGCTTTAATTTTAGTATTAAAAGCTTCAGGTAAAGGCACATTGATCACTCGACAGTTATTGTGTTGGGTGTGCCCTTGTGTGGTATCAAAAAAGTAATTTGAAAATGCAGCCATTTTGTTTCGTTCTAGCCCCTTATCTCGCTCACATTTATTGATCAAAGCGGGGACATATAGCTGTTCAGCTCCCCGCCCTTGGTGTGTGGGGATGGTAAAATTATAACCAAAAATATTTTTTACCGCTTGACTAAGTGTCCTGTAGCTTCGACTGCCACTGTACGACTCATCACCTCTCAACATTGCAGACTGCATGGCTTGCGTCACTGCACCTGTACCACTATCAGTCAGCAAATCGATAAACACATCGTCACTCTCTAATAAAAAAGGGTTGTACCCTGCTTTCATCAGCGCCTGCTCTCGTTCTCGCTCCGTTGTTCTTTGAACTGGTTCAATAACCCTGATTCGATAAGGCTCCGGCAAATAGTGTGAATCCATCGGATGTTCTTGATTATTGCTACTTACTGACATAGGTATTTCTCCAGACATTTTTATTATTAAATGAGTGCTTGGGGAAGGCATAACTAAAACTCTGTAGTCAGTACATTCCATCCTGGTTAATTACGGATTAAGGCGCTTCTAGCTTTTCTCAATCCAACCTCATTAAAATTAACCCAAAAAATGGGTTTGGATATTAATTTCAGCGTAAATTAACTATTAATAAACAAGGTATATTAAGTAAAAAATGGAACTGGAGAGGCCAAATAATTGCGCTTTCCCAAGAAAGAAAATATTCAAATTCACGCGCAATTGGCAAGAAGGAGAGTAAAGCTAAGTCATTAATTTTTATTATTAATAATAATTAAATAAAAGATATATTCTCTATAGTTTTACTATAGAAAATCATGGTATTGATAAAGAAAATAAAGATACCTTTCTGGTAAAATAGAGATAGCGATTTTATTATGATTCTAGGCAATACATTAGTTGTAGGCGCAGGACCCGCCGGCATTCAAACCAGTCAGATTCTTTCTCCTTTTAGCAAAAAAATAGCTCTCATAAGCAAAAGTTCTCATCAATGGGAGAATAGAAAAAGACTAATGCGACAGCACGAAAACGTTGCTAACTGTGAAGTAAGTAATCCACAATTAGCACCACTAGTTGGTCTTATTAAATTTGATGAGCTTTATACAGACTTATCTCCCCTTCCCTCTTCCTGGGATACGTTAGTCCTAGCGACTCCCGCTCACGCTTATTGTGATGTGCTGGCTTCTTTTTCTAAACTCTGCTTAAAAAATCTAAAGCAAATCATCCTTATGTCATCCATGATCGGTGGGTGTCTTATTCTAAAAGGGATGTTAAAAAAGAAAGGGGCATCTCCAAATATCATTCTTTTTTCTAGCTACTTTGCAACGTCTCATTTTTCATATAATCCAACAACACAGCACCCCCTTACTGTCACGACTAAAACTGTGAAAAAAAGGGTGTATATTTATCTCTCCGAACCCAATGAGGTATTGTTTAATGCTTTAAGAAACGCCTTAGAAAAAGTTGAAGTTCAAGTCATCCTATTTGATAACCCATTTAGTGTAGAAGGCAGAAACATCGCAACTTATGTACATCCTGCTTTTTTAATCAATACGTTTTCTTTAGATCATATTATTTCAAACGAAGAAGACATTAAATATATGTACAAGCTCTATCCCGAAGGCCCTATCACCATGGGGTTGATCAAAGAATTACTACATCATTGGAAATCAATTTCTCGACTACTAGAGCATTACTCAGCGGAACCAATCAACTTGCTTCAGTTGCTCAATGATGAAAACTTCCCTATACATGAGGTTACAATTCCAAGGAATAAAATAGATTCTTTCAATGAACTTAGTGAGATGGAGCAAGAGTACCTACTCTATGTCCGATATAGCACAATACTGATAGACCCAGACCCTTTTTCAGAATCCAACACAAAAAAAAACACTTTTGAGGTTTCAGCTAAACCTTATCTCAAGGGAAAGGTTAGGCAAGGACGACTACAACTACCTAGAGCACCATTAGAAGATTTGCAGACACTTTACTGGCTTAATCACTTAGTTCAACAATCTAGCCTTGTTTCTTCTATCACCTTTCAATCAATAGAAGTATTTGAATCTTGGGTAAAAGAAAGAAACCTACCCAGTACATTAATCCAAGCCTTAAAACAACGCGCTTATGAATACTACGTTTATGCGACACCTTCTCTCAGCCAATAAATTATCCTTAATTACTATAAGCATAGAAGGTGTTTGCTTAGCATTTTACTGTTTTGCTTCACAAGAAGTAACGAAGGAAAAGGAGATTAAGGTGCGAATAAGAAAAGCAACTATCAACGACATATCCTCTATCAATGCTCTATGTCATGAACAGCTGGCAGGCAGCCACAGTAAAATTAGGCATTACAACAGAGAGCAAAACGAATACAGCTTGAATGATTACAACTTAAGTAATCTAAGAATTATTGACTTACTTTTCACCGAATCCTTGATGAAAGAAAAGATCGAGAATAAAAACATTTATTTTTTTGTCGCTGAAACAAAAAAGAAACAAATAGTAGGCTACCTAATAATCAGTGTTCATTATCCTAAAAAAAAGCCAGTAATCCAACAACGAGCTCCATCTTTCTATGCTTATATCGAACGGTTCTATGTATCGTGTCAATATCACGGACAAGGTATTGAACTAGCACTACTCAATAGTTTTGATTATTGGAAAAAACACAAATCAACCCACTAATATTATCTTTCAAAATACGGGGAAAAGTTGTCAATGCTCAGGCTGAGCATTGACAACTTTTCCCCGTATTTAAATTAGTCTAAAACGATTAGCTTTCCATTCAAGCGCCTCAATCACACCTTATTGATACATGCATCCCCAATCAAAAAAGAAAAGGTGAAAACCAGTCCCACAAGTAAGGTGGGAGAGGGTAGTACACACCATCACCCCTCCGGCCGAAATAGCATATTCAATTGGGTAGCCTGTCCGAAATATTCCTCCAAACAAATAAAAACTTCTGTCGCTGTAAGGCTAGAAAGGGACCCCAGACACTGTCATCACATCAATCAAGATATGGCTAGCGCCGCCCCAAGCAAATGCCATCCCGATCCCGTAGGAATCCTAAACCGAAATAAAGGCGAGGGCAGCGAGTAACCATGAGTAAATACATGCGTAGAGCCTCGATGCTTGATGTGTCTATTACCAAGCTTAAGCACGTATTCAAACCAATTGGGGGCAGTTACACCTTCAACACAATGAGGCGATGAAATTACAGCGCAAATAGCGCCAACAATTAATGTGTGATTGAGCCATTTAATTGTGAATAAGTATCGGAAGTAGAGCGGAGAGGAAAGCGAGTTTTTGAAGGTAAAGGTCAAACTTGGTTGTTACCACCGTATAATTGGACTCATTCCTAATTACTAAAGAATTAGAAGTGAGTCCTTCCATGGTATCTAAGTGGATAAATGAACTTGTTGAAAGCGGTCTATTATCAACAGAATCGTCATTAGAAAATAACACAACTGATTATTCAACAGAGCAGCTATTTTTCATCGTAATTGATACTGCAACAATGTCTGAACGAGAGTTGGCTGAATACTGTAAGCTAAAGGGTTATTTGTCGATGACGTTAAAGCCAGGCGAACACTATCAATCAAGGCACAGAGTACAACATCGGCCTCCTCATTATCACACAATGAAAATAAGCAACTACGTGAATATCGCCGAAAAATAAAAACTCTAGACAAAAGAATTAGCACGTAAAGAGAAATCACGCACTGAAACGGCTTTATTACCTGATTCTGCGGGAAAAGTTCAATGCCCTCAGGGAAACCAGCGAGGAAGACTGATTCCTATTCCAGAGCGGCTTAAAATTGTCACTATTGTTGACGAAGCTGTACGTAAGGGGACAACAAAGACAACAGCTTGCACTACCCATTGGATTGTCCATACGAACGTTTCAGCGCTGGACACAGAATACAGGAGAAATCTCAGACGACAAGCGACAACACCTTCATAAAAATGAGCCTCACAACAAGCAATCAGAAACAGAAAGACAGCAGATCTTAGATACCTGCAATGCTCCAAAGTATGCAAACCAAATCAGGTCTGGAATTGGGGGAATAGGAAGCAGAGTTACTCCAAAGGACAATATGGCGAGAAAGGTGCGTTCATAGGAGCACTGCACTCTGACAACGGTGCTCCTATGAGAAGCTACACTATACTTGCAAAGATGTATGCCCTTGGAGTAGTAGATCTTACCTTACTCTAGGCCTTGAGTAAGCAATGACAACCCATACTTAGAGTCGTTGTTTAAACCAATAAAGTATTGCCCTTCTTGGCCACTTGATGGGTTATCTTCCATTGAAGAAGCTCAATGTTGGATGGATAACTTTGTAGATTGGTAAATAATGAGCATAAAGTATATAACACCTCAACAGAGACAATGCAGCGAGGATAACGAGACTCTCCGTCAGCGTATATAAATCTACGGCCAGACTCAATTGGCTCATCCAGGCAGAATCGGCAAACAAGAGACTGGAGTTATATCTATGAGGTGTACTTGACCCTAAAAAGTGCAGCGTAACCATTAGTGTTACTGAATTGTAAAAAAACGACAACTTGCTTGAAAAACAGCGGGAATCAGTGATCGGTTTAAACCTAAATGGATTATCAGAATGCTCCGATATACACAATCCAATCGGTATATGTAGCTTCACACATCACCACCAAAAAGAGATAAAGCCCCATTAGTTTCTATCGATCGATAGCTTGCTTGCTACTGAGGTAACTGTGGCGATACGACGTTGATACTCCCATTCAGCTCGCGAGATTGTTCAGTTGTCGAGTAAAACGGCATCTTGCCAATAACCCCAATGTAATGCTTTGTGGCTTCAAGCCATCCTTCTGGGTCATATTCATCGATATTGAATTTCATGCCAGCACCAAGCTTACTCTTCTCTGGGTAGCACTTAAGTACAGTATTAAAAATTAAATCCGGATCCACTTTTGGTGCCGGCGGGAGGGTATGGGTTGAGACATTATAGTGGGGATCTTAACCTTTTAACTTTTAAAGTAGGGGGGGGTCGTAAGACTTGATTTCTGACGGAAGCAACTCAGCTTCTTCTCAAGGGATACTCATCCCCCAATCATTGGCGTAAGCAGCACTGAACCCAAATAAACTAATCCATATAAGGAAAACATTAATCAACACGCGTTGACCTTCTTCCCATTCCTAACATCTGTAAATCACCAAGCACCCACAACCATAAACCAAATCAAGGTTTTGCTGTGTCTAACTTACATCGCTTACTAAGTTAATTAACTGTGAAAAAGACGTGACAATAGGCCAAAAAGATAGAAGAAGTAGTCCTTGCTTGACGCCATTAACCACACTTTGGAAGATAGTAAACATTTACGTACTATCTGTGCTTTCTAGTCAGTTTATGCGTATCATCGAAGTAAAGCTTGAGTATCAAGAAGATAATCAGCCAAGAAATCCACTTTTATCAAATTGAGCCTCCTCCAAGGCTTATAATGTTCTGAATGTACTTTGTTGTCTTGGGACCATTTTGCAATGTATTTCATCTCCCTACCTAAATTGTACACTCCAGTAATTGTCTGACAGCAAACTGGTTTCTTTACGATCACAATTTGACGGAAAGCATCTTGGATCATTAACAATCAATGATCCACATAACGTGTTTCCATCTAGACAATGTGACACTGTTACTTACTATTTTTACCAAGCTAAAAACTTAGTTCCCCCCATTTATTTTATATCACTGGTGAATACCTACAACGATCAGAGTAGTAATCCCCTAAGATGCAAGTACATAACAAAAAGTTAATGGATCAAATAAGATTGTTAGAGTGTTAACACTTACTTAATGAGCAACGTCAAAGCTCCCTAGAGATTTGACGTTGCTCGTTAAGTCACCGGCTGAACCTAAGTGAAGTTGGTATTGTTATAAAACTAGATCCTAAAGGTTCTAGTTTCTTAGTACCCGCCTAAAAATATGAACATTTGCCGAAATCATATAGATATTCACCGAAGGTATATCAATATTTACCGAAGAAATATTGATATTAAACGATCAAACATATAAACATTTACCGAATTAAAGAATTTCACTGTTAACATTAACCGATCTAGAAGATAGGGAAGATCATGATTTAAATTTAATTTATGGTTATTAGGCAAAGTTGTCTAAAAAACGATCAAAACATAGGCTTGATTATTAATCCAATAGTTAGTTTGATCCTTAACACTCAAGTAAACATTTACCGAAGTAAGTGGTTATTTACCGATATTTATACATAATTTATGTGATGTACTATAGATATTTACCGAAATCATATAGACATCTACCGAAGTTAGTGAGGTAAGTAAGGTTATCTGTTAGAATAATACTATCGCGTTATTAGGTAATGATCATGACTTCAACATCTAGCTCTAGTTTGACGGTTATTAATGAAGAAGACCGTAAAAATCGGTTTATCTCATCCATTTTATTTTCGAGAGCTACCATCTTTCATCCAGCTTCACGCTTAACATCCACAATGCAATCCAAACTCATTGAGATTGCACAAAGCGGGGGGACTGATCCTAACTATCCATTAGAAAGCGTGAATATTAACAGTTATGGAAAAAACTTCAGAGTTGATCTGCATGTTGATTACCTACTTCAACCACATCGAGATATCTTAGAAACCATGCTGGCCTATGCCCAAACTATTCAATTGGACGACAATTCTTATGATGCTGGCTCACGTTTAACTTGGTCTCAGGTATACCAAACCATAACGGACGGTGATATCTCTGATACTCAACAAGATGGTTTCGATTCATTTATTGATCGAGATGCGACTGTTCTGTCAATGGGTATGTATGAGTTAGCAACCCGAATGGGTATGGCGACCACTCGCGCGAACTATGATCAAATAGAGCGTCGTATTACTCAGTTAGCAACGGCTCACTTGGTGATAAATGAACTTGATGAAGAGCAGAATGTAGTCAGCAAAAAGCCGTTAGAGTTTGTTCAAGATTACCGATTTTATTGTGATCGAAGTAAATTCAAAACAGGTCGTAAGAACAGTAAGAACCTCACTAACCACGTGTTCTTAGTGCCAGATATGCGTTTACTGCAAGCAATACGCGACCATGGTTACTACTATCGATTAGAACAACACAAAATGACCAACTACAGTAAACCGTCGGTTCGTTCATTCTTAAAATACATTACTACGCATAAAGCTGAATTCTTACACAACAAGAAGTTTGAGTGGGCACTCGATAGCTACATTCAATCTATTGCTTCAAAAGTCAGCCATAGCTTCCGTAGTGATCTCAGAAAAGATTTGTTGGCTAATGCCGTACAAATCGAAAAAGACTTTAGCCTTCAATTTCGCGATGTAGGTAATGGTATACAGATATTTTATATAGGGGAGGGTGGATCATGAACACTCAATCTCTTGATAGCTTGATGTCTTCATCTGCAAGTCAAAACCTAAGCTTCAGCCTGAAAGGTTTACTTAAAGGACATGTAGGCATGTTGATTGCTGCGCCTAATGTCGGTAAGTCTCATCTAGCATTGTGTATTGCAATGGAACACGCTTCTTCAATGTCTTTACTCGGGATGAGCGCGGCCGGAAAACCCGCAAAAACTTTGGTATTGAGTTCAGAAGACGGAGTTGGCGTGATTCAATCTCGCATGAAAGAAAAGCTGACTAATTGCACTGCCACTATTAAGTCAGAGCTAAAAAATAATCTCCACTTTCTAACCGATATTGAACCGATAGTGATCCCGCCAGATAGCTCTGCACAAGAACAGGCAGAACATAAGCAGTATTTAGCACAACTCAAGCAAACCTTCTCGGAATTCGACTTAGTGATAGTGGATACGGTGACGGAATCAATAGGCCGTTGTGAAGAGGTAAAACACGATCGCTTAATCAAAAATGTTTTTCAGAGCCTTGCCAGTGAATCAGGTGCCAGTTTGTTGCTTGTCCATCATGTAAATAAAGATGAGATCCGCGGTAACCAAGAAATTACCATGGCATCAGGCGCAGGTTTAACATCGGTAATGCGACTAACAAAGTGCTTGTTTACGTTAAAGAGAAACAAAGAATCTTTGTCGATTAAATATCTTAAGAGCAATTATTTACCTGAAAATGAAAATCAAGAGTTTGCGGTTGAAGTGAGACAAAGCCTCACTATTAATCCACAGGTATTCAGTTTAAAATCTAAGGCGTCTAAGCCTGCTCGCTCAGCGCAAAGCATTAAGCAAAACCCAAAAAAAATCACACTGCCCGGAACTATTCCAGAGCAAAAAGAAATTGAAGAGCGAAAAAACCTTAGAGACGTCTTGTAAGTAACCTATCACACTTTGAACAGCACCGACATCCGGTGCTGTTTTCTTATCTGACACTGTTCGCACTTTCTGTTACTCGTTCAACTTTTTCGCTCAGCTTGTTCAGTTTGGATCGCTTTTACTTAAGTAGAAAGCATGGCGAACTACGCGTATTTAAGAGTCTCCTCAGACAGCCTAGATGTGGCAACAGGAAAGAAAAAATGGCGGTAACGTAAGTTAGTCGAGGGTATGACGAACGGAGATTACATCGTGTTTATTGAAGTCATTCGAATTGCTCGTTCGATGTTACAAGTGCTTGAGGTACTTGAAGTGCGTATGGAAAAGAAGATCAATGTTTATATAGCTAAACATAACTTACCACTGGATGGTTTAATGCAATCTTGCATAACCGCTACGGTGCTAGGACTTACGGCAGAAATAGAGCGTGAGTTTATCTCGATGAGAGCGAAGGAAGTACTTAAAGATGGGCTTGGGGATTAGTCCCACAGAAAAATTGTTCGATGAAGCGCCGAGTACGCTGCGTGACTATATTAAGCAACGCAAGTTAACCCTTAAATTAGCTTGAGGGTTAAGAGATTTGTGAAAAGTGCTTAGCTGGAGATATGTGTTTACTCAGAACGGCTGCAATAACTATGTGCTCTTGTTTCTGGATGTAATAAATTACATGGTGCTTTAAAGGAAACCGGAAGTAGTTTTGGCCCAGTTCAAAAACTTCTATGCTGAGCAACTTGTTGTTCGCCAGTAATTCCATAGATTGCTTTAGTTCTGAAAAGTAAGTAGTCCATTGTATTTGCCCCCTTCGCTCTAATGTATAGCGACGAATCTCAATGAGATCAGATTGCGCTGCAGAAGAAAGCTTATAGTGCATCATTAATCAAATTTACCTTGGTCAAATGCATTCATGAAGTCGTTACCGTCAACTAGGTTATCTGATAGAGCGTCGGCTTCTGCTTGTTCGAAGCGTGATTTAACAACCATCAATTTCAGAGCTTCAAGTTGCTCATATTCTTCACAAGACATCATCACCGCAACTGGTGAGCCGTTCTTATTGATTTGTATGGGTTCACGTTGAACTTTCATCAACAAATCGCCAAATTTGGTTTTAGCTGTATTAGCTGTAAGTGATTGCATAATATTCTCCTTTTCGTTCATTATAAACGAATCGAACGATTTAACCAATTTGTATGATTCTGTGATTGGAGGCAATATGAAACAATGTACATAAAGGTATCTTAATGTTCACTTTAAGGTTCGTTTTATGAAAATCAGTTATGCCTGTGTTAGTACTCAAGACCAAACGTTCAACTTGAACAGCTTAAAGCCATAGGCTGTGAAAAAATTTACCAAGAACAGGCGAGTGGTAAATCCTCCTATAGAGAACAGCTTAGTCTGTTGTTGGACTTTATGAGGGAAGGGACGTCATTCACGTTACTAAAGTCGACCGTATTGCTCGTAATACTATCGATGCATTGCAAATTGCATCAGCTAGCGCAAAAGAACGCAGGTTTGGTTTTTCATTGATCTAGGAGACTTGGACATCAACAGTGATGTGGGCCAGGTTATCTATACCACCATTTCGGTGTTCGCAGAGATGGAAAGAAAACGCATCTTACAGCGCTGTAACGAGGGTAGGGAGCGAGCTCGCACACCTCGGACGATTTCCTAATAAGCAGTTTCAACAACGCATTCAAGAGCTTGCAGAGCAAGGGATGAATAAGCATACGCTCAGTAAAGAGTTAGGGTGCAGTCGCACAACTTTTTATTAAGGTACTAGATTGAAGGATTGGGTAGTGAAATAACAAACGAGCATAAATTTATAAATTAATATTCGAAAGAAGTGAGCGTAATTTTTCTGAAAAGGAGATTAAATAAAAGTTCGGACAATACATGCTCATTGTTTTAATAGGGATTGTGCTAGCAGGCTGTAGCGACAAGGAAGATGCTATCTGTGGAAGATGTATCAACCTCACCCTCAGAGCCGAAGAACCCAATGCCTTAGGTAATTTAGTCGAAATAAAAATACTTCCCCCCGAAGGGCAATTATCTGTTCCCGCAAATAGTAAGATGAAATTGCGGATAATTGGTGTCTATGAAAATGGGGAAGAAGACCTTACTGAACAAGCCGAGCTGAGAATACTAGATAATGTATCAAACATTACATTCACAGAGGATAACCAGGTACAAGCCGGTGTTTGGGATCCATCAGGTGCTTCTTATAATAACACAAGGATAGAAGCCGAGTTTGAAGGCATAAAAGCTGAGTTAATCGTCAATGTTATGGAAGGTGTATGTGATAAAGCGCTGACGTTAGCCCAAGTAGAGTCCTTGGATGGGACTTGTGTGATGTCTCATTCATATGACGGCAAAGAGTACCTATTTGTTCCACGAAAAAAATTTATGGACAGGCTAGGGTACACCGCTTCTAATATCGAAGAAAACGAAGGGCGAACTTATGCGATAATTCATAATGATAGTTACCCTTATGCACTGTTTAGAAGAGATGGTAAAGGAATAACTTTGGAAAATTACGAGAACGAAAATAATCCATACGGCCAAGCTGAAAGGTATTGTAATGACCTCGTCAAAATGAGTTTTAATAATAAAGATGGCTGGAAAATGTCAACCTTTGAAGAGCTGGAAGAGCTTATATTCCACCATGAAAACAATAACTTATTGATTTCTGGAGGCTTACCTCTGGACTACTTTAGCATCTGGAATTCGGACAAACCTCCTTCAGGCCTATTATATGGTTTTCTAAATAATGTAAACAACGTGGAGAAGGTCCCCCACTATTTATCTAGTAGACATGCGATTTTGTGTAGGTCTGAATAGATAGAACCGCACACGGCACGTGCGTGCTGTAAGGCAGCCAGACAAGCTGCCTTTACCTCCTATTACTTTTTCAACCTTATCCAAACTCAATTTTTCCATATCCATATCCCTCTTGATTAGTTTGCTTTTTGTACATCAACATAACGATTACCACTAAAACCGTTACTCACTCAAGTAGACAAATTCCTTTTTATTCAGAGTGGGATATATCTATCGATGATTAAATAAATAACCTGATTATTTAAATAAAAATAGACCTTGAGAATTTGTTTAATAATAAAATTGTCACATATCTATAAATAATGGAATTAAAGGAACTAAGATTATTGTATTTGGCAGCTCTGATTTGATAGGCGAATAGCCCTGTTTAATTTGGTACGACCAATGCTGCGCCCCATCCTTTGGTTTAATAAGCTTTGTGGCTGCTGTTGTTCTATCTGCTTAAGTTGCATTATCACGTGTAATTTATTGGCGCAGCGGTGGTCGTGTCGTGGTGTTATTGTCAAATTTTACACCTATTGGGGCTTCTCTAAATGAATGGTTCGCGTAGCTGAAACTATGGTTTCTGCTCGGTGCGCAATGATGATGCGAGTGATATTTAGTTGCTGCACGTGTTGGTTAATATTAGCATCAAGGTGGCTCGTAGATTCATCTAAGCAGAGAACTTTGGGCTGATTATAAAGCGCTCAAGCGAGGCAAAGACGTTGTAATTGCCCGCCGGAAAAGCTAATTCCCATTTTTCTAACTAAAGAATAAAAGCCTAAGGTAGTCGTTGAATCTCGGCTAAAATGTTAGCGTGGCGGCAACTCTCTTTTAATCTTTCCTCATCATATGGGCTATCAAACATGGTGATATTTTCACTCAGTGTTCCTGAAAGTAGAGGATCATTTTGCATTACACTTCCTAGGTGTGAACGATAGGTTGTTTTATCTAGCTTTTGGATATCGATACCATCTAGGTAAATGGTTCCAGTCGTCGGGGAGAGTAACCCAAGAAGGAGTTTAAGTAAGGTTGTCTTGCCGCATCCATATTCGCCTGTGATTGCGATACTTTCTTCGGGTTCTATTTCAAAACTGAGTTGGTTTAGCACCCAAGGTGCTTGGTCAAAATAACGAAAGCTTACGTTATCAACTACCCACTGCATGTAATAAGGAGCTATTAATGCGGCGGATTGAATGACCACTGATAACATTAATAGTGTAACTAGGGTGCGTTTTAACCCATGAATCTTCTCCCACAGTTGGCTAATTCGCATGGTCTCGCGTTTGCCTTGTTTTTTAAAGTTACTACTGGGGGGTAGTTCGAGTGCGATCCCGGTAAAGCAGCGAGCAAATTCAATTGTAGATAACTGGCGCTTATCCTGAGCGGGGTCATTGATATCAACCTTTCCATTTCACACTTTCGTTAGCACTACAAAATGGTTTAAGTCCCAATGAATAATGCATGGCAAAGTAAGCTGATATAACTCTTCTATTTCACATTGTACCGCTCGTGCTATGAGTCTTATTCGACTAGCTAATTCCATGACCTGTTTTAAATTCATGCCCTGTGCACCAACCCTTACCATGCGTCTAAGTGATGCGACATTATCCGGAAATCATCGCGACGTACGCTAACGCGCATTCTGATACTTCGGATTGCATCACCAAAGGTACGTGTTTTAGATGTGTGTAATGTAATCGATGAAGAAGGTTATGGGGAGTTCCTGACATACTCTGTTTTCTTTGGTTGTGAGTGGTCCTGGGGGCCTGTGCATGCTTTTTATAGTTTGAGCAACGAGTTGCTGTGCTCTTTTTTGATTAATTAAATGCCACTCAACCTTATGAGCGTTTACGGCTAATGACATGTTATTAAAGGAGAAATTACGATTGATTATCTATGAGGGAGCCGGGGGGCGTGGTTTTTTATGCCCCTGGTAGATAAGCCAATAAGAAGTGAGGGTTATCAATAAATTAACTCATAAATTAATTGTGGTACTGATGGAATTTAAGTCTTGATAAAGCTAGGGCTAAATACCTGTAGGCCTTACGTTTACGCAAGAGCCAAGATCTATTGCTGCGTTGTAAAGGCGTTATTCAGGGAGAAATATTGGTTACGTTAAGGATGAGTAATGAAGAAAGTTATGTGCCAACAAGTAGCGTCATTATCAGAGGATATGCTTGATAAAGTTGTGGGCGGGAAGGGATACGACGGTTGTACCTCTAAACCTAAAAAGTTGCATAAAGCAGCGACGAAAAAAGGAAATTCATCAAAGGGTCGTGATTGGAGCGGGTGCTACAATAGCCGCTCTTCCTAAGTCTTGATTTTTTAATGATGGATGAGGGTTTGTGAGGTAGGCCGCTTACTTACTTCACTTTTTCCTCATGAAGATGTTTCCTATTCACGGATCACATTATGAAAACGTATTTGTTATCACTGTTTGTAGCTCAATTCCCGTTGCCTATGGCTGACAAGCCTTCTCTTGTCTCTATGTCAGATAATGCCATCGTATCTATTACTCGGCAGGTGTTGGTAGGTTGGTGGCAGTGTTGGTTTACTTTCCCGTTGATTGGTGACCGCATTCTCAACGAACATTTGAGGTTGGATAAAGATGGCAGTTTTTCATCGCAAGGGACGTTTGAATACTTTTTGAGTAATCATGACAAGCCAGCTATCTTCTCTTTTTCAGCTCAAGGAAACTGGGACTTTTATCAGCATCAACTTCGCCTTGATTATGCCCCTTTTGATATCGAACCAATGGGCGAGTTGAGCGAACAGTATATAAACGACATCAAAAAAATCTACCTCTCTCCATCCTATAAAGGGACGCGTCGCACTGTGTTTGATGTAGAGTTGTTACGCAAAAACTCCATGACAATTGGTAATGAATATGACAGCTGGCAGTGCGTTAGATAACAATCTCCAACTTGTTTTTGAGCTTATCAATAGTTCTGATTCCACGCTGTTTGATAAGAAAAAAGCATGTGGCTTCGTAGAGAAGTTACTGGCGTTTCAAGGGCAGATAAATCAAGAATCTGTGTCTATTTTCATTCGGTTATTGGACGAATTGCTTTTAGCTGACAAGGAACAATATCTTGCTCGAGATGTGTTACAGCGTATTAGTTGGCTCGAACCAAAGGACCTTGTGATGTTAGATAAGGTATTTTTTGTTTGGATCGGTTGTTTGAGTGAGCGCCAGCTTGAATATTTTGATGTGTGGGAAGAAGTTTGCCAAGACGATACATTCATCTATTACGATAGCCGCTGTTTACTTGCTAGTGAGATTAAGGATGTTCTCTGTCGAATACACAACTGCAGTCATGAAGATGTGGCCTTTATAAAGCACCAAAGTGACTGGTTTGAGGCGTTTGTAGAAAGTAAGGAGAGACACCTCGATGAATGGTTAATTGATCATACTAGAGTCTATGATGCCGACATCGCAACTGAGCTTGAACATAGGCTCTACCGTGTTAGGCATCGTTACTACCGGCTAACGAAACTAGTCACCTTGATAGATATTGCGTCTATTGACTCATTATTTGTATTTAGCGGCTTTGATTTAGAACCTTACTACCTGTACGAAGTACTTCTGAGAAATAATTTAGCTGCAGCAAGTGATATCGTTCGGTTGTTGGTTCTTTATCATCAAGGGGGAATGTACGTTGATTTCGACACACTTCCAAGTTTTGAGCACTGTTTTCCTAAAACAAATCGGCGCTTTCCTGAATGGGTGAGTAATAACATGGTCGATGTACTTAAAGCCGAGCTCGTTATGAATGTGTTTCGAACTCAGCAATTGACTCGTTTTGCACGGTGCCAAGGTGATCATCAGCTAGTAGAGAATCTCGTAGCGACGTTTTTTGATGATGATAAAGAGCAAATCAAAAGTTTGCATGAAGATGTTGCTGCGATAACTGAAGATAAACTTTTTCACCCTTTTATCTTGCCTCCCGTTCACAAAGAGGGTTTGGCATTAACGAAAGCCAAAAATAGTGTGGGCGAATTCAACAACAATGTGCTGATAGCGCCTAAGGGATCCAAGTTAATAAGAATTGTCTTAACGATGATGAGCAGTCGTTACCGTTATATGGAAGATAATGGCATTATATTTGATGATATTTTCACCTCTCGCGACTGTGACGTTAACAATAGAGTGATGGAGAGCGAGGAGTATTGGCTTCGTTTTTCGGACTATCGGTATGACCATTTACGGTCAAGTGATAATGTAACTCTCTTCTTGTCTGGGCCTTCATTGGTATTAGAGGTACTTATATCGCTTGCTTATGAAGTTTTTGACATTGAAGGCTGCAGTCCGAACGCCGTCGCGTTCGCAATGAGCCACCCAGGCTTGAAGATGGCATTTGAGCATCAAACTCAATTTACAGTAGAGCATATGCGCTCAACTTGGCTTCGAAACCAAAACCTCTTTTCTGATTAGTTCGATTTTAGTCATTGTCTAACATTTAAGCTGACTTTTTAGTACGGTTTGCTCATTAAAGCTTACCTTGGATCGCGTATGTTGGGTCAAGTAACCATTCTAGGAGCGTGCGCGTTTCTAAAATATTATCAGCTTCAGCTAACATGCCTGTTTTCAATGGAAATTCTTCACCATAGGCGTTCTAAATTGCTCTGGTAAAGAGGCTGTTACTCGATACATGGCTTGTTCTGTCTGAATGGGGAGGGCTTTGTCACTTGGCAAGATCAAAGCTTTGTCAATGCTCGTGATAGCATCAGTCATTAAACCGAATTTCTGATACGGAAAAGCATCAAAGCGGATATTGACGGTATCACCTTGTTGAAAAAAACCAGCAGAGCGTGTGGGTAGGAGTAATTCTAACTCAAGGGGCGAGTTGGTGGGGATGATACTTAAAATCGGTGTACTTGGGGATACTTGGCTCCCTACTTTAGCCTGAATCGCTGTAACAGTGCCTTGCTTGGACGCTTCTGTGTAAATTCATATTCGCCGTTTAGTTCTACTTTTTGGGCCTGTAATAAAGAGATATATTATTGTATCTCAAGTAGTTTTAAGTTGTGTTGTTCAGGCAGTAACTGTTGTTGGGTTTGTATTTGTGCTATCTCGACCTGAAGCGAACTCACCTCTTTATTTATTGTTTGATTCGCTTCTTGGTATTCTAATAATGCTTCTTGAGCTTCTATTAAGGCTGTTGCTGAAAGGTATCCATCTTGAGATAAGGTTTGTCGTTTTTCATAGAGTTGGGTTTGTAGGTCAAGGCGTATGGTGTTGGTTTGTTTGGCTTTGTTAATTGCGCTTAAACTTTGATTCAGGCGCTCTAACTGGTGCTGCAAAGTGAGAGTTTGCTTGTTAAACAGGGCGTCAGAAATAGTTCGCTTTTTTTCCAACATTTTCAAATGTGTGTCTATTTCTTGGATGAGAGCTGTGGTTCGCTCTTTTCCACTGCTTAATCCTTGGCTATTTTGAATCCGTGCAATCGGCTGACCCTCTGTGATTTCTAGTCCTTCCTCTCCCCAGAGCTGATTGAGTACTCCTGAACGAGCAAAATATAAAGTGATGACGTCTTTTTGTGGAGCTAGGTCTTCCTTCACAGTCTCTTTACGTGCGAACTCAAATTGCGAGAGATAGAACAAGATGAGAACAAAGAGAGCGAAAAGTGACGCACTGATACCATACAAGGACAGTGACTGAATTAAAACGATGCGACCTGTTAGCGTTTGTTTTTTGCTTCAATAACTTGTCGACGAAATAACATAATAATTCCTTTTTCTTTTTTATTCCTTGGGTTTTTAGGTCAAATGGCAAGTTTATGGATGGTTAGGGGGATCTCTCCATGCTAGAAGGAGTGGAGAAAAACTCAGCTTATTAAACATTAATTACGAGTGATTTTTGGGGGATTGAACTCTCTTGATGCAAAGGAAAACCACTCGAATAACCATGAACTAAGAAACTCAATGCCTCATCATTAATTAACCATAATTAAATACTTTCTCCCAAATAAGCACGTTAATTTTTTAACCTCCAATCAGGGAGGTTAGGTCGGAATGCAACAGATTTTAAACCGACAGGTCAGTTGTCCGTCCGCTCTCTCTTGGAACCGTGGATTTAATTGAGGAAGAGTTTAACAATGAAAGTATTAACTACTGTTCATGAGATTGAGCAAGTTGTTGGAGGGAGTCCAGGTCGTGGAATTGGAAGCTGGCTCCGTGATTCGCTTGATAGAGCACACGCACCAGTTGCAAGAGCTCGTTATAGTGAGTATCGCCAGCGAAGAGATCGCTCGGGAGATCGTGCTGCACAGGCTCCCGAGCGCAACGATATGAACGACCGCCATGACAGAGGTGGCAGTAACTGTATTGGGGACCGTTAGGTTTCGGGGTAATTTACGATGCGGTTAATGATCTCTGCTGTGGTGGTAGTCTATATAGGTTATTTTTTTCCAAGTTATATTCTGCTTGATTACTACCTGAGCATTACCCGAGAGTGGATACTTAATCCGAGTTTGGATCGAGTGCTCTACTCAGCTATCGCCTACTACTTGTTACCCGTTAGCGCTTTTTTCGCGCTGTTTGTTGGTGCTCGACGAGATAAGCATTGGAAGCAGTACTCAACCTCCTGGCCTAGAAATACATGTACATGGGGTGAAGGCGTATTGGTATTGCTTGGTTTGATCTCATTGAATTCTGTATCAAATTATATTCAATATATTGTTTTTGATTGGTTTTCTCCAGGCTCTTGGCAGGCCCAAGCCTACAATTTCACTCCTTTGTTTTCAGCCTATGATGGTGTGATTGATTGGTCGAGTGTGTTACGCAGCGCTATGGACGGTGTGTTTATTTCTCCCGTGATAGAAGAGCTTATTTTTCGTTATTTGTTGTTTGTTATTTTCAGATCCGTTTTGGGGGTTACCGGCGCCGCATTACTCTCAAGCTTAATATTCGCTTCAATACACCAGTGGGAACTGTACGCCTTTATGTCAGGGGTATTTTTATGTTGGGCCTTTGAGCGATATCGCCGCCTAGAAGTGGTTATTGCCATTCATGCTGGTCATAACCTATTTATTTTACTTTATGACCTTGTTTATTACTCGATCACACAGCTTCACTTTAATCCTTGGGAGGTGGTTGATATTAATATTGTTGCACTACAATCGGGTTATCTGGTGCTGTTTTTGCTCTTTATTGATTATCAGCGAAGAGAGTTCAGGAAGGAGTAATGCTAGCAAGAGGACTGTTTCTTTCACTTATTTACTTAAATATCGCCATACTGTTTTTAAGCGTACTTTGGTTGTTAGTCCCATCTTTCAAACAGTATTCGTTAAGCGATTACTACGCCTACATTGCCATTGTAATCTTAGTTCTGAGCGCTCTAGTCTCTCAAGGTGGCCGAAATAGTACTGAAGTGACTGACAATAAAAATAATTACCGTGCTGTTGTGTTCTTGTTAACGTTGGGCTTGATATTAATGATTAAAAGCTTCGTGTTAACTTTGATTTAGGGGAACGAACATAATCCATCATTGTCACCATCAAAATAGTGGTTCGTACAAGTTTTGGTTGCTTAAGGTTGGTTTGTAAGAAGAAAAGTTTATGTTAAAAAACAAAAGTATTCTCGTATGTGGCTGTGTGTTAATCGTGTTTGCTATCATGATCAGCCAGCGCAATCTTAGCCCGGAGTTAATATTTCCTAAATGTGAGATTAACAAGCCAGTTCAATCAAAGATAACTTTTTATCTTGATGAGTCCGTTGTGTATAAAAGTGAAATTGTCGGAAAACTGCATGAAGCAGTAGCAATGTCTAACACAATATTGGCCAACTCTTGTGTACCTATTATTCGCTCTTTTAAAGAGAGCCAATTTATATCTATGCCAAAGAGTGTTTCATCTGTTTCCTCTCTACATTCTGCCTTACAAGAAGAAGTAGGCGCTTCCGAAATTGACCATCTTAGAAGTAACCCAATAGAACAGTATGTGGTGGTTCTTGGTGAGAATCACCCTGTCGTCATTGCACAAGAAATTCATGGCATGACGATGATGAATATGAATGATAGCTTTATTGTCTTATCGGAAAGATTTCCTATTACCGTTTTAGAACACGAATTTGGGCACTTAGCTTGGGCTATGCATGAGCAGCCTGATACTGAAAGTGGTAAGTTTTGGGTTAATGAGCAGGTTTTCCCTGACAATAGAAAAAAGGTAAAGCCTTACGCGGGAGCTTACCATTGCTCGAATTACGGCACTGTCATGAGCTATGCTACGCAAGTAGTTCCTGCCTACTCAAGCCCCCTGATTAGTAACAACGGAGAGTTCTGTGGTCACGGAGTTAAGGGTGATAATACTAGGGTTATGCAGGAATACGCTGAAAGTTTAAGATGATTCATTCTAAACATATTTGCCCTTCACTTAGAGCACCCTTCTGGCTACCTGCTTTATCTCGTGAACCTTCTCGTTCGTTCCTTACTCTTTGGTGGTTCAACCAAGCCATATTATCTTCAATCACAAACAACGTGCTTTAGCTTGTGCCCTAGTTGTCCTTTGGTTGGGTTTTAACGCTTCGTTGGCATCAGTTCTGATTCAATAAGGTTAAAAACTGATGAAATTATGATTAAATAATAAGTGTTTTTTCAGTTAATCCTCTAATTTTGTTGGGCATCTAAAACTAATAGGATTGAGAAAATATGCGCAAAATCATTGATACTCAAGCGGCCCCAAAAGCGATTGGCCCATACTCCCAAGGGATCATCACCAGTGGGTTAATTTTCACTTCTGGTCAATTACCACTGAGTCCCCAGACTGGGTTTTTGGTTAAAAATAGTCTTGAGAAGCAAACGGTGCAGTGTCTAGAGAATATGAGAGCAATTTTGCTCCATGCAGACGCTGACATGTCAGACGTAGTGAAAACAACTGTTTATATTACCGATATGATGAGCTTTTCAGTTGTAAATGAAATTTATAATGATTTTTTCATTAAGCACGGCGCCAATTATTTTCCTGCGAGAACCTGTATTGAAGTATCGAAACTTCCTCTCAACGCCATGATTGAGATAGAAGCCGTTGCTGTTGCACCTTAGTCATTAATCATTTTTAATTTTTTAGCTCCAGCTCCAGCTCCAGCTCCAGCTCCAGCTCCAGCTTAGGCGCTGGGGCTATCTATTTAGGATTACCCTAGTGCGAACTTTGTCTCCGTATGTTTAATATAGTTTATATAATACTCAATATACGCTCTCTTATTTATAAGATTTTTTTCGTGAAATACCGCGAAATGAGTAGAGTTACATTTTTCGAGAGTTAGGGTGTCAAATGACTTAGGAAGAGGTCGAGAAATTGTTTTTTAAAACGGTTATAACCGTCATGGGTTGGGAGGGAGATAAACCAGTAGCGTCCGAGTGCAAAAGGATTATATGAATGGCTAAAGGGAGGGAATCCATCATCTACTTGAGAACGCAAGAGCGATAGCTAATATAAAAATGGGACTAAAAAAGAATGGTTCTTTTAGAGTTACCTCTAATAGAGTAGTTCTGTTGTTGATACTTCTGAGCTAGGGCGTTCTCGCTCCGCTTGGTTCATTCCGTCGATTCTCTCCTCTCTCGATAACTTGAGTCGCTTTATCGAACCAGCTCGAGATGCTTTACTTTCCTGAGAACAATTACTCAATGCGCTTCTCTCTACGTTTGATGCGCCTCGTCGTCTCTCCTTGTTGCACTCCCTGTCTTTGAATAAGTTCGATTAAGGGCTTGTTTTCTTATGCGTTAATTTCCTATCACTCGATTCATTTACGGGCACGCAGGGTGTTAACCGTTTCTCACCACAACCTGTTTTTCAAGTGAGGCTTCGCCGCTGCGCGCCCTTGCAAAGCAGAACGATGTTGAGAGAGCGGACAGCCAAGCGGCTCCGAAAAGTGATACTCAAAAAAGGAAAATCTCATGGCGCAACAAAACTCAACCCCAACTCTCTCTAATTCAAATTCAGCAACCAGCGTTTCGCCGCTGGGACACGAAAGCTCACCAAAAAATGATGCCTCTAGTCCTTTGGCAGTATTAAAGTTGCGCTATCTAGTCAAAAAGTGTCGTGATGAGGAAAAAATAAAGTCTGATTTGGTCTCAAAAATTCATCGTTTAAAAATGTTCAGCCGTCGTCAGTCTCCAGAGCAACAGGCCGATATAAATGCGCTCAAAGAGCAAGGGTTGGTTGACGATATCAAGCAGAAGTTTCCGCAATTGGTGTTTCGTCGTTTTGCTTTGCACGAGGTGCGTAACTTCTTTGTTGAATTGAACAGGGCAGACTTTGGCGAATGGTTTCTCCATGAGCGAGTGGATCACATAATCCTTTACACCACCTACAGGTCAGTGTTTCCAGCCTTACGATTCGTGAAAACGGGTGAGGGTACGTTTAAGTGTTCGGGGTTTTGTTTCGATATACGTTTTGGTGCTTAGGAGATCACATTTAAATACGTTCTACGGTTTCCGCTGACATATCCAGGCACGTGATTTCGGTGAATTTAACCGAGGTAAGGGGGTAAGTATTTGTGTGTGATAACACTACCATCATTAAACAGATCAGAGGCGAGGTCTACGAGAAGAAAGCTGAAAAAATGTCCGAGCATCGCACGTCGGCTAATCGGCTAAGGCTTTTCTCTCTTGCCTGTATGACAATTAAGGTGTTTGTATCAAACAGTCATCAGTCAAGGTCATCAAGATGTCTGAATTTTGTTTCGGTATTCAGGTCGTTCTCGGCATTCAAGCGGGTCGTGTTTTGATACGAGCTACGTCTTTTTCGATCCAGCCATATGATCGAGTGTGCACGTTGATGTCCTTTGCGACAAGCAGTATTTCCTGAGCGTGAGTTGCTCTACTTTAGATAAATTGCAAGTTCCAATATAGACATACAAACACTTAGAAAATAATAATTAAGTAATTCTAATAGAGCAGGTTGAAATCAAGTTTGCTCCCGCTCTGGTAAACTTAATGGGGGCAGATCCTAGCTAGACATTGACCTTCGGAGCTTGTCACTTTGGGCAAAAAGTAAAAATAGAGTAAAGCAAATGATGGCAAGTCCTGAAGATATTCCCAGCATAAATAAGCTTTCTTCATATATCAGAGGTAAGGCTATTGATAAAAAAGCGAGCATGACAACAAATAATTCACACCCTGCGCCGAAAATAGGACGCTGATGACGAAATACAGCCCATTGATAAACCATTGTTGATAACCTCCTTACAACCGAGCTTAGTTACTATCTTGAGTTAAAATACGTTAAGGTCAATTTTGTTTCCGCTTTAGACTCGGAAATCGACTTAGGTAACTTTTGAGCTACCTCCCTATTTATTTTTTAATATAACAATATCCTTTTACACGGAAAGTGATTGGAATATTATTTATGTGTAATTAAATTATTGATAGGCATCTCATCGGAAGTTTGGCGCTTATCAATTAAATTAATACCAACCCACAACCTAAGCTGACTATCACTAGCTCAATACAGTCAACCAAATTAATCTTTTCAGGAGAAAAGTTATGGGTAGCCTACCGCACTTATTTTGTTTGCTTTGAGCTCAGCCACTTACCGCTTCCATATCAACCCAAAAGGTCAGAGAACCACGCTTAATGATTGATTGGTCGTCTTACTTCCAGTTGGTTGTCTTGTAACAATATTTAAGTATAAGGCTACGAGAGATAATGAACGTAGCTGAGCAGATCGTAGGTGCGTATTTCGGTGATTGTTCTTAAATCAATAAATTAAATTAAATTAATACCATTCTCCCTGTTATTACCCGATTTTTATAAATCCTAATAAATTAGTATATAATAAACATGATTAAACTATATTCATCTATATTATTTCTTCTTACCTCATTCTTGACAGGTTGTAATTTAGAATCATCAGAAGAAGTTGTAAAAACAAAGTTAACCTTAGAAAGGATCGATATTAGCGTATCCTCAACAATAACTTATGGAACAAGTCGGTTAATATTGGCCAAAGGTAACAAACAAGCATTCATCGCCACAGGTTATTACTCAGATGGCTCCTCAATGGTACTCGCAGATTTAAGCTTAAGCGCTTGGCGTACAAGTAACGAGGAGATTGGTTTTTTTTCTAAACCGGGCGTATTTTCAACGGGGAATACAACTGGGGAGGTCGCTGTTTATCTA
>NZ_JAKRRY010000032.1 GCF_026191675.1 Vibrio qingdaonensis | reverse complement strand
TCTTTCAGAGGGCTTTTTTTGTACTATCCCGTATTAGTACATTATCCCGTATTAGTGCACATCCCGAATTAGTACGCTATGCCGAATGAGCGCACCAAGCAAAGTTAGGTCTAACGTGCTGAATCAGACCAGCTATAAATAACTGGCGATCGCCGCCGCTATTTTTTCGAATCGAACTCGTAACGGTGAGCCGGGACGATACGCTAATACCAAACTTCTTGAAGGCGTTGGGTTGACCGCCCTGACATAGCACACCCCATCCTTCTCACGCTCTTTCGGCAATGAAAGGTCAGGAAGCAAGGTAATGCCCGCTCCAGCTGCCACCATATTTCTGAGCGTCTCTAAGCTCGTCGCTTTAAAGCGTTCATCATCCTTTGCTCCGGCCGCAAAACAGAAACCAAGAGCATGATCTCGCAAGCAATGTCCATCTCCTAGCGCCAGTACTGTTCGCCCTTCAAGTTCATGCATATCAACTTCAAGCTGATCGGCCCATTCATGGCCGCAAGGGACCGCTACGCTGAGTGGCTCATTGTACACTTCAATTTCTTTAAAGTGCGCCGTTTCAGCAACCGAGGCTAAAACGAGGCAGTCTAACTTGCCTTCTTCCAACTGTCTCACCAACTGATGAGTTTGCGCCTCGTGAAGAAAAAGCTCGAGATCCGGATAGGCCTCTTTGAGTTTTGGGACAATTTTTGGCAATAAATAAGGACCAACCGTAGGAATAAATCCAATATGCATAGGCCCAGTCATTTCACCGCTTTGACCCGCAGCCATCTCTTTGAAGGTTTTGACTTCCTTCAGTATACGCTTAGCTTGCTCAACCAACTGTAACCCAGAATCTGTGAACAACACACGTCGACTGCTACGTTCCAACAGCGACGTACCAATTTCATCTTCCAGTTTGCGAATCTGCCCACTCAATGTGGGCTGGCTAACAAAGCATGCCTCTGCCGCTTTTCGAAAATGCTTATGCTCCGCCAATGCTACCAAGTATTCAAAGTCTCGAATGTTCATTACAGTCCTAGATAGAAAATAACTATCAATACCATAACAATAAACGATTGGAGCTATCAACGTATTTTTTTAATAATGGTCTCAACGAAACAGAGCAGATCAAGCTAAGCTCTCTAAGAATTATTAACAAATTCAAATCTACGAATTTTAAAGGACATCATTATGTTTGCATCAAAAGAAGGTCAAGCGGTTCCACAAGTTACCTTTCCAACTCGCCAAGGCGACGCATGGGTTAACGTAACAAGCGATGAACTGTTTAAAGACAAAACCGTGATTCTATTCAGCCTACCTGGCGCATTTACACCAACGTGTTCATCAAGTCACCTGCCACGTTATAACGAGCTATTCTCTGTCTTTAAAGAGCATGGTGTCGATGAAATAGTGTGTGTATCGGTCAACGACACCTTCGTGATGAATGCATGGAAAGCAGACCAAGAAGCAGAAAACATCACCTTTATCCCAGATGGTAATGGCGACTTTACCGACGGTATGGGTATGCTGGTTGAGAAAAATGACATTGGGTTTGGCAAGCGTTCATGGCGCTACAGCATGTTGGTTAAAAACGGCGTGGTCGAAAAAATGTTCATTGAACCTAATGAGCCAGGCGACCCATTCAAAGTATCAGATGCGGATACTATGCTTAAGTACCTCGCACCAGAGTACAAAACGCAAGATTCCATCACAGTATTCTCTAAGCCAGGTTGCCCATTCTGTGCGAAAGCGAAACAAAACCTCATTGATCACGGTCTTCAATATGAAGAAGTGATTCTAGGAAAAGATGCAACCACAGTAAGCCTACGCGCCATTAGTGGTCGTACAACGGTTCCTCAAGTCTTCATCGGCGGTAAACACATCGGTGGTAGCGAAGAATTAGAAGCCTACCTCGGTTAATCATTTCATCGTGATCCACTCAAATGCCATGCGCATATGAGTGGATCAACTTCCGGCTCTTCTTTTTCGGTTCTACCGTTACGCTCTATCACTTCAGAATAATAAATCACTGTTGTTTAGTCTGGCATTGCTGCTTGTCTACCCACGTTGCTTAAAGAGATATCGCTATGAAACAGTTAAATGTAAATGTCGCCATTATTGGCGGTGGCACCGCAGGCCTAGGCGCTTATCGCGCCGCCAAAGCCCATACCGATAATGTTGTCCTGATCGAAGGTGGTCCTTACGGGACAACCTGTGCACGTGTTGGCTGCATGCCTTCTAAACTACTAATTGCAGCGGCGGAAAGCGTACATCAAATCGAAAAAGCACCAGGGTTTGGGATTTACCCACAAGGTGAAACCCTCATCAACGGTAAAGAAGTGATGGCTCGCATAAAAAGCGAGCGCGACCGATTCGTTGGCTTTGTCCTTGAAGGGGTGGATGAGATCCCGGCGGCAGATAAAATTTCAGGCTATGCCAATTTCATTGATGACCACACATTAGTGGTTGACGATCACACAACCATTATCGCAGAGCGAATCGTTATCGCGACAGGATCTCGCCCCGCTTATCCGGCGATCTGGAACGATCTTGGTGATCGACTGATCGTTAACGATAACGTCTTTGAATGGGATGACCTTCCAGATTCAATTGCCGTCTTTGGTCCGGGAGTGATTGGGTTAGAATTAGGCCAGGCATTACATCGCCTAGGAGTCAAAACCAAAGTCTTTGGACTTGGTGGGCAGGTAGGTCCGTTAACTGACCCCGAGATCATGAACTACGCCAATCAGGCATTCCAAGAAGAGTTTTACCTTGATGCAGACGTCAAAGTCGAGAGCATGAAGCGAATCGACGGTGAAAAAGTTGAAATCCAATTTATTAATCTTGATGGCGAACCCGACACCTTTATTGTCGACTATGTATTAGCGGCAACAGGCCGTCGCCCCAATGTGGATAAATTGTCACTAGAAAATACCACGGTTGTCCTAGATGAACGAGGGGTGCCAAGCGCGGATCATTACACGCTTCAGACATCGGCGAAAAATATTTTCATTGCTGGTGATGCCAGTAACCAAATCCCATTACTGCATGAGGCGGCCGATCAAGGGCGTATTGCTGGCGACAACGCGGGTCGGTTCCCAGATATTCGCGCCGGACTAAGAAGAAGCTCTATTTCTGCCGTATTTTCCGACCCACAAATTGCCATGGTCGGGGAAACCTTTAAGCAACTCGAACAACGCTTCGGTGGTTGCGGCTGTTTTGCTACAGGCGAAGTCTCATTTGAAAACCAAGGTCGCTCTCGTGTGATGCTGCGTAACAAAGGCATACTGCATGTGTATGGTGAGCAAGGAACAGGACGATTCTTAGGGGCTGAAATGATGGGACCGAATGCCGAACATTTGGCTCACTTACTGGCCTGGGCGCATCAAAACAAGATGACGATATCAGAAATGCTGGATATGCCGTTTTACCACCCAGTGATTGAAGAAGGCGTACGAACCGCGTTGCGAGATCTCAATGCTAAGCTACATCTTGGTCCAGAAATGATTAAACATTGCCTAGACTGCGGTCCAGGGTGCTAGATACTCACTCACGGCAAGTGATGTCGCACTTTTTATAGGAAATGAGATTCCCAGTAGCCTAGATTCACACTGACATTTCTAGAGCGCTAAAAAGAAAAAAGCCCCAAAGTCAAATCTGACTTGGGGCCTTCTTAGATTCTTCTAAGAAAAAGCAGTGGTACTTTAATAGACCGGGCTTTTTCTCATTTGTTCCCTTAAAAATGATCTTTTTTTAAAACTTTTTCGATCTTTTTATTAAACCATTTAATTTCAGCAGCTTAGGCAACATTCATTTTTGCGATAATTTGCTCTGCCAGGTTCACTTCTAGCGCCACTTCATCACACGCATGTTGTCTTGGGCATTGATCGCAGTCCTTTAGCACTTTCTCAGGCAATAACGTCTTCGATGTTGGAATGAAGTCATGCTTCATAAAGAACTCAGGGGTACGAGTCAGTACAAAGACCTTTTTAATCGCCATCTTACGGGCTTTCTCAACCAAGTGCTGAACAATCGCAGTGCCCTGCCCTTGACCTTGCCAGCCAGCTTCAACCCCTAGAGAACGAACTTCGGCTAACCCTGAGTCATACACATACAAGGAAGCACAACCAGTGACCTCACCATGGTGTTCTGCGACAGCAAAGGAGCCAATATCACGCACTAACTCATTGCGGTTTCTTGGTAAATTCTCACCTTGATTTGCCCAATACGCCACCATACTCTCTAGCGCATCAATGTCGGTCAGACGAGCTGAGCGAACTTTCACTGCCGAGTTATCACGAGAACTTAGGCGCTTCTCCGCTTGGTCCACGGCGTAAGCGACTTGTTGAGGTGCGACCCCACCCAAAGCGTTACGCTTCTCAAGGCAGCTTTCAATGGTCAGAATATCGTAAACATCTTGCTCAATGACTGGCGAGAATTCTTGCAACTCAGCAATGGAGAGCTCTTCTAGTGCGCAGCCTTTGGCAATCGCGCTGACCACCGCCACACCGACAATATGGTGTGCTTCACGGAAAGGAATGCCTTTTGCGACTAAGTAGTCAGCAAGCTCTGTCGAGTTGGCGTAACCTTGTTTCGCCGCTTCTAATGTACGTTCACCATTCACTTTAATGCCATCAAAACAAAGCGCTGCCATTTCCATACAGTCATTCCATGTATCGAGCGCATCAAACAGGCCTTCTTTGTCCTCTTGCATATCCTTGTTGTATGCCAGTGGTAATGCCTTTACCGTCATCATCATCGCCGCAAGCGAACCGTAAACACGCCCGGTTTTACCACGAATCAGTTCCAGTGCATCGGGGTTTTTCTTTTGTGGCATTAACGATGAACCAGAGGTTACCGTATCTGCCAATTCGATGAAGTTGGATTCACCTGAATTATAAAAAATCATATCTTCTGCGAGACGAGAAAGATGCAGCATCGAAATAGACGCGATCGACATTAACTCCATCACATGGTCACGATCAGAAACAGAATCTAAACTATTGCGCGTGGCACGACGAAAACCTAAGTTATGTGCCAGCTCTTCACGGTCCATTGGATAAGCGGTACCCGCCAGCGCGCCCGAGCCCAACGGACAAGTGTCCAAGCGTTTAATCGCATCTTCTAAACGAGAATAGTCCCGTTCAAACATTTCTACATATGCCATACACCAGTGCGCAAATGTCACTGGCTGAGCACGCTGAAGGTGAGTATAACCAGGCAGTACCGTTTCTTGGTGTGCTCTCGCCACATCGACCATTTGGGTTTGCAGCCTATCCAAACCGAGCAGCAATTGTTGCCCTTGCTGGCGACACCACAATTTAAGGTCCGTCGCGACTTGATCGTTACGTGAACGACCTGTGTGCAGCTTTTTGCCTAAATCGCCGACTTTGCTGATCAGTTGCTGTTCAACCCAACTATGAATGTCTTCCGCATCAGAACGTAAAATCTGCTCAGGATCTTCCATCACTTCAAGTTTCAGTTCGTTCAACGCCAATTCCAGCTTTTGCTGCTCATCAACGGTTAACACGTCCACTGAAACCAGTGCTTTAGACCAAGCAATCGAGCCGACAATGTCTTGCTCAGCTAATCGATAATCAAAGCGTAATGAGTCATTAAAGTCTTTGAATCTCGTATCTGCTGCTTGGGTAAATCTTCCGCCCCATAATGCCATTGTCACTCTCCTAACTGCTCGGTATTCACTGCTTGTCTAACGATGGAATCTAATCAAAGTCAGTTTGTTTTTTTGATAGGTTCAACTTACGGCAAATCAAAAAGAAAATAAAGTAAAAATTCACTTATTTCACATAATTATTCACGCCATTTCGTATTCTTGTTTTCTTTATCCTTATAAAACAAGAAACCCACTTGCACTGCAAGTGGGTTTACCTTAATCCAAATAGCCTAGGTTGGCATTATTTGTTTGTCTTCACTTTGTTATTTGTTTTTCTTAACTTCATTCAATGCACGGATACGGCTTGAAAGTGAGTAAAGACGGATGAAGCCTTCGGCATGGCTTTGGTCATACACTTCATCTTCGCCAAAGGTCGCAAACTCTTCACAGTATAAGCTGTTGTCTGAACGCTTCTGAGTCACCGTCGCTTGACCTTTATAAAGTTTGATCACCACTTCGCCATTCACGTCCTGCGCTAACTCTTCCGTTGCAGCAAGAATCGATTTGCAAAGCGGTGTAAACCAACGACCATCGTAAACAAGGTGAGACGCTTTCACGCCTAGCTCTTCACGGAATTCAAACGCCGCTTTATCCAGAACCAATTGCTCAACCGCACGCAACGCTTCCATCATGATAGTGCCACCCGGAGTTTCGTAACAGCCACGAGACTTCATACCTACTAAACGGTTCTCAACGATATCAATACGACCCACGCCATGTTTAGCGCCCTTTTCATTGAGGTAAACCAATGCGTTGTATGGCGTCATCGTTTCACCATCAACCGCAACCACTTCACCCTTAGCCACTTGTAGCGTCACCGTTTCAGATTCGTTCGGTGCTTGTTCAGGGTCAACGGTCCACGCCCAGCAATCGTCATTTGGCGCGTTCCAAGTATCTTCTAAAACGCCGCCTTCTGTTGAAATATGCCATGCGTTAGCATCGCGAGAATAGATCTTAGTCAGTGAAGCACTACAAGGGATGTTACGCTCAGCTAGGTAATCTAGACACTCTTCACGGCTAACCAGATCCCACTCACGCCATGGCGCAATAACATGCAGATCAGGGGCAAGCGCGGCAAACGCACCTTCAAAACGTACTTGGTCGTTACCTTTACCCGTACAGCCATGGCACAACGCATCCGCGCCAACTTTACGCGCCACTTCCACCTGTGCTTTAGCAATAATCGGACGAGCCATTGACGTACCTAGCAGGTATTTGCCTTCATAGTACGCCCCTGTTTTTAGGGTTGGGTAAATGTACTCAGCAACCATCTCTTCTTTTAGGTCAGCGATGTAACATTCAGACGCGCCTGATGCCTTGGCTTTTTCTTCGATGCCATTCAGCTCTTCTTCGCCTTGGCCCACGTCCGCGACAAACGCGACAACTTCACAGTCGTAATTCTCTTTTAGCCACGGAATGATCACAGACGTATCAAGACCGCCAGAATAGGCTACAACAACTTTCTTTACGCTTTTCTTGCTCATGGTTCTTTCTCCTTGTGTCCGAGCCTGAATTGGCGGTCAGTATCTCGGGTGTTAAATTTGGTATTTATTCTATTCATGTTGCTGCGTGGCAAACAGCCACTCAGCTTTAATTTGGGACGAATTGCGTGCCGATGCTTTTACCTGCAAACAAATCATTTAATTTTTCTGGGTAACGCCATGTGGCGACTTCGATAGGTCGACCTAATTCACTGGCGGCCTGCAACGCCGCCTGAACTTTCACAATCATGCCGTCAGTAATCACATGCCCGGTAATTAAGGCATCGGCTTGCTCTTGAGTCAGGCTTGGTAATAAATGTCCTTTCCCATCCAATACACCGCTCACATCAGAAAGTAACACGAGTTCTGCATCCAGAGCGCCCGCAACCGCCACAGCTGCTTGGTCGGCATTCACATTCATCAATTGACCATGATTGTCTAAGCCGATCGAACTAATAATAGGTAGCGCGCCTGTTTTCAAGATGGCTTGCAATACCGCTGGGTTTCCAGGCTTGGCATTACCAACTGCACCAAGTTCAGGATCCAGTTCGGTCACTTCACAAAGGCCGCCATCTGCAAGACTTAAGCCCACTGCATTTAAACCCGCCTTAATCGCATCACCTTGCAGTAATTTGTTCGCCGTCCCCGCAAGGGCGCCAGCAATTAGCGGGATTTGATCATAAGGGGTCACGCGCAATCCTTGCTTCTTCTCTGTTGGCAGATTAAGTTTCTGCATCAGATCATCCACAAGATAGCCTCCACCGTGCACAATCACGATGTCGCGTTGAGCTTGTTTTTTATAGTTTGAAATCGCCACAAACAGTTGATTCAACGTATTTGTACACGAAAGCGCGGCACCGCCCAATTTAATCACCAGTGGTAATGGCGTGGATGCTAGCTCTGTCGATACTAGTGGTGTTGATGCGTTGTTCTGCGTCATGCTTCTCTCCTCGCCCTATACCAACGATGTCAGCTGGGAAAATTGGTTTTTAATGTTTAGGCACTGCATCGCTTGGCTTGAAGCACCTTTTAGCAGATTATCGATCGCCGATACGACAATAATATGTTGACCTTGTACCTTCCAACCGATATCACAAAACGGCGTGTTTTCTACGTCTTGAATTCTTGGAATCGTGTCACCTTTAATGCGCACACAAGGTTGCTCGGCATATGCCACCTCAAAGGCTTGTTGAACTTGCTCGGCCTTTACGCCATCCGCTAGCTTCATGGTAATCGTGGCCAAAATGCCACGCTTAAAGTTGCCTAAATGAGGATTAAATATCACTTCACAGCCCAAATGCGTCGCCATCTCAGGCTGATGTCTATGAGTAAACAATCCATAAGGCTGCAAGCTCACTTCACAAAAACTATTACTCGTTGTCGCTTTACGGCCAGCCCCCGTCACACCACTTGTGGCATTGATGACAGGCCAAACTTGCGTATCAATCAGTGTCGACTCAACCAGCGGTTTAATCGCCAACTGCGAAGCCGTTGGATAACAACCCGGCACTGCCACCAGCTGCGCCGCTTGAATGTCCGCAGCATTCCATTCGGCAAGGCCGTAAGCTGCTTTATCAAGCCACTGTGCATGCTGATGTTCAAAGCCATAATACGTGGTGTAGAAGTCATCACCTTTCACACGGTACGCACCAGATAAATCGAACACCTGACAACCTTGCGCAAGAAAAACGGGCGCTAAGTCATGGCTCACTTCATGGGCGGTTGCTAAAAACACCACATCACATTCATTGGCGACTTTTTCTACATCAACAAGCGGTTGGATACGGTCATCCACAATGCCCGCCAATTTTCCATGAACCTGTGAAACCAACTTACCTGCATCGACACTATTGGCGGACACGTATAAACCTGATAGCGTAAGCTCCGGGTGTTTCGTGACCATCAGAGCCAGTTCTGCTCCTGTGTAACCGGTGGCGCCAATAATGGTGGTTTTTAGCATCTATCTACATCCATTTCCGTTAGACTTGAACATATCAGCCATTGACTATAAATCTAAAAAAACAGTCAATAAATGATTTTTTATTCATTAATTTTGATTTAATATGTGTTTTACCGTCTTATAGTTAATCTGTCAACAGTAGAAGTGAAGATAATATGCAATTGCCAACGTTCTTAGAGGTCTACAAGGGCCTAATCAGCACCCCTTCTATCAGTTCGACTGACCCAAGCTGGGATCACGGCAACGAAAAAGTGATAGAGAAACTGGCCACCTGGATGAAAGATCTTGGCTTTGAGGTCGAAGTTGAAGAAGTGGAACCGAACAAATTCAATATGATCGCCAAAAAAGGCCAAGGTGAAGGGGGACTGCTTCTAGCTGGTCACAGTGATACCGTGCCTTTTGATGAAGGACGCTGGAGCTTCAACCCTCATGACCTCACAGAAAAAGACAATCGCTTTTACGGCCTAGGCACGGCGGATATGAAAGGCTTCTTTGCCTTTATTTATGAAGCCGTGAAAAAAATCGACTGGAGCAAACAAACCAAGCCCCTCTATGTTCTCGCCACTTGTGACGAAGAAACCACCATGCTGGGTGCGCGTCACTTTACCGACACCGCGCCCTTCAAACCAGATTATTGCATTATTGGTGAACCCACTAACCTTGTGCCTATCCGTGGACATAAAGGGCACGTCGCAAACGCCATCAGAGTCACAGGTAAGTCAGGTCACTCGTCTGATCCTGCACTCGGTGTCAACGCCATCGAAATCATGCACGAAGTGATGTACGCGATGATGACACTGCGTGATAAATTGGTGAAAGAGTATCACCACCCTGGATTCGCTATCCCTAGTCCCACACTGAATCTCGGCCACATCCACGGTGGTGATAGCGCGAATAGAATTTGTGGCTGCTGCGAATTACATTACGATGTCCGCCCACTGCCAGGAATCAGCTTGGATGGCCTAGACAACATGCTAAGAAGTGCGCTGAAAGAGGTGGAAGCAAAGTGGCCAGGGCGCTTAACCATCACCGCACTGCATGAACCTATTCCAGGCTATGAGTGCGATCATCAACATCCTTTTGTTGGTGGTATGGAGCGCTTATGTGACACGCCATCAGACACCGTCAACTACTGTACTGAAGCGCCATTTTTACAGGCGTTGTGCCCAACTCTGGTGTTAGGTCCTGGTTCGATTGATCAGGCGCACCAGCCCGATGAGTTTCTTAGCCTAGACTTTGTCGACCCAACCATCAATATTCTTGCTAAAGCCATCAATAAGTATTGCTTTGAGTAACGAAATTTGACTCAATTCACTCACACAATGTAATAAATTTTCAACATTGCCGATTGGCTGGGTGTTACTGTACAATAAATCAGCAACACTTCAGCATCGCAACAATCAACAAAATCATTACCCTAAATCAATAACGAATTCTATGAAAAAAGGCATGCTACATTAAGCAGTTAAAGGTTTGCGTGCGCTTTTCATTCCAATGCGATTATTGCAAACATGGATTACTTTATTTGACTACGCCTAGCATTTTTCGCTAGATTGTTAAGCTGAAACGGAATAATGGATGTAGTTAAATTACAAGGCAGGACGACTATGAACGAAAAATACGCCCCATTGAAAAGCAATGTTAGGATGCTTGGGCACTTGTTGGGGAATACCATCAAGGAAGCACACGGAGAGGCGATTTTAGAGAAAGTTGAAAAAATTCGTCAACTTTCCAAATCCGTTGTACGTGCAGGCAATGAGGCCGATCGTGAGATTTTAATCGATGAGATTAAAAGCCTGCCTAATGAGCAATTAACGCCAGTCGCTCGCGCATTTAACCAATTCCTCAACCTCACCAACATCGCCGATCAATACCACACGATCTCACGAAGCTGTGAGGCTGACGTCTGTGAACCCGACCCTATCTATACGTTGTTTTCGAAATTAAGCCAAGAGAACATCAGCAAGCTCGATACTGCACAAGCGGTTCGCGATCTGAATATTGAATTGGTACTAACCGCGCACCCAACAGAAATCACTCGTCGCACCATGATCAATAAACTGGTGAAAATTAACGAGTGTCTCTCTAAGCTTGAACTCAGTGAAATATCAGAGAAAGAACGCAGCAAAATAGAGCGTCGCTTAGAGCAACTTATCGCGCAAAGCTGGCACTCTGATGTTATTCGCCAGCAACGCCCAACCCCGCTTGATGAAGCTAAGTGGGGCTTTGCCGTTGTCGAAAACTCGCTGTGGGAAGCCATTCCTGAATTCCTACGTGAAATGGATGATCGCCTGAAAAACTATTTAGGTGAAGGGCTACCCATTGATGCTCGCCCAGTTCACATCTCTTCATGGATGGGTGGCGACCGCGACGGAAACCCATTCGTAACACACAAAATTACTCGTGAAGTGATGCTGCTCTCTCGCTGGAAAGCGGCGGAACTTTATCTGCAAGACTTCCAAGAGCTCATCACTGAGCTGTCTATGGTGAAATGTAACGACCACGTGAGAGATCTCGCCGGTGAACAACATGAACCTTACCGAGCGATCCTAAAACCAGTGCGTAAGCTGCTGGTCAATACACTGGAAGTGCTAGAAGCGCAGATCAACCACCAAGATGTGCCAAACAAACCAATTCTTGAAGACAGTGCACAGCTGTGGGAACCCCTATTAGCGTGTTACCAATCACTGCGCGAAAGCGGCATGGCCATTATTGCAGATGGGTCACTTCTTGATACCATCCGCCGCGTGAAAGCCTTTGGTGTTCACCTTGTTCGCTTGGACATTCGTCAAGAAAGCACACGCCACTCTGACGTGATCTCTGAATTGACTCGTCATTTGGGTCTTGGTGACTACGACCAGTGGAGCGAACAAGATAAAGTTTCTTTCCTTATCAATGAACTTAGTTCCAAACGTCCACTACTGCCTCGTGACTGGGAGCCGTCAGAGTCAGTGCAAGAAGTGTTAGATACTTGTCGTGTTATTGCCTCTCAATCACGTGATGCTTTTGGTGCCTACGTCATCTCAATGGCGCGCACGGCGTCAGACGTTCTGGCGGTTCACCTAATTTTGCAAGAGTGTGGCTGTAAATTCCGTATGGATGTGTGCCCACTGTTCGAAACGCTTGAAGATTTAAACAACTCAGAAGCCGTGATGAAGCAGCTGTTTGAGATTGATTGGTACCGTGGTTATATCCAAAATCACCAAATGGTGATGATTGGCTACTCCGACTCAGCGAAAGACGCTGGCGTAATGGCTGCAGGCTGGGCGCAATACAGTGCAATGGAATCTCTGGTCGAAGTCAGCGAACAAGCAGGCATTGAAATCACCCTGTTCCATGGCCGTGGTGGTTCTATTGGTCGTGGTGGTGCACCTGCACATGCCGCGCTATTGTCCCAGCCACCAAAGAGTCTAAAACGCGGCCTACGAGTCACTGAGCAAGGCGAAATGATCCGCTTTAAGCTCGGACTCCCGGAAATTGCCATTAACAGTTTCAACCTGTATGCCAGTGCGATCCTAGAAGCCAACCTGTTACCGCCACCGAAGCCAAAGCAAGATTGGCGTGACCTCATGGAAGTGCTATCACAAGTATCTTGTGATGCCTATCGTCGTGTTGTTCGTGATGAGCCGGACTTTGTTCCTTACTTCCGTCAAGCGACTCCAGAGCTAGAGTTAGGCAAGCTTCCGCTAGGCTCTCGTCCTGCGAAACGTAACCCTAACGGTGGCGTAGAGAGCTTACGCGCTATCCCATGGATTTTCTCTTGGAGCCAAAACCGTCTTGTGCTTCCTGCTTGGTTGGGCGCAGGTGAAGCGATTCAGTACTCTATCGATAAAGGCCATCAAGCTCTGTTAGAAGAAATGTGTCGCGAGTGGCCATTCTTCTCTACTCGCTTAGGCATGCTGGAGATGGTGTACACCAAGTGCAACATGGAAATATCACGCTACTATGACCAGCGTTTGGCGGATCCGGAGTTGCTACCATTAGGTGATAAACTGCGCGCACAACTGCAACAAGATATTAAAGCGGTATTGAACGTAGAAAATAACGATCACCTCATGCAAAGCGACCCATGGGGACAAGAGTCTATTCGTCTACGTAACACCTATGTTGAACCTCTTAACATGCTGCAAGCCGAACTTCTCTATCGCACACGTCAGAGCGAAGAGACAGAAACTGAGCTAGAAGAAGCGCTCATGGTGACGATTGCCGGCATCGCAGCAGGCATGCGAAACACCGGATAGCCAGTGTAATATTTCAAAATAAAGACAAAAGGTCGCATTTTGCGACCTTTAATTTTGCTGAAGTGTCTTATTGAGTCTTTTGTTAGTTCTTTTCTAGTGACACTAGCCTCTATTCCACTTAATGCTTATAAAGTTCTATATAATTAAATCCTGTTGTCCGATAAAAATAATAAAAGTATCTATCGACAACATGGGTTGTGTGTTCATACAACCTCCTAGGTGACAAAGGCTTATATAAGGCGACTGTGTTAACCACACAGACCATGCTTCTTACACAAGACCATTCTAACTTTTCAACTGATGAACGTTAGCTTTGGCCGCGTCACAACTTAGATGACGGTAACAAGCGCCATAATTACTATTAAGTTATTGATCTGGATTTTTATCATGTCACTACCACACGTTATCCTTACTGTATTAAGCACTCGCGACGCGACTGGCTACGACATCACTAAGGAATTTTCTGCAAGCATCGGATATTTTTGGAAAGCGAGCCACCAGCAGGTGTACCGTGAATTAAACAAAATGGCAGACAAAGGTCTTGTGACTTGCAAATTAGAGCCACAAGACGGCAAGCCTGATCGCAAGGTGTACTCCATTACCGAATCTGGACGTGGGACACTCAGTGATTGGTTTGAACAACCAACCGTTCACCCGACAGTCCGTGACGAGTTCTCAGCGAAACTCGCAGCCTGTGCAGTTCAACCTTCAGCCGCATTTCGTCTACAACTAGAAGAGCTGATTGAAGACTCTAAAAAGCTGGTTGCACACTATCGCGAAATCGAAGCCGCGTACTACGCAACACCAAGCACGCTAGATACGCACGCTCGTTTGGAGCGCCTAACACTGCGTCGTAACCTATTCTCACGTCAGGCTTGGCTAGACTGGGCTGAAGAGACATTGGCAGAGCTGGAAGCTATCGCTTAACGCAATACTTTGCGGCAAGCGATACCTTGCGGCAAGCGATACCTTGCGGCAAGCGCCTTGAACGGCAGTGTTATTCGGTCAACACCTTCAAGGCCAAGCTATCAAAAATAAAAAAAGCGCTGGATTTGCATCCAGCGCTTTTTTATTGCCTTTCTAGCTACTTTTGCCAATGACTCGACAATTCATTGGCAATGCTTACGTGTACTATGCCCCTTGTGGACGCACACCTAATGTATGGCAAAGTGCATACGTCATCTCTGAGCGGTTAAGCGTGTAGAAGTGGAAATCTTTTACGCCTTCACGACTTAGTGTTCTCACCATATCGATCGCTTGGCTTGCTCCCACTAACTGGCGCGTTGTTGGGTCATCGTCTAGACCTTCAAACTGCTTTTGCATCCAACCTGGCACTTTTACTTTATTCATCGCAGCAAAGCGAGACGCTTGCTTAAAGTTAGAAACGGGCAAAATACCTGGGACGATTTCAGCATCAATACCCGCCGCCACACAGCGGTCACGGAATCGAAGGTAGCTCTCAACATCAAAGAAAAATTGAGTGATAGCACGGTTCGCGCCTGCATCAATTTTACGCTTTAGGTTCAGCAGATCAGACTGGGCACTTTTTGCTTCTGGGTGCACTTCTGGAAATGCTGCCACCGAAATATCAAAATCATGGCGTGATTTCAGTAACTCAACTAAGTCTGAAGCATACATGTCCGGTTGACCACCACCTTCTGGGATGTCACCGCGCAAAGCAACAATACTCTGAATGCCATTCGCCCAGTAATCATCGGCAATATCAATCAGCTCGCTACGAGAAGCATCAATACACGTTAAGTGAGGCGCGGCGATTAAACCCGTTTCATTCTTAATTTCTTTAATGATGGAGTGCGTACGATCTCGCTCACCTGAGTTAGCGCCATAAGTAACAGAAACAAACTTAGGCTTAAGCGCTTTCAAGCGATGAACAGACTTCCAAAGCGTCTCTTCCATATTCGGTGTGCTTGGCGGAAAGAATTCAAAAGAAACATTAATATTGTCCGAAAGCTCAGCAATATTTTGGTTTAAGGCATCAATATGCCCAGCATGCGTGTATCCCATGGTTCTCTCCCTAAATTGCCAAAGTTGGTTATCCCAGCCAACCTTAGACTAAAACCTGTCTGTCATTAAAAGTGATGAATCTAAATTTGTCATTCTTTTTGACGTTTAGACGTCTATATGTCTGTAGGATGAAATGAATGGCATTTAAAGTCAATAGCATCACAATGAATTTTTTTCATGTTGAATGTTAGGGAAATTGAAGATGTATGACGTTAGAAACAAAATCCCCCCTCTCTATGATAAGAAAAGGGGGGATTGAACAGAGGTAACCATTCACTCAGCAGAAGCAACCATTAACTCAGCAGAAACAACAATCAATTCAGACGAAGCAACCATTGATTGAGACGAAGCAACACCCGATTTAGAAGAAACTCGATATTAAGTTTAAGTCCGACTGAATCGCTCCCGCCGTCACTTCTCGTCCTGCACCAGGACCTCGAATCACCAATGGGTTGTCTTTATACCACTTGCTTTCAATCGCAAAGATGTTGTCACACGGTAGCAAGTTAGCAAGCGCATGCTCTTTCGATAGCGCCTCAATGCCCACACGAGCCTTACCAAAGCGATCTAAGCGCGCCACATAACGTAGCACCTTATCTTCTCGCTGTGCTTTGTCTAGACGCTCTTGAAGCAATTCGCTCAGCAACCCAGACTGCTCAAAGAAACCATCAAGTGTCAGTTCTTGTAGTGCCTCTGGAACTAAAGACTCAACCACAACACTATCGGGTTCAATATCCAAGCCCGATTCACGAGCCAAAATAACTAGCTTTCGCATCACATCAGAGCCATCTAGATCCGAGCGAGGATCGGGTTCAGTCAACCCTTGCTGCCACGCTAAGTCGACTAACTCAGCAAACGGAACACTGCCATCAAATTGCTGGAACAACCAAGATAACGTGCCTGAGAAGATCCCCGACAGCGCCACAATATCATCACCACTTTCGCGCAAATCACGCACGGTATGGTTAATAGGTAAACCCGCACCCACGGTCGCGTTATACAGCCAATGACGACTGGTTTTCGCGAAAGCATCTTGCACGCGATGATAATCAGCACTTGGTGCTGAGCCCGCCACTTTGTTTGCAGAAATCAGGTGAACGCCATGTTCTGCAATGGATACGTATTTTTGTGCCAGTACTGAACTCGCCGTCACATCCAATACGACCGCTTCATCGTAGCCATGTAATGCTGCGATTTGCTTGAGCCAACGATCGCCTTCATGGGCAACCGCTTCATCTTTATAACGCTCGAGCACGGTAAGCTCATCCAGGCCGTTTTCATCAAACCAATAGCTTTGACTGTCGACCACGGCCACAAGATCAAAGCTCATGCCACGACGTTTTTCGAGTTCAGGTTTTTGCTGCTTGAAAAGCTCTAACCATGAAGAACCAATATTACCTTTACCACATAAGGCAACGGCAACACGCTTCTGAGCTTGAAAGAGTTGAGTATGAACCGATTTCACCATCGGCATCACATCGGATCGACGCAGTACAGCCGCTAAACTCAGGCCTGAATCCGCTTCACAGAAAAATTCCACCGGAGCGTGTTTCAACTGTTGGTAAAAGCCAAAGCAATGATTGGCATTTTTCGTCACACCAGCGCCAACCGCCGCAAGCATGGCATAACCTTCTTTTAGCTTAATTTCCGCTTCAATCGCCATATCTTGCAATTCATTGAGCGTTCCTGAGGCAATCTCAGGGGTGTATGCTAGACGCAAACGTGATTGATCGGCCTGCGCTTCAAACGCCAACGGTTCGAGTTGCGCTCGCTTTAAGCCATTTAATACTTCCGCTTTGGCACGTTCGAAATCATGACCGTTACCAAATGACAACTCTATGAGTAGCACTTCTTCTAATGAAGTAATAATTTTGGCACCGCGACCTGATGCCAAAACACGCTCAATTCGCGTGGATCCAGATTCGGGTAAATAACTGCAACGTAAGTTCAGATCCATGGTGCTTTGCGCCACAGGCTGAAGGGTACGACTATGCAATACTGGCGCCGCCAGACGCGCCAATTCGCTCGCTTCATCTAATCGAAGTAACGGCAACAAGCACGCATCGGACACGACTCGAGGGTCGGCACTGTAGACCCCTGCCACGTCACTCCAAATGGTTACGCTCGCCACTTCCGCTAACGCACCAATCACAGTCGCCGAATAATCTGAGCCATTGCGACCCAGCAAGACTGTTTCGCCCTCGCTGTTTTGCGCCATAAAACCAGTAATCACCACACGGTGATGCGCATGCTGAGCTAAGGTACTTTTTATCAATGAGTAAGATTGAGCACGATCTACCTCAGGCTGAGCGCCAAACTCGGCCCGCAAGAATGCGCGGGCATCTTGCGCCACAGCAGGTAAATCGTGTTGTCGCAACAATGCAGCCAGCAATCGAGAAGACCACACCTCACCATGACCTAACACAGCGGCTTTCTGAGCTTCCGTTAGTGGCGCGACTTGTTCGCCTAGCGTACTGAATTCATCCGCTAGCTGTACGCGCAGAGCTTCGGCGTCATCACCTTCAATCAACGCTTCAACTAGATCCAATTGAAACTTTCGTAAGGCTTGTAAGTGTTCATGCGCGACACGACCGTCTTTGTTTAACGCATCTAAAAAGTTAATTAAACGGTTTGTGGTTTTCCCTGCCGCTGACACGACGATAAGGTCGTCTGAATGAGAGTAATTTTTTAGAATCGATACCACACGACGATAGCACTCTGGATCAGCCAGACTGCTGCCGCCAAATTTATGTAATTGCTTCGTTGTCGGTACGTTAGTATTGCTCATCGCCGTCTTTACCCTTCAAACGTTCTTGCTTTATCAAAAGCGTGTTGTAAGTCTTCAATTAGATCTTGCGCATCTTCTAAGCCAACAGACAAACGCAAGAGTTGTTGTGACACGCCCGCCTCTGCAAGCGCTTCTTCACCCATTGCGCGATGCGTCATAGAAGCAGGGTGACAAATCAAACTTTCCACGCCGCCCAGTGACTCGGCAAGAGAAAATAGCTCAAGTTGACCAACAAAATATTTGAGTTGCTCAAAGCTACCGGCAAACTCAAAGCTCAGCATGGAACCAAAACCCGACTGTTGTTTTTTGGCAATCTCATGACCAGGATGCTCTGGTAAGCTTGGGTGATAGATAACCTTGACCAAGGCTTCATTTCTCAAGTAATCAAGGATCACTTGCGAACTCTCTTCATGGACACGCATGCGCGCACCTAAAGTACGAATGCCACGTAGCGTCATATAGCTATCAAAGGGTGTACCCGTTGCACCAATGCAGTTGCCCCACCATGCCAACTCTTCAGCATGCGCTTCGGTCTTGGTAATCACCACGCCGCCAATCACATCTGAGTGACCATTGATATACTTGGTGGTTGAATGAATAACAAAGTCAGCCCCCAACTCTAAAGGCTTTTGGTATACCGGTGTCAAAAAGGTGTTATCAACGGCCACCAGCGCGCCAACTTGTTTAGCTTTTTCACATACTCGAGCAATATCCACCACGCGTACTAGCGGGTTAGAGGGGGTTTCAAGTAAAATAAGCTTGGGCTTTTTAGCGATAGCGGCATCTAATGCCGCCTCATCACCTTGATCGACAAATTGAACCTGGAAATCGCCTTTTTGAGCGCGAGTATTAAATAAACGATAAGACCCGCCATAACAGTCATGTGGCGCGATAATAAGATCGTCAGGTCCAAGAAATGCCGATGCCCATAAATTCAGTGCGGATGTCCCACAGTTCGTCACCACTGCCCCTTTGCCTGATTCCAATTCAAATAGTGCTTGCTCTAGCAAACCACGATTGGGATTACCAGAACGGGTATAATCGTACTTAGGCACGTCGCCGAAAGCAGGAAAGCCATAATTGGTAGAAAGGTAGATAGGGGGTACGACAGCGTGGTGTTGGGTATCTGACTCGATACCCGTTCGTACCGCGATGGTCGCTGGCTTCCGATTGCTCATAGAAACATCCTTTATTAACGCGCGCAAAGTGAAGACTAAATAGGGTTTTCATCATGCTTGAACCGACAGGGAAAAGCATCAATCTTTGAAAAAATTAACAGTCCGTTAAACTAAGCCCCACTTTACTGTCCATTTTGTGAGACGTCAACACTTCTAGACGTCTATATGTCTTTGCTTATGGCAGTAAATGCCGCTAAAATTGCACCTTTCTTATTAAACAAATTTACGATCAATAAACGAAGGTGTGCAATGGCAGATTGGAATGGCGAATACATTAGCCCTTACGCGGAGCACGGCAAGAAAAGTGAGCAGGTTAAGAAGATCACGGTATCCATTCCGTTAAAAGTGCTAAAGATATTGACGGATGAAAGAACTCGCCGCCAAATCAACAACCTACGCCATGCTACCAATAGTGAATTATTGTGTGAAGCGTTTCTGCATGCCTATACCGGTCAGCCACTACCGACCGATGAAGACCTGAGAAAAGACCGCCCAGATGATATCCCTACGGAAGTAAAAGCGATGATGACGGCGATGGGCATTGAGTTTGAAGCGTTTGATGAAGAATAAAATCTAGGTCCTGGGTCCTGGGTCCTGGGTCCTGGGTCCTGGGAAAAATAAAAAAACGTTGCCCTCTCGAGCAACGTTTTTTTTGAAGCAAATTCCAGGAACTAGGTACTTTTTTTCCCAAAGCCCTAATATCCCCAAAACCTTACGATCTCCAAAACCTTACGATCTCCAAAACCTAAACGACCTACTCAGTCATATAATTTTCAGGCATTTCAATTCTTGCCACGCCGGACTCTACTGCCGCGACCGCGACCGCTCTTGCTACTCGCGGTAACAAACGTGGATCCATTGGTTTTGGAATGATGTAATCTTTACTAAATGACAACGCCGAGACGCCAGCGGCATCCAATACGTCTTGAGGTACCGGCTCTTTAGCGATTTGACGAATCGCCTCAACAGCTGCAAGTTTCATCGCATCATTAATTTCGCTGGCTCGTACATCGAGTGCGCCGCGGAAAATGAACGGGAAACACAACACATTATTCACTTGGTTCGGGTAGTCCGAGCGCCCGGTACCCATAATGAGATCATCACGAACTTCATGGGCAAGTTCTGGTTTAATTTCAGGATCTGGGTTTGAACATGCGAAGACAACTGGCTTTTCTGCCATGAGTTTCAATGCTTCTGCAGGAAGCAAATCAGGCCCCGATACACCAAGGAAAAGATCAGCACCTTCAATAACATCTTCAAGAGTACGCTTATCCGTGTTATTCGCGAACATCTGTTTATATTCGTTTAGACCTTCACGTCGCGTGTGAATCACACCTTTACGATCCAGCATGTAGATCTTTTCACGCATCGCACCACATTTGATCAACAGCTCCATACACGCCGTCGCGGCGGCGCCTGCACCCAGACATACGATCGTCGCTTCACTTAGCTCTTTGCCTTGCAGCTCAATCGCATTCAACATACCAGCCGCAGTTACAATCGCCGTTCCATGTTGATCGTCATGGAAAACAGGCACGTCACAACGCTCAATCAAGCGACGTTCAATTTCAAAACAATCTGGCGCTTTAATGTCTTCTAAGTTGATACCACCAAAGGTGTCTGAAATATTCGCTACCGTATCAACAAACTCATCTATTGTGCGATGCTTCACTTCAATATCAATAGAATCTAACCCTGCAAAACGTTTAAACAATAACGCCTTACCTTCCATCACCGGTTTCGAAGCAAGAGGGCCCAAGTTACCTAACCCTAAAATCGCAGTACCATTTGAAATCACGGCGACCATATTGCCCTTCGCTGTGTATTTATACACATTTTCCGCGTTTTGAGCGATCTCTCGCACCGGCTCCGCCACACCAGGGCTGTAGGCAAGAGCAAGGTCCTTAGCAGAATCTGCGGGGGTAGTCAGAGCGATTTCAATTTTCCCAGGGGTTGGGTAGGCATGATAATCCAGAGCTTGTTGACGGAATTCATCGATTTGGTGGTCATCGGACATGGTATGTGATCCTGCTTTTTCGAGTATGAAAGACTGAGTGTGATGGTTTATTGTTTTAGTATAACCCGCTTAATAAGCGTATTTCGCTCGCCTAAAAGGGGGACAAGCGCGCGTATGTTATGTTCAGTGCGTCGCAACTTTGACCAATCATACTACGCTAGTTATCAGCAGTTTTGAACGGATACATAGGTATTTATACTAGTGGTCAGTCAAGCTATAGCAACACGCTATGCATTAAAGGGGGGAATAAAGAGGGTATGGGACAGGCTAAGGGAGAAAAGAAGCAGCAAAGATAAATGATAGAAACAAAAAAGGACGCCGAAGCGCCCTTTTTATATCTACGTAAGTAATATCATTACTTGCTAGATAGTGCGCCGAAACGCTTGTTGAAGCGATCAACACGACCACCAGTATCAACGATACGTTGCTTACCAGTGTAGAATGGGTGACATTTGTCACATACGTCTAGGTGAATTGAATCTTTCGCTAGCGTAGAGTTGAACTCAAATGTATTGCCGCAAGAACAAGTTGCTGTTACAGCTTTGTATTCTGGGTGGATACCAACTTTCATGGGAAACCTCAAATTTAGGCCGTGTCGCTATCCGAATCTTTGCCGGACACCACACGTAGTGAAAAAAATACCTGTGTTACCGCTTTTTACACTCAAAGGTGCAAATAAGCCATACCATCAAGGCGCAGTATAGTAATGAATAGTCGAGATTGAATCAACTAAAATTGCCACTTTTTTCACCACCTTTAGGTGGCGTCATTCAGTTTATTCAATTAACTGTTTATCGAACCCAACATAGCTAGGTAGAATAGTCCTCTATTTTATCAATACCGATTTTACTATGCGCCCAAACGTTGCTCGTGTTGCACTGCCCGTGCCACTAGATAAACAGTTCGACTACATTGTTCCTACTCACCTCTTTCCAGTGGTGGGAGGACGCGTATCTGTGCCGTTTGGACGTCAAACACTCGTCGGTATCGTGACTCAGTTCAGTCATCAATCGGACTTTCCCATTGATCAACTCAAGCCGATAAAAGCCGCCCTTGATAGCCGTCCTATTTGGTCACAGCCTTTATATGAACTCATCACTTGGTGCAGCCTTTATTATCAGCACCCATTAGGCGATACGTTACACAACGCTCTACCAGCGGCACTGAGAAAAGGCAAACCCGCGGAATTTGCCACCACCGTTGAGTGGCAATTAACGGAAGCGGGCAAAAATCAATTAATGCATGGCTTTGGTCGAGCGGTGAAACAAGCCAAAGCGATGCATTTTCTAGAAAATGGGCCCTGTTCGCATCAAGCGCTATTAGATAATGACATCGGTAGCACGGTGTTAAAAACCCTTGATGAGAAAGGCTGGGTCCGCGCTCATGAAAAACAGGCACCCACGCTGCAATGGCCGAGCGACTTAACCAATACTCCGCCCGATCTTCGACTCAATGAAGAGCAAGCCATCGCGATTGCTTCAGTGAATAGCCAAACCGACTTTGGCTGCTACTTACTAGAAGGCGTGACAGGCTCTGGTAAAACCGAAGTCTATCTAAATATGATCAAGCCCGTACTTGAGCGAGGACAACAAGCTCTCGTACTGGTGCCAGAAATTGGCTTAACGCCACAAACAATTAATCGCTTTCGTAAACGTTTTAATGTGCCCGTAGAAGTCATCCATTCAGGGCTTAATGATACTGAACGCTTAAACGCTTGGCTCAGCGCAAGAGATAAAGTCGCGGGTATTGTCATCGGCACACGCTCGGCATTACTCACGCCCTTTGCTGATCTGGGTATCATTATTGTTGATGAAGAACATGACACCTCTTATAAGCAGCAGGACAGCCTACGCTACCACGCCCGCGATGTGGCGGTTATGCGTGCTAACAAAGCACAGATTCCGATTATTCTTGGCTCTGCGACTCCGTCATTGGAAACGCTGCAAAACGCGTTAAGTGGTAAATACCACCACTTAATATTGAGTCAGCGAGCAGGACTTGCGGTCCCCACCACCAATAAAGTCATTGATGTAAAAGGTCAGTATTTAGAGAGTGGGCTTTCAGCCCCGTTAATTGCGCAATTGCGTCGCCATTTAAACGCAGGCAATCAAGTGATGCTGTTTCTCAATAGACGAGGCTTCAGCCCAGCGTTAATGTGTCACGAGTGTGGCTGGATCGCCGAATGTAAGCGCTGTGATGCCTATTACACCTATCATCAGGCCAGTAATGAAATTCGTTGTCATCATTGCGGCTCCCAACACCCCGTTATCCACCAATGCCAAGGCTGCGGCTCACATCAACTGGTCACTGTAGGTGTAGGCACTGAACAATTGGAATCTCAACTCGGCGAGTTGTTTCCTGAATACAAAACCATTCGAATTGATAGAGACAGTACGCGCCGAAAAGGCAGCCTTGAAGCAGCGCTAGATGCGATAAAGAAAAACGAATACCAAATACTAATTGGTACGCAAATGCTGGCGAAAGGACACCACTTCCCCAATGTCACACTCGTTGCTTTACTTGATGTGGATGGGTCTCTTTATAGCAGCGACTTTCGCGCGTCAGAGCGCTTAGCTCAGTTATTTATTCAAGTCGCAGGCCGAGCCGGACGAGCGAGTAAACCGGGGGAAGTCTTACTGCAGACCCACCACCCCGATCACCCTTTACTGCAGTCATTACTCAACAAGGACTATCGACACTTTGCCGATACCGTTCTGCAAGAAAGAAAACTGGCACAGCTGCCTCCATTTAGCTTCCTCACGTTAATCCGTTGTGAAGCCAATAACCCCGCAGATGTGGAGACGTTTCTACGTCAGGTTCGCTACTCCTTGGAAGCGCATCCACTGTTTGATAATAGCTGCCTGGTACTGGGTCCAACCCCAGCCCCTATCGCCAAACGAGCAGGTAAGTCACGGTGGCAACTGATTTTGCAGGTACCGTCACGTAGCGTGATGCAAAAAATCATTTCCAGTGCGAAGCCGGTGATCACTCAATTACCATTGGCGAAAAAAGTGCGCTGGTCGATGGATATCGAGCCACAAGACCTTAGCTAGACCATCGCAAACGTTTACTTATAGAAATATCATCCGCTTCAGATGTGATATACTTCACAACTATGATGCAATTTCTGTTAAATGGACCGTAACTTTTTGTTTGGAAATGAATAATTTCCATTAATGCGTCATGATAATCAAGACCTGTTTATTCGCTTTGTTTATCCTAGCCATCCTGATTAATTGACGACGATTCGTTGATTAAAAACTCAGTAAAATGGCATAACAAGAAAGATAACTTAAATAGCAAAGTGTGGCGAAAACCGCCAAAAAGTGCACTGAAAAGCAATCAGTGAAATAGGTATTTCATTAAATTAGCAAAACATGAGGAAAGTATTGTATGGCGACAATGAAGGATGTTGCCCAGCTTGCAGGGGTTTCTACCGCCACCGTTTCACGTGCATTAATGAACCCTGAAAAGGTCTCATCCAGCACGAGAAAACGAGTGGAAGAGGCGGTATTAGAAGCTGGATATTCACCAAACTCCCTAGCTCGAAACCTGCGTCGTAACGAATCGAAAACCATCGTCACTATTGTACCTGACATCTGCGATCCGTATTTTTCAGAGATCATCCGTGGTATTGAAGATGCAGCAATCGAGCATGGCTATTTAGTGCTATTGGGCGACAGTGGACAATCGCAAAAACGCGAAAACTCCTTTGTTAATTTGGTGTTCACCAAGCAAGCTGATGGCATGCTATTGCTCGGAACGGATCTTCCGTTTGACATTAGTAAGCCAGAGCAAAAAAACCTCCCTCCCATTGTGATGGCGTGCGAATTTGCGCCTGAACTGGAGTTGCCTACCGTTCATATCGATAACCTGACGTCTGCTTTTGAGGCAGTGAACTACTTATCGCAATTGGGTCACAAGCGTATCGCACAAATATCCGGACCCGACACCGCATTTTTGTGTCGCTTCCGACAGCAAGGTTACCAGCAGGCGCTGCGTCGTGCAGGTATCCCGATGAACCCTTCTTACACTGCCAAAGGTGACTTTACCTTTGAAGCGGGGGCTAAGTCTGTTCGGACGTTATTAGCGCTACCCGAGCCACCCACCGCTATTTTCTGCCACAACGACATTATGGCCATTGGCGCGATGCAAGAGGCCAAAAAACTTGGCTTGCGCGTTCCGCAAGATTTGTCCTTTGTCGGCTTTGATGATATTCAATTCGCTCAATACTGCGATCCACCACTGACGACCATTTCACAGCCTAGGTATGAAATTGGCCGTCAAGCCATGTATACCATGCTAGAAGTACTGCAAGGTGTAGACGTTAGAGCTGGGTCTCGCCTACTGGATACCGAACTTGTGATACGCGACAGTGCGGCTCCTCCAAGAATCATCTAACCAACCCTTTGCTGACTTGCAAGTTGACCTCGTGGTATTTACCATGAGGTCAGTTATTTACTTCAACATTAGAAGTGTCATCAGTGGCAAACCGAGATTACGTTAGACGAGGCAAAGGTGCGAATACTGGCCGTCGTCCTGCAAAAAAGAAACCAACAGGTAAAAAGCCATGGCGTAGCGGACTGCTTGCCATCATTTTGACGTGCGGATTTGGCTACGGCTTATATCTGCTCAATCAAGACCCAGAGCCAGCAAAGCCGACACCACCAGCGAAAACAGTCAGCAAGCCTAAAGCAAAGCAGGCTAAGCCTATCCCGCCGCCTCCAGAAGAGAAGTGGGACTATGTTGAGACCCTGCCAAAACGTGAAGTGGAAGTAAAAGCAAAAGAGCAAGTTGTCTCTGCTATCCCTTACATCATGCAGTGCGGCGCGTATAAAACCATGGCACAAGCTGACGCTCGTAAACTGGACATCGCCTTCCAAGGCCTCTCAAGTAAAATTAGAAAGAAAGAAAACAGCAGCTGGTACCGCGTGGTTCTTGGACCATACAAGCTCAAACGCGATGCCGAGCGAGATAAGCACAAATTACAACGCGCTAAGATAGAGCCGTGTGCGATTTGGAAAGAAACGCAATAGTTCTATGGTTCTATGGTTCTATGGTTCTATGGTTCTAACCAATCACACTACGGTTTGAACTGTAAACCATGATGAGCTAAAAAACCTAATCAGAGCATCCCTCCTCTGCTGGAGGGATGTCATAAAACAGAGCTATCGCTCTTAATGAAAAAGCCAGCCGTTACACACCATAAATCACACCTATAGAAGGGCCACAGGTCCATAGAACCATAGAACCGCTTTTCCAATAACCCCACCTCTTCCCTTGAAATTCTTTTCGCTCGTCCGCATATCCATTTCATACTGGAAATAAAATCTAAAATTTATGAGGCATACACCGTGACTACTATTGTATCTGTACGTCGAAATAACAAAGTTGTAATTGCTGGTGATGGGCAAGTGTCCCTTGGCAATACTGTAATGAAAGGCAATGCCCGTAAAGTTCGCCGCCTCTACAACGATAAAGTCCTTGCAGGCTTTGCTGGCAGCACTGCGGATGCCTTCACACTATTTGAGCGCTTTGAAAGCAAGCTGAAAATGCACCAAGGCCACCTCACCAAGGCCGCTGTAGAACTGGCTAAAGATTGGCGTAGCGACCGCGCATTACGTAAATTAGAAGCGTTACTGGCGGTTGCCGATGAAACGGCGTCTCTGATCATTACTGGTAATGGTGATGTGGTTCAGCCAGAAAATGACCTTATTGCCATCGGCTCTGGTGGTAACTTTGCGCAAGCCTCAGCGATGGCTCTGCTTGAAAACACCGATCTTGATGCTCGCGAAATCGCAGAGAAGTCACTCAAAATCGCCGGTGACATTTGCGTATTCACTAACCACAACCACACTATTGAAGAACTAGAAAGCGGCGAAAAGTAACGCCATAAAAACAAAAATAGTGTCCAATCTTTGTAAGGAATAATGATGTCTGAAATGACCCCTCGTGAAATTGTTCACGAACTTAACCGCCATATTATTGGCCAAGATAACGCAAAGCGCTCAGTGGCGATTGCACTACGTAACCGCTGGCGTCGTATGCAGCTTGAAGAAAGTCTGCGTGTTGAAGTATCTCCAAAAAACATTCTGATGATCGGTCCTACCGGTGTCGGTAAAACCGAAATTGCTCGCCGTCTTGCAAAATTAGCCAACGCGCCTTTTATCAAAGTCGAAGCCACGAAATTCACTGAGGTGGGTTACGTGGGTAAGGAAGTCGAAACCATCATTCGTGATCTGACCGATGTGGCCATTAAGATGACTCATCAGCAGGCAATGGAAAAGGTGACATTCCGCGCTGAAGAGCAAGCTGAAGAGCGCATTCTTGACGCCCTACTGCCACCAGCACGCGATGCTTGGGGCCAGAATGAACAACAAGACAACACGGCTTCCAATACTCGCCAAACGTTCCGTAAAAAACTGCGCGAAGGTAAGCTAGACGACAAAGAAATTGAAATTGATGTCGCCGCCTCGCAAATGGGCGTAGAAATCATGGCGCCTCCTGGTATGGAAGAAATGACCAACCAGTTGCAAAGCATGTTCCAGAACTTAGGCGGCGATACTACGAAAAAGCGCAAGCTGAAGATCAAAGATGCCTTCAAAGCACTCACTGAAGAAGAAGCCGCGAAACTGGTTAATCAAGAAGAGCTGAAAGAGCAATCCATCTATAACGTTGAAAACAATGGTATTGTCTTTATCGATGAGATCGACAAAATCTGTAAGCGCGGCGAAGCTTCAGGCCCTGACGTGTCACGTGAAGGGGTGCAACGAGACCTGCTTCCACTGATTGAAGGCAGTACAGTGTCAACCAAACACGGCATGGTAAAAACGGACCATATCCTATTTATCACCTCAGGCGCCTTCCAAGTGGCGAAGCCATCAGACCTAATCCCTGAGCTGCAAGGCCGCTTACCGATTCGTGTCGAGCTTGAAGCACTGAGCAGCAACGACTTTAAACGCATTCTTACCGAGCCAAAAGCGTCGTTAACCGAGCAATACACCGCGTTAATGAAGACAGAGGACGTTGACGTCTCCTTTACCGAAGACGGCATTCAACAGATTGCTGATGCGGCGTGGAAAGTCAATGAAACGACCGAGAACATTGGTGCTCGTCGACTGCATACCGTGATGGAACGTCTAATGGATGAGATCTCATTCGATGCGACGGAGAAATCTGGTGCCAAGTTCGTTATCGATTCCGCTTACGTGACCTCACGCCTTGGCGAGTTTGTTGATGATGAAGACTTGAGCCGATTCATTCTTTAATCTCCAACAACAATCGTACGCACGTATCTCCCCCAAGGTAGATTCTTGCAAGTGCATAAAAAATGGAGTGAGGTTAACGGTATACCGTTAACCTCATTTTTATTTATCACTGAGAATTTGGTGCGCTGCCAAAATTGCGTATACTCCCCTGTACGCGTATCAGAAATAAGCAATTATGAATAAATCAGTTCAAATCTGGCTCGATGCAGCCCGACCAAAAACACTGCCCTTAGCTTTGGTTTCCATCGTCACTGGCAGTACCCTCGCGTTTTCAACAGGCAGCATGTCTTGGAGTGTTGCCTTACTTGCACTCATCACTGCCACCTTACTGCAAATCTTATCGAACTTAGCCAACGATTATGGCGACGCCGTTAAAGGGACAGACAACGAAAACCGCTTAGGGCCAATGCGTGCCATTCAATCTGGCGAAGTGACGCAGCAAGAAATGAAAAAAGCCATTATCTTTAATATTGTGCTTACGGTATTCGCCGGTCTTGGGCTCATCTTTCATGCCTTAGATTCACTGCAAAACATTCTCGCCTTTATCGCCCTTGGCGTACTGGCCATCATTGCTGCCATTGCTTATACGGTGGGAAACAAGCCCTACGGGTATGTCGGCCTTGGGGACATCTCTGTTTTCATCTTTTTTGGCTTGCTCGGCGTTTCTGGTACCTATTTTCTGCACACCGGCCACATCGACTCATTACTAGCGCTACCAGCCATTGGCTGTGGGTTGCTCGCGGTCGCGGTGTTAAACGTCAATAATATGCGCGATATTGACAATGATAACGCATGTGGAAAGCGCACCGTTGCTGTTCGCTTGGGTGCGCAACGAGCCAAACGCTACCATACCGTACTGCTCAGCAGCGCCATTATCGCCTTTGCCCTGTACCTCATCGCCCAGTCAATCTCGCAGTCTGCCCCGCTTTGGGTGATTCTGCCCTTTGCGCTGAGCGCTATCGTTATTGGGCGCCATGCCAGTGCCGTATGGCGTGCCACTGAGCCTGCTCAGATCGCCCCCATGATGCCGGTCGTGGTAAAATGTTCACTTGTCACTAATATCTTGTTTTCTGGAATTGTTATAGCTCAAACTCTGATGACTTAATTGCGCCTTGTCATTGCATTGACTTAGTCACCCGATATACTCGAAACATACCCTTTGCTAACTGAACAGAAGAATCGCCATGGAATACAGTACTTCAGCACTATGTGATATCTACCTAGACCAAGTCGACGTGGTCGAACCTATGTTCAGCAATTTTGGCGGTCGTGCCTCCTTTGCTGGTCAAGTGACGTCGGTAAAATGTTTTGAGGATAACGGTGTGATCCGCGACATCCTAGAGCAAGATGGCGTAGGTCGAATCCTATTAATCGATGGCGGTGGTTCACTGCGTAAAGCGCTCATTGATGCAGAAATTGCGGCGCTGGCGGAAGATAACGAGTGGGAAGGCATCATTGTCTATGGCTGCGTCCGTGAAGTCGATGAACTTGAAGAGATGAACCTTGGCATACAAGCCCTGGCGTCTATTCCTGTAGGTGCGGCGCAGAGTGAAATTGGCGAGGTTGACGTACCCGTCAACTTTGGCGGAGTAACCTTCCTACCTGAAGATTATGTGTACGCGGATAACACGGGCATCATCCTGTCTCAAGAGCCGCTTGATGTGAATTTAGAGATAGACGAAAAAGACACGGAAGAGTAAACGGCCAAGCTAGCTATACGCGTTAGCAAGTTACCAGCCTTTGCTGAAGTGACAAAATTAGCAAAAAAAAACGAGAGCACATTGCTCTCGTTTTTTATATCAGACGACACTAGTCGCTAATTCTCTGTAGCAATAACTAATCGTTACCAAACAAATCTCGGGTGTAAACCTTATCAGCCACGTCCTCAAGCTCTGGCAGCATGCGGTTAGAGATGATGACATCGGCCTCTTGCTTAAACGCCGCCACATCACGAATCACACGTGAATGGAAGAAATGCTCTTCTTCTAACACCGGCTCGTAAACAATCACTTCAATGCCTTTGGCTTTTAAACGCTTCATGATGCCTTGAATGCTCGACGCGCGGAAATTGTCCGAACCCGACTTCATGATCAAACGATACACGCCCACCACTTTTGGATTACGCTTCATAATCGATTCCGCGACAAAATCCTTGCGGGTACGGTTAGCGTCTACGATGGCACCGATAATGTTATTTGGCACTTCTTGGTAGTTTGCCAGCAGCTGCTTGGTGTCTTTTGGCAGACAATAACCGCCATAACCAAACGAAGGATTGCAGTAATGCCCGCCAATACGAGGGTCTAACGCCACCCCTTCAATGATTTGGCGAGTATCTAAGCCTGCCGCTTCTGCGTAAGAATCCAGCTCGTTAAAATACGCCACACGCATCGCAAGATAAGTGTTAGAGAACAGCTTAACCGCTTCTGCTTCGGTGGAGTCAGTAAACAGCACATCGATGTTTTCTTTCTGCGCGCCTTCAACCAGCAGATCAGCAAAGACTTTCGCGCGTTCGCTGCGCTCACCAATGATGATGCGAGACGGATTCAAGTTATCAAACAGCGCACTGCCTTCGCGTAAAAACTCTGGCGAGAAAATGACGTTTTCTGTGCCTAGTTCTTCGCGTACCCGCACTGTGTACCCAACAGGCACCGTCGACTTAATCACGATAACCGCGCTTGGGTTCACCGCAAGCACATCTTTAATCACCGCTTCTACGGAACCGGTATTAAAGTAGTTAGTTTGTGGGTCGTAATCCGTAGGCGTCGCGACAATGACATAATCGGCATTCGAGTAAGCCAATGTTTTATCCAACGTCGCGGTAAAATTCAGATCATCACGTTTCAGAAACGCCTCAATTTCAGTATCAACGATTGGAGACTGACCGTTACATAACAGCGCCACTTTTTCTTCATTAATATCGACCGCCACTACCTCATGATTTTGAGATAGGAGCATCGCATTTGATAGGCCTACGTAGCCAGTTCCTGCAACAGCAATTTTCATAGTTTCATCTTACACATTGGTTGTGATTAATTCAGTGCCTACCTTGTTGAAGAAATGAGGTAGGTACTTCAAGTCGAAAAAGCGACTATGTTTCTGACTCAAAATTGTACCTAACTTCTGCGCTAAGTGCGATACCTGTACGCTGACCGAGCCTTAAGTGATTATTCAACAGAAACAATTTTCGCTCACTGACGCTATTTCCATACGCCGTAATAACAAAATACCATGTAAATATGCATCATTAAGTATCAATGAGTAATGACATAGCATAATTCCATGACAACATTCATCTTTGAGTTTGTTAAAACTTATCAAGGCTACTCATCACCGCTAGACAACAAAAGTCAAAAATGCCACACTAACAATTACGCAACAACTATAACAAATATCACACACCGAACAACTAATACCGTGCCGGCACGACTACAAAGGCGATAGCCATCGTCTCATCACTGACTGTTATCAAGGAAGATTTATGGAATGCAGCTCTCTAACGTTATGGGTAGAACTCCCCAGCACCCGATTTGCTCTCGTTTGGGGGCCAATAGAGGATATTAAAGCATCTAGCTTATGCTGGAAAAGCATCGACAATGACTCAACGCTAACTACCAGCCAGTTCGTATTTGAGCTCAAGACAAAGCAAGGCCAAATCAAACAAAAGCGCTTAAACGCTCAAGACGTATCAATGCTCATTGAACGCTGGCAAACGATAGAAGTAGAAGTGCCTACTGGGCAAGATCTTGATCTACACTGGTAATAAACCAAAGGCATAAGCATAGTAAACACAACACCTGGTGAGAGTAGTTATTGCGCACAACCTCTAACTGACAATTCTATAAATTAGAGGTTTATTCCACTTTTGATGAACCCAATTAATGGATCGATTCTAGCTGCCGTATCCTATTAGTGTCGCTGATTACAGCATTAATCATTAATAGCAAACCACTTCAAGGATGTGAGCAGTTACTAACAATCGGGAGTTCATCATCAATGGGGTTTGCACTTACACTACGTTATGCATCATTTCGTCACAAAAATAAAAGCGTTGGGCGATTCATTGAACTTGCTGTTGTGACCGTCGCTATGGTCGCGATTGCTTCATTACTGGCAACTGAAAATATCCAAATTATCCTAGTTTCACTTTGTGCACTTCTCTTTTGCATAGGATCCTTTTGGTTTTTCAAAAAATCTGACGACATGCGTCGAACCATGGCGGACTAGATTTTAGGTCGCTGGTTCCTAGGTGCTAGGATAGAATGCAAACACACCACGAGTAAAAAACGACTTACGATAAACAACGGGTTAATAAGACCAGTTCTATAAATCGTCCACAAAAAAACCAGCGACTTTACGTCACTGGTTTTTTACTAAGTGGTCGTTTTTATATGCGGTCGCTGATAGCTCTTACCGCATATAATCGGACACTACAGCGCCGCTTTTTTCGCTTCCGCTACCCATGCATCAAATTGAGCTTGGTTGGCTTTAATCCAGCCATTCACGTGCGATTCAATATCCGCAGTACTGTTTTTACCGTTACTCATCATCATATTCTGCGCGCTCACGTCATTGATGTTGAGTTTAATGATTTCAAAAAGCTTAGCCGCTGCTGGGTTTTGCTCAGCAAACGCTTTATTCGCGATAATGTTCATCGCGTTCATTTCAAAGCCGTAGTTTTTGCCATTTGGTAAGGTGGTATCTACGCCCTTACGCTCACCCGGTAATGCCGAGAATGGGACTTCTAGCCACACCACATCTTTATTTGGTACTAATACACCACTTACCCAATACGGTGTCCACGTAAAGTAAAGCACGGGCTCGCCATTCTTATAACGTGAGATTGTATCGGCAATGATCGCCGCATAGTTACCTTGATTGTGGCTCACGGTATCGCGCAATTTAAACGCCGTTAGCTGCTCTTCAATCACCATTTCACAGCCCCAACCTGGGTTACAACCCGTTAGGTCTGCTTTGCCGTCACCGTCTGCATCAAATAACTTAGCAATTTTAGGATCGTTTAGCTGACCAATATTGGTAATGCCGTATTGCTCAGCCGTCTTTTTATCAATGAGGTAGCCTTGCGCCGCACCACTGATGTACTGGCCTTTACGGTAGAACTTTTCATCGCCCCCCGCTTTGGTGTACTTATCGCCATGAAGCGGGAACCAACCCACCGCTAGAAACGTCGCATCGCCTTTAGCAATCGAGGTGTAACCCACGTTGTAGTCGACTTCTTTGGTGTCTTTTACCTCGTAACCCAGCGCTTCAAGCGCACGGTTAACAATTAGGGTTTGAAACGTCTCCTCGGCTACTGTCGATTGTACCGGTTGCACCGTTACGCCCTCGCCCGGTAGCTTTTCAGCCCAAACGTTGCTTGATACTGCTAAGGCAGACACAACGCCAACCGCTAAGGTTTTCTTCCATGAAGTCTTCATTTCTTTATTTCTCCAAAATTTCAGTTTTTTGAGTACGTTTCTGAGCAAACAAGTTCAACACAATCGATGCCGGCCCGGTGTGATACCAACGCAACTTGGTATTGCCTGCATTCACCCCCAGCACTTGAGTGATGCGGTCGAGTAAAATCGCTAAAATAACAATGCCAAGGCCACCCACCGCGGCTAAGCCCATATCTAAACGGCCAATGCCGCGTAATACCATTTGACCTAAACCACCCACCGCAATCATGGAGGCAATCACCACCATAGACAGCGACAGCATTAAGGTTTGGTTCACGCCTGCCATTATTGTTGGCAACGCGAGTGGCAGCTGAATTCGATAAAGCATCTGTTTCTTGCTGGCACCAAACGAGTGACCCGCTTCGATGAGCTCTTCCGGCACTTGTTGAATACCTAAAATCGTCAAACGAACCACAGGTGGCAGCGCAAAAATAATGGTCACGACCACACCCGGTACGTTACCAATGCCAAACAGCATGACGATAGGCACCAGATAAACAAAGGCTGGGGTCGTTTGCATCGCGTCCAAGATAGGGCGTACAAACTTAGCCGCGGTATCACTCCGCGCTAACCAAATCCCTAAGGGCAAGCCAATAAGCAGGCAGAAAAATACCGACGTCATGACCAGCGAGAGTGTCACCATCGCCTGAGACCAGGCACCAATTAAGCCAATAAAGGTAAACGACACCGCCGTCGCCAGGCCTAACCTTAAGTTAGAAAATTGCCACGCTAATAAAAACAATAACACCAGCATGAACGGCGCAGGTGTAGACACTAATGCCGTTTCAAATGAACTAAGAATAAAGTCGATCGGCACGCGAATGGCCTGAAATACCGGACGGCCATGTTCCACTAGCCAATTTAAACCAGATTCAACCCAGTTATCGACGGGAAGCACCGCCTCTTCAAAAGGGTTCAAGATATCAAAGGCGGTTTCTTCCACCGTTTCACTGCTTAACCAGTCATTCGCTGCCGGAGACTCCGCCGTTTGACCCCAAGGATCCGCAGCGGGCTGACTGGCAGGCTGTGACCACGGATCGTTGCTTGTTTCTGATGACATGATTTATCCCTTATCTAACGTCTGAAGCAGTCGTGATTTGGTCACAACCCCAAAGTAGTGGCCGTTTTCATCCACCACAGGGACGGAATACGGCACGCTCGCGACTGCACCCAAAATATCGTTAATGGGTTGATTCGGCTTAAGGGTTAACCCTGTTTCGAGCTGAGCGCTCACTAACGTACGGTTTTCTTTGTGCGCTAGGCGCAACGAGTCAACAGACACAATGCCAGAATAGTGGCTGGTCTTTTCTACAACGATGCCGTAATCCCTATCGTTATCCATAAGGATTTGCAAAGCCGAAGCCGGACCGTCGTGTTCAGATTTTTTAAATACTGCGGCAGGCTTTTTACGAGCAATGTCTTTGGCAGTGAGTACGCTAGCCACATTGACACCTCGGAAAAAGGCTTCCACATAATCATTGGCTGGGTTATTTAGAATCTCATCCGGTGTGCCCACTTGCACCACCTCACCATGCTGCATAATGGCAATACGATCACCAATACGCATGGCTTCATCCAAGTCATGAGAAATAAACACAATGGTGCGCTTGTCGTCATTTTGCAGACGAATCAGCTCATCTTGCATTTCGGTACGAATCAACGGATCTAACGCGGAAAAGGCTTCATCCATGAGTAAGATATCAGGATCACACGCCAGCGCTCTGGCCAGACCGACACGCTGTTTCATGCCACCCGACAACTCATCTGGATACGATTCTGGGTAAGCGCCTAAGCCAACGCGTTCTAACGCACTCAGTGCACTTTCATGACGTTTTTCTAATTCAATGCCCGCCAGCTCTAAACCGAAGGCCGCGTTTTCAATCACCGTCATGTGAGGCATGAGGGCGAAGTTTTGAAACACCATAGAGATATTGTTGCGGCGCACTTGGCGAAGTTCATCTTCAGAGATGTGGGCAATGTCTTTGCCCTTGAGTAGCACGTTGCCACGAGTGGGTTCGATGAGTCGGTTAAGCAGGCGCACGAGCGTCGATTTTCCAGAGCCAGACAGCCCCATGATAACAAAAATCTCGCCTTCATTAATGCTGAGAGAAACGTCGTTAACCCCAATGGTTAAGCCCGTTTTTTCGAATACTTCGTCTTTGTCGGCACCTTCGTTGATCATTGAAAATGCGCGGTCAGTGTCTTCTCCAAACACTTTGTACAGTCCCTTAACTTCCAGTATGGGATCCATATTGTTTGTCCTTTTAAGGTGTCGCCATCATAATAAACGGTTAGTACTCTAAGTAATTTACCTTAAATAATCAAGGTGCATCATTCACTTCCACTGCATAAACCTTATCCACACAAGATATTATTTTGCATTAACATTATATTAAGGCATTGATTAAAAGGAGTTTAATCCAATAACCATCCTTAGCCTTTCATTATTATCCTTTTAAACAATACCGCAATCAGGGAACAAGCCACCACGCCATGACACAGCGCTGACATTAAAGGCGCAATAATGGTTTGAGTACTAATTAAATTTCAACAAAGAGTCCCGAGCGTCATTTCAATCGTCTGATCGCTGATAGCCAAGTTCCATGCAACGTCTTCAAAAAGTCATCCATCAGACGTTAGCAAAAGACGCGTGTTGAAGGCGCTAAATGCGGCGTAATATGTGCCACCAGCGCGGCTTTACCCTGCGTTTCACCATGAATGAGGTGCAGCTGCTTTAAGTGGCTTTTACCGCCGATAATAAAGTCCAGCAAATCACGCTGATCAGCGTGCGCCGAATACCCAGACATCGTGTGAATACTGGCTTGCACGGCCACTTTCACGTTATCTATCCACACCGAATTCACGTCTTCTTGTAATGATCGGCCGACTGTTCCTTTGGCTTGGTAGCCAGTAAAAATCACATCCGTTCGAGCATCGGGCAGCAGTGCTTGCAGATAATCCATCACGCGCCCGCCCATGCACATGCCCGACGCAGCAATCACTATCGCGGGCTCACCCGTAGACGCAAGGCGATTCACTAAGGCTCGGTGCGCTTTATGGTTATCTATCACGACGCACTGACTAAAATTAAGCGGATAACGACCAACATTGCGCTTATTCTTCGCCTCGCTCGTCCACAATTTTCGATACTGTCGATACGCCGTGGTAATTTTGGCTGCCATTGGGGAATCAATGATGATTGGCAGTGACTGAGATAACTGCCGTTGATGCAGTAATGACTCAATGTCATACAACAATTCTTGGGTTCGTCCTACGCTAAATGCCGGAATAATAATGGTTCCACCGTTTTGTAGACTCCTGGTGATAACCGTAAGTAGTCGCTCACTTCGCGCTTGCACACTTTCATGCTGTTTGTGGCCATAGGTACTTTCAATAAACAGGTAATCGGCGCGTTTTGGCGGCTGAGGATCGGGCAATAATGGCGTGTTCTTCGGGCCAAGATCGCCGGAAAATACCGCTATTTCATGGTTAGGCAGCTTTATTTCCGCGTACGCACTCCCCAAAATGTGCCCTGCTGGGCTAAAACGCAGGTAGGTAAAGTGCCTTGTCGCCGAGCTTTTACCGGCACCCAGGTCGCATAATCCACTGGCCGTAGCTGGCGTTTAATTCGCTCTAGAACGCGCACTCGTTGCTGGCGTGTTAAGCCTAATTGCAGCTTTAAGCCATCATCTAGCATCAACGGTACTAAGTGCGCCGTCGCGTGCGTGCAATAAATCGGACCTTGAAAGCCCGCCGCCACTAACCAAGGTAGCCGGCCTATGTGATCAATGTGGGCGTGAGTAAGCACTAACGCCTGAATATGGCCGGTATTAAACTCAATATCGAGCGAGCGATTCGCCGCATCGCGACCTTGAAATAAGCCACAATCAATCAGCAGTGAGTGCCCGTTTATCTTCAACTCATGACACGATCCCGTGACTGACGCTTTACCACCATGATGCGTCACGCATACTTGATCCGTCAGCGTGACGAATTTGCTCGCCTGTCTCATTCCTTCTCCTTCTTTATGATATTGTCTATAACCTTATGATGACTGACCCGCGGTTACTGGATCTAGCTCTGGCTCTGTCACATCTAGCCGCAGGCTTCGTTCCCCTTCCACATACCCGTTTTTCATCGCACTGACCATACTTGAAATAATAGGGCTGACATTGCCCTTGCTGTCCGTTAAGAAGTAGCTATGCCCCGCCGGGTAATCAAAGCGTTGATTAAAACCGTCACAGTCAAACTCGTACACGTTTTTTGGCAGCGCACTTAACCGCTCAGGGCCTGTCATTCCTAACCGGCGAGAGGCCGTCATGTGCCTTAAGTTCGCCACTTTAGACGCCGACATCGCCAAATCATCACTGGCATAAAACACCAGCACGTTTTTCGCCGAATCAATAATATGACGACCATCTTGCCCCGCTTCTAAACAGTGATTCTCCACATCGGCTGCCACCATAAAGACATTTCTAAACAGCTGGGGCATGCCACCAAGCCGCTGATCATTCACCCACGATGTCATGGCACTTTTCAACACCCGGTTTCCCATGGAATGCGCCAGTACATTCATTCGCCTTAAACACGGAAATTGCTGCTGGCTGGTTTCCCGACGCCACCTATCAAACTTATACAATAACCGCGCAAACGCCACGCCAGAGTGCTCGGCGGCTTTTTGGTCGTCCCAATAATCGTCTGCAATCGCGACAACATGGTCATCATCGCAGGGCCAAATGATCGGCACGACGAATGCCAAACCTGGTTGCTGCGCGTCTAATAATGCTTGCAACTTGGCGCTGCGCTCAAAGACTTCTGGCTCCATGTTGTTATTAAAGCCATGCAAGTAAAATAGGATCTGAGTGTGGGCAGGGAGCGCTTTCAGCCTAGCGAATAACGCGCTGGATAATATCTCCACATACTCCCCCTTCCCACGCCGCTCACAGAAATAAAGCCATTTAGAGATATCGGTATTTTGCGCATTAAACGAAATGGGACGGTGCTTTCTAGAGCGCGCTGATTGGATGGGAATTCGGTTGGTGATAAATAGCATACGGATCCTACAAGTCTAAACCTCTGCAGAGCATAGGAAAGAATAAGGCTTTAGCGCGAGACAACTCAGCATTTGCGAGTGAGGCGACATCCATAACAAGGTTATTGCACTGGAACAGCCGCGATGAGAGCGCGCTCTTTTTAAGTAAGGCGTAAAACGGCCGGTTTTATCATCGATTCGACGAGACCCAAAGCCCGATAGGCAAAAACACAACGTTAACAAAGGTTATACAGGAAGTTAAATCAGATAGCACCCACAAATGCATCATACGCACAATATAAGCCAGCCGCCATTAATTAATTAAAAATCAATTAGATAGGTTAATTACCATTTGAATTCTATAAAATCAAATGCCATCATCACCACGCATACTTACACGGGTAGGAATATGCTTTATTAATATAAATAAATATCAGAAGGATTATATTGTGAGTAAAAAAGGATCTTCGGCATTCAAAACCAGTTGTTTGACAATGGCTGTCGCTTTTGGGCTAGCTGGATGTGGAGGTGGTGACAGTGATAGCGGCGCAGCGCCGTCTGCCAAAAAACAAGTCAATACGTTTGTTGATGCCGCTGTCGATGGCTTGTATTACCAGGCAGCAAATGGTTCTGGTTTTACCGTTAACGGTGGTCAGTATGAAGCAGCTACTACCGATACCGTGACATTCTTCATCGGTGGTGAAAGTGGCTTAAAAGTAGGGGCAGCCTCAAACCGAGACGTTATCAGCCCATTTGAAGCCGCTGGTACTTACGAGCGAGCAATCAACCTTGCAATTTTATTGCAATCTCTCGATACCAAAGAAAGTTCAGAAAACCTTACGCTCCCAGCCACTCTAACAGGTAATATCAGTCAAACAGAACTTGAAGCACTAGCAAACATCAGCCTTGATGATGTTGAGACGATTATCTATTTCTTAAAAAATATCATGGGCATCTCTGACAGCGATATTGTATCTGAAGCCGATGCAACAGCGCACATGAAAACAGCGCTTTCAACACTAAATCGTGGTTCAGATGCTGCGCCTGCGATGTTCAAGCGCGGTTCTGGTAACATCATACGTGATATCTATATTGACCAATATCAGCTGCACACGCTCTTTGATAATATAGATGGTAATGAGAAAAAAGAATTCTATGTGCACGCAGATAAAACGCTTAAGCAAGCGGATTTTGATAAGGTAAGAAAACCGATCCGAATGATTTATCAGCTTAATGCAGATACGATTAAACTACTGGCCTCTTCTTCGGACGCCTCACTAGGTAGTAACGCGGCAGCGAGTTATCTAACCTGTATTGCGACTAATGATTGTACTGGTGCAACAAATAGCCGTTTCAATTTGACTTCACCATACTTGTATAAACTCAATAACCCTGAAGAGTTAACACCAGAGCAAGCTCTAAACTATGACGGCACAGACACTAAAAGCTACCTTCCTCACTTCTTTGCAAATACTATCTCGGATTTAAATAAAGTGGTGGAAACTGACATCTACGATGATTCCGACCCAAAAGATGGCAGTGATATGCAATACAACATCTACTCACAGTCATTTGATGAAGTGACAGGTGTGCTTACGGTCCTTGAGAAGAAGTTTAACCTAGGCGCAGGTACCGCTAAAACAGCCCCTTCCGTTCGCAATGCTGGTGGGGTAAGCGAAAAGATCCGCTTTATTTATCAGGTAGACTCAGAAATGGGCGATCGCTACGTCGACTTTACTGGCAAATGGGTAGACCAAATGACCTGTGACAACGGTGAAATCGCGAAGATGAACTTTGACTTCCAAGCTAATCAGGTAGTGGTGTCAGGACAAGATTGTGGTAGCTCTGCGCCAGAGGATATGTCAGAAACATTAAGCTACGCAGAGATCGCAAATATCGACTACTGGTGGTTTAACCAAAACGGCCGTGAAGCTAAGGCAACGCTTACCGAATTAAACTCTACAGTGCGTTTTTGTGACGAAGATAATTATGTAATGGGCAACGAATGCTCGGCTGGCAAAGAGTATTTTGTAAAGTGGTCTTACATGCCTGCAGGCTCTGATTGGGATGAAGGCGTTCTGACGCGCAGAAAAATGCGCCCAGATGGTACAACAGCCCGCGTTTCAACCATGCAAAAAGTCTTCTAATATTTTGACTTATTCACGCTAGCATTTTACGTTAAGCGCGATACAAGCAGTAAGAAAGAGCTCTCCCTATTTGTTGCTTATATCACATCGGGTGAGCTCTTCTATCCCCCTGACGAGAAAAAGCTTTTGATTCAATATCTTATTAACAGATAAGCTATTGGAAATTAATTCCATTTTTTATGCTAACTTTCTCACCTCTGTCAGCGCCGATGTAAAAATAACCCAAATGAGCGTATTACATTACATCCATCTATAACGTGACCAGTATCACGCTATATTCTCCATTTTTCTATGGGCGGGGTTCCAGGGTGTGGAAGGCTGTGTTGTATTTCTCTCGCTTTATACGTGGTGCCGCAATAACTTAAAGTTGTTCATTGAATACGGTCCCCAGCCCCTTTACCTATGGCGGTGGCGATAATTAGACGAAAATATAAGCCGAGTGAAAATACTTTAATCATTTGGGCGTCTATTACGGCTAACTTTTGTGGGTCGGACATATCAATGCCATTCACCTGAGCAAGCCCTGTTATTCCTGGTAATACCCTATCCACGTTGTGTTTTTGTCTTTCTTCAATCAACTCCGTTTGGTTAAATAGGCAAGGTCTTGGCCCAACAAAACTCATTTCCCCTTTCACAACATTGACAAGCTGTGGTAATTCATCGAGTTTAGTTTTTCTTAAAAAGCCCCCCAATTTAGTCACGGATTGAGCATCCACCATATGAGTCGCTACTGACTCCGTTGACACAGCCATGGTTCGGAATTTGTATAAGGTAAACGCCTTACCCTGCTTACCTACTCGTGTTTGACTGAATATTGGTGAATCGCTGTCTAAGCGGCCAATAAAATACACGATAAGCATAACTGGCCACAAAAGACATAAACCCATGATGGCGAAAACAACATCTAGAAGGCGGATTAATGGTGAGTTCATTGTGTTTTACTGTCCTTTATTGTTTTTTGTATTCCCTGCTCGAACGAGTATGGTGGTGTCCATTTCAGTGTCTGTTTAATATGGCTAATATCGAACTGGAGGGAACCGAATAACCGCTCGGCCATGTTCTTTTTGCCCAACATTCGAAGTAACCTAGTTAACCAGGTTGTAGGAATGGATAACAACGTAATGTGCTTATTGTAAGCTTGAGCCAAAATGCGCAGTAACTGTGTGGTCGAGACGTCATCATCGTCGGTCACTAAAAAAGTTTGGTTTGCTGCCAGAGGATGCGAAGTACAACAGATGATTGCGTCTACTAGGTTATCAAGAAAGACTAAGCTTCGACGATTGTTAATGCCGCCAAAAGGCAATGGCATTGAGGTTTGGCTAAGCTTCATCAGGGCGGCAAAGTTCGCTTTCACCCCTACGCCATAAACTAATGGAGGCCGCACAACCACCACGTCCATTCCAGTTTTTTTCGCTATTTGTTGCAATGCCACTTCTGCTTCATATTTACTCATCGCGTAAGGGTCTTGCGGTGTATCAGTCACGACTTCCGTCAAAGTATGATTAGGCTGACTTAACTCACCATTAACCTTGGCGGTACTGATAAACACAAATCGCGTTACCCCCGCCGCCGCAGCTTGTTCAGCCAACTGTATTGTGGCAAGCGTATTAATTTTCCGATATTCATCGAGTGGGTTAGACGCTTTGTCATCCAATATATGTGCGCGAGCAGCGCAATGCACTAAGACATCTATTTTTTTATCATGTAACGCTTGTTCCACTTGAAAATGGGTCGAAAGATCCAACTCAATCTCAGAATCACTTAGAGCACGCCTTTTCATAGAAACGACATCGACGTGAAATTCAGCCTTTAAGGCGTGAAGTAACGCCCCACCAAGAAAGCCTGTCGTCCCTGTTACCGCTATTCTTTTCACATTTATCTCTATTGTCATTCTCGTTGTTATCGCTATTATGCAAAAAAATGAGTCGAAAAGCTGCCAGTACTACCACTGCCGGACTCATTTAATGTGATCACCTCTATGAACCAAATATAGGTCGAGTTCTAAAAGGTAGTGGTAAGCTAGCTAGTTTCACCGACACAGGGTAGAATCAAACAAAAAACAACATGCATAGACTCAGTACCTCTAAACTGAATATCTATCAACTCAGTATCCATAATCACAGTTGCGCCTAGGTTTACCATGCTATCTCATATCCCCTTTAACTTTTTACTCTCAGCAGATAGAAAGCTAAAACGAGCCATCACCATCACCTACGATGTTGTGGCGATTGCTTTTTCTTTATATCTTGCCATAGCATTACGCCTTAATGTGTACACCTTTGAGCTAAACTTAGATGAGGCTCTGACCCTACTCTGCACTATTGCCGTGACCATTGGATGCTTTATCAAGTTAGGCATGTATCGTGCCGTACTACGTTATATGATGCTCCCAGCACTTAGCCATATTTTTCTCGCTGTTTTTCTCTCTGCAATCACTTTGGCGCTGTCTGGCTTTTTCTTTCATACTTTTATTCCACGCAGTGTGCCATTTATTTACGCCGGTTTAGCTATACTCACCTTAGGAGGGCCTCGAGTCTTAATTCGCTCGGTATACTACCAAATGTACAAGCGCAGGAAATCTAATGTCTTTATATACGGTGCTGGCGCAGCTGGACGTGACCTGACCTACAGTTTGATTCAAGGTGAAGAATACCACCCAGTGGCGATTCTTGACGATGAACCAAAAAAGATTGGCCAAATATTTTTTGGTATTCGTGTTTACCCAAGCTCTGAATTTTCAGATTTAAATAGCCTATATAGCCCCAAGAAAATGCTGCTTGCGGTTAACAACATTTCTAAAGGTGAAAGACTACGACTGCTAGAAAAGCTCTCGCACTGGCCAGTAGAGATACTCTCTGTTCCTTCTGTCGAAGACATTGCGCTTGGTAAAGCAGAATCCACCGAAGTCAAAGAGCTGGATATTGAGGACCTTTTAGGTCGTGAAGCCGTAGAGCCGGACATGGCCTTGATGAGTCAAAACATTTCAGGTGCGAGTGTGATGGTGACAGGGGCAGGAGGCTCAATAGGCTCTGAGCTTTGTCGCCAGATCCTTAGGCTAAAACCGCAGTCGCTGGTTATATTCGAACTCAATGAATACAACTTGTACAAGATAGACCAAGAGCTTGCTTCTATTAAGCAGCGGCTAAACCTTAATGTGAGAATTGTACCGGTGCTAGGCTCTGTACAACGACAAAACCGCCTTGAAAAAACGATGCTCGCGAATAACGTCGACACCATTTTTCATGCCGCCGCTTACAAACATGTCCCCCTCGTTGAGAGCAATATTGTAGAAGGGGTTCGTAATAATGTGTTCGGCACGTTGTATTGCGCCCAAGCAGCGATTAACTGCAATGTAAAAAACTTTACGCTAATTTCAACCGATAAAGCGGTAAGACCCACCAATGTGATGGGTGCAACCAAGCGCATGGCAGAACTGGTACTGCAAGCACTTGCGGACAAGCAAAACACAACAACATTCACAATGGTGCGTTTTGGCAATGTGCTAGGCTCCTCTGGCTCCGTGGTTCCATTATTTAAAGAACAAATACGCAAAGGTGGCCCCGTCACCGTGACACACCCAGATATCATTCGCTACTTCATGTTGATACCAGAAGCAGCACAGCTCGTGATTCAGGCGAGTGCAATGGGGCACAATGGCCAGGTGTTTGTGCTGGATATGGGAGAACCCGTTAAGATATTGGATTTAGCCAAACGTATGATTCATCTTATGGGCATGCGAGAGCATATTGATGAATGTGGACAAGAGGGCGATATTGCAGTTAAATTTACTGGCTTACGCCCAGGTGAAAAGCTTTATGAGGAGCTACTGATAGGTGACAATGTGGAAGGAAGCGGCCATCAAAAGATCATGACGGCCAAGGAAGAAATGTTAAGTTGGAATGAAATGGAATTACTGATTAACGAATTGGATTTATGTTGTCATAATTTTGATGAAGAGTGTATTAAACGCATTTTACTAGATGCTCCAACAGGGTTTACACCCAACGCTGAATCAACCGAACAATTGAGAACAAAATGAAAGTACTACATGTTTACCGAACCTGCTACCCGGAGACAAAAGGTGGCTTAGAGCAGGCTATTCGCTATATTTGTAAAGGAAGTGGTGAACAAGGTATAAGCAATACTATTCTTACCTTAGGTTCAGAAAATAAAGAGTATGACTTTGAAGGTAGTCGAATAATCGTTATTAAGAAGAATTTAGAAATCTCTTCTAATGGCTTCTCTTTCAAGCTAATACAACGTTTTCGGCAGTTAAGTAAAGAGCATGACATTATCCACTACCAATATCCCTGGCCAACTGGCGACTTACTCAGTCTATTCGCTTACAAAAAGCCGTCTCTTGTTAGCTATCAATCTGACATCGTAAAGCAAAAGTTACTCAAGAAAATCTACCAACCTCTTGAGCAATACTTTCTGTCCCGAGTTGACCGAATTGTGGCAAGTTCTCCCCAGTATGCACAAACCAGTGAAAACTTGATCAAACACCGCAATAAAGTTGACGTAATTCCTCTAGCTATTGATGAAAGCACGTATCCAGAGATTGACGATGGTGTTGTCACGACTTGGAAGGAAAGGGTTGGTCGAGGCTTTTTCTTGTTTGTTGGCGTATTGCGCTACTATAAAGGGCTACAGTACCTGGTAGAAGCAGCCAAAATTAGTGGCTTACCTGTTGTTATCGCGGGGGATGGTCCAGAAAGAGAAGCTCTACAAGACTATATTAAGCAACATGAACTAACTAACGTAAAAATGGTCGGTTTTATTTCTGAAGAAGACAAAGTCGCGCTTCATACACTTTCTAAAGCCTTTGTATTCCCTTCACACCTACGCTCTGAAGCCTTTGGGATTTCATTGGTAGAGGCGCAGATGTTCGGTAAGCCCATTGTTAGTGCCGATATTGGAACGGGCTCTTCATACGTCAATAAAAATGGAGAAACGGGCATAACCGTTCCACCTGCAGATGGCGCCTTATTTGCGCAAGCGATGCAACAGTTAGCCAATGATGACGAGCTTTGCCAAAGGTTAGGTCAGCGGGCACGTGAACGCTTTAACAAAGAGTTTACTGCAAAACGCTATGCAGACAACTATATAGCGCTCTACCACCAACTTACCACATCATCTTAAACTGACGACAAGGTTCTATTATAACAATAGAACCTAAGCTCTCCTTGCGGTACCCGACACTATCTCCAGTAGTTGTTCGACCGTATTAGACCATTTAAATTCTGAAGCCCTTTGTATGCCGTTCTCTGCCAATTTCGCTTTGTCTTCTGGATATTGAATAAGCTTTAAAATTGCATCAGAGATGGCGACCTCGTTGCAAGGGTCCACAAGAAGAGCACCCGTTGCCGCAACCTCTGCTGTTGCCCCAACATTAGAGGTGATTACTGGTGCCCCAGATGCCATAGCTTCGATAACCGGTAACCCAAATCCCTCATAGAGAGACGGATAAACAAACGTAGCGGCCGATGTATACAAGTGCTTTAACTCATTGTCTGCCACGTAACCAGTAAAAATGATTTGCCCACGTTCAACCAGGTCGCTCGCGTTTTCCATAAGCTCGGAGTTTTTCCAGCCTTGGTCACCAACCAGTACCAAAGGATATTGGTTGCGTATTGCGTCAGGTAAAAGTTTATAGGCATCAATAAGTTTACTAAGGTTCTTTCTTGGCTCTAATGTCGCCACGCTAAGAATAAAGTGATTATGCTTTATGTTTAGTGAATGAAGTAACTCATCACACTCTTCTTTCGCATACGGTTGAAAATCATCAGATACCCCTAAATACAACGTCGAACTCTTGGCTTTACTCTGAGGAAAATAGGTATGAAGCTCATTTAAAATAAAATCAGAGTCCACAACGACATGATCAGATTTCGCGATTGAGCCCTGCATTTTGTTAGTTAAATAGGAAACTCGTGTGGCTGGGTGAAACTCTGGGTGTGATAGAAAAGACAAGTCATGTACCGTAGTGATTGTTACTCCTGGATAATCAAACGGAACAAAACTGGGTTCAAAATACACGTATCCTTCATTTGCAGCCATTTTTAGCTTTTGTTGTACCCGAAGAGAAAGTAGATAGTTTTTTAACTGATAAGTGCCCGGAATAGACCTTAACAACTCTACAAATAATCGCTTTTTGCTATTTGCAGAACTTTGTTTATCTGCACTTGTAGATTGAAAGTTAGACACAAGTTCAAAAAGCGATTCTCGAGTCAATAATTTACCATTTCTTATACCTACAACATCCACATTGCGAGAGAGTAATTCACTAAGAATATTAAGGGTATAGTAACCTATACCCGTTAATGGCATTCTAATTGGCGATACGTTGATCAACAATTTATTTTGCATGATACATATCGGCCAGAGTTTGCTCTATCTTGATTGAGGGAGCTTTACCAGTTAGTGATGCGAGCTTAGTATTATCGCCACCCAGTACTTTAATCTCGTTATCACGAACAAAATCAGGATTAACTCGAACCTGAATTTTATAGCCGGCGATCTCTTCCATCATTGAAATAATCGATTGCAATGATGTTACCTGACCAGAACACAAGTTCACAATTTCAGATTCTGCATCGGATTCCATAAGGTTAACATAAGCCAATGCTATATCGCGAACGTCACTAAAATCTCTGGACACATCCGTATTGCCCAGTTCAATTTCTGAAGCCTTTTTCTGAAAGTGAGACACAATTTTAGGAATCAAAAAATGCTCAGCTTGACCAGGACCGGTGTAGTTAAATGGTCTGGTAATAATCATTGGGTACTGGCTAAACCAGAGTTTTGCCATATGCTCCATCGCCAATTTGCTCATTGCGTAATGATTGACTGGCGAAGGTGAAACGCTTTCTGAGATACGCTGCACATTCTCAGGGTTGCCATAAATATTAGCACTGCTCGCGAAAACGACTTTCTTTAGTTCTAGTTCAAGTTCTTTTGCTGCTTCTAACAGATTCAGCGCACCAAATACATTAACGTCATAAAACGCTTTTTGGTCGGTGTGCCCTACAAAAGACAGTGCGGCAAGATGGATAATATAGTCTGGTTTTACTTCTTTGAGGCACTCTACCACCGCATTACGATCTGTCAGATCGCAAGCGACCTGTCCGGGTTTAGCTTCACGGTATACAAGCCCAACCACAGAGTAACCTCTTGAGGTCAACTCACTTTCGACATACTTACCAGTAAAGCCGTCAATACCGGTCAACAATACTTGTTTCATAATTTGATCTCAAAAAAAATGGCAACAGAAAAACTGCTGCCATCTTACAAAATAACGTCAAAGATTAGAACGAGAATCCTTGCTTGTTACGACGAAGGTCAGCTTCAACCATCATCGCACACAATTCTTCTAGTGTTGTTTTTGGCTCCCAACCAAGCTCTTTCTGCGCTTTTTCTGGGTTACCGATCAACAGTTCTACTTCGGCTGGACGGTAGAATTTAGGGTTAATTCTCATCACCACTTTACCTGTTGCTTTGTCTGTTGCTGTTTCGTTCTCTTCTGAACCGTTCCACTCAAGTTCTATGTCAGCAGCTTTAAACGCCATAGTAACGAAGTCACGGACCGTTTCTGTACGGTTAGTTGCTAAAACGTACGTATCAGGCTTATCTGCTTGCAGCATACGCCACATGCCTTCTACATAGTCTTTCGCAAAGCCCCAGTCGCGCTTCGCATCCATGTTACCCAACTCAAGCACATCAAGCTTACCAAGTTTGATTTTCGCTACAGAGTCAGTGATCTTACGCGTAACAAACTCTTGACCACGTAGAGGTGATTCGTGGTTAAACAAAATACCGCTTGTAGCGAAGATGTCGTACGATTCACGATAGTTGATCACCATCCAGTGAGCATACAGCTTCGCAACACCGTATGGGCTACGTGGGTAGAATGGTGTAGATTCACGTTGAGGAATCTCTTGAACCTTACCAAACATCTCAGAAGTCGATGCTTGGTAAAAGCGCATCTTAGGATTAACGATACGAATCGCTTCAAGAAGGTTTACAGGGCCGATACCTGTGATCTCAGCGGTTGTTAGCGGCTGATCGAATGATACACCGACAAAGCTTTGAGCTGCTAGGTTGTAAACTTCATCCGCGCCGCTTTCTTGAAGAAGTCGAATGCTGCTAGATAGATCCGTCAAGTCATACTCAACGAGCTCTAGATTTGGATGTTTTTCAATACCAAGCTCTTCGATACGCCAAAAGTTTACAGAGCTGGTGCGACGGTAAGTACCGTAAACTTTGTAACCTTTGTCCAATAGTAGCTCTGCCAGATACGCGGCATCTTGACCTGTGATACCTGTAATCACAGCTGTTTTATTTGCAGTTTCAATCGACATTAATAGCCTCAAATCTTTTCTTTATTTGTGTTGAAGTACATTCTGGTGAGAAGTTATCTCTAATGGTTTTCATTCCAAGTAATCCCACTTGCTTGGCTTGAGTTGGTTGATCGATTATGTTCTTCATGCATTGTGCAGCATGTCGTACATCAGGCTCTGCCCATTGAGAGTTAACCCCATAGGGAGAGTGATCACTAGTCTGTGCAATTTGAATAAGATTATAACGCACCAAATATGAGTTATCCGAATTCATAAACTCGGTGTTTCCGGACCACCCCGTAGCGATAACTGGTTTACCAAAGAACATAGCTTCTGCTAATGGCAACCCAAATCCCTCAGCACGGTGCAAGCTAACGTAGCAGTCAACCAAACTTGTTAAGGTGCTCAATTCATCTCTATCAAGATAGCCTTCCAGTAATTTGATTCTGTCATCTTTTTTAATAATATCTCGAAGATAGCTTCTGAAATCGGGATTATGTTCTAGATTTGATAACTTTAGAAGCAACTGTACATTAGCTTCAGGGGTACTACCAAAGGCCTCTAAAAAGGCTTCGACAGTGGCTTGAGGGTTTTTCCTATCAGAATGACTCAATGCGTCTGCCATTGTAAAGAAAACCGTTGCATCAGCTTTGAGACCAAAATGCTCACGATCCAGGCGAGGTAAGAGTTTCAAATCTATAGATGGATGTACAATAACAACTGGTTTATCAGTTTTTTTACTTATACTCTTTTTATTAAAATCTGACGATACCCAAATTTCATCTACTAAGTCGATTGCCTTATTAAACTTATCTGGAAAATCAGGCAACTCCCAATACCAAAAACCTATGTTGTATGCATCTGATAGACACGCTTTTCCCTCATCACTTTCTGCAAAAACATCCATTTGGTCGGCATTAACATGTATAAGATTGGTAGCGTATCGCGCACCAAAGTCTGCGTTGGCAGGAAGCAATCCTTGCATTCTTGAAATATTTCCAACACGATAATCGACAACCGAATATGGCAGCATCGAAACATTCAGAGCATTTATGTTACAGCGAGTAGCCTCTCCTATCCCACTTTCAGCATGTAAGTATCCAGCTATCGTTATACCAGCTTTATCCTTTGCAACATTAGAATCATTTGTGGCTTCATTTGTTGTCACTTTTGCTGTCTCTGAGTAAGGATGACGCCCCCCGTAGCCATGGGAAAAGACCAGCTTTCCGTATCCTGGCTTTATTCGTTTTTTGATTGAATAGGGGATTTTATCCTTATATTGCCATATTCTTCTAGCCAAAAACTTAGTAGCAGGTTCTAATACGTTTTTTTTATTAAAACGTCGCTGGGTTTCATTTTTAACTTCTCCAACATTAAGGGAGCTGAGGTTATTTACGATTGGGGCTAAATATTCTTCACCAAAGCTTGGCTCAGGGCTATTTACTAGCCAATCTAAATATCGAACAGTGTCGGTGTTATATAAATCTGGAAAAGCTGCCTGTAGATCCTTCCTAGATTCCCAGTATGCAATTGACAATCGGTTCAGAGGAACACCATTACCACCTTCTCTTATATTCTTGTTAAGGTAACCGTGCAGTTTTCTGACATCAATAATGGAAAAATAATCCAGATCAAAAAGAGTGTTGTTATCCTTGATAACCCTTCTAACACAATCCGGAACTTTAACGCCATCACAGAAGTCGTTATAGTAATAAGGTATTGTAGCGTATCTGTCTATACCATTAATTGTAAGGTCCTTGTTGTATATCTCACACAACTCAACCAACTCTCGACCTTTAGAGGTCTTCATAAATCTATTTTGATGTTTACTTAGTGTTTTAGCCTTTATCGAGTAGCCCGAATAATGGAAAAAGAAAAGTTTATTACCATTTACAAAATAAGTGTCACTAGACTTAGTGATGTCGCGATGGTTTAGGTTCCAATATGCCACATTCCAACTGTCATCTTTGATTATTTTCACTTTATCAAACAGACTTGGTACAAGATCCATCCATTTTTGATCTACAAATAAACCTCTTTCCAAATCTACAACACACTCCTTATATAATTTGCTTTTCCACCATTTAAGAAGTTTTTTGGCTTCCTTTCCATTTGATAGGCCGATAAAGCCCAAATTATAAGAACCTGCTTGAAGGATTCCCAACTCTCCTGGTAACTTATCGTCATCAAGTAAATCTGTTAGATGTGGCGTTAAAACAACATTGTGATCATTTAGTTCATACCATAGCCTGTCCAAACTATCGAAAAGTCTAATATCGGGGTCAAAATAGGCAACATTTTCAAACCCTCTATCTAAAAGCATGTCCATGATAAAAGGTTTAATCGCGGTATTTAGCTCTAGAATCGAGTACTGATAAATAAAACCAGATAATTTTTCAATCTGCAGTTGCTCTAATTCAATAACTTCCGCTCCTTGAGGATAATCAACGCTATCCAATTTCTTGTCACACAATCCAAGGACCAGCGTTGTATCAGGGGAGTGCTCTGCAATACTATTAAATAATGTATGCGCATAATGCATATAGTTATTAGATACTATTGTAAATATACAATTGTTACTCATCTATAGACCTCGATTTTCTTTGGAAGACGCATAAAGGGCTTCTCAACAAAAGTGTAAAAAAATATAACACCAAACTAATAGTAAAAGAAATAGCTATGGCTATCGCTAATGGAGGAAAGATTCGAAAAAACCTCTTTAATAAAAATTCCGAGGGACTTTCTTTTAAAGAGACATGTGCGACAACAAAGCCACTAATTAGAAAAAATATAGCAACGCAAAAAAAACCGAAATTTTGCACAATACCAAAAGGATGTATTAGAAAGCGAGATACTGATTCAGAAACTACAGATTGTGAATAATCAGCACCCGCCCTTCCAGCAATCAGATGAGCATATACTACTATCAAAGATGCAGCGGCTCTCAGGTAATCCAAGAACACGTAGTGCTCGTCAACCTGACTATTTACTTGATTTTCAGTCACTATCTTTTAACTCTTTAATCAGTTTTCGAATGATTTCATCTTTCTCTTCAATCGCTTGTTTCAACGAGTGTATATATAGATTACTTTCGGCTATTATCTCGTCTTTCATGCCTAGCGTTTCTTGCAAAGAAGCGATATGGCTATCATATTCTTTATAAAGACTATTATCATCATCTAATAATGTACTGCTTTCCAGTAAACTCACCTCCCCATCACTACAACCGGCAATAAAGAATTTACCTTCATATACCGTAACACTATTAACCTCACACTCCAGATTAATTTTCGCAAAGGTAGGAGCCTTATTCTTTTTAAGAAATCGAGTATGCTTTTTTTCGCTAGCGTTCAAAGGAAGAATGAAACTGCAGCTACTTTGAAACTGAGAAGAAAATCTAACATTTTTAAAGTTCTTTGATAATATGTCTGAGAACTCTAATTTATCGAGTTCTTTTATATGAAACTCATTATCTACGCCTGCATAGTGTTTAGAGTCAACATTTGGAGTTGTTATTAACAATACTCCTTTAGGCTTCAAAACTCTTTTTATTTCACTTAACGCTCGCTTTTGCGTCTCTTCATCTACATGCTCAATTGTTTCAAAGCAGGTAACAACATCAAATGAGTTATCTAAAAATGATAAGTTTTCGATATCTTCCACCTGGAAGGTTAGATTTTCAGCATCATATATTTCATTACAATAATTAATATTGTCTCGACTTATATCTCCACCAACAACACTGTCTGCTGTTCGACTTAACATATTACTGCCATACCCGGTTCCACACGCTACATCAAGAACCTTTTTACCTTTAATAAAATTAGACGCCATTATATATCGGTGCCAGTGCTCCAATGTAATCACCATCGATTTAACTACATTAGGAACATATCTCTCGCCTGTGTATTCCATTTATTTTCTCATTTTTATTGCTAACCCTGATGGGTACTCGAAATTACAAATAGTTAGCTCGGAAAAACCTACTTCTAGAGCAAATGTCCAAAAGTCCGCACCGAACTCAGTATGGACAAAATAATCGGGGGTTCGATTGCCTTCTATTCCATGAAAAGATGCTGGTAGACCTTTCCTTGAACGAGTGAGACGCTCAACTATCAAAGGTATAGTAAATATACACACACCACCAACATTCAATATTCTATGAGTTTCCGACAGTGCTAGTTTGAAGTTTGGGATATGTTCTAAGGTATCGGAGTGCAACACTATGTCATATGTATCGTCTTCAAGACTCAAAGCTTGAAAGTCATACTCTGGATATGCGATATGTTTGTGATTTTTTATTCTCTGTAAATGACTGGACAAATTACCTACAGAATTGACTTCTAATACTCTCAAATCATTAAACACACCTGAGTCTATCATAACATCTAGATATCTGCTTTCTGGAGAGTACTCTCTTATTAATGAATGTGCTATTGCCATAACCCTAAGGTTATTTCCACAACCTTTGCAACCTAAGCCTTGTTGCTTGTTCATATAGTTTTTTTGGTTTTCATTCAACTCCCATTCATCCACAAGTTCAGCCCACAGAACCGGAATATATTCGAATTCAAGCGCACCACACACAGGGCATTGCTCTGGATATAACATTAACTAGTTAACCTCTCAATAGTAATATTTTTCATGGGTATACCTATCAGGCCATGAACTGTAGATGATGAGCTAATGGTCAAAATCAATGCATCATGTATCCACTGATGTTGAATATGGTTTTCCTGACTTCCATTAGCAACAGCAATGCCTAGAGAATACTCACCAACAGGTAGAGTTGGGAAACGAAATGCAAATTTAGTTTCAAACCTATCGCCAGGAGAAAAGCACAACGATTTATTCATAAACTCAATATAACTATTATCCGCGAGAATTGTTTGCCCCAACTTGTCTTTAAGCTGGAATCCAATAATGGGACTATCTAAAGCGATCGACGTTTCACACTCGACGCAAATAGACACAAATTCTCCACCGACCAACCACGAAAGAGGTTGGTTATTATCGTCCAGTATTTTGACTTTGGTTACTTCAACTCCACCAACACCAAAACCCGAACTCTCTTCGTTAAATATCGAAATATCTATGTCATTACGAAGATTACTGTTATTTATGAATTTCATTCTCTGATCAATGTAATCTGTGTCATCATTGACTTTGTGTTTTTTCACAGTATCTTCGTTAACATTGCCATAAAGTTGAGCTAAGTATGTTTCAACTACTTTTTTGGGACTATCATCTAAAACTAGAGATCCTGAATCTAACAAAATAGCTCGATTGCACAAACTTAATATAGCACTCGTATCATGGCTAACAAAAATAATAGTGCCATTCTCCATAAAGCTTCGAAGAAACCTCATGCATTTTTGGACAAAATATGCATCTCCAACACTTAGAGCTTCATCAACAACCAAAATGTCCGCATCAACATGCGCAATTACAGAAAATGCTAGTCTTACAACCATACCACTAGAATAGTTTCTGATTGGTTGAGAAATAAATTCTGGGGGCACACCAGAAAACTCAATGATACTCTCATACTTATCATCAACTTCCTTTCTACTCAACCCTAGTAACGTTGCGTTTAAGTATACATTTTCTTTACCCGTGAAGTCCGGATTGAAACCTGAACCGAGCTCTAACAAAGCTGCAACTCTACCATGCACTTTACATTTACCTGCTGATGGACTGAGCGTAGAGCAAATCATTTGTAGTAGAGTAGATTTACCTGAACCATTTCTACCGAGTATACCAACGACATCGCCTTTTTTTATATTAAATGAGATGTTATCAACGGCTGTAAACTCTGTTTTGAAAGTACCAAAGCGACCTAAGAACATTTGTTTTAGTCTATCTATTGGTTTTTCATAAACATCATAAACTTTACTTATATCATTGATTTCTACTGAATAATCACAAGACATCTGCAAAACCATCCCTAAGTTTATCAAAGAACCAAATTGAAAGAACCAAAAGTAGCAAAGCAATCAGACTGTAGAGTGCCAACTGATTCCAATTAGGTTCCCCCCCCCAATAAAGTGCTTGACGAAGATTATTTATAGGAATCGTAATAGGATTGAAATTTACAATAAATCTAAACCCTTCGGGTATTTTTTCCAATGGAAAAAATAATGGTGACAAGAACATCAACCCGGTAGTGATCAACGCAATCATTTGGGAAATATCTCGAACATACACACCTAGCGCTGATAGAATATAAGTAATAGCTAAGACCATAATTACGAACGGTAGAACTATCGGAATAACATATAGCGAAGTTGACTGAACAGTATCAAAAACAAGATAATAGCCAATATACCAAACTACTAAACTAATTATCAGTTGAATAATGTTACATACAATCAAAGAGAGAGGAATTATTTCTAATGGGAAAACTACTTTTTTGACATAATTTTCATTCGATACTATCAAAGACGTCGAGCGATTTAGACTCTCTGAGAAAAAATTAAATAATATCAATCCCAGAAAGAGTATCAAAGCAAACTCACTTTGACTCTCCTCTCCCGTACTCCACCTCGATTGCAGCACTGTACCAAATACAAACAAATATACTAATAACATAAAAAAAGGTGTTAATAGTAACCATCCGCTCGCTAACAGAGAGCCTCTATAGCGAGATTGAACCTCCCTAGAAGACAAGGCAAATAACATGTCTCTATTTTTAATTGAAGATAGAAAGTAGTCCTGTAGCTTCATCACAAATAAACAGCCTCACGTAAACAATTAGCGTCAAGATCTTTTGAGGACAGTGTCGGTACAATACCTTCTTCAATTGGCCACTGAATGTCAAGCTCTTTGTCATTCCAAAGGATCGAGTGTTCCGCATCAGGACGATAATAATCTGTACACTTGTACACAAACTCCGCTTCTTCAGTCGTCACATAAAAACCATGGGCAAAGCCTTCTGGCACCCATAGTTGTCGTTTATTTTCTGCAGAAAGATATACGCCAATCCACTGACCAAATGTTGGAGAATCCTTACGAACGTCCACAGCCACATCAAAAACTTCACCAGATACAACTCGAACTAATTTACCTTGAGTGTTTTCCGTCTGATAATGTAGACCTCGCAGAATACCTTTCTTCGATTTAGAGTGATTGTCTTGAACAAATGTCGTCGGCTTGCCACCAGTAACCAGCTCTTCAAACTTCTTTTGCTGCCAAGTTTCCATGAAGAAACCACGTTCATCGCCAAAAACTTGTGGTTCAATGATTTTTACGTCTGGGATTTTGGTATCAATTACTTTCATTATTTGTATTCCGCAATATTGTTCAATGCTAACTTCCAATCACTTGGAACAATTCCAAATACAGATTCGATTTTGCTGCAATTTAATCTTGAGTTAGCTGGCCTAGGCGCTGGTAGTGGGTACTGATCTGCAGTAATTTCATTAACTAAAGGTATACTTTTCAAAACACTATATTTGTCAGCAGCTAGGAATATTTCTTTAGCGAACTCATACCAACTCACATGAGGAGCACCAGAATAGTGATAGACCCCCGAAAGATCATTATCAGCGACAGCAAATTTATCCATCATTGTGATAAGCGCGTCAGCGATGTCGCCAGCATAACTCGGACCGCCGAGCTGATCTGCGATGATCCCCAGCTCTGGTCTGTCGGCACCTAACCTCAGCATCGTTTTCACAAAGTTGTTTCCATGCTCACCAAATACCCATGCAGTGCGCAAGATGGCATATTTCGAGCAATGCTCCTGAACCGCTAACTCACCCGCTAACTTACTCTTACCGTACACACCTTTTGGCCCTGTTGTGTCACACTCTAAATATGGCTCAGATTTACTCCCATCAAAAACATAGTCTGTTGATATATGCAGTAATAACGCGCCTACACTCTCTGCGGCAATCGCAAGGTTCATTGGGCCATCACGATTGATAGCGAAACTAGGTTCGACATCACTTTCGGCTTTATCAACGGCCGTATGCGCAGCAGCATTAATCACAACGTTTGGCATTAACCGAGCAATTACAGCCTGAACTTGTTCTTTACTCGTGATATCAAGCGCGTCACGATCATAAGCAACAACTTTTACATCGTCACGCTTATTTAAACGTTCTACCAGGCAGTAACCAACTTGTCCGTGACAGCCTGTAATCAATACTTTCATTATTTATTCACTCTTTTGCGCTTGTCTTCAATTAGCCTCATCAAATACTGACCATAGCCGTTTTTAAGCATTGGCCCGGCTATTTCACTCAAAACTTCATCAGACAGCCATTGGTTTTGCCAGGCTATCTCCTCTAAACATGCCACCTTGAGCCCCTGTACGTGCTCAATCGTTTGAACGAACGAAGATGCTTCATGAAGGCTCTCATGTGTACCTGTATCCAACCATGCAAAACCTCGCCCAAGTAACTCTACATTCAAAGAACCATTATTTAGATACATTTCGTTTAGTGTAGTGATCTCTAGTTCACCACGTTCTGATGGTTTAACCTGTTTGGCCAGTTCCACAACTTTATTATCATAGAAATACAGCCCAGTGACCGCATAATCAGATCTTGGCTCTTTTGGTTTCTCTTCGATAGAGAGTACTTTCATGTCCGCATCAAACTCGACCACACCAAATCGCTCCGGGTCTTTTACTTTGTAACCAAATACTGTAGCTAAGCCTTGCTCTGTTAATTCTCGAGCACTCTGTAGCTGTTTACTGAACGCCTGGCCATAAAAGATGTTGTCACCAAGAACAAGACAAACTGAGTCATCTCCAATGAATTCTTCACCAATGATGAATGCCTGAGTAAGTCCATCCGGGCTAGGTTGAATGGCATACTCTAGGTTAATGCCATAATCACTACCATCACCCAGAAGTCGCTTGAAACCAGCCTGATCTTCAGGTGTTGTAATGATCAAAATATCGCGAATACCCGCTAGCATCAGCGTAGAGATCGGGTAATAAACCATTGGCTTATCATAGATTGGAAGTAGCTGTTTTGAAGTACCGCGAGTCAGCGGATATAAGCGAGTACCAGACCCACCAGCCAATACAATACCTTTCATATTACTTTTCTGCCCCCAAACGCTCTAAACTGTATGAGCCATCAAGCACACGACTCCACCAAGGTTTGTTGTTCAAATACCACTCGACGGTTTTTCGAATACCTGATTCGAAGGTCTCTTCCGGTCTCCACTCCAATTCTCGCTCAATCTTAGACGCGTCAATCGCATAGCGTACATCGTGGCCTGGGCGATCTGTCACGTACGTGATCAGCTCTTCATAGGACTTTACACCTTCAGGTTTATTCGGAACCAACTCTTCTAGCAATGCACAAATAGTCTTAACAACTTCGATGTTCGCTTTCTCATTATGGCCTCCAATATTATAGGTTTCTCCTATAACGCCTTCTGTCACTACTTTATATAGTGCTCTAGCGTGATCTTCTACAAACAACCAATCACGGATCTGCATGCCATCACCGTAAACCGGCAAGGATTTACCGTCTAAAGCATTCAAAATCATCAAAGGAATGAGCTTTTCAGGGAAGTGATAAGGGCCATAGTTGTTGGAGCAGTTGGTCACGATTGTAGGAAGGCCATAAGTTCTCAGCCATGCCCTAACCAAGTGGTCGCTAGACGCTTTTGAAGCCGAGTAAGGAGAAGAAGGCTCATAAGATGTTTCTTCGGTAAACAGGTCATCGGTACCTTCGAGGTCACCATATACTTCATCAGTAGAAATGTGATGGAAACGGAATGCTCGCTGTTTATCTTTATCAAGATTAATCCAATATGCTCGAGCAGCCTCAAGTAAATTGTAGGTACCGACAATATTTGTTTCAATAAAAGCAGCAGGACCATCGATCGATCGATCAACATGAGACTCTGCCGCCAAATGCATGACCGCATCGGGTTTGTGCTCTGCAAACACACGATCTAGTGCTGCGCGGTCACAAATGTCTACTTGCTCAAATGCGTAACGCTCATTTGAGTCAATCTCTTCAAGTGACTCTAAGTTACCTGCATAAGTCAGTGAATCAATGTTTACCACTGAGTCTTTGGTGTCGTTGATTATATGACGAACAACTGCCGAGCCGATAAAACCCGCACCACCAGTTATCAATATTTTCATTTAGCACTCCTTAGAATATTCAAAATATCCTGAGTTTTTGTAGACATCTGAGCTACACTCCCTTTACTTTCAACGTTCAAACGAACCACTGGCTCAGTATTAGATGAGCGCAAGTTAAAACGCCAATCTGCGAATTCTAAGCTAATACCATCGGTTTCATCAAATTCAAGCGCATCTGATTTGTAGGCGTCGAGAACGCGCTGAATAGATTCTTTTGGATTCTCTAGCTTTGAGTTGATTTCACCTGATGAAGGATACGCAGCAATGCGTTCTTTGACAGTTGCAGATAACTTCATGCCTTTAACAGACAGCAATTCTGTCACCAGTAGCCAAGGAATCATACCCGAGTCACAATATGCAAAGTCACGGAAGTAATGGTGGGCACTCATCTCGCCGCCATAAATCGCATCTTCTTTGCGCATACGCTCTTTGATGAAGGCGTGGCCTGTTTTTGACATAACCGGTACACCGCCCGCTTGAGTAACGACGTCAATTGTGTTCCAAGACAATCGCGGATCATGAATGATCTTTGCACCTTTTTCTTTTTGCAAGAAGGCTTCTGCCAGTAGACCTACAATGTAGTAGCCTTCAATAAAGTCGCCATTTTCATCAAACAGGAAACAGCGGTCAAAGTCACCATCGAATGCAATACCCATATCCGCTTTATGTTCTTTCACTGCGTTTGCCGTATCTTCACGACACTCAGGTAATAATGGATTGGGGATACCATTCGGGAAATTACCATCTTCTTCATGGTGAACTTTAACGATTTCCAGTGGAATATTAAGTGCTTTGAAGCGCTCTCCCAAAGAGTCAATGACATGACCTGCAGCACCGTTACCCGAGTTGATCACTAACTTCATCGGTTTGATGTTTTCTGGGTTAATGTATCCCATTAAATGGTCAGTATAATCATTCAGTATATCTATCTTCTTGTACGTGCCTTTTTCTACGACATTAACAAACACGTTCTCTTCTGCAAGAGTCTGAATATCTCTCAAGCCAGTATCACCGCTAATTGGCTTAGCGCCTTCACGAACCAATTTCATACCGTTGTAATCCATCGGGTTGTGACTGGCCGTTACTTCTACGCCACCATCAACCCCTAAATGAAACGTGGCAAAGTAGATCTCTTCAGTGCCCGACAGACCAATATCTAAGACATGTACTCCTGCATCCATGATGCCGTTCGCCAAAGAAAGCTTAAGCTCTTCACTGGTTAGTCGAACATCACCACCGACCACTATGGTTTTTTCTTCGGCACTTTCACTTTTTAAAAACTGACCGTAAGCGCGACCAATTCGGTATGCGATATCATTATCTAGCTCTGAACCTAGCTGGCCACGGATATCATAAGCTTTAAAACATGTTAAATTAGTCATTATTTACTTTCCTCTAAACGTACTACATCATCTTCGTTTAGGTATGAACCTGATTGTATTTCAATAAGCTCTAACGGCATTTGGCCTGGGTTTTCCACCATGTGGCTTACGCCTACTGGTATGTATAGCGATTGATTTTCTGTGATAATCTGCTGTTTGTCATTGCTGCTCACTTTTGCGGTACCAGAAACCACCACCCAGTGCTCTGCACGATGATAGTGCATTTGAAGTGACTGTTTCTTACCTGGCTGCACTGTGATTCTGTTTACTTTATAACGCTCACCGCCATCGATAGCGTCTGATTTACCCCAAGGGCGGTACACTTCTCTGTGCTCTCTGAACTCTGCTCGGTTTTCTGCTTTTAGATGCTCAACTATTTTCTTAACCTGTTGAACATTGTCTTTATGAGCGACCAAAACCGCATCTTTGGTTTCTACAACCACAATATCTTTCACACCAACAGAGGCAACGAGCTTATTCGGTGCATAGATATAGCACCCTTCAGTGTCTTCTGTTATTGCATCTCCATGAATTACATTGCCCGCACCGTCTTTTTCTGACACTTCCCACAACGCAGACCACGAGCCTACATCACTCCACCCTGCGTCCATTGGCACGACAACCGCTTTATCAGTGCGTTCCATAACGGCGTAATCAACAGAATCATCCGGACACTTTAAGAATTCGCTTTTATCAACACGGATAAAATCCATATCCTCTGTCGTGCCATTGGTGGCTTTCAAGCAGCATTCATAAATTTCTGGGGAGTAGTTTTTAAGCTCTCCTAGGAAGACACTGGCTTTAAACATAAAGCAGCCACTGTTCCAATAATATTCACCACTCGCAACGTATTGCTCAGCGACGTCTAGTTGAGGCTTTTCAACAAACTGATCAACAACATAACCCGCTTCGCCTTCCTGAGTGCCCCGTTTAATATAGCCGTACCCAGTTTCTGGTGCTGTTGGAACAATACCAAAAGTCGCTAGCTTACCAGCATCTGCAACAACTTGGGCTTTACGAATTGACTCTTGGAAAGCGGGAGTATCTTTTACAACATGATCTGCTGCTAATACCAACATCACAGGATCATCACCATGCGCTATGGCCTGCATTGCTGCAAGTGCGATAGCAGGTGCGGTATTTCGCCCAGCAGGTTCTAATATAATCCTAGCTTTCTGCCCAAAAGTACGAAGCTGCTCCGCCACAACAAAGCGGTGATCTTCATTAGAAATAATGATCGCTTCAGATGTCGACATTCCACTAATTCGGTCTAATGTTGACTGCAACATTGTCAGGGAGTCTTGATTACCTAATGCTAAAAACTGCTTAGGAAAAGCCGAGCGTGATAGTGGCCATAGTCGAGAGCCTGAGCCACCAGCCATAATGACGGGTATAAACATAATTGTTCTTCTATAAATTGTGAATAATACTTTTACTACCCTGCTAGCATAAAAACAGGGTATATAATTAATGTCAGTGATGATGAGATTCAGGGCAAGATTACGAAGCCCCTTGCCCTGCAAGGACTTGAGAAAGATAAGCGTTACTTCGATTTGCTTTCTTCTGCTTCCTCTTGATCCACGGAAACCGCATGAACATCACCGTTACGTAAGGCTTACGAGAACCTTACTTAGGTAGTTTTCATCCATTGCGCACGGAAACCGCATGAACATCCCCGCTACGTAAGGCTTACAAGAACCTTACTTAGGTAGTTTTCCTCCATTGCACAGTTCATCCGTTTACGTTTAATGCCACCTTTAAACGTGGTCTCACTCTTTAATAGGTTCAAACTCATCTGCCTGATCCTAGCAAAAGCCTCTGCTCGATCGTCCGCTCTAATACGAGAGTTATCCTCACAAAATGCGGTATCAAGGGA